>CAVXOK010000017.1:0-350093 GCA_963763285.1 uncultured Acidobacteriaceae bacterium | reverse complement strand
CGCGTCAACGGCACGAGACATTCAAAAGAGATTTCTTCAAATAGATGTTTGTCAGAATACAGCCCTGGCGAGACGCAGCCGATCGCAGATTTTCCGATCATCGCATCGCACTGCAATCTATCGTGCTTGCGTGGCTGAAGAAGTTGAAAACAAGTGGATCTTGGGATAAACGCTGAGGTGCGCGCGCAAGAGATTTGCGACTGTCGAAACCTGGGGACTGGGTTCGGGAACCGGCGTCGCGCCAAACAAACTTCTGAGCCAGCGACTCGTCTATAACGATTCGCATAATCCAAGAAGAAACTGATAGGGCGAATTGCCATTTCGATCCTCGTTGTTTGCTATAGTCGCAGCGCTCGCAGTATCCGGAGGCTGCCATGAAATGTTTGTTATTCCTAGCCGCAGGCCTCGTTGCGACCATCCCGCCACGCCCCAAGTCTCGCCTGACGAAACCGCCGTTCGGAACATCATTCAAGAAGAGATTCTGCCTGGAATTCCGGAGATGCCGCGGCGTACTCGCGTCATTTTGCTGCCGACGGCACCTTCACGAACGTCCGCGGGCAATTTTTACTGGCCGTCAACCGTTTATCGAGAAGCATGACGATGTGTTTAAGGGACATTTCCATGGGAGCACGCTCAAGCAGGACGTTGTTTCTCTGAAATTCGTCCGGCCTGATGTTGCCGTTGTGGAAGTGCTCACATCGGTGACCGGAATTCAAAAGCTGTCTCCTGGAACGAATACTGATGACAAGGGGCGCCTCCGAACACGCTTGTTGCAGGTCATGGTGAAGGACGGAGGTGAATGGAAGATCGCCGCCTACCACAACACGGATGTGAAGTCGGAAGTGCTGGTCCCCGACCCGGAATCGTGTCACCACCGAATCCGAGCAATTTAGAGATGATTCTCGCATGGATTGAGAAGGACCGTCCTGGCGTTGCAGGGTTAGAGTGTGCGCACCAAGGGCACGTGGAAGCATTCGAGGACACTCTCAAGAATTGACTGCCCCCACGAGATCCCATTCGACGTAATTGGTCTTGCGCTTCAAAAGGCGCTGCAAGGACGACCTATGAAACGGCCAGCTGTGATCTTCGCCGGTGATCATGATGAACACGCTGAGCTCGCTGGGCTCCGCTGCGGCGACCTGCGAGAGCCTGACCTCCCTGAAGCTGGCAGATATCGCGATAAGATCTGCTCAGACGGTGGCCGCCGGAGCGTTAAATCCCCCCTCCTCCTTTCCGGCGCCTGGGCCGCGAGGAGGCCTCACCTTCGTTTCAGCGAAGGACCTTCCAGAGTTCTGCAGGGTAACTGCTGTCACTAGGCCCTCGACGGATTCCGAGATCAAGTTTGAGGTTTGGATGCCTACCGCTAATTGGAACAGCAAGTTCATGGGCGTCGGTAACGGAGGCATGGCTGGCTCGATCAGCTACGCGAGCATGGCAGCAGCTATTTCCCGGGGCTACGCGACCTCTTCGACAGATACCGGCCATGAAGGTCCGAACAACGACGGAAGCTACGCTCTCGGCCATCGAGAGAAAGTGATCGACTTCGGTTACCGCGCCGTTCACGAAATGACCGTCATGGCGAAGCTCATCGTTGCGGCGTACTACGGCCGTGCGCCGGCATTCTCTATGGAACGGATGTGACCGGGGGCAGACAAGAGTTAACGGAGGCCCAGAGATTCCCGGCTGACTACAACGGAATTGTCGCCGGAGCGCCCGCCAACTTTCTTACGCACTTACAGGCATCGAGCATCTGGAAGGCTCAGGCGATCCGCAAGAATCCTGCCGGGCTGATTCCACCTTCCAAGCTTCCCCTGATCCGCAACGCGGCAGTGGCAGCTTGCGATGCTCGCGACGGCGTCAAGGACGGCCTTTTGGGGGATCCACGGCTTTGTGACTTCGACCTGAAGACCTTGGAGTGCAAGGGCGAGGACGGTCCGGATTGTTTGACCGCCGCGCAAGTAACCGTAGCCCGGGCGTTCTACAGCCCGACGGTGAATCCACGTACAGAGAACAGATTTATCCGGGGCTAATGCTGGGCAGTGAACTCGGCTGGAGTTCCGACGTGGGTCGGATGCATGCGGACATAAGGAAGACCCAGGCGAGCGAGTATCGGAGATACGCGGTATTTCATGATGCCAACTGGGATTTCACGACATTCGATTTCGATTCTGCGATGGCGTTCGCCGATCGCATTGATGACGGCGTAACCAGGGCCACAGACCCGAATCTTCGGGATTTCTTTCACCGTGGCGGAAAGTTGTTGCAGTACCACGGCTGGAGTGACCCCTCAATATCGCCTCTGAACAGCATCAACTACTACAACAGCGTCCTGGATTTCATGGGAGGCCCCGCGAACGTGCGAGACTCCTACCGGCTCTTCATGGCTCCCGGGATGGACCATTGCGGCGGCGGCGATGGCCCGAATACCTTTGATTCGATTCGCGCAATCGAAGAATGGGTCGAATCGGGCAAGGCACCGGACCAGATCATCGCCTCGCACATCCGGGACGGCAGAGCGGATAGGACTCGGCCCGCTGTGTCCGTACCCACAGGTAGCGAATCTATAAGGGAATTGGAAGTACGGACGAGGCCGCAAAATTCTCCTGCTTGGCCTCCGAAATAGCAGACAAAAGGCGCGACGAGTTTGCTTTCTTCATTCTTTCTACATGTTCACTAGAGGCTGCTATTTCAACCGCTGCCACACCGATTCAAGGGTCACCATAACACCTCCCCTGAGCTGAGGCGTGTTACGCACAAACAGGCGATCACCTTGCAGGGTTACGAACCTTGTTTGATCCATGTTGACCCAGTTTTGCAGCGAGGCAACCTCGATGTGATGCACCATCTTGTCGCAAGTGAAGGTGTAACTCCCGGCGTAGGCCATAAATGTGGAATACGCTTGCGCCCTTTCCTCGACCGGAGCTGCAATCCTATCGGGAACCGACAGTAGCTTCCGTCCATCATCGGAAATAATCGCCATCATTCTGCCATCCGCCGTGTAGGTGAGGAGCCCTGAGGGATTTTGGCCGAGAACGGCCTTATTCACCTCTCCCTTGTCAGTCGTAACTGTATTTGACACAAGTCTCCACGTTCCTACAACACTATCCTTACATTGCGCATTCACGAACGGTGAGAAGGTAACCGCGAGAACCAAGGTGAGGAAAGCCAAACAGGCAGATCGCATAAAGGCTCCCTTGCAACCCGAACGATTCGGTTGAATTCTACCCCGAAAAAAGGTTGGTTATATCCCAAGCCGCATGCGGGAGATTTGCCGAATGACGGATACGGTCTCTCTATTGAACCTCGATTTGCTGGGTAACCTTCATTTTCAGGATCCCAATTGAGAACTCGAGCTGCAGAATCCCAGCCACCGTCGGCTGATATTCAAAGTCGTAGATTTCTCCAGGCAGCACAAGCTGGCGCGCCTCCTGCATCACTGCTTGCCTCGGTGGCAGATCGGCACCGTCCTTCGCGAGTGCACGCCACTGGAGGGGCCCTTCCTCGTCCCGCAGCGAGAAAGTGCCGCCATCGAAGGCGGCGATGTTGATGAGTCGCAGACGGTACGGCTCGCCGATTCGCCAGTGCAAAGTTGTCGGCTCTGTACTGCCATTCAAAAGCAGCGGCCCCTCAATCGGACCGGGACCCGCCCGGCTGAAAATGGCAATGTGGTCGTGCGCGGAATCAAACTTAGTCCCCGGTTCGAGCTACGATCAGTGGCCCATACAATCCACCGGGAAGCTGCTCTTCATCGTGCAAATGCGTGTGATACATGAAAGTCCCGGCACGTGGGGGCGTAAATCGAACGCGGAAGGACTCACCGGGCTGAATCTCGGGAGTGACTTCCTTGCCGCGTGCGCCCCAACCCGCCACCCCGTCGTAATAGCTTTCCAGTTCCACGCTGTGCCAATGTACGGTAGTTGATTCGTGGAGTTGATTGACGATGGTGATTTCGACTGGCCGCCCGCGCTCCAGCACGAGTAGCGGACCTGGCACGGTCAACTCCTTCGGAGAACAGCCTGTGTTTCTCCTCCACCTGATAGCTGAATCCGGCTGGAAGGCCATTGGCGGCAGGGCGTTCCCGCACCCAAAGCCGGATCTTGCGAGTTCGTCCGTGTGCGGCCACCGGTGGACGATTGCCGGTTACAGTGATCCCGAGCACCATTCCAGCCATGTGATTGCCGTTGTGTTCCATTGTGAATTTGTCTGCCAGGGCATTGGCGACGGTCATCTCGGGAGACATGTGGGGAATAAAGTGGCAGTGAAAAAGCCAATGACCGGGCGGTGGAGTCCAATATGTGGTCATCGTTCCGTTGGTGAACAACCGAAAGGTTGCAACGGTGAGCTGCTGTCCGGGCGCGAAAACGTGATCGGTCTCACTATTACCCGCACTGTCCACGCGGAAGTAGGAGCCGTGCATGTGCATCGGGTGCCCGCCGTCGCTGGCATTGATCCAGCGCCAACGTACCGGTTCGCCTGCTGCGTAGGTCAGACGCTCGGTGTAGGGCCATGACTTCCCGTTGATCACCGGAATTATGTGTGGGAGCGTCGGGACTCTGGCCCCTGAGTGCGGCGGCGTCGGATCCGCTCCTCCAAATTCCCAGCACAAAAATTCGATCTGGGGTCGCTTTCCCCGGCGGATCGACCACGAACGCCCCCGCAAGCTGACTGTCCTCTCGAAAGGGACGACCGGAGTCGCCCAAGTCTCGACCGGCGCTTGCGTAATATTGATACGTCCCGGCGGCACCCGCGGTGAATTGCAGTTCTCGGCGTTTCCTGGGGAGGGACTTCCACAACCGCTTTTGCGTCCCCCGGGTGCTGATGCAAGCCGTGCACTACCGCCGTAGCCGGGAGAAGGTTGCGAAGGGTCACGTGGATCTCTGTGCCCTCAGGAACCCGAATAAGTGGACCGGGTACTTGAAGCGCTTTGCCTTCCTCGGCGAATGCGTAGACCTTCATGCTCGGACCGGTGTCGGCTTCCGGGTACCAATCACCCTGCCGCAGTTCGAGGTGAAGCGTTCAGGATTCCGTTCTCCAATTTTCCGGAGGGTAAGCGATTGGAGTTGGCTTGGATAACCGGTTGGCTAAGAGCAGACCCGGTCTGTGCGGACAATTCGGCCGCTGCGAGGAATGCTAGCGCAACGAACAATAATGAATGGAGGGCCGTACGCGAGATAGCGTCTGTGAACATCGGTGCGCCTTACTGAGGAGCCCAATATAAGTCGCCGATCAGATTATGCACCGTGGGATGGCTGTGCGCCATACCTCAAAAGGAAAAAACCACACTACGCGGCTCTACGCCGGGAGAAAACGGTGTGTCATGCTTTACACTTGGCGACTAACGGGCCATGCGGAAGTTATCCCAGGAAACCCGACCGCGCCATTACTTCCGGTTTGCCGACTACTGGGGACTGGCACTCCCGTCCGGACCTATACGTCTATCGCACCCAGTCGAGGCGTACAATTCGCGAGACGCTGCAGGAGGACGGGTGAGGAACAAGCTGATCGGAGTGATGTGCTTGGCCTATATGGCAGCTGCAGCCGCTGGGCAAGTACCGTCGAAACCCAGGCTGGCGATCGTACGGCAGGTGGACCACATCATAATAAGCGCCGACACTGTTGAGGACGCCAAGGCTCTGTGGTCCCTGTTCTCGGAAAAACTAAAGCTGCCGGTCGCGTGGCCACCGGCGCAGTACGAAGGTTTCTTCAGTGGTGGAGTCAACGCAGGGAATGTCAACCTTGAATTCGTGTATTCCCGGGATGAATCAGTCGAATCGCATTCGACAGGGCCGCCTTCCACGAACGTGCGATTCAGCGGACTTGGACTTGAGCCTGAGCCTCTGGCGCAGGCGCTTCCCGAACTCGAACAACTCGGCCTGCACCATGGTCAACCAGATCCCTACCAGAAAAAAGATCAGAGTGGCAACAAAACAACTTTGTGGACGACGGTAACACTCGATGATGTCTCAAAGAACGACTTGGATGTCTTCCTTTGTGAATACAGTCCAGATCTATTTCGCATGAACAACCCTCCTCGCAGGGATATTCAAGAACATCGGCGATATTTGAAAGATCTATTGAGGCAGCGGGGCGGCGGACCATGGGTATTGAGTTGGTTAAAGAGATCGTTATTGGCACATCCGATTATGAGGCGACCGTGCGCCTGTGGCAAAAGCTATTAGGTCCCGATGCACAAGCCTCAGGAGGCGTGTGGCACCCAGCGGCTGGCCCCGCGATCCGGTTCATTCCATCGGCGAGCGATGGCATTCAATCCATTTTAGTTCGAGTCGAGGATATTGGCCGTGCGCGCCGATTTCTCCAGGCGAGTGGTCTACTGGGTCGCGACGAGAAGAGCAGAGTCGCGATAGGCCCCAAAAAGGTAATGGGGATCGACGTTCAGTTCGTCCAATAGTCCTGCATGTTGGAGATCTTCTTGCCTGTCGTGGTCGGTTAACGGGCCATGCGGAAGTTATCCAGGAAACCGGACCGCGCCATTTTTCCCGTTTTGCCGACAAACGGGGAGTAAGGTTGGCTTGGAGGTAGGGGTTGGAAAGGCTGCTGCATGAAAAGATTAGAAAACTCGGTCTGGATGGGACGGGCGTTGCAGAAGTCTGGCGTTTTCGATCAGTTGGTAGTGGGTTCGGAGGCGTCGTTGCACCTCGGTGACAGGGCAGCGTTCTAACCGGACGGGCGGTGACCGAGTATCAGAGTTATTGGAGGCTTCTGGCGCGACCCTCAGAAAGATGCGCGACACCCCCTCTGCGATATGCTCAGCAGATAGATTCCGGTGTTACCAAGCGGCCAAAACCCGAGGCGTGACCAGTACGATCTCAGCTTCCGAATGGCCTCGCCTTTGCTTACGTTCGGTAACGCAAGTCTTTTCAATGCTTCTTGATCGTCCGCAACGGACGGAGTGAACTGTAGCGGCCAAGGCTTGCACGCTACCAGTCCGCACCCAGCACCAAAAATGTCGATCGTACGGTGAATGGCAGACTCGGCGATACTCAGTCCTCGATACTCCGGATAGATTGCGACGTAGTCGATGATCAGTAGATCGAGGTCTACCACTTCGAACTCATTTTGTATTTCTTCCTTCGGATAGCCAGTTTCCACGTCGAAAAGATGTTCCCAGTATTCTGAGATGTCACCAGAGATGCCATCTCCGAGCCTTTCTGCGCTGATGCCGTGGTCGAGTGCCTCGCCGAACTGAACGAGTGAGGCGCTAATTTTCCCTGCGTCCTCTTCTCCGCGGTTTTCCCGCTCGGCAATAATCCTTCCCGCAATGGAGTGGACAAAGTCATCCTCAACCGAGTCGTGCAGCGCGGCACGGACTACGAACTCGACACTCGCAACAGCATTGGTTTTCGATTCGATCTCCTTGGTCCTAACGGCGGCTCTTTTTTCAGTCTGCATAGGGCACCTCATGCCGCTATTTACCCCCAGCCTTCGTAATCCGTCAACCGGGATAGAACCTTCTGGAGACCCGTTTCATCGTCTAAATTGCAGTTTCAATCGCGTTTTCCCCAAAAATCAGGCCCGTTTGACGGAAATTCAGTCTGCATTTATAGAACATCCCCAGAAGCAGCCAAATCAGCTCGATTTTCGTGATTTGGCCCAGGAGTTCATTATGTCCGCATCCCAGCCTTCGAGGTTCGCTCCTTCTCCAAGCCAGTCTCGGCCTAGGACCGAATTCGTCTTTGAGCCGCTCTTAGACAGCGACGAAGCAGCGCAGTTGCTCCGCATCCACCCAAAAACGCTACAGCGAATGGCCCGCAACCGTCAGATTCACGGAATTCAAGTTGGAAAACTATGGCGTTTCCGAGCTTCTGATCTCGAAGGGTGGTTGAAAGCGAAAAGAGCAGGCTGATTCGCCGATTTTTCAACAGACGTTTTGTCGACCCGCCACTCAACTTGCGCTAAGCTGAGGCAGCCATCCGTGTCGCCTCAACCGAAATGGAGGAAATAAATGAGGCGCACGAGTTATCAAAAAGGCAGTCTGAGACTGGCGGACCGCAAGAAGGGAAAAGTTTGGGAATTCCTATGGAGAGAGGTTCAGCTGGACGGCACGATCCGGCGAAAACACATCGTCATTGGAACGCAGGAAGACTTGCCGACCGAGTCTTCCGCCCAGGCTGCCGTAGATGCAATCCGCTTGGAGATCAACCAACAAACCCCTCAAAGGCTCATCAAAAGCATCAGTTTCGAGACGCTTGTGAATCACTATCGCCAACACGAGTTGCCGGACACTTTCAACAAAACGAAACCGGGGCTCGATGCGGCAGACGAAGATCGCAAATCGTACTCGACGCAGGTGACCTACGAGGGCTATCTGAAGAAGTGGATTCTTCCGCGTTGGCGTGCGTGCAGGCTGACGGACGTCAAGGCAACCGAAGTCGAAAAATGGCTCAAGAGTCTCTGTTTTCCGAAGACCGGCGTTCCGCTAGCGCGGGGCAGCAGGGCCAAGATCAGAAACATCATGAGCGCGATCTATTCTCATGCGATCAGATGGGAATGGACGGAGAAGAATCCAATCACGAGCGTTCGCCAGAGCGCGAAACGGCAGAAAGCACCCGATGTTCTGACGCCGGAAGAGATCATGGCATTTCTCAAGGAACTGCCCGATCCACTCCGCACGATGATCGAGTTGGACGCTTTCACGGGGCTGCGCCGAGGAGAACTGATAGGGCTTCGGTGGCAGGACGTGGATTTCGAAAACCTCATCTTGCACATTCGTCGGTCGGTAGTGGCGATGGTGGAAGGTGCGCCGAAAACGGAAGCTTCTCTGAAAGACGTTCCGCTGGATGCGCAAACGGCCGAGTCGCTGTGGGCATGGAGACAGCTTTCTCCGTACGCCAAGTCCAGGCGATTGGGTATTTGCCTCGCCGCACATGAAAGGCCGACAGCCGTATTGGCCCGGAACGTTGTGGCGATATTACGGCAAGCCGGCTTTGCAGCGTGCCAAGGTGACGAAGCAAGTTTCGTATCACACCTTTCGGCACACTTTTGGGACGCTGCTTGAACGCGAACGGCGAGAATCCCAAGGTCGTACAGGAACTGCTGCGCCATGCGAGTCTGAAAGTCACGACCGACGTTTACATGCAGGCAGTCGGTCCACAGAAGCGCGAGGCGCAGAGCAATTTGGTCAAAGCTGGTGCGGAAGGGCGCGGTTTTGGAGATCAAACCGGCCTAAGTGGATCAAATTGGATCATGAAGAAAAACGGCGGGTTTGTGGAAGTCTATTATTTTGTTGGCGTCCCCGACGGGATTTGAACCCGTGTTACCGCCGTGAAAGGGCGATGTCCTAGGCCAGGCTAGACGACGGGGACGGTTGTGAGGTGGGTGTTCGCGGCACCATTGATCGTAACAAGCACTTCGCACCCTGTCAAAACGCGGCGAGAACGGTCTAGCCTGCTGATCGCGTCCGCCAGCGCTCGGCCAATTGTTCAAGTGAGCGAGTGCGGCCAATCTCTCGGACGATTTACAATGATAAGGTCCGCCAACTGCGCGGCTCAAACATTCGAGGCGATTGTGTCTGATCCACTCTATCTCAGTCTTTGGTTTTCCGATTTCTCTGGCCCGGAAATGTTGCCTCACGCCTTTGCCGTGTTGCAGCAGTTCCCTTTCTCGGCGCAGCGTCCGGGGATCACTTATTTTGCCCTGCATCCCATTTCCTGGGACGAAGCCACGGTGCTGGAGCGGCGGTTTCCCGGCGGGAATCGATCCCGGGCAAGCGACGCTGATTGCCGCCGAACAGGTTCACGACGACTACGCTTACGTCTTTGAAGCTCACTGGGATCTGTGGACGCCGGATGAATCGAACGCGAACTGGGTGCTCGATCCTGCGATCGTGAAGTTCATCGTCCAGGGAGAAGAATTTGACGAGGGAGCTTATCAGCAGACGGGGCACATCGAAGTGGACTTTGGCCCGGATTCGTATTTTCTCCAGCCCGAGACTTCGCTCACCGAGCAGACTCGGGCCAAGATCCGCGATAACGTCGCGAAACTCGTGCAATTTTCTACGAATGTGGAGAAAAATAGCGGCGCCAGCGCCCGCCTGCTGTGGTCGGATTCGGAGGAGAGCCTGGCACAGAAACTAATCGCGCGGCTGCAGAAAGTGCAGTAATTCACGACGCCAGGACGCTGAAGCTTCTGGCGCGCCTCCCGCGTTCTCGGTTGAACCGATCTTATTTCGTTCTTCCGCCCTCAACTTTCAGTGTATCCGACGCCCCTGCCTGCGCGGCTGCCAGCCGCGCCGTCAGCACGCGGAACGGGGAGCATGAAACGTAATCCATTCCAACTTGATGGCAGAACTTGACTGACTCGGGCTCGCCGCCGTGCTCGCCGCAAATTCCTACCTCCAAGTTCGGACGCGTCTTTCGCCCCCGTTCAATCCCGATCTTTACCAGTTCGCCTACGCCTACCTGGTCGATCGCGGCAAATGGATCCTGCTTCAGAATCCCCTCGGCAAGATACGTGGGCAGAACTTTGTTGATGTCATCGCGTGAAAAGCCGAACGCGGTCTGGGTCAGATCGTTCGTCCCAAACGAGAAGAATTCGGCCTCCTTGGCAATCTCGTCCGCGACCAGGCAGGCACGGGGCAGCTCAATCATGGTGCCCACCAGGTAATGGACATGCTTTCCTTTTTCCTTGAACACTTCTTCCGCCACGCGCCGAACTATCGCGCCCTGGTTCTCCATCTCTTTGACTGTCGCGATCAGCGGGATCATCACTTCCGCGTGGGTCTTTATGCCTTCTTTTTCCACGGCTACCGCCGCTTCGATAATGGCCCGCGCCTGCATCTCGGTAATCTCCGGATAGGTAATTCCCAACCGGCATCCACGATGCCCCAGCATGGGATTGAACTCGTGCAGATCCTCAACCCGCGCGAGCAGCGCGGAAAGAATCTTCTTCAAATCGCCAGCACCTTTCACGCCGTATTCGCGGTATTCCTCCACCAGTTCTTTCTTCTGCTTGGCTTTGGCACTGGGCAGGCTGGCGATATCGACCATGAGCTTCTCGCGCTTGGGCAGGAACTCGTGCAGCGGCGGATCGAGCAGTCGGATCGTTACCGGCAGGCCGTTCATCGCTTTGAGCAGGCCAATAAAGTCTGCGCGCTGCATCGGCAACAGTTTCTTCAGCGCGGTGCGGCGGTCTTTCTCGTTATCCGCAAGGATCATGGCGCGCATGTGAGGAATACGATCCGCAGCAAAAAACATGTGCTCAGTACGGCACAGGCCGATGCCCTCGGCGCCAAATGCCTTCGCCTGAATGGCATCCCGCGGAATATCCGCATTCGCGCGCACGCCAATCTTCTTGTACGGCTCCGCCCAGCCCAGCAACGTCTGCAGGTCCGCATCATCGGTGGATGGCTCTAGCGTGTTCAACTTGCCCTTGATCACGCGGCCACTGGTTCCGTCGAGGGAGATCCAGTCTCCCTCCTTGAATACCTGCCCCTTCACACGCATGACTCCCGGCCCGCTCATCAACTTGAATATCGCCCGCACCGGCCACGCAGCATTTGCCCATACCACGTGTCACCACTGCGGCGTGACTGGTCATGCCGCCGCGCGACGTTAAAATACCTGCGGCGACTTCCATCCCCTGAATATCTTCCGGGGTAGTTTCCGCGCGCACCAGAATCACTGGATTTCTCTTCGCGCCATGCCCTGCCTTCTTCACCGCTTCTTCTGCGGTGAAAACGATCTGCCCGACCGCGGCACCCGGTGACGCCGGCAATCCCGTCGCCAGCACTTCCACCTTCGTGCTTTTCTCATCCAGTCGCGGCACAAGGAAGTCATAAAGTTGGTTGGGCTCGACCCGGAAGATCGCGTCTTCCTTGGTGATCAGGCCTTCCTCTACCATCTGAATCGCCACCCGCACCGCGGCCCAACCCGTGCGCTTCCCGTTGCGCGTCTGTAGCATGTAGAGCTTGCCATCCTGGATGGTGAACTCGAAATCCTGCATATCTTTGTAGTGCTTCTCCAGCCGTGTCGTGATGTCGCGCAGCTGGTCGTAGACGTGCGGCATGATCTTGTGCAGTTCGGAGATATGCACCGGAGTGCGAACGCCCGAGACCACATCCTCGCCCTGCGCATTCATTAGAAATTCGCCGTAAAATTCCTTCGCGCCTGTCGCCGGATTGCGCGTGAAGCCCACTCCGGTGCCGCTGGTATCGCCGAGGTTACCGTACACCATGGCTTGCACATTGACCGCGGTGCCCAGCATGTCATCGATGTTGTTGATGCGGCGGTAATGCTTGGCGCGTTCGTTCTGCCAGGAGCGGAACACCGCGTCTCGCGCCATCACCAACTGCTCGTGCGGATCCTGCGGAAAGTCGCGCTTGGCGTGCTTCTTGACGACTTTCTTGTATTCCTCAATCACTTCCTTCAGAGCTTTGGCATCGAGCTGCGTATCGAGCTTGGCTTTTTTCTGTTTCTTCTTCGCGTCAAAGACTTCGTCGAATGCAGGCTTCGGAATCTCCAAGCACGACGTTGCCAAACATCTGAATCAGCCGCCGGTAGGAATCCGCCGCAAACCGTGGATTATTGCTGCGCTTGGCCAGCGACTCGACACTCTTATCGTTCAGTCCGAGATTCAGAATCGTGTCCATCATTCCCGGCATGGAAAACTTTGCGCCCGAACGTACGCTGACCAACAGCGGGTTCTCGCCCGTTCCCAGCTTCTGCCCCTGCAGCGCCTCCAGTTTGGCTAGCGCATCCTCCATCTGCCGGTCGACTTCTTTCGACACGCCCCCGTTCCGCATGTACTCGCGGCAAGCCTCGGTCTGGATGGTGAAGCCCGGAGGCACGGGAAGACCAGCATTGGTCATCTCCGCCAAGCCGGCGCCCTTGCCGCCCAGGTCATCTTTCATCTTGCCGTGGCCATCCGCCTTGCCACCGCCGAAAAAGTAAACGTACTTGGTTGTGGTCTTCTTGCTTTCCTGCACGCCAGCTTCGGGGAGAGTAATTGTCGCCATGATGATTAGTCCTTTGTAATTTGGATTTCGTAGCGCCAGCGTCCCGCTGGCAGTCCGTACACCTAAACTCGAGGTTGAGAATTTCGGTTGGTCATCCCTTTCCTTCGGTGACGATCTCGGAAAAGTCCGCGATCGTCGAAAACTCTTTGAGCAGAGTCCGTAGCAGCGCCAACCGGTTCGCGCGCACCCTCTCGTCGTCTACCATAACCATTACCTTGTCAAAAAATGCATCCACGGGCTCGCGCGCGGTCGAGAGCAGCATCAGCGCGTCGCCATATTCTTTGCTCTTTCGAAGCGCATCGACCCGAGGTCCGTTGACTTCGATGTAAGACGCCAGATTCTTCTCTTCATGAGCCGAATCCCGCAAGCTCTCGAACCTCGCAGCCGGAGCGATTCCCTTCTCTTCCGCCTGCCGCAAGATGTTCCTCATGCGCTTGCCAGCCGCCCCAATCGCCAGGAACTCGGGCATGTGCAAAACCTGCTTTACCGCCTCGGCCCGGGCCAGCGCATCCACCACATCCTCCGAGTCGGACGCCAAAACAGCTTTCACAACGTCATACGCGTATCCGCGCACATCCTTCAAATAAAATTCCAGACGCTCGCGGAAGAATGTTCTGACAGACTCGACAAACGTCGCATCATCAACAAACTTCTTCTCCGCTTCCGACCCCTGGTAGCCGGCCCGCGCATCCCGCATCAACTCCGTCAGCCGCAAAGGCAGCTTCTTCTCCGCGATCACCTTGACCATGCCGTTCGCCTGCCGCCGCAGCGCAAACGGATCCTTCGACCCGCTCGGCACCAGCCCCAGCGCAAACATACCAGCAATCGTATCCGCCTTATCGCCGACCGAAAGCACCGCACCCTCCATCGACCGCGGCACCTCATCTTCGGTGGATTCTGGTCTGTACTGGTCATAAATCGCGTCCGCAATAGCGAATCGCGTCGCCTCAGGCAGAGTCGAATCCAACTCCTGCGCCCGCGCATACAGGCCGCCCACAATACCCTGCAGTTCCGTGAATTCTTTCACCAGTTCCGTGGTCAGATCGGTCTTCGCCAGGCAGGCGGCCTTGTGGACCACACCCGCACGCACCGCCATGCCGCTCTGCTTAATGATCTCGCTCAGCCAGCTGCACAGGCGTTGCACCCGTCGCGTCTTCTCGTAGTAAGTGCCAAGATCTTTCTGAAAAGTGACGTGCCGCAGCAGTTCCAGACGCTCCAGCAGCGACTGCTTCTGATCCGTCTCCCAGAAAAATCGCGCGTCGTTGAACCGCGCTCGCAGCACACGCTCGTTACCATGCCGGATCAGCCCCTGCGGATCGCCGTCAGTATTCAGCACCGCCAGGAAATGCGGCAGCAACTTGCCGTTCGCATCCTCGACCGCAAAATATTTCTGATGGTCACGCATCACCGTGACCAATACCTCTTCCGGAAGCCCGAGAAACTGCCGATCGAAACCACCCAGAATCACGGAAGGAAACTCGGTCAGGTTTACGACCGTATCGAGCAGAAACTTATCTTCCCGCCATCGTGCCCCGGGAATCGTGCGCGTCGCGGCGTCGAGCGCCTTCCGGATCTGCTGCTCACGCTCCGCGCTTCCTAGAACCTTGGCCGAGCGCAATGCGTCCACATAAACCCACCCAGCCCGGGGAATCGTCACCTCGCCATGCGACAACATCCGGTGCCCGCGCGAAGTCTTCCCTGCCCAAATTCCATCGAACTCCAGCGGGATCGTCTCCTCATCGAGCATCGCCACCAGCCACCGCACCGGACGCACAAAACGCTCGTGCGGCTTCCGCCAGTACATGTTCTTGGGCCAGTAGATCGCCGCGAGCTCTTTGGGAAGATTCTCCGCGAGAATCTTCGGAAGCGCTGCGGCCTTTTTTCGTAATCTTAGCCGCCAGGTATTCGCCTTTGGGAGTAGTGACGCTTTCGAGCTGCGCGACATCCACCCCGGCCTTCTTGGCAAAGGCATGGGCCGCCGGCGTGGGCTGACCATCCTTGTATGCGACACTTACAGAAGGGCCGTTCACCTGCTCGGTCACGTCGGGTTGTGAACCGGACATTTCCAGAGCCATCACGGCCAAACGTCGCGGCGACTCAAAGCCCACAATCTGGTCGGCGGATAGACGTTCACGGCTCAACAATGCGGCGATGCGCTCGCGCAAGTCCCGCGAGGCAGCGTCAATCATCCGTGCCGGAATCTCTTCGCACCCGATCTCAAGCAGAAAGTCTGGCATTGTCGTCCAACCGTACGCCGCCGTCCTGCCGGCTGTCCCGAGGTGGTCCCGCCCTCGGTGTGTCGCGCCCCAACACTGCAACTACAAACCCACCGGCGACAACCTTTCCTTCTTCGCAGGCTTCTCGCGGACAGGTTCTTCCTCGTCGGCCTTGTCACCCACAACAGCGGACTCGCTCTTCTGTTGATCCACCCAGGCTTTCGCGATGCCCACCGCCAGCGCCCGCACGCGGGCAATCACGCCCACGCGCTCAGTCACAGAAATCGCACCTCGCGCATCGAGGATGTTGAATAAATGGGAACACTTCAAGCAAAGATCGTAGGCTCGCCAACAGCGGAAGTCGAGATTTCGTCCGTGCAGAATCAGATTGCCCGGTTGTTTTCTCTTCGTTTCTTGGAGAGACCAGCTGGGGAGTTTGATCTCTCAGACCCTCATACTCCTGCAGCAGTTCTTTACACTCTGCCTCATACAGGTCGAAATGCCTCCAGGTCTTCTCCACATCCGCCATTTCGAAGTTATACACGGAAAACTGCAACTCATCGGCCAGCCGCACATCGCCATAGGTCGTCGCCAACCCGGTCTCCGGATCGCGCGCCCAAACAATGTCATAAATCGAATCCACATCCTGCAGGAATGCCGCGATGCGTTCCAACCCATACGTCAGCTCGACGGAAATCGGAAACAAATCCAGCCCGCCGCACTGCTGGAAGTAAGTAAACTGCGTAATCTCGAGCCCATCGAGCATCACCTGCCAGCCCACACCCCAAGCGCTCAGCGTCGGGGCTTCCCAGTTGTCTTCCTCAAACTTGATGTCGTGATGCCGCAGGTCGATGCCAATCGCTCCCAGCGATTCCAAATACAGCTCCTGCACATTCTCCGGCGGAGGCTTAAGGATCACCTGCAACTGCATGTGCTTGAACAGCCGGTTTGGATTCTCCCCATACCGCCCGTCCGCCGGACGGCGCGAAGGCTGCACATACGCCACCTTGTAAGGCTTCGGTCCCAGCACCCGCAGAAATGTCTCCGGCGCCATCGTCCCCGCGCCCACTTCCACGTCATAAGGCTGCTGCAGCACGCAGCCGCGCTCCGCCCAGAACGCCTGCAGCCGCAGAATGAGTTCCTGGAAGGTCAGCGATTTCGAATGAGATGAGGTCATGGATAACGTTGTTCTGAAGTCCCAGTGCCAGGAGCTAGATCGTGCATTGCGGAAGAACCGCCGCAGTTTAACCACCGATTGTACTGGAAGGGGACGGTACCCGTCAGCCTCGCGCAAAGGAAAACTGAGCACAGATTCACCCTCTGGCGTATACTCCGCGCTAACCAGAAGTGCGGTCTTTTCTTTCGGTCTATTAATTGGGGCGGAATACATGAAAACATCGAAGTCGATCCCCTCGGGGATTGCAGCTTGGGATTGCTGCGTTCTTCGTGCTGTGTTCGAGCATTGGCTGTCAGAAGGCGCCAACCCTCACGGCAGCTGCGTCGCCAGCATCGCTTCTGGAGATGGAGACGATACCGCGCACCCCGGAGCGGCTGGCGCGGGGTAAGTATCTGGTGGAGGGTTTGCTGCAATGCTCCTTCTGTCACTCCGAGTTTGACTTCACGAAACGTCCCGCACGGCCAGTCGAGGGAAAGAAAGGCGGTGGCAACGTCTTTACCGGCATCGAGCTGGGGATGCCCGAGCCCAATCGCGTAGTAGCGCCCAATATCTCATCTGACCCGGAATATGGTGCTGGGAAATGGAAGGACGCGGACTTTGTGCGAGCGTTGCGCCAAGGGATTGGTCACGATGGGCGTACGCTTTTCCCGCTGATGCCATACCAGTACTTCCGCAGTCTCTCGGATGAGGATTTGGCCTCGACGATCGTTTACGAACGCTCGCTGGCGCCAGTGCACATTGAGCGGCCAAAGACGCTACTCGCCGACAACATCAAAAAGGCACTTCAGCCGCTTCCACCGTTGCCGCATGTGCCGGAACCAGACACTCTGGATCGCGTGGCGTACGGGAAGTACCTGGTGACGGTGGGGCATTGCGATGGCTGCCACTCACCTGCGGATGAGCAAGGCAACAACTTACCGGGCTTGGATTTTAGCGGCGGTGTCCCGCTCAGCGGGGCCTGGGGGCCAGACCCGAAGAAGGTGATCACAGTCGCTTCCCTCAACTTGACGCCAGATCCGTCAGGGATTGGTTATTTCGACGAAAAGATTTTCATCGAGGTCATTCGCACGGGTTCGGTCAAGGCGCGGCCCCTGGCTAACATCATGCCCTGGGCATTTTTCCGGAACCTGAGCGACGATGACTTGAAGGCAATCTTCTTGTATCTGCGAACGCTGAAGCCGGTGCAGCACCGGGTGGATAATACCGAACTGCCGCGCTATTGCAAGCTATGCCGCGCCAAGCATGGGTTTGGTGACAGGAACTAGCGGAATATCGCTGCGCAAGCAAAGGGGCCGCGTCCACATTAGAAGCCGCTCTTCTCCAGCATCCCCGCCGTTACCAGCTTCTTCTCAATGTGCCGCTGCAAAGCTTGAATCAGAAACTTCCGCAAGTCGGCCCCCTGCGCCTTGAGCCACGGCTTCCCCGCAAAGCTCTCTACCGGAGCACGAAACATTAAAGCTGCTAATTCCCGCGAGTCTTTCGAGATCTCGGAAGACGCCAGCCGCTTATCCTCCGGACACATCAGTCCATCGGCCAGGGCGTGAAAATAAGCCCGGCTTCCGTTCAGGTTGCGTCCGCAAACAACGCACTCCGTCAACTCCGGCAAAAAGCCGACCAGCCGCGTTAGCCACAAATCAAAATACGTGATCGGCATCCAAATCTCCGAGCCCGTCAGAACATGCAGCACAGAAAGCGTTAACCGGAAGATGGCGTCATTCGCCTCGCGGTCCGGCAGCAACTCGTCGAGCAATTCAGCCACATGGGCCAAGGCCACCGCTCGCACATAACTGACTTCGGTAGCCAGCGGAGACTCCAGCACCTCGCAGGCATCCAGCCGCGCCAACTCCTGCCGCTCGCGAACGTCATAAAACGCCCGCACATACGTCATCGGTTCCAGTGCTCCGCCGAAGCGCCGCTTCGACTTCTTCGCCGACCGCGCCACTCCGCGAACCTTGCCCTCAGCTCGCGTAAACAGCGTAACCAGCAGATCGGCCTCACGCAGCGGATAGGTGCGCAGCACGATCGCTTCCGACTCCATCAGGGGCATGGATTTCTAACAGGCTTAACTCGCAATTGTAACGGAGGGACGAGAATGTAAGAAGCAGTCCGGGAAACTGAATCCACAAACACGTTACAGCCACCAAAAGGGACGATCGTGAGGGTCCGAAGATCGCGAACGGTGCCGCGAAACTAACCCATGATCGCCCCGAGGCCGACTCTATGAAAACCACTGTAGCTCCCGCGCGACAACCTCACAATACAGTGAATTCCGTACGACTAGAGTGCTCCGTCGATTCGGGGGGGCACATTCCACCTTTTGATTATCCCGGGCAACTTCGGAGGGACTTGAGGGTTCTCTTCTGTTGGAAGAGTCTGACTCGGGAGGCAACATGCACAAACAGATCGCGATTATCGTTATTCTCTTGGCATTGGCACTGAGCATGTCTGGTTGCGGTAGCGGCAACGGCACTCCTGGTTCAGGTAACATTAACGGAACTTGGATCTTTGCCCTGACAAATACTGATGGGTCCCCTGCCTACACTTTTTCAACAACCTTTACCCAGGGCAGCGGCGGCACTCTCAACATTACCAATTTCACCTTCACGTCGACCGGTCCGTGTTTCGCTTCGTATCAAACGTCAGAAACCGGCACTTTTGGTCTGATGGGCAACTTTAACGGTAACGTCACGGGTACATTCGATATGACCATCAGCACGATGTTCCCCGGCGCGACCAACAATGTGCTAACCCTTCAGGGAGTCGTGAATGGCAATACCATATCCGGCAACTGGACCTTGACGGGCGGAACCGGGTGTTCTGGAAAAGGGATGTTTACGATCCAATCGAAGGGATAGCGTCTCAACCGCCGCGGGACACACCCGATCCCCCTCACCAAAAAGGCAAAAGGCGTGCGCCCATCAGGACGCACGCCCCCAAAAGATTTTAAGCCAATATCTAAAGGCTAAAGTTAAAAGACCGCCCTACCGTCCGAAGTACGCCGCGTTCTTTGCGGTGAACTCGTTCCACTTCTCCGGCAGATCATCGAGCGCGAAGATAGCCGATACCGGGCACACCGGCACGCACGCGCCGCAGTCGATGCACTCCACCGGATCAATATAGAGCAAGGGCTCGGTCGCATACTTGGGGTCGTCCTTCTTGGGATGAATGCAATCCACCGGACACGCATCCACGCACGCTGTGTCTTTGGTGTTGATGCAAGGCTCTGCAATCACGTAGGCCATAAGAGTGTCTGTCTCCTGAGATCTATGCAGGTATTTTACTACGCCAGCCCATCTCGCGAACCGCACATTCTAACAAGAAACGCAGGTTCCGGTACAAAATTTATGCGTGCAGGCAAAAGCGGAAACGGCCGGCAGCATCTGCTGCCAGCCGTTCTATCATCTCCTACCGATCAAGAAGGCTCCGGATCAGCCCAGAATTACCGATGTCCGCCACCGCACCGTGTCCGCCGCCACCGTGGAACCCACCACCGCCACCGTGGAACCCACCACCGCCGCCGTGGAAGCCGCCGCCGCCGTGGAGCCGTACCGCCTCCATGAAAACCACCGCCAACTGAACCGTGGAACCCGCCAGCCGGACCACGCGCGAATCCTCGTCCGCCGACAAATCCGCGTCCGCCAGCGAACCCGCGACCATAGCCATAGCCACCCCGTCCATAGCCCCAGCCTCCGCGACCATAGTAGCCATGACCCCAACCGCCCCAACCCCAACCGCGACCCCAGCCATACCACGGGCCGGCGCCGATAAACACTCCACCGGCGAACCAGTCAGGTCCGTAGTATCCATAAGGCGCGCAAGCGTAAGGGTAATATCCATAGTAGCCGTAGGCACATACCGGCGGCCCGCCGATTCCCACTCCCACCGCGACCTGCGCGTGTGCAGACTGCGCAAAGGTCAGCGGCAGCATCAGAACCCCCACCAAAGCTAAATATTTTATGTACCGCATACCCATCTCCCTTTTCAGACCCACCACTCTTCCGACCGGATCTGCCAGGTCTTCGAGATTTTACTTCAATCCGAAGCGCCTATCTATTTGAACTCGGGACCGGAAGAAAAGTTGCAGTTCCGGAGTGGCTGATTTCGGCCACCCCGCCTGAATTCAACCAGTTACGGCCGAATTGAGGTCCAAAGGGCGACTCGCACCATTCAAGAAGACTTGCGCCGCCTAAGGCCGGTAAACCCAGGCCTGCGCCGTCGCCTGATCGCTATTCGGATACCCGCCCGCCAGCAACACGCTGCCGTCGCCTAGCTTCGTTTCACTCAAGTAATGCCATTTGTCATTCATCTGGCCCGGCACCACTAGAAACTTCCCACTCGCCGGATCGAAAACCTCCACTTCCCTGCTTCCGCCCGCAATAACCAATTTCCCCGACGCCAATTGCACAGCCTCATCCGGCAGCTTGAACCGGCTGTCATTCATCGCGGATGTAGCCGTGAACTTCCCCGTCCGCGGATCGTAGATCTCCGCGCTGCTCAGGTTTCCGTTCCAGCCGCGCGAATCGGAGCCCCCGGCAATCAGCACCCGCCCATCGGGCAACAGTCCCGCCGTATGTTTGCAGCGCGCCGTACCGAGGCCGCCGATTTCCGTAAATACACCGCGCTTCGGATCGTACAGTTCCGCACTCGCTGAAACGCCGCCGGCATAACCGCCCGCGATCAGCACCGTTCCGTCCCTGAGCAACGTTGCCGTGTGAGACACGCGCGCATGGTGCATCGAACCGGTTGGCTGAAAGGAAAGCGTCTTGAGCGCGGAAAATCTCGGCCGAAGCCAGGGATTCGTTATCGCGCTCCTCCCCGCCCGCGATCAGCACGTCGCCCGTCGGCTAACAGCGTGGCGCTCGGCCTTCCACGCCGGACAGTCATCTTTGCGATCGCGGCGAACTTGCCGGTGGCGGGATCGTACAACTCCGCCGAATCCGTTCCCCCACTCGCCCACCCACCCTCCGGCGACAAGCACTTTCCCCGATCGCAGCAGCACCGCTATGTGCCCTACACGCCCAATGCTCATCTCTCCCGTAGGTTGAAACTTACCGGTCGCAGGATCATAAAGCTCGGCGGACTTGTAGAAATCCTGATTGCGCCGCATGCCCCCGGCGATCAGAACTTTGCCGTCCGGAAGAAGAGTCGCGCTGTGCCCTGAGCGCGGTTCCAGCATCGGCGCAGCTGGGGCGAGCGATCCGACTCGCGACACCGGGGAGCCAGCGTCGCGAAACGCCGTAGCTGCGAGGGCAAATGTGATTGTGATGAAAGCAACCAGAAGCAGGCGGGACCGGTTCATGGCATCCTCCTGGAAGGTCAGACGTGTTGCCGCAATGGCGGTAAGCAGGCAATCGCGTTTTTCCAACGTATCTGCGCCACAGCGCTACGCGCCGACCAACACCTCACTCGGCTCATACTCCACAATGTACCCCGCCACGGCGCTGGCCGCGACCGTCAACGGCGAAGCCAGATACATCTGTCCCGGACCGCTGCGCCCCGGAAAATTGCGATTCTGCGCGCTGATCACCACCTGATCGGGACGCGTCGAAACTCCCGGCCCAGCATTGATGCAAGCCCCGCAACTCGGTTCGATCACAATCGCTCCAGCCCTCTGAAACACGTCCAGGTACCCCTTGCGCAAGCAATACTCCCGAGTTTCCTGCGATCCAAACTGGATGTAGAACTTCACCGAATCAGCCACGCGCTTGCCCTGTTTCAGAGCATCGGCCAGCACGGCCGCATACATGTCCATGTCTTCGTTCTTGCCCGCGGTGCAGGTGCCGCCATAAGCAATCTCGACCGGCACTGGCGTATTCAGTTCGCGAACGTATTTCCCATTGCCTGGATCGCCGGGAGTCGCGACCATCGGTGTAATCTCCGCCGCATCGAGCTCGATCACATGCGCGTACTGAGCGCCCGCATCGCTATACAAGCCCTCGATCATGGCTTCGGCTTTCTTTCTGTCCATCGCTCGACGCTCAACCAGAAAATCCACAGCCTTCTTGTCCGGCGCAACAATGCCGGTGAATCCGCCAATCTCGGCCGCCATGTTAGTCATGGTCGCACGCTCATCCACGCTGAGTTCCTCGATCGCCTCGCCCGCGTACTCCATCACTTTCGCCAGCGCCTTGCCGCTGCGCACGTAGTCGAGACTAAGAATCTTCAGGATGAAATCCTTCGCCGTGGCATTCGCATGTCTTTTGCCGCGGATCACAATCCTCACCGACTCCGGCACCTTGACCCGCACGTCCTTCGTAATCCAGCTATTGAACACGTCGGTGGTGCCGATGCCGAAAGCCACGCAGCCAATCGCGCCCACGTGGGGCGTGTGCGAGTCCGAGCCAATGTTCAACTGCCCCGGCAGCGCATAGCTCTCCAGCACGATCGAGTGGCAAATGCCCTCGGACCCTTTGCGGTCCTTCAATTCTCCATGCAGCTTGATTCCCTGCTTGGCGGCGAAGTCCTGCTGCTTGAGTTTGAGTTGCGTCGCAAGATCGAGCAGACCGAGCTTCTTCTTCTCCTCCGAGATCACCTCATCGAGAAACGTCAGGTGGTCGCGGAAAAAAATGATGCTCGAGGCATCGTTCACCTTCGCATCCTTGCCCACGTAACGCTCGAAAAAAATCGCCGCCATCGGCGTGACGTACTCATGGCTAAAACGCAGATCAGCCCGGGCAAACCCAGTGTCCCCGGGCTTCACACAAGCGACTCCAACTCCGCCTTTTTCGTTCACCATGTGCCGGGCAAAGATCTTCTCAGCCAGCGTCATGGGACGGCTGCCGGTCTTGATCGGGGGCAAGAACACTTTCCCCTGCATCCGCGCCACATTGAACGGAAACAGCCCGCCGTACTCAATCACCTGCCGCGTGATCTCATCTTCCCCGGCAGTGAACTCGGAGAGCGCAATCTCTTCCCCGCCGCGAATCCGGTCGATCAGCGAAAAGTCAGTCGAAGTCAGCACTCCCAGGTTCTGGCAATTCTGCTTGTAGATGCGCTCAATATTTTCCGCGATCACCACCCGGATGCCGGCGCACATCTCGGCGTAAGGCGACTGCTCGCGGCTCGATCCTTTACCGCGCCGCTTCCCGCTCACCGCGCAAACAAAGCCACCGCGCTTCACTTCGCCACGCCCGATCGGCGTCACGTTCCCGCACTTCAACCCAAGGTAAGGAATCTCGCCCAGCGTTTCGTCAAAATAAAAGCAGTAGTGCGCCGGAGTGATCTCATCAGTCGAGATGTCGTCGCGCAGCTTGGGATTCTTTCCCGGATTCTTCGTGTCCCACGGCAGGTCTTCGCCCGCAAGCTGCCGCTTGATCAGTTCCGGGTCTTCCGTAAGGAAAAGAATGCGTCCTTGCAGCCGGACTTGGTCGGGCCGCTTTTCAATCTTGCGTTCCAGAAGAGAGTTGATCACGTTAGGCCTGTAGGAATTAGGAAATCAACGGACAGCCGGATGAGCAGCAGCCAGTCCCCATTTATTGTAACGCGCCAGGGGAACTGGGAAGCGTCGATCTGAGGGCGCGTCTAGTGGTGCGCGTGCGCCGCCTTATCGAACTTCTCGCCCGCAGGAATCGCCACGGCCAGCCGGTTCTCCTTCGGCGCCAGCGGACAAGTGGCATAAGGAGTCACCGCGCACGGCGGGTTGTAGGCGCGGTTGAAGTCGAGAACCACGGTTCCGTTCATCACCGGCTCGCTATCGAGAAAGCGTCCACCAGGATAAGTATCGCTCTTCGCCGTCAGATCGTTGAACACAAACGACAGTCCCTTCGATGGGTCTCCACCCAGTGCGGTCAGCCTCTGCTCCTGGCCGTTGATCTTGAACACCACAGTCCCCGCCACCGGCACCGAAGTTACGTCGCCCAGAACATTGGGCACGTCGATCGTCTTCTTGCCATCGGACGGCTCCCACGTCGCCGTCACGCGATAGTTCAGGTCGAGCGGATAAAATATCAGTCCCTTGAAGTTGGCAACGGCCGCGCTCTCCAGTGTCCTTCACGCGAATCCCAACGCGTTCTCCGCGCACGATCACGTGAAAGCGCAGCGTACCCATCTCCACCAGCGAGGCGTGCCCCGAAACGTCGGGAGCCAGCTTCGCTGTTGTCAGCGGCTTGCCCGCCAACGTCGCGTGTGCGTCCGGAAGCAGCTTTGATGGTTACGTCCTTGCCCTCGAGATCGAACTCGCCAGCGTGCGCCGGGCCTTTGGGAAACACGACCGCATTCTCCGGCGCCGTGCCAAAACTGTTCGCTCCCGGCTTCAGCCAGTACAGCCCAGCCAGCGGCAGCCAGTTCTGCTTCAGGTCGTCAATCTGTTCCGCCTTCCACTTCTCAAACGACTGCACATAAGCCGCATCGGGAGCGGCCGGTGAAGAGCCAGTCGCACCGGCGAACAAAACCGCCGACCCCAGCATGACGAATCGCGACCGCAACCCACGCAGCACGGATTTCCTAATGCATCGCTTGCATTCCTTCGTTCCTCGGCGTCCTCGGGTCTTGGTTCATCTCTTGTACTCTCGCGGATCCGGCAGCGGCTCCAACCCTCGCCCCGCAAAGACTTCCTCAAACTCCCGCAGCAGCGCCTCATGAACCAGCCCGTTCGAAGCCACGGTCTCGCGGCTGTTGATTTCAAATGGCGACCCGTCGAAGCGCGTCACTTTACCGCCCGCTTCTTCCACGATCAGCACGCCCGCGGCCGTGTCCCAGGGATTGAGATTGAATTCCCAGAAGCCGTCGAAACGTCCCGCAGGCCACATTGCACAAATCGAGCGCCGCCGATCCCGCCCGCCGCACTCCGTGCGAGTGCAGCGTGATCTGGTGATAAAAGTAAATGTTCGGATTCTTATGCCGCTTCTGGCTGGGAAAGCCGGTAGCCAGAAGGCTTTCCTTCAGCGCAGCCGTTTTCGAAACATGGATGGTCTCGCCGTTGAGCTGCGCCCCTCTTCCCTGCTCCGCGGAAAACAACTCATCGCGCGTGGGATCGTAAATCACAGCGGCGATGCGCTGGCCTTTCTGCTCGAGCTGCTTGGTGTTCCAGAGCAATCGAAACGCAGAAGACGGGAAATCCGTGCGCGAAGTTCGTCGTGCCATCCAGCGGATCGACATACCAGCGATACTCGCTGCCCTGGTCGTTGAGTCCCTGCTCTTCGCCCAGGACGTCATGCGTAGGCCACTGTTGGCGGATCCGTTCGCGGATCAACACCTCGGCTGCGCGATCCGCCGCCGTTACCAGATCGGCTTCGCCCTTGTACTCGATCTTCAAGTGCTGGTGAAAGTAATCCATCAGCAAAGCGCCCGCCTCGCGGGCAATGGCAGACATGGCGGGGAGAAAGCTGTCGGGATTAGGTATTGATCCTGGGATTGTCGTCCTTCGCGGCTTCGAAACCTGCGCTTCAGGCAGCGACTACCAGCCCGGCGCTACCCGTTCTGGCCTGAGGCGCCAAAGCGGCATCCTCTGCGAAGCGCCGCTTACTTCCTCTTCCCGCCATCTTCCGCGATGTACATGATTTCATGCTTAAAGATAAAAAGGTTGGGAGCGCCTTCGCGGGTCAGGCGTACCATGTGCTTGTCGTAGTACTCGATCCAGCCGCTCACCGTCTGCCCATCCATCAGCTTGACGCTCACTGGCTTCTGCTTCTCGCCCAAAGCCTTGAGGAAGCTGGCCTCTTCGAACGTCTCTTCGGGGGGCGGAGTTCGGCCGCGCTTGGCGGCGTTGGAGTTTCCCTGAGCGCGGAAAGGCATGTGGCATTGTACACAAAGCGCTAGGGCGTTAGCGCTACGGTTACATTCTGGCCCGATGGATCGCGCTTGCGATCTTGCCGGATCCAATTTTTGGCGACAACTCCGCACCACGATCAGGAGTAAAATTCCCAAAGTTTGCATCCGGTAGTTTGCTCGTTCCGCCTTGGAGGTCCCCGTGATTCGTTTGATTACTTGCTTGGGAGTTCTCTTCTGTATACCCACCTTGTTCGCGCAGAGTCGCCCAATCCCGCCTGGTATTCGCCAAGCCGATCAAGCCGATGTGCAAAGTCAAAGAGACATGCCACCGCCGCTGAATCAACGAGCCACCATCGATCCGACACAAGCTGCAGGCACGATGCCGATGAACTCGCTGCCTTGGCGCAATCAGTCCCACCCGAGGTCGACCAGACTACGAAAAGGCGTTCTGCCCAAAGACCTGAGCGAGAAGCTCAAGAGGATCGAGAAGCTCGCCAAACAATTGCGGAGCCAACTGAGTCCTTAGCCGCAAGAAAAAAGCCATCAGCCCAAGGGCTGATGGCTCAAGACAGCAAGACTCTTAGAAAATAAACTTCAGCTGGAACTCAATAGCGCGAGGCGCACCGAGCGCATTCACGCCCGAGCCCAGCCCAAGACGAAGGAAGTTTCCAGCCACACCGTGCTCAAGCGCGCTGGTCGTACCGTTCGGAGAACCCACCTGCCCGTTCAGTATGTTGCTGAAGGGAACGGCAGCGCCATCGAAATTAGAGAAATTGAACACATTGAAGAAGGAAACGCCAGGTCGTACCTCCAATCTTTCCTTGATTTGTAGTGCCAGTTCAGGCTGACGTCGAAGGTCCTCAACCACGCCTGGCCAATTGCGCCGGGAGGTGCAGGTTGAGCGGTCCGAAGGCTGCCGTGGCCGTAGGTGTGCTCCCCCGATGACGCCGCCCAAGGCTTGCAACTGGGCCAACGTGAACAAGTTATTCGAGATCAGCACCTGGCCGGCCGGAGTGGCTTGGCCTACCATGGTGGTGTTGAAATGATTGATCGCCTCGTTGAGCCCATTCACGCCAAGGCTGCGTCCGAAGGCGCCAATATTGGTTCCGGGAAGAAGATCGCCGATGCCTCGGTTGTTGGCCACTGCCCGTCGCCGGTACCGTCTCCCGTGATGTCGGTCTGGTAGATCCCGCCGGGAAGTCCGCTCACGGGCAGTGTGATATTTTACGCCAGCGGGCTATCGAAATGTGCGTCAAATCCGAACTGGAAGCCCGCAGGCAAATCCATATACCCGCCAAACGAAAGCTGATGGGTGCGGTCCAGGGCGTTCGGACCGATATAGTGGTTGGATTGTCGAAGTCGGTCGCAGACTGTGCTGAAATCGTTGTCCCTCGCTGTGGCAATATATCGAGAGAAAGAATAGGAAACCTGCAGGTTTACGTGCTTAACGCCGCGGAACGGATTGGTCACATCCTGCTTCAAGCTCATCTGCAATCCGTTGTAGACCGACCGCCCGATGGGGAACAGCATCTCATTGGAGCCCACTGCACTGTTGATCCCGGGAAAAGCCGCAGCTGGCAGGGCCGCCGCCGCACAGCTTGTACCCGGAATCAAGGCCGTTGCGAGCGAAGTCGGCGATCGTGGCCGCGCCGGGCGAGTAATGTCGGCCCAGTCTCGAGGTGACCGTGTGCCGGGCCGCCGAATACGTCGGCATTAATCGTTGCCCAACCCACAGTTAGCTAACGTTGCCGCGATCGCAGTCTGCGCTGCGGCTGGATTGAAAGTGCGCATCGCCGACGTGGTTCGTATCCACGATCAGGAAGTTATGAGTGGATACGTTGCGCAGATAGTCCACGGTGAACACCATTCCCGGCCGGATCTCGCGCTGAACGCCTATGTTTATCTGGACCGAGCGCGGCGAAACATAGTCCGGAGCGAGAAGGGTCGTGCTCGTAGTCTGGTTGTCGGTCAGGATGTTGCCAATATAAGTACCGTTGGTCGCCGGGCCAGCCGCCAGTATTGCCGCCTGGTATGCTGCTGCAGTTCGGCAATCTGGGGTGCGACGCTTCCGATTGGCTGCCCGCAGAAAGTGGGCGTTACGCTGGTCCGTCGGGGAAAGTAACTGCTGGGCTGCCCGCCGCTGCAAGCCCCCGCAAAGCCCAGGAAAAGCCCTTTCTGCAGTCGCGCGCCGGGGTCAAACAGGATGTTGTTCCAGATCGAGTTCTCATAGAACAATCCAATACCGCCGCGAATTACGGTCTTTCCATTTTTGTTCGGGTCCCATGCAACGCCCAAGCTGCGGAGCGAAATTGAGATTGGGCTGGTTTATGCGGTTGCCCAGGCCGCAGTAGAACTGATTGTTGAATTGGTTCAAGACAGGGAGGGGACCGAGATCGCTATCCGTGCGGCCGGTGTCCCGCACGTACCGCAGCCCGCAGGTTACTGTCATGTTGGGCTACCTTCCAGGAATCCCCGAAATACCAGGAGAAGCGGTTGTCCGGACCGATCCTCCGCCAGGCAATCCAAACGCCAGGTTTCCGGAGAAGAACCCTTGCCCGTTGCCCAGGGTGACGTTGTCAGCCGGGTAATTCAGCGGGTTGTTTGGCACCGCCCGGAAATGGACATTATTGCCGCCGAGCCAATTGCCGTTGCGGCGGAGCATTTACCGCCGGAGCCAGCCCCAGGAACTTGGCGACTCCACCGCCTAAGATTTGGTTATATCCGACGCCGAAGCGGAAGATGTGATTCTTGTAGATCTTGCTGCCGTCGTATTTGATCTGATGATCCGACTGCATGGTCGCTTGCGGGGCCAGGAAGTTTGGCCCGGAGCAGAATGGATCTGACCCGCGGTAAGGCAGTTGGGTCCCGACCGATCGCCAACTCGATACCCGGCGCCGGATTGAAAATACTGGAGCCGGTTACCGCGTCCTTAATCCCGTTTTCAAACTTGGTATAGCCAAAGCGCACGCTGTTGGTGAAACACCGAGGTTGAAGTCGACACCCACGACCTGGTCTCGTGCGTGGTCCTCGTTGGCAAAGGGCTGAAAGGAGTTGGGAATGAACGGAAGTACGCTCTTGTTCTGGTCGTAGGTGAAGCGATAGAAGATCTTGTACCTGCTGGCCTGATAATCCACGCGCCCGACCCTCGGTCTCGCGGAAAGGTGAGTCGAAGCTGCCTGTAATCCCGGTAAATTGACCTCCGGGAAGAACCGGATCAAGCAGATCCTGCTTAGTGCGCTCGGCATCGACGAAAAAGAAGAGTTTGTTCTTGATGACGGCGCCGCCAACGTTTCCGCCGAATTGGTTTCTCTGGAAGGGATTGTCTGAGCCACCCGGGAGATTGGCGTTGAGGTCTGGTCGCGGAAGTAATAGAAGCCCTCACCGTGCAGGCCGTTGGTGCCCGATTTGGTGGTTATGTTCACAGAACCGGATGAAGTCAGCTCGGTCGAGAGGTCGAGCGAAGACTGCTGAGCGCGAATTCCTGGATGGCGCCAATTGGAATATTTTGGGTCGTGGTGCCCACGGTCTCGTCGCTGATGTCGATACCATCCACCTCGATGCGCGCCGTCCGGCCGAACCGGCCGCCAAATGAGACGGAAGAGAAACCGTTCTTGGTGGGATCGAAAGTGCCGCCATCCTGAATCTGGACGCCGGGCTCCAACTGAGCCAGGTCGAGGAAGTTGCGGCCATTGATGGGAAGGTTCTCGATCTGCTCCGAGGTGAGCACTCCTTGCACCGTGGCCTGCTCGGTGTTCACCGCGACTCGGCTGCTTGCACTTCAACCACTTGCGAGCTCTGCC
Organism: uncultured Acidobacteriaceae bacterium; assembly: GCA_963763285.1. Lineage (GTDB taxonomy): Bacteria > Acidobacteriota > Terriglobia > Terriglobales > Acidobacteriaceae > Sulfotelmatobacter. The sequence continues at coordinate 320,219 of CAVXOK010000017.1, read as the reverse complement.
CAACGGCGAGCTTCACGTTGGCCGACGCGGTAGTGTTCACCTGCACCACCACTGACACTTCAGCGGTCGTAAATCCCTGCCCCTCCACCCGCACCAAATACTCTCCGGGAATCAGGGCGCCTGACGCGTAGGTGCCGGATGACGTAGTCGTCGTCGTGATGGCTTGGTTGGTTCCCTTATTGGTGATTACGACCTTGGCCCCGTTGACAACAGCACCGCTGGGGTCTGTCACGGTTCCGACTATGCTGCCGGTGCTGATCGTGGTCTGTGCGACCATCGTGGACGACAGCAACAACTATGGCGGCCAAAGCCAGTAGGCCAAACCGCACGCCAAAACGCAGGGGGGAGTTGAAATTCGACATCGTAAACCGTCCTTTCGGAATTGCTCTCATCAATGAGTTCTGACCTATTGCAGAGTTATCAATTGGGACACGTGCGGACAATCGGATCTGACCTTGCAAAATAACAAACAAAACAGACGAGCCGATTGTTCGCACGAACAACAATTTTTCCGCGACGAACAACATTCTTTTGTCCACGAACAACATCCTTCTGGCATTGAAAGCAATTAGTCAGCCAGCATTGCGACCATTGTGCGGCATTCAGTTATTTTCTGTACTGTCATGTGCTTACATCGGTGCATGGCCAGGATTATGCCGAAGCCTTAAACCTCGAAATGGCCCGGGAATTCCATAAAATCGTATTTCAATTCCGGAAAATCGGATGGTCCTATGTGTGCGACGGGCAAAATATGTCTCGACAACACTCGTCTGTTGGCCATTGTTTTGTGTGGAAATGCCTCAGTGGCACGCAGTTGCAGTCTTCGGCGTCGGCCCCTTGCGCAGTGAAAACAACCGAAGCAATGGACCGCACGGGATGTGGATTCGACTACTCTAGAAGCTGATTCGCAATCCGAATTCGAACCGCCGGGGAGCACCTAGTGCGTACGTTCCCGATTGGAAGCTTGCGCGGAACGGTGTGAGACTCGACCCCGGAGCCACGCCGCCCACCACATTCGGCGCCAAAAGCCCGTTCTGCCCGGGCAACAGCGATGCACTCGGCGAGTTGCCGGGTAGGAATTCATTGGCGAAGTTGAACACATTGAAGACGCTGGCGCTCGGCTCGATGGTCACACGGTCTTTAAGCTTCAATGGCCAGGATGCCCTCAAATCCAGCGACTTCAGCCACGGACTCGACGCAGCATGCGGGGCTACCGAACCCAGCGTAGGCATAATCCACCCCAAAGAGGCCATGTCGGCGCTGGTCATAACCTCAGGGCCGGCGATTTGACCCGGGCACTGCGCGTTATTGCCTACGAGGCAATCTCCCGCAGGAGTGAGTGATCCAGCGAAGGTATGGTTGTAGGTGTTGATTACCCGCTGGAGGTTTTCGATGTCGGTCCTGTGCTGGAACTGGCCGATTTCAGTCCCGGGCACGGGCTCGGGCGCGCCGGCAGCGCCCAACCCGGCGCCCAGCCAATCTGTAGCGAATATTTCGCCTCCATTGGTCAGTTCCGGAAGCTCCAGGTTTTCCGGAAGCGGACTGTAGAAATGTCCGATCATGCTGAATTTCGCATGCAACGGCAGATCGAATACTCCGCTAAACGAAACCTGCTGTTTGCGGTCCAGAGCGTTTGGCCCAGTGAAGCGCAGCGGGTCATCGTTGTCCGTTGCCAGATTGGTGAAATCCTGATCCTGTGCCTGGCTAACGAAGCGCGAGAGCGAGTAGGCAATCTGGATGTACCCAGTTTTCACGCCGCGTACCGGATTATCGATTCGCGTCAGCACTTTCACCTGCACGCCGCTGTAGACCGAGCGCCCATCAGGAAACATCATGTCTACACCGCCCACTGCTCCGAGGTTGCCGGTGATCGCGTTCGTTCCTGGAAATGCGCAATAGGAGCAAGGTCCGCCACCCGCCGCCTGCAGGTTCGAATCCAACCCCGCCCTCGAGTACGCCGCTTGAGCACCTGAAACTCCCAACGGCACTCCAGTCAGGAAGGTCGAGTTAATCATGCACGTAGCTTGCCCGAAACCGACCGGGCAACCATTGGCCACCTGCGCCGCGTCCCTCGCCGCAACCGCATTGGCCTGATTGAAGCTGCGCGCCGCTCCGCTATGGTTGATGTCCTGGCCGATCAGGTAGTGCTCACCAATGTTGCGGACGTAATCAACACTCAACACCGTGCCGGGACGAATCTCCTTCTCCGCCCCAAGGTTCATCTGCCAGGAGCGCGGCGTGCGATAGCCCGGATAAAGAAGGTCATAGTTGGGATTCAGCGCCGACAGCGTCGTTGCCACGGAGTTGCTATTGGGCAGCCCCGTCGCGCTCGCGGCCGCGGTCTGAAAGGCATTGCTGAGCGCCAGAATTTGAGGCGCAGCGCTCGAAATCGTCTGGCCGCAAAAGTTCGGCAACACCTGCAACGCCCCAGTAGTGGGGTTGGTCACGACAGTGGCAGCACCCGCAATCGGCGTCCCTGCGACTCCAGGATTAGTGGGCCAATTGAACGCGTTGGCCACGCCTCCCTGGCAAACCTCCGGAGCGTCAGTGAAGATTCCTTTGCTAAGCCGAGCTGGGGCGTCCAACAAACTGTTGTTCCAGAGCGAGTTCTCATAGAACAACCCGCCCCCGCCCCGGACAACAGTTTTGCCGTTGCCTCCTGCATCCCAGACGAATCCGAACTGAGGCGCGAAGTCACTGTTCGGATTTCGAATCTTCTCGCCTAATCCCGCGCCCCACTGGTTCAAGTCCGGCAATGGACCGAGGCCGCTATCGCTTCGCCCGGTGTCACGCACATAATGCACACCGTAAGTCAGAGTTAATTTCGGCCGGGCCTTCCACGCATCTCCAACGTACCCCTCCACCCGGTTGTCCGGACCCAGTCCTCCGCCAGGAAAGCCAAATGAAGACTTGGCCGTGGAGAAGGCCACGCCGTTGCCCAAGCTAACCCAATCCGCGGGATAGGAAGTTGGATCGGACGACGTCGATCCCAATAGCGACGTAGTGCCGACCTGCGGAAACGCCGACAAGGCCGCCAGCCGCGCGCCTTCGATGCGATTGAAGGCAATCCCATACCGAAAAATGTGCTTGCCCATCACCCGGCTGCCGTCGTACCTGCCCTCTTTGTCGGATTGAATCGTTTGCTGCGGCCCCAGCCAGCCCGGGCCGCCGCAATAGCTCCCTCCGCTGCTGAGAACACAATTCCCCGCGGTGGACGCGCCGATGTTAATGCCCAACCCTGGTATGGGATTGTCGACCCCGCCCAGGCCGCTCGTAGCATTCTCCATTTCATTGCGGAGCTTGAGATATTCAAAGCGCAGGCTGTGCGCGTAAATACCGGTATTGAAGTCTACGCCCAACGCGTTCGTCAAAGTGTTGTTGGTGTCACGGAATTGCTGCGCGGAACTGGCGCTCCCAAAGGGACGCAAATCGCTGTTCTGGAAGAAATTGAAACGATAAAATGCGCGCGTGCTGCCGCGCATGTTCCAGTCCACACGCTCGTCCGTGGCAAACTCGCGGTAGGGCTCGCTGAGAGCCGCGTTCAACCCATCAAAGGGAGCAGTAAAAGGCTCGGCGGCCGTCAGATTCTGCTGCGCGCGTTCCGCGTCCGCGAACCAGAAGACCTTATTCTTGATGATCGCCCCTCCCACATCTCCACCGAAGAGCTCACGCTGAAGAGAAGACGAAGACCCTGTGGAACCCGGCAGCGCCGCCGCGCCCTGATCGCCGCCGTACACTCCGAATGCGCCTCCGTGAATCTGATTGCTTCCAGAACGCGTAATCACGTTCACTGCACCCGATGACGTCAGTCCCGTCGAGAGATCGAGCAACGACTTGGCAACCTGATATTCCTGGATGGCGCTAGCCGGAATGTTCTGTGTCGCAGATCCCACTGTCTCGTCGCTGATGTCGACTCCATCAACTGCAATCCGCTCTGTACGGCCAAACCTGTTCAGAAACGAAATCGTCGAGAGCCCGTCCTTGCCCTGAAAGTTGCCCCCATCTTGCATCTGTACCCCTGGTTCAAGCTGGGCCAGGTCAAAAAAATTGCGCCCGCTGATCGGCAGTTTCTCCATCTCCTCTGCAATGATCACACCTTGTACGGTGGCTTGTTCCAGGTTGAGAACAACTTCATCTTGAACCTGACCTTGCCGCTTCTCCAGGCTCACCTGCATTACCACATTCCCATTCGCCATGTTGCCGACCTGAACTACTATCGGCACCTCGGCCCGGTTAAACCCTTTGGCTGTGACCCGCACTACGTACCTTCCAGGCTGAATGGGTCCCGATGAGTACCATCCTTCCGAGGAGGTCGTCACATGGATCACCGCAGCCGTCGCCCTATTCGTGATCTCTACCTGGTTGTTGGCCAGCACCTTCCCCTGCGGATCCGCGACAGTACCCACGATGCTGCCCGTACCTATGGTCTGAGCCAGCAGCAATGGCGCGCACAGTACGAGGCCCATGGCCGCGAAAAAGGGGGTAAGCGCAGCCCAACGACGAAGAGAATTGAAACGCAGGATTGCAAACCTCGAATTCGGAATATTCACAGAACCTTTCTTAGTCCACAAACGCAAGCGTTGGACCGTCAATCGTTATTTCGACGGAATCTTCGAGGATATCAAACCTGCCATCAATCTTCCCGAACGATCGCAGGGCAACTCAGTTTTACTGACCACTGGCCACTGTCCACTGGCCACTGACTTTCAGAAGTCTGACTTCGTCGTGTAATACCCAACCCGGTGGCTCACATGGTAGGCTGCCGCATCCGCGGGCCCGGAAACTCCAACCTGAATGCGGCGAAACTGCGAATTCGACGTGCGCTGCGACGGGTAGTAGGCCAGCAGGTATTGGTTGCGAAGCTCGTCGCTGATCTGGCGGAAGACGTCATCGAGTTGCGACATCGAAGTCGCATAATAGTACTTGCCTCCCGTGTCTTCTGACAGCTGGATCAATGCATGCTCGCCGCCGATTTCGCGTCCCGCGCTATTTTCGATGGGCACCACGATAATGCTGTACACCAGCGCTTCCGCCTCTTCCGCGGCACGCGCTGCCCCCTTGTAATCAACTCTGCTGATGGTATCTCCGCCGTCGGTGATCAAGACCAGCACTTTCCGTCCCTGGCGGCGATCGAGCGAGCGGGAGGCCAGATATACGGCGTCGAACAGCGCCGTGGCCGCTCCCAGCCGTATGTGATCAATGCCCTCGTCGATGCGCTTCAGGTCTGCGGTGTACCCAAAGGGGGACTGCGACACCGACTCGCTAAACGCAAACACGGAGAGGGCATCGACTGGCCGCAGGATGGCATGGGCAAAGCGCTTGGCCGAAGCCTGCTCCAGCGGCAGGTCGTGACGTGTGCTCAAGCTGGTATCGATGGCCAGGGCAATCGAAATCGGTAACGCCGACTCTTTGTCGAAAACAGAGATCTTCTGCTCGCGGCCATCTTCCTGCAGCAGGAAATTATCCTTTTGCAGCCCGGCGACCGGCGCCCCGTGAGCATCAGTCACAGTGACGAAAACGTTCACCAGTCTAACGTCAACTTTAAGCGTGGTCTCCGGTTCCGTCGGTGACTGGCTTTGAGTCGCGGGTCGTTGCGCATACAACAAAGCGCACGCCAGCAGCAGCAGACTCACGGTGACGAATTTTCTCATTCAGTAAAAGGAAGTATACCTGCGCACCTTGGCCCCAGTAGGGACAGCCGCCACGGCTGTCCCGCCGAGACGAGCGAGGCGCTCTGGCAGGCAGGCTCGGTCACTTAGATGCGAGGTTGGCTCCGGGGCTGCCTTGGCCAGTGAATTTCAACGCGGAATTCCCTCAGGAAACGCCTCGCCATCAGCCCACACCGCTCCATCCTCAAAGTATTCTTTCTTCCAGATGGGAACCGTCCGTTTAAGCGAATCAATGAGCCAGCGGCAAGCCTCGAAAGCCGCAGCCCGGTGAGCTGAAACGACCACGATCAGCACACTGGCTTCGCCAATCTCCAGCCGCCCCAGCCGGTGCACGACAGCGATGTCGCGCACTTCAAATTGTTTCAACGCCTGCTCCGCCAGACCCTCCATCTGCCGCAGCGCCATCTCCTCATAAGCCTCGTAGTCGAGATAAAGCGTCCGACGCCCCCGCGTCTGGTTCCGCACCACACCTTCGAAGACAACAGCAGCCCCGTCCTCGCCACGCTTAATGCGCTGCAGCACGCCCAAAGTATCAATCGGATCTCGAACAATTGAAGCGCATCCCGACCCGCCACTAACCGGCGGCAGCAGCGCCACCTCGTCGCCGGACTTCAACCCAGTCTCCCCCCCGGCATATTCCCGATTAACCGCCACAGCCAGAGATCCCACAAACTCCTTCATCCGCGGAACCTCCGACAAGTAGTGCGCCAGCACATCGCGCACGAACGCCCCGTCAGGCAGATTTAGCAACTCACTGGATTTACCCGCCAGATCTTTCAACCCGCCGAAAAAGAGAACGCGCACGCGCATGGGAACCGTCGCCAGAGTCGGTGCTAGTTTAACGCGAGCGCATCCATCCTCGACACAGTTGTCATTGCCACGCCGGGCTGAAAAGATGAATGCTCCCGCGTAGGTACAGGATCGGGAAGGGAGATGACCCAGGCTTTTGATCTCGTTGCCGTCACCAACACATTGGGTGCCTCGTGGGAACGGGAAGCGAGAAGACGGAAAGCCCGCCAGGGGTTCAACGCTTCTGGTACGGGTGGAAGATGTAGTCCTTCGCCTTCACTGGCGTATGGCACGCGTATCCGCAGTCTGAAGGGCTCTTGGCATCGGCGGTGAACTTATCGGATGCGGGGTCGTAGTTGAACACCGCGTATCCCCATCCGCCGCTTTTCGAAAATCTTTTGCTGTCCTTTTCCATCACGAAAGCCTGGGAAAAGACGTCTGGCACTTCCACGGCGAAAGGGGCCTCCGTGCTCTTCTTCAACTTCCACTGGAGCTTGACGATCCTGGACCCCTCCGGGAAAGGCTGGCCGTTACCGGGGACGCCGGCTTTATACGCGTTGATCATCGTGGGATTCGCGACGATCACCTTGAGTATTTCGGTGGTTCGGGCCGAGGAGACGTCAGCCCAGTCCTCGTAGCCCCTGAAGTCGGAGAACGCAATTCCGCCCGGCGATACCAGCGAGTACTTGCCCTTGTCTTGGCTCTGCGCGAACAGGACCACGACGCCGAGGACGGCGAACACTGCCACGGCTGTCGCAACGATGGTAAAGCCGCCGGTACGTTTCACGGCTGTGCGTGTTTCTATTCTCTGTTTTTGTTGTTCCTGCGCCACAGATTTCGTCGCAAATTCGGACATTTGTATTTCCCTTCACAAGAAAGTCTTGCAAGCCCGAACAACCTGCATCTCGGAACGGCTGCAATTAGACCAGAGTGAAGGGAGTAAGATCAATTGGGCAATACCATCGTCCGGTTGCGCGACCCCATTTTCTTCTGGCTCAATGGTCGCGGAGGAAAACCCCATGGCAACTACGAGCGCATTCCACAAGCCGGGGGATGTCGAAAATCGGCTCCGATACTATCTGGGCCAAATTGCGCGCTAGGCAGCGGGACTCCAAACACCGTATTTGTAATGAGCACTGTATCGAAAGGAGCCATCAATGAACGCCGTACAAGTCGATCAGAAGAGCTATGAGATGCCCCCGAAAGATGGGATCAGCATCGCGCATTTTCTCACCGTCGCCGACGTCGAGCGATCGGCTCGCTACTACGAAAAGGTCTTCGGCGCTCGCATTCTGACCATGGGCGACGGCAACGCGCCTCCGTACCTTCAGCTTGCGAATATCTGGATGATTCTGAACGTCGGGGGCGGGCCGACCCCGGATAAGCCGACGGTAACGCTCAGCGTCCCCGACCCGAATCACATCAACAGCTTCATGAATTTCCGCGTTGCGGATATTCAAGCGTGCTACAAATTATGGAAAAGTCGAGGAGCGGAGTTCATCACGCCGCCGATCCCCAAGTACGGCGAGATACGCTGCTACATCCGCGACCCTGACGGCTACATCATCGAAGTCGGACAGAGCACCGACCTCACCTACGGTTAACGCGGACGATGAGCTGGCTCATATTCAGGAGAACAGAATTCGATTTCAAAGAGGAGAACAACAATGACAACTAAAGGAAAAGTCTTAGTGCTCGTATCGAGCGGTCGCGGCTTGCCCTTGAAAGATGGCAAGGTTTATACCGGCGCTGGCTACTATCTCAACGAGCTTACGGTTCCGGTTCGCGAACTGATGAAGGAGGGCTACGAAATCACCTTCGCCAACCCCAAGGGCAACACTCCGCAAGTGGATGTGCATTCAGAGGTCGCCGATTTCTTCGGCGGGGACGCGGCTAAGCTTCAGGACTATATGTTATTCCGCGACGGCCTGAAGGGACTCCGAGATCCAGCCCGAATCGCGGATGTCATCGCATCGGGCCTGGATCAATATGACGCTGTTTTCGTCCCCGGCGGCCATGGCCCGATGATGGACCTGCTCGATGATCCCGACGCTGGCACCGTGCTGAGACACTTTCATAAAACATCCAAGCCGACAGCAGTGCTCTGCCATGGCCCGATTTCACTTCTCGCTGCGCTTCCGAATTCGACGGAATTCGTCGCCGCGCTGTCGGCGGGCGATGCCGCTGGAGCACACGCCAAGGCTCAAGGCTGGATCTATTCTGGATATAAGATGACTATCTTTTCGACAGCGGAAGAGCAGCAGCGGGAACCGCTTGAGATTGGTGGTAAGGTTCTCTTCTACCCGGACTTCGCTCTGCGTACGGCTGGCGGTGACGTAAGTGTGGTCGCTCCATGGAAAAGCTATGTCCTTCAAGATCGCGAGCTCATCTCAGGTCAGAACCCATTCTCTGATCAAGCGCTTCTGAACCTTCTTCTACCGGCACTCGATGGGAAGAAGAAGGTGGTTTCAGCGGCATGAGAATCGGAAACGCCCAGAAAGAGCTAATTGAGAAAGGGACGACACTTGGAGGGCGTGAATATCGATGAAAACTACGTTCGGCGGTTTTTCGCTGATGCCGCCTGAAAATCAGGCAAGTGTGGGCTACCCGCCCAGATGAGCACTGTTCATCTAAATTGGAGTCGTCAATGAACAGCGTACGAATCGAACAAAAGAGCTATGAGATGCCTCCGCGCGACGGGTTTACCGTCACACATTTCATCACCGTCGCCGACATTGACCGATCGGCTGATTTTTATGAGAAGGTCTTCGGCGGCCGCATTCTCAGCAGAGGCGACAGCGAGGGTGCGTCTGGGCACATTCAGATCGCGAACACTTGGCTGATCGTCAACGTCGGAGGCGGGCCCACCCCGGACAAGCCGTCGGTGACGCTCAGCGTCCCCGCCGACCCGGATAAGGTCAGCAGCTTCCTGAATATCCGCGTTGCGGATATTCAAGCGTGTTATGAATTATGGAAAAGTCGAGGAGCCGAATTCATCACGGAGCCGAAGGAAAAGTACGGCGAGATTCGCTGCTACATCCGCGATCCTGACGGTTACATTATCGAAGTCGGACAGAGCAGCGACGTCACGTACGGTTAACGCTCGGGCCGGGAGGGAATCCAAGACACACAGGACTTCCCCATTTCCCGCAAGTCTATGTAGTAGCACTGTGAACCAGAGACTGCCAGACTCGGAACCCGACTTTCAACGCTTTCTCTTCGCCCTACGCTTTTCGTGCCGATATTTCGGCACCTGTCCAACCCCATCCCCCGCAGCCCCTTGCCGCCAACAAACTATAGCTTTAAGGTGGTTTTCCGAGTTTTCCGAGATTTCCACAGTGTTCCGGTAAATTTTCCCTTCCTCTATGCTATGTTTGCTGACCGCACAGACCTTCCCGCAGAACTCCGGTATACGCGAGCCAGTTTGACCGCGACTTCCCTACCGATGATGCCTGTTTAGAGCAAGTGAGACAACGCTATCCGGCGGCGTAGCGTGTGCGTGCGTCCGCGCAGCACTACCGCGTTGCTGGCCGCACTGCCTACGCTGCGCGACCTGCGGCATCACATTTACCCGCTAGTCGGGACCTTTGAGAAGCCTACTTCGCTTCGGGTCTGGTTTCCAGACCTGGATCGCTCGCTGCGGTCTCCGCGAAGCAGATTCAGCGCGAAACCGGAGTGACTACAAAACAGCGTGGCGCATGTTCAGCATTCGCTCCCTCTGGCGAGGTGCGTTTGGAGGGTTCATCAGTTGAGGTAGACGAGATGTATCACGGAGGAAGCGTAAGAGTGGAGCTGGCCGTCCGATGCGAGGCGACAGCACAGACCACTGTGCTAGGCGCAGTGGACGTGGAGGACGCGTTCGCTCGTACTGCTAACGACGTGACCGCCGCACGCTTCATGGTTTCGTGGGTGCGTCCTGCCCAAGCACCGTATTTACCGACGAGTTTGTTTCCTATACGGGGCTTGACGGATTCCAGGTATGGATTACCAGCATCGGCGGATCAATCATGGTCCAAGGTTTACGTCATGGGAGACGTTCACACGTACCATCGAGGGTTCTGGTCGCTAGTGACGAGGATCGGCGGCGTGTATCACTCGGTATCGCAGAGCATCTGCTCATACCTAACGAGTATAGCTTTAGGTACTCGCCGCGCTTCCGGGACCTGATCTTCCCCGCAATGTTGGCGCGGGTTTGCGAACGGCGTTGTCGGCCTTCCGAACAATCCTGTTTCGTAATGACTTTGAGTTAACGTCTTTACTGTCAGTGGCTTTGTCGGTTCCCTTGGCCATTGACAGGTAGTTTATCATGCTTGCGAACGATGTTATACTGTGTACGACGTGAGGGATGGCTGATGCCCCGCCCGTTTTAGCGCGAACGGGGCATCCACCACAGTGATCGTCATCCGTCCAGACTGACGATCGCGAGGACACCATATAATGCATGGTGGCCCTCCTTTCCTCTCGGCTCGAAGAACCGGGAGCTTGTGAAATCCCTCCTATGGAAACGGGCTGCCTCTCACGATGCAGCCCGTTCGCTTGTGTCGTCGCTGTCGGATGCATCCTCCTGATGGGCTCTTGGATGGCTCTGTAAGTGTGCGGATTCCTGCCACTACCCTCCGCACCCGCACAATAGTCTTCGCTTGTGCGCTAGTTTCCCAATACGAGCCCCATTGTCGCTTGCCGCTTCTTAGCCACTAAGGGAAGTTGATTTGTTTTAGGTATGCGACCATGGCAGGGACGGTCCACTTCTTGGTTGGATCGCTCTGCATGACCTCCTCAACTTTGTCGATTCTGGTGTTCGTTCTCCCGTTTCGACTGCATTGGCGTAATCAATTTCAGACTCTTCAGTGCGGTCAATGACAATCGTCGGAACTCGGCCATGGAAGCCGTTGGACGGAAGGAACCGCTTCAATCGTTGCAGCGCTTCGCGATCTTTGCGGTGCTCTTCCGCCATCGCGCTTCGATGGCCGCCACTTGATTTGCATCCAGCATGGTCTTTTGGCCTCCGTCTGGTTTGGTGACCAAAGTAACTATAGCATGCTAGGCGTGGCAGGGAATAGGAAAAGATGGGAGATGCGACTACGTTCGCCTTATCTTCGCTTTATATACTCTCGCGAGTGGTACGAGGTATCAAAGAGTGACTGCAATGCAGACAAGTGCATAATGCCTACCTAGGCACGATCTCACAGTCATTGAGCTGAAGTTCTATACTGTTTACTCTGCCCACTTTCCCAATGACGGTTACTATATCCCCGGTTTGAGAGTTGAGAGCTGGTCGAACCATTTGCTGTCATAAAACATCATAAAAAGCTGCCCACTTTTATAGATTGAGTGATCCGAGAATGTAAGTTGTCGTAGAGTGGCTGTATCTCCCATCACATCGCCAGTGGCCCAGAAACCTTTATCCATTTGCCCATAAAGGCTTCAGCGAGTTTTGCGGACTGTATGGTTGTGTGGTTTCCCTTGAACAGGCCGATGAGATATTCCGGGTGACATCTACAAATTTTCGCTGCTCAGTCTTAGCTAACAATAACTTGCGCGGGCAGAGTTGACGGAATAAATCATGGCCAGATACGCCACCCATTTGACGAGTCCCCGTATTCGCTGTTTGTTAAGCACGGTACGATGATCCAACCAAATCACAACTCCGGCCAACACTGACCGCCACCGCCCATACTCAGTCTGCAGCCATGCCGCTATCAAATGCACTTTCTTACTCCAAAATTCGTTGCGTGACAGCCAATCCGAATCGCACAGTAAAGCAGCACCAGAAAACTCAAAAAACCTTTGACGTAAATTGTCATACCAAGCCCAAACTGTTTATTAACTGCAACACACACCTCCCTCAATCAAACCTCTCTACAACCTTTCTTACTCTCAATACTTACCCCGGTAAAACTGCTTATATGTTCCAACTGGAACATTCAAGCGATTCCGCCAAAAGAAAAGCCGCCAGTCAACTGGCGGCATGTAACTGACCACTGACCACTGGCCACTGCTTAAGACTGCCAGGTGACAACCTTGTCGTGAGCGACAACCGGCGCCGGGACGGGCTTACCGGACTTAGATTCCGGTTTGGAATCCTTCGCCTCCGACTCGAGGAACACCTTCGCGGCCAGCGCCTCCGCCACCACAGGCAGCGAGACCCGCAGCGCCTCCTCGATGGTCTTCACATAGTGAATGCTGAGGTTCTCAACCTGCTCAGGAGTGAGATCCTCCTCAACATTCATCTTGTTTTCCGCAGGCAGAATCACAGTCGTGACTCCGGCACGCTTGGCGGCCAGCACTTTTTCTTTAATGCCTCCCACTGGAAGCACGTTGCCGCTGAGCGTGATCTCGCCGGTCATCGCAGTAAGCGGCCGGATGCGATGGCCCGACAGCAACGACACCAGCGTCGTCGCCATGGTCACGCCCGCCGATGGACCATCTTTCGGAATCGCTCCCGCTGGCACGTGCATGTGAATGTCATGGTCGGCAAAAAAGCTCTTCCGCAATGCCAAGCTGCGCCGCGTTCGAGCGCACCCAGGTCAGAGCAGCCTGCATGGACTCCTGCATCACCTGCCCGATCTGTCCGGTCATGGTAAATCCGCCTTTGCCTTTCATGGCATTGGCTTCCACAAAGAGCACGTCGCCGCCCGATGGAGTCCAGGCCAGGCCCACGGCCACTCCGGGACGCTCAGTGCGCTCCTCGATCTCGCCTTCCGTGCGGATCTTGATGCCGCCCAGAAATTCCTGAATGATTTCCTGCGTCACCACAAGCTTCTCGGTCTTGCCCTCGGCCAGCCGCCGCGCCTGCTTGCGGCAGATGGTTCCGATGGTGCGCTCGAGGCTGCGCACGCCCGCTTCGCGCGTGTAATGACGAATCACATAGCGCAAAGCTTCATCCGGAAACTCGATCTGCTCAGCAGTGATGCCGTTCTCTTCCACCTGACGCGGAACCAGATAGCGCCGCGCGATGTGCAGCTTTTCTTCTTCACTGTAACCCTGCAGTTCGATGATCTCCATGCGATCGCGCAGCGGCTCGGCAATCGGGTCGAGCATGTTCGCGGTCGTGATGAAAAGAACTTTCGACAAATCAAAAGTGACGTCGAGATAGTTGTCGCGGAAGGTCGAATTCTGCTCGGGATCGAGCGCTTCAAGGAGAGCCGAAGCGGGATCGCCGCGGAAGTCGCGGCCTACCTTGTCGATTTCGTCGAGCATGAAAACCGGATCTTTGGTTTCGGCGCGGCGAATGCCCTGGATGATTTGTCCAGGGAGTGCGCCGATGTAGGTGCGGCGATGGCCGCGGATTTCGGCTTCATCGTGAACGCCACCAAGCGATAGCCGCACGAACTTCCGGCCCAACGCTCGCGCGATGGACTTGCCGAGCGAAGTCTTGCCCACGCCCGGAGGCCCAACGAAGCACAAAATCGGGCCCTTCATGTTCGGCTTCAGTCGGCGCACGGAAAGATAGTCGAGGATGCGATCTTTGACCTTCTCGAGGTCATAGTGATCGGTATCCAAAATCTCCTTGGCTTTTGGAATCTCGATCTCCTGCCCGGAAGTCTTAGCCCAAGGCAGCACGGCCAGCCACTCAACGTAATTGCGCGTAAGCGAGTAGTCGGCAGCCATGGGAGACATGCGCGAGAGGCGGCCCAATTCCTTGAGCGCTTCCTTCTTTACCTCATCGGGCATACCCGCGTCGTCGATCTTCTTTTTCAGGTCATCGACGTCGCGCTGGCCTTCGTCCTGCTCGCCCAGTTCTTTCTGAATGGCCTTCATCTGCTCGCGGAGGTAGTACTCGCGCTGGGTCTGCTGCACGCGATCCTGCACTTCGCTCTGGATCTTGTTGCGCAGTTGCTGGACCTCAAGCTCTTTCGCGAGATGCTGGTTGATCTTCTCCAGGCGCACCCGAATGTCGAGCGTTTCGAGAGTGTCCTGCTTGTCGGGTGTCGAGAGCGATGGCAAAGACGAAGCAATGAAATCCACCAGGCGGCCTGGTTCGTCAATGTTCAGGGCGACAGTGGAGAGCTCGTCGGAAAGCGTTGGCGAACCGGTGACAATCTGCTGGAACAGAGTAAGAACGTTGCGCTGCAGCGCTTCGATTTCGGAGCTGTCCGGCTGTATAGCTTCCGGAATAGTAGAAACGTTTGCCCGCATGAATGGAGCTATTTGGGTAAACTCGCCCAGACGCACCCGTTCCAGACCTTCGGCAAACACGAAGAGGCTCTGGTTGGGCATCTTGACGACTTTATGGACGACGGCGGACGTGCCGACGGTGTACAGATCACTGGCCTGGGGGCTATCGACGCGGGCTTCGCGCTGCGCCACCACAACGATGGTCTTGTCTTCGCCCAGTGAATTGATCAACTGGACGGAACTCTCCCGGCCTACCGTAAGAGGCAGGACGGCGTGCGGAAACAGTACTGTATCGCGCACAGGAAGCACGGGCAAAGCCCGTACATCGTTTGTTTCCCGATGCTTAGGAACTTGCTCGGAAAGCGGCTCTTGGCTCATTGGCTCTCCTTGAGTGTAACTCACTCAAGCTTAGATGAAAGTTCTCGGGAAAGGTTTCAAGGCTCCCGGTAGTTCCCCGCGAACTGGATTCTATGCCTGTCGGGGACGGTTCGCACTGTATCAAAGGTGCTGCGGCTAATGCGGACTGGCCAGCCATTTCCGAAAAAGCTTCTCTCGAAATGAGCGAGCTTACTTTGGGAGTGAACTGGGCCAGATCGTAGATGCCCAGTTTCTTCTCCAACTCGGCGACCTGGTCGACGACTTTAAAGAAGCCGTCGTCGCCGAAGAGTTCGTCTTCCTTCTTTTCGAAGTCTTCGCCGAGGGCATCGTATTCGTGCCGCGAGACGAGGGAGCGGAAGGCGGGAAACAGAACCGTATCTTCGCGGGCTTCGTGTGGGCGGTACATGCGGAGGAAGGCGCGCAAAGCATCCGTTAGCTTCTCGGCGTCAGAAGCGCCTGTGTCGGTGACATACTTGAGGGTGGGAAGGGCCGCCAGTTCCCTGATTTGCGCGGTCAGATCGCGGCCGGATTTGTGCTGGGCGAGAAGGGTATCCACCAATTTGACTTGCTTGCCGGCTTTGCGAAAGCGCGGGAACAGGAAATCTTCTTCCAGCTTCTCGTGGTAGTCCTCGACGAAATGGCGAATGATGTCCGCGGCGTTGACCAGGATCGAGCCGTCGAAAGTCTGTTTGGCGGAGAGCTTGCGGATGTGGTCGTCGTAGATAAGCAGGATGCGGTTGAGCACACCGTGCTCGCGCATCAGGTCTTCGACAGGGGAAATGTCTTCGCCCTTTGCCTTATCGTCTGCAGGCGGCTTCTGCGGACTCGCGAAGGCGATTGCGGGCGCCAGCAATCCAGCAGTAGCGATCGATGTATGTTGGAGGAATTGGCGGCGGGTGGAGGACGAATCTGGCATTCTCTTCTCCCTGATCTGTAATCTGCTCATCTTCGATCTTCGGTTTCTTGGGCTCGCTTCTTCAAGTTCTTATCGCATGATATTTTGCCTCGTCAATGACTTTGACGCGTGCGGCCCCAGAAAGTTGGCACGGGCATGTCTGGTACAAATTCAGGATCGAGTTCAAAGGTGAGGTCAACAGCAGCGGGCAGGAGGGCCCGCTCCACACGAGCGTCTCGCTGCGCTCGACTGGACAGCCGAGGCGGCCGTCCCTACATGTTCCGTTTAGGCCGCGCGGTAAATTCCCAGGACTTTGACGAACTCTGCGACCTCGCCTAAGTGGCGAAGGGCGTTGCGGGCGGGTTCGTCATCGCCGCGGAGGAAGTCTACGTAGAAGACATATTCCCAGGGGCGTCCGCGCATGGGGCGCGACTCGATCTTGCTCAAGCTGATGTCGCGCAGGGCGAAGACGCTGAGCGATTTGAAGAGCGCTCCGGGCAGGTTCTTTACTTTGAATGCGATCGAAGTCTTGTTGGCGCCGGGCGGAATGAGGCGCAGGTAGCCGGGTTCCGAGGCAGCGCTTTTCCTTTTCACGACCGCGCTCCGCACGGCGTTCTGCGCAGCGGCGATTCCCGTTTTCCCCGTGGATTTTCGAATCAGGAAGAAGCGGGTGAAGTTGCGTTTATCGTCTTCGACGCCGGCCCGGAGAATTTTGCCGGAGTACTGGCGCGCGGCGTGGTGGCCGGCGATGCCGGCGGCGTCGGGTAGGCGATGGGCGACGACGTGTTTCACACTGCCCGCGGTGTCGTAGAACGGGACTGGCTCGATCCGGGGATGGTGGCGGAAAAAGTCGCGACATTGGTCGAGGGCCACTGGGTGCGAGAGCGCCTTTCGCAGCGCGTTGAACTTCACGCCGGGGGCGGCGATCAAATTGTGCACGATGCGCAGCCGGAATTCGCCTTGAATGAAGACGTCTCGTGCGACCAGAAGATCGGCATGCTCGGCGACTGTGCCGGCCAGGGAATTCTCGATAGGGATTACGGCGGCAGCGACCGATCCGCGTTGCACCCGATCGAACACTTCGGCGGAGCGCGCGCAGGGAACAACCGTGCAACCCGCAGCATGCGCTCCGCCGCTTCGTGGCTGAAGGAGCCGAGTTCGCCCTGGATCGCAACTTTGACGGCCGTGCGTTTCATTACATGGCAAGGTAACGGGAGAACGGTGCGAAAGTGCAAATTGATTGCGAGTCTTGCTGGTCTCACTGGATGGTCAGGCAAGGTTTTCTGCAGGAAGATCTTTCTGCAGGACCAGCGCATCGACTCCGTTTGAGTAATAGCGGGGGAAGGTCTTGATTACGCTGTAGTCATGGCGTTTGTAAAACGAGAGCGCGGAAACGTTGTCCACAGCGGTTTCGAGCTCGACCGAGCGGCATCCGGCTATGCGTAAACGATCTTCAGCGGCGCGCAACAGCAACGACCCGACCCCGGAGCGGCGGGCGGCGGCGATTACGTCGATCGTGATGATGTGGCCGGAACCGCGGTCCGCTTCGGCTACGAGAAAGCCCGCAACGTTAGAAGAGGCTGACAGGCGGAGCATGCTTCCCTGCTTTTCCCGACTCGGCGGTCGTTGCTGGCACCAGCGGCGCGGCATCGGTGGCGACCAGTGTGAATGATCCGCGGCGGCGCATGTAGATCTTGAGTTCGGCGCGCGAGTAAGAAATCCCGGGAGAAAAACAATCCTGGTCGATGCGCCAGAGCGTTTCGAAGTCGGAAGGCTGGAAGTCCCGAATGGTGAAGGGCACGGAGTCATTGTAGTGCGGAGATGGTACCGGGAAGCCCAGTAAGCGGATTGGTCCCCGGTTTTCCACAGTTATTCGCGTATGGATCGCCCGGGCAGACAAATTGGGACGATTGCCCACTTGCGTCGCCGCGACCGCGGACGTACCATGACATCAAAGGAAGCGCTGTGGGACGCCTTCTCCTGATCGACGTGGCCAGTTCGGTCGCCGTGCTGGGACTGTGGTACTTCGTGTTTTCCACCTACAATCGAAAAAAAGGGTCGGCGGCGATGCGGTGGGTGCAGACGGCTTGCACCGGCAAGGGACGCGTGCTCGAATCGCACTGGGTGGGACTGGCAGCTCCCGGCTGCAGGCGCGGCTGCATTTTGCTTCGCGCTGGTTCGAAAACGCGCGCGTCACCGTGGAATTCCGGCCCCGAGCGCTTCCCGATACATTGGCTGCTGAGCTGCTGGCGTCGGCAGAAAGAAACTCTTACCTTCGAGGCCGATCTGGGTGGCTCTCCCAGCTTTCATTTGGAAGTGGAGCGGTACCAGTTCAGAGCCCACAACCGGGGAATGTCGCACAAGATCGAGGGGCGGGAGTGGGATCTCTACGAGCCCGGACCCATCATCCTGACTACGCGGACGCACTGGAAACAAGATCCCACGGCGGAACTGAACGCTCTGATGTCGGCGCGGCGGCAGGATATTTTACAGGTGCGTTTTTGTCCGGAGTCGCCGCAGTTCTCCGCTACCGTAGATCTGGAAGCATTGGCCGACCCGCATGCCGCTGCAACCTTTGTGAGCGCTCTGCGCGAGATCGCCGCGGGAGTCTCGGCACACCGGCGATAAGCGACTGATCTTGTTCGCTGCTCCGAGGCATACCCTCCCTGATCGCGAGCAAATTCCGACTTTCAGATCCCTCTTCCTTGGCACTGGACGCCGTGCTATCGTTCCGGACCATGTATTACACGAAGGATGAGTAGGAGAGCATGAACGACAGCTTCAACCAACCCGCTCCGCAGTTCGGTACTGCCGAATATGCGGACAAACCCGGGAGCAATCGATGCCAAATCTGCCAGCAACCGCTCGGTGGAAAGTACTATCGGGTGAACTCCGCGACGGTGTGTTCGGGGTGTACGGAAAGGATCAGCGGCCAGAGAGCTGTGGACAAGCACGCGGCGTATGTGCGCGCCCTGGCGCACGGTATTGGCGCGGCCGTGGTGGGATTGATTGGATACGCTCTGATCGCGATCCTGCTGCAGGGATGGGTGATCAGCTATATGTCGCTGGGGGTCGGATGGTTGGTAGGAACGGCCATGATGAAGGGATCCAATGGAGCCGGTGGAAGACGCTACCAGATCACTGCGGCGTTGCTCACCTATGTTGCGGTGTCGATGGCCGCGGTCCCGATCTCGATTTACTTTGCCACCGAACGAGGCCGGCAAGGGCAGACTCAGCGGCAAAAGCTTGAGGAAGAGCAGCACCAGTTGGAAAAAGAATACGGGCAGCAGCCGTCTGCGCCGAAACCTGTAACGAGCGAGGCGAGGCCTCAGATCAGCCTGGGGAAGCTTGGAAGACTTGTTAGTAGGCTCATCCTCTTCGGGCTGGCTTCTCCGTTCATTGAGCTTTCGGATAGTCCGGGATGGGGGGCCATGGGCCTGTTGATCCTGTTCGTTGGGATCAGAATTGCATGGAAGATGGCTGCCGGCCGGCCGTTCGAGGTGTACGGGCCATTTGCAGACTCTCCACCTGCTTCCGCTTGAACCATGCATTTGTCACAAGGGCGTTTTTCCGATCCGTGTCTACAACTACTCCAGAACTGATTCGCAACTGCAAGCGCTGTGCGCACGAATTGGCGCCTGGGGCGCTAGTGTGCGACGCGTGCCACGCGCTGGTGCACTCCCAGGAACTGGAGCGTCTTTCGGCGGAGGCGAAAGCGCTGGAGGCGAAGGGTGATCTGCGGCAGGCGAGGGACAGATGGCTCAGCGCACTGCTTCTGCTACCACCAGCCTCCACGCAGGCCGCGTGGATCACGCAACATACAAAAGCGCTCGACGCGGGCGGAGAGGCTGCGCGATCCGATCAGTCGAACGATACTCAGTGGGCGCAACAGCGGGAAATGCTCGCTCCGGTGTCAGGGCGGGCCGGAAAGAATGTATCCGCGATGAAGCCGGGGTTCAAGCTCACCTCGATCCTAAGCTTCTTAGCTTTCGTTGCGATCTATTCAGTCGCGTCTGGAGCGAAGTTCGGCATCGGCTTCGCAATGCTTATTTTGATTCACGAGATGGGCCACTTCGTCGATATCAAGCGCCGCGGGTTGCCGGCGGATATGCCGGTATTTCTGCCGGGCCTGGGAGCTTATGTCCGCTGGCAGGCAATGGGTGTGTCGATAGAAACCCGTGCGGCGGTTAGCCTGGCTGGGCCGCTGGCCGGATTTTTCGCTTCGGTCGCCTGTGCAGTTCTGTGGTATCAGACGAGGGATCCGCTCTGGGCCGCGCTGGCCCGGTCGGGCGCCATGCTGAATCTGCTGAATCTGATTCCCGTTTGGGTGCTCGATGGGGGCCAGGCCGCGCTGGCCTTGAGCAAGACGGAACGCCTTGTTCTGATGGCCGCGTGCGGCGTTCTGGGGCTGGCGCTGGGGCAACGGTTATTCCTCCTGGTGGGGTTAGGTGCGGGATATCGAGCTTTCTTCGCAAAAGACTTGCCAGCCCACCCCAGCCGCGCCACGACCGTCTACTTCATCGCGGTCCTTACTGCGCTGGGCGTGATTATCAAGCTTATGCCTGGGCGTGGCTTGGGTCTGCAGTAGCGGTGCCGCCATATCCGCTATTCAGTTATTCGTTTATTCGAATGAGGCACTGAACGAAGCGATCGCGCATCCACGAAACGGTAAAATGTCTCTAACTGTTCGCAATTTTGACTCTGTGGAATCCCGCGAAATTCAATATGCCGGCGGCGTTCGTTACCCGCATCTGGAGCGGATCCCCGGAAGTCATGATTATCTGAGCGAAGTCCTGACGCCGCGGAGCTCAAAAGAGCACTAGGGAGGAATTATGCCTGCGTCCGCGTGACCGGGCGCGGTCTCTGGAATTTGCTCAACGAATAAATCTCTTTTATACCTTCGATCAGCTTTTTCGATTGTCCGGGACAGTTCTCTCACGATATTCTTCTGGTTGAAACCCAGCCATTTCAACTGCTTGTATCCGTAGCAGTGCTTGCCGACATCATTCTTGCTGAGAATGAATAGGAGACCTAAGGATATCCATGCCTAACGAACTGCGTAATTTCCTGGCACTCACCTACGACGAACTGGAAGACCTGAATCTGGAGGCGAAGGAGCAGCGCAGGAACCGCGTGCCGATCGGCAAGATCCAGGAAAAGCGGCTGAAGTATCTGACCGACGAAAAGCGGATCAAGGCCGTGACCGTGCTCTTCAGCGATCTCGAAGGCCGGCTGCACATGCTCGATTACGACAAGAAGTTTCTGATCAAGAGCTGGGACAATCTCACCTTCGACGGCTCCTCGATTCGCGGCTTCACCGCGCAGCGCGAGAGCGATCTGCGGCTGGGGATCGACTGGGCGGCCTTCTACTGGGCGCCGGCGGACGTGTTCGGCTCCGGCAAAGTGCTGGTGTTTGGCGAAGTCATCGACAAGGGCGGCACGCCGTACTCGGCCGACATTCGCGGCGTGCTGAAGAACTATGCCGACGATTTGCACAAGAAGAAAGGCTACACGCTCAACGCGGCCAACGAGATTGAAGGCTTTCTCTTCCAAGGCGCGGACGCCGAGCGCCACTATCACGAAACCGGCAAGTTCGAGTACGTCAACACTGGCGGATATTATCACTCGCTGCCGGGCGATCCGCTGCGCACGTTCATCGATACCACCGCCGAAGTGCAGCGCGCCATGGGCTTCCAGAATGAAAAGGACCATCCCGAAGTTGCGCCTTCGCAGTTCGAAATCAACTACGGCTATGGCGAAGTGGTCGCGGCCGCCGACCAGATTCAGCTCTACAAGCTGATCTGCCGGCAGGTGGCGACCAACATGGGATTCACCGCGTCGTTCCTGCCCAAGCCGGTGGTGGGCGTGAACGGCAGCGGCATGCACACTAATGTTTCCATCAGCGAGAACGGCAAGAATCTGTTCTGGGACGCCAAGGGCGAAGAGAAGCTGAGCAAGATGGGCTGGGCGTTTCTCGATCGCATCCTCACCCATGGCAATGATATTTGCCTGCTGTTGAATGCGAGCGTGAACGCCTATCGCCGTCTCGATCCGCACTTCGAGGCGCCGAACCAGATCAAGGCGTCGGCGGTCGACCGCGGATCGATGATCCGCATTCCGATCGGCAACGAGAAGAGCATGCGCGTGGAAGTGCGCTCGGTTGCTCCCGACGCGAATCCTTACCTGGTGATGCTGGCGATCTTCAAGAGCGGCATCGATGGCGAGACTTCGAAGATCAAGAACCTGCGCCAGGCCGAACGCTACCTGCCGGACAACATCTACGACGCGCTCGCCAACTTCCGCAAAGCCGAGTGGACAACTACCTTCTGGGCAAAGACGTGAAGGGCCGCTATGCCGACCTGAAGCAGGCCGGTGCGGACCGCTGTCCGCGTCTGCTGGGAACCTTTGTGAAAGCGCCCGAGGTGCAGTATCACCACGACGTTTACAACCAGTTCCTCTGGAACCTGTTCTAGAGCGCTGCAGTTCTGCCACGAAAACGCCCTGGCCTGCGGCCCGGGCGTTTTTCTTTGCTGCGAACCGTATCATCTCGTCAAGAAAAGCGGCAAGCGTTCCTCGGCTCGACGCTCGAACTCTGCGGCAAGTTCGGCGGTTTGTAGTCAGGGTCGATCTTGAGTTTCTCTTTCACGGTCTCATGCAGCACAGAGCCCTCGGGAATCAGGCGCCTCGCTCCCAGGGGAATACGCCATTTCGCTTTCTGTGCGACGGGATCATAGTAAGAGTGCGGGAGGAATTCGAGAATCCACCAACCCCCGGTCAGCGAGTTGTGCGTCTTCTGCGCCGGATCAGGTGGCACTGGCGCAGGCGGCGGAATCGTGGTTAGAGGAACCCTGGCAAGAACCTGGTCGGCTTTCGACGGGTCAACCAGTAGCCCCAGCGGAACTGCTTCACAAAGCATCCACTCGAGAGCAATTTGCGACAGGCCGCTTTCGGCGGGAGCATACGATCCCCCGACATCGGAGTGCACGCCCGCGAACCAGACCTGCTTGATGCTTTGGCCGGGAAGCTGATCTCCCCATAAGTTGTTTTGAAAATAACAGCGCCGTTCATCGATCGACACGGCGTGGCGGCCATTGACTATCTCTGGATTCTGTCCCGTATAAGGCAGCTTTAGAGGATCCCAAATCCAGCCCACAGAACTGACCGTGTCCCAAACTCCAACAAAATGCAAAGGGCAGTCGCGGCAGAACGTAAACTTGAATCCGTCTGCCACTTCGAGCGTGTTCTTCATTCCGGCCGCGTTTCGGGTTCGTTTCGCGTAAAGCCGGATGATGTAAGGAATGAGCCCGTTGTTCCCGGGGCAAAGCAATCCGAACATGTGAATCACGCCGGCCAGCGCTCGTACCGTGTACGCGCCCCGGCTGAAACCAAATAGATAGACATTGTCTCCATCTTCGTAAACGTTCATCAGGTACCGGTAGGCGTCGCCGACATTCGCCAGAAGCCCCGCTCCAAAGGCCAAGCCCATCACCACAGACCAAGTTTCGCTAATCTTGTTATGAGCGGTCGGCGCACCCATGGTGCCCACGCCTGGATGGTAATAGCCGACCTGACGCTTGCCATCGACAATTAGCACACTATAGAGCTTGACCACGTTCGAGTTGTGGTCCCCGAATTCGTTTCCCGTTCCGTCGCAGCAAATGACGATATTCTTGGCCATATGGCACCTTGCAAGATGCAAACGTTAGAATTGAAATCGAGTGCCCGCGAGAGGAGCAGCAGTCTAGCACAGGCCGGCGAGGAACCCGCCTCCAAGTTCGTCTCGTTCGGCTATCGTAAGATTCTGTGAGTTCCGACCTGCGTGTTTGCCCATTTTCGCCTCTGTTAAATCGGTCCTCGACAAAACTGCACGGATGTTTAAACTAGTTCGTCTCTGGAAGGAGGCCTTTCATGAAGCGCATTTTCCCAGGAATCTGTCTGCTGCTGGTCGCTGCGACAGCGTTTCGCTGCACCGCCCAGGTGAATCCCTACAAGGACGGTACTCCCGGGGTTACGGGCTATCGCTCTGAAGTGCTGGCGGAAGTCATGGTCCAAGAGGACAAGTTCACCCGACTCGCGGAAGCGATCCCCGCGGAGAAGTACACCTGGCGGCCTTCGGCAGACGTGCGTTCCTTCGCCGAGGTTTTTCTGCATGTCGCCGCCGCCAACTTCAACTTGTACAAACTCGTCGGCACTCCTCCACCAGCGGGATTCGAGGTCAAAGGATTCGAGAAATCCACCACCGACAAGGCGAAGGTCATCTCTACGCTGAAAGATTCGTTCGCCCATGCCCGCAAAGCGATCACCGCCATGCCCGACGCTGATCTCGAGAAGAGCATGGACTGGTTCGGGGGCAAGAACACGGAGCGCGGCATTCTACTTTTCATCGTTCGCCATGGCGCTGAGCACCTGGGACAATCGATTGCCTACGCGCGATTCATCGGCGTGGTCCCACCCTGGACGGAGGATGCGCAGAAGAAGCAGGCGGAGAAAGCGGAGAAGAAAGATGCGCCTGCGAAAGACAAACAGTAGCCGCAGAGACTCGCGGGTGTGCTAGATTCAGAAGCTTCATGGACGCCGCTCCGACCATCTCAACCCAGGGCCTGACTCGCCGCTTCGGAGAACTGCTAGCCGTTGATGGCATCGATCTGCGCGTCGCGCCGGGACAATTCTTCGGCTTCCTCGGCCCCAACGGCGCCGGAAAATCCACGACCATCAAAATGCTCACCGGCCTGCTCGCGCCCAGCTCCGGGCGTATTGAAATTCTCGGACTCGATCTGACCGCGCATCCCGTCGAGGTCAAACGGCAGATCGGCGTCGTCCCCGAAGGTATGGCGCTGTTCGGACGGCTGACCGGGATCGGAGTTCCTGAACTTCGCCGGACGCATGTACGGCCTGGACCGCGAAACCGCCGCCAAGCGTACGGCGGAACTGCTCGACTTCATGCAGCTCGCCGATCAGCCGAAAAAGCTGGTCACCGACTACTCGCACGGCATGCAGAAGAAGCTGGCCATGGCGGCGGCCGTGATTCATGGGCCGAAGGTTCTTGTTCCTCGACGAGCCCTTCGAAGGCGTGGATGCTATCGCCGCGGGAACGCTGAAGTCGATGCTGCAAGGCATGATCGCGCGCGGGGCCACGATTTTTCTGACCTCGCACGTGCTCGAAATCGTGGAGCGCCTGTGCAGCCACGTCGCCATCATTCATCAGGGACGGCTGGTGGCCCAGGGATCGCTCGAAGAATTGCGCGCCGGAGTCGAGGCGCAGACGCCCGCGGGATAGCGACTGGCGACGGCTCGGTCAACGGCGCACGCCATCCGGCGAGAAGATGACGCTGGAACAGATTTTCCTGCGCACCGTGGGCGGCTCGCACCGCACCGAGCAGGAGCTTTCCTGGCTGGGATGATGACAGCATGAGTGACCGGCAACACTAGCGCATGAAACAACGCGCGGACCAACTCGCCGCCATCGCGTGGCTGCGCTGGCGGCTGTTCGTTAACGGTCTGCGTAGCAACGCGCGGCAAGCTGGAGTTGGTCTCGCGCATTCTTCGTGTCGATCGCTTTCGCCATCGGCGGACTCGGCGGCGCTTTTGGCATGGGCTTCGCGACATTCTTTGATCATCTCGCAAGGCAAGCCGGAGATGATCGCGCTCCTGTTCTGGCTCGGTATTTTTCTTCTGGCAAGTCTTCCCTGTCATGGCGACCGCCTTCACCAATAATCCCGACTCCTCCGACCTGCTGCGCTTTCCCCTCAGCTACCGCTCGTATTTTCTGGTGCGCATGGCTTACGGCGCATTCGACCCCGCAACCGCTCTGGGCAGCCTGTGGTCGTTCGGAATTCTGCTGGGCGTGGGGTTTGCGAAACCAGCGCTGCTGCCCTGGACGCTGCTGGTGCTGCTGACCTTCGCCGCCTTCAATCTGGTGTTCATGCAGATGGTGTTCGCCTGGGTGGAGCGCTGGCTGGCCCAGCGCCGCACCCGGGAAGTTCATGGGCATTTTTTTTGTTCTGCTGATGCTGAGCTTTCAGCTGATCGGGCCACACTCATATTAGTCACACATTCGCCGCCTTCAATCTGCGTGCTGATGCAGATGGTATTCGCCTGGGTGGAGCGCTGGCTGGCGCAGCGCCGCACTCGCGAGGTCATGGGCATCTTGTTTGTCCTGCTGATGCTGAGCTTTCAATTGATCGGGCCACTGACGCACTACTTCGAGAAGCAGCCGCGTTCCGGCGCGCAGCAATACATGCAACGTTACGTCGGACTCCTGGCCCCCGCGCAGGGCATCCTTCCGCCCGGACTGGCCGCCGATGCCATCGCGCAAGCGGTGTTTTCGCGATTCATGGCGGGATTCAGCTCGCTGGTGCTGTTGTGCGCATTTGTGCTGGTTGTTGGTTATTGCCTGCACGTGCGCCTGCTGGCCCAGTATCGCGGTGAGAATTTGAGCGAAGTGGCAGGCGCCTCGGCTCTGCCGAAAGACCGGTCGCTCCGGCTGGGCTGGAATCTGCCTGGATTCTCCGCTCCGGTGGCAGCGGTCTTCGAAAAAGAAATCCGTTATCTTCTCCGCAGCGGCCCCATGCTGCTCACCCTTATCATGCCGATTTTTGTGCTGGTGATCTTCCGCTTTGGAGCGCATGAACCCTGCCCGGCACTCCGGAGGCATTCCTGGCACGCACGCCCGACATGGCATTTCCCGCGGCTGCGGCCTACACGCTGCTCGTGCTCACCAATCTGGCGTACAACAATTTTGGCGGCGACGCCGGCGGCATCCAGTTCTTCTACGCGTCTCCAGTAAATTTCCGTGAGATCGTGCTGGCCAAGAATCTCACTCACGCCAGCATTCTGGCAGTGGAGGTCCTTGTGGCATGGATCGCGGTCGGATTTCTTTATGGCCGGCCCGGACTCGACGTCACCATCGCCTCACTAGCCGGCCTGTTGTTCGCAGCGCCGGTGAATTTCTCCGCCGGCAATCTGCTCTCGATCTACTCGCCCAAGAAACTGGACTTCTCTTCGTTCGGACGTCAGCGCGCCTCCCAGATGACTGTGCTGATCAGCCTGGGCAGTGCAAGTTTTCGTCGTGGGCGTGGGGGTCGTCGCGTTCTGGATTGCACGGTCTACGGCAACTTCTGGATCGCGACGCGTGATCTTGCTCGTGTTGGCGGGAATTTCGCTCTCGGCTTACCGGATGATTCTTAACCGCATGAGTGGTTTAGCCCAGGACCGTAGGGAAACGCTGGTGGCGGAGTTGTGCCGGGCCTAGTCGGTTCTCTATTCCTAACCTCGAATCGCTCGGGAGTTGCGTAAAGGGTCACGCACAACCTAGAATGCAGTGCTCGCTCGCGAGCCAACCGTTTCTCAAGCTGGAGGCAACATGAAAACAAGAACCATAGGATTGACGATCGCAATGCTGTTTGTAGGCTTGGCGATGTGCTCCGCACAAAACCCAAGCCTGGGAACTTGGAAGCTGAACGAAGCCAAGTCGAAATTACCTGCCGGATCCCCAAGAATCTTACGGTAACGTATGAGGCCGCCGGCGACAGCATTAAAGGCACGATCGACGGCGTCGACGGTCAAGGGAACCCCACCCACAGCGAGTGGACGGGCAAATTCGACGGCAAAGACTATCCGGTCACCGGCGATCCGGCTTCGGACAGCGCGGGCGGTCAAGCAGGTCGATGACCATCACTACGACTTGACGGTCAAGAAGGCCGGTAAAGTTACCGTGACCGGTAAGGCCGTGATCGCGGCTGACGGCAAGAGCCGAACCGTCACTGTGAGCGGAACCGATGCCGCCGGCGAGAAGGTTGAGAGCATTGGCGTCTACGATAAGCAGTAAATGATTTGCTGAGTAAACTGGAAGTGGCCGGTGCCCGATGAGCATTTGAATTTCACTGCCCACCGATCACTGGCCACTGGATCACTTCTTTTCCGGATTCGCCAGGAACCGGTACCCCACGCCGCGAACCGTTAGCAAGTGATGAGGCTGCGCAGGATCGTCTTCAATGTAGCGCCGCAGCCGGACAATAAAATTGTCGATGGCGCGCGTGTCGGTATCTTCGTGCAGGCCCCAGACTTCCTCGAGAATCTGCTTGCGCGAAACCACGCGCCCATCGTTGCGCACCAGATGGCGCAGGAGTTCCGATTCCATCAGCGTCAGGTGAATGACGTTGTCGACGGTACGCAGTTCGAGGGTGCCGAAGTCGATGGTCCTGCCATTGAAGGAAAATGTTCCGAAGTCGCTGACGCTGCCCGACTCAGATGACGGCTCGGAGCGGCATCCGCATTCCCCTTGCCGGCCCGCATCCACTGGCTGCGCCGGAGTAGTCCCTGCAGGCGAGCCAGCAAGATTGACAAGTCGAAAGGCTTGGGCAAATAATCGTCCGCTCCGGCGGCAAAGCCTTTCAGCACGTCCTCAGGCTGGCCGCGTGAAGTCAGCATGAGCACAGGGACATAATTCCGTGCCGCACGCAATTCTGAGACCACGCTGAAACCGTCTTTGCCGGGAAGCATAATGTCGAGCACGATGGCATCGAAGTTTTCTTTCTTGTCGAGTAGACGATCGGTGGCGGCTTCCCCGTCGCCCACGATTTCTGCCGAGTAGCCTTCCGCCTCCAGGTTGAATTGCAATCCTTGCGCCAGATGGGCTTCATCTTCGACGACCAGAACCCGGCTCATGCGATTTCCTTCATGCCAATGACCTCGGCAGTTCCATCGTAATCGTGGTGCCATGGCCTTCGCCCGCGCTTTCAGCGAACACTCTGCCGCCGTGTTTTTGCGCAATCGACTTCACGATGAACAGCCCCAGCCCGGTCCCTTTCACGTGCGCGAGCGAGCGGTGGGTGACGCGGTAGAAGCGTTTGAAGATGCTCTTCATATCGTCGGGAGGAATGCCGACTCCGTGGTCCTGCACGCTAAGGACGACGAGTTTTTCGTCTGGCACTGCCAGGCGAACCTGCACGTCAACGTGCTCGCCGGAATACTTGATGGCGTTGTCGAGTACGTTGAAAACGGCGGTGCGGAGGTCTTCATCGCTGCCCAGCACGCGGACCCCTGCGCCATTGCTCGGCGCTTCCTCATAGCGGAGAGCTTCCATAGGCAGATGATGGCGGGTGCGGGCGGCGTCCATGCATTCGCGCACGAGTTGGCGGAAGTCGACGGCGCGCCTTTTCGCCTTCCAGCTCTCTTGTCCCCGGCGCGGCCGGCGCGCAGCACTTGCTCCACGGTCTCGGTCAGGCGGTCGGTATCGCTGAGCATCACCCGGTAAAACTCCTGCTTCTGCGGTTCCGGCAAGTCGCGGCGTTGCAGGGTTTCCAAATGCAGACGGATGGAAGCGACCGGCGTCTTCAGTTCGTGGGTAACAGCATTGATAAAGCTGTCGTGCTGCTCGCTGCGGCGAAGCTCACGGACCAGAAAGCTGGTGTTGACGATCATCCCTGCGATAATCAAGGCAAAGAAGATGATGCCGAAGAACAGCAGTATTCCCTGGCGCCAGTTGAGGATGATCCATCCGACATTGAGGGCAACCGCCAGCGCCACCAGGGTTATGCCCAGGATAAGGAAGAATACGATGGTTCCGCGGCGGCTCGTGATGCGCATGGCGTCAGGCTGATTTTAGCGCGTTTGGAGACTGCGCTCGGACTAAGGATCAAAATCTTAACCACTGAGGACACGGAGGAACACAGAGTAAGTCGCAAACGAGAATCTTTATCTTGCGTTCCTCTGTGACCTGTGTGGTTAAGATTTACCGCAGGCAGCAAAAACCCCGATCGCGAGGATCGGGGTCGAATTTCCGAGGATTGCAAGAAGGGCTAATCTCCCGCCGCCGCACCCTCCGCAAGAGAACCCGTAACCAATCGTCCGTTCGGAGCAGCAACCAACCCATTCTCCAAATCAGCCAGCCGTACGCGCTTAACATCCCAGGCAAGCCCAAGCGTCTTCAGCGCCCAGATGCCGTACCAGTTCATATCGACTTCATACCAGGTGAAGCCATGCTGCGCGGCTGTCGGATGCGCGTGGTGATTGTTGTGCCAGCCTTCGCCAAATGTCAGCACAGCCACCCACCAGCTGTTGGTGGAAAGATCGCGTGTGGCGAAACGGCGCGAGCCCCAGGAGTGCGTAGCCGAATTGACCAGCCAGGTAGCGTGCAGACCAACCACGGTGCGCATGAAGATGCCCCACATCAGAAATGGAAATCCGCCGATAGCGAGCAGAATCACGCCCAGCACAATCATGGGAACGTAATGATATTTGGTGATCCAGACGTGAAATTTATCTTTGGCGAGGTCGGGAACGTAGCGGGCCAGCGTGGTCGTGTCATGGTGCATGGACTTCCCCATCAGAATCCAGCCCATATGGGCCCACCATTTGCCCTCGATGGGAGAATGCGGGTCGCCGTCCTGGTCGGAATATTGATGATGAATGCGGTGCGTGGCGACCCAGAAAATCGGTCCGCCTTCGAGCGCGAGCGTGGCGCAAACGGTCAGGAAATACTCAACCCACTTTGGAGTCTTGTAGCCGCGGTGCGTCAGCAAGCGATGATAAGCCATCCCGATGCCCAGGCTGCCCGAAACCCACCACAAGAACATGGCGACGAACAACGCCTTCCATGTGAAGAAGAAAAGCGCCGCTATGGCTCCCACATGGAACAGCCCCATGAAGATCGCCGTCACCCAGTTGATTTCGCCGTTTGCTGCTTGCCGTTTTTCCAGGCTTTCCAGTTCCATATCCAAAGTAGTTCCTCGATCGGCTGGTCTCGAATTCTCTGACGCCTGATCTAACGTATCAAGAGACCGGGGTAAAGCACTGTAATACTTGTGTAATAGCAAGGTGGGCGGGCATTACGGAGGTACCGCCGGAAGGTAACTAAGAGAGCGCGGTCCGGAAGGCCGCGCCCTCGACGAACGAAACCGAATCCAGGTCACCGTGCGAGCCGATCAGCTCTTCAGGCACTCTTCGGCAACTGCTTCATAGCCTCTTCCATCTCTTCCATCGTCACATCGCGTTTGTGAGTTCCGATCGACCATTTATGGCCGAAGGGGTCGGCCAGCTTGCCGTAGCGGTCGCCCCAGAACATATCTGCGACCGGCATCTCGACGGTGGCTCCAGCCTTCACTGCGCGATCAAACGCCGAGTCCACATCCTCAAGATAAATGTGCAGTCCCATGCCGGTGCCGCCGGTGGACTGCGGTGACAAAGATCCGAATTGCGGGAATTCGTCGGCGAGCATGAAGACAGAGTCGCCGATGCGCAGTTCGGCATGCATAATTTTGCCGTCCGGTCCCTTGCTGACGCCTTTTTCCACCGCGCCAAATGCCTGCTTGTAGAACTCGATGGCGCGAGCGGCATCGCGGACCGTCATATATGGAGTAATCGTGTGGTAACCCTTGGGAACAGCTTCAACAGCCATGGGTCCTCCTCGTGCGAAATCTGGTGCGAAATCCAGCGGCACGAAGTTTACACCAAGAAGCGGGGCTCGGTTTCAAAGAATGTTAAAACAGCTCGCCGACGAGGAGTTGCGTCCAGCCGAGCCGAATCAGAAAAACCTGGTCACGCCTTCTTCCATGACCACTACGCGGTCCTCGATCCCGGCCGAACGCGCTTCCTGCTCCAGCAATTGCAGCGGCTCGTCCACCGGCTCGTGCGACAGCCGGAAGCTTCCATAGTGCATGGGCACCATCCAGCGCGATTTCAGGTCGAGAAAGGCGCGGGTAGCGTCGGCGGGATTAGTGTGCACGTTGCGGAAGCTGGGCGGATTGTAGGCGCCGATGGGAAGCAGTGCGAGTTCCGGCGACAAGCGGCGGCCAATCTCGCGAAAGCCGGCGAAATAAGCCGTGTCCCCGGCGTGATAAACCGAGTGCTTCGCCGCCTGCAGTACGTAGCCGCCGTAGCCGCGATGCGAATCCTTGAGAATCCGCGCTCCCCAATGCCGGGACGGCACGTGCGTCACCGACAAACTGCCATGCCGCGAACTGTTCCACCAGTCAAGCTCGATGATCTCAGAGAAACCCAGGTCGGAGATCAGATCCGTCACATGGCTGGGAATGATGATGGCCGGGGCCGTTCCGCGGATACGCAGATTGTTCTGCACGATGGCTCGCAACGACGGCCGGTGCAGATGGTCAAAGTGCGCGTGCGTCACCAGCACCAGATCGATGGCCGGCAAGTCGCGTACCCTAAGCCCGGGACGGCGCAGCCGCTTCAGCACAAACAACCAGCGCGCAAAGTTAGGATCGATCATCACGCTTTGCCCGCCGATCTGCACGAAGAAGCTGGAATGGCCAATGAATGTAAGCCCCAGCTCGCCGTTGGAGGCCAGACGCGGTGTGTGGGTCTCTCCGCAGAGCGGAGTTACGGCCGAATGCCGCACCAGGCGCCCGAACTGCGACGCACGCTTGCGGAGCGCGGGATTGCGAAGCGTTTGTTTGATCATCCTGAAGCTGTCTACTCTATTGGATGAATGCCGCCAGCTACTGGCTCCATTTTAGTTCAGGACGGAAGATCAGGCGCGTAATTCCGGCGGTTCCACCCTACCGATCCTCGATCGGAGGCCGCGTCGCACCGCCAGAAACTGACGTCCCAATCCAAGCACGTTTTTGGGCTATCTTGCTTGACCTCGATCCTCTCGGTCATATCTAATCCGGAAGGTCCTTTCATCACGAGGAGAAGTTCACTAGGAGAAGTTCAGAAATGCGAGTTGCTTTCTTGGGCTTGGGAATTATGGGGCACGCCATGGCCACGAATCTGGTCAAGGCGGGCCACGAGGTCACGGTCTGGAACCGCACACCCGGCAAACTGGTGGAAGGCGCGGGCATGGCTCCCACTCCGGCAGCGGCGGCACAGGGTGCGGAAGTAGTCTGGCTGTGTGTTTCCGATACCGCAGCGGTCGAAAAGATATTGTTTGGGTCCGACGGTGTCGAGCAGTCACTGGCCGAGGGCATGATCATCTCCGATTCCAGCACCATTTCTCCCTCTGCCACCGTTAAGTTTGCCGAGCGCGTTCGCACGCGCGGCGTAGCCTATGTTGACGCTCCCATGACCGGATCGAAAATCGGCGCCGGCAATGGCTCGCTGATTTTCATGGTCGGCGGAGACGAGGCAACCATCGATCGTCTCAGTCCCCTGTTCGCGGCCATGGGAAAAAAGATTTTCCGTATGGGCGAGACCGGCAAAGGCCAGGCAACGAAGCTCGCGATGAACCTGCAAATCGCGCTCATTTATGAGGGTTTTGCCGAGGCGCTCACTCTCGCCACGAAACTTGGTGTGGACTCGCGACAGCTGGTATCGCTGATCGAGGCCACCATGGTGCGCTCTGGAGTTGTCGAATACAAAGCTCCCTTCGTCCTGCAACGCGACTTCACCCCCAATTTTCCCCTCCGTCTCATGCACAAGGACATCCTGCTGACGCTCGAGGCAGCAAAAGAAGCTCGCGTGAAACTTCCCGCTCTCGAAACCGTGGAGGAGATATACGAAATGGCCACGGAAGACGGCCACCGCGATCTCGACTATGCCGCGACCCTCACTCTGCTCGAAAAGTGGGCGGGAGTTCAGGTCAAGGGCGAAGCAGCGTAACTGCGTTGACGCGCTTGCAGTTCGGCTCCTAATATTATCGCCACAGAGCGCGCCTCTTCCTTGATCGTCCAGACATGATCTGCCCAACATGATCGGCCAAACCATCTCGCACTATCGCATCGTCGAGAAACTCGGCGGCGGCGGGATGGGTGTGGTCTACAAAGCCGAAGACATAAAGCTCGGCCGTTTCGTAGCTCTCAAGTTCCTGCCCGACGAGGTCGCCAAAGACCCACAGGCGCTCGCCCGTTTTCAGCGCGAAGCCAAGGCTGCCTCGGCGCTGAATCATCCGAACATTTGCACCATCTACGAAATTGACGACCAGCACGGCCAGGCATTCATCGCCATGGAGTTCTTGGACGGACTGACGCTGAAACACCGGATCGCCGGGCGTCCTCTGGAAACCGAGCTGCTTCTATCGCTCGCCATCGAGATTGCCGACGCCCTCGACGCAGCCCACGCAGAAGGCATCGTCCACCGTGACGTCAAACCCGGCAACATTTTCATCACCAAGCGCGGACACGCCAAGGTTCTCGACTTTGGTTTGGCCAAGGTCACGGTCCCGAACAGTTCGTCGAGCCAGAGTGCAGCTGAAAACACAATGACGAGGACTGCCGACGAACCCCATCTCACCAGTCCCGGAACGGCCCTGGGCACAGTGGCCTACATGTCACCGGAACAAGTGCGGGGCAAGGAACTCGACGCCCGCACTGACCTCTTCTCCTTCGGCACGGTACTGTACGAGATGGCAACCGGGGTATTGCCTTTCCGGGGGGACACCTCCGGCATAATTTTTGACGCGGTCCTGAACCGCCCGCCCGTGGCGCCTGCGCGCCTGAACCCTGACGTGTCGGCGGAGTTGGAACGCATCATCAACCGGGCGCTCGAAAAGGATCGCGACCTGCGCTATCAGCACGCCTCTGAAATACGGGCCGAACTGCAGCGGCTAAGGCGCGATACGGATTCTAGCCGCCACGTCACTACCGTGAGCGCTGAATCGGCAGGCTCGGCGCCGGCAGTTACCCAACCCGCGCACGCCACCAGCAGTTCTACCGCGGTAGCCGTCGCACGCCAGCACAAGCTCGGAGTTGGCATCACCAGCCTGGTTGCGATTGTGCTCGTGGCAGCGGCCGCCTATGGCGTCTATGCTTTCCTCCTCCACAACAAATCGGTTCCCTTTCAAAACTTCTCGGTCAATAAAGTTACGGAAACTGGCGAGGCCACTCTGGTCGCTATCTCTCCCGACGGCAAATACATCTTGACTGTCGTGGATGACAAAGGACAGCAAAGCCTGTGGCTGCGGAACGTTCCGACGAACAGCAACACTCAGGTCATGCCCCCCGAGCCGCTGCATTACCTGGGCCTGCGGTTCTCTCCCGACGGAAACTACCTTTATTTTGTCCGCGGTGAACCGGGAGAAGCGCTCAAGAATCTTTATCGCGCACCAGTCCTTGGCGGCACGCCGCAGAAGCTGGCCACCGACGTGGACACGAACATAACTTTTTCCCCCGACGGCCGCAGTCTTGCATATTCGGTGGATAACAACCCGGAACTCGGCAAGTTCCGTCTTGTGCTTCATTCCCTTGAGACCGGCGAGGAGAAGACCCTGGTGACCGGTATCGCGAAACAAATGTTGAGAGACCCGGCCTGGTCGCCCGACGGCAAGACCATCGTGTGCTTAATCAACGAACCCGCGGGAGCCATCAGCGGCCTGGTGGCAGTCGACCCGCTGACCGGCAAACAAAATATTTTTTCTCTTTCCCAATGGGGTTCGTTGAATAAACCCGTGTGGCTGCCTGATGGAAGCGGTCTGCTTGCCCTATCGTCCGACGAAGAAACCCATCACTCCCGCAGTCGAATCGTGGAGGTTTCGTATCCCGATGGGAAGATCCGCGCCGTAACTCACGACACCAGTGACTACTCCGACCTTAACATCGCCGCCGATGGACGCACCCTGGCGACCATCCTTCAACAAAGCCACCGCGATCTTTTCGTAATGCCCGCGTCCGCTTTGGGAAGCGGCCAAATTGAGCAACTGACCTCCGGCGCTCCGGTCCCGCACTTTTCCTGGACGCCGGATGGACAAATGATTCTTGAACAGGATTACCTTCTTCACCTTTTCAACCCCGAATCCCGGAGCAAGACTCCGATTACTTCGCCTCAGGATGGCGGCGCATTCGGACCCGATGCCTGCGCCAACGGTCGCTACGTTGTGTCCACGATTGCTGGCCACGGCGGAGCGATCGCGTTAAGAGTCTGGCGCATGGACGCCGGCGGCGGAAACCTGAGACAGCTTAGTGACGGCACGCTGGATGAAGCAGCAGTCTGTTCCCCAGACGGGAAATGGGTTTATTACTCCGATATCTCCAACGGCGCAAAACTAAACAAGGTGCCTTTGGACGGAGGCAAACCGGAAAGACTCACAGAGCTTCCCGCATACCGATTCGATATATCTCCGGACAGCAAGCTGGCAGCTTTTGCAACTTTTGCATCTCCCAGCAGTCCCAAGGAACAGCTGGCGTTGGTCCCGGTTGATTCTCCGCAGCAAACGAAACTGCTTGACCTGCAACACCCCGTTCAGGGACCTATCCGCTTCACCCATGACGGCAAGGCCGTCGTTTATTCTTTCCATGACCGGGGCGGCGCGGATAACCTCTGGCTTCAGCCTCTTGACAGTTCCCCGGGGAAGCAAATCACCAACTTCAAGTCGGAACGTATCTGGGACTTTCACTGGTCGTTCGATGGCAGCAAGCTGGGCTTGGTCCGCGGCCACACCGATTCTGATGTTGTGCTCCTGGAAGAGCCGAAACCATAAGTCGGCCCTCTTAGTAAGCCAGCAGAATCCTCAGGTCGCGCAGGTTGTTCCCCGTAGACCCAGTCTCGATAGCGTCGCATAACGCGCTGAAGACCGGGTATGCATTGAACTTCTCGATCGCCGCGCCGACTTCCAATCCGCTCGACTGCGCGCGCGTTACAGTACTGCCGTCCGCTACCGCTCCGGCTGCCGGACTGTTTCCATCTACCCCGTCCGTTCCAGCGCTGAGTACTGTGATGTTCTCTCCCGCAATTTTCGCGGCACACGACAGAGCGAA
This sequence comes from uncultured Acidobacteriaceae bacterium, assembly GCA_963763285.1. GTDB lineage: Bacteria > Acidobacteriota > Terriglobia > Terriglobales > Acidobacteriaceae > Sulfotelmatobacter. The sequence continues at coordinate 283,722 of CAVXOK010000017.1, read as the reverse complement.
CTGTTGGTTGCGTCCACCGACGCCGCCGTTCGTGACCTTCACCGTCACTTCCCCGCCAGAAACCAGGCACACGCGCTCGGATTTCTCTCTTAGCTCCCGCAGGCGCTTCAACAGATACTCGGCGGCGCGCTCGTAGTCCCAATCATCGCAAGAGTTGTCCACGTGCACGGCGAACCCGGCTCTCTCGGCCGCCGCTTTTGCTTGTTCCAGTGCTGTCGCATTCGAGAGAATTGTCCACCAGCGCGAACGGTAGAAAGCCTGGTCATCGGACTTCGGCGTTTCTTCCAGAGCATGACGCTCAAAAAGCTCGCGCGTTGAGCCCGGAAACTGGTCCAATAAGCCGTGCTTCTCGGCAATGCGGTAACAATCCTCCACGCTGGTTGAGTCGGGCATCGTTGGGCCGGATGCGAGAGCATCAGGAGCGTTGTCGGGAACATCGGAGACCAGCAGAGAAAGCTGCTGCGCCGGAAAAGCCGCCTGCGCCAGCCGTCCGCCTTTGACTGAAGAGAGATGTTTGCGAATGGCATTGATTTCCGCGATGGGCGCGCCTGAATGCACTAGAACACGATAGGTCGCAATCAGATCGTCGACCGAGATTTCAGCATCGATAGGCAGCTCGACGATCGATGATCCTCCACCGCTGAGCATGAATATGACGAGCGACGCCGCGGTTTGCGCCTCAAGCATCTTGCGAATCGCGCTTGCCGCGCGGATGGATTCGGCATTGGGCGTGGGATGGCCTCCGCGAAAGTAGCGGAAGCCGCGTACCTGCGCCGCCCGCTCGACGGAACTTGCCACAATGCCTTCGAGCGAAGCCTCGCCGACCTGCTGCACAAGCGCTTCAGCCATCGTGTGTCCAGCCTTGCCGATGGAGACCACCAGGACGCGCGAGTAGGCCTGCAGATCGTAAAGATCTTCGCAGACCCGCAACACTCCGCGCTCGCAGTGCACATGCCGGGAAAATGCTTTGGCAATCGAAGCCTCGGCCAGCGCATGGCGGAAGATTTCGCGAGCGGTGTCACGCATTTTCTGAAACTGCGACTCGCGCTCAGCGTCAGCCATGGGCAGGATTATAAGGACAGCTCTCGCACGATTTCTTGGCGTACCCAACTTTCAATCGTTTCCCGCAACTCACGCAAGCGTCCTTCGAAGAAATGATCGGCGCCTTCAATCAGAACAAGCTTCTTCGGTTCTTGAAGCGAAGCCACCAGAGCCTCCAGCTTCGCGCGCGGACCAAACGGATCTCGCGCTCCGCTGACAAACAATTTAGGCTTGGCGCAATCCTGCAAGAATTCAAGTTTGTAAGTGCGCGGCTCTTCCCTGTCCGCGGCGACCGGAATCGCCGGAACGCCTACGCCGATCAACGCCTTCACCCGCGCATCGGGACACGCGGCTCGCAACCCGACCGCGGCGCCGAAGGAGAACCCCGCAAACAGCAGCGGCAGGTGAAACTCCGCGTCCAGCCAGTTGAGAGCGGCTCGAACATCCTCAACTTCACCGTTGCCGTGATCGTGCTCGCCCTGGCTGAGCCCGGTCCCGCGAAAGTTGAAGCGCAGCACGGGAAAACCAGAACTGTTCAGCGCCTTCATAGTGTGAAAGACAACTTTGTTATGCAGCGTTCCGCCAAACAGCGGATGCGGATGGCAAACTATCGCCGCGTGAGTTGCGTTCTCCGCGCCTGCGTTGAGCAGGGCTTCCAGTCTTCCTGCCGGACCTTCGAGGAAGAGCGATCGGATGGTTGAGTTCGCGGCGATCACAGTATTCAGATTACATGATTGCGATGCCGTGTCGATTCGTAAAGGTGGTCTTTGCTTGGCGGTCTTGGTTTATTCTCTTGCCATGGACGCTATTACACTGACCCGCCAACTGGTCGACATCGAATCCATAACAGGCAATGAAGCGGCGGTGGGAAATTATCTTTACGGAGAACTTTGCCGCATTGGCTACCAGACGCGGCGCATGCCGGTGGAAGAGAATCGCTTCAACGTTTATGCGACATCGCCGGAGCAGCCGCATCCGGCGGTGGTTTTCTCCACGCACATGGATACCGTTCCTCCGTTCATTCCCTCTTCTGAAGACGCCGCGCACATTTATGGGCGCGGCTCCTGCGACGCCAAGGGCATCATTGCGGCGCAGATTGCCGCTGCGGAGCGATTGCGACAGCAAGGTGTTTACGTCGGACTGCTGTTCGTGGTGGGAGAAGAACGCGACAGCCTGGGCGCGCAAGTGGCTAACGAATATGCCGCGAGTCAGCAACCGCAGAGTTGCAAGTACCTGATCAACGGCGAACCCACGGAGAACCGCATCGCGCTGGCCTCGAAGGGAACGCTGCGGGTTGAAGTCACAGCTTCCGGGCGCATGGCGCATTCGGCTTATCCAGAACTGGGCGAATCGGCTATTGATAAGTTGCTTGCGGCTCTCAATCGGCTGCGGGCGATGCCGTTGCCGTCCGATCCCGAAGTTGGTCCGTGTACTTTGAACATTGGATTGATCGAAGGTGGTCGAGCACCCAATGTGATTCCTGACTATGCTCACGCGGACTTGCTTTATCGTCTGGTTGGTCCCTCGCAAGATCTGCAACGGCAGATTCTTGCGATCGCGGGCGATTCGGTGAAGATCGAATTCCCTCTGGAACTTCCCTTCCTGCGCTTTCGGACGGTTGATGGATTACCGACAATGGTCGCAGCGTTCACCACTGACATTCCTCGGCTGACAAATTGGGGCGAGCCGCTGCTGATTGGTCCGGGATCGATTCACGTCGCGCACACTGATGGCGAGCTTATCGAGAAGAAACAACTGGCTGAAGCGATTGATTTGTATTGCGCGATTGCGAAGAAGCTCTAAATCGGCTTTCGGCTTCCGGGAAATTAAGCCTGTGTAAATCTGCCTGCAAATATTCTGTTGGATCTCGAATACGTCGTGCGCTGGATGAGTGAAATTTTCGTGCTTTTTTGCCGTATCGAGGTATACCCCCCTCCCCCCATACCACCGGGAAGCTTGCTGGGGGCGGGGTTTGCAAAAAGGCTCTGCAAAATATTGATTGCAGATGATTTAGGAGTCAAAATCTTGAGCGCAAACGAGTTACGGGCCGAATGGCTCTTTCTTTCTATACTGGCTCCGCTTTGACTATCATGCGCTTGTTGAGGGTAGGGCGCAAGGTCAGATGTCACAGGGCCATTGTGGAAATGTTTACGACCGTTAATCTGCCGTGGTCACCGTTTTGTTTGCTGGTTAATGAGTGTAATCGGGATGCTTCAACACCTGGCACTTCCAGTTTCTCGGGGCACGAGGAGCGCCGCACGAAACTTCCTTAATCGAGAGAACATGCTTCGATTTGTGCGGACTAAAGAAGCCCGTGCCATAATGTGGTCACGGCGAGCCGGAGGATCTTCCATGACGCGACTGCAATTTTGCGGGAACGCAATGTTTTATTGCGCAGTTGTGTTAGCAGCAGTTTCTCCTGCGTGCTCTTCGGGCGGCTCTTCTTCCGGCTCCCCTCCTCCCCCGGCAACGACTCTCTGTGTAAACCCCGGGGGTACCGGCGGTTGCTACGCGACAATTCAGCTTGCCGTTAACGCGGCTGCCACGAACGACGTTATTAATGTGGCAGCGGGTACCTACACAGAAGAAGTGACTATCGACAAACCGCTTTCGCTGGTGGGCGCCGGCGCAGGGCAGTCCTTCATCGACGCAACCAATCTTGCGAATGGCATCCTGCTCGATGGCTTGAACAACCCAGGCCTGCAGGACGTCACGGTTTCGGGCTTCACCGTAGAGAACGCGTTGTACGAGGGGGTTCTGCTTCTCAATACGACCGGAGTCAAAGTCCTCAACAATGACATCGTGAATAACGATCAGCAAGGACCCAGCACTTCAGGCACCGCCTGCGCCGGTCAGCCGGACTATGAGACGGATGAATCCTATGATTGCGGCGGCGGACTTCATCTGCTTGGAGCGGTCAACTCGTACGTGTCAGGCAATACGGTTTCCGGAAACGCCGATGGCATCGTAATTACAGACGAAACCAGGGCAGCGCAGCAGAACACCATTACTAACAATACCGTCACCGCCAATCCGGTCGTGTGCGGCATCGTGCTCGCATCCCATCCGCCCGTGGGTTCCCAACCGCCCGACTATGCGACGCATTACGGAGTCAACAACAACACGATTTCCAATAACACCTCTACCAACAATGGCGCAGAAAAAGGCGGTGCGGGAATCGGGTTGTTTTCCGATGGCAACGGGCCCGGCATTGTGACAAACAACGCAGTCACCGGTAACACTTTGACCGGTAACAGCCTTCCCGGAGTAGCAATTCACAGTCACAAGGGGCCTGCGCTGGGCCGCCCGACGGATGACATGTCTGGAAACAGCATCGTCGGCAACACTATTTCCGGAAACGGCCCCGACACGGCTGATTCTAAAACGCCTGGAACCGCCGGAATCAACATCAGCAGCGGCGATGGCGGGTCTGGAATCGTGGGAACCGTGGTCACCGGAAACACCATCAGCGGCGAAGATGTCGACATTGGCGTGAATACCGGGGTTGAGATCGACATCCATCAGAACAACTTGCTCGGAGGAAAAATCGGCGTCGCCAACGATTGCACGCTCGATGGCGCCAGTTGCACCGGCTCCAACATCAATGCGACGCAGAACTACTGGGGATGCTCAACCGGTCCAGGCACTTCAGGTTGTACCACCACCAGCGGAACCGCTATCACTTCGACGCCTTTCCTGACAAGCACCGCAAACTAGCTGGTCGCGACGCCGGGTTCAACTTCTCGCTTCGTATTTCGCTTGCTAGCTGTTTGCCCGTCCTCCACTCCACAAATCGCGAATTGACTTCGGAGGGAAGATGCGACACCCTCAGAGGCGACAGACGGAGGGTCATATGAAAAAGTTGGGTCTGATAACGATGTTTGGCACCATGATTCTCGTCGTCGCCACTGCCTTTGGTCTCGGAACGCAAGCTGCCACTCAAGAGGGTGCCAAGCCTGAAACCACGGAGGTCTGGCAGCCGGAGCCGAGAGTGGTGACGCCGGGCGCCGACTGCGGAGCAGCTCCCTCCGACGCGATCATCCTGTTCGACGGCAAGAGCCTGAAGGAGTGGGTGTCTGCGCAAGACCGGTCTGCCCCGGCGAAATGGATCGTTGCCGACGGGGTGGTCACCGTGAATAAGTCGGCGGGAAATATTGAGACCAAGCGCACCTTCAAGAACTATCAACTCCACCTGGAGTGGAGAATTCCCGAGAACATCACCGGTTCAGGTCAGTTGCGCGGCAACAGTGGATTGTTCCTGGCTTCGACCGGTCCCGAGGACGCTGGATATGAGTTGCAGATCCTCGACTCGTACAACAACAAGACCTACGTCAACGGCATGGCCGGCAGCATTTACAAGCAGAGCATTCCGCTGGCTAACTCGATGCGCAAGCCTGGGGAGTGGCAAGTCTACGACGTGGTATGGACGGCTCCCCTCTTCAATGCCGACGGCTCGCTGAAGAGTCCTGCTTATGTCACCGTTTTGCTCAACGGGGTGCTGGTGCAGAATCACTTCGAGTTGAAGGGCGAGACGCGGTACATCGGCCAGCCCTTTTATAAGAAATTCGACCGCGCACCCATCAAGCTTCAGGCCCATGGTGATCCGAGTCCGCCCATCAGCTTCAGGAATATTTGGGTAAGGGAGCTGGATTAGGCGCTGGGGGCACGAATGTGGAAATTCTTAGCGACGTAGGCGGGGGTTGCCTCTCCTGCTTCCGCCCTATTCATGATGCGCTCGTTGGGAGTGGAGGGCGCAGGGCTAGATGCCACATCGGGGCGGAAAGATCACCGCTTTGGATTCTGGCGTGACTCATGGTTTTCGTGGGATGACCCCCAATCCGGAAAGATTTGTGCGATGGATTGCCCGATGAACGCAGGTCTTTGACGGCGCCTCTCTCGGAGGGTGAACATGATGGCTAGGAAAAATCCTGCTAAAGATCCGAGGAATGCTTCTGTGATAGAAAGGCTGTTGAACGTTCGCAGCCCCTGGTTGGTCAGAATGAATCCGGTATATGCCATCGCTGACGTCCAGAGAATTACGCGAACCGAGAACACGGGGAATCACCTCTTGATGTGCAAATATTGCCACAATTCACCCTTGTGGAGTGAGGGTTTTCTGCGGTCTGCTCAAAGGATGGCGACCTTACACATTGCGGCTCCGCTTAAACCGTGAGTGGCCTCCGGTTAGTGGCCGATATGGCTAAGCTGCCTCAACTGACCCTCTGGCAAGAGCGGGCTCGTCGCCTTCATTGACTTCGTGTTTGCTCGACCCTAAGATTGCACGCTGAGTTCGTTCCCCTCATGATAGGTCAGACAATCTCTCACTACCGCATCGTCGAAAAGCTCGGTGGCGGCGGCATGGGCGTGGTGTTCAAGGCCGAGGACACGCGCCTGGAACGCTTCGTGGCACTGAAATTTCTGCCGGAAGACGTGGCGCAAGACCGGCAGGCGTTGGAACGATTTCGGCGGGAGGCCAAGGCTGCATCTGCACTGAACCATCCGGGCATCTGCACAATCTACGACATTGGCGAGGAAGACGGAAAGGCCTTCATCGCCATGGAGTTTCTGGATGGCGTGACGTTGAAGCATAGGATTGCGGGCAAGCCCATCGAGACCGATGTCCTGCTGGGGCTGGCCCTTGAGATTGCCGACGCGCTGGATGCGGCGCACTCGAAGGGAATCGTTCACCGCGATATCAAGCCGGCCAACATCTTTGTTACCGAGCGCGGCCACGCCAAGATTCTGGACTTCGGGCTGGCGAAGGTTGCACCGATGGGCAGTTCTCCCAGCCAGATCGCATCTGCGAACACCCAAACCCACACCATCGACGAGGCGCACCTGACTAGTCCCGGCTCGACCGTGGGCACCGTCGCCTACATGTCGCCGGAGCAGGTCCGCGCCAAGGAATTGGACGCCAGAACCGACTTGTTTTCGTTTGGAGTGGTGCTGTACGAGATGGCCACCGGCGCGCTGCCGTTCCGGGGTGAAACCTCAGGTGTAGTCTTCGAGTCAATCCTGAATCGTGTTCCTGTGACGCCTGTCCGAATCAATCCTGAGGTTCCACACAAGCTGGAGGAAATCGTCCAGAAGGCGTTGGAGAAGGATCGCGAAGTTCGCTACCAGTCGGCCGCGGAAATGCGAGCCGATCTCAAACGGCTGAAGCGTGATACTCGAGAGCCAAGGCGTCTTGGCGGGGGCGGCAGGGGTTGAAACTCGCAGGCGCCCGCGGTTCCTCTGGGTTCTCCCTGCGCTCGCGCTGCTGGCTGCAGGAATTCTGGGCTGGCGTTTCTTGCGCCCGCACAGCTCCGGCGGAGCGAGTATCCAATCGCTCGCGGTCCTGCCCTTTGCCAACGCGAGTAAGGACCCCGAGATGGATTACCTGAGTGATGGAATGTCCGCCGAAATCACGAATTCACTTTCACGGCTTTCCAATCTTCAAGTGATGGCAAGCAGTACGGTAGCCCGTTACAAGGCGCGGCAGGATGATCCGCAAGGCGTTGGGCGCGAGTTGCACGTCGACGCAGTGCTGACCGGAAGGGTCGCTCAACACGGCAGTAAACTCGATGTCGAGGCCGAATTGGTCAACGTGGCAACCGGAGCCCAACTCTGGGGTCAGCGTTATGAGCGCGGCATCAACGATGCTTCGCAGCTTCAGGCCGCCATTACCAGCGAGGTGGCCGGCGAGCTGCAGCCACGGCTAAGCGGCAACGAACGTGAGAGTCTTGCCCGAGCCGGGACCAGTAATGCGGAGGCTTATCAGCTTTACCTCAAAGGCCGGGCTCACGAAGAGAAATACACTCGAGCGGACGTGAACACGGGAAACGAAGAATTCCGCCGGGCGATCCAGCTGGATCCAAACTATGCGGCCGCCTACGCCGGCCTCGCTTATTCCGGCGTCATTGCGAATGATTTTTTCCTGTCGCCAAACGACTCCATGCCGCCATCGAGAGAGGCAGCCAAGAAAGCCTTGCAATTGGATGAATCGAATCCTGAAGCTCACGTGGCCTTGGCGTGGATAAAGTGGGGTTACGATTATGATTCGGCTGGTGGAGAAGCCGAACTCAAGCGAGCGATTGAGCTGGCGCCCCGTGACGGCACGGCCTACTGGTCCTATGGTTATTTTCTCGTCCTTGAAGGAAAGACAGAAGCAGGAATCGAAGAAGGAAGGCGCGCGGTGGCGCTTGATCCTGCTTCTCTGGAAACAAATACCTTCATGGGCGGGGATCTCTACTATGCACGCCGCTACGATGAGGCGGTTAAGCAGTTTCGCAAGACCGTCGATCTGGAGCCCAATTATTGGATGTCACACGTGCTGGTTGGGCGTGGCCTACGAGCAACTGGGGGACCTCCAGCGCGCTCAGGTCGAACTTGAAAAGGCGGTCAGCCTGGAAACCGAAATCCCTTTTCCTCTGGCCGAGTTGGGACACCTTTACGCCCGGATGGGCCGAAAGGAGGATGCAGAGAAAGTCCTGCAGGACCTCCTGCGCCGTGAGCGGAAAATCTACGTGCCTCCCTATAACCTGGCCACCGTCTACATTGGTCTGGGGCAGAAAGAGCAAGCGCTCACGTCCTTGGAGAAAGCGTACGCGGACCGATCCCTGCTCCTAATGTTTGTCGGCGTTGATCCGGAATTTGAAAGCCTCCACTCTGAGCCCCGCTTCACCGCTCTGGTGAGGAAGGTGCTGTCACAGCAGTGAAGTTGGCGCTTCAGGCACTGCCGAAACAAACAGACTCGCAGAAAAGTCGATTATCGCGGCTCCGACTTGGCGGATGCAGTCTATTTTGGATAGTTGAAGAAGAGCTGATTTCCGTCGGGATCATCGACTACCAATAGCCGGTAGCCCCAGGTACCGTCCTTGACTGGGACACCCTTGGACTCGAGTTCCGCGCGCAGCGCATCCAACGCGCCGATCGTGGCCTCGCGGGTCGGCGGTTCGACGTTCAGGGAAATGAACATCAGCCCCTTCCCAATCTTCTCCGGCCACGTCCTGGCCAGGATAAGTGCGCAGCCCTGCCGGTCGACTTGCGCGACGTACGCTTTGCCGTCCTCGTCGTAGCGCCAGGGGCTCGTGAAGCCAAGCCGGTTAACGTAAAAGCGGAGCGAGGCTTCAACGTCAGTCACGTGTAGGACAGGGCGAGCGAACCAGTCTGTCATAGGCTATGCATCCTCTTATCGGAAGAGTTCGAACGGAACGTATCAGGAACGTTGCGGGCCTTCCAGTTTGGAGCGCTCCTGATGGCTTTCTTCCGTAGTCGCTGCCATCCGCTTTGACTTGCGATAGACATTTGCAACCGCCAACGTCCAGAAAGGAACTAAATCAACGCCAGGCGCAAGTTTGGCCAGAAACGACGGCAGAAACTCCCAGTGCCAGCCGAGAAGGTTGATCATCGCCGCTCCAATGCCGAGATCGAGGATGTCGTCGGCTGGCGAGATAGCGCCTTGGACGAATGCGGGGAAGACGATGATTTGCAGTGCGTCGGCCACGATGGCCACGATCATGGCCGTTCGAAAGCGCGGCCCGGGCGAGATCGTGATGGTGTCTTCGGTCATGAGAACGGTCGTTGTGGCTCTTGTTTCATTCTAGTCGCTCTGTTGCAGCGGGCAAACTAAAGACAACACCCTTGTCTGTCTGACGGACGCCACGCCGGAAACCGTCGAGCTCCGCTCGACGGACAGCCGAGGGCGGCATCGACAAAGGCACAGCTATCTGGATTGCCGGAGGTGTCGCGTAGAATTGTCCTAATGACTAAGCTCCTCATCACACCCTTTGTGCTTGCGATCACGCTGTCCGTCGGCGCCGGGGCGGAAGACGTCCATGCCATTGCCCAAGCGGTGGATGGGCATTACAACCACTTGCGCACCCTGCAGGCCGAGTTTGCCGAGGAGTATCGCGGAGCGGGGATTGAGCGGACGGAATCTGGGACACTCTGGTTGGCTAAGGGCGGGATGAAAAAACCTGGCAAGATGCGGTGGGAGTACCGTTCTCCCAGGGAGAAGCTGTTTGTCAGTGACGGGAAAGATGCGTGGTTTTACGTCCCGGACGACCGGCAGGCGCGCAAGACGGATGCCCGGAAGCTGGACGATGTTCGTTCTCCACTTGCGTTCTTGCTGGGTAAGAGCAAGCTGGAAAAGGAGTTGCAGGGGTTGTCGCTCGCTCCTGATGTGACGCCGCTGGATGCCGGGGATGTCGTGCTGCGGGGAGTGCCGCAGGCTTTGGCGGATCGAGTGAGTTCGATTTTGCTGGAGGTGACTCCGGAGCACAGGATTGTGCGCATTGTCATCAACGACGTGGATGGATCGGTGACGGAGTACCGGTTCAGCGAGCAGAAGGAAGATTTGCCGATCGCGGAGGCGCGGTTCCAGTTCAGTCCGCCGTCGGGAACGGAGACGGTTGAGGGTTGGGACCTTGAGACCTTGAGAGGTTGAATGGCGGAGCCGTTAGTGATTCTAAGGCCTGATGCCGAAGTGGGAATGTTAAACTGAACGCGAGAGGCCGGTTGCGCGCTTAGGAAGTCGACAGAGGAAGCCGGGGAGAGAGGGAAATGGCGGAATTCGTCGTAAAAATCGCGGACGAGCGCGGGCACACCCACCAGCAAGTGGAGCAGGGCTATTCCGTGGCAGAGGTGCGCGACCGCTTTGCTTCGCAGGGCTATCTGGTGCACTGGGTTAAGCCTCAGGGGCTGCTCACGGGCGGCTTTGGGCGTGGCGGGCGCAAGCTGAAGCATAGCTCGTTTCTGGTGTTTAACCAGCAGTTTCTGACGCTGATCAAGGCCGGGCTGCCGATTCTGAACTCGCTCGATCTGCTGATCAAGCGGCAAAAGGATGCGAATCTGCGCCAGATTCTGGAGAACGTGCGGGAACGAGTGAAAGGCGGAGAATTGCTGTCGGACGCCTTTGCTACCCATGCCGTTGTGCCGAAGATCTATACAACTACTTTGATGGCGGGAGAGAAGAGCGGAAACATCGATGAAGTGCTGAACCGCTACATTAACTTTCAGCGGCTGGCAATGACCTTTCGCAAGAAGCTGGCCGTGTCGCTGATCTATCCCACGTTGCTGGTCACCGTGGTGATCATCATGGTGATGTTTCTGTTTACGTATGTGGTGCCTAAGTTCGCGGAACTGTTTAACAGCCTGGACGCGAAACTGCCGGCGATTACGCTGTTCATGCTGGCGGTGGGCGTCAACGCGCAGAAATACTTCCCATTTTTCGTGGTTGGGGCGGTGCTGGCTGGGTTTCTGTTCTGGCAATGGCGCAAGACCGATAGCGGGGCGGACCGGATAGACCGGGTGATCCTGAGCCTGCCTTTGCTGGGCGATATCCGGCTGAAACATCAGGTGGCGACTTTTTCGCGGATGCTCTCGACGCTGCTGCAGGGCGGGTTGCCGCTGGTGCCATCGATGGAAACGGCGGGCAGTTCGATGTCCAGCCGGCGCATCCTGAAGGGCGTGATGCGGGCAAGTGTCAGAGTTCGCGAAGGACAAGGTCTCGCGAGCAGCCTGGAGGAACAGAATATCTTTCCTGACCTGGCGGTGGAAATGCTCGAAGTGGGCGAGTCCACGGGCGCTTGCCGGCGATGCTGAATTCGGTGGCCGAGTTCTATGAAGAGGATGTGCAGACGGCGTTGAGCGCATCCATGGCATTGATCGAGCCGATGATTCTGATCATTATGGCGGTTTTTGTGGGCGTAGTGATGATTTCGCTGTATTTGCCGATCTTCAGCTTAGGGATGCAGGGAGCGCACTGACACAGGGATTTGAGAAAATGGCGATGGCGGATAAGAAATCACTTTTCGTAAACGGCGAGAACGGCGGACAGGTGGTGACGACGGGGAATCCCATCACCGACCTGGAACGCGCCCAGGATGTGGCGCGGCGCTATCGCTGCGAGTTTGTCGATCTCACCGACTTCCAGCTTCACCATGAGCTGTTCAAGAAATTCTCTCCTGAGCTGATGTTCCGCTATAACTTCGTTCCTTTGGAAGAAACAGCCGATGGCAAGCTGGCTATCGCCATCGCCGATCCCAGCCAGCTGATGATGATCGACGAGATCAGCCTGCTGCTGCAGAAGCGGATCCTCACCAAAGTGGCGACGCTGAAGCAGATCTCGGACATTCTCAAGAAGACGGAGCAATCGCAGCGCGTTCTGGAGGAAGCCAGCGAAGGATTCCAGATCATCCGGGAAGACGAGGATACGGGCGCCGAAGAGACGCTGACCATCGACAAGCTGACGGCGGCGGGCGATACCAGCCCGATCATCCGGCTGGTCGATACTACGATTTTCACCGCGCTGCAGCGGCGTGCCTCTGACATTCATATCGAGACTCGCGACGACTCGGTGGTGATCAAGTTCCGTATCGACGGCGTGCTGACGCAGGCCATGCCGCCCATCGGCAAAGAACATCATTCGACCGTGATCTCGCGTATCAAGGTGATGAGCGAACTGGATATTTCCGAGCGCCGGGTGCCGCAAGACGGGCGCTTCCGGGTGAAATACAACGGGCGCGCCATCGACTTCCGCGTCTCCATCATGCCCTCGATTCACGGCGAAGACGCTGTGCTCCGCGTGCTGGATAAAGAGTCGATGAGCGAGAAGTTTCGCACGCTCACGCTTGACGTGGTTGGTTTCGATGAAGACGATCTGCGCAAGTTCCGCCGCTACATCAAAGAACCTTACGGCATGGTGCTGGTCACGGGGCCGACGGGCAGCGGCAAGACCACGACGCTGTATGCCGCGGTGAATGAGATCAAGACCGACGAAGACAAGATCATTACGATTGAAGATCCGGTCGAATACCAACTGCGCGGCATTACGCAGATTCCGGTGAATGAGAAGAAAGGATTGACGTTTGCCCGCGGCTTGCGTTCGATTCTGCGCCACGACCCGGACAAAATCATGGTCGGCGAAATCCGCGACACGGAGACGGCGCAGATCGCCATTCAGTCCGCGCTTACCGGCCACCTGGTTTTCACCACGGTCCACGCCAACAATGTAGTCGACGTGATTGGCCGCTTCCTGAACATGGGCGTCGAACCTTATAACTTCGTCTCGGCGTTGAACTGCATTCTGGCGCAGCGGCTGGTGCGGTTGATTTGCGAATCCTGCCGGACACAGGTGAATTACGCGCCGGAAGTGCTGGAGGCCAGCGGACTGGATCCGGCACAATGGTCGAAGGTGGCGTTGTATGAAGGGCCGGGATGCATCGAGTGCGCGGGCACTGGCTTCCGTGGCCGAACAGCGATTCACGAATTGCTGGATTTGAGCGACCGCATCCGGGAGATGATTCTCGACAAGAGGCCGACGTCGGAAATCCGGCGCGCCGCGCGGGAAGAAGGCATGCGTTTCCTGCGCGAGTCTGCGCTGGATAAAGTCCGGCTTGGCCTGACCACGTTGAAAGAGATCAACAAGGTCACCTTCATCGAGGCCATGCGATAGAAGCAGTGGCCAGTGATCAGTGGCCAGTGGCCAGTTCGTTTGCAATCCCTCTGACCACTGGCCGCTGACTACTTGAAGTGCCCTGTCAGGTATTGCAATTAACACGCGATGGCGTTTGAATTATAGGTAGATGTGACGGGAAGGTTAAGTGTCCAGTGAGACTTACCGGCCACTGAGCACTGATCACTGGCCACTGGCCGCTGATTTGAAGAGAGTTGACTCCTGAAATGAGCTCTGGTTCCAACAAGGCAAAACCCAGGCTGGCGTGTGAAATCGCCGCCGACCGCGTGCTGGTGGGACGGCTGGCCGAAGATGGCCGCAGCCTGGAAGCCTGCGCGGCGCGCGAACTGGCACCGGGCAGCGTGGTTCCGGATCTGGTCGAGGGCAATTTGCGCCAGCGGGACGCAGTGAGTTAGGCGGTGCAGCGAGCCCTGGGCAGTGTGGCGGGGCGATCCCACGATGTGATTGCGGTGGTCCCGGACGCCGCGGTGCGGGTGGTGCTGCTGGAATTCGATACCCTGCCCACCGACTCCGAGGAAGCCGCCAGTGTGGTGCGGTTTCGTTTGAAAAAATCTCTGCCGTTCGACGTTGACAAGGCCAGAGTTTCCTACCATGCGCAGAAAACAAATGATGGGGTTCGAGTGGTGGCCGCGGTCGCTCTGGCCAGCGTGGTGGAAGACTACGAGGCCGCTTTCCGCGACGCCGGATTCAGCCCGGGAGTGGTATTGCCTTCCATGCTGGCAGCGCTGGGCGCCGCGGAGGGACAGCGTCCCACTCTGGTGGTGAAGGTGGATGCCCGCACCACCAGTATCGCGATCCTCAATGCGGAACAGCTTCAGCTCTTCCGCACCCTCGAAAATACGCGCGGGGTTACGATCACGGGAGAGCAGTTGGCTGAGGAAGTCTACCCTTCCGTAGTGTTCTTCCAGGATACGTATCATCTGAACATCGAAAAGATATTCGTCGCGGGGATATCCGACACCGGCAGTGCGGCTCCGGCGCTGCGCGCGCAGACCGGCGCGGAAGTGCAGGAGTTGGTGAGTTCTTCGCAGTTGGGAGCAAGCACCGGAGGCTCGCGTGCCGCGCTGGAGAATGGCCGGCGTGGTTGGGGCCTTGATTTCGTAACTACAGTGGCCAGTGGTCAGTGATCAGTGATCAGAAAGATCTAACTGGACCGATTACTGGACCACTGATCACTGGCCACTGAATTAAATATGCGTCTCGACATCAATCTCGCGAGCCAGCCCTATGAAGATGCGCGGCAGTTCTGGCTGCGCTGGGGGACGGCTCTGGCGGCGGCGGCGATCCTGACGCTGGCGCTGCTGACGCTTACGATCACGGATTGGTTTGCGGCCCGGCGCGACCATGCCCAGATCGCCGAGCTTGCGCGCGCAGATCGCGCAGCGCGACCAGACCCGCGCAGCAGGCTGAGGCATTTCTCAGCCAGCCGGAAAATCGCACCACGCGCGACCAGTCGCAGTTTCTTAACGAATTGATCGAGCGCAAGTCGCTTTCCTGGACGCATGTGCTGGAAGATCTCGAGAAAGTGATGCCCGCGCGGGTCCACCTGGTTTCGATTCATCCCGAACTGGATGCGGACAATCAGCTCACGCTGAAGATGGTGGTCGCGGGCGATCGCGACCGGGCCCTCGAACTGGCTCGCCGCATGGAGGATTCGCGACACTTCACGCAGACCTATGTGGAGACGGAAAGCGCCGCTACATCGGGCAGTGGGGACAGCGTTCAATTCAACATCGACGGGATTTACCTTCCCGAGACAGCGCAGTGCCGGCGCCGGCCCCGAAGACGGAGACATCCAAAGCGGAGCACGCCCTGATGCCAGACTTGCGGCAAACCCGGAAAAACATCAAGACCGCCCTGGCGGTGCTGTTGGGCGTGGATGTCGTGGCCGTGGCGGTGCTGTTTTCGCCGCTGGTGGGCTCGACCGACTCGCGGCGGCAGGAACTGAACCAGTTGCGGACCGAACTGCAGACGAAGACCCACCAGGTTGAGCCGCTGAAGAATCTGGACAAGAAAGTGATCACGGCGAACCGGCAGATCACGGACTTCTATAAGAAACGTTTTCCCGCCCAGGACTCGCAGATCCCTACCGAATTCGGCAAGCTGGCCGTGGCCAATGGGGTCACGATCGAGCAGGCGAAATACAAGGTAAGGATGAAGAGGCAGGCGGGCTGCATCCGGTCGAACTGGAAGCGGACCTCTCAGGCAATTACGTTTCGTTGGCGAAGTTTATCAATGCGCTGGAACGCGATGACATGTTTTTCATCATCAGCAGCATCACGCTGGCGCGGCGAGCAGAAGGGTCCGATCAAGCTGCAAATGAAACTTGAAACCTATCTGAAGGCGGGCGCGTAGTGAAGCTGGGAATCGAAAACCGGAAGCAGATGATCCTGGCGGCGGTGCTGGGAGTGGTGGCGCTTCTGATCGTCGCCTACTGGTTCATGCCTTCTTCCTCGACCATCGCTTCGACAACTCCGGGACGACTGCGACGGACCCGCACGCGCTTTCGGCGAGCGCTGCCCGTCCCGGGGCGCACCACGGCTCAGGGTCCGCGTCGGCGAAAAAAGAGCGCCCGGCGCAGAACCTCGACCCCACCTTGCACCTGCAGCAACTGGCCTCGACTGAGCAGATCAAGTACGAAGGCTCGGGAAGAAACATTTTTGTGTCGCAGGCGGACGCGGTGATTCCCACTCCGCAAGCGCACGGCACGACGGACAAAGCCGGCAACAAAGATGGTAGGATTTGCACCATCCCGATACCGCCGCGTGGCGCAACAGCCGCCGATTCCGCTGAAGTTTTTTGGCTTCGCGAACCGGCCTGGAGAGCCGAAGAAAGATTTTCCTCTCCAAGGGCGATGATGTTTTCATTGCGGGCGAGGGCGAGATCGTCGACCGCCGCTACAAGGTTGTGCGGATTTCTGCCACATCCGTGGATATCCAGGATCTGGTGGGCAGCGGTCCGCCGCAGAGCATACCGCTGACGCAGGGGAACCCGTCGTGAAGAAATTGCGCAGCGCAAATGCGCGAATCGAGAGCACCGCGCGCAAACTGCGGCCTGCTCTCGTCGCCGGAGTCGTCGCGGGAAGAGGGATATGTCCTGCTCACGCTGCTTCTGGTGGTCGCACTGATGGCCATCTTCGCCCTCGGAGTTATTATCCCAATTCAAGTTTGAGATGCAGCGGGACCAGGAACAGGAAATGATCCACCGCGGAGTGCAATATTCGCGCGCCATCCGCGCCTATTACAAGAAATTCGGGCGCTACCCCACGAAGCTGGAAGATCTCGACAACACCAACAATCTGCGCTACCTGCGCAAACATTACAAAGATCCGCTCAACAAGAACCAGGACTTCAAACTGCTCCACTTCGGCGAACCGGGCGTGACGCTTGCCGGAGGCTTCAGTATCGGTGGAGGAAGCATTCCGGGGGCAACGCCGGCGGCTCTCCCACGGGATGAACGGTACGGGAGCGAGCGGCTCGGCATTTGGCAGTTCCGGATTTGGCAGTTCGGGATTTGGCAGCTCCGGTTTCGGCGGTCGGGATCTGGCAATTCCGGAGTTAACAGTTCAAGGGGTGTTCTCGCAATCGTCGGGATTCGGCGGAAACTCGAGCAGCGGCTTCGGAGCAAACTCAAATAATCGCAGCCGGGATCGAACGGTACGAGCCGCGAATCAGACTACAGCTCCTGACGGATCTCAAATATCGTCGACTTCAGAGGATTCAAGCTCCAACAAGGTTAGCGCCAGTGGAGCCAGCGATGTGTCGTCGTCCACCCAACTCGTGGTCGGCGGGCCGATTGTGGGCGTGGCCAGCATCAGCAAGAAAACCACTATTCGCGAGTTCAATCACAAGAAGAAATACAACGAGTGGCAGTTTGTTGTACGATCCCACGCATCGACCGCGGCGGCCTGATCACCACGCCCTATCAGCCTGCGCTGCAGCAGGGAGTTTGACGCAACCCGATCTGAATGGTGCGCAACCGGCGGGCGAGCAACGGCAAGTGCGTTCGGCAGTTCTTCGTAATCGGCAACTCCTTCGGAGCGGCAGTTCGTTCGGGCAGTCTTCGAGCTTCGGCAACAATGCGAATCCGGGCGGGTCTTCGCCGCCGGCGCAGCCGCCCCGAACCCGCCGCAACAGCAGTGACGCGATCGACATCGACCACTATCTGCGTGGCAAACAGAAACGGCCTCATCATGAGATGAGGCCGTTCTTCTTACAAGGATTTTGCACTAAAGTCTGCTGCGACGAGAAGCTTCCACGCTGAAAAGTCTTATACGCTGAACGAAGATCCGCAACCGCAGGTGCTCTTCACGTTCGGATTCTCGAACTTGAAGCCGGCGCCTTCCAGGGTTTCGACGTAGTCGACGATGCAGCCATTCAGATACATCACCGAAGTCGCATCGACGAACACCTTCAGCCCGTCCATGTCGAAGGTCTTGTCCATCATTCCGGCAGCGTTTTCAAACTGCATGGAGTAGGAGAAACCGGAGCAGCCGCCACCGACTACGCCAATGCGCAGGCCGGCGGGCACGGGATTCTGCTGTCCCATGATCTCTTTCACCTTGGAAACCGCGCTGGCCGTGAGCGAAACCGGCGGAGTCTTTTCTTCACTTCCGGGACGTTGGTGTTCACTTCTGGGACGGTTGTCGTGGCCATTCGTATCTCCTTGGCTCTAAAGTACCTACATTATAGCAGAGGGTAGCAAGCGTTGGCAGGCTAATCAGAGTACGGCCCGCGCCCGCCACTAGTCCTATAGCAGTTGGATGCCAGGCACGCGCGGCGACGATTCCTCCCGCAAGCACTTGCCAAGGGGTCTATAATGATTGCGTTAGGCCGTTCCTCCAAGTCTGAGGATTGTGGGCTGAGGCCCGCATGCTGGGATTGGGGGATTTGCCCAACAGGCTTGCAAACTGTCGAGGTGGCCTATGACTTGGACGTGGACTCCTTTAATGCTTGGGCTTGCGATTGTGTGGGGTGTTTTCACCGTCGGCCTGATCATTCTCCTCATCTACCGCAGCACGCTCACCATGCATGAGGAAGAGTCGTTGTATCTCGACGACGCGAGCCAGCATATGCAGCAGGAGCAGACGGAACTGCTGGTGAAGGTCAACCGGCTCACGGTCCCGGTCTGGGTTTTCGGCGCCGGCTCCGGAGTTCTGTTGCTGGTGCTCGCCGGCATGTTCATTTATCAGGGACTGAACGCCGTGCAGTAGCCGATTCGCACTGGCGAGCGCCCCTCGGCAACGTGTCGACCGAAGGCGGCTGTGTTTTCCGTGACTGCTCGAACGGCAGACGCGCGCATTCATCTGAGAACTCGTGCCCGCATGGACACTTCGAACAGAACTCCATCCTCTTTGTATAATCGTGAGCATGGCGAAAGTGGCGGAATTGGCAGACGCACCAGACTTAGGATCTGGCGGGTAAAACCGTGGGGGTTCGAGTCCCCCCTTTCGCACCAAGCTAGTCCAGTTCGTCGCAGCCGCTTACAAGTACGGCACGAAACCTTGCGTCTTCATCTCCAGGCGATAGACCGACGTGGTGGCTGTGATGTATAGAGTTCGATAATCCTTGTCGCCCCAGTTCAGATTTGCCGGCTGTTCCGGCATGACGATCGTGCCGAGATGGTTGCCTTTGGCGTCCCAGACCCAGATGCCTTTGGGCCCGGTGACAAAGAGGTTGCCGTTCTTATCCACTTTCATTCCATCGGGCACGCCCTCGCCTTTCCCGCCCGGCTCCTCGCCGAAGATGCGGCCGTTGGTGAGGGTTCCGTCGGCAGCAACGTCGTAGACGCGGATGTTTCTTTGTTCGCTGTCGTCAACGTAGAAGTGTTTGCCATCCGGCGAAAAAGCCAGACCGTTCGGCTGCGTCAGATCCTTGGTGAGTAACTTCACATTGCCTTTGCCGTCGAGGCGGTAAACGCCCTGAAACGGAATTTCCTGCTTTTCTCCAGCAACCAGATCCAGGGTCGGATCCGTGAAGTACAGAGCGCCATCGGGACCGACGATCACATCGTTGGGACTGTTCAGTTTCTTGCCTTCGTAATGGTCGGCCAGAATTTTGTATTTTCCTTCTGGAGTTACTTCGATGATGGCGCGCAACACGCTGGCGCAATCGATCAGGCGATGCTGGCGATCGAAGGTGTTGCCGTCGGGATCGCCGAGCGCAATCACTTCCTCCTTCTTGCCATCGGGATGGAGGCGGAAAATCTTGTTGATGGTTTCGTCGCTTACGTAGAGGAATCCTGCCTCGTCCCAAACCGGGCCCTCGGTAAACCCGAAGCCCGTGCCCACGACGCCGAGCTTGGCGTTGTGATCCACCAGATCCCAGAACTGCGGCGATTCGGCTTGCAGCTTGAACTCCCGAGGCGCGCGTGGGGCACTCAGAAAACCTGACGCTCTGACCGCAATAAGCACTACGGCTGCGATGATGAAGGTATGCAGGATTTTCATGCTGCGATTCATGCGAATGCCTTTTCTCCTGGGATGAACTCTTGAATTACGTCTCGAGACGTCCAAATGAGCAGTCCTGCCTATTCCTCAAATTCATCCGCTTTCTTGGGAGTTCCCGACGTGTTGGCACTCGCCACGTTTATCAGATAACTGACGACATCATTCAATTCGTCGGGACTGAGAGTGGAACTGTAGTCAGAGGGCATCAGGGTTTGCGAATTGTATTCCAGACCCTCGAGATCTGACTTCGTTACAAAGTGAAACGCCCCGTCCAGCGTCTGCAACTGCAGAGAGAAATTGTCTTCATTGCGAATTCTGCCGACAACTTTCTCGCCGCTGCGAGTGGTCGCCGTCACCAGTCGCGCCTGCCGGTCGCTGGCGGGAGCGGGATCGGTGATCGCGCTCCGAATCTGCTCCACCGCATGAGTGCGAGCGTACGCGGACAGATCAGAGGCGATAAAGCCGCCTTTGCCGGCAACCATGTGGCAGCCGGAACATCCCGCCTTGCCGAAGAAAATTGTCTCTCCGCGGACCGGATCGCCGGGCAGCTTGAGAGTTTGTCTTTGTCCCCTGAAGAGTGCGCAGGTAGGCCACTACGGCTTTGACGTCAGAAGTTTCGAGGGAGTGGAAGGCCGGCATTGCGGTGCCGGGAATGCCGTTCTCAATAATGTGCGAGATCTGCGATCGGAGAAGCGCTGGACTTTTGGATTTTCGGCGATGTTGGGGGCGCGTTCGCCGCCTCGTCCGTCGAGGCCGTGGCAGTGTGCACAGGTCGAGGCGAAAGTTTGCTTGCCTCGAGTCGAGAGCCGCTCTGATGTTTTTCTGCGGGAGGGTTGCTGGCGGGTTTGCGACCAGGCGGCAAAGCAACTGGCGGCCCACAGGGCCGCCAGAACCAGCACGGATTGTGACCTGGGTCTTGCGAGCATTGGCGAAACACGGCCTAGAACAAGAACTTCAAGGCGATCTGCATGATGCGTGGATCGCGAGCGCCAGTCACAAATCCAAAACCGCCCTGACCCGAGTTGTCGAACCTGTCCCGATGGGTTCATGAACTGGGCGTGATTGAAGACATTGAACGCCTCGGCACGGAACTGCGCCGACACGCTTTCGGTGATCCGTGTATCTTTCAGCAAGGCCATGTCAAAGTTGTTGATCCCCGGCCCACTGAAGAAACGGCGCATGGCATTTCCGACCGTCCCGAGGTCTTCTGGAGCGAAGTAATTTGGGTTGAAGTAGGGTTGTCCGCTGAATTCGCGGATTCCGGTTTATAAACAAGGGGCCGCCGCCGAACGACCTTAGGCTCGTCGATGGTGCCGTCGAAAGTTCCGCTCAGCGAGTTGTCATCGGATTCACTGAGCTGGACGGGCTCGCCTTTGGCGAATGTCGCGATACCAGACAAAGCCCAGCCGGCGGTGAGTCTCTTCGCGGCGCCGCCAGTAAGCCGGTCAAAAGGCAACTGGACTGTGTAGCTCACCGTCAGGTCTTGGGGAACATCGAAAATCGACAAGGCGCGGCTGAGTGCGGAGTTATACACATTGGTTGCATCGAACGATGTCGAACCGTTATCGATCGATTTTTCATAGGTGTAAGCCACCAGGAAATTGACGTACTTTGTATTGTGTTTCAGGCTTACCTGCAGAGAGTTGAAGCTCGAGCTGGCAACCGTTTTCATGTCGGCGTTGCTGCCGAAGGGATTCGCGGTAGGTGAATTCAGCCCCCTGAGCAGGCGGGTGCTGGCAAACGAACGGGACCCCGGGAAATCCGGGAGCGGGGTTGTTTATTGGGTCGAGCAGTACTATGGGCGAACCCGAACCCGGATCCTCGTTACCAGGGCCGCACGTTGGACTGCCCGGCTGAAGATTAGCCGGATTGTTCAAAAAGAGGCAGAGAGCTGGATCCCCTGGATTGACATCTTCAAAAGTTAAGAGGTGCCGGCCCACCGAACCCACATAACTGACGCTCAATACCGTGGAGGATCCCAGTTGGCGCTGCAGGGACAACTCAAACTCCTGCACGTTCGGTATTTTGTCGTGAGGATTCAGGTAGTCAGAGCCGGAAATTGGGGTGGCTTGCACCCAATTAAACGTGGTGTCCGGATTTTTCGGCCCCACGTTAGTTGAGGGAAACACGAAGGGGAATTTCTGTCCTTCATTATTCCCCGTGGCACGATCAATAAATGGCGTTTCCATGAGTGTGGGAACCGGGGAAGAATAATACAAACCAAACGGTGCATCCCCAACTTCCACGAAGCCGGTAGCATCTTCAATGGAACTGTAGAAAATACCGTAACCAGCGCGAATGCTGCTCTTACCCGGTCCGCCAAGAATCTTGCCGAGCAGGCCTTCCGTGACATCGGGTGAATACGCGAGTCCAATTCTGGGGGCAAAGTTGTTGTACCGCGTGGGGGCCAACGTGGACGGCACATGCGGATCTCCTGGAATGACCAGACCTGTCGGCGCAGTCGGGAAGGATTGCAGACTGTTCACCGGGAATCACTGTTTCCAGCTTTTTCTGGGTGTCATACCAGGGCATCATAATGTCGTAGCGAAGGCCGAGGTTGATGGTCAGGGTTGGCCGCGCGCGCCAGCTATCCTGCACATAACCGCCGAAGTATCTGCTGCGTGAGTCAAGAATCTGCTGGCTGGCCTGAGTAAAATTCTGCGGAGCGCCAATCAGGAAGTCGGCAAAATCCAGGCCAGTCTCCTGCCCATTAAAACCAAATGCCCCGTTGACGTCATCGTAGTTGCGCTCGTTAATCTGATCGTAATGAACGTCTACGCCGAACTGGATGGTGTGGGTGCCCACAATTTTTGTGAAATTATCAAGAACCTGGAACGTGTTGTTGAATTCTCGCAAGGCATCTTGCGGAAGCCCAAAAGTGTAATTATTGAAGAATAGAGACGGAACCCCTTCCAATGCCGGATTGATGGTGGCGATACCGCCGTTGAAGCCGGCGCCTGTACCTGCAGGAGCCGTGAAGCCTAGAGACGTCAACGGAACGCCCGTGCCGCCAATGGGAACTCCTCCGAAATAACGGTTCCGCAGAAACACCAAGCGAACATCATTGATGGTGGAGTTGTTGATCGTAGTGGTCAGGCCGAGATTTATCATCTGCGCACGACCCAGAACACTACTATCAAAGCCCGGGACATTGATGCCCTGGGCATAGGGAGTAGTGGTTGTGAATTGATCGAAAAAGTAGTATCCGAACAAAGTACCGTAATGCGTATTCGTATCCAGGCGAACGCCGCCTTTGTTGTCCGTTAGTTTCCCGTTATAGGCCGCGGTTTCGAAGGCCGGGCCTCCATTCAGGAGGAAGCCAGTTGTGGGCTGGGGAATATATTGCAGAGTGGCCGTTGCAACGGGATCCCAGGCCGTGGTCGGAATGGATGCATTGGGGAAAACACACCCTGTCGCAGGATCAGTAGTGGTGCAGCTAGTCGCGTACTGGGTGCCGACCCCCTGCGAGTTGATCGTTGCAGGATTGACCATGCCTGCGGTGTAGTAATACGGCTCTCCGCTCAGGACCGTTTGCCCCGGCAAACGCCCTTGCAGGATTCCTGCCCAGAAAGACCCATTTACCGGATTTGCGATCGGGTTGCCGTTCGCGTCGTTTGAGTTGGAGAAGGAGCTTGCCTGATCCGATAGGTTGCCGCCGCGATCGGCCAACGAAGGAACGGGGAAGCTTTGCGACTGGCCCAGGATCTGCCTGGTTCCCTGATAGTCGCCAAAAAAGAAGACCTTGTCTTTCTTTATCGGCCCACCGAAAACTCCGCCAAACTGATTCTGAATAAAGACTCCACGCCCCGTAAAGTAGTTCGCGGCGTCGAGATCGGTGTTGCGGAGGAATTCGAACAGATCGCCGTGAAATCGATTGGTTCCGGACTTGGTGACGACATTGACCTGGCCGCCGCTGAAGTTTCCATATTCGGCGTTGAAATTATTGGTGATGATGCGAAATTCGGAGATGGAGTCAAGATTCGGAACAATTGCCGCTCCGTTGTGGACACCTTCCTGCGCGTCTGCTCCATTCACCATGAAACCGTTCGAACCGGTGCGGCCACCGTCTACGGACTGGGTTCCATTGGTTAGATCGCCGGACACAGTTGTCGGATCCATGCCGATTCCATTCGTCATCTGATCTGTATTCTTGTAAGGCGAAACCCCCGGCTGCAGAGATAACAGATCAAGAAAGCTGCGTCCATTCAGGGGTACGGAGGTCATCTTCGCGCCTTCGATGACTTCTCCCATCTGCGTGCTTTGGGTCTCCACTTGAGCTGCTTCGGTGTTGACCTCGATCTTCTCGCTGATCGAGCCGATGGCCAGACTTGCGTCGACTCGAATGGCAGAATTGGCGTCGATCACGATTCCGGTCTGACGGTAAGTCTTGAAGCCGACCTGGCTGATTTCCAAGTTGTAGGTTCCGACGGCCAGCGTGGGGAGATTGTAGAAGCCTTTGGAGTCGGTCTTTTGAGTGGTCTGGACCCCGGTCAGGGTATCCGTCGCGACCACCGTCGCGCCGGAAATGACGGCACCCGATTTGTCTGTAACCACGCCGGAGATGCTGCCGGTGATGCTTGCCGAAGCAAACGCCAATGCGAAAAGCACGAACGCAAGTACCGCGACCACAGCCCACCGAGGATTACGCATAGCTGCTCTCCTGCCCGAGGCTTCCGCCCGATTCAACGCCAACGTTTGCCATTTCCATCTGGTGAAAACTTATTACTGAGTTGTGAAAATACAAGGCACAGTATGGACCACGGTTTATCTCAAGCACACTAGGCCTGTCAACCTTTTTTGCGCTCTAGAAGCGATTAAGAAAAGCAATCTAGGCTTCCGGAGCACACTTTTTCCCGGGGGCGAGCACAGCACTCCGCTTCACGAGCAGGGAGACAATCTACTTCTGTTTTACCGCGATGGCCGAGATTTCAACTCGGGCATTGTTGACCAGGGCCGCGGCCTGAATGGTTGCGCGAGCCGGCTTTGGGTCAGGCATGACGCTCTTGTAAACCTTGTTCATGTCCGGGAATTCGTGAATGTCGGCGAGGTAGACCGTCACGCTGACTACGTCTTTCAGTTCGAAGCCAGCGGCTTTCAGGACCTTCTGAATATTGTCGAGGGCCGCGGTGGTTTCGGGACCGATGCCTCCCGCGACTAGCTTGTTGGCGTCGTCGGTACCCTCCTGGCCTGCGACGTACAGAGTGTTGCCAGCTACAACTCCGTCGCTAAAGGGAAGTCCTCGGGCGGGTGATAGATTGATTGCCCTCCGTTCCTGGCCATAGCTGCGCTGCGCGACAAGGCCTGCGGTCAGCGCGATCGCGAAAGCCCATAGAAACCCCTGGACTGCTCTGGTCTTGATTGTCATCCTCATTTTTCGTTCCCCTCGAGTAAATGGATTGACTCTTCCACGCGGCGAAAAATGGTGTTAGAGTCCGCGCACATATATACATCCGGGAGGACGAAATGAACAAGTTTCGCGGCTTTGTGAAATCCCACACTATTGCAGCATCTCTGGTATCCATCGGCCTTTTGAGCGCCATCTTGTGCGGGGCAAGATTTCTGCGGGCGCAGGCCACGATCGGAACGACAGCGGCGCAAACAGACAGCGCCTTGATTGCTGACTTTCGTCGGGTGGAAGTGGCCTCGGTCTCGGATGCGCTGGAGCAGTTGACCGGCAAGCGAATGTACATGAGTCACAAGATGCATCCGATCCTGACTGCAAAGTTTGCCGGCTTTGCTCGGACGGTGCTGCTCAAAAAAGACGAAGGCAACAGCGATCCGACTGCGTTGAATGGAATGCTGGCGGCCATTGACCAGGGATCCACGGATTCGGTTTACGTGATGGTGGTCGAAGACGGCGAGGACATCGCCGGAATGGGTGGACTGATGGGCACGGCGATGGCTGCGCGCGGATATGCCGGAGCAGTGATCGATGGAGGAGTACGCGACGTGGCCTATCTGCGCAAGATCGGCTTCCCCGTGTATGCGACCGGCATCGTGCCGTCGACTTCGGTGCATCACTACCGATTTGGAGGATCCCAGATTCCGGTGACCTGCGACGGAGTGACGGTGAATGCGGGTGACATTGTCACGGCGGATAGCGATGGGGTGGTGGTGGTCCCCAGAGCCCGGGCCCAGGAAGTGTTGACCCTCGCACAACAAATGGATTTCAAAGAGCATTCGATGTACGCCGTGATCGAACAGATGAAATCGATCGTGGAGGCGGTTAAGAAGTTTGGCAGACTGTAGGGAAAAGACTCCTATTGCATAAAATCGACTTTCATCAGATAATTCGCACTTTCATTTTGTGTTGATGCGGATTTCATACGGTTCTCATGGTTGATAGTCCAAAGCGAAGTTACAACATCACCGCGCTGCAGCGTGGGCTGCGGCTTTTGCGGCTGTTCAGCGAGTCGCCGCATGGGCTGACGGCGAAGCAAGTTGCGGGATTGTCCCGTCTGCCGGTGAGTACGGTCCATCGTTTCCTGGCGAACCTGGAGAGTGCGAGCTTTTTGAACTGCAGCGGCGATGGCGTGTATCACCTGGGAATCGCGTGTTTTGCGATCGGTCAGGTCGCGCTGGGGCAACTCGATATTCGCCGGGTGAGCCTGCCGTACCTTCAGGAATTAAACCGTCAAACTCGGGAAACGATTCATCTGACCGTGCGCCACGGGCTCTCCGCGGTGTACGTTGAGAAGCTTGATTCACCTGAACAGTTGCGAATTCACTCCCGCATCGGCGCTGCCGTTCCTCTGTATTGCACTGCGGTGGGTAAGGTCATGCTGGCCTACATGGCGCACGAAGAGCGGGAAGGAGTGCTCCCACAGTTGGGATTGAAGTGTTTAACTCCGAACACCGTAAGCAATCTGCAGGAGCTGGACGCTGAGCTGTATCGAGTCCGAAAGAATGGCTACGCTTGCGATCTGGAGGAACACGAACTCCACATACGTTGCGTCGCGGCTCCCATCTGGGACCACGCCGGCGGCGTGAATGCGAGCCTCAGCATTACCGCGCCTGTGGTACGGATGGCAGTTACGCGTTTGCGGCAGCTCGCGCCGCTGATTCAAACAGCTGGACTGCAAATCTCGCATGAGTTGGGATACCGGACAGCTGGTTACCGCTCGCCACTGCGAAAAAATAATGCCGGGGAGGCAGCGCTTGCGAAACCTCTCTAAGCGGATGGCGGCGCTGATCACCGTTGTTTTTGCCTGCGCGGCAGCTCGGGCAGGAGGTGACTCACCAGCGAACATATTCACGGCAATCGATGTGCGGTCTGAAGATCTTCTGCTTCAGCCAGTCGCGGCCAACTGGACTTCCTACAACGGGGACTATTCCGGCAGGCGCTACAGCAGCCTTGGGGAAATCAACTCAGGCAAAGTTGCCGGTCTGCGGGCAGAGTGGGTTTTTCATGCGCGCGACTCGAAGCGTCTGGAGGTCACTCCACTGGTGGTGAACGGAATGATGTTCGTGACAGCTTCGAATGATGCGTCCGCGCTCGACGCGCGTACCGGGCGAGTCGTGTGGCACCATTCGTGGCCAATTTCGGAAGGATTGATCGATGACGCAGCGGGGCACATCAACCGAGGCGTCGGGCTGTGGCACGACCGGGTTTACATGGAGACGGACAATGCGCATCTGCTCTGCCTGGATGCGCGCTCGGGCAATTTGATCTGGGACGTGGCTTATGCGGATTGGAACAAGAATTACGGCGCAACCAGCGCACCGCTTGTCGTCAAAGATAAAGTGCTCGTCGGGACCTCCGGGGGCGATGACGGCGTGCGAGGCTTTGTTGCCGCCTACGATGCGCTGACCGGTAAGCTGGCGTGGCGATTCTGGACCATACCGGGGCCGGGCGAATTCGGATCTGACAGTTGGCCCGGAAAGCTGTTTCTACACGGTGGCGGAACTACGTGGATGCCGGGAACCTACGATCCGCAGCTCAACACGATTTACTGGGGTACCAGCAATCCCTCACCGGACTTTGAAGGTAGTGTGCGCCCCGGGGACGACCTCTATACGGACTGCGTGTTGGCGTTGGATCCCGATACTGGGAAGTTGAAGTGGTATTTTCAGTTTACGCCGCATGATCTCTTCGACTATGACGCGGTGGAGACTCCGATCCTGATTGACGCCGTTTATCAGGGCGAGCCGCGAAAACTACTGGTAGAGGCAAATCGAAACGGCTACATCTATGTTCTCGATCGCACGAGCGGAAAGTTTCTATCGGCAATGCCGTTCGTGGAAAAGCTGAACTGGGCGAAGGGAGTCGATGCGCAGGGCAGGCCTTTGAGAACTGAGGTCCAGCCGACAGCCGAGGGAACGAGGGTTTGCCCTGGCTTCGCGGGAGCGACGAATTGGTTTGCGCCTTCCTATAGCGAGTCCACCCACTCGGTTTATTTCATGGCTCTGGAGCAATGTGAAACCTTCTTTTTCAAGCCACAACCTTTTCAGGAGGGTCAAGGCTACTACTCAACTGGAGTAAAACGTATTGCGAGTGAACCTTCCCAGAAGGTTCTGGTTGCTTTCAGTCTGGATACAAATTCGATCGCCTGGAAATATCCGCAAACCGGGGGAGGACGCTCCTCAGGCGGAACCATGGCGACGGCGGGCGATCTGGTGTTTTTCGGGGACGATGCCGGCTCGATTGAAGCCGTAGATGCGCGAAGTGGCAAAGCGCTCTGGCATTTCAATACCGGGCAGGATATCAGTGCGTCCCCTATGAGCTACGCAATCGCTGGGAAACAGTATGTGGCGATTGCCGCAGGTAGTGATGTCTTCAGCTTTGCGTTGCCTTGATCGCAGCACGGATCTCGAAGGTTATATTGGAAGGAGGAAATGTATGAATTCGACTTTTACTCGCAGGACGTTTGCAGCCCGGTGCGCTTCCGTGCTTTCCGCTCTGGGAGTTACAGCAACCTTGTTGCCCGCCGCGCATTGGCTCAGGGTTCCGCCGCGCAAGAGGCGGGCGGAATCCGCAAGATGAATAGTGAAGGCAAACCGGGCAGTGAGAAGGACGCGATCATGCCGGTGGTTGTCTACCATGGGCTGATTTATGTCGCTGGGCAGGGCGCCCACGATTCGAGAGATTCGAAAGAATGGACGATCGAATCCCACACGACCATGGTCATGGACAAGATCAAGAAACACGTGGAAATTGGCGGAGGGACCATGGACACCATTCTTCAGTTGAATGTTTTCCTAGTGAAGATCGAACACTGGGATGGAATGCATAAGGTGTTCTCGACCTATTTCCCTCATGGCGGACCGGCGCGCACAACGGTTGCGGTTGCTGCTCTGCCTGGAGACTCGCTAGTGGAAATCAATTGCATCGCCGCGGTCGCCAAGTAAGCGCCAGAGGAGCTCGGTTCATGGGACTCAGGTCAAAGTGGAATCGCCGAGGCTTTCTCGGCAGCGTTGGAGTGGTTGCAGGCTCGATCCTCTCGGGTTCGATTCTGGCGCCACGCAAGCTTTTTGGAAGGAATCGTGCGGCCGCTAGCGCCAGTACGGCGGTCAGCGGTTTTGGGCGGAGCGGTAATCCGTACGAAGAGCTTGGGGTTACGACAGTGATTAATTGTGAAGGGACCATGACGATGCTGGGCGGTTCCCTTCCCCACCCCGAGCTTGAGGCCGTCATGACGATGGCTGGACGCCACTTTGTGAGCATCCCGGAACTGGAGGTGGCAGCGGGAAGACGTATCGCAGAAATGCTGAAGTTGCCGGAGGGTTATACGGCTCTGGTCACGTCTGGCGCTGCGGCGGCGATTCAATCCGGATTGGCGGGAATTCTGACGGGCGGGAACGAGGCCTTGATCCGGCAATTGCCCGATCTGACCGGCATGAAGTCAGAAGTGATCATCCAGAAATCGCATCGCAATCCGTTTGATCACCAGTTGCGGTCCACGGGCATCAAGCTGATTGAGATTGAAACTGTCGATCAATTGCGCGCAGCGATAAACGACCGCACGGCGATGATGCACTTCTCCAACTTTGCGAACGCCGCCGGACAGATCAAAGTGGATGATTGGGTGAAGCTGGCAAAGCAATACAACATTCCCTGCATGAACGATGCCGCGGCCGATACGCCGCCTGTATCGCATCTTTGGGACTACACCAACATGGGCTACGACCTGGTGACGTTCAGCGGCGGGAAGGCGATTCGGGGGCCGCAGTGCGCCGGGCTGTTGGTCGGGCGCAAGGACATGGTAGCGAATGCGCTGCTCAATAACAGTCCGCACGAGGACACGCTTGGGCGCAGCCAGAAAGTCGGCAAAGAAGAAATCCTGGGCATGGTGAAGGCGCTTGAGCTTTTTCTCGCCGAGGACCATGAGGCTCTGGCCAAGGAATGGCAGGACCGGCTGGAGGGAATCTCGAATGAACTCAAGAAAGTTCCTGGCGTGAGCACGTCGTTTTTTGTGCCGGACATCGCCAATCACGTGCCGCATATGCGGATCACGTGGGATGCGGCGCGCATTTCCTTGACGCCGCAACAAGTGTCAAAACTGCTGCGCACTTCGAAGCCTTCCATCGTGATTGGAGGCGGCGAGGGACATCCGGGGTTATCCATGAGTGCGTTCATGCTGCAACCCGGTGAAGACAAAATCGTTGCCGAGCAACTTTCGCGGCTTCTGCGCGAGCACGCGGCGTAACTGAGGAAGATCCTGCGATGAACGGTGCTAGAACGAGCCATGTTCGCTGGTTCCTTGTGTCTTGGCTGTTCGTTCTCAGCGCCGTGTCTTATCTCGACCGGGTTAACATTTCCATCGCCGGCGGGTCGATCGCGGAGGCCTACCATCTCAGCGATGTGCAGCTGGGCAAAGTGTTCAGCGCAATGCTGGTCGGGTATGCGTTGTTCCAGACGGTTGGCGGGAGGCTGGCCGATCGATTCGGACCGCGCCGGGTGTTGGCCGCGGGCGTCATGTGGTGGGGAATCTTCACTGCTCTGACTGCCATGGTTCCGGCGAACATTAGTGGGGCAATTCTTATTTTCGTCGTGATTCGATTTCTTTTGGGTGCGGGCGAAGCAGTCATTTATCCGTCCGCGAATCAATTCATTGCGCGTTGGATTCCGACCTCGGAACGCGGCATCGCGAATGGCTTGATTTTCGCTGGCGTGGGAGCAGGTGCTGGTCTTACGCCCCTGCTCATAACGGAGATCATGCTTCGTTACGGCTGGCGGTCGTCGTTCTGGGTGTGCTCCATCATTGGATTTGCCGCGGGAGCGGTCTGGTTCGTGACTGCCCGCGATACTCCCGCCGAACATGCGGGCGTAACCGCCTACGAGTTAGCCCTGATTCGGTCTGGGTTGACACAGGCAGAGTCGAAGAATGATCCGAATGCTCTCATGCCCTGGCGGCGCGTGATGCAAAGCAAAGAAGTCTGGGCCGTCACGCTCAGCTATTTCTGCTACGGCTATGTGGCGTGGATCTTCTTCAGCTGGTTCTATCGTTACCTCGCCAAGGTACGCGGCCTGGATTTGAAGGCGAGCGCGTTCTATACCATGCTGCCCTTTCTGGCGATGCTCATGTGCTGCCTTTTAGGAGGAGCAATCAACGACCGGCTTACGAAGCGGCTAGGGCCGAGGGTTGGGCGTTGCGGTGTGGCGGCATTTGCGATCGCAGTGGCGGGGATATTCATCGCCTTCGGTTCGCAGGTTCAAAGTGCACGGCTGGCCAGCGTAGTGCTCGCAGGCGGAGCTGGTGCACTTTACTTGTCGCAGAGTTCCTTCTGGTCGGTGACTGCTGATATTGCCGGCGCGTCTTCAGGCTCGGTGTCGGGCTTCATGAATATGGGCAATCAGATTGGAGCGGCACTGACGGCTTCTCTCACTCCCTGGATCGCCACTCGATTTGGCTGGACAACTTCATTTTTGGTGGCGGCTGGGTTATGCGTCGTGGGTGCGCTGAGCTGGCTCGTCGTGGATCCAACGCGGCAACTCAGAGTTTCTGCGGCGGACGCGAGCGCGGCGCAGATTCATGGTGCCGGGCATCTGCCGGATCAGTCTGGCAGACGATCACCGGTGGCGCGTGCGAGTTTGTGAAAATCAGATCATGGCGAAGCTGAACGTCAAATCGTTGAACATTAAATCGAAGAGCGGCTGCATTTGGGACCTGGTCAGCCTGGGTGAAGTCATGCTGCGCCTCGATCCCGGCGATGAGCGCATCGCGACGACACGCCATTTTCGCGCTTGGGAGGGTGGAGGCGAATACAACGTCTCCCGCGGGCTCAAGCGCTGCTTTGGGATGGACACGGCAGTCATCACTGCCCTGGCGGATAATCCGGTGGGACGCCTTGTCGAAGACCTGATGTTCCAGGGCGGCGTCAGTCAGAAATATGTGCGCTGGGTGCCTTATGACGGAGTAGGACGGAGCGTGCGCAACGGGTTGAATTTTACTGAAAGAGGTTTTGGAGTCCGCGCGCCGCTAGGATGTTCGGATCGCGGGCATACTGCGGTCTCGCAATTGAAGCCCGGCGAAATCGATTGGAAGGAGATTTTCACTAAGGACGGAACGCGCTGGTTTCACACAGGTGGAATCTACTGCGCGCTGTCGGAGACTGCACCACTCGTCGCCCTAGAGGCCATGGAAGCGGCGAAGCGGGCAGGCGCGATTGTTTCCTACGACCTGAACTACCGCGCGTCGTTGTGGAAGTCGATTGGAGGGAAATCCAAAGCCCAGGAGACGAACCGGCGGCTCGCGCCGCTCGTCGATGTGATGCTCGGAAATGAAGAAGACTTCACCGCCGCTTTGGGTTTTGAGGTGAAGGGTCTCGACGAACAGCACTCCAAGCTCGATCCGGACAACTTCAAGAAAATGATCGAAAAAGTGGTACAGGAGTTTCCCAAGCTGGCGGTCATCGCGACGACTCTGCGGCATGCGAAGTCGGCGACTATAAACGATTGGGGAGCAATGTGCTATTCCGAAGGCCAGTTCTACCAGGCGCGGGTTCGCGAGAACCTTGAAATTTACGACCGCGTGGGCGGAGGCGACTCTTTTGCGTCGGGATTGATTTATGGATTTCTATCGGGAAAAGACCCGCAGTGGGCCGTCGACTGCGGCGCGGCGCACGGCGCGCTCGCAATGACCACCCCGGGCGATACGACGATGGCAACGCTGGACGAGGTATTGCAGGCGATGAAGACGCAAACCGCGCGCATCGCCCGTTGAGACAGCACTAGAGAACGTTGGTTAAGAATCAGACTTGGTACAGACAGCACGAGACCACCCTATGACCATCGAGGACGTGATTCGCAGGATTGGAGAGATTGGCGTGGTGCCCGTGGTGCGGGCCGCAAGCGTCGAAGATGCAACCCGGGCTGTAGAAGCCATCTGTGCTGGGGGCATTCCAATCCTCGAAATAACCATGACTGTACCGAACGCGACGTCCGTGATTCGGCATGTAGTGCGGGAACACGGGAGTGCGGCGCTGATTGGGGCAGGTACGGTTACGACCGGCGAGCAGGCCGAGCAGTGCATTCGTGCCGGAGCTGAGTTCCTGGTGAGCCCAGGTCTGTCGACTCACGTGCTTGCCGTGGCGCAGGCCTGCGCTAAGCTCGCGATCCCTGGAGCGCTGACGCCAACCGAACTCATGCACGCGCAGGACAACGGAGCAAAGCTGATCAAGATTTTCCCTTGTGGCAACGTTGGTGGAGCAAAATATTTGCAATCTTTGAGGGGTCCTTTTCCGCACGTCTCCCTGATTCCCACTGGCGGAGTCAATGCTTCGAACGCCGCCGATTACATTGCCGCCGGAGCATTTGCTTTGGGGGTGGGCGGCGATCTGGTGAATGCGGCGGCGCTGCGCGATGGAAATCTCACAAAAATCACGCAGGCGGCTCGCGAGCTGGTGGACGCAGTGCGTGCGGCGCGAGGGCTACCCCTCGAAAGGGCCGGCTCGCCGCATTAGAGTTTCGGATATTGTCAACGAACTAGGGGACTGCGATGAAGTTTGGGGGGCTTACGGTCTGTAGTTTCCGTCGAAGCAATGCTGAAGAGCGGTTAACCAGAAGTGGCCTTACGATCGTCGCTCTTCTTGTTGTCGTGCACAGTGCCGCTGCGATCGGTCAATCGGCGCACGCCGCCGACCCGCCGCCGGCGACCGTTCACGTCGATGCTACTCCGGGCCATGCCATCAACTCATTCGACCCCGACAGCGCTCTCGGCAGCTCAATTGATGTCCTGTCTCATGACAGGATCGACAAGGTTTATACGCCACACATCATCCAGGAGTCTCTTTCGGCGGGCTGGGGTCCGATTACTTATCGCAACAACTCGGAGCTACGCATGGCTGCGTGGCACTGGACTGAGAATGGAACCTGGAGCGATCCCGCACACAAAAGCGGGTATTTTACCGGCAGCACCGAACTCAAAGAACCGACCCGCTACATACTTTCCTACGCCCTGCCGCACCGCGGTTTCTCGACCAGCGGAGATCGTCCGCTGCAGGGCCCCAACCTTATCTATTGGAAGAGCAATCCATATCTCACCAGCAAGTTCACGGGCGAGAGCGACGCCCTGCATCCGCAGTGGGTGGTCGTTGACCTGCAAGCCGAAAAGCCAGTGAATGCAATCCGCATCGCTTGGGCCAGCCCGTATGCGACGACCTATCAAGTGGAGTATTGGGTGGGAAAACGTGCGCTCGACTTCGACGAGGGCCCGCTCGGCGAATGGAAGACATTTTCTGCAGGCGCAATAAAAAACGCGCAGGGTGGGACTGTCAACTTGAACCTCGCGGATGCGCCTGTCAACACGCAGTACGTGCGAGTTCTGATGTCGGAGTCCTCGAACACCTGCGATCTGCATGGATCGGACGACCTCCGCAACTGCGTGGGATATGCGATTCAGTCGATTCACCTCGGGACCATTGATTCCAGCGGTGCTTTTGCCGAGGTCGAGAAGAACATGGGCGATCAACCGACCACTTACTGCTCTTCGTCGATTGATCCGTGGCATTCGGCCGGAGACGCGAATGCCACAGGTGGCTACCAGCACAGCGGCTTTGATCTTTTCTTCACCAGCGGACTCACCAACAATCTCCCCGCGATGATTCCGGTGACCATGCTTTACGGGACGCCGGATGACGCAGCTGCGCAGATTGCCTATCTTGAAAAGCGCGGCTATAGCATCGGATACGTCGAACTGGGCGAGGAGCCAGACGGCAAGCACGCCATGCCGGAAGACTATGGGGCTTTGTATATTCAGTGGGCCGCGGCTATTCACAAAGTCGATCCCAGGCTCAAGCTGGGCGGGCCGATCTTTGAAGGAGTGAATGAGGACATTCGAGTCTGGCCCGACGCGCAGGGCCGAATTTCCTGGATGGGACGCTTCGTCGATTACTTAAAGACGCATGGACGCATCTCCGACCTGGCTTTCGTCTCGTTCGAGCACTATCCGTTCGAGGCGTGCGCGATCACCTGGAAGACTCTGTATACGGAACCGCAGTTGATGAAGCACATTCTGCAGGTGTGGAGGGACGACGGGGTTCCCAAAGAGGTGCCGCTGATGGTGACCGAGAACCATCTCGCCTCCCAGCTCACCGGCCCGATGACCACAATCTTTGCCGCGCTCTGGCTGGCGGACAACGTGGGCTCTTTCTTCGAAGGCGGAGGTGCTGCGTTCTATCACTCGCCAATCCAGCCACAGGGCATTCAGAAGAGTTGCCTCGGGTGGGCTTCATGGTCGAACTTTGTTTCGGACGAAGATTATGACATCCAGGGATACACTTCGCCCTACTTCGCGGCTCACATGATTAACCTGGAGTGGGTGCAGCACCACTCGGGCATGCATTACATGTTCCCTTCGGGCATTGACCTGAAGAACAACGACGTTAAGGACGCCGAAGGCAATGTGTTGGTCACATCGTATGCGGTGCATCGCCCCGACGGAAACTGGTCGCTGATGCTGGTGAACAGGGACGAGACTAATCCGCATACCGTGCACGTGCAGTTCGAGGATGCCAAGAGCAAGCAGAGTGTCTCGTTTTCCGGGCCGGTCACGTTCGTGACTTTCGGCAGCGACCAGTATGTGTGGATTAACGACGGCCCCAACAGTCACGCGGACCCGGATCATCCGCCAGTTGCGACCGTTCTGGCGGCGGGACCACAAACTGCATTCACTTTGCCGAAGGCGTCCATCACCGTCTTGAGAGGAAAAGTGGCAGGGCTCAAGGAATAGCGGGATCAGCGCTTTCGGCATAACGAGCGCCCAAAATGCAAACGGTCGCCGACCCTTCCGGACCGGCGACCGCTAAACTTTGGGATTCCTCTTCAGTTCTCCAGCATCACAGGCGAGGCTGCCAGTACTCCGGCGGCGAGTTCCAGATCGTGCAGATCCTCGCGGCTGAAGTCCTGCGTGAAGCGTGGATCCAATCCCTTGCGTGAGATTTGAATCACTCCCAGCACAGTCAAATTCTCATCGAGAATTGGCACCGACATCAGCTTCTGGATGGGCGCGGGCGGCGCCGGATCCTCGGCTTCGGCTCCAACCGGCTTGATGGTCTCGAATATGCTGGCATGTTTTACCCGGGCAAAATTGTTGAAGATTTCGGCTTTCTTGCTCAACGCAGTGTGAGCGGCGACCGCCTTGCTGGAGATCGGAATCGCCCCAGTGGTCCGAAGATGTTCGGGGAAGATGAACCTAAGCAGGCCGCCTTCCAATCGCAGCAGCGCGACTTCCGCGTACTGGACCTTGAACACTTTCGCCAGCACCATGCTGATGTCTAACGGCGTGACGCCCTGGCCCAGCACAGATCCCAGGGGGAGCAGATTTTCGGGGAGAATGAGCTCTTCAACAGCCCCGTCTTCCGGCTTATGAGTCATAGAAAGCTCGCAAAACTCCAAATTAGCAACCGGTCTAGGCCTCGCACTTTGAACACCAGACCACGGCTGTAATGACATCCTACAACCCCTTTGGTTTCAGCAAAGTAGCCAACGTCCATGACCTTCTGCGGCAAGAGCTTCACGCGGATGCAGCCAGAAAGCCGCAAAACGAATGACATTTTTTGTCGGTCGGACCTTACTCCACACGATCGCGTTTGCAGACGTTTCTGTCCCGGACGGAGAATTTCCCCGAGCGAGCTTCCCTTCGTGCCCTCTAAGTCATTACACTGCTTTTCTATGAGCCTTCCTGCACAACCTAACCTCAAACTGGTCAACGCTGCTGACTACCGCGAAGCCTACGCCAACAGCGTGCAGATGCGGGTGAATGTCTGGGACTTCTTCATGGTTTTCGGAACCTTGCAGCAGCAGACCGAAACTCAAGTCGAGATTCGCAACTTCCAGGGCATCTATCTCAGCCCGCAACAGGCCAAGGCCTTGCTTGGGCTGCTGCAGCAGAACATCGCCGGCTACGAGAGCGCTTTCGGCGAGATCAAACTCGACCCGCGCCTGACTCCGACTGGGCCGGTACACTAGGAAATCCGCAGGGGGGAAATTCTGACAGATCACCGGTCTGACCGGAGTAGTCGAGCGCAATGGTCAGGCGCTTACCCGGCCCTGGTGTTTGCCGTCATCTTTGTGCTGATTTCTCTGCTGCACGGCCCGGTGTTGCAACTGCCTTACTTCTGGGACGAAGCCGGCTACTACGTTCCGGCCGCGCGCGATCTTCTGCTCACCGGAAGCCTGATCCCGCATACCACGGTTTCGAACGCCCACCCGCCCCTGGTGATGGCGTGGCTGGATCTCTGGTGGAAACTGGCGGGCTATGCTCCGTTGGTGACTCGGACGGCCATGCTGGTGCTCGCTGCCTTCTCGCTTCTGGGTGTGTTTCGTCTGGCCGAACGTGTCGCCAACACCAGAGTTGCGATCGCGTCCACGCTGTGCACCGCGCTGTATCCCGTCTTTTTCGCACAAAGCTCGCTCGCGCAAGTGGATTTGGCGGCCGCGGGGCTTACCTTCTGGGCGCTTTCGGCGTATGTGGAGGGCCAGACTGCCGCAACAGCGCTCTGGTTCACCGTTGCTGCATTGACGAAGGAAACCGCGATTCTAGCTTCCCTGGCGCTTGCCGGATGGGAAATCGTCGGCCTACTTCTGGGCAAGAGATCGCTGCGGAGACTGTGGCTGGGCGGAGTTGACCGCGAATTGAGAAGCACTTCTGTCCAAAGCATCGTCGCGTTGCTGATCCCTGTATTGCCGGTTGCTCTATGGTATGCATATCACTACGCACACACCGGCTACGTCTTCGGCAACCCGGAGTTTGTCCGTTATAACGTGGCGGCGACTCTCAGTTTCACACGGTTTCTTCTCGCGCTGGCCCTGCGGCTTTGGCAGATTTCAGGCTATCTCCATCTCTGGGTCTTGACGCTGGCGATGATGATTGCTATGTGGATATTGCCGCCGCAGCGCGATTCCGCAGGCGAACGTCCGCGGATTAGCATTCCCGTGCAAATGACTTTCTACGTCGTCATCCTCACATATACGGTGGCGATGGCGTTGATTGGCGGTGCCGTTCTGGCTCGTTATATGCTGCCGGCGGTGCCGCTGGTAATCATTCTTTCCGTCTCGACACTCTGGCGCAGGCTGCGTTTCTGGCGGACGGCGGTCGCGTGTATTGCGCTCGCCTTCATTACGGCCTGGTTCTGGAATCCTCCCTATGGATTCTCGCCGGAGGACAATCTGGCGTACAAGGATTACATTGTGCTGCATGAAGATGGCGAACGCTTCCTCGAAGCGCGCTATCCCATGGCGCGGGTTCTCACGGCGTGGCCCGCCACAGACGAAATAACCCGCCCCTGGCTCGGCTACACTACGCGCCCGATGCACGTGGTTCGCATCGAGAACTTCTCACTGGATGAAGTGCTTTCCGCGGCCGACTTTCGCTCGAACTACGAAGTCGCCCTGATCTTCTCCACGAAATATGAGCCTGGGCCCAGGGTGTGGGATCGCTGGCGGACTTGGACAGACCTAAAGACTCGCTTTTTCGGCTTTCATCGTGACCTGCCGCCCGCCGCGGTGGCCCAGATCCTCGGCGGCCACATCGTATTCTCCGAACAACGCCCCGGGCAGTGGATTGCCGTGATTGAGATGGAGCAGGTGGAAGAAGCGTCTCGCGTTCCGCTCAGTTGGGGGTGGTTTCCCGGCGGGCATGGTAGCCCTTGCGCGCTCGAACTTGCAAATGCTTGCCGTTCTTCTCGGCGACGACCGTGATTGTGTGATAGCTTCCGTTCGGCTGGAAATTGGCGGGTTTATAGGCGATGAAGTACCGGCTGCGGATCAATTCGCGCAGCTTGTCAAGAGACGCGCCCAGGGTATGTAAATCGCCGGGAAACAGCGCCTCACCCCCGCTGCTCTCCGCCAGTGCCTCTAATACCTTGTCGGCGTCTGTCTTGTCGCCGGGACCCTCCTTCGTGCTGACCGTGTAAATTGTGACGCCTGTCCGTTCTGCAACCTGGATGCTCTGCTTCAGACTGCTGTGGCTGGAATTATCTTCGCCGTCGCTCAAGATGACCACGACTCTCGCCACCCGCTCGTCGTCGGGATACTCCCCGAGCTTCCTGCACGCGAACGTCACCGCGTCGAAAAGCGCGGTTCCTCCTCCGTTTGAGAGCTTGTCAATTCCGCTTCCCAGCGCGGCTGGATTCGAACTGAAATCCTGGGTCACGGCAGGTTCAGTCGCAAAACCTGCTATAAAGCCGAGGTCTGAGGGATTGCTTAAAACTTTCTGTACGAACTTGGTTGCGGCGCCTTTTTCGAAGGCGAACCGGTCCTTCACCGAACCGCTGGTGTCGACCAGCAGCGCCAGCCGCAAAGGAAGCTTCGATTGCGGAGCGAACTGGACCACTCTCTCGGGAGCCTTATTATCATCACGAATCTGGATGTTGGACGCCTCCAGATCGTTAACCATGTGCCCATGACTGGTGACGGAGAAAAACAGGGCTACATCGTCCACATTCTTGCGAATCGTCCAGACGCCCCCGATGCGGCCAACAGAACTGCTCGGCACGGTCGAAGGTGCCGCATTGGCGACGGTCGTATTGGGCGAGACCGCCTCGGCCAGGGTGCCGCAAGTTTCGCAGGTCCCGGCATCGGATTCGTTGCCCAATCCACTCAGCTGCGCTTTCAATCGATCGCTGTTGGGAAAAGTCTGTAGTGGCTGCGAAACGGCGACGGTGGTTGTCGATGGGGCATGGGCGGCAGCCGCTGCCCGAACTTCCTTGTTGTGGATTAGAGCGCCTAGATTCTGGCGCGCGACCGGAGCAAGCGCATTGGTGGGGTCCTCGGCCAGAAAGAAGTTTAGTTCGTGCTCCATGGTCTCGAAATCCTTAAGAGCCATGGCTGCGGCCGCAGCGACGTAGTGCACATTCGCCATTCCTTTGTGATCAAGCGCGTGCACTTGCTGGGCCGTTTGCAAGACTTGCTCATATTGCTGGGTTCCATTTTGTGCATACGCCAGAACCGTTAGAACGCGTACGTCTTTGGGTGTGAGGGCGGCAGCTTTCTCTAACGCCGATTCCGCAGTGGGAAAATCGTTTAACGATAAGGCCAGCTGACCGAGATGCCGGAACGATCCGGGAAACTTCGCGTCCAGCTTGGCAGCCTCCTCGAATTCACTTTTCGCGTGAGCCGGGTCCTCCTGATCGACATAGGCAAGCCCGAGGCCGATGTGGGCTGAAACGAATTTGGGATAGTCGGCGATCGCTTTCTGCAGATGCCTCATCGCTTCTTTGGAATTCTGCGCTTTCAACAGGGTGCTGGCGCGGTTGAACTCCTCTACTGCGTTGTTGGGAGCCTCCAGGTCGAGCGCGGATATAACACCGGAATCAACCCGCTCCTTATCCTGTGCCTTTAGCCGCTCAATGTCCTTAACGTGCCGGGCCTGCGTGTCGAGATAGATTTGTGCCATGTCGACTTGTGAGAATCCAGCATCCGGGCCCAAATTCATGCCCGTGATTATCTGTGCGACGGCACCGACATTTCCGCATAGCCCGAAAGCAGCAACCCAGGCGAGCAGTCGCCCAGCCCGGTAGAACGGTAGACGTTGAGGCGCAAACTGCACGAAACGACTCCTGCGATGGATGTGGGGGGCGTTCTACAAATTCTCGGGGACGGAAGGCAGAAACGTCGGTCGGGTTCCACCGCGCTCGTCCGGACATCCCGAGTGCTGGCGGCATTATATGTCAAGGCCGCATTAAATGACAGGAGTGAGTTTTGATCACCAGCCACACCTCGCGGCCCTCCGTAAGGGCCAGGGCGTCGCGGGCTGCAAGCGTCAGATGGACTTCCATCTCCACTCCACAATCCACAAGGGCGGAGACAATCATGTCGCGCCTTTCGAGGGAAACCAACCGCCCAGCCAGGACGTTGCGGGCGCTGAGTCCTCCCGGCTTTACGATTGCCAGCAGAATATCGCCCGCGCGAATCCCTACCCGTAGCTGTGAGCCTGTTTCCGCGCGAATCAGGGGCGTCTCCAGAAGCGCGAAGCTTCCCTCATGGCTGCCCTGTAAATGGCTAGTCGTTACTCGACCCGTCATGATTCCGCAAGTCATGATCCGACAAGTCATCGTGCCGCGATCGCCGTGGACCGACTCCACCGTGGCGTCGAAGATGTTTTCAAAGCCCGCCAACTGCGCCACGGTTTCCTGCAAAGGAGCAGTGAGCACCTCGTGCGGAGTCCCCTGGGCGATGATACGTCCCTCTTCCATTACCAGCACGCGTTCGCCCAGCGCCATGACTTCTTCGCGGGTATGCGTGACATAAAGAATAGGGATGCTGTGCGCCTTATTCCAGCGCCGAAGGTCGTCGAGAATCTTCGACTTGGTGGGAGCATCCAGCGCCGCCAGAGGTTCGTCGAGCAAAAGCACACAGGGGTCCGTCACCAGCGCCCGGGCCAAGGCCACGCGCTGGCGCTCTCCGCCTGAGATTTCCACTGGGCGATGCTGGCGCACGTGGTCAATGCGGAACTCCCGGAGCATCGCCGCGGCCCGCTGCCTTCGCTCCAGCCGCGGGAGATCGGCAAGTCCATACTCGGTATTCTGCTCGACGGTCAGGTGCGGGAATAGCGCAAGATCTTGCAAGACATATGCCAGGCCGCGCTTGGCCACTGGAACATCGACGCGCAGCCCCGCGTCAAACAACACCCGGTCCCCAACAGCAATCCGTCCTGTCTCCGGGGCCGCAAGACCAGCCACGCAGTCAAGCAGTGTAGTTTTGCCCGACCCCGAGGTGCCGAACAGGATGGTGAATCCTGGCGCGGCATAGAACTCCACATCAAGAGAGAACCCGTGCTCCAGAGCCGGAAAGCTCTTGCGAATGCGTGCATTCAGGATGGAGTTGGCGAGTTTGGGCTCGGCAGGCGTGGGCATCGATATTTTTATTTCACCGGACCCATCGCCCAAGGCCTTTGACCAGGTCTAGCATGAAGCGTTCTCCGGTTCAGCCCATAGACCAGCGTCAGCGCTGCGAAGCAGAAAATCAGCAAAAGCAACGCGGTGGCATTTGCGGCGGCGTAATTGGAGGCCTGCACCTGATCGTAAATATCGATCGAGACTGTGCGCGTCACTCCGGGAATGTTGCCTCCGATCATCAGCACCACTCCGAACTCTCCCATGGTGTGAGCAAATGCCAAGGCGACGCCCGTGACCAGCCCCGGCACAGACAACGGAACCACCACACGGAAGAAAGTACGTAACGGCGAAGCTCCCAGCGTGGCCGACGCCGCCAGCAGCTTTCTGGTCCACTGCCGAGAAAGAAGCTGCAAAGGGTTGCACCGCGAACGGCAGGCTGTAGAGGATGGAGCCGATCACCAGTCCCGTGAACGTGAAGGCTAAGGTGTGTCCGGTCAAAGACTGCCACCACCGTCCCAGAGGACTCCGCGAACCGAGGGCGACAAGCACGTAAAAGCCGAGCACAGTCGGCGGAAGCACAATCGGCAAAGCAACCAGTGCTTCCACCAGGAATTTCCAGCGCCAGCGCGAATAAGCGATCCAGGAAGCCAGCGGCACTCCGACCATAGTAAGGATGACTGACACCACCACTGCCAGTTCTATCGTCAGCCGAAATGCCTGCCAATCGATGGACATTGTCGCTAACCGGTCTCCTACCT
This sequence comes from uncultured Acidobacteriaceae bacterium, assembly GCA_963763285.1. GTDB lineage: Bacteria > Acidobacteriota > Terriglobia > Terriglobales > Acidobacteriaceae > Sulfotelmatobacter. The sequence goes on along the minus strand of CAVXOK010000017.1, from coordinate 240,743 downwards.
CAGCTTAAATTTCTGGTCAGGCGAGCTGAATCCGTAGCGCCGCAGCAGCCCTGCCACTTCTTCGGTCTTTACAAAACCCAAGAACGCCGCGGCCTCCTCCCGGTGAGGCGAGTGCGAAATCAGTACCACACCCTGATCCAGCGGCGGATATGCCTCAGCCGGGACAACCCAGTATCTCCCTTTACCCTGCATCGCGGGCGCCATGGCATGCGCCAGGGCCACGAGACCGGCCTGCGCGTTGCCCGACTCCACAAATTGCGCTGCCTGAGAAACATTTTCTCCCAGCACCAGTCGGTCGCCGAGCTTCTCATACAGACCATAATGCTTCAGCGCAGCGATGGCCGCGCGTCCGTAAGGCGCATGCTGCGGATTCGCGATTGAAATCTTCTTTACCGCCGGATCGAGCAGCGCGTACATGCCCTTGTGCTCGACGTCAAGCGGCGAATATTTCGGAACCCATAGCACCAACTGCCCAACGGCATAACGATATAACGATGCGCCGTCCGCGTGGCCCCCCGCGATCAACTGCCGCGGATAATCCATATCCGCTGAGAAGAAAATGTCAAAGGGCGCTCCGTTCTGAATCTGCTGGGTCAGCGCTCCAGACGCACCGAAAGAGAGCTTCACCGCAATGCCGGTTCGCTTTTCATAGTTGGTAGCGACTTCCTGCAGCGCCGTGCTCAAGTCCGCCGCCGCCGCCACATTGATTTCGCGGTCGGCAGATTCAGCTTGCGGGATCGACACGCCGGAAACTAACACCAGAAAACCAACCAAACTCAGAGAGACAAAATGCCTCATTGTTGGGAAACCCTCGCAATAGAAATAGGAATCTGGAGCCGATGGAAATTGTACAGGCACGATGCCGCATCTTGTGCACGCGGTCTTGTGCGTTAAGCGAGAGTTCTTGGTGAGTGGGCAGCGCCCATTTGATTCCCGGAATGGTCCAGAGAGCGGCTTTGTGCGGATTTTTGATTGACCGTTTCTCCTGGCCCTTCGATACTGGCCGTGTAGTTCAGCGTCTATGATGTCTCCCACGCTTTGCCGCGCCCTTCGCGCTTCCCTGCTCGCACTCTTATCCTTCTCATCGCTTTTCATCGCGCATGCTCAGGGGAGCAAGAAAACCGCAGCCGAAACGCCCACCGCCGATGCCGATGCCGATCACGTGCAAGAGCGCGCAGAATGGTTCCTGCGCGGCCGCGTGGTTCCAGGAAGGTCTTCTGCCGACCTGCGTCGCCAAGCCTATGAAGCAAAGATGAAGGCCCGCGCCACCCGGCTGGCGCGGGCCCGATCGGCTGATACGGATTCGCAGCCGCCACCATCATCCGGTGGATGGACGCCTCTTGGCCCGGCGCCGCTGGCTTCCGACGCCACGGGCGACGGATTTCAGGACTACCACCAGGTTTCAGGACGGGCAACCGCAGTGGCGATTGATCCCGCAGACGCAACCGGTAACACGCTCTACATCGGCGGAGCACAGGGCGGGGTATGGAAGTCTACGAATGCGGCCACCAGCATCGCCAACAACGTGACTTGGACCGCCGTCACCGACGACCAGGCAACACTTTCCATCGGCTCGATCGTAATTCAGCCGGGAAACACCGATCCCGCGCACAGCGTAGTTCTGGTTGGCACGGGCGAAGCTGACAATTCTGCCGATTCCTACTTTGGCCTCGGCATCCTGCGTTCCGCCGATGGCGGCAACACCTGGGCGTTGATCTCGACCGCGAACAACGGCACTTACTCGTTCAGCGGCCTCGGCGCCACCCGCATGGCCTTCAGCACAGCGAGTGGGCAGACCGGCACGGTCGTTGCCGCCATGGCGGCAACGGCGGAAGGAGTAACGGATGGCGCGTTGACCAGCAACACTTATCGCGGCCTCTACACTTCCTCCGATGCCGGGCAGACCTGGACCTACGATGCTCTCTTCACGGGCGCCAGCGAGGCGACCTCGGCAACCTCGGTGGTGTATAACGCCTCGGCCAATTTGTTTTTTGCCGCCGAGCGCTATCACGGCTTCTACTCTTCCCCGGACGGTCTGACCTGGACGCGCCTCGCCAACCAGCCCGGCACCGCGGGTTTGCTGAGCACAACCGCCTGCCCTCAAAACTACGTCACCACGTGTCCGCTCTATCGTGGTGAAATCACGGTCGTGCCGGGACGCAATGAGATGTACGTGTGGTTTGTCTCGCTAAGCTCCGCCAGCAATCCCATAGATCAAGGCATTTGGCAGAGCACCAACGGCGGCGCGTCGTGGACTCAAATCAGCGACAGCGGCATCATCAATTGCGGCGATCCTAATGGTGGCTGCGGTGTACAGCAGGCGTTCTACAACCTGGAACTCCTGGCTGTTCCTAACGGTGCTGCCACTGACCTTTACGCCGGTGCGATCAACCTCTACAAGTGTTCTGTCAGCACGACAAACCCGACCTGCTCGGGCGTGCCGTTCATGAATCTCACTCATGTCTACGGCTGCGATCCTATAGGCGCGCTGGCGCATGTCCATCCCGACCAGCACGCACTGGCGTACATGCTCCCATCGTCCGGAGCCGATCTGATGTATTTCGCGAATGACGGCGGCATTTACCGCGCGCTGAATGGATTCACCGGGCTCACCACCGGCTCCTGTTCCGGCACAAATCAATTCGACGACCTCAATCAGAACCTTGGCTCGATGACGCAGTTCGTCAGTTTTTCCCAAAATGCGACCGATGCCAACACCCTTTTCGGAGGCACGCAAGATAACGGTTCCCCCGCGACCGCGACGGCCACGACGAGTTCGAGTTGGGGAAACGTGCTGGGCGGCGATGGTGGCTACAACGCCATCGATTCCAACACCGGCAGCTGGTTTGCCTCGAACCCGGATACGGGATCCGGCACGCTGAATATTCAGGAATGTTCGTCTGGCGTGAACTGCGACGACAGCAGCTTCAGACTAGTCGTCAGCAGCGGCGATGTCGGAGGCGACGACGGATCCTTCTACTTCCCCTACATTCTCGATCCGCAGTCCACGACTGCGTTGCTGGTGGGAACCTGCCGCGTGTGGAGTGGACCGCGATCCGGCGGCGCATTTACCCTGTTGAGCCTGAATTTCGATACACTCGGCACCGGCACCTGTGCCGGCGACGAGGTCAATACGGTTCGAGCCCTGGCCGCCGGAGGTCCCACGACCGCGCTTGGCTCTCAGGTAATTTATGCCGCCACCGATGGACTCGGTCCGAGCCAGTCTTCTGCGCCCATCGGAGGAAACGTCTGGGTCACCACGAACGCCACTGCGGTTTCAGGCACTGTTTCCAATTTCGCCAACGTAACCCTGAACGGCCCCGGTGGCAGCAGCATCAATCCCAACCAGTTCCCTATTTCCAGCGTCGCTATCGACTCGTCGGACCCCACCGGCAACACGGCCTACGTCACCGTGATGGGCTTCACCGCTACTCCGGGACAAGTCGGCCCGGGACACGTCTGGCAGACTACGAACGCCGGTACGAATTGGACCGATTTCACCGGAACCGGATCGAACGCTCTTCCGGACTCTCCTGTTAACGCGGTCGTCGTTGACCCGACCACTCACATTGTTTATGTGGGCACCGACGTCGGCGTGTTCCAGAGCCCCACGTCCGCCGCCGCATGGACCGAACTCGGACCTATTTCCAGCACCCAGCAAAATGGATTCTTGCCGAACGTGGCGGTTACCGCGCTCGCGCTTTTTGACTCCGGCGGCCAGAAGCTTTTGCGCGCTTCCACCTACGGTCGCGGCGTGTGGCAGTTCAATCTGATCGCCGCGCCGGATTTCCAGATCGCGGTTTCAAACACGCCGCTGACTGCCTTCAGCGGAACCACCCCCACATTCAATGGCACCGTCACGGCTGTGAACGGATACAACAGTTCGGTTACGTTCAGCTGCACGGCAGGCTCCACGAGCCCGCCCAGCCCGTGCACGCCACCTTCGAGTTTCACACCTGCCTCCGCCGGCACCGCGTTCTCGCTTACCGCAGGCGCCACTATCGGCGACTACAGCTTCAATCTGCAAGCGGTGGGCTCTGATCCCAACAACACGACGCACGTCGCTGCCCTTACCTTGCATGTGGTCGATTTAGCCATGACCACACCGTCGCCCACCAGTGTGACGGAACCTCGCGGCGCGACTTCCCCGCCCGTAAGCTTTCAAATCATGGCCCAGGGTTCATTCGATCAAAGCGTGACCCTCAGCTGCAGCTTCAGTCCCAGCATCTCGGGCGCATCTTGCGCATTTACTCCCGGCGCCGTGGTCAATCCAACATCAGCCTCCCCTGCAAGCATGACTGCAACCGTGACCGCACCCGCAGGCACCGCACCCGGCAGCTACGCAGTCACTTTGCAGGCCACAACCCCCGGAGCGCCCGCGCCACTCAGCGGTTCGTTCACCATGACCGTCACCACCAACCCTGACTTCATTCTGAGCGAACCCAGCCCTTTTCCCAACGTGAAAGAAGGCAGCACCGGCACGAACGGCCCGATCACAATCTCCTCTCAGGACGGCTTCAGCGCCACCGTGAGCCTGACCTGCGCAAACACTTTCGGAGCTAACAGTTGCGGCATCAGTCCCTCATCAGTCAGCACATTTCCGGCCACGGTCAGTCTCATCATCAACGGAACCGGCATTACTGCTGGCAATTACCAGATTGCCGTAGAAGGCGCCTCGGGTTCGGTTACGCACTCTCTCGCAGTGCCGTTCAACGTCGGCGCTTACCTGGTTACAGGTCCGGCAACGCTTTCCGCCCCGCCCGCCAGTCAAGTGCCGGCCAGTCTTACCTTCGCTTCCATCAATTCCTACACCGGCCAGGTCAATGCCACCTGCGACGCTACGCAGCTGACGGGAGCGCAATGCACGCTCAGTCCGACGAATCCGATCAAGATCAACGCCGCCGCTTCCGTGCCCGTAACCGCGACAATCAACATTCCGAATAACGCCGCGGCCGGCGTCTACCACATCCTCATCAACTCACAAGACACAACCGGTGCGCCCAGCTCGGCATGGACAATCGCCCTAACGGTATTCCAGGATTTCACCCTCGGCTCACTCACCCCAGCGACCCAGACCATTACCCCAGGGCAATCGGCCAGCTACAATTTCAGCGTGCTGCCGGTGGGCTCCTCGTTCACCGGTGCCGTGAGTCTCTCCTGCTCCGGCGCGCCCTTGATCTCGTTGTGCACCTTCACTCCGAGCCCGGTGATTCCTGGCAACGGCTCCGCTGCGGTCGTGATGAACATCACAACCACTCCTGGTTCAGCCAGCTTCTTTCCAGGGAGGCCAGATCGTGTCTTCTTTTACGCTTTATGGCTCGCGCTGCCCGGGCTGGCGCTGCTAGCAATCCGAGGGCGCCCAAGGCATGCAGGGTTCACCCCGTCCACTTCTCTGTTGGGACTGCTTCTACTGGCATTCTTGCTGCCATCTTGCGGCGGTGGCGGAAGCAATGGCGGAGGAGGCGGTGGTGGCGGCGGTAGCGGCCAGCAACAAGGCACACAACCCGGGACCTACACCATCACCGTGACCGGCACTTCGGGCACACTAAGTCATCAAGCCCCTTCTACCGTGACTCTGGTCGTGAGCCAGTAGTTAAAGATAACGTCGCGGTATGATCATCGATCATGCCTGATTCGCACCACGACGTCATCATTGTCGGCGGGGGTATTGTTGGGCTCGCAGTTGCGCTCGAGATCACCCGCAGATTTCCCCAACTTAGCTTGCTGGTGCTCGAGAAGGAAGACCGCGTGGGCCGGCATCAGAGTAGTCACAACAGCGGCGTCATTCATTCCGGCATTTACTACAAGCCGGGATCGCTGAAGGCACAACTGTGCGTTACCGGCGCTGCTGCGATGGTTGAGTTTTGTTGCGAGCACGGCGTTCCACATAGCATTTGCGGCAAAGTCATCGTGGCCACCAGCCAGGAGGAATTGCAGCCCTTGGAGGAATTGCGGCGGCGAGGCGAAGCCAATGGCGTCCCAGGTGTGCGGCTTGTTGGATCTGCGGAGTTGCGCGATCTCGAGCCCAACGCAGTCGGCGTAGCGGCACTCGTTGTCGCCTCAACCGGCATTACCGACTATGCTGCAGTTTGCGATAAATATGCAGAATTAACCGCTGCCCGGGGAGGAACAATCCTGACTTCCGCGGAAGTTATGCGGATCAAGCGAGATGCGAATGAGATTGTGGTGGAAACAAGACGCGGAGCCTACTCCGCAGCTTATTTGATCAACTGTGCTGGATTATTCAGCGACCGCCTCAGCCGCATGGCCGGCGATGAACCAGAGGTCATCATCGCTCCCTTTCGCGGCGAGTACTACGATCTCATTCCCAAGCGTTCGTCGTTGGTGAGAGCCCTCATTTACCCCGTCCCCGATCCGCGGTTTCCGTTTCTCGGAGTCCATTTCACGCGCCGTATTAGCGGCAGGGTCGACGCTGGACCCAACGCCGTTCTCGCATTTCGCCGCGAGGGTTACCGGCGCACAGACTTCAACCTGACAGACCTGGCGTCGTCACTCGCCTTTCCCGGATTCTGGCGAATGGCCGCAAAGCATTGGCGAAGCGGACTTGACGAGGTCCATCGGTCATTTTCCAAGCCCGTATTCGTTCGTGCTTTGCAGCGATTGGTCCCTGAAGTGCGCGAGGAAGATCTGGTTCCCTCCGGCTCGGGGGTCCGCGCCCAGGCACTCAATCGCGATGGCACTCTGGTGGATGATTTCCAGTTTGTGCAGTCGAGAAAGATGTTGCACGTGTTGAACGTTCCGTCTCCCGCCGCGACAGCTTCCCTGCTGATCGGGCGCGCCATCGTGGACATGGCAAGCAAGAACATTGGACTTGCCAGCTGATCGCAATCCTGCCGATCCGGTTACCGCACCGTCCGGGGAGCAGGTGAGAGAGGATTCGGACTGGGCACGGCTCTGGCGATTCTCCAATCCGAAGCGGCGACAGCTTCACAGCTGTCAACCTTACGCAGATCAGCGGCTCGACTCCTTCTGGCGCCAACTTTGTGTTGCGCGGCAATCTGGATCTGACGGCCGCAGCCAACATCACCACGAGCTCCGCAGTTGAGAAGCTGGAAGGCGGCGGCATCAAGACTGGCACCACCAACGACCTGGCTAATCTGAGCCAGCAACACCAGCAGCGTGACCCTGGCGAGCAACGCCAACCTTACCGCCAACAGCGAGTCGCAGCCGCCCCAAAAATGACATTCGTCACCGCCCTCGTACCCTCCGATCATGGCCAAAAGGACCATGGCACAGGCCGAAAATGGGTCCACCACCCCAGCCTTTGGTGACGTGTTCCCGCCTCTCCGCCAGCGCTAGAGTGCAAGTGGAAATCGCTGAAAAGTACCAAGGAATTTCAAAGACTTTGCTTGCCGCTAAAGCAGTTCGTGCGGCACGAAAGGCTCCTCCGTGGAAGACTTTGGCTCACGACGGAACAACCTCGCGCATGCAGCGGTCGTACTTACGCTGATCGCGATGGTGGGCTGCCAAGGTCTTTCCGTGAAACAGAGCAGTGCCACCTCCCCGGCAAACCCGCTCCAGAATCCGCTCGGCATTTCTGGAAGCATCACCCCGGCGGGGAATGGTTCCGGGGCATCAGTAACACTATCCGGTGCACTCAAAGCCACGACCACAGCGGACAGTTCCGGAAATTACAGCTTTGGCAGCCTCACTAGCGGATCGTACACAGTAACCGCAAGCAAGAGCGGGGTCAACTTCACTCCGCCCAGCCAGCAAGTGACGGTGAACGGAGCCCAGGTTACAGGGGTGAATTTCACGGCGTCTACGACGTCATCGAGCACGTTTACCATCTCCGGCACCGTCAGTCCCGCAATAGATGGATCTGGGGTAACGGTAACCCTCGCGGGTGCGGCCAACGCGACGACCACCACAAGTTCCGGCAACTACAGCTTCACCGGCCTCAGCAACGGCTCCTATACCGTCACCGCCAGCAAGACCGGCTTCAGTTTCAGTCCGGCGAATTCGGCCGTGACGATAAGCGGAGCTGATGTCTCCGGAGTAGACTTCACAGCGTCTATAGGGTCGCCCACTACGTACACCATCTCCGGCACCATCAGCCCGGCAGCGAACGGGTCCGGCGCAACCCTCTCCCTCAGCGGCGCCAGCAGCGCCACCACGACCGCCAACAGTTCCGGCAACTTCAGCTTCACCGGCCTCAGCAATGGTTCCTACACCGTCACCGCTACCAAGTCCGGCTTCACCTTCAGCCCCTCCAGTTCATCCCTCACCGTCAGCGGAGCCAACGTCACCGGCGTGAACTTCACGGCTTCCGCCGTGGTGCCCACCACTTACACCATCTCCGGCACCATCAGCCCGGCAGCGAACGGCTCCGGCGCAACCCTCTCCCTCAGCGGCGCCAGCAGCGCCACCACCACCGCCAACAGTTCCGGCAACTTCAGCTTCACCGGCCTCAGCAATGGCTCCTACACCGTCACCGCTACCAAGTCCGGCTTCACCTTCAGCCCCTCGAGTTCACCCCTGACCGTCAGCGGAGCCAACGTCACCGGCGTGAACTTCACGGCTTCCGCCGTGGTGCCCACCACTTACACCATCTCCGGCACCATCAGCCCGGCAGCGAACGGCTCCGGCGCAACCCTCTCCCTCAGCGGCGCCAGCAGCGCCACCACCACCGCCAACAGTTCCGGCAACTTCAGCTTCACCGGCCTCAGCAACGGCTCCTACACCGTCACCGCTACCAAGTCCGGCTTCACTTTCAGCCCCTCGAGTTCACCCCTGACCGTCAGCGGAGCCAACGTCACCGGCGTGAACTTCACGGCTTCCGCCGTGGTGCCCACCACCTACACCATCTCCGGCACCATCAGCCCGGCAGCGAACGGGTCCGGCGCAACCCTCACCCTCAGCGGCGCCAGCAGCGCCACCACCACCGCCAACAGTTCCGGCAACTTCAGCTTCACCGGCCTCAGCAATGGCTCCTACACCGTCACCGCTACCAAGTCCGGCTTCACCTTCAGCCCCTCCAGTTCATCCCTCACCGTCAGCGGAGCCAACGTCACCGGCGTGAACTTCACGGCTTCCGCCGTGCTGCCCACTACCTACACCATCTCCGGCACCATCAGCCCGGCAGCGAACGGCTCCGGCGCAACCCTCTCCCTCAGCGGCGCCAGCAGCGCCACCACCACCGCCAACAGTTCCGGCAACTTCAGCTTCACCGGCCTCAGCAACGGCTCCTACACCGTCACCGCTACCAAGTCCGGCTTCACCTTCAGCCCCTCGAGTTCACCCCTGACCGTCAGCGGAGCCAACGTCACCGGCGTGAACTTCACGGCTTCCGCCGTGCTGCCCACTACCTACACCATCTCCGGCACCATCAGCCCGGCAGCGAACGGCTCCGGCGCAACCCTCTCCCTCAGCGGCGCCAGCAGCGCCACCACCACCGCCAACAGTTCCGGCAACTTCAGCTTCACCGGCCTCAGCAACGGCTCCTACACCGTCACCGCTACCAAGTCCGGCTTCACTTTCAGCCCCTCGAGTTCACCCCTGACCGTCAGCGGAGCCAACGTCACCGGCGTGAACTTCACGGCTTCCGCCGTGGTGCCCACCACCTACACCATCTCCGGCACCATCAGCCCGGCAGCGAACGGGTCCGGCGCAACCCTCACCCTCAGCGGCGCCAGCAGCGCCACCACCACCGCCAACAGTTCCGGCAACTTCAGCTTCACCGGCCTCAGCAATGGCTCCTACACCGTCACCGCTACCAAGTCCGGCTTCACCTTCAGCCCCTCGAGTTCACCCCTGACCGTCAGCGGAGCCAACGTCACCGGCGTGAACTTCACGGCTTCCGCCGTGCTGCCCACTACCTACACCATCTCCGGCACCATCAGCCCGGCAGCGAACGGGTCCGGCGCAACCCTCTCCCTCAGCGGCGCCAGCAGCGCCACCACCACCGCCAACAGTTCCGGCAACTTCAGCTTCACCGGCCTCAGCAACGGCTCCTACACCGTCACCGCTACCAAGTCCGGCTTCACCTTCAGCCCCTCGAGTTCACCCCTGACCGTCAGCGGAGCCAACGTCACCGGCGTGAACTTCACGGCTTCCGCCGTGCTGCCCACTACCTACACCATCTCCGGCACCATCAGCCCGGCAGCGAACGGCTCCGGCGCAACCCTCTCCCTCAGCGGCGCCAGCAGCGCCACCACCACCGCCAACAGTTCCGGCAACTTCAGCTTCACCGGCCTCAGCAATGGCTCCTACACCGTCACCGCCACCAAGTCCGGCTTCACCTTCAGCCCCTCCAGTTCACCCCTGACCGTCAGCGGAGCCAACGTCACCGGCGTGAACTTCACGGCTTCCGCCGTGGTGCCCACTACCTACACCATCTCCGGCACCATCAGCCCGGCAGCGAACGGGTCCGGCGCAACCCTCTCCCTCAGCGGCGCCAGCAGCGCCACCACCACCGCCAACAGTTCCGGCAACTTCAGCTTCACCGGCCTCAGCAATGGCTCCTACACCGTGACGCCCCATAAGAGCGGGTTCAGTTTCAGTCCAGCCAGCTTGCAAGAGACCGTCAGCGGAGCCAACGTCACCGGCGTGAACTTCGGGACTTTTTCGGGGTCCTCCGTAATCATCAGTCCAGGAACTGCTATCCAACCGGTGGTCGATGCCAACCCTCCGGGTACAACATTTGAGTTCGAACCCGGGCTGTATCGCCTGCCGAGCCCAATCAAACCTAAAAACGGCGACAGCTTCGTCGGCCAGACCACCTGCGCGCCGCCCGCCTCCCCCTGTCCAGCCATCTTAAGCGGGTCGAGGGTTATTGGGAATCTGGCCGTATACAACGGAACCAACTATCAGGTCACTGGACAAACTCAGCGGGGACGTCAGCAATACACGACTAAATGTGAGCCTGGCTGGCTAGGCTGCTTCTATCCTGAAGACTTATTCTTTGATGGCGTGCCTCTGCAGCATCTGTACTCAGCCTCGATGCCGACTATCCTGAACGGCCAGTGGTGGTTCGACTATACCAACCACGTCATCTACTTTCACGACAACCCCTCTGGCCACAAAGTAGAGACCAGCGTAGTGCCGACGGTGGCCGAAGTTCTGTTTGGGCCGGGGGTGAACAACATCACGTTTCAGTATCTTACGATCGAGGAATTTGCTGCTCCACTTGCACAGGGAGGGATTGATCCAACGTCTGCCGGGGGCGGAAATCCAAACGCAGGTCTCGATTGGCTGGTCAAGAACTGTGAGGTTCTCTTGAATCACGGACTCGGCGTCCACATAAATTACGGAATGCAAGTCCTCAACAGTTATATTCACAACAACGGACAGATGGGGATCGGCGGCGGGACAACTTCGGAGACGATTCAGTCGCGTGTGGTAGTTTCAGGCAACACCGTTACTTATAACAATTACGCAAATGTGCTTCCCAACTTCGGCGCCGGCGGAATTAAGTTTGGCGACACACTCGATGCGGTCATTCGCGGAAACACCGTCACGAATAATGCGGGCGCAGGCATCCACTTTGATACCGACAGCATGTCGCCTCTGATCGATGGCAACACCGTCACTGATAATTTCGGCGGTAGCGGGATCGTCTACGAAGTCAGTCTCGTATCCGCACTGGTGCGCAACAACATCCTTCAACGCAACGGTGCAACTGACTCTTTCGGCAACGGTCCGGGTTACAACCTGGAGAGCGCAAACAGCATTGGGGTAGATGCCTACTGCAACGTTATCGAGGCCAACAATCTTGCCGGTGAAAATGCGTTTATTGTGATCGCGTCAAATCGCGGAAACAACCCGAACCCGCCGGGTGAGTACCTGACTTCGACGGGAAACTAACTTTCACCACAATACCGTGATCTGGGACTCGGGGGCTGGCGGAAATGTCGGGTTTTTCCAAGGCGACTCTACGAACCAACCGAATTTCTTTGGCAACAATACTCGACCCGATTACAACACTTACCATCAGTCGAGTCTTTCAGCCACTGATTTTCTGTACGACGATAACGACACCGGAAGCAATGCCCACAAGACATTTGCGGAGTACCAAGCCGCCGGGGCTGACGTTAACGGCACGGCAGACACGAACTACACGAGCGGTTTCCCGACTGTGGCCATTGTGTCTCCGGCAGACCAGTCATCGGTCACAATGCCGGTTACGGTCACGTCCACGGCGTCGGACGCCAGCGGAATCAATAAAGTGGAATATTATGTGGACTGGAACCTGCAGGCGACTCTCAGCAGCAGTCCGTACAATTTCGATTGGACCAGCGCTACCACCGGCAGCCACACGGTCGCAGCCATGGCCTACAGCAATGCTGGGATTCGCAATTGCTACGCGGTCACGCTAAATGAACAGTGAGCAGCGCGCTAAGCCGAGGAAGTTCTGAGATGGGAAGGAAATGGGTAGCAGATTCCGCGCCGTATCTCCCGACGGCTAATGAGGAGAGTTGACTGGCGTCAGCAGAAACACTGCAGCGGTCCGGCGTGTGACTCATCATCAAGGTTTGCCGGCCGGTCGTGCGTAAGATCGTGATGGACACTGCCCACAGCCAGAATCTGGCCACGATTGTTGATATGAAGACCCTGCACTAACAGCACATCGTGCGTCGGAGGGATCAACGAATTGATGTCCTGCAATCCGCCGGCTTTGCTCCACAGGAAAGCCCGGGCGCCGAGTGAGGTCTCCGAGGCGCCTACCACCTGTCCGGAGTCATTGATTCCCAGTGCCTCCGCATACCCTTTGCCACCCAGCGAACCCACACTCTGCATGCCCCCCTCCTCCGACCAGAGAAAGGGACGGCTTCCGGCCCCGAGTGTGCACGATCCCACCACTTGACCGGCATTGTTGATGCGCACAGCTTTACACGATTCGCTTCCCTGCAGTATCCCAAGATCGACCATTCCATCGCGGCTGGTCCACAGAAAGGGACGTGTGCCCGACGAACTCGTCGACATCCCCACTACCTGCCCGGCATTGTTGATGGCATAAGCTTCGCTGTAGTTTCCTCCGGGAAGTGTTCCCAGACTTCGCACTTCGAGTTTGGCAGACCATATTACGGCGCGAACTCCGTGCTTCCCGCTCGAATATCCCACGATCTGCCCCGAGTTGTTGATCGCAAACGCGCGGCTGGCGGAATCTCCCGGTAATGGACTCAGTTCGCGCATTCCGTCTTGAGCATTCCAGACAAATGCCAGCATCGTCTCCCGCAGTGTTGGAATCGCCGACTACGGTACCTGAATCATTCACCCCGAAAGCCTCGCTGTAATCTCCTCCCTGGAAGGTGCCGAGATCGCGCATGCCGGCGGGCGCGGTCCAAAGGAACGCGCGCGTGTCGCTTCCGTGAATCCAGCCGGAGCTACCCACGACTCGGGCCCCGCTGCTGTCCATGTGCCGTCCAACACTGCTTCCACCTCTTCTGCAGGGCCCCGAGTTCGACCACTGTGTAACCATCGGCGGCCGATGCCACGCCGCCGAGTGCACATGGAACGGCTACCGCCAGGACCGCAACTAGCCTTGTGATCGAAAAATCTGCTCTCATCTCATTCTCCCGACACCATAATCCTTGTCCGCCGACAGTTTTAGGTTTTGCGCCAGCTTGGACCTCAATTCACGGTTTCCGCCAAGGCCGCCGACGTACTCGAGGTATCGTTCGCGTCACCGCCGTACTCAGCTGTGATCGAATGCATTCCGCTGGGCAGCGCCGTCAGGCAGAACCGCTGTGCCACCGCTTATCGGCACAGTTCCAAGAACGGTTTGTGTGCCGTTGAATAAGTCGACAAATTGGACGCTGCCGGTGGCGGTGCTCGGCGAGACCGTGGCCGTGAAGGTAACCGTTTGCCCGAAAGTGGACGGGTTGTTGTTCGAGGCGATCACGGTAGCGGTGCTGGTTAGCACGGTCAAGTTGGTCGAGCCCTTGATGGCACCCGACGGCCGCAGAGATCGTGGTTGTGCCCCGAGCCGCGCCCGTCGCCAGCCCCTGGGAACCGCTCGTGTTGCTGACGAGCAGCAATACCGCTATTGCTCGAACTCCAGGTCGCCGAGGCAGTCAGATTGTTAGTGCTGCCATCGGTGTACGTGCCGGTCGCCGCGAATTGTTCTGTGCCGCCGATGGCTATCGAGGAATTGGCTGGAGTCACCGCAATACTGGACAGCACCGCTACACCATGCCCCGCAAGTGCCACCACCTGTGGGTTGACCCGCCACTGTCCGCAAAGCTAAGGGTCGCCGACCGGGCACCGGATGCCTGCGGCGTAAACGTCACCCCCACGGTGCAGTTGGTACCCGCACCCAGCGTCGCTCCACAGGTGTTGGTCTGAATCGCGAAGTCGCCCGGGTTCGTGCCGCCGACCGCGATACTGGAGAAGCTTACGGTGGCTGGGCTGACATTCGTCACCGTAATCGCCAACGGGTTACTCGTCTTTGGAATGCTTTCGTTTCCGAACGACAGATGATCCCGGGGAGAAACTAAGGGCAGCGCCCACCACGCCGTTCCCCTGAAGCGTCACCACCTGTGGGCTGCCCCGCGGCATCATCCGTAAAGCTGAGCGTCGCTGACCGGGCCCCGGACTGCTTGCGGCGTGAACGTCACCCCCAAAGCGCAGTTCGTACTCGCCGCCAGCGCTGCCCCACAGGTGTTGGTCTGAATCGCGAAGTCGCCTGGGTTCGTGCCCCCGACCGCGATGCTGGAAAAATTTACGGGGACCGTGCCGGCATTCGTCACGGTGAGCGTCAACAGGGTTGCTCGTGCGCTGAAATGTTTTCATTTCCGAAGGACAGAGATGCCGGGGGAGAAACTGAGGGCGCTGCCGACTCCGCTCAAGCTGACTGTTGTCGGACTGCTGGGATCAGAATCGACTACGCTGAGGGTCCCGCTCTGAGTGCCCGCGGCGTTCGGCGTGAAAACTGAGAACACCTGGCAACTGCTTAATCCCGGAATCGACGCTGCCGCAGGTGGAACTCGGCAGATACTGGCTGAACTCCGGGTTGGAGTAGCTGATGCCAGTAATGGCGATGGCAGCGGCACCCAGGTTGGTCAGCGTTATGGGAAGAGGGTTGCTGCGTCGCACCAACCGGTTGGTTCCCAAAACTCAGGGTGGAAGCCGAGGCCTTCAACGCCTTGCCCATACCACTCAGGGCAACCGTTTGAGGACTGCTCGAGTCCGAATCATTAATCGTGAGGAATTCGTTGAACTGCCCTCCGGCTGTGGGTTTGAAGGCAACATTGATGGTGCAGCTACCGGGTGCAAGCTGACCGCCGCAGGTATTGCTGGGGACGGTAAAGTCGGGGCCGGTGGTGATGGAGTTGATGGTAACTGGCGCAGTACCCAGATTGGTCAGCTGCACCGGTTTCGAGGAAGCTGGTGCTTCCCACAAACGTCCCTGCTGCGAAGGGCGTCAGCGCAGTCTGGGACACGCTCACCCCCGGTCCGCTCTGGGCGAACGAGGAGTTATCCACCTGGATGATCGAGGCAACGGAGGGAACCCCGCTGCTGAGCAGGAAGAGCATGTAGTAGCCGGCAGGCGCCAGATTCGCGCTCGGGGCGCGGTAACATTAAGGCCGCCCGTGGCCTGGCTAAAGCTGAGAGAACTGAAGCGCTGCTCTTGATTGAAAGTGTGAGTCACAGCTCCCAGCCGGATCCAAGTGACCTGGGTGATAGCTGGCGGCATTCGGGCGTTGCTACGAAGAAAGTCTGCCCCCCACTGATGCTCGCGGGAGCTGAAGTAATGGTCGGCCTCGGTCCGGCAAACAAGTAAGGCGGTGAGAAGATTTCCGCGCTATTCGGGTTGCAACCCTGAGCTACGGTACACTGCCCGCCCGCCGAAAGCACCTGTGCCGTCGGGCAGAAGCAGAGCCACCGAGTGGTATCCGCGATACGTGCTGAGGCTCGCCATGCGTCGACCAGGTTCCGGTGGTCGGATTCCACAATTCGGCCGGAAATACGGGATTCGTGTAATCGTCGAACGTTACGCCGCTCGTTCCCCCCGTCACCAGGACCGTCCCGTCTGGAAGCACAGTCGCATTCGCCTTGGCGCCGCGCATTTGCCATCGATCCCTGTGTACCTCCAGGTTGGGACGGGGTCGTTCAGGTTAATGATTTCCGCGGTGGCGGTTGGCCCGACGCCCCCGCCAACTATCATGATCTGGCCGTTGTTGTACATGACCGAAGGACCGTAGCCGCGATTCCCGTACTCCGACGCTTGGGCCGATCGTCCAACTGCCAGTGCCGTCGGTATTGAGGTATTCGGAGAGCGGACTCGGTCCGGCGAGAAAGAGTGTGCCATTCGGCGCCAGAAACATTTCCGGGTAAAGGGGCAGGTCGAACTGCGCGGTAGTCAGATCCCGCCATGTGCCACTGGAAACCTGCCAGACTTGCGGCAATGCGTCAACTCCCAGCAGCGGGCTGATCTCGCCCCGAAGTGACCAAGACATCCCCATTGGCGAGCACAGTGTTGGTCGGGTACCAACGACCGGCATTCATGTCCGGCAGAAATGTCCAATTCCCACTCACCGGATCATAGAGGGAGGCGTTCGCCACCCCTGTACTTCTATCGTGGACTCCCCGCCTGTGACCAACACCTGGCCGTTACCCATTAAGGAATGGCCGCCACAGAAAATGTTGTAACCCGGCGGTGTTACCGCTGTGTTGACGCCTGTTGCAGGATTCCAGATCTGCGGCTTGTCGCCGTTGGCAAATGAGGCCCACCACAATACACTTCCCGCTCGGCAGCAGAACGGCATGCGTAGGATTAAAGGGCCAATTCATCAGCGGGGAGAATTGCCCGACCGGATTTTGTGAGTTCGCCCGCGTGGCGCCCGCCAGCATCGCGAAAACAAGACGATCCAAAGGAGATCTCGCTTTACGCGGCGTCTTGCTGCACCGCCGGATGGCATCGACGAGCTGTGTCTATTTTCTGAAAATACAGGAGCAGTACGAAGGCGGGATGCCAGGGGATTGGACATAACGCTTCCCTCGAATTTTCCCAAGAGTTCGGGGGAATGGGAAATCCGAGCGGGGCCATCACAGTAACACGGCCGGTTCAGAAATGTCACGTCTCATTCAGCATCAATGGGAGGCACGTGCCCTTGTCGCGCGATCCCTGCCGAATGTTTTAGCCTGCGAATTGTCGCTCCTAACCGATGTCCAAGGCGAGTTTGCGCGAGCAGAATGCGGCCCGCAAGATTTCTTCGAAAGATGTAGCAGAAGTTGTGCGGTCGCACTTGAGACGACCATTTTGCCTTCGCTTCGGTCCAGTGCCCCAAACAATCGAACTCGGAAAGACCGCGCGCGGCGCAATCCTGCAATACCGCCCCGATGATCAGATGTCCCGGTCCGTACTGGCTGAACTGTTCATCGTACGCGACTTTGAGCGGATAATATCCTCCGCCACAAGTGAAGGCAAAATGCGCGGCCAAGATGGAATCACCTTGCTGCAAGAAATAAAGAGACAAGTAGCCGTACTGAGCGGCGTAGTTCGCGACGGAATCATAGAACTGCCGCGTCTCCCGGTGACAAGAGATCGCGGTTCCTCTTCTACCTTTCCAGCCGCTCTGTTCCAAAGCATAGAACTTCTGAAGAATTTCCGGATCGGCAGTCTCCACCCGGCGCAAAGAAATGTGTCCGGTTTTCTCCAGTTCTCTCCGGAAATGGCGTAACCTGTACCTGAAACGGCTGCTAAGCGCAAACTGGGAGAAATCCTTGGTCGGCTTATTTCCATTCAGAGGAATGAACGGGCTCCGTGCACACTGGTGTCGGCGCGTGAGGAATCCGTCCTCCCGAGCGCAGCTGAGAAGGCGCTCCGCCGCCCCTTGCTCGGGCACATTCCCCAGTTCGATCATATCCCAATGATTTTGGCTCGCGAGCTCCTTCCACCCTGCTTGTAGCGCCTCTTCGACGCCGGGGCCATGACCGTGGACGAAGTCAAATCGCGGGGTGTGGTCCACCGCGCTGCGGAGCTTCCTGGCATGAAAACCGCACGCCCAGACCTTCTCCTCTAATAGCGGCAGCACCGCCCTCAGGCGCCCGCCATCGCGCACCGTAATCAACAAGACTGGGCGTTCGCTCGCGAAGGCTCTTATCGAGGAGGCAATCCACTCGGGACGAAAGAAAGGCTGGTCACAGGCACCCTCCTGGCAAAGCTGGCGCCACTCATCCCCAATTCGATCCAGCAATTCGGCCGTTCCGCGTTCGCTTTGCGCTATCAAGGAGCGGGAACCTCTCTGGTTGTGGGCATGCTCGGCATCCTTCACGTTTGAACCGCCGACGGTCGTGAGTGGATTGGGCAGGGAGCTACTCCTATCGAGAGACCAGGGGCTGGACCCGGATACAACTAATCATTCCCGGCGGATTTAGAGCCTGGCGCAACTCCGTGACTCGAAGTTCTCTTCAGCCAGCATTCACGCCAAAAATAAAAGCACGCACGATCACACCCGATGCCGCTCCCTTTGCAGAAAGCGCCTTCCAGGATCACTGTATTTTCCAGCCGGCGGACTGTGCGAGGCTCATTTTCCAGACAGATTTTTTCGACCCTCTTCAGCACTGGCAGTCGCCGGCCGCAGTAGTACCACATCTCCGGCATGAACCCCAGGTTCCGGTTTTTTCCACTGGCGTCCAGAGTACGGCGGATCTCTTCCTCAGACTTCACTTCCACGATTTCTCCAGGTTGCAGACCCAGCACCTGGCTGTAATCTTCAGTTCCTACAGCTTGCAACACAGGCTGAGGCCCAAATGGTTTGCCGTTCAGGAACAGTTTGGACCATGCCTTCCTGCCAGTGACAAGCAGCCCATGTTCCTTCAGATTGCTGCGCAGTTGATACAGCATCGTCAATACGCGCGGGTAGCGCTTTGAGGGACTGAGCAAGTCACCCGTTTGGCAAAAAAATTCGTCCAAGATACCCCCCTTCTCAACGCCCGACTCCACGCACTCTTCCCACCTTAGCGCGTGGCCAATCATGGGGGACGGGTGCCGATTTCACCAGCATCACGTCCCCTGAAATTATACGCGCCCACATGTCTTTCTCAGAGCTCAATGAATTCCGTACGTCGTCCCTTCGACCAGACCTGCGGCTTTATTCGAACTTTGTTCGCCTCAGCTGAAGAAATGGTGGCGAGCGTGAATCCCAAGGGCCAGCCGATCCAGGCCAGAAGATGAAATCCCCTCTGCATCTACCGGAACAGGGTGCTGGGCTTGGTCATCCTGAAAATGAAAAACTCACAGTTTCGATGAGTCATTGCTGAGGGATCAAACCCGCTGATCAGCACACAGGGAATGCGCGCGGCAAGCAAGTAGTCGCTGCGATCCACTCTTCATCCGTCCTGTATTGAGGGTTGGGGTGTGAGGATCAAAAGCGTGGCGATCCAAAGCCGCGGATCGCCAACACCGTTGACATCACCACAACCATCCGACTGCCGGCATGCGTCTAGTTTTGCGATCGACGCTGGCGCCACGTCCCTCCGACAGGAAGCAACCCTCGGCGACAGCCCCTAAGGACCAATGCGATCGCATCGAAGTCCGGGGGGTAGAACTGCTAGCCAGCGATGAGGTCATTTTTTGGTTAGCGTAACCGCATGGCACCTGCGTATTCCCGACTTGCTGTATGCCATCGCCGCCACTGTGTGGGATCCACTGGTGGCGCCGGTCCAATCGTAATTGTATGGGCTGCCTATAACTGTCGCCGCCAGGTCCCAATCGACATAGAATTCAACCTTGCTGATTCCGCTCTGATCGGAGGCAGCCGCCGAAATCGTTACGGTGTCTGCAAACGACGACTGGTCCGCCGGAGAAGTAATGGTCACAGTCGGATAACCGCTCGTGTAGTTCGTATCTGCACTGCCATGAATATCCGCACCAGACGCTTGAAACTCAGCAAAAGTCTTGCGAGTGTTTTCTTGGCTGTTGTTGTTGTCGTAAATGAAGTTGGCGTCAGACAAACTAGGCAGATGGTAGCTGTTGTGGTCGGGAGGTGTGTTATCAGCGAAGAAATTGGGCTGATTGTCTGCATCCGACTGAACGTACCCCACGAATCCGGCTGCGCCGGCGTTCCAAATGACCGTGTTGTGGTGGAAGTCGTTCCCCTTAGACATCAGATATTCAAACGGAGCAACTGTGTTGTAGCCTCGCTTGCTTGCACCAACCATCAACCCGTTAGCTTCATTGACATTAGCAATTTCCAAAACGTTGCAGTACGAGTTAACTCCCACCGAAGCGTAGCTGCCTACATTCGTGGTGGCGGCCGCAACAGGATACTGTTGCCCGTTCCTCGCCAAGACGTTGTTCCGAACAATGGCCGAGCTCAAACTGATTTCGTACGCAACGCCGCCGCCTCCTGCGTTATCTGTTACAGTGTTGCCATCAATAAGCGGCTCCTGGCTGCTGGCATCGAAATGGATTCCCGCACCGCCGTTGTGCGTGATGATATTGCGGCGAACAACTGCATTAGCCGTGTACCCAAACTTGACTCCTCCAGCCCCCGAACCAGGAAGCATGTGCGCATAGTTGTTATAACTGATTGTGTTGCCCTGAATTATGACGCCTGAGGGGGCTGTCGAATTGGTTGCACCACCAATTCCCATAACCCCGTTATTGTGGATGTAGCTGCTATAAACTTTTGTTCCAAAGGCGATTCGCACACCTTCCGTATGGTTGTTGAACATTTCACAATTTCTGACGACCCAATTCAAACTCGAGGATCGACTAGCGTTGCCAGAAGTAGCTTCGACGGCCGCTCGTTGGAGTGGATTGGCGAAGCCTTCGATCGTGAGATATTCGACCGTTATATTGTTGGCGGAAGAGTCAAAGGCCGTATCCAGTACGCTTGTCTCGACGGTGTGGCCTGCAGGGTTGTCGTGGAAGTATATGGTGTTATTCGCATAGTCAAACCACCATTGCCCTGCGCCGATGGCGGGCAATGAGTTCGCGTATAGGCGCTGATACGGCACGCCGTCGAAAAACAGGTCCTCCGGCAGGTTGCAGGCGAGGTAGCCAGGATCACACACGGTGTTGGGCAGAGATACGATACCCTGCTGCGTCTGCCCGGTCACCTCATAGGTCTTCCCGTTGTATGTCGCCAATGACCCAATAACTCTGGAGCCACTCAGAATCGCGGGGCATGCCGTCGCGGGTGGCGCACACGCGGTTTGGCCAATAAAGGTGTCGCCGTTCTTCGGGACAATGTGCGCTTGTAGACGGTAGGTACCGGGGTAGATGACGAAAGTGGTTCCGCCAGGATTCGCGGCAACGACGCTCGGGATATTTGCTCCCGGGTGAATGTCGACTGTGGCACCTTGACATAGAGCCGCGGCCGCCGCGCAAAAAGCGATCAGAGCTAATGTCGTGACTCTCTTGCTCAATGAGTACTCGGGGGATTGAGCGAACATTCTTCGTCACCTCTTTGTCATAATTTCTAGCTAGCAGCCCTTCGCTTAGTCAGCACCGGTAAAAGTACGGCCACCCGTTGGAACTGCCTAGCTTTTTATATCCACCTCCTTCCGAATGGAATAGGTCTCAGTGGTACATGCCCGATTTCCCGTTACGGGCGCATCCACTTGGACCTGCTGAACGCTCCCTCTCGGTCCGCCGTTCATGGACGAACTGGGCGGACGGTTTGAGCCCGCAGACGTGTTTGACCAACCGCGCAAATGAAGCCAACATCGGCGTTCCGATGTCGCGAACACCGGGGACGGCTGTGATGAGTGCCGTACCCCGATTTCAAAAGGAAGGTCTGTATTGACCACCGTGGAAATCCTGAGCTAAAATTATTTCGTTGTTCTCCGCGTTAGCCGCTACTTCGTCTGGCGGGCCGTTTCGTCCGCTTTGCGAGGGAGCCAAGCCGATGCTGGAACTGCTGTGGAAGTCCGACCTGCTTGTTTGTCCTGCTTGTGAGGGCCGTCTCCGACCTGACAGCGGCAAAATTGTATGCTACGGCTGCGATGCTCGTTACCGCGTTGAAGACGGCATTCCGCTGCTTTTTGTGCCTAATGACGGCCAGGTGGGGGACGTGACAGAAATCGTCAAGGGCTTCTACGAAGAGAACCCGTTTCCCAACTACGACGACCTTGATTCCTCGCACAGCCTCATGGAGAAGGCGGAGCGGGGAGTTTTCGCTCGTTTGCTGAACGAACAGATACACGTCGGAGCGACGGTGCTGGAAGTGGGTTGCGGCACTGGTCAGCTCACAAACTTTCTTGGGATGTCCTGGAATCGGCGGGTCCTCGGGTCCGACATCTGCTTGAATTCGCTTCGGCTCGGAAACGGGTTTCGGAACCGCAATACCATTAAGAACGCCGGATTCTTGCAGATGAATCTCTTCCGTCCCGCGCTTCGGCAGAACGCGTTTGACTTTGTAATCTGCAACGGCGTCTTGCATCATACCGCGGATCCGCTCGAGGGATTCCGATCCATCTCTCGCCTGGTGAAACCAGGTGGCTTCATCATCATTGGCCTTTACAACAAAATCGGGCGGTGGACCACTGATTTCAGGCGTTTCTTGTTCCGGCTATCCGGAGACCATTTGAGGTTTCTGGATGCCCACATTCGGAATCCCAGTTACAACGAGGCTCGCAAGCGCGCTTGGTTCCTCGACCAGTACAAACATCCGCGTGAGAGCAAGCATACCTACGGCGAAGTAATCGACTGGTTCGAATCCAACAGATTCGAGTTTACCTTCAGCATTCCAAAAATCGACCCCACTCCTTTTAACGCCGCCGAACGGCTTTTTGAGCGGCACAGTAAAGGAACGAAGTCCGATCGATTCTTTACGCAGCTGGGAATGTTGTTGAATGGAGGGGCGGACGGCGCGCTCTTTGTCATGATCGGTCGCAAGGCGGCCGAGACCGCAGCCCGAACTCCTACCCCCATCAGGACTGCTGTTCCAGAGCGCTCCGATCTCGCATCGTGAGGGGTCGTACGCCCGGGATCATGACGCCTTGCGGCGTTCCCGAGGCGGAGTATCGAGCAGCACCTTAGAGACTTAGAGAGAAGACTTCTCTACCAAGAAATTCTCCAGTACCAAAGCGTCCATCTCGCTCTTGGAAAAGTGTTGAAGGCGTTTGCAGGAGTATTCACGATGGGCTCGCCCTTCAAGTTGAACGAGGTATTCAGAATCACCGGTACTCCCGTGGCCTGGCCGAAGCGTTCGATCAGCTTGTAATAGCGAGGACTCTGGTCCTTGAACACGGTTTGCAACGTCCGGTGCCGTCCACGTGCGTGATCGCAGGAAGCGTGGCCGTGTTCGCGCTCTTTCACCGGCACGACGTACAGCATGTATCGCGCCGGATAGTGCTCGTCGCATTGCGGCAGTTCGAAATACTTCTCCGCGCATTCGGCCAGGACCGACGGAGCAAACGGACGATAAGGCTCGCGGAACTTGATCTTCGCGTTCACGATCTCCTTCATCGCCGGATTGCGCGGGTCGGCGATAATGCTGCGGCTGCCCAGAGCACGCGGTCCCCACTCGAAGCGTCCCTGCGACCATCCCACCACTTTGCGCATGGGTCAGATCGCTCCACCACGTTGTCCACAAGTTCGTCTTCGTCTTTCAGCGTTCCGGAATGGGATGTTGTTCTGCGTCAGGAATTCGCTGATCTCGCGACTCGGAGTTCGCGCGGCCCCAGTAGGCGTGCTTCATGGTGAAGTTCCGCGGCTTGCCCAGCAGCGTGTTGTAGGCCCACAAAGCGCGCGCCCAAGCGCGCCGCCGCCGTCTCCGGCCGCTGGCTGGATGTACAGTTCTTCGAAGCCTGTCTCGCGCAGAATTCGAGTGTTGGCCACGCTGTTCAGACGCGACTCCGCCAGCCATGCACAGCCGTCTTCAGCCCGGTTCGTCTTCTGCAATGCTGCGCGCCATGCCCAGCAACATTTCTTCGGTCACCTTCTGAATGCTGGAGGCGATGTCCGCATAGTGCTGGTTCAGCTTGCACAGTTCCTGATAATTTGATGGCTTGGCGCCGAAATATTCCGGGAATCCCGTTCCTTCGGTGAAGAACTTTAGCTTCTTCGGCCGCCGGGCTCGCCGAACAATGCTTCGAATTTCTGATTGAAGGTGCGGTCCGTCGAATGATGGAAGCAGAAATAATCCATGTCCAGCGCGAACGAGCCATCGTCGTTCTGACGGACCAGCTTCCACACTTTGTCCACATAACGAGGCTGGCCATAGGGCGCCATGCCCATCACTTTGTATTCGCCCTCGTTCACTTCAAAACCCAGGAATGCGGTGAACGCGCTGTACAGCAAGCCCAGCGAATGCGGAAATTCAATCTGCTTGTGCAGCTTGATCTCGTTGCCGCGGCCCACTCCGTACGTAGCGGTCACCCACTCGCCCACGCCATCGACGGTGAGAATGGCCGCTTCGTCAAAAGGCGAGCAGAGAAATGCGCTGGCGGCGTGCGACAGGTGGTGCTCGGAAAACAGCATCTTGTCCTTAGGGATGCCGAGCTCAGTCTGCAGCGTTCGTGGCGACCCACATCTTGTCCAGTCATCCAGGTGATCATCGACTCGCGAAAGACCTTCCAGGACTGCGGATAGGTCTGCAGCGCGGTCATCAGGATGCGGTCGAGTTTGCGGAACGGCTTCTCGAAAAAGACAACGTAGTCGAGGTCTTCGCCCTTCGAATGCCAGCCTGTTCCAGGCAGAACTTGATAGCCATCTTGGGGAAGCCATAAGTCGTGCTTGATGCGCGAAAAGCGCTCTTCTTCAGCAGCGGCGATGACCTGCGCCGTCGCGCAACAGCACTGCGGCGGCGTCATGGTAATAACAGGAAATTCCCAGGATATCCACAGTTTATTGCCTCCTTGCCCAGTCCAGGTCGTAGGCCTCGTCAGGATGGTCCAGCCATTCGGTCGGAGTCTTCTTGATCCGGAGGGGATCCGAGAAAAAACGAGCGGCCAGTCCGAAAGGCAAGACCAGCACCCCGTAGAAAACGGTAAGCAGCACGCGCGCCTGAAAGTTCCCGATCTTGTGGGCAATCTTCTTCCAACCTTCCCAGGCGCGTTTCAATAGGTTCAACATCTTGGCTCCTAGAACAACGTATAGATAAACGGTGCGATCGCGGAACTCTGGGCCAGCACAATCATGGCTCCCAGAAGAAACAGCACCACGATCATGGGTATGAGCCACCAGCGCTTATTACCCCAGAAAAATGAAAACAGTTCGCCGGCTACGCCTAGATTTCGGGTTGTATTTCGTATGAACTTCATGGCATCTCCTCAGGCACTTCGGCCATTTTGTTGCTCATTTGGGATCGATCTTAATCACGCTTCCGGCTTAGCAGTAAGGGATACAACTCACCTCCCTTCGCTTGACTTCTATGCGCCGAGAGCACCCGGGCTATGGGTAAGGAGAGGTAGGGGGTCAACCTAAAACACATATTGCCCCACCCTAATTAACACTTGTTAAGATTCTAGCAGCCCCTCCATACGAGTGGAAGAGAAAAAGGTCCATAGTCCTAAGGCTCCGGCATGACGAATACCCCTTTTCGGATTTGGCCAGTATCGCCTAATACGAGGCGCCAGGCGACGAGGGAATCAAGTGATCCTTCTGCAGCCCTTGCACAAGAGCCTGTGCAATGATCTCGTGACCAAACGCACTGTAGTGCGGGTCGCACGGTAACGAAAAGTAGGGAGGCTGCAGATTGTGTTCAGTGCTGTAAGCTCGCATGTAAGGAATTAGGGATAGTGGCTTTAAGCCTGCTTCGATAGCAATCTCATGAAGACGGTCATAAAACTTTGGCGGGTTAAAATCGGAAGGCACTTTTCCTTCACTCTTAACCATGTGTTCGCGCCATTGCGGATCGGTCGCATACAGATCCGGCTGGATCGCTAGCACGAACTTGGTTCCGTCAGCTTCCACTGTTTGACGTGTTAAAGCGAGCACCTTTTCAGTGATCGACCATGCCTGGGCCCACTCTGGATCCATCGGATCATCACCGTAGACTCCATAAGCCACGGGAAGGCCACGCCATTTGTATAGGTTGGGATCGATTCTTAGCCACGTCCGTTCAAGATAATAAACCAGGTAGGAATGGCGCTCAAAGTAAGAGCGTAAAGAGTTGAGGGGTCTGGAGTCGACTGGACGGAGCACGAGATTCCCATTTGGACCCAAATCGTAATAAGGGGCATACCAGGTGTGTATGCCATACACCTTCGGCTGAAGCGTAGAGGAGTTGTTCCAAACGTCATTATCGGTAAAGAGAATTATGACCAGATCCGGATGAAATCGACGCACCGATTCCTGGTACATGAGCAACTCCTGGGTCGTTCCAATCCCCTCCACTGCGAAGGCCATCACTTCGATGTTCTTGTAGCCTTGTTGCTCCAGGAGTTTCTCCATCTGGATATTCATGACCTGTTCTGGCTGAACGTGCACGGCTTCGACACTCGAGTCGCCCATCAGAGCAATGCGGAATGTCGCCGGGTGGTTTCTCAAGTGTGCGATCCCGGTCGCGGAAGCCCCAGCGATTGGTTTCTACCAGTCCCGTGAAACAGCCACGGCTGTGCACTACTTTCATGTTCGGAATCAGCGAGACGCCTATGATCGGATCATATTGACGGAACGGAGTGCTCCTGAACCGTCCCAGGGGCAGCACTCGCAGCAGCGACCTCACCGAGACCTGCAAGGAGAACCAGGCCTAAGCTCATCAGCGATCAGCTGAAAAACCAGCCGCTTCCCCCTTGAGAGCGGTCGGAGCTTCACCCGCTTCACGCGTCTCCCGTGGCACTGCCGCATTCATCATCGCCGTTTTTCTCCAGAACATTAGATCTTTCTCGATTGCCACGCTACTCTCCAGCTCTTCCAACAACCGAATCGAAGATGGGCTTGGGCGGGGAAGGAGAAGCCCGAAAGGAGTGCATCTACGTGTAGGCATGTGTTGACAAACTCCGCCTTAAGCTCACCCGTCTGTATAATCGTAACCGCGCTGGCCCAACCATTTCTGAACTGGCTTACTGTTCATTTAAAGTAACCGCATAGCAAGCGCGGATTCCCGCATTGCTGTAGGCCATGGCTGCGACCGTATGCGCTCCGGTCGTCCCGTTGGTCCAGTTGAAATCGTAGGGCGGACTGCGACCGTCGCCGCAAGGTCCAATCGACATAAAATTCCACTTTGCTGATTCCGCTCTTGTCCGACGCTGTGGCAGTAACCGTAACTGGGCTCGTCACCGATGACTGGTCGGTCGGAGACGTAATCGACACCTCAGGAAAGCCGCTGTGTTGTTTGCGTCCACTGTGCCGTGGACATCTGCGCCGCCCCCGCGATAGCTGGCGAAGGTCTTGCGCCTGTTGCTACGCGAGTTGTTGTTGTCGTAGATAAAGTGGGCAGCCGAAGGTCGGACAAATGGTAAGTGTTGTAATCCGGCGGCCGATTGTCGGCGAAAAAGTCCGGCTGATTGGGCGCGTCGTTCTGGAAAAATCCTGACGCTCCGGCCGCACCAGAGTCCCAGATCACTGTATTGTGGTGGAAGGAGTTCCCTGTGCTTACCCGATATTGGTAGGGCGGATAACGGCTGGACCCCGTTCGACGACCTATTTCCCACCCGCCGATGCCTGGTCCGCCGCTCGGAACCTCTATTACGTTGCAGTAGATGCTCACTCCCGAGCTGGCGCGCACGGCGATCTGGTGCTCCAATTGTGCTATTCAACTGCGCGCCGTTCCGCAGCACAATGTTGTTACGGAACGTCGAAATCCCAGAGCCGATCTCCTGCACCAGCCCATCCGCATCCGAGTTATCGGTAATAGTATTGCCGTCCACCAGCTCGTTCTGGCTGTCTTCGTCGAAGTGGATACCGGAACCTTCGTTGTTCTGGATGGTGTTGCCGCGCAGAACTATGCCGCTGGCAGATCCTGCTTTGAAGCCTCCCGACCCAAAACCTGGATTGAAGTGGGCATAGTCGTTGTGATTGATGACATTGCCCTGAATCAGAATTCCTGAGTTAGTCGATTGAGTCGAGGGAGCGAGTTACTCCGAGTCCGCCGCCAATTCCCAGTTCGCCGTTATCATGAATGTAGTTGTTGAGGATCTGGATGCGGTAGTCGACTCGTACGCCGAACCCATGGTTCAAGCGTGACTTCACAGTTCTTCGACCGTCCAGTTTGCGCCTTGTGTCAGCGCATTAGCGCCTTGCGGTCGCCCCGATCGCCCCGTAGCGGATACATGTTGGCGAACTCTTCGATCGTGAGGTACTGAATGGTGACGTTGTTGGCGGGCCCGCCGAAGGCGTTGTTGAGCACGCTGGTCTCGACCGTGTGGCCAGCCGGATTATCGTGGAAGTAAATAATATGGTTGGCATAGTCGAACCACCACTCGCCAGCGATCGATGGTCGGCAGGTGGGCGAATCCAAATGCCGGAGAGGCTTGCCGTCGAAAAACAAGTCCTCCGGATAAATGCAGGCCAGCCAGCCGGGATCACAGTTCCCAGTCCTGACGCCCCGTGCGCCATGCTGGTTTGTTTAGCGACCTGATAGTTGGTGCCGTCGAACGTCGCCAAGCTGGACCGATCACAACCCCGCCACTAATGATTGCCGGACAGGAGGTCGCGGGCGGAGCGCACGAGGCCTGGCCGATGAACTGATCGTTATCCTTGGGTATGATGGACTGGGACAAACGATAAGTGCCGGGAGTAAACACGAAAGTCGTGCCCGCCGGCTTAGAACTGACTATCCTGGGCACGTCGTCGGTGGGATGTACAGTGACCTGCGCCCAGCTAACCAAATCGAGCGCAAACAACAGTATCAACAGGTGGCGAATCATTAGGGTCGTTACCTTTTTGTCACCCTTTCTGCCCCAATCTGTGAGTCTGGTGCGGAGCGTTTGACGCAGCGACCGCCTTTTTCTCTGAGCTGTGCAGAAGCTTCCAGGAATGCGCCCTCGCCCTGTGCGTCCTCAACCATCCTCTGCAAACTCCTTGCCGCATTAGGGAATCAGATTTTCTGGAAAAACGAAACAGACTCAATCGCAGCTTTGATGCTGCAAAACGAAAGCCGTTACTCTTAATGAGGAACGGTAGCTACCGCGCGGTGATATATATCCATAAGCATAGGGTAATTCCGTTCGGGAGTGTACTTCGCCTCATATTCAGCACGGGCGACCCGGCCCATGGCATCGATTTCGTTCGGATGCGACCATGCCCATTCTACCTTTGAGGCCAGATCAGTTGGATCGCCTGACGTGAAATGCAACCCCGTGCGCTGATCATGCACGATTTCCTCGGCGACGCCAACTCGGGAGGCAATCACTGGCACGCCGCAGGAGAACGCTTCGACGGCGACATAGCCGAACGTTTCGTAATATCCTTCGGAGGGCCAGATCAAGAAACGCGCGGCGCTCATAAGATTGTTCAGCCCTTTTCGATCGAGCCTCGGCACAATCTCAACCGATCCTCCGCATTTTCTGGCGAGTCTTGCGCCTCTGGTAAGAGGGGGCCTTCCCCTCGAATCTTCAGCGGAATATGGTTTAGCTTTTCCCAGGCCCGCAGCAAAGATTGGACGCCCTTCTCGGTCGACAACCTGCCAACAAAAAGGACGTAGCCACCGTCGCTGTGAGTGATCCCCGGGTCCTCCACAAAATGCGGCTTCACGACAATCTTTTCCTCCGGGAAACCGGCTTCGATAAATTTTCGCCGGTAGAACGGAGTTGAAGCAACATATACGAGACCATTTTCTCCCACGTCCTGAGCTGCCAGTGAACCGCCAGCATGGCTGCGACCACGCCAGTCTCGATGCGCGATTGCCGGTAACAAGCGTGTACTGACCGACGGCCACGCGATCTTCCTCCCTTTGCAATCCTCACAGATTCGATCGTTGCGTTCTAGACTTCCTCCTGGACAAAAAAGGCGCGCATTGTGGAGGGTTTGCACAACGGGACCCCTGCTTCCCTGCAAGCGTAGTAAACCGAAGGCGACATCAGTGGAAATGTGTTGTGAAAATGGACTAGATCTGGCTTCTCTGCTCGTAAAAACGCGAGCATCGCCTTTCGGCTGTCGTCAGCCCAAACCGTCCGCACAGCCAAAGCGGCTTTTGCGAAGATATCAGTCCGAGTGATTTCGCTATTCCAGCGAACGAACTCTTTCACCTCGTGACCTGCGGAGCGGAGTAACTCTCGCTCTCTCCGGAGCGTCTCGTCTTCACCCCCGGGAATCTGATAGTAATTGTGGACAAGAACGATTTTCATCGCTCAGACCTCTGCAAACCCAGTACCAGAGATGCGCGGAGCGAAACAATCCCGAGCCGGATGTCTGCGCCCATTCGCTGCGCCAACCGGAGTGAGAGTCTCGAGTTCGGCTTGATCGCTCGTTTCCGGCGGAGATGAGCCTTTTTGGCGCAAGGCGCGGCCTTTGTGTTCTCTTTTGCAGCATCCAGGTAGAATCCTCGCTCACGTCAACATATCCCCTCGAATCCACGCCAACTCTGCAAACAGCGGCGTCTGGACAAAGATCCCGCCTATCAGCGGGCAAACCTCTCTCCACTGCGACCCTAGCCAGAACCCGACACACTCGGAAGTCCTCAACCTCGATGGCCGGGCACTCCCGCATGCAATTGTCTAGCAGAGTCATTTAGGACACATCGCTTTCCGTACTCACACTGTCACTTACAAAATTGATCGACCGTTCTCGATTCGGCCTGGCAAGGTTCGTCTGGCCCGAATGTTCTTCCCAGCGGGCTACCGGACTGGCGTGCGGCCGCACTGCTTCACTGAAGAGGAAGAAATGCAACCGTGCTGGCACAATATACGCCTGCAGGGGCAGCCTTATACCAACTAGCTTGATCAGTGTCTGTGGCCGCAGGGCTCGTATTGATACGCGCCCACCCCTTTTCCGCAGCTTGTAAATCGTCGCTAAACTCGTTGCCCCTAAAAATCGCTCATTTGGATAGTGGTGTACAAGACTGGAAGCTGAAGGAGGCAATTCGAGTACCCCAATGTTTGCTGGCGCTCGTCGGATGATATTCCGTCGTATACCAGAAGGTACAGTCGTCAGTCGAGTCAATGACCAAAGTGCTGTAATCGCCCCAGCGGTAGGTATTCGTCTGCGACGCAGTCGGAATCTCTCGCCGAGGACAACACATCGATCTCATTCTCTCCATATGACCCAGAGGATTACTGGGCACGCGTCCCGTGTACCGAATCGAGGGGCTCATGGTACCGCTGGAGACGCTATAACCCAGGGCGATGTCCCCTGACTTGTCCATGGCAATGCTGCCCATCCAGCGGTAGTTGGAATCCGGCGCATACGTCCCCTGTTGATATTGTCGGAAACCTGGGCCCGTGTTTTGTAATTCGTACCAGCGGATACCGGTTTGGGTGCCGCTCGTCCTCACAGTGACGGCGTGGTTGACGAGAAGAGTTTGGTAAGCTCCAAGGTTCCGGTATGCCAGTCGGTACATCACGCGGTCCCCGTAGGAATCGAGCATTTGAGGGGTTCCCGACTGCGGGATGCACGCTCCAGTGGTGTAGTTAAGTTCTGTGACGTCTCTCCGCAAGCCTCGGTGAATGCCGCCACTGGGATGTTCGCCGGCCCGGTCAATGTCGTTTTGCTCGGGAGTCGCCCAATTCACATGAAATTGCCAGAGATCGAGAGATTGATCATCACCGTCGAAATTGAGAAAGTAGCCCGGTGAGCCAACCGGAGGGGCGGTGGTCCCGTCCAAGTCGCCCGGCAGCATACTCCCGTAAGAGGTGCTGATGTTCGTGAAACACTGCATGGTGGCGGCAGCACCCGTCAGCATGCTGTTACGGTCTAAGGCGCATGCGGCGGCACCAATGAACACAAGGTTACGGCCCTGGTTATAAGTCACGTAGTAAGCATCTGGCCAAACCGCCAATTTGGGATAATCTGGCATTTGTCGACCGGGTGTCGGAAAATCATAGAGATTCCATCCGCCACTGGTAGCGTCCGAGGTGGTTGAAACGGCCACGCACAACTGATCAGGATTGGTGAAGACCGGCATCATCACCACCCAACGGTTGGCCAGCTTGTCAAACTCGACGGTTTCGTCGAGGTTCGGACTAGTGGAGCACGGCGCTCCCAGAGCCTGCCACAGGGTGTTTCCGTCTGCTGGCCCATAAGCCACGCTGCCGTCAGACTTGTTGAATACTACAAACGAGTCGTTCACAAACTGGACAAACTGCGTTGGTCCCACCGCCCCGCTGGTGTCGGGAACGATCTGCTTGTTCGCTGTAACCTGCAAAGCCATACCCCATGCCCGGAATGTTTAGTCCTGAAGTTGTGAGGAGCGGAGAAACGGCAGCGTCAAGGGTTGTGTCGGGCGATTCTTGCACGACCGAATCCTCGACGGATCCGGGCCGGTAGGGCGCGCCGAGGCATCCGCAGCTCGTCGGCATCATTATCGTCGGAAAGAGCACGCACATCCCCGGATCGTGGATGGATGGGTTCGAGTTGGCTCAAGGGAGGCGCAAAAGCATGCTTTGGAGCCCTTACCACAACCGCATTCGATTGTCCTTGGGCCCAGCCGAACGAAGCGGCCGCGGCAACATCCCCACGACCAAGGCCCAGAAACCCACCCAGCGGAATCTCATACGATTAATGTTCCCCTCTTTATAATCTGGTCTGCCAATGACAAATCATATAAAGTCGAAAAGTTAAGGTGAGCTTCGCTCGGTTCAGTCTGTACCACGAGTAGCTTTATTGTCTTGCTCAATTGCAGGCTTCCAGGAACCGTCGAGACGGCATGGCACGCCAAGTTATTGAGCCGAGAGGAATGCTACCGTGCTCGCACAATATACGCCGACAGGGGAAGCCGTATACCAGCTAGCTTGATAAGTGCCGGCGGCGGCAGTGGAGCTCGTCATGTGCGACCACCCGTTTCCAGATGTTGTGAAGTCGTCAGTGAACCCGTTGCCGGCGCTAATGCTGGTGAATTCGGCAGTGTTGGCCAATAGGACCGACACAATAAAGTCGCCAACCTGCGTGGTAGTGACTGCCGGTCCGGGCGTGTTATTGGCAGTGACACTTCCGCTGGAAATGTTGGTTGCGTCAGGGGCTGAGTGGGAAATTCCAGAGACCTCCCAAACCGTGATCTGTACGCTGGTCGGCGAACCGGCGAACGTCGGGGTCACCACGGTAGCCCCCGATTTCGAATTAACGGCGTACCAAATTTCCGTTGACCACGTGCTCGTGGTAGATCTCGCGCCGGCTGAGACATAAGTGTTGCTGCCACCGGTGGCATTGTCAGAAACGCCGGTGACCGATGTCTTCCCATTGAACATCATGGCTACGGCAATCAAATGCCCCGTCCCGGTCGCCGGAATCGTGAGGTTCGAGATTGGGTTCCCACCTCGCGATTTTTCGTTTACGAGGGCCCAATAGGTATTAGGTGTGAATGTGGCCATCGGACTGAGACTGCTGTTCATGACCAGGCTGCAAGGGTTGCCTCCGCTGCAGGATCCGCTCCACCCTGAAAACGTCCAACCGCTGCCGGCACTGGCAGTCAGAGTAACCGAAGTGCCGCTGGCGTAAACGGCGCTACAGGTGCCAGTTCCGCTGGTACAGTTGATTTCACCGTCGGCGCTGGTCACGGTTCCTTGCCCCACCTCGTTCACTGCAAGCGTGTAGGTTGGCGCAGTGAACGTGGCTGTTGCGCTTAGATTGCTGCTCATCACCAAGCTGCAAGGATTGCCTCCGCTGCAAGATCCACTCCATCCCGAAAACGTCGAACCGCTCGCCGCCGCGGCGGTCAGCGTAACCGAACTGCCACTCGCGTAAAGCGCGCTACACGCGCCACTTCCGTTGATGCAGTTGATCTCACCGTCGGCACTGGTCACAGTTCCCAAGCCTACATCGTTGACCGTCAGCGTGTAGCTCTGGGTACAGGAGGGGAAGCTGAAGGAAGCGATTCGAGTACTCCAGTGGTTGCTGCCGGTCGTCGTCTGATATACGCCTGTGTACCAGAAGGTACAGTCGTCGGTGGGATCGATCGCCATGCTGCTGAAGTCGCCCCATCGGACGCTGTTAGTTTGCGAAGTGTGTGCCACATTCGCCTCCGACAAAAGGTCGATCTCACCCTCCATCTGACCCAGCGTATCAGTGGCCAAGCGCCCCGTGTACCGAACGGAGGGACTCAGCGAACTGCTCGAGACGTTGTAACCCAATCCAATGTCGCCCAATTTGTCCATGGCGATGCTGCCCATCCAGCGATAGCCGGAATCCGGGGCGTATGTGCCTTCTTGGTATTGTTCGAAACCTGTCCCCGTGTTTCGTAGTTCGTACCAGCGAATGCCAGTCTGGTTGCCGTTTGTTCCGGTTTCAACCGTGTGGTTGGCAACGAGAGACTGGTAACTTCCGAAGTTGCGATAGGCGAGGCGGTACATGAGGCGATCGCCAAAGGCACCAAGCATCTGCGAGGTTCCTGCTTGAGGGACGCAGTTGTCGCTCGGGGTCATTTCGGTGACAGTGTCGCCGCAAGGTTCCAAGAAAGCTGTCACCGGAATGTTCGTAGGGCCGGTGTAGGTGGAATTGGCAGGGGTTATCCAATCGACGTGAAACTGCCAAAGGTCGAGAGACTGATCGTTATAGTCGAAACTAACAAAGTTCTCCGGTGTGCCGGTCGGAGGGGGGGTGGTCCCATCCACGTCCGCGGGCAAAAGACTGCCGTAGGAGCTGCCGGGAATATTGTTGAAGCATTGCATGGTAGC
The DNA here is from genome assembly GCA_963763285.1 of uncultured Acidobacteriaceae bacterium. GTDB lineage: Bacteria > Acidobacteriota > Terriglobia > Terriglobales > Acidobacteriaceae > Sulfotelmatobacter. Next base: position 206,117 of record CAVXOK010000017.1, on the reverse strand, counting down.
CGCGGCGCCTGTCAGCATAGCGGCTCGGTTTACTACACAAGCCGCCGCACCCAGAAAATTATTGGACGTACCTCCCTGGTTGTAAGTGATGTAGTAACCATCCGGCCAGACGGCCAGTTTTGGATAGTCGGACATCGGCCTACAACCGCCACCGCCGCACAGCGGTGTGGTTGGAACCTCAAACGCATAGAGATTCCATCCGCCATTGGTCGCGTTCGATGTGGTGGACACAGCAATACATAGGGTATCTGGCTGAGCGTAAAGCGGCATCATGATTACCCAGACTTGCGCCAGCTTGTCGAATTGGGTGATTTCGTCCATGCTGGGGTTGCTGGAGCACGGAGCTCCTAAAGCCTGCCATAGCGTGTTCCCATCAGCCGGACCGTATTCCACGGCGCCGGTAGTTTTGTTGAACACGGCAAAGGAGTCATTGACAATCTGGACAAACTGCGTCGGCCCGGCTGCCCCATTGGGGACGGCAACTGCGGCCTGGATTTCGAAACCATGGAAGCCGGTTCCGACGCCAAGAATGTTCAGTCCGGCAGTCGCCGACAGAGCTGAAGGAGTGTCGGCAACTGACAACTCCTGCAGAGCCGAACCTTGGACCGGACTGGTGACGGCTCGGGACAGTCGCCGGCTGTCGGTGGCACTGAAAAGCGAGCCCGCATCCTCAGATCGCGGAGGAATCGGAATAAGCTGACTTAAAGGAGGCGCAAGAGCATGCTTCGTCGCCTTCACCACGACAGCATTCGATTGCCCCTGCGCCAAACTGGAGGACGCTGTCGCGAGGAACATACCGACAATCAAGGGCCAGGAACCTAGCGACCGGAATTGCATTTTTGCTGTCATCTTCCCCAGAATTCTTGCTGTGCAACCGAAAAAACCCACGAATTGGAGAACAAGATCAAAATGGCGCGCATGAGCCAAGCCCCGGCAACCATCATCAAGCGAGGCCAACGTGAAGGTGGCTACGTGACCTTCGTCCGAACGTTTTCCTTGCGTGGCACCAAATGCACCCATAGATGCCAGCCGAGACTGCCCGCGAGCGGCTTAAGCGGCCCTACTGGCAGCGGCGGCGCGTGCATCCAATCCTGGTAACTGCGCTCAAGCTGGAAGTCCGAGAAATCGGCGCGCACGGTCGCCAGGTCGTAGACCTTACTGTAGGGGTTCTCCGGACCGTCTGTGTTGCGATGGATGAAGTTCGACATCTTGAGATATCGCCATAGCCCTTCCCTTTTGGCGTTTGCGAGATGCCCGCCCACAATACCGCCAGGCTTTGCGCCAATCGCATAGAGCGACGCGATCGCGATTCGACGCACCACCGCGATGGCCACAAGATAATTCAGGGAGCGGCGGGCGTAGAGCATGGCGATGAGGCGTCCCCCCGGTTTAAGCACGCGGGCGATTTCGCGCTGCGCTGTTCTGACATCTGGGATGTGGTGTAGGACACCATGGGAGAAAACCATATCAAAGCTGTTGTCCTCAAAAGGGATGGCCAGCGCGCTCCCGCATTCGATCCGCTCGTACGGTAGCCCTCTAACCCGCAAGCGTGTCGAGACGCGTGCGACCGATTCTGGTGTCAAATCCAACCCTGACCATATGGCACCACGACGAATGATTTGTTCCGAATCCGCACCTTGGCCGAGTCCAATCTCAAGGACGCGTTTTCCTTTGAAGTCAATGGCATCGAGCCGGCGCAAGATGTGGCCCTCGCGGCTGTAACGAAAGGCATCGTATCGCTCGAAGAACTCCTCGTAATCCCCCCTCAGGCTCTCAACCTGATGGTCACCGCAAGGGTGGGCATTCCAAAAGTCGCGGATAGACTGCTCATTGGCGGTTGTCGTAGTCACAATTTAGTCTCGAGTTCGTAATTTAATTGTTGACGGTCCCAAAGGTTTGGCTTTGGTGTGTTGCTTCGAAACAAATAAAATATGGATTCAGCATGACTGTCGCAGGCTCCATTATCATCAATGCTGGTGGTGGGTTAAAGGCTAAACCTGCACTGCGCAGTTCATTCTGACGGATTCCATGGCGGCGAACGTGGCACGCGAGGTTGCGATCAATGAGTCGATATTGATGGGGGAACCGGTACCTGATTCAAAACCGTCGAGCAAAGCCTTCATCTCGGCAGCGTGCCCCTTATCTCCGGAAAAGGATGTGCTCGATTTCTTCCGTCCAGTCGCGCATTCAAGATTCTTGAAGTTCCACATTCGCGCCGTTTTTGAGTCACCAAACACCTCCAGGTACTCTTTCTCGACAGCGTTGGCTCCATTGGCCAGGTAGTGAATCGTGCCCACAGAACCATCCGCGAAGGTCACCGAGATCAAAACGTTGTCGTTGTTGTAACGGCGCGCACCATCGGTGGGCGCGACGGTGTAAACGCTGGTGGGAAGAGCACGACAAAGGAATTGCATCACGTCGATGAAGTGGCCGCCTTCGCCGATGAAGCGTCCGCCCTGATCTGGATGCTGCATCCAGTGCGTAAGCGGTGTCAATCCGGCGTTAACCCGGTAATGCATGGCCAGCGGTTCAGTCCGTCCCGCAAATAATTGCTGGATAGCGCGGACGGGCTCGGAAAAACGGCGGTTGTAGCCGACCATCAAAAGCGGTGCCGTTCCTGCCTGTTCGGCTTCGGCGTAGGCACTCAGAATGTCTGCGAGCTCCTCGCTGTTGAGGGCGAGAGGTTTTTCGACAAACACACTCTTGCCGGCGCGCAGAGCATCCGTCACATAGCGTGCGTGGGAGTCGTGACGCGAAGTGATGAATACCAGATTCACATCTTTGTCGTGAATGACCTCGGTCGCGTCGGTGGCGCAAAACTCGAACTTATATTTTTCCGCCGTCGTCTTCGCGTTGACCGGCTTGCTGGTGGCGAGGCCTCGCAGCCGCGGGGCAAGCTTCAGCAGCGGCGGCATAAGCACCGACTGCGTAAAATTGCCAGCTCCTATAAATCCCAGAACCGCCCTGCTTCCCGAAGCCTTTCCTTCTGAAGCCCTGAACTCCACACGGCGGGGGCCTGCAGTCAGCTCACTGGCATCGGAGTACTGGATCAGAATGCCGAGGTAGCTCTCCTGCACTTTTCCTGTAATGATGTCGTAAGCTCGCAGACTCTGCTCGACTGGAATTTTGTGCGTGATCAGTGCGCCGACGTTGAACTTCCGCTGCGCCATCATGTCCAGCGCAGCTTCCATGTTGCGGTTTTCCGTCCAGCGGACGAATCCGAGGGGATAGTCGTGCCCGCGCTCCTCGTAGTCAGGATCGTAGCGACCCGGACCGTAAGAGCAGGAAATACGGAAGTTAACTTCCTTCTCGTAGAAGGGAGTGCGCGGAATGTTCATTCCGACTGCGCCGACAACGACGACCGTGCCTCGCTTGCGGGCACATCGAATGGCTAATTCCACCGGCTCGTCGGAAGTGGTAGCCGCGGTGATGATCACGGCGTCGGCGCCGTAACCGCGAGTGAAGCTCTGCACCTCGACGACCGCATCGTGGTTGCTGATCACGCACCGATCGCAGCCAAGCGTCAGAGCCAGGTCGAAGTTTCTGGGAGCCACATCCATCCCTATCACGCGGCATCCGCTGGCCTTCAGCAACTGCACGGTCATCAGGCCAATCAGCCCCAAGCCGATAACCACTACCTGCTCCCCGACGCGCACGTCGGCCTGGCGCACCCCTTGCATGGCAATCGCGGAAACCGTGGTGAACGCTGCTTCATCGAACCCGACCTCGTCCGGCACCTTGACGACCAAGTTGCGCGGAACTGAAACGATCTCGGCGTGCGAGGCGTAGCCGACGCCGGCGCAGGCCACACGGTCCCCAACTTTGATGTCGTCTACCGCAGATTCAATGACGACGCCGGCAGAGCTATATCCCAGCTCCTTGAAATTGTCGAGGCGATCACGGACCTTCTTGTAGGTCGCCATCAGGCCTTCGCGATTGTAGTTGTCAAGCACCTGCCGAACCAGATCGGGCCGGGAGCGGGCCTTCTGCAGCATCGACGCCTGGGCAGTTTCCACAGAGGTCCGTTCGGTTCCAGCACTGATCAGCGAGAATACGTTGCGGACGAGCACGCAGCCAGGGCGTAGTTTCGGTGCGGGCATCTCGTCGACGGTAATCTCACCGGTTTTCTGATATTGGATTATCTGAAGCAATTGACGAATCCTTTCAAGCGCCTTTCCGTGAAGCGTGTTTCAGCCATTCGGCGGTTCGTTAATTCTGAAAAAACGTGCGGAACCAGATCTCGTTCGTCAGCAGGGTCCATATCTGGTAGGAGTTGTCCTCAAGTCCGCTTTTGTCGCGTGCTATCAGGCCGGCCACGTAGCTCGGATCGTATAGCCCTCGATTGCGCAACGATTCCTGCGAAAGCAGGTCGCCGACCATGGTCGCCAGCGGTCCCCGAACCCAAGAGCGTAACGGCGAAGCGAACGGAGCCTTCGGCCGGTAGATGATGTTATCCGGCAGATACTTCTGGGCAACTTTCTTCAGCAGATACTTCTGAGTAGTCCCATGAATGCGCTCTCGCGGAGGAACCGAGAACATGAACTCGACAATGCGGTGGTCAATTAGCGGCGGTCGGCTCTCGATGCTGGCGGCCATGGATGCTTTGTCGGAATAGGTGAGATTGTGCTCGGGCAGAAACACCAGCGTGTCATTCAGGCACATCTGTGTGAGATACGAGAGTCCATTGCCATTGAAGCGCGGCGCTTGCGATTGATAAAAGTGCGAATCGTAGTACGACGTCCGGCTGGCAAACATCTGCGAGAATTGCTTCGGCGCCACGGACAGATCAGACATCATGTAACGCTCATCGCGCGGGGCCGAGGCAAAAGAAAGAAACCGCTTGCCCCAGCGAATCTGCTTCAGTCCACGCGTCGAAGTGGCAACCGGAATCCGGTCGGCCGCGTATTGCACCATTCGACGGACCGCACCGGGCACGATGGACTGGTAACTTTCTGCGGTCAAGCAGGCAAGTTGCTTGCGATAGCCGCCAAAAACTTCGTCGCCGCCCATGCCGTTCAGTAGCACCACAATGCCCAGGTCTCGCGCCGCCTGCGAGATAAGATAAGTGTTGATGGCCGCGGGATCGGACAACGGTTCATCGAGGTGCCACACCATCTTGGGCAGCAGGTCTTCGATCTGCGGCTGAATTTCCAGCTCGTGATAGGTGAACCCGAACTGCTTCGCGACCTGCCGGGCAAATACCTCGTCCGGCGTCATCTGCTCGAACTTTTGATCGGCGGCGGAGAACTTGATGGTGAAGGCGTGCACCATCTGCTCGGTGTTGACCCGCATCAGGGCGCTCACGATCGAGGAGTCGAGCCCCCCGCTAAGGAACACGCCGACTGGAACGTCCGCCCTCATCTGCAGACGGACGGCGTCCGAGAGCAGGCCATCGAGCTGTTCGATCAAATCAGCTTCGTCCGCAGGCCTCTCAGAGGGATGCAAGCTCCAATACTCGCGCACAGACAGCTTGCCGTCTTGCAGCGTCATGCAATGCCCGGCGGGCAGTTTCAGAATGTCTTTAAATCCTGTCCAGGGCGACACTTGGAACCGCGCCGGCGTGTGCAGCGCATTCAGATCGGGTTGCTTGGGCACTAGCGTCGAGTTCAGAATCGCTTTGATCTCAGAGGAAAAAACCAGGCAGCCGTTCGTGAAGTGGTAATAGAACGGCTTGATTCCCAGGCGGTCCCGCGCCGCAAACAGCTTGCGCTTGCGCGTGTCATAAATCGCGAAAGCAAACATGCCGTTGAGTTTCTGCAGGCACTCTTCGCCCCAGGTTTGGTACGCATAAAGCAGAATTTCGGTGTCGCTGTGCGACCGGAAGCGCACGCCCTTCCCCGCCAGTTCCTCGCCGAGTTCCTTGTAGTTATATATTTCTCCGTTGAAGACGATCCACAGGTCGCCGGTTTCGTTCGACATCGGCTGATGACCGGCCGCCGTGAGATCGATAATCGACAGGCGCCGGAAGGCTAAACCGGACGAGGAGTCGGCAAACCACTCCAGTCCCGAGTCGTCAGGCCCACGATGAACAATGACATCGCTCATGCGCCCGAGCAGTTCGGCGTTTCCCCCGTTCATGATTCCTGCGATTCCGCACATAAGAAAAGTAGTTCCTAAAACCGTCGATCCTAAAGCACCGTGCCGCTGTCAGCTCGTGAGGTTAAGGTCTTGGCATGTGCCAGACCATTCAGCAGGTAGCGGTAAGTCGCAATCAGATGCTTCTCAGAGTTTTCCCACGCCAGATCTTTGCGGAAGCGGGCGCGAGCGAACTTCGACATGCTCTCTCTGCGTTCGGGGTCGAGCAGCAACTCCCGGATAGCGCGCCCTAACGCGGCATCGTCATTTCCCTCCACGTAGACAGCCGCCGATTCGGCCGTGCGGCGGTGTTCGACCAGATCAAACGCCACGATCGGCCGCCCGAATGCCATGTACTCGATCATCTTGTTCATCGTGGACATGTTGCTCCACTCGGTGAAGGGATCGGGATCGACACACAGGTCGGCGGTGGAAAGATAATCCCACAACTGCTGATCTGGAATTCGCCCCGTGAAATGGACGACCGGTCCCAGGCCCATCTCCTCAGCCATGGCTTTCATGCGCGGCTGATCGGGGCCGCCGCCGCAAAAAGCGAAGAGCGTGTCGTCGGGAGCGATGCTGCGGTAAGTCTGCATCGCGCGCAGCAAGTGAGAGACGCCGTCCTGCTCGCACATTTCACCCAGGTACATGACCATGTGCTGGCGGCCTCGCTTCAGTTCGGGGCGAGGGGAGTGGATGTCGGCCCATTCCCCTCGAGGTCCGCTCCGCACCACGGTGACGTTGGACTCGGCGATTCCACCTCTCTTCAGCGCGATTTCCTTGTGGGATTCGTTGACCGCGATGACCATGTCCGCTGACCTCAAGCGTCATCCGCTCCAGCATCACCAGGCCGCGGTAAAGCATCCCCGTGCGACTGCGCCCTTTGGCGACATACATTTCCGGGCACAGATCGTGATGATCGAAAACGAACTTCACGCCCAATGGCCGAAATAGTAAGGCCAGCGCGAAAAAAGTGTCGGGCGGATTGCAGGCATGAATGGCGTGGAACGGCCGGTGCGCGTAGGCTTTCAGCGCCAGCCACAGAGAGGCCAGCCAGCAATATACAAACTCAACGAAATAGCCGGCCACACCTTTGTTGGCCTCATAAATCAGTGGATAGCGATAGATATCGATGTCTTCGAGCCGCTCATAGCTGGCGGTGCATGATCCCTTCTTCGGGCAGATGACGGCCACTCCGAAGCCGTGGCGGCGCAGGCTGGTGGCTTCCTGCCACACGCGCCGGTCAAATGGCACGGGCAGGTTCTGCACGATGATCAGGATGTTGCGGCTAGTTTGCATTTGCGGACACCATCTTGCCCTGTGATGTGGCAGCTCTGCGTTTCGGTTTCGTATGCGGCCAGGTCGATGACGGACGCGCGCGTGTTTTCGAGCAACTCATCTACCCCGTCGAAATGATGCCCAACGATCAGCAACTCGACATCGTCTAATTTATCGAGGGACGGAACCAGCAGACGGGACAAGTGTGGGATGACGCCGTCGATGTATTGCTTGTTGGCGCCAGTCAATCGCGCCGCGATGACGTTGGGGTCGTAAATGCTAAGTTCATAGCCTTTACCCAGCAGTCGCTCGGCCAATTCGACGAATGGGCTCTCCCGCAGGTCATCGGTGTTCGATTTGAAGCTGAGACCGATGAGGCCGAGGCGCTTCTTCCCCGTCGCTCGGATCTTCTGAAATGCCCGCTCGATGACCTGTTCGTTGCTCGACAGTATGCCCGCAATGAGCGGTAAGTTCAGGTCAAGCGATTTGCCGGCGTGAAGAATCGCGCGCACGTCCTTGGGCAGGCACGAGCCGCCAAAAGCGAAGCCGGGCATAAGATAACGGCGCGAGATGTTGAGCTTGGTATCGCTGCAGAAGACGTCCATGACCGCTTCCGCGTCCACTTCAGCGTGCTGACAGACCGCTGCGATTTCGTTCGCGAAGGCGACCTTCAAGGAATGGAAGGCGTTGCTCGCGTATTTCACCATCAGCGCAGCTTTTGGCTCGAGCACGAAGATAGGAGCCGACTGTTCAGAATAGAGCGAGCGCAGTTTAGCTTCGGCAGCCGCGGTCTCCGTCCCTAGGATCGTGAAGGGCGGCTCCTCGAAATCGCGAATGGCTGTGCCTTCTCTGAGGAATTCCGGATTGGCGCACAACTCCACCAGTCCAGGGGCCGTCGCCTCAAATATCGTGCGGCAGTCGTCGAAGATGGACGGCAACACGCTGCTGCGGATCACGACAATCTGCTTCCTGCCGAGTTTTGCGAGAGCCAGGGCAATCTGGTCGCAGGCGCGAAACAGATGAGCCGGATCAATCTGCCCGTTGGGGCGGCTCGGCGTAGCTACGGCTACGAAGCACAGCTCGGTTTCACGCAATGCCTCTCCGATGTCGACGGTGGCGCGCAGCAATCCAGTCTTGCCGTCCCTGTGCGATTTTCTCCGCCAGACCATTCTCCACAATCGGAGAACGGCCTTCGTCGATGATGCGTACCTTGTCGGCGTTGATGTCGACGCCCCAGACGTGGTGTCCCGCGCCGGCCAGACAAGCTGCCGAAACTGTGCCCACGTAACCGAGACCGACGATGCTGATATTCATGAATTGACCCTCAGATGAGTGCGAATTGTAGTTGGAGCCATCGATTTCCACCCGAATGCGCAGCGTGGCGATGGGCTGTTTCTGATTGAACCGGCGCGAACGCCAGCCCAGTTTTGGATTTTCGGAGCCTTTGAAGATCTCCCAGCTGGCGTTGCGATCGGGCGAGGAGAACACAATGCGTCGTTGACGCCAGGCCACCTCGGCCTCGCCATCGCTGACGCGAACGACATCGGCGTCTTCATGCATATGAAAGAACAACTCAACCTCGTGCCGCCCGGTGCATCGAAAGCTATCTTCGATGGAGATATTCCCGGTCGCACGATCAAAACCGACAGTACGACGATGGCTCACGGGATCAGGCAAATGCAAGTAACCATCGTGTTCGGCCTCGATCGTTACCTGTCCGGAGCTGTCTTCGAACCGCAGCAGCCGCGCGTTCGCCTTGGAACTCCAGAGAAAGCGGCCAGCCATCTCCGACTGGTTCCGCCCGTCCATGCATGCCGTATTGTGTGCTGCGGTGCTGCGGAAAAAAGTGCGCCACTCGGGATGAGAATGGTAGGCGTAGGTGCCGGCATCGACCAGAAAGTATTCATCGTCGATCGAGAGCCAGAGCGACAACGCATCCGCATGGCCGTGCGCGGCCGTGCTGCCAAACCCCAGCGGGCCAAAATCCATCAGCAGACGCACGCTACCGTCGTGCGTGCGCACGCAGGCGAGCCCGGCGTCAGGAAACAGTTCGCGGGGCGTGGCGGGCGGCGTGCTCGGCACGTGTGGTCGAGACTTCCGAGCAGGTCCGGAACCAGCGCTCGCGCTGCCTCCGTAGCCGTAGTGCGGAAGCGCAACCAGCGCGGCGCAGCAAAAAGCAGCCCAGCCAATTGCATGGTCACTTCCAGCGGGCTGTCTTCTTCCGATACCACGAACCCGCGCGCATCGTCGGAATCGCCATACCACGGCAGATCTCCGCTCGACGTGGCCACCGCATCGAGGAAGCCGGCCATGGCGCGCAACCGCTCCGCATATCCCGCACTGAACGGCGATCCAGTGTTGCGGCCGATGGCGAAGGCGAGCAGGAAAAGCTCCATCGTGAACAGGTGATACGACATCGCCTGTTCTCGATTCACCCCGTCTTCCCCAACCTGGAGAAGAATTTCGCGCTCCAGCAATTTCTGCGCGAGACTGCGCCAGCCGCTGCATTCCGGCCAGAAGTCGAAGCAGGACGACCCCACAAACAAGCCCCACCAATTCCCCGAGCAGGTGGTTATTGGCCGACGAGTACAGGCTCAGCTTGCCGGCGATGCGGGTCAGGTGCAGGTAGATCGAGTCCAGCCAGCGCCGGCGGAAATCCTCATCGCTCGCAACCTGGTCGGCAATCCGCGGGTACAACAGAGCCCAGGAGATGATCCGCTCGGCCAGTTCCAGGCTGCTGGTCCAGTGCACGCCGTGAAGGTACGGATTGGCGTGCAGCCAGGAATCGATCGACCGCACTATGTAATCCGCGTGCTCTTTACCGTTCGCGGCAAATGCCAGTGCGGAAAGATGCTGGTGCCGGCTGGGCTCCCACACATACTTGATATCGCTGACTACGGCGGTATCGCGGATGTTCAGCGCACCGGCGAAACGGCGCTCGACCTGCCGTCCGTAGCGGTAGTCCCGATGCCAGTCGAACTCGAATCCCAGGGGAAACTCCAGATCGAACACATGGAATGCGCTCCATCGGCGCACCGCCATCATCCAGGTGTACGGGGTAGGCGCGGGCGCTGAGCGGGCTCCAATGAGGCGGCGGCACTGCTGGCGCTTTTTTCCAATGCGCCCAGTCCCGAGGCAGCGTCGCAGCCGAGCGCGCGCGCCATACGATTTCAGCCGGCCCCATCGAGGCCAGCCGGGACAAATACCAGCGCATGTTCAACAAATCGATTCCGCGTCACCATTGCGCGCTTCACTTCTCCCTGGAGTTTTGGTCTCGACCACACAGACGTCATTCATCGAACTCATGTATAGATCTTTATCGAAGGACAGCCCTTCCGTTAATTGGCGGAAGGTGACATCGAAATCGGGTCCCGGCTGTATTTATGACACAACTGGAGAAGGAACTGGCGCGAAGGCCTTATTCATAAATTGCTTGTTTGAAGCCGCTTCGAGCAAGTGAGCGGACGAAGGCTTCGCGAGGACAAAATTGTTTATAAACAAGGCGTCGATCCCAGAACAGAAATAGCTTCGGGCGGCATCCCGAGGCGTTACGACCAGTGGTTCGCCAAATAGATTGAAGGAGGTGTTGACCAGCATGGGAGCACCGGCATGTTCCCCAAAAGACTTGAGGAGGCGCCAGAACAGCGGGTTGCTCTCCTTCTTCACTACGTGCAGACGTACTTGACCATCCGGCAAGAGAAAGGTTTCCGGGAGACAGGCCGGACCGGGCTTCGCCGTAGCCAGCGAATTCATGAACTGGCACTGTTGCGAAGCCTCGAAGTAGCGCGGACAATCTTCCTCTGGAATAGAAATGGCGAAGGGGCGAAACCACTCTCGATGCTTAATGAAGTCGTTCAAGTTTTCCCTTACGTAGGGCGCCCAGGGCGAAGACAGTACACTGCGGTTGCCCAGAGCCCGCGGCCCGAATTCGGCACCGCCTTGCATCCAGCCCACGATCTTACCTGCCGCAAGCAGCCGGATAGCGGTTTCCACTTTCCGATCATCGGTGTTTTGCAGCGAATAACGGGCCTTGCAGTTATCCAAGACATCCTTGGTCTGCTGGGGAGTGAAGCGCGGTCCCCAGTAAGGCACGGAGACGGCATCGACCCTAGGCTGGTTCAGCACATCGTGCCAGGCGAGATAAGCTGCCCCCATCGCGGTTCCGCTGTTACCAGGCGCTGGCGGCACGAATACCTGGTTGAGGCCCAACTTCTTCTCCAGCGCGGCGACCAGCAGTGAATTCTCGAAAAGCCCGCCGGCGAAGCAAACCGGCATCTCGCCGTGCTCCCGCCGCAACTGCTCCACAACCTTCACAATCACATCGCAGCAGGCTTGCTGAACACTGCATGTCAGCGATTGGCGCTGCTGTTCATTAAGCTGTCGGGCATCCGAAGGTAGACCCGTGCGGCGATAGAACTCCGGCGACAATGTCAGACGACGGTCTAAGCCACGGCGGACAAAACGATGATCCAGGCGGGGCACGGCTGAGCGCGAAGTGCGAAGCATTTCCAGCAACAAGCCTTTGAATTCGGGTTCGCCCGCCAGGCCAAACCACTGTGCTTTGTGCTCTTCTTTATGCGGAACGAAACCGGCAAGCTCGGTGATCTGCGAATACAGCCACGCCAGAGAGTCAGGAAAATAAATACGGCGCAACACGCGGATTCGTGTTCCTTCCCCGATGGCGAGCATGCCACAGCAACCATCCCCATTTTCGTCCATGGTCACGATCAGGCTCCGCTCAAAAGGCGAGCCGTAGAACGAACTGGCGGCGTGACAGAGATGGTGATCGAAACCCACAAGCCGCATCTTGCCGCCAGCCATACGGCGAAGTACTCGCAAGCGGTCCAAATGGCGCGTAAGCTCCCCAATCGCGTTCAGCTGGTGATAGGCGCTGGCCAACGGTGCTGTCATCACCAGCCTGGCGTCGGACCAGGACCGCCGCAACCATCCGGCGTATGCCGAACTGGCAACCGCGACTACAGCGACATCCTCCCAACTCCCCTGCGTCTCTTCCAGGCAGTAACGAATGGCAGCTTCCGGCGGACCCTGCGTGTGAGTGCGAGCCATTTTGTCGTTCTCAATGGCCGCGGTGATGCGGCCACCCTGCAGCATGGCCGCTGCAGTGTCGTGATCGAAGGAGGACAATCCTAGTACTGACATGTAGTTTTCAACCTCCGCAGCAGAACAGCGGTACTTAATACCTGTGCATTCATTCACTTGACCGGGAATTTGGCCAACCGCGCGCACGCTCGCGCGCCGATTACCGAATGGTGTCTGGCGGTCACGTTTCGGTAGATTTCCATCAGCTGGGGATAATTCTTCTCAGCGGTGTATTTGCTTTCGTATTCCCGCCGGGCTTCTTTTCCCATTTGCCGCATATGCTCCGGGTGATTCCAAGCCCACTCGACTTTCTCGGCTAGATCCTCGCCATCTCCGGGCTTAAAGTACAGACCTGTGCGACCCTCATCCACAATCTCCTGCATTGCGCCCATTCTGGAGCAGATGACGGGGACACCGCAGGCAAAGGCTTCGATCATGGTGAGACCGAAGGTCTCATACCACTCGCTGGAAAAGATCAGAAAGCGTGCTCCCCTGATGGCCGCTATGGTTTTGTCGTGTGGCAACAACCCCGTGAACTTGACCATGTCGAGATTGTTTCCTGATGGCCTCTTTTGCCAGTTGATCGCGCTGCTCCCCTCCGCCGACAATCACGAGGGGAATGCGGCTGCGAAGACGAGTCCATGCATCCAGCAGCGTACTGACTCTCTCTTCGGGCGAGAGCCGGCCGGCAAATATCGCGTAGTCTCCTCATCACCAGATCGCGGTTTCCATCCCCAGCCCGGGGCAGCGGGTCGGGATACACGAAATTAGGCTTGACGAACATCTTCTCCGCAGGCAGCCCTCCACTGCAGAAACTTCTTCCGGGCGAACTCCGTGAGGACGATATAGGACGTCACCTCCCGCTCCCACGTATGGCGGGCGCGGTGCACAGCCAGCATCAGGCCCACGGCGGCAGTTTCGGCACGAGAGTCGCGATAACACCCGTTTCGGACACTTCGCCACAAAGTATGATCCACGCATTCTTCACAGACTTTGCCATCCCGAAAAAAGGTTCCGACCGGGCACAACAGTCTGTAATTATGGAGTGTTTGCACAACCGGCACACCCGCTTCGCGGCACGCCGAGTAAATCGACGGCGAGATCATGATCCAGGTGTTATGGACGTGGACGAGATCTGGCTTCTCAGCGCGCAGCACTTCGGCGAATTCTTTTCGCGCGTCGTCATTCCAGACGGCCTTCTGCAATCAGCACCAGCCGCTTGACTCCAGGATAAGAGTCCACCTCGAAATTACTTCGATGGAAGACGCACGACCTGGTGGCCGGCGCGCTCCAGGAGTTGACGCTCCTGCTCGAAGACGACGTCTTCCCCCCCGTGTTGCTGGTAATGACAATGAACGAGGATTATCTTCACAATTTGCCGTTCCCGGCATGGCTGCCTTCCGGCGATAGAAGCCGGATTAACTCGCAATTCGGAACGTACGTTACGCCGTTCCGCTTGGCTACGTAGTCCAGCATTTCCTCCAGTTCCCGCCACAGACCCAATTTTTCAATCTCGTGCGAATGGCCATACAGGTGCCACATCCCGCCATTTTGCAATACCGAGTCAAAGAGCCTTTTGCCGAGTTCGAGCCAATTATTCAAGCCTCGTCATGTGAGCTAGAAACAGCTGCACACCTTCCATCTTTCGTGCCCTGGCAACGTTCTTGAGATAGCTCGACTTCGGCTGCGGGATGATCTGCACGGTCGTCGGCATCTCGAAAGGGTTGAACTCCAGCCGCGTCGACAGCATGCGCACCGTTCGCGCCCCCGAGTAGCCGGCCTTCTTCAAAGCACGTATCACGTTCGAGTCGTACCGGCCGCAGGGATAACAGAACATCCGAACTTCAGTTCCAATTATGTCTTCCAGCATCGGCTTGCAGGGACTTACTTCCTTGGCCAGTTCCTCCGCCGATAACCCCCAGAGGAGTTTGTGCGAAACACTGTGCGCGCCGATTTCGAATCCTTCCGATGACAGGCTCCTCAAGTCCGCGTGACTAAGCGCGGCTCTTTCTCCGTAAGGAGTGTTCGGAACGTAGAAAGTGCCCTTGATCCCCCTGGATCGAAGCATCTCGGCGAGTCTGAGATCGGCGCGGTCACCGTCATCCCAGCTCGTTGTTACAATTCTCTGTTTCTCCATATTTGACAGCCAGCAACAAGTGTTCCGTTGCCATAGATTGCTACACTAAGTTTGACGCCTAAATTACTCGACTCGACTTTCCCCAGAAATGCAGTCAGCCCTCTCCACGCTACTCACGAAATGTACCCAGTTGCGTTCTCCTTTGTTTCGTTGGGCAGCTGCCAACGTATCAAACCAAGCCCGAAGCCCATTAGGAAATAGAATGGAACAGCGCCAGAGGGAAACTCGAAGGCTCCTCCACCAAACTACCGATCATGAAGAGAACGTAAAACAGAAAAACCCAGAGCACGAAGGCGGATAGCAGCTTGTCTCGCAGTACGTCGTTGGCGAAGCGCGCCGATAAATCTCTTTATCAGAGAAAATTGAAAGGCAATCCAAATAGCGAATCCGATCATCCCCAGTCTTGCCAAGTAGCTTAATACTTGAGTTGTGAGGCATTCGCGTTACTGCGCCATTGTTCTCGTCAATATCGGTAAGCAATGGTTGACCGAACCCTACGCCTAAGACGGGGTGCACGCGGAAGTGCTCGAATGCTTCGTCGGCCATGAGGAAGCGACTCTCTACCGCACTGCCTGGTGTTCCCTCAGAGTCATGGATGCTGCGAATGTGCTCCCTGAAAAACTCCAGGTTTACCTTGCCGACGCGGCCCGATATTTCAAGGCCCCCAACCGTCGTCGCCAGCAAAATCACTATAATGGATGCAGGAAACAGAACGAACAGTTTCGCGAATTTCTTCGTTTCGCCCAGAAGGACGAGAATAATAAGAACGATCACAGCGCCAATGTACATTCGTCTGGTCTGCGCGATCGCAATTCCAAGAAATTGTGCGCCCGCTAGAAAGAGCATCAACCAACGTCGGCCGTTTATCCAGATAGCTGCCGACGCAGATGCAAAACACAGTACCTGCCATCAACACGTCACCTCGGCCATTGAAATTTCCAATAATTGGTACGCTGAGAAAAACACCGCTCTGGGGAGACCAGGACCAGAACTTTTCGCCCCAAGGCTGAGTAAAGCTGTAAAACATGATTCAGCACGAAGACGACCATCAACCACTTTGTCATGAACACGGTACTATTTGGCTTTATCGCCCAGAGCAGTCCCAGGATCATGAAAATGCCGTCGAGGCACATTGTGCTGTCTCGAATGGCCCATATTCCGTAAGAAGGAATATCAACGACCAGGTGCAAAAGTGTCAGAACAAGCAAGCCCAACATGCAGAATACAGCGGGCTCCTTTATCGCCTTAACCAGCAAGTGGCGATGTGCGAACGCTGCGAGAAACAAAGCGGCATACATCAGCCCATAGCTGACGATAATGGGAACCCCACCGATATGAAAAGCGAGGTTCTCAAATCCATAACTCAGCAAAATGTAGCCCGTCATCGCAATCAGCACAAGCACCTGCCAGACTTCCAGTTGCGCACGCTGCAGAGATAGAACCATTAACCAGCAGAAGCCTAATACGACTGCAACCGCAAGGCAACCGAGCAAGATAAAGGGATGAAGGATTGCCAAGCCGCCCGCTAATACAAATAGCGAAAACCAAACGACATCGCCTCGGTCAACTTGGAGAGATCTCCCTTTGACGCTGAGACTCGAATTGGTCATTATCTTAGACATCATTCATTCAGTGTTTCGTGCGATCTCCCGCAGAACACCTGCCGACCAGATTTTTCCTACCGTCATCCCTGTCGATAATGGGAAAGGCTTCAGGGTCCACTTTGCGAGGCTGGCGAGAAGGCGGACTCTGTTTAAAGAGAGACAAATGGCTGTTGTGACGACTCAGCAGCTGTAAGCGGAATACGAAACTCTGCACTCGTTTGAACGGGCATCCCAAACGGAGCCGCACACCCAGGGATCTTTCGAGCTCGCCGCCCCGCGGACGAACGGCCCTTGCATCTTTATATCTCTACAAAATCACCGCGCCGCCGAGGGTGAGTACTCCCTCACGAGACCCGGCTCATAGCCCACGGCCTCGAGCGTGTCACCTGCGTACTGCTGAATAAGCTTCACCTGGGCATCGGTCAACTTCTCTCGCCACCCTCCGACGGCTCCCTTACGGACGAAACGGCTGGTTTCGTCAAACGCTTCAGTGCGACTTCCAAGCAGGATGGACCTCTCTCCTGCTTTCTTAGCCTTGTCCTCTTTTGCGCGCATCTGCTGCAGGGTATTGTTCTCGATCGCTCGTCGGATAACTTGAACATCGGGATTGATGCCCACAAACTGCAACAACTCTTGCAGCTTCTGTTCGGGATTCTTGCGTAGATCCTCATATCGGACGACCAGCAAATTACCGTTCTTCGCGAGTGGGGATTCCAGCCATGACCGCGTGTGTTGCTGCCAGGAACCGGTATGAATAACTCTTCCCTCCAGGAAGGACAACAAAAAGCTGTCAATATCGCCCTTTGATACAAATGAGGCCATGTCCAAAGCGATATAGCTGTTGTAAACGGAGAGAAAAACGTCTCTGACATCGCGAACCAGCAACACAGCTCTCCTGTAATCGCTGCGATAGTTCTCATGAGTCTTGATGAGCCGGCCGCGATGCCGGCAAAATCGGCTGGCTTCCCCGGTGCCGGTGGATCTCGGGCAGGCGGTCCTCGATTTTCCGAAATCCCGCATCCTCCCCAGATAATATTTCGTACAGCATAAAGCGCAACCACGTGCTGCCGGAACGAGGGAAAGAAGCCAGAAACGCATCGTGGGACTTTAGCCCAAGATGCCAGGACCATACCCATGGAACGCGAATTTTGCTTCTTGCCGCTTTGGCTCGAACTAGTCGGTAGGTCTGCTTCATAGTGTGTTTTTCCTTAAAATGTATTTTTTTTCAAACTCAAGGTAACGCGAAAGGAAGAATGTCCAATAGCCTGGCCTATGCTATTCACTCGCCGAGAGCACTAAGTAAGGCGCGGCTTCCTCTCTCGGACTGGCGAACTTTGCGACGAAGTAAGACGATAGCCATCACAAAAGCCAGCGCTTCCGACAAAGCCATGCTCCATACCGCCCCTCTCACTCCCAGAGCCCGTGTGAGCGGAATGCCGACCGCGACTGCGATACAGCTCGAAACGGAAACGGCGGCAAAAACCGAACCTGGCGCCTCCAGGGACCGCAATACGATCGACGGACCAAAAAACGCGCTGCCAAATATGGATACCAGAGCAACGATGGGCATCAGATAGACGACTTCGGTGTACCGTCCAGAGTAAAGCATGCGGAAAGCGGGTCCTTTGAACACCAACAGCACAACCCAATAAGGAACTGCATAAGCAACGCAAAGCAAAGTCATTCGCTTCAGGATGACGTTAACACCCGCACTACCTCTCTGCTCCAGCACGCGTGCCGAATAAGGAAGCATGAGAGAGGAAAGTGCCGCGCAGGTTTGTAGCATAGGCGAAGCGAAATTCATCAAGGCCTTCAATTCGCCCGCCTGCGCCATGCCCGAAAACCTGCTCAGCAGCGGGTAGAACAGGTTGATCGGAACCCACATCATGGCGTTAGCCCCCAACGCCCAGCGCCCATAGCGCCAATGCCGAAGCCCAATGTCCAGTACGCTGGGCGGATCTTGGCTTGAGGAAAGCCGCAATTTCAGGTAGATGAGCAGCACGCCACTGGCTACAAGCTCCCGGCTCCCATGAGCAGCAAGGCGGAGAACACCGAAAGAAGGCCATGCTTATAAACTACGGCCAGTCCGCCCATGGTCAGAGCGCAGTAGAGAAGCGCTGCGGCGGCGGAGGGCGCGGGAGAAAGCTTCAAATAGAAGGTTCGCTTAAGTAACCAGAACAACAAGATCGAAGGCGCTGCGAAGGCGACACCGACGAGCGCGCTGGGCAAACTGCTGGCTGGTCCCAGCTTAAATGCAACCCCGGCGGAGACGCCCAGAACGATAACAATCACCAAGGAGATACCCAGATGAAGCAAGAGCAAGGCCTTCAGGTAACCCCGGAGACAATTTCGAAATACCGAACCGCCGAATACCAACATGGGCTCCAGCATCAAGGCTTGGTGAAACATCAGAATGAACAGGAAGATCGCAAACGCGACCGCGTAACTCCCATATTGCTCGGGCGACAACCACCGAGCCAGCAGGATGGTAATTACGAAATTAGATCCTGTGAAAATCCCCTGGTCCAGGATCGCCAGCCCGCCCTTCATCGCCCATGGAACGAGCTTCTGCCGTATACCCGCACGATCGATTGACAGGATCTCCCTCCGAGCGAATCCTCCGGACAGACTGCACTTTCTCCTGCCGCAGGCTCAACGGGTGCTGTCGGTTCCTGAAGTCATCGATCCGGTCACTTGACCGTCCTCTCTGATTGGACAATTTTGTGAGCATAGGCGCAAGCGTCACACATCTGCCAGCTGGCCCACGCGGCGGGTTAGTTCCTCGTCCAGACAAGTTCTCAGCTGCTCGGCTACAAATCGAACCTGCGGCTCGAGAAGAATGTTCTCGTGATTGCTTTTGACTTCATAGATCTCAAGCCCGGTAGCGTATGTGCTCCAGCCCGCGTGCGGATCACTAACCTGCCCCAGCGGCTTGTGGCTCGACCGAAACAGAATGACCCGCCCAGGGTAAGGCCGCGGCATGTAATCTTTTGCAGCCTGCAGACAGGCCTTTCGGACCTTCTTGACATTGCGTGGCAGTCTCGCGGTGCAGTCCACCTCTGGATTGCTCGCATTGGAGCCGTCGCGATCCGCGAAAGGTAAGTCCGCCACTCCGGCGCCGAGATCGGAACATTTTGCGCAATGCGAACGAAGCGTGGATTTCGCCGGGGAAACGGGGGTTCCTGGCGGCGGAGCACACAGAGTGTCAAACAGGACTACTACGGCCCGCTCCTCGACCTTGAGCCATTAATTGCTGGGCCATCTCAAAAGCAACCACGCCGCCAAAAGAGTAGCCTCCCAGGAAATAAGGCCCTTCCGGCTGAACGCTGCGTATTTCCTTGATGTACGGGCCGCCATGTCCTCCGCTCGCGTGTGACACGGATGTTCCGCATCCAACCCTTGCGCCTGCAATCCGTAAAAAGGTTGGTCCGAGCCGAGATGTCGTGCCAGATCGTAAAACCGCACCACCGTGCCGTTCGGCTCCATGGACACAGAAGAAAGGCGGCTTGGAGCCGCCGGTTTGAATCGGCACCAGACACGAGGACGATGGCGACCATCCCTCCTGGCGCAAGAATCCCGGCCAATTGCTCGATGGTCGGAGCCTGGAAGAGTGTGGCGATCGGCAAGCTTCTTTCCAAATGCCTGCTCGATGCGCTGCATCAGCCTCACCGCCACCAGTGAATTTCCACCGAGCTCAAAGAAGTTATGCCTGACGCCAATCGGCCGCACCCCCAGAACGTTCTCCCAGATCTTGACCAATCGCGACTCGATCACATCTTTTGGTGCGGCAAAATTCTCTGGTTGGCGCCAAGGTCTGCCTGCTCAGGGGCTGGAAGCGCCCGCCGGTTGACCTTGCCGTTCGGCGTCAGCGGCATCGCTTTGAGTGCGACGAAAGCTGACGGCACCATGTACTCCGGCAGCTTCTCTTTCAGGAAACTCGCGCAACTCGCTGACCGTCGAGGTCGAGTTCCTGCGCGGGTACAAAATATGCCACCAGGCGCTGGTCGCCGGGCGTGTCCTCGCGCACGACGACCACGGTTTCGTTCACGGCACTATGCTGTCTCAGTACCGCTTCAATCTCTCCCATTTCGATGCGGAATCCACGAATTTTTATCTGATGGTCGATGCGCCCCAGAAATTCAATGTCTCCGTTCGGCAGATAGCGCACCAGGTCTCCGGTCTTGTAGAAGCGCGCTTCGGGGTCCTGGCTGAACGGACTGGCAATAAACTTTTCCGCAGTCAGTTCCGGCCGATTGAGATAGCCTCGGGCCAGCCCTTCGCCGCCGATATGCAATTCGCCTGCGACACCGATCGGCACGGGCTGCAGCACCTTGTCCAGTATAAAAATCTGTGTGTTTGCAATCGGCCGTCCGATCGACACCGCATTCAGGCCCGGGCTCGACCTGGCGCAGTCGTCGACCAGATGGTAGTCTCCGTCGGACCGTACATGTTCCACAAAGAACCGACCCTTTGCAGTAACTGATCGGCGAGCTTGCGCGAGATAGCTTCGCCCCCGCACAGAATCTTCAAGCCGGAGTCGCCTTTCCATCCCGCTTCGAGCAGCATGCGCCATGTAGCTGGCGTGGCTTGCATCACCGTCGCATTGGAGCTGGCAAGCTTTGCCAGCAACTGGTTTCCATCCGACGACACCTCACGACTGACGATCTCGACCGATGCTCCAACGCTCAAGGGCAGATAAATCTCAAGACCGGCGATATCAAAAGAGAGGGTAGTGACAGCCAGCAGTCGATCCTCGCGCCGTCATGCCGGGCCTCCGACTCATCGAGGTCAGGAAGTTGACCACCGCGCGATGCGGAATCTGGACTCCCTTAGGCTTGCCGGTCGACCCTGATGTGTAGATCACGTAGGCCAGGTTCTCCGCGCCAACCTTGGTTGACCGGATTCTCGGCTTCCTCTTTTGCAATCTCATTCCAGTCGGTGTCCAGAACAACGACTTTGGCGCTGGCTGTCAGGAATGCTTCCAGCAAGTGGCGCTGCGTCAGCAAAACCGGCACTTCGGAGTCCTCCAGCATGAAAGCGACACGCTCACGTGGATAAGCCGGGTCCAGCGGCACGTAGGCGCCGCCAGCCTTGAGGATTCCGAGCAACCCCACGACCATCTCGAGCGAGCGTTCCACCAGAATGCCGACCAGCACGTCCGGACCTACTCCCAGCTTCACCAAATGGTGCGCCAGTTGATTGGCTCGCCTGTTCAATTCGCGATAGGTCAGGCGCTCGTTCTCAAACACCACCGCGGTCGCGTCCGGAGTTCGCTCCACTTGCAACTCGAACAGCTGATGAACACACCGATCCCTGGGATAGTCCGTTGGCGTGCTATTCCATTCCACCAGCAGCTGATGCGTTCTGCCTGGGCTGAGGAGCGGCAATCTCGAAAGGCGCTGATCGGGATTGGCGACGACGCCCTGCAGCAAGTCTGAAAATGACCCGCCATCCGGCGGATCGTGGCGGCATCAAAGATTTCGGTGTTGTAAGTAAAGCGGGCGAAGATCCCGTCCGACCGGTCGTAGAGTTGAAGCTGCAAGTCGACCTTCGCCGCACCGCTATCCACTTCGAAATTGGCCAGTCTCCCAACCCAGTTGAGCGGCCGATGCCGCAGGTGTAAGGGAAAACAGCACTTGAAACAGAGGGTTCCGGCTCGGATCGCGCTCCGATTGGAGTTCGCTGACCAGGCGATCGAACGGCATGTTCTGATACTCACAGTCGCGCCGCGAGAGATCCCTCACCTGCCACAGCAACTCCCGGAAAGTAGGATCGCTCTCGAGCTCGGTGCGAATGAGCACAGTGTGGGCAAACAGGCCGATCAAACTCTCCGTGCCAACTCCCTCGCGGCCCGGGACAATCGCACCCACCACGATGTCGGGCTGTCCCGGTGTAGCGCGACAGCAGCGTCTGGAATGCGGCCAGGAGCGTCACAAATAGCGCCGCTCCCTCGCGCTCGCTCAGCTCCTTGAGTGATTCGCTCAGATTCTTCGACAGCACCAAAGATTCACGCGCACCGCGGAATCCCTGTACCGGCGGCCGTGGCCGATCCGTCGGGAGCTCGAGAACTGCGGGAATGCCAGCGAGTCGCTTCCGCCAATAGGAGATGTGTCGCTCGAGAACATCCCCCTGGAACCAGCTCTTCTGCCAATGCGCATAGTCTGCATACTGGATTGGCAAATCGGAGAGAGGAGACGGCTCGCCGGCCGAATATGCTTGGTAGAGAGCATCGAGTTCGCGCGCAAGAATGCTCAACGACCATTCGTCAGCAACGATGGTATGCAGAGTTACGACCAGAACGTAATTTTCCTCGGATAACCCCAGCAGGCGGGCTCGCATCAGAGGGCCTTCGCCAGATCGAACGGCTGCCGCGCTTCCTCGGTCGCGATCCGCAAGACCTCAGCCTCGCGCTGCTGGATCCGGCAAGCCGTTCAATTCCGTGAGGCAGTTTCACTGTTTGCTGCTCAGCCACCGCCGGACCACGGTGCCATCTACGGCCGGAAAGGTTGTACGCAGAATCTCGTGACGGCGAATGATTTCGCTGAAGCTTCGCTCCAACGCCTCGCGGTCGAGCGGACCGTTGCGCTCAAGAATCAGGACCTCGTTGTAAAGGGGAACGCCCGGGGCAAGTTGCGCGTGCAGCCAAACCTGTTGCTGCGCGAAAGACAATGAGGGCGCGACCCCGCCGGCCGGCGCGGGACGCTGTGGCCGGCAGAGCCCCTGCGGACCTTCCGCGTAACCGTCGCCCATCAGCTGGTTGGGTGTCGGTTCGGAAATCTGGGCAAAGCGTGACAAAGTGTTGATTCCTTCACTCATAATGCTACAAGTCGTCGCATATGTAGGAGATCGGCCGCCGACACGGGGCGTGTCTCGGATAGTCGGAAGAAAGCCTTTACGTTCGAGCCGTTCCCACGACCAATGCCCGCTCCGCCACGGTCTTTTTCGTATGGAAAAACCGGGTCCAGCGGAGCCAGTGAAACAAACTGTAACGGACAATTCGATACTCGGGGACGAAACCTTAGATGTTCGAGTTCTGTTCGGAATGGTCACTTGATCCGGCCGATAGCGAATTAACAGGTCAAGTTTCCTGCTGGCGGCTTCAGGCTTCAAAACAGACAGAAATTTCCGGCATGGCGCACCATCGCTCCCACCCGGCGCAGTCCAGCAGTCGTACATCACTAGCGCCGGCCGTTCAGGGCTTGTGGCTCGGCTGAGTTCGCGAGTCAAAACATCATCCGAATTAGTCGAAGTCCAAGCCAGAAGCACGGCTTGACCCGACTTCCGACCAATATGGAATCGGTCGCCTTTTTTCAGACGCTGCCTAAATACCGGAAGCTCGTTTGCGACCACAGCGTCCGGACATTCCCTGGCTAGGTCAACCAGATCGCCAAAGCGTCCCATCGTGATTTCTACTTCGTCGTTGCCGGGATAGTCGCCGACAGGCCCTCCCGCAGCCCCCACAAGGTCTTCCCACGGGAACACGTCCAGTTCGTCTTTACTCCAGACAGCGCCACGAACCGACCGCGCGGCCCAGTGCAGCCCATACCGCAACAGACTGCCGTCTCTCTTAGCCTGCCGAATCCGGCTCATGACGCCGCTCATCGAGATTCGAATCGATCGCAACAGCCGAAAAGTGCTGGTATGGGTTTTAGCTCTTTGCTGAAGATGACTGACCGCAGGATACAGGTAACCCTGCCCCGCACGGATGAACCCACGGAGGCTACCCTTGAGATCGCGGGGTTCGACGTAGAGCGAAAACGTTTCCCGAGTGTGTCGGGCAAATCGGTTCTTGTAGGCCTCGTCACCCGACCCGAAATCGAATTCACGCGTGACGTTTTCCTGGGCGAACTGCAGCAGATGAGAAAGCAGCACCTCTCCGGGTGCGTAGTCCCAGCTATCCAGATCAAAAGTGTGCTGATAAAGGAGGAATTTCCCGTTGGCCAGGAAGCTGAAGTGCCATGCGAAAGGGCGGCCATCGAGTTCAAGAACTTCGAAACGCAACCTGCCGTTCGGATCTAGCTCCTCAACGATGGCTTGCAGGAATTTACGAAACTCGGGGCGGGCGCAAGTGCTTTCCCTTCCGAGCAAAGCACAGCGGCGAATGTGATGGAGGAAGAAATAGTTGAGATGCTCTTGCGCCTCTGACTTTGTCAGGATGCGGCGAAGGGTTACCTGGCCGGCTTTCTTCAACTTATTGTGACGCCGCCGGGTGTGGTGCTTGCCGAGTAGCGAGTTGAATATCTCCTCACGGTTTTCCTGAAGCAGGATCGTTTGATAGCGTCCTGCCGGGACCAGTGTCACGCGCCTCCGCAAATCACGAGGCAACTCATGACAGTGCTGGACAACCCTGCCGTCTTTTGCAAGGTGCTGCAGGATGCACTCGTCCCAGTTCTTGACCGACTGAAACAAAGCCTCCAGCGCGACGGTAAGAACCTCTTTCTCCCGGCCTCCCTGGCACAGCAGATCTGCGTAGTCGGCTTCCGGCGTCCCGAGAAACTGTACGGCATTTCCTCGCTTCACCAGAGGAAGAATGCCAATGACCTTGTTCCCCTCAAACACGATTGGAGAACAAAGCGTTAAATCATGACCGTAGCAATGCCACCACGCTCGGGCCCATGCGAAAGTCTGGAAAATCTCTGCCCTGCCGTCCGCCTGCCACAAGCGCTCCCATTCCGAAGAAATCTCTTCCAGCTCACTGAAGTCGCTGGCGACTTCGCAGCGGAGCGCGCTTGAGTAGTTTGGGTTGTTCACTTGAAGGAAAGGCCAGCTTCGACGAGGAGGATGATCGGAGGAAACGAGGCGCAGATGATTAGTTTGTTGCATTCACTCTGCCAAATTCCCGCTCAGAATTCAGGCGAGGGTTAGACAGCACCCGAGCCCTTGAGCACCGCCGGGATAGTTTGCAGAAGAATCTGGAGGTCCAGCCACAGCGACCACTTGTCAATGTATTGCAGATCCAGCTCCATCCATTTCTCAAACGAAATCGAGCTCCGGCCCTGAACCTGCCACAAGCACGTGATTCCAGGCTTCACGCTGAAGCGCCGGCGTTGCCAGTCTTCGTTGAAGCCCTCGTAGTCGCGGATGGGGAGCGGCCGAGGACCCACCAGGCTCATGTCGCCCTTTCAAGCACACTGAACAGCTGGGGCAACTCATCGAGGCTCGTCTTCCGCAGGAATTTCCCGATCGGAGTGATCCGCGGATCGTTCTTGATCTTGAACACCGGCCCACTGACCTCATTCAGGTGCTGCAGCTTTTCCATTTGCTTTTCCGCATCGACCACCATGGTCCGGAACTTGTACATGGTGAACTTTCTTTTATTATGTCCGACTCTCTTCTGGGCAAAAAGAATCGGGCCTGGCGAAGTCATCTTGATCAGAAGCGCCACCACCAGCATGACCGGCAGAATGGCGATAACGACTACGAGCGCGACTACGAAATCAACGATTCGCTTCACCACCAGCGGCCAGCCTTCGCTGACTCCATTGTGATGCGTAATCCAGGAATCTCCTTCCAGGTCTTCGGCGTGCGAGCGAGCCATCTTGAGGTTGAAGATGTTGGTTAAGACCCGAGAGAGAATACCCTGCTGCTCGCACAGGGCGGCGATGCGAGAAGCATCGTCGTGAAAGGATCGTATCGGCAATGCAATTACGACCTCATCCACCACACTCTTGCGGAGAAAGTCGGGAAGACTTTCCAGGTTGCAGGCCAGAGAGTAGCCCCTCTGGCTGACTTGATCGATGCCATCCCACGGCTGGTCGGCGAACCCGATCACTCGATAGCCGAGCTCGGGGCTGGCATTGATTTTGTCGGCAAACTGGAATGCTCGCGCATTGCTCCCCACGATCAGCATGAAGCGAAGATTTCGTCCGTGCAACCGGGTTTGCGCCAGCGCGGCCCGCAACGTCAGTCTGCTGCAAACCAGCATCAGCGTGCTCAGTCCCCAGAAAACCGCGACGAAAGAAAGGGACGCCATACGAATATGAAAGAGCAACGACACGCCCGCCAGACACAGGCTGCCGAGCAAGGTGGCCTTCACAACGTCCGCTACTTCAGCCAGGCGACCGGAGAGGCGCCGTGAGGCATATAAACCACTCATCGAAAACAGGAGGTGCCAGAGAATAATCAGGCCGAGAAAAATGAGAAAGTTCCCCACCTTTACCCGCATGGAGAAAAAATCAGCCATCGAGATGGTGTGACCAACGCCTGACGTTGGCACCGTGGCCAGTCCGAAAGCGAGAACCACCACCGCCAGGTCGAACAACTTGAGTGCATTTAAGAGAACGTCGCGCTTACGGCTGATCATGCTAGCTCCTCATGAAAGGGCCAAATCAGTATCACAAACTGCGCCGTCCGGATCGTGTTCGCAGGGAAAATCCGGAGTACAAGTATTTCGTCAAAATTAGGAGAAGGGACGGTTTGCTTTTCTTAGAGCCGGTTGTAGATGTTATCTGGGATAGGAAATGTTCGCTGGTTCAAGACTGCTCCGAGAACCGGTATGCTGGCAGCTTTAAACTCCTGCAAGGCCTTCCGGGCAATATCCCGTCGAGTGGAGTTCGCCTTCAGAACCAGCACGATACCATCCGATGATCCACCCAGAACGATGCCGTCATTGCACGTATTCGTGGATGCCACATCCATAAGCACATAGTCGAACTGGGCCCGCAATTCCGCCAGGCGCTGGCGCAGACTTCCTGACGCCACCTTTTCTTCCCAGTTCTCGGTAGTCGATCCACAGCTTAAAAGCCACAGGTTCTTTCGTGATAACTGGCGCACATACTGGTGCAAAGGGTCAGAGTGAAGCAGTGCATCGGACAACCCGAAATGATTGTCCATTGCAAATTGTCGATGCAAACCGGGAGAGCGCAAATTGCAGTCCACCACGCAGACCGACCCGCGGACTTGAGAAGCCAGGACTTCAGCGACGCGAGCGCACATCCAACTGCATCCGGCGCCCGCCTCCACGCCTGCAAAAATGACTTGCCGCCGACCCTGCGCGCCCGGCAAAAGAAATAGATTGAGCACCAGTTTGGCGATTTCGTCCCGCACTTTTCCGGCAACGTCCAGCGCCGGCGTGGACGGCCCCGTCTCCACCGGGGGCATACTCAGTGGCTCGCTAGCCTCCTCAGGTGACACCGGCGACTCCAGTATGCCGCCAACTTGTTGTAACAGCTCGAAATTTCTGCTCAACCCTAGCCTCCTGACCTTCTTACAGCTTTCCTTGCTTCTCGTAGGCGGGTCGCCGCATACTCTGCAGGCATCGGCTTCGCCCACTGCTTCACCGCGAGAGCCAACCTCACCTTTACCGTTTCCATTCCCGTCGCCGTTCCAGCCGCCATAGGAGCCGCTCGGCTTCAGCGAAATTGTCCCTAACACCGGTACATTCAGTTCGCTAGCACCTCTGCCGGTGTTCGGAAAGAAGTGTCCATATAATCCAGAAGTAAATGCCGTCCCCAGGCTGACCATAACCGCGAGTAGACCACCCACGACCAACGCCGACCACGGAGAATTTGAGGGAAGCGTAGGCGCAATGGGCTGTTCCGCAATCGCAACGTTGAGGATTCGGGTCTGATCCAGCGCATTCGTCATGCGAGCTTCCTCGCGCTTGCGCTGGTACATGAGGTAGTTTTCCTCGTCCGTCTTCATGGTGCGCAGCAGGTCCTGCTGGACGATTCCTTTCTGGTCCAACTCCTCCGCCTTCTTCTCGTAGCTGGCGACAATTGCTTGCGTCGCGGCTGCACGCGCCTGCAAACCGCTGTAATCGGCTTTGGCCTTGGCCAGTTCTTCATTGATCCAGCTATACGTCGGATTACGGTCGGTCGTTTCCTGCCGGATGGGTCTGCTTTCCTCGGTCACAATCGAGGCCTTCGCATCGGCGATTTCCTTGTCGACCTCCTGCACCAGAGCATAAGTGGGCTGATACTTGGTCAACAGCTCAGTACGTTTCAGTTCCAGAGTCATCAAAGTCGTCTTGAGGCCCTGCAGAACCTGAGCATCGTCGGTCGAGCTTGCCGACGTGGTCAGACGCTGCGGCGTGGTGCCCGCCTGTTTCTCGAGAGCCCGAATCCTCTCTTCGGTGCCGGCAATCTCAGCTCTGGTCTGCTGCAAGCTGGCGCGGAACTCACTCAGTTTCTGCAGTGTGATGTCTCTGCGCCATTTGCGGAGCTACACCGCCATCCTCGCTGGAGAATGTCTTCAGCTTCGTCTCGGCATCTGCCAGATTCTTCCGGTAGGCCTCTGTCTCTTGATCGAAAAATTCGAATTGCCCAGGCGGCCGGTGAACCGCCACATTTTTTTTCAGATAAGCGTCCCCTAGGGCGCTCAGTACACGGGCCGCCAACTGGGGATCGTCTAGCCACGTAACTGACCGAAATAATGTTGCTCTTGCGGACGACTTCGATTTTCAGTTCGCTCTGCAATCGGTTGACGGCCTTGGCGATTCGCGTCGACTCATCTCCCGCACCAATCAGAGATGCCAGAAACGACTTTTGCTGATCCAATCCGCAAGTAATCACCACTTGGCGAAGCACGTCCGCACTTTCGATCAGTTCGACCTCGGAATTCAACTCTTCTTCTGTAACCTCGCTGCGAGCCTCCGGAGGAGTGCTCTGTCCAGGGCTGATCACCGGATCCAGTCGTTCGCGCTCGATCAGGAACTTGGTGGAGGCTCGATACTCCGGCGGCATGTAACACCGCGGCGAGAACCGCGCCCGTCAGTATCCCCAAAAAGGAGAGCACCACGACACGTTTATGACGAAATACAATCGTCAGCACGTCCCGCAGAGCTGAAACTGAAGGCCGCCTTGCCGTTGACTGAATCTTGTCGTTGCTGATCATCCTGTCCTCGCTTCTAAACTTCTTACCTCTAGCTTCTTAATAAGGGTTCACAAAAGTGCCCATGGATGCCGTCGGCAGGAACGGTTTGATTTTCGAGAGGCGGTTCTTAGGCACGAACAACATGTCTCCGGGATGCAGGTACGGATCCTCGCCCAGGTTTCCCTTCTTTTCCATTTCTTTCACATTGATGATCTTGGCGGAAACCCATTCACTATTGACGCGGCGGAACAGCAGCACTTGGGAGTGCTTGGCCGTGTCCTGAAAGCCGCCCGCAATGGCGATTCCCTGGGTCAAAGTGGTCTCCCCTCGTAATTCGTACTTCCCGGGTTTCCCAACCTGCCCGTCGGCAATGAAATACGGCTTCTCAAAGTCCTTCAGCACAACCGAAATCACAGGATCCTTCAGAATCTTGCCGTAAGCCTGCTTTAGCGTTTCCGTCAATTGCGGCACCGTCTGACCCGCCACGTGGACATCCCCCGCACCGCGAAGCGTTATGTAGCCATCCGGCTGGACGGTCACCGCCTGATTGAATTCCGGACTCAGTTCGAAGGACACGTCGAACTGGTCGCCGAATTCCAGCTTGTACCTGGGGTAACGCTGCTGAAACCCAGGTCCCACTGCGGTGCTTACTCGTGTTGTCGGCAACCGTCTTGGTTTCTGCCGCATTCGCGGAGGCGGGTGGTTGGCTCATCGGATTCGAGCCCTCCTGCGCCAGGCACACCGCCGTCGCAGTGGCCACAAGCAATAACAATCCTGCCCATCTCTCGTTCATTGCCCTCTTCTTCATTGCCGTATCTCCTGAACCAACGCCGACAAAGCCGGGCTGATTTCAATTCCATTCTCGCCGCATGTAGAATGACTGTCCCTGACGCCTTCGCTCTGTCGGGAACTTCTCATGGTCGTACTCGTAATTGGTGGCGCCGGCTACATCGGCAGTCATACTGCCCGCGCATTGAATCGCATGGGCCATACTGCTCTGATCTACGACAATCTTTCGACCGGCCATGACTCCCTGGGCCGGGGGTTTGAACTCGTCAAAGGCGACATCCTGGATCAAGCAACGCTGCTCCCGGCCCTGCGCCGCGTGGACGCCATCATGCATTTCGCGGCTCACGCTTACGTGGGTGAATCCGTCACGAACCCTCGAAAATACTTCTACAACAACGTGGAAGGAGGACTTTCCCTGCTGAACGCCGCCGTCGATGCCGGAGTCAAGAAAATAATCTTTTCCTCCACCTGCGCGGTTTATGGGGAACCATCCTGCGTTCCTATTTCCGAGAAAACCGTTAGACAGCCAGTGAATCCTTACGGCGTCTCCAAACTTTTCTTCGAGCATGCCTTGGATGCCTATGATCGTGCCTACGGTTTACGCTTTGCCACCCTGCGCTATTTCAATGCGGCCGGAGCGGACGAAAGCGGAGACCTCGGCGAACTGCATCAGCCTGAGACCCACCTGATCCCTCTCGCTCTCCAGGCGGCAGCGGGTACCGGACCCGAACTGCAGGTCTTCGGCTCCGACTACCCCACTCCCGACGGAACCTGCATTCGAGACTACATTCACGTGAATGATCTCGCTGAGGCGCACGTTAAAGCGCTCGCGCATCTGAATGCCGGCAAAGAATCCTTTGCCGCCAACTTAGGTACGGGCCGAGGCCATTCCGTGCGCGAAGTCATTACCACGGTCGAAGAAGTGACGGGCAATCCAGTCCCGGTACGCGTATGTCCCGCGCCGGGTTGGCGATCCACCCGCCTTGGTAGCCGACCCCAGCTTTGCCGAGAGCGTCTTGCAGTGGAAAGCCAAGCGATCGTTGCGAGAGTCCGTCTCCACTGCCTGGACTTGGATGAACCGGCACCGCCACGCGACCTCAGGCATCCTGTAAGATTTCGGCAGTGATTGCGTGAACCGCTCCTCATTCATTAAAGGCAAGGTTATGGAATCTGAACTCCGGAAAACGCGTGTCGCGGTACTGGGCGCCGGCAAGATGGGTGGAATCATTCTGCAGGCGCTGCTCAAGAACAACCTGCTCTCACCAAAGCTTACCCGCGCCACCGTGCAGCACGAAGAGCGAGCGAAGCTGCTGGGCGCGAAACTGAATGTCAAGGTCGGAACCGATAACGCAGCCGCCGTCAAAGGAGCCGACATCGTTCTGATCGCCGTCAAGCCGCAAGTCGTGCAAGAAGTCATGCGCGAAATCCGGGGCGAAATCTCTCCCGCCCAGTTAATCATCTCCGTCGCGGCCTCGGTGCCCACTTCAATGATTGAAAGCGCCCTTCCCGAAAAGATTCCAGTCATTCGCGCCATGCCCAACACGCCTTGTTCCATCGGCAGCGGAATGACGGCGGTGTGCAAAGGCAAATACGCTGACGCCGAGCAGGTCGCCCTGACCTGCAGAATGTTCGACGTAGTCGGCCGAACCGTTGTGGTCGATGAAAAGCACATGGACGCGGTCACAGGTCTCTCGGCAAGCGGTCCAGCGTACATTTACATCATCCTCGAATCGCTGGCCGAAGCCGGCGTAAAAGTAGGTCTTCCCCGGGATATCGCGACGCTGCTGGCTGCACAAACGACGCTCGGTGCCGCCAGAGTCGTACTGGAAACCGGCGACCACCCGGCCCTGCTCAAGGATGCCGTCACTACCCCTGCGGGCTGCACCATCGACGGAATCATGGAACTGGAAGAAGGCAAATTGCGTGTGACCCTGATCAAGGCAGTGGTAAGGGCGGCGCAGCGAGCGAAGGAACTGGCCTTCTCCTAGCCAGCCCATTCCAATTTTGGCTAATCCAATTTTGGCCAACCCAATTTTGGCTAATCCAGGTTCGGCTTCCAATTCTTCAACTGCCCGGCCAGTTGCTGCATGTAAGCCTTTGCCTGCGCCGAGGTGAGCGGATCGTCCCCATCGCTTTCGGCATCGCGCGAGGTGCCACGAGACGGAGCGGAGCTCCGGTTAGCCATCACAAACTCCGGGTCTAACGGCGCTTGCGCTGGCATTTCAGTGAAATGCTTTCTGATATCGAGGTCCGAGATTACTTCTTCCACCACGGAAGCGCCGATCACTCGTTCGCGCAGAGCGCAGCCCAGGGAAAGAGCATTAAAACAGAAGTTGTTGATTGTCCGCGGAATGCCTTCCGTGAATTCCGCGATGACCTGTAGCGCTGCTGGCTGAAATAGCGGAGTCCCAGAATACCCGGCTTTGCGCAGTCGATGGTCGATATAGTTGCTGGTCTCCGCCGCCGAGAGCGGCGCCAGGCCGCTCAGCAGCGAAATCCGCTGCCGGAGCTGTGAAAGCTTGCGGCCGGCCAGTTTGTCAGCCAGTTCCGGCTGTCCCGCGAGAATGATCTGCAACAGCTTGGCTTTGGGTGTCTCGAAATCCGAGAGCAATCGGATCGTTTCCAGCACCGAGGGATGCAGGTTCTGCGCCTCATCTACCACAATAATCATGCGCCTTCCGGCGCGAGCTTCCTGCAACAGGAGCTTGTTGAATTCATCGTGCATGCGGACAAAATCCTGCTCATGGTCTTCCGAACCAAGCTCGGAGAGCAGGAAGCGCATGAACTCTCGGGAAGTGCACTGCGTCTGAAAAAGAAACGCCGTGTGCGCCGTGCTGCGGAACTTCTCCAGCAATTGAAACAGCAGCGTCGTCTTGCCCATTCCAGGCTTGGCAATCAACGCCATGAAGCCGCGACCGGACTCAATCCCGTAATAGAGACA
The DNA here is from genome assembly GCA_963763285.1 of uncultured Acidobacteriaceae bacterium. Lineage (GTDB taxonomy): Bacteria > Acidobacteriota > Terriglobia > Terriglobales > Acidobacteriaceae > Sulfotelmatobacter. The sequence goes on along the minus strand of CAVXOK010000017.1, from coordinate 173,380 downwards.
CGCCAGAGCCTCGCGATGCGCCGGACTCAGATACAGAAATCGGGGATCGGGCGTAACCCCAAAAGGCTGTTCCCGCAAGCCATAGAATTCTAGAAACATTTTCTGTTGTCCTTAGCTGTTTCGAACGGAAGGAAGCGGTGAAGCGACCGGCACAATGTTGTGGCGGCGAATCTTGTACAACAGCGAACGGTAGCTGATGCTCAACAGTTTGGCGGCTCGCTTTCGATTCCCGCCAGTTTGCCGCAGAGCATAGTTGATGGCGTGAACTTCCGCTTCGTTGCGATGGCTGCGTAGCGAAAGGTCAACCACCGGCTCCGCCCCGGCGACTGCCGCAATCTCGCGCCCCACAGACTGCCACGCTTCGGATCGGGTTGCGCTCCCGTTGCCGCTGTTTGCGCTCTTGGCTTCAGTGTCATTCATATGATCTTATTCCCCACAAATCGTTTATTTCGACAAGATTCCCCCGAGGACACCCGTCGCGTCCCACTCTGAAACATTCTTGCCCACGAAATTACTTCCTGAACTTAAATCGGTTCGAAGCGATATCCATCGATGCAGACCGACAAGGAACGATGGATAGGTTCCACCGAGATGACTAGATTCCGGTCATCCTGCGCGGCAAGGATCCCCTCAATTCCATCCAGGGCCCCTCCCTTGATACGTACCCGCTGGCCTATTTGAAGGAAAGGGCGGTCTTTCATCGGAATTTGATTTGCCAGCAGAGTTTTTAAACTCTCAATCTGTCCCTCTGGCACCGGAATCCCAACTCCGCGTACTCCCACGAAACCCGCAACCCCGTGGGTCTTCAGGACCCGTAGTCGATCCGCGGAATGAAGCACCAAGCGTGCAAAGCTGTAACCGGAGAACAGCGGCATTTCCACTTCTTTTTTCCGGTCGCTCCACACCCGGGTTCTCTTCACCAGGGGAAGAAAGCTCTCGATGCTTTGCGTTTGCAATTGTTCGGCTACCAACTTTTCGTGGCGCGATCTCGTCCGAATCGCGTACCACTGGGGTACCTCGGCCGTCGGACCCACCCCGACGGCTTCCAAACCCATCTGCATCGCCTGACCGCTGCTCATAGCTTCGCCCTTTGAGTCACATTCCAGTGACTCCCGGAAAAAGACACCCTTCCACACCGCCGTCTGGCTGCAAGCCAGTCGCCCGGTCTACGAACTGTAAGTGTGGGGGAACACCGATCTGAAGGTTGAACCAAAGGGGACTCAAGATCCCCGAAATCTTGAGCTGATTCTAGCCAGCTGCGCAAGAACGTGCAAGAGGTGAAAAGTAGAGAGAAGAAAGACCCCGGTAGCTTAACTTATTTGCTAAGGTAACCAATAGTAACATGCTGTAAACAAAATAGATGGAAGAGTAAATATTAATCTAAATCGTCGGCACTTTTGAGCATCTTTTTAGTATCTTTCTAGACACTAGTACCTAATCATTCCTGGCTAGAAACCGCTCCTATGACCGTAGGTCACCGCCTTCCTACGGTCGAAAAAATTATCGAAATGGGTGGCAATAGTAGGGGGCTATAGAGGAAGGCTACCCTGCGCAAGCTGCAAGAATTTGCAACTTTTGTGGCTTCTAATCGACGTGCTGACGAAGCTCGATTCGCGCCATTACTAACCCTGACACTATCGTGCCATTTACTCTGGCTCTTCCTTCCTATACGCTCCTATCAAAGCCTGTGGACTGCCCCTTAAGAACTGGCTGCCGGGTCTCGCCCCATTTTCGGCTGAGGTGTCGGTTTGCAGTTCCCCACAGGTATTACACCAGCGTTATTCCGTTTGCCAGTTTGTCTTAATCTGTCCGAAATAAGCTCGCATTAGTTTCAAGCATCACCGGCATATGGCTCATTTAATGGCGCTTCCCAAACCAGACCGCCTTCGTGTTCTAGCTGCAGACAGCACCGCCCTGAATACCCAGCTTCTGGTCGAGGCTCTGGCTCGAGATGCGCAGTTTCATATGATCGAGTCTCCCTCCGATAAATCCGCAATTCTCAACTTGGTCCAGCGCGAGAAACCGCAGGTGGTCGTGATTAGTGCAAAGCTGGGAGAGGACAATGCAGGAGGCCTCGATCTGCTTCGCAGCCTGCGATCGCAATCGCCTTCGCCGCGTGTAATCATGCTGCTCGACGCGTCTGAGCGGACAGCGGTGATTGAAGCTTTCCGGGCCGGTGCCCAGGGCGTTTTTTGCCGTACTGAACCATTCCGCCTGCTGGCCAAGTGCATTCAGTGCGTGGACGCAGGCCAGGTATGGGCTAGCAGCACTGAACTGCAGTTCGTCCTTGAAGCCTTGACTCGACCTGCTCTGTCTCACCTCCGCAACAATGGCGCATCGCTGCTTTCCACACGCGAGATCGATGTCGTTCGATGTCTGGCCGAGGGTCTCAGCAACCGCGAAATCGCTCAGCGTCTCAAGCTCACCGAACACACCGTCAAGAATTATCTATTTCGTATATTCGACAAGTTGGGTGTCTCTAGCCGGGTGGAGGTGGTGCTCTATGCTTTGGGCGGCGGCGTCACACACCCAGCCAAGACTTCGTCCACCGGACGGTCTCGGGCTGTTACCTTTGTTCCCCGCAAACAGCAGTGATCCCGGTCAGCCGCGATCCTAAAAGGCTAAAGAAAACTGCATGACCTTATCGCGCGATGGATTTCCTACTGGGGCAATTGGAAGTTCAGGGTAATCCTCGTCTGCATCTCCGCGGGATGCCCACCCACCAGGCGGGGCTTGAAACGCCACTGTTTTACCGCATTCGTGGCAGCCTGGGCGAGTAATGGAGGCCCACTCACTGGCTTGACTTCTCGCACGCTGCCATCCCCCCCAACATCAAGGTCCAGCACCACCAGGCCTTCGACTTGTTGCTGCCGCGCCGCTTCCGGATAGTCCGGTTCAACCCGATGAAGCAGGCTAGCTTCCGCCTCCTCCGCGGATACCTGCAGAATTCCGGCCGGTTCAATCGCGGCGGCGCGCTGCATCTCCGTTTCATCAGCCCCGGTCGTCTCACGGTGTTCCGCAGCAGGATTCATGCGGAAAACTTCCTTCCCATTCTCATAAACCAGCAAGCTGCCTGCCGGCGCCGATGCATTCCCGGCGCGAGATGCACCCCCAGTCGCACCGGCGCTTGCAGTCGCCGACAGAGGATTCGACTTGCCTCCAGCCGGTTGCGTTCCGGAACTAGAAATAACCGCAGGACCGGCTGACTGACTCGCGGCACCCATTAAATGGGCGGAAACCGTGGTCGCCGGACCCACCCGCCGGGTCGCTCTCCGCCCACTCAAACGCTGAGCGACCAGCACCGTTAGCAATACGGCATACGCCAAAACCGCTGCGCTTAGCGCCAAGGTCATCAGATCCATCTTTCGACCGGGAGCAGGTTCGCCCAAAGAAACTTGACTCCCGTCGGCAGTCACTTCGGAATTCGTAAAGGAACCCGCGGCGTGAGTCCCGGCGGAAGCCGCAAGAAGACTTTCCGCCAGCGGCGTCGTTCCTCGAGTAGGTCCCGAACCGGGGGGTATCGGTTCCGATGCCCGCTCCAGATTCCTCAGCACTCGTTGCGAGAGCGCTTCGAGCGTGCGCTCGTCGCGCTCTCCGAAGGCAGACGGCCACGACGAAAACACTTCGAGGATGCCCGCCAGTTTACCGTTCTTCAGCAGGGGGAAAATGATCACCGAACGCAATCCAAGAATCCGGCACGTCTCGGCTTCGGCGCGCGGATCAATCTGCGCATCGTCGCAGCGTTGCACGGTGTGCGTCTTCACGCACGCCCCCGACAGCCCCGATTCGGCATTCAGTCGCTCTCCTAATTGCGGAGCACCGCTTCCCGCACTGGCCCGGCAAACCCATTCCCCATCGCGCTCCAGCACCAGCGCAGCGCCGCTAGCCCGGGTCGCCAAGCAAGCCTGTTCCACGATCTCGTTCAACACAATCTCCAGCGCCAAGTCCGTCGAGAGCTCTGGCGATACCCGACCACCCCCGTGCGCGGCAAACCTTGCCGCCAGCTCCGCCAGATCCGACCCAGCGCTTTCCCCGGTCGCCGGAACCGCGCCATTCTCGATGGGTATCTCGCCCGGCGATGAAGCTGGCTTCGCCGGATCAGACCCGAATATGGGATTGTGCGCCATGCGCCAGAAAGAGCTAATGAAAAATCTGTTTCTGTAGCGGAGTTTCACCCCAAATCCGGAGGTTGTCAATACGCTTTCAAGCTCTCCAGATTCCCGCAAGGTTTTTCATAGCACTGCGCATCTTCAATTGTTTCGAAGACCCAAACTACCTCATACGCAGGCGGGACAAATGCCGCAGATAGCGTCTAAGGATCGTCATTTTCGGCAATTTGCGTTCCAAAACGGTATAAAAAACGACAACAGGGCATGCGTCCCGGAGTTCTTTCTTTCCTTCCTTTCGTCCGAAAAAATGTTAGAATTAGCGAATCTTGGGGTAAGTCAGAATGCTTCTCCGAGCAAAATTCAGTGATTTCCTCCCCGCGGTTTCTCTTTGAAAACACCACAAAACAAAGCTGTCCCAAGACCATTCACCCAGGGAGTTTGAGACATGCGGATCGCTGTCGTGGGTTCCGGATACGTAGGACTAGTTGCTGGCGCTTGCTTTGCCGACCTTGGTCATGATGTCATTCTCGTCGACAACGACGAACGAAAATTGTCCGCTCTTAACAACGGACAAGTTCCTATCCACGAAAACTTTCTTCCCGAACTACTAAGCCGTCACCGCGGGCAGCGCCTTACTTTCTCCGATGATCTGCAAGAAGCCGTACGCTCCAGTTCCGTCATCTTCGTCGCCGTTGGTACGCCTCCCACCGAGCGTGGCGAGGCCGATCTCTCATACGTGGAGTCCGTCGCCCGCGAAATCACCGGCGCCATCAACGGATACAAGGTGATCGTCGAGAAGAGCACGGTCCCCGTCTATACCAGCGAGTGGGTTCGCAAAATCATTTTGCGTAACGGCGCCGACCCTGAATCCTTCGACGTAGCTTCAAACCCCGAATTCCTGCGCGAAGGCACCGCCGTCACCGACTTTCTCTTTCCCGACCGCATCGTCATCGGCTGCGACACTGAGCGCGCTGCCGAAGTCCTCCGCCAGGTCTACGAACCGCTTACCAGCGGCAGCTATTACGAACGCGCGGACGCCATTCCGCAACCCGACCGCGCCTCGATTCCGGCTCCCATCATTGTGACGAGCACCAAGAGTGCGGAACTGATCAAGCACGCTTCCAATGCCTTTTTGGCCATGAAGATTTCCTTCATCAATGCGGTCGCATCCATCTGTGAATCCGTGGGCGCCAACGTGAACCAGGTCTGCCACGGCATCGGCACCGATTCCCGCATCGGCCCCCGCTTCCTCAATCCGGGAATCGGCTACGGTGGTTCCTGCTTCCCCAAAGATGTGATGGCGTTTCGCGCCGTCGCCCGCGAGTGTGGCTACGACTTCCGTTTGCTCGACGAAGTCATGCGCATTAACGAAGATCAGCGCGAGCGCTTCCTCCGCAAAGTGCGCAGCGCTCTGTGGACCCTTCGCGGCAAACACCTCGGCGTGCTCGGCCTCGCTTTCAAGGGAGGCACCGACGACATTCGCGAGTCGCCCGCTCTTTTCCTGGTACAGGCTCTACTGCAGGAGGGCTGCAAGGTTACGGCCTACGATCCGGCTGCAATGGAACGCACGCAGGAAACAATCAGCTCAAATCTGAAATTCGCCAACTCCGCCTACGAAGCGGCCAGCGGCGCCGACGCACTGTTGATCCTCACCGAGTGGGAAGAGTTTGCCAACCTCGATCTCAACCGCCTCAATCAGGAACTAAAATATCCCATCGTGATCGACGGCCGTAACCTCTACGATCCCGAGGTAATGGCGGCACACGGCTTCACTTATTACAGCGTGGGACGCGCCGCCTCTCATCCCGACGGCGTGCCCGCTGCCACCCTGAAAAATGGGAAATTGCAGAACGGCGCCCCGAAAGCATGAGCCCACAACGCGCTCTGGTAACCGGCGGCGCCGGTTTCCTGGGATCCCATCTCTGCGATGCCCTGCTCGGCGAAGGCTGGAGCGTGGTTGTAGTCGACAACCTGCTCACCGGCCGCCGCGCGAACCTGGACCATCTCAAGAATGATTCCCGCTTCGAGTTTGTAGAACAAGATATCTGCGAACCGTTCGACGTGGGCAAGGTCGATTACGTTTTCCACTTCGCGAGTCCCGCCAGCCCGGTCGATTACACCATTCATGGAATTCCCACGCTAAAGGTCGGATCGCTCGGAACTTTCCACGCGCTCGAGGTCGCGCTCAAGTACGGCGCGAAGTATCTGGTCTCGTCCACTTCAGAGTGTTACGGCGATCCTCTCGAGCATCCTCAAAAGGAAACCTATTGGGGCAACGTGAATTCCATCGGTCCGCGCTCGGTCTACGACGAAGCGAAGCGCTTCACCGAAGCCGTAACCATGGCCTATCACCGCTATCACAAGGTCGACACGCGCATCGTACGCATCTTCAACACCTACGGCCCCCGCCTGCAATTGAATGACGGCCGTGTGGTGTCGAATTTCATGAAGCAGGCGCTTCGCGGCGAAGACCTCACCGTCTACGGCGACGGCAGCCAGACTCGCAGCTTCTGCTACGTCAGCGACGAAATCGACGGCTTCCTCCGTTTATCAAAGTCCTCGGAGCATCTGCCGGTAAACATCGGCAATCCAAACGAATTCACAATTCTCGAGTGCGCGCAGCACGTAATCAAGGTGACAGGATCGAAAAGCAAGATCGCCTACGAACCGCTGCCGCAAGACGACCCCAAACAGCGCCGCCCCGACATCACCAAAGCCCGGCAGTTGCTGGGCTGGGAACCGAAGATTCAACTAGAAGCCGGACTGCGAATGTCGCTGGATTATTTCCGCAAAGCCGTAGCGGAAGAAGCCACCACAGCCAAGTAGCCACCACGACCATATGGGAACAGCCGCCTGGGCTGTCCAGGGCCGCCGGGCCGATCCCGGCGAGGCGGCGTGTTGTTCTGCGACCTCAACCAGGCGACGAGCGGTCTCCCGTCGGAACGTGATAAATTGGCCTCGCTAACGAAGAAGGAAAATCCCAGTCTATTTCCACGAACGGAGAACCGCTCGATGCGAAAACCCATCTGGAAGAGTGTCATATTTAAGGTCGTCCTGCTAACAATCGCAACTGTCGCTTTACCGCATACTCTCGTTCAAGCGCAGGCAAAAGATGAAACCTCAACCGTCAAGGTCGAAGCCACGAAGACCGATACGGCGCACCCCGAACAATTCAAAGCGGAGCAGCAGGCCAGCAAGGGCTCGGTCACGATAGGCGGAAACGTCGTGAATTACGACGCATATGCCGGCACACTCGTTGTGCATCCCAAGGGCTGGGACGACGTCCCGCAAAATGCCGACCCCGATCCCAAGAACCGAGGTCCGGAAGCCAGCATGTTCTATGTTGCCTACTTCAAGTCCGACAACAAAGGCGCGCCCCGCCCGGTCACATTTCTCTACAACGGAGGTCCGGGTTCCTCAACCGTGTGGCTTCACATGGGAGCGTTCGGCCCCAGGCGAGTCGTCACCCTTGATGATACCCACACTCCGGCCGCGCCCTATCCGGTCGTCAACAACGAATACAGCCTGCTCGATGTGACCGATTTGGTGTTTGTAGATGCCCCCGGAACCGGCTTCAGCCGCCTCAGCGGAAAAGATCGTGAGAAAGCCTTTTACGGTGTTGATCAGGATGCCGAGGCCTTCGCCGATTTCATCTCCCAGTTTCTGGCGAAGTACGGACGCTGGAATTCTCCGAAGTATCTGTTTGGCGAAAGCTACGGCACCACGCGATCCGCCGTTCTGGCCAATATCCTCGAGACCGAACGCGCCGTGGACTTCAACGGTGTCATCCTGCTTTCTCAAATATTGAACTTCACTCTTGATTCCGACATTCCTGAGTTCAACCCCGGCGTCGACGTCGCGTATCAGCTGGTACTCCCAACCTATGCCGCATCCGCCTGGTATCACCATAAGCTACCGGAACCGCGTCCGGAGCTGGCGCCGCTGTTGGCTGAAGTCGAGCACTTTGCCATGAACGATTACGCGCTGGCGCTCCAAGCCGGCTCCTCGCTCGCTGCTGATCAACGGCATGCCATCGCCGCCAAGCTCCATCAGTACACGGGCCTGCCGGTTGCCTACATCGAGAAAGCGGACTTGCGCATCAACGGCGGAGAATTCGAGAAAAATCTGCAGGACGACACCAACCTGACCACCGGCCGCCTCGACACTCGCTTCTCCGGGCCAACATTTGATCCGCTCAGCAAAGAGGCGGATTACGATCCCCAGTCGGCGGCGATCTCTTCAGCCTACGTTTCCGCTTTCAACGATTACGTACGGAAGGAACTGAAGTTTGGCGAGAATCGGGAATACAAGCCCGAAATTGATGTCTTCAAATGGTGGAGTTTTATGCACCAGGCTCCCGGGGTTCCCTTTCCCTTGCCCGGAGCAACCAACGTGATGCTCGACCTCTCCGTCGCGATGAAATATAACCCGACCCTCAAAGTCCTTTTGAACGCCGGTTATTTTGATCTCGCCACCCCGTTCTACCAGGGTGTTTATGAAATGCAACACCTGCAGATTCCGCCTGAGTTGCAGAAGAATATCGAATTCAAGTTTTACGAATCCGGCCACATGGTCTATGCCCACGAAGCCTCTCTGAAAGCAATCCACGATAACGTGGCAGCCTTCATCGTCAAGAGCTATAACCCCAAAACGAAGTGAATCAGCAGTCGAAGAATCTGCAAGGAAGAGAGTAGAACTGAGAACTGCTCCTAAGAACTTTCCGTCGTAGCCGCCACGAAGTCGATCAACTGCTGTACTCCGTGGCGTTCGTCCTTGGTGTTCAGCTTGAACAAAATTCCCATCCCGTAGCCGGGATGCGAAGCCTTGACTTCGCCGCTGACGCGCAACTTCATATCCTGCGTTCGCACCGTGATCTCCACCGGAGTGCCGGCCGGAAAAGCCAGCGGCATTTCCAGATAGCATCCACCCGGGCTCAGATCGCTGAGATGGCAATAATTCCGCACCGAGCTTCCCCTCTGATAAACTTCCGCTCCGAGGCGGCACGCATATCGAGTCTGCCCGCGGCGATTATCCGGCTTGGCGCGCAGTTGAGCGCCCGCTTCCCCGTCGCGACCCTTCGCCTCGTGCCTCTCGGCCTGCCGGTCTGCCCTGGCGGCATCGCCGCCCGGCCGCCCAGACGGTTCCACGCCTACTTTCTCGGAAATCTGTTCTTGCGCCGGCGCTTCGGCCGCGTTCATATTCAACCATTCCTGCAATACTCGCCGCGAACCTTGCGGCACATCTACAAATTGGATTCCCGCTCGCCCGTTCCAATCCTGCCAAACCACCTGCCCTGAGAGTCGCACGTTCGCCATCTGGCCGGGCAGTTGAAACTGAAAATAAACCTTGCAGGTCGGCGGTAACTTTTTCCCGAAGTTCACTCCCATGCCATCTTCAGCCAGATTCACCAGCGTCGCTTTCGCCCGTTCCACTCCGGCGTAATCGATCGTCGCATGGGTATGTACGGCGGCCCGCGCCTTGCGGCGTTTGTCCCGGTGCAGCACGGTTTGCGCCGCCCGTAGCGTGCTCAGCGCCCGCTCGTGCGACACCGGCTTGTACAGCACGAAGTTCACTCCCAGGGAAAACATTTCCCGGATGCTCTCCTGTCCCGCCACCACCACTACGGTCAAGGTCGCATCATTCAGGCGCGAAGACTTGCTCTCGTTCAATAACGCCACCACTCCCGCCGGTGTTTCACAGTCAAGAATTATTACGTCATACCGTTCCTGCGCCAGCCTCACCGCAGCACGCACCGGGTCGGCACACAGTTCCACCTGAATGCTGAGTTCTTCCAGCACTTGCCGCAGCACTTCCACGGCTGCTTTGTCCGCGCAGACTAGGAGCGATGAGAGAGTCATACCTTCATGCATCCTAGGATCACCCCAGTTCTTCCGACAAGTTACCGGAGTCATCCCCACTGCCCCCGCCTTCCAGCCACGCTCGCCTAACTCCACTGCCCTCAACCCGGTGACCTCAGTCACCACTGCGATTACAAAAGACCAATAGTCCTCCGTTGCACCGTGGTGCTTTGACGCCATCACCCCGCCTTCCTAGGATGAAGACTGCCCCACCGTATGCAGGGCCGGTTGGCCTGCTCCCCGAACGGTCGCAGGTTTTCCCTGTCCGGGCGGGCTCTTCGAAACTGAGTATTTGAGGTTGATTGACAGCACCAGACGTACGAGGTTCTCAACCGGTAAGGAACTTATGCCATCGCGCAAAAATAACGGGTTCTCGCTGCTCGAGCTGATGATCACCGTCAGCCTCGCCCTGGTCATGTGCGGTGTCACGTTCATCTACCTCAAGCCCCAGCTCAATCAGAGCCATATGAACTCGGCATACGACACCACTTTGATGGCCCTGCGCAACACTCGCAACCTGGCCATCACCCAGAGTCACGAGTACTACGTCAATTTCAATCCGGCTGGATTTCCCGCTGGCACCATTCAAGTCGAGTATCAGCCGCCTCTCGTGGTCGGCGCCTTGGCTGCCCCGCCAATTCAGCAAGTCAACACCTACACCATTCCCGGCGGATGTCACTTTTAACGTGCAGGCGGGATTTCCCGCCGCTACGCCGGATGGTTTTGGCGCTGGCCTTACTGCGATTGACTTCGAATCCACGCCCGGCGTTCCGTTGAATTATGTCGTCTTCTTTCCCGACGGTTCCGCGCAGGACAGCCTCGGCAACTACAGCAGCGGCGTCGTCTATATGACTCGGGTTGGCGACAGTATCTACGCCTCGCGAGCGGTCAGCGTCTGGGGCGCCACCGGCAGAATCCGCGGATGGCGGCTTAATCAGGTAGCAGGCGTCGCGGCATGGGTGCAACAATGACACAAAGACCAAATCCCAGCGTCAGCACAAGAGCCAGCGCGGTTTCACGCTGATCGAAGTCATGATCGCGATCGTCATCATGACTATCGGAATCCTCGCCGTGATGGCGAGCTTCGCCACTGCGATCGCCGCCACGGCTTCGGCGCAGGAAGATCTCATCGCCCGCCACAAGGCGCTGGATGCCATGGAAAGCATCTACACGGCGCGCAACAGCCAGCAGCTTCCTTTCGCATCCATCAACAACGTCGCTGCCGGAGGAATCTTCTTGCCGGGAGCTCTTCCTCTGAAATGCGCAGGGCCCGATGGCATTGTCGGCACCGCCGATGATACGCCTTGCACCGCTCCCGACACCGGCGCGGCTTGCCCGGGAGGAGTCGAATGCCTCGTCCTGCCCGGCCCCGATGGCATTCTCGGCACCGCCGATGACGTCACCCAAAGTCTTAGCAACTTCACCCGCAGCATCACCTTTAATACGGTGACGCTGCCTAGCGGCGACATCAACGCCAATCTTATCGCCGTCACCATCACCGTTACCTACATTAAACCCGGCTGGCCCGCCCGCACCTATACCGTGAATGGGCTGATCTCCAGCTACCACTAAGCCGGACTAAAACCATGAAGATGCCCATCTCAAAATCGCAACGCGGCTTCAGCCTTCTGGAATTGATGGTTGCCTCCGCCATCGGCCTGATCGCCGTCATGGCCATGACCCAGATGTTCAGACATGGGTATGAACGCCACCTTGACCGTGACCCAGCGCGCCGAGACCCAGGAGAACATGCGCGCCGCCATCGAGTTGATGACCAAGGACATCAGCATGGCCGGCGCGGGCTTGCCCTCCGGCGGCCTGCAGTTGGCCAACGCCGGCGGCGCCACCAAAGTCGCCTGCAACCAGGCCGGCACTTGCTATGTTCCCGCCGACACCTACCCGCTCAGCGGCGTGGGCGCTCAAAATTACATGTACGGGATCCTTGCCCGGCTTCGGGAACGGCGTACAGAACGCCGCTGTCATCGCCAGCGCTCCCGCCAGCCGTGAATGACAGCATCACCTCGATCTATTGCGACTACAACTTTCCTTTGACCAATTTCAGCTTCACCTTTCCCAGTGCCACTCAGGCCTCGGTAGCCGTAATGAACGGCGCCGTTACTCCGAATAACATCCTGGCCCCAGGCGGCCTCAACGTAGGCGACTTGTTGCTGTTCATCGTGAGCACGCCGGGCAACGGCAAGGCGCGCCAGGGTACGAGCATCGCGCAAACCGCCGCGGCCGTGGCGCGAAATTACGGGCATCCCCAACAACTGCCACCATCGACTTCGCCATTGGCGACGCCCTCAATTTCAATCAGACGCGGCGCCAACAGTCTCGCGCATCCATCGCCGCTGCCTTGGTCGCAGGCACCACCATCACCGTCTGCCGGCTTTACGCCGTCACTTATTTCCTGCAGGTTCCCGTCGCCGGCGGAACCGTCCAAACTCCGCGCCTGATGCGCCAGGTCAACGGACTTAATGCCGTCCCGGTGGCCGATAACATCATCAACGTGCAGTTCAGCTATGACGTGGTCAATACCGCGCTCGGCACCATCAGCGCGAATCAGTCCAATCCCGTCGGCGCTGGACTTTCTCCCGCCCTGATTCAGAAGGTCAACATTTGGGTCATGGGACAGAGCATTACGCAAGGCGGAAACAAGAAATCCCAGAGCATGTATCTGGCGAGTTCGGTCAGCGCTCGCAATATGAGTTTTTGCAATTCCTATAGTAGCCAAACCACCGCTTGCCAATGATGAAACGAAATGGTGGTCTGCGATTCTGGCTGTTTGAGCTTGGAGGGGGAAAAAACATGGGGAAGAGTACACGAGATTCGCGAGGCTTCACGCTCATCGCGGCGCTTTTGTTGACTGTCTTGTTGTCGGCCATCGCCGTCGGACTCTGTACATGGTCAGCAATGAAGCAACGCATGGGCGGCAACGATCTGGAAGGCAGCCTCGCCTACTACGGCGCCGAGTCTGGCATCGAAAACCTGACGGCCCAACTCTCCCAGCTGTACCAGTCCTCGCAGACCCCCAATGCCGCGGCCATTCACTGCTCTCACCGCTCCGGCCAATTATCCGACCAACTGTTACCGGTTCCAATATCACCAACATGACTTACTCCGAGTGCATTACCTGGCCGCCCAATAACAACGCTGTCCTGCTCGCTCTTACAAACCCGACGGGGGCGTGGGATATCGTCGGTTCCGGTTCAGACCAGGGCATGGTGGCAACTCTCATCCCCTTCACTCTGAGTGTAACTGCGACCCGCGCCTCCACCGCCGGTGAGGCCACCAACAACGCTGCTCTCACCAATATCACGGGCGCATCCGTCAACTTGTCGCGCACTGTGGAAGTTGCTCTGCTTCCTGCCTTCGAGTTCGGCGTCTTCTGCGACGGCGACTGCGACTACTTTGCCGGACCCAACTTTAACTTCGGCGGCCGCGTCCACACCAACGGAAATCTCTTTCTCGCCTCCGGCTCCGCTTAACCTTTACCGACAAGATCGCCGCCGTCGGCCAGGTCATCATGGACCAGCTCGAGAATGGATGGCCAACCGCCAACGGCTACGGCGGCAACGACCTACGTGCCTAATGCCGCCGGTGGCTGTCCTGCGGCCCCGGGCTCCGGACCCGCCGCGAATTGTGTAGCTCTTCCCGCCGGCAGTTGGACGGGCGGCTTCCCGCCCGTTGGCGCGGCCAACGCTGGCTGGAAGAGGAATTTCGACGACTACCTTCAACAGCTTCATCATCAACGGATTGACCGGCGCAACCAAGCTGCAGTTGCCTTTCGTGCAGGTCGCACAAGGTTGGCGCCATCGAGATCATTCGCCGTCCACAGGCCACCGACACCCCACTTTTGAACAGTCCCGTCTGTTATACCGAGGCATCAATCCGCATCCTGCTGGCCGATACACAAAGCGATCTGCACCCGGAGCGTGGGGCCGGCGCACTCGATGCCGACGATGTGCCAGCTCGGAGTCTCAGGCACGGCAGTCGGCGGCGGCGGTACAGCTACGTCAGTCCAATTAACGTCCGTCGCGGGCAGCCCCTATGAGTATTTTGGCATGGCCACGGCCGGAGTGAACGGATGGGTCGCTCCCACCAACCCCGGGACCGGCACCCCGTACTCCTGGACTTCTTGGCCGCTTCTCGGCCAGATCACCACCAGCCCGACTAACAACGCCGGCCCTGCGCCGAGCGGCGTGGGCGGCAATATCCCATATGTTTGGCTTGCGCATCGAGTACCTGAACAATGCCGGCAACTTGGGTTGGCGTCACGCGGCAGATGGCTGCGGTTACGGATTCGGCCGCGGCTACGATTGTGCCTCCCACCGCTCCCTATCTCCCCGGAGGAGCGACTCCAGTGTGCCCCATTTCTCGGCGGCGCCGGATATCCGCCGGCTGGACAATGCTACAACCCCATCAGCCCCGCGATCCTGATCCTTCAACAGCTCCAGCAGAGCGTGGCAACGGCCGCCGCTACTGGGCCGATACGACCGACCTTACGGAACCGCCAACAACTGGATTCCCATTAACTTCTACGATTCGCGCGAAGGCGAGCCGCGCGATGTGATACGCGACCGACCAACACTACTGCCGTCAAGGGTCAGACGGTTTACACTCCGTGCAGTCCCATCGGAGTCATGAACGCGGTTGAGCTCGACGTGGGCAATCTGTGGCTCTGGCTGCAAGGGGCTGCTGGCCCGGCCGGTTCCCCTTACTTGGGGCGGCAGTGGCTACGAACGTGAATAACACCAACTATAACGGCTACATCGTCTATTTCTCGGATCATCGCGGCATGGTCGCCGATCCTTTCCCATTACCGCCGCAACTCTTTATAACAACTTCACCGGAATGTCCGGCCTCGAAGACGTGGTCAATTCCGCCTCCGCCACTGGCGTGCCGGATGGTGTTCTGGAACCGATCATCGTACTACGCGTCTTCTCCTACGACCTGATTCGCCGACGGCATATCTCGATAAATGGTACGACGCTACCTGGGTGCTGGGTTCGACTAGACTGGGGCCATGACAAACCTGGGCCCGACTTCCCTATCCCAGCGGCCGCCGTCACTACCAGCGCGAACCATGAATTGCATTCCTACACCTTGACCGTCGGGCGGCGCAATCGAGATCATATCCTCCGGGTACCGGCACTCTCGGCGCCGTCCCGACGCCTGGCCACGCCCAATGGAACATGGTTACCGGGCCCCGGCACGTGCTGCGACTGGTTGACGGTGGCATGGAAGTGCCGGAGCGGTCAGTTACTTGCCGCATCCTACAGCCCCAGCCACCTCCGGGAACGGCTTCACCGTCGGGTCCGAGGAACCGGTTTACGTGTGTGGAGACTACAATACCGGCCCGGCCGATCCCTTCTGGCCAAGCGGCAGTACGTTCACCAACACTCCGCACTCGGCGGCTTCGATCATTGCGGACTCGGTTACTCTGCTCTCTAACCCTCCGTCAGCGGGCCGCAAAGCCGACCGCAAACGTGGCTGGACCGATGTCGGAAAGCTTCCTCCAGCAGCCGGAATAGCAGCCAATCGGCCGGGAAACACCAGCTATTACCGGATGGCGCATCGCCGCGGGTAAGAGCATTCCGTTCCCCGAACCGGGCTGGGCCACCGCCGCCGGCTTGAAGGATTTCGGCACCGATGGCGGTATGCACAACTTCCTGCGCTATCTCGAGGACCGGGGCGCAAACGGCAGCGACAGTGAACTATGCCGGTTCGCTGATCAGCATGTACTACTCGCAGTACGACACGGGCATGTTCAAATGCTGCAACTCCGTGTATGGCGCTCCCACGCGAAACTATTTCTTCGATACGCAGTTCCTGAACCCGACCAATCTGCCTCCCGGAACTCCCATGTTCCAGGACGTGGTCAGTTTGGGCTTCCACCAGAACTTCACACCACAATAAGATTCACAAACCATAAACAGCACCCCGGTCCTCCGCGGACCGGGGTTCATTTTTTTGTACTATTCCATCGCCCACGCACCTTCCCGTACGATTGCGGATTAAAATCGCTTGAGCGATCAATCCATGGACACATCTTCGTCACCGACGCCGTCGACTCCAGCACCCAGCCGATCGCCCGCCCGTTCCTCAAGCCAGCGAATCGCCAAAACTCGCGCTGGATCTGGGCTTTGTTCTCCCTCTGCGCCCTCGCTGCCATCGGCCTTTTCTTTGTTCCAGCCTTCATCATTCGTCCTTTCCGTTATCAAGCCCCGCGCGCGCTCTTCGTTGCCATGGCGCTACGCCAGCGCGCTCCTTTAGTCACGCTGATCGCCGCCCTGGCTTGTCTCGTCCTCGCCTTCGCGCTCTGGAGAACCGTCGGCCGCTGGCGCAAAGCTCTGCTTGTGCTCACTCTGCTGGTCGTCACCTTCTCCGCGGTCATGGCGCGTCAAAACTATTTCGAGTGGATGTTCCATCCCATCGCCGGCCGCGCAGTTCCTGGCTCAATCCTCAGAGCAAGCTCGATCCCAAAGAAATGATCATGGCAGTACGCTTCGGCAGCGATGCCCGCGCTTATCCCATCAGCCAGATGGCTTACCATCACGTCCTCAACGATGTGGTCGGAGGCGTCCCGATCGCCGCTCACCTATTGAACGCTCTGTCACACCGGTCTGGTGTGGACACGAACGGTGAACGAGAACGTGAACGAAAGAGCGCTGCATTTTTATCTGGCCGGCATCAACAACCAGAACTTCCTGATGCGCGATAAGGAAACCGGAAGTGGTGGCAGCAGATCACCGGCAAGGCGATCTATGGCCCGCTCGCAGGGCGCGGCGCTTGAACTCGTCCTGAGCGACGAACTCACTTTCGGCGAGTGGAGAACCGAATTCCCCGCGGGCCAAGTGCTGGCGCCTGTGGCCAAATACACGAAAGAGTACGAACCGAACTGGGAGCCGAAAGTAGCCAAGCTGCCAGTAGTAATCAGCTTTCCGGGCACCGAACTGAAGTCGCGCGACGTAGTCATTGGACTCACCATCGACGGCGCCGCCCGCGCATATCCTTGGGAAACATTCGCCAAGCAGTCTCCGGTTTTGGATCGCGTCAACGGCACGCCGCTGCTTCTGGCCCTGGGCCCCGACGGCAAATCTTTTCGCGTCTTCGTAAGCCGCATTGATGGCCATGACGCCGAATTCTTTCTCCAAGGCGAGGAGACGGCCGATGCACCAGCCGAGAAGCCAGCCGAGAAAAAACAATGGGTGCTCCTCGACACCCTGACCGCCAGCCAATGGAACTTTCAAGGCTGCGCAACCTCCGGACCCGCGCAAGGAAAATGTCTCGATCGAATCCCCGCGCTTAAAGACTATTGGTTCGACTGGCGCAATTACCATCCTGACACCACTCTCTACAAACGCTAGGGAATCGCTTGAATGTTCCAGTTGGAACATAGTGCATAATGTTCCAACTGGAACATTCAGCAGAATCCCTAAAATTAACTTCAAGCTATCATGTGGGGCGAACCCATTATCCTGCTAGTGGTTGCGGGGAGTGCCGAAATGCCGGCACCTTAGGGCTGATAGCTTTGGGCTTAGAAGTGCGACAGGACTCCCAGGCGCATTTGGGAATCCTACAGGCGTCCAAGTCTTGGTTTTTTGAGCGACTTGGCCGTAAAGCCCGTGAAGGAAAGGAGTTAGCCTCCGCCGGTTGGGAGCGTGCTAAACTTTCGCCTCAATCGACCTCAGGAGGCTTCATGTTTCGACTGGCGCTGGTGTGGATGCGGTGCCTTTTGTTGCTGACCGTCACCGCCGCTGCTCAAAGTGTCGATATCTCCGAGCCTGGCTCTGTGGAAGCTATCGCAGCGGCAACGACGGATCCGCATTTTGTCTCGCCCTGGGTTTCTTACGTCCCTGCTTCAACCACGGTTCCGTCCCCGGAGAAATTCTTTGGGCGGATCATGGGAGCTCCGGGAGAATTGTTGGGGACAGAGAAGACTTACGCCTATGCCCGTGCTCTGGCCGCGGCGAGCCCGCGAGTTCGCGTGTTCACGATTGGGCATAGTGAAGAAGGACGCGAAATCCTGATGCTGGCGATTGCGGACGAGGATGGTGTCCGTGATCTGGATCGTCTGAAGGGCGCGACTGCGGCCCTGGCGGATCCGCGCCGGACCGACCAGGAGTCGGCCGAGAAACTCATCGCAACATCGCGGCCGATTTATTACTTTAATGCGGCGCTGCATTCCGATGAAACCGGGTCGACCGAAGCGATGGTTGAGTTGGCGTATCGGCTGGCGGTATCGGAACAGCCCATGATCCGGCGGATTCGAGAACGGGTCGTGGTGCTGATCAATCCCATTTCGAATCCTGACGGCCGGGACAAGATGGTCGACTGGTTCTATCGCTACCTTAAGGGCAAAACTGACCGCAACCTGCTGCCGCGCCAGTCGCCGCCTTACTGGTCGAAATACACCTTCGTCGACATTAACCGCGACACGCATCAGCAGACGCACGAAACGACCAAAGCTGTACACCGCATGTTTCACGAGTGGCATCCCACGGTGGTGCACGATCTGCATGAGGGCACACCTCTAATGATGACGTGGAATGGGACAGGCCCTTACAACCCCAACATTGACCCTATTACATATACCGAGTTTCTTGAACTAAGCTTCCACGAAGTGGAAGCGATGACAGCAATGGGCATGCCTGGAGTTTCGACGTGGAATTTTGGCGAGGCCTTCGCGCACCTCTATCTGGATTCCGTGGCCATGAATCACAACAGCATTGGGCGCGGTTACGAGACCTTCGGCAACGGCAGCGCGGAAACCGAGCAGCGATCGGTTTCGCAATCCTCCGCAACCATGGAGTGGTACCGTCCGCTCCCGGCGCCGCGAGAGGTGACATGGTCAGCTCGCGACAATGTCAACTACCAGGAAACGGGGGCGCTGGCGGCACTGGACGAAACGGCCAGCCAATCGAAAGAACTGTTGCACAACTTCTACAAGAAGGGTTGGGATTCCTGGCAGAAGGGCTTGACGCAACCGCCCTATGCGTTTTTGATTCCAGAGAATCAAGGCGACCCGACGCGAGTTGCGCAAATGGTAGAACGGCTCATCAGCCAGCACATCGAAGTTACCCAAGCGCGGTACGAAATTCAGTTGAAGGAGGGAAGCTTTCCTGCGGGAACGTATGTGGTGCGGCTCGATCAGCCATACCGCAACTACGCGGTTGATTTGCTGACGCCGCAGCATTACCCGAAAGATGGAGAAGCGCCTTACGACGATGTCTCTTGGGAGCTTGCTGCGCATTACCACCTGCAGGCTATACCTACGGCGGACGCATCCATCCGCAAGGTTGCGGTGACTCAGTTGACCGATGCGCCTCATGTGACTGGGCGCGTCACGGGCGGTGGAGCTGTTTACTTGCTGAAAGACACTGGACAGGAATCGTTTCTGGCAGCGCGTTACCGTCTAGCCAACTTCGAAATCCGCATTGCCGAACATGAGTTCGAGGAAGGCGGCGTGAAGTTTCCCGCCGGATCGTGGATTCTTGCCAACCAAGGCGGCTTGCGCGATGCCATTCCGCCGATTGCGGCGGAACTCGGCCTTGACTTCACCCAAGTCTCGGCCGTACCGGAGGTGCCGTCCCACAAAGCGCAGGCGCCGCGCATTGGCCTGTGGGTGCCATGGGCTGATACTGACTCGATCGGATGGATCCGTTACTCGCTTGATCAACGTAAGGTTCCATACACGTATCTGCGTGATGAAGATATTCGTGCCGGAAATCTTCGCTCGCGCATCGACGTCCTGCTTTACGGACATGTCGACCTGGAGCTGGCCGAACAGATTGAAGGTTTGCCGAAGACCTGGTCGCCCATGCCTTTCAAGAAGACGGTGAAGACCCCGAGTTTCGGAACTCCCGCAGAATCTGACGACATTACCGGGGGAATTGGCTATGACGGCTTAGCGCAAATCCAGCGCTTCATTGAAGAGGGAGGGCTGATGGTGACGCTAGGGAGCGGAAGCATGCTCGCGCTGGAGGGTGGGCTGGTACGCTTTGTACGGCGGTCTTCGGGAGGTGTGCCGCGTAGCGCTGCAGGGGGCGGGGGCGCCTCGTCCGCGGCCTCTCAGCAAGCCGCTACGCGGACGCCAGGGGCGCATGTTCGAGTTACTTTCGACCGGACAGACCACCCGATTTCGTACGGATATCCGGCGCACACTTATGTCTTTCGACAAAACTTTCCGCTGTACGCGATTCCGCGCCGCTGGCTGCGCATGGCTTATTGCACGACGTGCCTGGACGGTCCCGAAGACCGGAGCGGGGTGGTAATGGAGTGGGGCGACACGGACGGAAAGGCCTTCGTCGAAAGCGGCCAGGCTTGGGGAGAAGAGAACCTGATGGGCCGGCCTGCAATCTTTGATATGCCGGTTGGTAAGGGACACGTTGTCTCTTTCAACTTCAACCCCGTGCACCGCGATCTGAACCGGGGAGATCAGCGTCTGCTGTGGAACGCTATCCTGAACTGGCAAGCAATTATTGCGGGTCAGCCGAAGGTTGCTGAAGCTCCGGGACCCGCACCTGAGCCCGAGGAGTGAAGAGTGGGAGAGTTCTGAGCACAATCGATCTATGCTCTTGACCGCAGTTCAAGCCTGGGAAAGGCCGCAGCAGATTCCTCGCTTTCCTCGCGCGCTGCGCGGCCTCGAGCAGCTCGGAATGACATAGTGAGAGGATTGCGAGACGGGAGGAGGATTGATCTGTGTCGGGAATTCATGCCATCTTTTGGGACGTTGGAGGAGTGCTGCTCACGAACGCCTGGGACCACACCCAGCGTGCAGATGCTCTCGAACACTTTCATCTGGACGAAGGCGAATTTCACTCTAGGCACGAGATGGTGGTCTCATCGTTTGAGCGGGGCAAGATCACGCTGGACGAATATCTGGACCACACCGTGTTTTACCGAAAACGTCCTTTCACTCGCGATGAGTTTCGGGATTACATGTTCTCGTTGTCGCAGCCAATGCCGGACGTTCTTGCCTTCGCGCGCGCCCTCGCGGATTCGGGTAAATACTTTATGGGCACGATCAACAACGAGTCGCGCGAACTAAACCTGCACCGCATCGAGAAGTTTGGTTTGCGGAAAATCTTCCGGCTGTTTGTGAGCTCCTGCTTTGTCGGGCTGCGCAAGCCGGAAAGCGGTATTTACCGTTTGGCAATTGAGACTACTCAGATCAATCCGGAAGAATGCTGTTTCATTGACGACCGCTCTTTGAATCTGGAGTGCGCCGCGAAACTGGGCATGCGCACGATCCAGATGCAAACGCTGGAACAGTTGCGCGGGGAGTTGGACAAGATGGGAGTGAAGGCGGTGGTCGGTGATCGGTGATCGGTGGCCAGTAATACATGGCCAGTAATACATGGCAAGACTCTGGTGACCGCGGACGACTGGACACTGACCGCTAGCCTTTGCGCGGCTGCTGCTTGGCTAGGGGAATCACAGCCTTTGGCACATCCGACTCGGCGCCAGAGAGCGTGAGATCGCTCGACCAGCACTCCGAGACGAGCTTCCAATCTCCACTCGCCTGTTTGGCGAAGACCCAGAGATACTTACCGCGCTCTTCGCGGCGCTTGCCGGCCGTCCCCGGAACCAGCGCACTATAGCGTCCCACCTCGTGAGCCAGATCTCCAAGAACTTCTACGCGCAAGGGATCGAGGGCTACTTCCCCCAGACCGGCTTCGAGCGAGGCGAAGAAGAACTCACGAACGGCCAGAGCACCGCGAATCGGCGAAAGATTCGAGCGCAGCACCAGCGCGTCTGCGGCGTAGAGTTCCATCAGTTCATCGAGTTGCCTGGTATTGCAGGCCAAAACCCATTCCTGCGTGAGACGGCGGACGGCCGCCTCGCCGCGGCTCATGGGTTCACCCTTTGCGGCAGCGGCGACTCTCATGCGGTCAGCTTCCCGCGCACTCTCGGTAGCGTTGGGACGCGGCGCCGAGGAAGAATCATGTCCACCCTGGAAATAGTGGTGATGGTAATGATGGTGGTAGTGATGCGTGCCAGGCGGGGCGCCCGGTTGCGGATGCACTTCTTTATCTTTGGCTCCGGATTGCATGGCTTCGTGCACTGATCCCGGGGTTTGGGGCAGAAGTTCGTCGTCATGTGCGAAAGTGGGCAAGGCGAAAGCTGGCTCCGCTGGGTCGGCCGACTTGGATGGATCAGTTCCGATGGGAAGGCCGCACATGCCGCAGAATTTGTTGCCTTCACGGTTGTGATGTCCGCAGACTCGGCAAGCTTTGCGAAGGCTCGAAGAGGTTTTGGGTACCGCGTCCTCGACAGCGGTTTCCGAATCGGACTCCATGGTGAGGCGCTGCATAGCTTGCAGGGCGGCTGCAATGGCTTCCTGATTGGGCTTGGGACGGCGCATTTCCGGATAGAGGCGCTGATAGATCTCACCGAGCGCGGGATTGTGCGGGCCGATGGCCGGCATTGCGTCATCGGAATCCAGCGATGAAGAGCCGGATGGCTTGCCGAGTTTCTTGTCTCTGTCCACGATTCAGACCGCCGTGCTTGGGGTCATTTTATCTCAAGCGGGTCTGGTCGAGCTGGGGGAATCTCAACGGCGGGAAAACTCGATCTTCCCTTCCGCTTCGGTGGGCACGCCGTTGCATGTTGCCGGGCGGTAGCGCCAAGCACGGACGGTTCGCAGCACGTTGCGGTCGCCCGCGGGGCCCGCGCTCTGCAGAATCAAAGGACTATGCACGCGGCCGTCAGCCCCGATGATGAAGCTTACTTTGACTTTCAGTCCCACTTCGATTGGAACCAGCAGCGGATCGGGCGTGGTCAAGGCCTGCGGCGGCTGGGTGTCTTCGCAGCGCGAGCGCGCGCTCACGTGCGGGATGTCGCTGAACTCGGTGGCGCGCGTGGGGGTCTCGAAAACCAAGTGCTCCCGGTCGGTCAGAACGGCCTGACTCAGACGCGAAGATGGAACCTGCACGGAAGCCATGCCGGATGCCGGAACTGCGAGGATCAGAAACCAAGGCCAGAAGCGAAACATGTGTGACACCTTCCAGATCGAACAGGGCCTTCCCATAACCTTACACCGGCACGTCCGCTGCCATGTGGGGAGGGGGATAAGTATATTGCTATCAGTCGATTGAAGGAAGTTTGCCATGCTCCGTGTGAAGGCGATTGCATATTCCATGTGGAAGGTTAGTTCCGAGGCGGTCAATAGTGTCCCCTTGCAGTTATTGCTTAGCCGAACGGCGTAATGTCAACACCGTGACTTCGGGAGGGCAATTCAGGCGCATGGGAACCCCCACTGTGCCCAGGCCGGCATTGGTGTGGAGGATGAGCGGACCTACGTGGTAGGTCCCCAAACATATTTCTTCGCCAGCTCGGGCAGGTAAAGCGGGGGAAGGAATGGAATTCTGATCTGGCCTCCATGAGAGTGCCCGGAAAGCTGCAAGTCGATAGGATACTGTGAGGCTGCATCGGCGAAATCTGGTTCATGCGCGAGCAGAATGACGGGTTCGCCGGCGGGCACGCCGTGCATCGTCTCCGATAGGTCGGCGGCTCCGCCCATTACGTCTTTTACGCCGGCCAGCCAGAAACGTGCGCCGTCTTGCTCAATTGGTTGCGACTGGTTGGCGAGGACCTGGATGTTCTCGGCCTGAAGTGCGTGGGTTACGCGGTCGGGGTCCGTGGCATCATCGTGGTTTCCCATGACGGCCCAGAGGCGGTGAGGCGCAGTCATCTGGCGCAGGAGCTGAGCACAGGGTTCGGCCGCTGAGGCCGCTTTCTCCCAGTTACCAACCAGGGGCACGGAAACGAAGTCTCCGGTGAGCGCGATCAGGTCAGGACGAAGGCGGTTGACCATGGCGATGGCAGCACGCAAGGGATGGATCGAGAAATAAGGATCGTAGTGGAAATCGCTGAGCACGGCGACGGTGAAGCCATTCATCCGTTCCGGCCAGCGGGGCAGGAAGAACTCCTGGCGGACGATGCGGGGCCGGTTGGGCGCGAGCAAAAGTGCATCCCCGACAACCGCGAGGGAGCCGGTGGCAGCCGCGGCGCGAAGGAACTGGCGTCTTGTGGTGGGAATCAACGGCAAACGAGGATCACTCTGTGAGCATCAACGGGAGGCGCATGCATACCTCCAGAATAACCGAATGGAGGGATCAGAAGTTAAACGTAGCGAAGAGGTCGATGCGGCGAACAGCAGTGCCGGAAGAAAATGGACCCTGTTGAAGGCTGTTTGGAGTATCGAAGAAACGCGACCCCAGAACTCCCGCGGGGTTCGCTAGATTTACGTTATTAAGCGCGTTGCGGGCGGAAGCGCCGAAAGTCAGAGTGTAACGGCGGTCTGAGCCGCCGCCTCCGCCCATTTGGGGTCCGCTGCCAAACACCGGACCACCTCGCGGGCCGCCGCCGGAACCGCCGCCGTGACCCCCGCCACCGCCTGGCGGACCGCCTTGTCCCGGATTCTGGTTGCTGCCTGCCCCCTTCACTTTGGGTCCGAAGCCAATGGACTTGGTGAGTCGAAGATTCAGGACGAAGTGCGCCGCGCCGGTGCCGTAGTTGATGGGAACTATTTTCTGACCGGCTGTCGGCAGCGCGTCGTTGAAAGTGCCGAGCGGAGTGCAGTAGGTAGTGCCGTTGGATGTACCGGGATTGGGACAGGCCGCACTGGAAACAAAAGCGGGCCGATCATTGAAGATTGTGTCGCCGTTCAGATCATTGGGGGTAACGATGTTAAAGGGTGTACCGGAACTGGCGATCAGAAACGGGCTCAGACGAAACAAGTAAGGGAGTGCAAGGCTTCCGCCGAAAAACAGCCGATGGCGGGTATCGAAGGAAGCGCGGCCGTAGTCCTCACCGATGTCGTTTGAGTTGGAAGCGAAGCTGGAAACGCCACCCGTATCGCTATTGGCATAGTTCAGGGTGTAGAAGCCGAAGAGCTGAACCTTGGAGCCGACGCGCACATTGCTGTTCACGATGAGCTGGTTCTGGCGGAAGTTTGCTTCGGAAGCGTACTGGTAGATCTGCGGTCCGCCGACAGTCGCGGGGCTTAGGCTGAGTGAGAGCAACTGGTCGAAGCCGCGGGAATTCAGATAGGTGACAGCTAGCGTGGCAGCTTTGGTCAACTGTCGCTCAACGCTGATGGCCGATTGTAGCGTGTAGGGCGCATACAGTGAAGGGCCGGTCTGATATATGTTCGGCGTGCTGGCTGCGCCACAACTGGAGATCGGAGCGGTAAGAGGCTGGTCCAGGCCCGGGAAGCAAGTGGGATTCTTGATGATGAACTGCTGCTGCGTGATACCGTTCAGGCGCTCAGCTTGAAGAATCTGCTGCTCCTGGAAGCGGTCATAGAAAATGCCGAGTCCGCCGCGAATCACGACTTTGGGCGGAGCATTGCGGCCGCCCACTCCCCAGGCGAGGCCGAGACGCGGCGCCAGGTCAGCGTGGTCGCGAATGTGGTTCTGGGTTTCGAAACGCAGGCCGTAGCTGAGGGTGATGTTGCTGCGCAACCGCCAGTCATCCTGGACGTAGAGCCCGGCATCGAAGGCCGAGACCGTCTGCGGAGGGTGAGTTCCTTGGCGTAATGATGAGCTGATCTGGGCGAGAGGGCTTGATAGCGCATCCGCGAGCGTGGGAAAGGTGAAAGTACCATTGAAGCCCGCTGTCGACTCGCTGGCATCCCGCAGGTCGCGCAGACGTGCTCCAAACTTGATTGTGTGGTTGCCGTGAATCACTGAAGTGTAGTTCTGAAACTCGTAGTGGTCCTGGTGATCGGTCTGCGTGCCCTGGTTGTTGCCGCCGCCTGTAAAAGCAGCCGGCACTGTAACGGCGGGATTGACGTCTGCCGTGTTTACCGTGTCGTTTTCCCGCAAGTATTGGAACCGCGTTTCGTTGACGACCTTGGAGCCGAAGATCTGGGTATCGCTGATCTGCACCGTGTGCTCGGTCGACCCGTTCTTGTAGGCCTGCGTGGCCAGGTTGAACTGGCTCTGCTCGTCGTTGGTCTCGGTGTCCCGATAGTATTGATACCGGACGGTCAATGTGTTGTTCTTGCTGAGCGCGTAATCGAGGCGCGGGCCGATATTGATACGTACGTGGGGATTGGGCAGAGTGGAGCTAAACGGGAGGAATGTGGTGGGATCAATCGCATTGATCGGCGAGAGGTTATTGATGTCCCTGTATTGGCCGCTAACAAAGAACGAAGAAGCCTTGTTGATGGCCCCCCCGACGCTCCCGTTGAACAGGATGGAGTCGTAACTCGGCTGTGGGGATGTGACGAAGGGATCCTGCGTATTGAAGGCAGAAGTATTTCCATCTAAGAGCACCTGGCCGTGAAGTTTGTCGGTGCCCGGTTTGGTGAAGACCTCGATGCGACCATAACCCAGTTTGTCGTACTCCGAAGAGAACGGATTCTGATTGACCCGGATCTCGCGGATGGACGACTTGGGGGGGAGCTCACCGGCGGTAAAACCGTCGATGTAAAGCTGGCCGCCGTTCGGACCGGCAGAAGGGCCGGCCAGGGCTTGCAAATCGGTTAGTAATTCGTCGGGATCGTCGGGCAGAGCCTCGAGTTCTTTGCCTGAGATGGTGATGGCGCCGGCATTGTTGGCGGGATTTACATCAACGGTCGGCGCGGTATCGGAGACTTGAACTTTCTGTTCCTCGACTTGAATGGCCATCGCGACGTTGAGGCGCAGGGGCTGGTCGGTGGTTATGACCACGTTATCGTTTTCGTAAACCGAGAATCCCTGGGCTACAACAGTGAGCGAATACTGGCCTGCGGTCAGACCTTTGAATTCATAGAGTCCCTGTCCGTTGCTTTGCACGGTGATGGGCGTCGAGGAAATGGCGGCGGGGGTCATGACGACGTTGGCGTTGGCAATGGCGGCGCCGGAAGGGTCGGTTACCTGGCCGCGAAGAATGCCGGAGGCAGGCTGCGTCGCCGCAGTCTGAGATGAGGCGAGCGTTGCGCACCACTGCACGGGCAAAAGCATGAGTGCAAAACAAAGGTACTTCCGAACATTCATTCCGTTATTCCATTTCTGCAGAGAGTCTTCGA
The DNA here is from genome assembly GCA_963763285.1 of uncultured Acidobacteriaceae bacterium. Taxonomy (GTDB): domain Bacteria; phylum Acidobacteriota; class Terriglobia; order Terriglobales; family Acidobacteriaceae; genus Sulfotelmatobacter. The sequence goes on along the minus strand of CAVXOK010000017.1, from coordinate 146,390 downwards.
TATAAGTTCGGTGCAGCGTGCGGTTGCGGCGAAGCATTTGTTTATGGCCCACCGGTGTCGCCCGAGGGTGCGCTCATGCTCCAGGGTGTAAGCAGCGCTGCGCTGCTGGCGCTGGGAGCGGCCTGCAAAATCGGCTCCACGCCGCTGACCAGGGTGATCACCGTCCCTATGCCGGCGGTACCCTCGGTCGAGAGAATGATCACAGCATCGCCTTTGTGCAGATCGGTGAGTGCGGTCGCCGGCGCGTGGCTGAGCATGCGCTGAATATCCGGCGCTCCGCCAGAACGCCCACTCCCACCACCATTTGCTCCCGCGCCCGCGCCAGGAGACGAGGCTGGACGGGCAGGCTGGTCGCTCGTTGCAGCACCAGAGCCGGGTGCGGCGCCGCTCGCCGCTCCCGCGGCCCCTCCTTTTAAGCGCATGGCAATCATCTGCGCCATCTCCGCAGGCAGGTGGCGCAACTGCGAGTCCGGAGTGATCTTGACTACCACCGTCTTGTTCGCTAACAGATCGTGAACGCTAAGGGTCGACGAACTTGCATCGACGGAGTTGACGGTACCCGCAATCCCTGGGAACGATCCCGAAACAACTTCTTCAGCAGCCAGTTCACTTCCATCGGCACTGCGATCGCCACGCGCCCGCACCTGATCGCCGGGATGAATTTGCTGGAGAGTGCTCGGTTTGGCATCGTCAAATTTCACGGAATCAGGCGCATAGCGGCGAATCACTGTGGTACTAGAGGTGTGAATAACGACATTCTTGCTCCGGACGGAAATGTTGACTGTTCCCGCCACCGGGTCCACAGCACTGGCGAGTCCGTCCACGCCGCGCTTCTGCCAGTCCTGCAGATCCTGCTGATGGCGGGCCTCGAGGTCGGAGTGCTTCATCACGACGATCTTCAAAACTGGAAGGGGCAGGTTATCGTCAGACGCCCAGCCAGTCGCTCGAATGCGGTCACCCACCTGGAGATCCTGCAACTGAATGGGCGTGGCATTGTTCAGGTTTGTTTCCCCTGGAGCAAGACGAACGATTTGAGTTGCGGCCTGCACCGTAATCTTCATGTCGGGGCCGGAATCCGGGGTCAGCGTAATTTCGCTTCCGTTGATTGCTTTGATGGCGCCGATACGCTTGGCGACTGCACGAGGAGCGCCGGCGGCCTGAGTCTGCTCGCCGGAGGGCGTTGCATGAATCGAGTCCGCCAGGCAGAGACTCGCCCCGCTGGCGGCACAGAGTGCGATCGCTAGAATTCGGCTGGCAGTTCGGTTCATACGCTTCCTCTAATTTACATTGCGCATCGCGCAAAACTGAAGGATTTACAAAGTTTTACTTCGTTTTCAGCTATCTGAAGGGAAGATGAAAAGCGGAAGACACCAGAACGGGAGGTAGGCCGAGGTTTCGGGGCGCAATTACTCCGCGATCAACAGGTTCTCGGCGAATGGCCATTGCTCATCGACCCATTGCGCCTCGCAGCGGAAACCGGCACTCTGGGCCATGGGAAGCACTTCTCGGGATGAATATTTGTGGCTGCTTTCGGTCCAGATGGTTTCGCCTTCAAGAAGATCAACGGCAAGCTCGGCTGCAGGAATATTCACGCTCTGGCGGCACATGGAACGAAGATGCATTTCAACACTACGGGCCTGAGAATTGATTCTGGCGACATGCTCGAACTGCCCGAGATCGAAATCGGCGTCGAGTTCACGATTGATGCGCGCCAGCAAGTTCAGGTTGAACGCAGCGGTCACTCCCAATTCGTCGTCGTAGGCGTGAAGCAGTTGAGCAGTGGATTTCTCCAGGTCGGTTCCGAGCAGAAGCGAGTCTCCGGGCTGGAGGATACGCCTCACTTCGGCTAAAAAACGAATGCCGGCGAGTCGATCGAAATTTCCGATGGTGCTTCCCAAAAATAAGACAAGGAGATGCTGACCGGGGGAGCGGTGGGCGGCCACTTCGAGGAGTCCATCCAGGTATTCACGCTCGAAGCCGAGAATGCTGATGGACTCGATGTCGCGGAGCTCGCGCTCGCACATGGCGAGTGCAGAAGGCGAAATCTCGATGGGATAGTAGGCCGTGCGCTGGCGACGGCAAAGCGCTTCGAGGATGTGGCGAGTCTTGCGGCCGCTGCCGCTGCCAAGTTCAGCCACGGAAACGGGAGTGGCCAGCCGCTCGACGATATCACGACTATGCCGCCGCAGCAGGCGTTCATCAGCGCGCGTCAGCCCGTACTCCGGCAGATGACTGATCACCTCGAACAATGCGGAACCGACGTCGTCGTACAAGTATTTCGACAGCAGTTCTTTTTGTCCCGGCTTGGCGAGCCCGGCGCGCACGTCGGCTGCGAATTCGTAGGTTGCGTTTGGACTGATGGTTTGAACCAGCATTTTGAAAACTCCTTTGCTAATGGCCTTCGATTAACGATCGTCGATTCAACGATCGTTGATCAAACGATCAGCGGCTGACGCAACGAAAGCCGGTGTAAATGAATTGGTAGTGCGCCTGGAACCAGTTGCGGAACGTGCGCCGAAGCATGCAGGCAGCGGTGCGCGCCGATCCGCCTTTCATGACGAAGTGCTTGCCATCGAAGAAATCGGCGGAATAGCCGCGGTAAAAGGGGAACGGCTCGAACCCGGGAAACGGGGCGAACTCGGTGGAAGTCCACTCCCATCCGTTCCCCAGCATGCCGTCAACTCCGAAAGCGCTCTGGCCTCGAGGGAATGCATTCACCGGTGCGGGACTCCAGCGGGCGAAATCAAAGTTACCGAAACTGTTCGAACAGGCGCTTCGTTCCCCCATGGGTAAGGTCGTTCGTCGCCCTTGCGGCGTGGCGTATGCCGCGCGCTGCCACTCGGCTTCCGTGGGCAATGACTTCCCTGCCCAGCGGGCATATGCTTTTGCCTCCGCTTGGCTCACATAGACTGGCCAATCCAGAGGAAGCGGAACGTCGTCAAACATCGTGCGATAGACCCATTGCTGGCCTTGGCGCCTCCAGAAAGCCGGATGTGAAATTCCGTGACGGGACTTCCAGTTCCAATCGTCGTTGTTGTTATTGCCAGCGTCATTCTTGCCATCATTCCAGAATGCGGGCGTCTCGTAGCCCCCCGCAGCGATGAACTCTAAGTACTGCCGGTTCGTCACTTTGTACTGATCGATGGAAAACGCCGGGACGTCGACCGTGTGGGCCTCATACTCGTTGTCCCAGCCGAACGAATCGCTGCTGCGCGGAAGGCCAAGTGTGACAACCCCGGCGGGAATTTCAATGCTGCGGTGAACCATGGCGGGAGCGATAACGCTCAGCGATTCCGTTTGCGGCTTTTTACGATCAAGCGGCAGTTGATGCAACATGTAGGCGAGAGTCTCCGCGTGCATCAAGCGGTGCTCGACGGCTACGTTGAGAAGAGTGGTGAGGGGAAATCCGTCGCTTGTAGAAAGATTGGAATCGAGAAGTGCGTAAGTCAGTTTTTCGTCGAGGACAGCTCGGATTTTCGCGACGTAGTCTTGTACAGCGGCGATCGAAGGCCAATCCGCGGGCTGATCGGTGGGCAGTCCGCCTCCAACCGGGTCGATGCCAAAGGCAAACAGGCGGTCGAACTCGGGATGAAAGGCTTTCAGTCCAAGAACACGTTCGTGGAAGAGATTCCAATCAAAGGCTTCGAGGTGCCCGATATAGAAGATGATGCGATGACGCTCAGAAATGGGGCGCTCGTAAAGAGAATCGGGTTTAACCAGATCGAACAGGGCGTCCGTTTGTTGACGGGCGCGGATGAGTTGGTCGCTCAGATCGTGACTGAAAGTCGAGTCGCTCTGCGTGGCTAGCATTCGGACCTCGTGTTCTTTTGGTGCGCGGACGAAAGTACTCGCAGGCGATTAGCGCAGAGCGGACACTTTAGGCCCGGCACCCCCTCGAGTGCCATAGGGTAATTTCCCTATCCGCACCTGATGTCGAGGCCACCACCCGGCGTTTCAGGGGCAATCCGGCGGTAGTGTGTCCTCTCGCAGGGTGGTTAGATGACGGTTTGCTGCAGGCGGTCGCAGCTGAAAACAAGGTTTCTGATAACGCGTGGCGGGTTGCTGAGCTCTGACAGACCCTCGGCAAACCGCGCCCAGAATGCCTCGCAGCGCTCGTTGGACGACCGAGGCGGCCGTTCCTCACAGGAAAATCAAACTAGGACTTACGGAATCAATCCCTTGCCGTGCAAGAACTCGTGCGCTACGTCCTTCACGTCGCGGTGCCGGCCGTCGAGACCGTAATTCAACTGCTGCATTTCCTGATCGGAAATCTTACTGCCTAACATGGCAATCGCCCGGGCCACTTCAGGATGCTGCTGCTCGGTTTGTTGGCGGACCACTGCGACAGCCTCGTAAGGAGGAAAATAGTGGCGGTCGTCGTCGAGCACGAATAAGTCGAGTGCTGGAATCAGACCGTCTGTGGCGTTTCCGGCTGCGATGTCAATCTGATGATCTTTTAAAGCCGGCGCGAGCAAGCCCAAATCCATAATGCGTGGGGGCGCGGCAAAGCGCAGACCGTAGGCGGCGGCGAGACCTGCGTATCCGTCAGGGCGCTCCATGAATTCGTAGCCAAATCCCGCTCGCCATCGTGGGGCGAACGCGGCGGCCTCCGATAAGGTTTTGAGATTCAAGCGGCGGGCGTCTTCTCCGCGAATTTCCATGGCGAAGGTATCGTTGAAACCGAAAGGCGGACCTAGTGTCAGGCCGAGGCGCGCTTCGTATTCGGTCTTAACCCGGCGGTAGACTTCCGACTTATCGCCTGCGACTTGCTGCTTCAGGATGGCGGTCAACGCGGTTCCGGTGTATTCGGGATATAGGTCGATACGCCCGGCCAGCAGCGCCTGCTGGCAGATGTAAGTGCCCGCGAGGTAGAAGCGGCGCTCCACTTTCAGGTGCGTATGCGCTTCGATCTGCTGCGCTAACAGTTCTCCGAGGATCAGTGATTCGGTAAAGTTCTTGGAGCCGACGACGATGCGATCGGTATGCGAAGGCGCGCACGAGGGCAACGGCAGAGCTAAGAGGATCAGGCAGAGCAAAGTACAGCGCCGTACTTCGAAAACGCAGTGACTGCCTCCTTGTTGATTCATTTTCATCGCGGTCGCAACCGTTTCTCCAGCCATCCCAGGCCGAAATCTGCCGAGAGCGCCAGAACCGCCGCGGGAATGGCTCCGGCCAGAATGAGCTGATTGTTCACCATGGCGAGACCGCGAAAGATAAACTCACCCAGGCCTCCAGCGCCGATCGCGGCGGCGATGGTTGCTAGTCCCACCGAGACCACGACCGCAACGCGTACTCCTGAGAGAATCACGCTCAAGGCCAGCGGCAACTCCACCTTGAACAAGAGCTGACGGGCGGTAAGCCCCATACCGCGCCCGGCTTCGACCACAGCTGGATCAACGCCGCGGATTCCCGTGTAGGTATTGCGAATCACGGGCAGCAGCGCGTAGAGGGTCAGTGCGAGGATCGCCAGTCGGTCGGCCCGATCGCCGAGCCAGGGCACCGGAAGCAAGAATCCAAAGAGTGCGAGACTTGGAATCGTCTGAATGATGTTCGCAGTTCCCAGGACGGGCTTATTCCACACCGGCCAGTGCGCGCTCAGGATTCCAAGCGGTATGCCCACCAGCACCGCGAGAAGGGTGGAGATTCCCACTAGCCAGAGATGCTCGAGAGTGAGTTCCAGAACCTGTTCGTGATTTTGCGACAGGAAGTGCAAGAGGTTCATGACGGGCCTCGGTTTGTTGTGGAGTCCAGTCCATCTCTGAAAGCGCGCACATAGGCGGCGGCCAACGGGTCGCTCGACCGCAGGAAATCATCCGAGGAAAGAATTGTAACCAGCCGGCCGGCTTCCATGAGGGCGATGCGCGAAGCCAGCCGCATCGCTTCGCGCAGATCGTGGGTGACGAAGACCACCGTCTTATTGAGCCGCTGTTGCAGAGAAAGAAACTCGCGCTGCAGTTGATCGCGGGTAAGGGCATCGAGCGCGCCGAAGGGTTCATCCATCAGTACGATTGCCGGGTCGGCAGCCAGCGCTCGAGCCACTCCCACGCGCTGCCGCTGCCCGCCCGAGAGCTGGTGCGGATACCGCGAAAGCAGTTGCGCGTCGAGCCCGACCATTTGCAACAATTCGTCAACACGTTGATGAATTCTTTCCGAAGTCCACCCCTCTATTTGCGGGACGAGACCAATGTTTCGTTCCACGGTGAAATGTGGGAACAATCCAACCTCCTGGATGACGTAGCCGATGCTGCGCCGCAAACGAATGACATCGCTCTCAGCAGTAGGCGCGCCATTCACAAGCACTTCCCCGCGGTGGGGGTCAACAGCCGGTTGATCAGTTTCAGCGTAGTGGTTTTTCCCGAACCGCTGCGTCCCAGCAGGACCAGAGTCTCGCCGCGTCGCACTTGCAGATTCAGTTCCGAGAGCAACTGTTGGCCACCGGGCAATGCATAGGCAACATTGCGAAATTCAATCACCGGGTCGTTGGCGGAAGTTTGTTCCATGCCCTGTTAAACCATCTCTCCCACACCTCTTTCTTTCGAGGCATTTTGGCCAAGCATACCGGAAGTTCGCGAACCAGGTGCAGCAAAGCAACCGCGGCGTCCGGCGTTACCCTCGTGCGACCGCGCATCCAGAGAGCTAATAGACGATCACTTCCTCTGTCATTAGGATTCTTTATGAGATTTGTGGAAATTGTCTGTGGCTATGAGTGTGTCCGCTTTTCGTAAATTTGTTGGTTGGACGATGGTCGTCCTGTGCCCGTTTTCGCTGGTGGCGGCGGACACGGGCTCCGCCGTGTTGCATAGCGAGGGAGGAGTTTGGGTCAACGGCTTCGAGATCACGGGGTCCACCGTCATTTTCCCCGGAGACTTGCTGGAAACCAAGCCGGGATTCGTCGCCAACCTCGATGCCGAAGGATCGTCCGTGCTGGTTCAGCCGGAATCGGTCGTGAAGTTTCAAGGTACCTTCCTGAGCCTCGAGCACGGAAGCGTGTCGGTGGGAACTGCCACTTCGATGAGCGTGCATGTGAGCTGCATCAAAGTGGAACCCGTTTCCAGTGAGCGGACGCAGTACGATGTGGCCAATGTTAGTGGCAGTGTGCAGGTGGCGGCGCACAAGAACGATGTGAATGTCACGGTCGGCGGCTTAGGTGGTATCCCGCAGAAAACAAATCCTCAGGGCGCATCTGCTCTATCTGCTGTTGTGCATGAAGGACAGCAAGCAACCCGCGAGGAATCCGTTGCCTGCGGAGCCGCGCCTCGGCCGGGAAGCGCCGGTAGCGGTCTGAACACAAAATGGCTCGAGATTGGCGGCGGGGTGGGGGTAGGAGTTCTTGTGCTCTGCCTGCTTCTTTGCAAAGGCACGGGGCCCAGCAATGTCAGCCCCTCTAACCCATAACTCTGCCCCGGCCCCGCCCGGAATGCAGCAGAGTCATGCGAGAAAGGCCGGTTGAGTAGCTGGCATAGTCGAAAGTTCCATCGCCCTTGTTCAGATAGAGCGCATACATCTGATTGGCCAGGTCGTCGACTACTAAATCAGGCAAGCCGTCGTTATTGTGGTCGGCGAGAAATCCAGTCGTGAATCTTCCGATACCTTCGGTCGCGTTCGAGCCGCAATACGTGAGCAATATCTACGAATGCAGAGTATACTGAAGACCTTGACCTCGAAGACACCCTGAATAGCACGTTTGCGCCTTCGCGATTGAGAAATTCCCTGAAAGGCGAATGACGTGTCGAACCTGAGAAGTTCTGGAAGTTAGTCGCTTCCACCCCAAAACGTCGACTTGAAAGAGTGGCCATGCGGTGTGGCCGATTCGACGGTTCGTTAACCGGAAACCTGCAGAAGACACATAACTCAGCCGTCTAACTCAGCCCGCAGGGCAGGAGATAAACATGTCCGGAATCAACGGCGATAAAGCGAGATTCAACCGGCGGCGCCGGCAAAAGATCAGCCGCCGCCAGAGCAATGAAAAGATGTTGAAGGCGTTGGCTGAGAAGCACCTTGTAGCCCCGGCGAAAGCAGCCAATCTCAAGGAGAAAATAGCATGACCACGCCGGTGGTGGCATTGCCGCTTTCAACTCCGGATGGCAGTCCTGCGAAGAAGAAGCGTGTCCTGCTGCTTGATACCTCGCAGACGAAACGGGATTTGCGGGCCGACGTGATGCGGCAGCTGGGCATCGAGGTTGATTGCGCGGCGGATGTGCTCGAGGCGCGATGCTGGTGGCGAGCCGACTTGTATAATCTTGTGCTCATCAACGTGGCCGGAGAAATCGACAGCCGGGATAAGTTCTGCACTGACATGCGAAGTGCGATTCCTCCGCAGAGAATTGCTTTCTTCGTGGGCGGCCCTGAGTATCTCGCAGTGGCGCCGCATTCTGACGATGCTCCCGCCGAGCCGGACGCAGACGCGCTGCATAAGGAGATGGTCGCAGCGCTGCTGGCTCAGGCTTCCGGCGGTTCATCGCAGCGCTGGGGAATACTGGAAGCGTGCAGAAAGATTTCCAGCGTGCGCTCGGTCAGTGAAGCTCGTTCGCGCGCGATACGGGAAACCCCCAGACCGTCCCGGTGGGCGGAAGCAATCGAGCAACATCTCCGACGCGAGATCGCTCCACCTCAACCGTTATTTGAAAGCGCAACACCGACCGGAGACAGAAAGAGAAGAACTTCTATGAAGAATCTTTATGTCGGCAACTTACCCCACAGCACCACGGAACCGGAACTTCGCGGCTTGTTTGAGGCACATGGCGCAGTGGAGCGCGTCAGTATTGTCACCGACCGCGAAACCGGCCGCGCCCGGGGTTTCGCCTTTGTCGAAATGACCAATGCAGAGGAAGCCGATAAGGCGGTAGCGGCGTTGAATGGAACCGAACTGGGTGGCCGCGCGCTCAAGATCAACGAAGCTAAGCCGAAAACCGCTTCCCCGCGGGGCGGTGGCGGACAGCGTTTTCGGCGGCGGAGGCGGCGGCCGCGACGACTATCAGGGCCACGCACGCCAGCCCCGGGAACCCCGCTGGTAGCGGGCGCCATTCCTGCGGATTAGGTGCCGCTGTTTGAACTTGACCAAAATGCAAAGCGCCAGCCGCTATTGCCGAAATTGACGATTGGAGATTGGGTATGCCAGGACGAGGTCGATCAAGCTTTACCAAACGCCAGAAAGAACACACGCGCCAGCAAAAACAACGCGACAAGGCCGAACGCCGCATCCAGCGCAAAGACGAACCGTCAGGACGCCGGGCGTTTCCAGTGAACTGGACTTGGACGAACTGCAAAGGCACGCTGCCGAGCAAGCTGCTCTGTTTCAAATGGGAGACGACGACCGCGATATTTCCAGCATTCCCCGCGAACGTGTTCCGGAAAAGACGGAGCCTTAGACTCGGGTCGTAAGTCGATCCACCAGATAATCGCCCATCCCAATAATCGTGTATCCAAAAACTGGGGCGCGTCTTGTAAGACGCGCCCCTTCCATTTGTTGGCTGATTCCCTTTTTCTCTAGTTAGGCGAACACTTCGCCAGGCAACCGGGTCAGCGTGCGGCTGGCCAGAGTGTTCTGGACGACATGCTCCGAGCGCTCGGCATTGGCCCAGTCCACCTGCTTGCGTTCGATCTTCAACTTCAATGCGCGCTCGATGTGCCGCAGTTCGATAACCTCGCCGCCAGCCACCAAACTGGTCGCCAAGCCTTCCGACCCAGCACGTCCCGTCCGTCCCAACGCGATGGATGAAATCCTCCGCCATCTTGGGCAGGTCGTAGTTGACTACATGCGCGACGTCATCGATGTGCAAGCCGCGTGCCGCCACGTCGGTGGCGACCAGCACCTGAAAGCGCCCTTCCTGAAATCCACTGAGCGCCGCGTTGCGCTGCGATTGCGATCGGTCGCCGTGAATCATCGCGGCGGAGAAGCCTTCGCGCACCAGTTCCTTGGCCAGACGTTCCGTGCCGCGCTTGGTGCGGGCGAAGATTAGCGTCTGTCCTTTTTCGGCATAGAGCAATTGCCGCAGCACGTCTGGTTTTTCGGCCGGACGCACTTCGTAAGCTTGCAGTCTGACGCTCTCGACCGGCTTAAGCACCGAACCGATTGCCACGCGGACTGGATCGCGCATGGAATCGTTCACCAGGCCGGCGACGGATTGTTCCAGCGTGGCCGAGAAGCAGAGCGTTTGCCGGCGTTGCGGCAGGATCGCCAGGATGCGCCGGATGGCCGGCAGAAAGCCCATGTCGAGCATGCGGTCGGCTTCGTCGAGCACCAGGATTTTGACTTCGCGCAACTCGATCAGCCTGCGGGTAATGAAATCCTGCAAACGGCCAGGGGTCGCAATCACCAGGCTGGCTCCGGAGCGCACCGCCTGAATCTGGGTCTTCTCCGAGACGCCACCGATCACCAGCGCCGCCTTCGATAGTTGCTTGCCGCGCAGCTTTTCGTATTCTTCGTTGACCTGAATCGCTAGTTCCCGGGTAGGCAGCAAAACCAGCACGCGGACTTTTTGCGACGGTTCGCGCTGCAGCATCTCGATGATAGGAATCAGAAATGCGAGAGTTTTGCCGGTCCCGGTCTGCGCCGTAGCCAGCACGTCTTTGCCCTCAAGGGCGCAAGGAATGGCCTGCGCCTGAATCGGCGTAGGCGTGATGAATTGAGCATTCGCCAGCCTGTGCTGCAAAGCAGAAGACAGCGGTATTTCTGTAAAGCTTGTCATTCGTAATTGTTCTTTCTGGAGGGGCCTGATGTTACACACGTAGCGTGAGTTCCCATGCCCTCTTATATCTTTTGAGATGACGCTGAAATAAACGGCGGGCAGGAAAAGCGGAGATGAATCTGATCCAACAGGATCACCGCGTCACGAGCAAACCGTGGCAGTAGCGTTGAAAATCATTATAGCACAGGATTCGGTGCAGCAGCGCGGACGCAGGAATGATCAGGAGTAATCAAAGGTAACAAGGCAAGTGATTGAAAGCATGGGGGCCCCGGGCGGAGTCGAACCGCCGACCAACGGTTTAGGAAACCGCTGCTCTATCCAACTGAGCTACGGGGCCAGTGCAACTTGACCCGATTATCTCACGCGAGCTCGCTGACGGCGGCAGCGCAGGAGCGCCCGATTTGGTGTCGATCATCGAAAACATCTTCGACGGGCAAAATGAACGCCTTGCACGGAGACAAAAATAGCCAGTGCTGGAATCGGCACTGGCTAAGTGCTGTTGCGAACTAACCAGTTCAGCGTCCTTTGGGCTCGCTTGGGGGTTTGGGTGGGGGGCTTGCCTTTTGTGGTTTCGGCGCCGGAGCGCTATGGGTTGGCTTGGGGGTACTCTCTCTTGGGGCACTCTCCTTGGGCGCTGCCGGCTTGCTCTCGGGCTTGGTTGCGGCGCTGTGGCTTGGCTTGGGCGCACTCTCTTTTGGGGCACTCTCCTTGGGCGCTGCCGGTTTGCTTTCGGGCTTGGGTGCAGCGGTGCGGCTCGGCTTGGGCGTACTCTCTCTTGGGGCGCTCTCTTTGGGCGCTGCCGGTTTGCTTTCGGGCTTGGGTGCGGCGCTGTGGCTCGGCTTCGGAGCGCTTTCTTTCGGGGCACTCTCCTTGGCCGCGGGACGCGGTTTGCTCTCAGCATGTTCGCCGGCCGCAGCGGGTTTCGGTTCACGCGGCGGGCTCGAAGCATGCGAACTCGGAGTGGAGGGCTTAGCCGGATGACTCTCGTTCGGATGGGCAGACTTCTCCTTGTTCGCGTTTTCCGAGCGGCTGTTATTGGAAGTGTTGCGCGAAGCGGACGGCCGGCTGGCGGTCTTCGCTGCTTCCTTCGAACTGGTGGCGTGTTTGCCGGCTGGCGCTGATGCGCGCGCCTCTCTCGGCGACATCGCAGGGGCATGATACGGAGCTCCGGCAGCCTTAGCAGCTACTACGCCGCGTCCGCTGAATACGCCCGGTTTTGCCGTCGCAGCGACGGCGGGTGCGCCGTGATTGTTCGACGCGAACAGAGCCTTGTTCTGACTGGCGGCATGTTGCTGCCGGACCTGTGCTGCGACCGGAGGGGTATGCTTTTCGCGGGAATAGGCTTCTTCCTGTGCGGTCGGGCGCGCCGCTACGCCGCCTTCGCCGCCGTTGAAGGCAACGTGAGACTCATTGTTTACGATGACTGTCCGGTCGACGTAGACGTTGGTAATGTGGACGGTATCCACATGCATCACGGCAGTGTTGTAGAAGAAAGCGCCGCCGCGCCATTCGCCGCCGCCGAACCCGACGCCTCCGTAACCGAAGCCGTAATTAATACCGCCGTAAAAGCCGATGTGCGGGCCCCAGTACCCGGCATTCCAGGCGTAGACACCGTCGTTCCATCCCCAGTACCCAGGGGTCCAAAGCATGCCCACGGGAGCAACCACCCACGTGCCGGGCACCCAGTAGTATCCGGCGTCATCGTCCCAGGCCCAGTAACCGGGCGTCCAGAGATAGCCGGCGCCGGGACAGATGGGTTGCTCGTAAACCGGGAGCGCGGGCGGGCCGATGCGAACCGAGACGCCGATCCCTATTCCAATCTGCGCGGAAGATTTGGTAACGAGAGCGGCCGGGATGACCAGCAGCAGAAGACCGATCGCCAGAAAACCAACTGAACGGTGAGTTTTCATCGTGTTTTCCTCTTGGCCGGCGTGCTTTTCGGAAAAATCTTGCATCGCCACGATGGGGCGGAATAATACAGCGATTGATCGCCCCATATCTTAGTAGCACAATCAGTGGTAGAGAGTTGTTTGGAATATGGGGCCGGTTTGCTCCGGGCGCGGCAAATGATTTACCCTCGCGCAGTCGATCATGAATCCAACTAAGCCCAGCGCCGAGACCGCGAACGATGGCTTTACGCATGCGATGCGGCGGGAAATCTACCAACAGCCCCAGGCCATCGCGAAAACCATCGAGCAGCACCTGAAGGATGACATTCTTTTTCCGGGCGAACTAAACCCGATCGAAAGCGCGCTCCTGACCTTCGAAAAGCTGATCATTGCTGCCAGCGGATCGAGCCGCCATGCTGGTCTGGCGGGCGAAATCATGATCGAGGATCTTTCGGGCGTCGCCGTGGACGTAGAGTATGCCAGTGAGTACTGCTACCGGTCGACGCATGCGGCGGTGGATCCGATCGTAATGGTGGTGACGCAATCTGGTGAAACTGCCGACACGATTGCTGCGCAGCGCGAGGCGCTGACCCGGGGCGTGAAGACGATTGCGGTTTCTAACGTGGCTGAGGCGACGATCCCCCGGGAAGCGAGTGCGGCGCTCATCACCGGAGCCGGGCCCGAACTCGCCGTGCCTGCCACCAAGAGTTTCACTACGCAGGTCACGGTGCTCTATTTGATGGCGCTGTTTCTGGCGCGCAGGCGAGGCCGGATGACCTCGGAGGTTACGCGATCGTACTTGCAGCGGCTGCAACGGCTCCCCGATGCTATCGAGGGCAATCTTCGCTTGTGGGACGATCTGGCGGAACAATTTGGGCAAAAACATTTTCAGGCGGAGAAGTTCTTATATCTTGGGCGAGGAGTCCATTACGCGATCGCGCGGGAGGGAGCCCTTAAGCTCAAGGAAACCTCTTATGCACATGCGGAAGGCTACCCCGCAGGAGAACTGAAGCACGGACCGAACGCGCTGGTCGATGAGCATCTTCCCGTCGTAGTGCTGGCAACCTGCGACAAGCACGATCCGGACTCGCTGCTGCGGTATCGGCGGACTCTCGATGTGATGAAAGAGGTCAGATCACGGCGTGGGCGGTTAGTGGCGGTCGCGACCGAGGGTGATGCGGGGGTCGCCGCAGTCGCCGATGATGTGTTCTACGTTCCGCCAGCCCCCGAGCTATTGCTGCCGATCGTTGAGGTGATTCCCCTGCAACTATTCGCTTATCATGTGGCGACGAAAAAGGGGTACAACGTGGACCGTCCGCGAAATTTGGTTAAGGCAGTGGTCACGGAGTAGCTGCGAGTCTGCTTGGTTGACACGTTCTCATTGGTCCTCTTAATCCTGACGAAACTTCATGCCTAATAACAGTTCTCCTCACGTTGATCTGCAAGCTGTCGCGAAAGACATTATGCGGCAACATGGCTTTGAACCGGATTTTCCGCCTGGTGTGCAGCAACAATTGATGGATTTGCGGGCACATCCTCCTGCAGTCGCGGCGGGAGGGACTGTGCGCGATCTGCGGAGTCAGTTGTGGTCGTCGATTGACAATGACACGTCGCGGGACCTGGATCAGATTGAGGTTGCAGAGCGATTGTCGAACGGAGATGTGAAGGTTCTGGTCGGCATTGCTGATTTGGACGCCTTCGTCTCCAAGCAGAGCGCAATCGATCAGCATGCCGCGCGGGAAACCACGACGGTGTATGCGGGAATCCGAAATTTCCCTATGCTGCCGGAAGAGCTTTCCACGGGCACGACTTCCCTGCTGGAAAATCAGGACCGGTTGAGCGTGGTAGTCGAGTTTGTGGTTGACGGCGACGGCCACGTAGCTTCCAGCGATGTTTATCGCGCTGTGGTTCGGAACCAGGCGCAACTGCAATACAACTCTGTGGGAGCGTGGCTGGAAAACACCGCCGCGGCGCCTCCGAAGGTGGCGGCTTCGGCGGATCTGCAGGTGCAACTGCGTTTGCAGACCGAAGTGGCCCAGAAGCTGCGGAGTCGACGCTATGAAAACGGAGCGCTCGACCTTCAGACCGACGAAATTTATCCTCTCGTGCTGAATACGCAGGTGATCGACGTTGTGAACCAGCAGCGAAACCGCGCCACTGAGTTGATCGAAGACTTTATGATCGCGGCCAACGGAGTCGCGGCCCGGATGCTGGAAAAAGTTTCGTCTTTACGCCGCATTGTTAAGCAACCGGAACGCTGGGACCGCATCGTTCAATTGGCGGCGAACTTCGCCGAGAAGCTTCCAGCCGAGCCCGACTCCAAAGCGCTCAACGATTTTCTAATCAAGCGCAAGGCGGCCGATCCCGACCATTTTGCCGACCTCTCGCTGGCTGTGATCAAGTTGATTGGACCCGGAGAATATGTTCTGGAGCGGCCGGGCGAGCCGGCTCCGGGACACTTCGGGCTGGCGGTGCAGGATTACACCCACTCGACCGCTCCGAATCGTCGATTCCCGGACATCGTGACGCAAAGACTGGTCAAGGCGATGCTCGGGGGACAATCTAATCCTTACTCGGACGACGAACTTTCTGCGATCGCCGCCAACTGTACCGAGAAGGGAGACGCCGCGCGAAAAGTCGAGCGGGAAATGGCAAAGCGTCTGGCTGCGGTCGCACTACAGCATCGCATTGGCGCCGTCTTCGATGCCATCGTCACAGGCGTAACTCCCACAGGAACTTTCGTTCGGGTGCTGCAACCGCGCGTTGATGGTTTGCTGGCGCAAGGTCAGCAGGGGGTCGATGTGGGAGACAAGTTCCGGGTCAAACTGATTCGCACTGACGTGCAGCATGGGTTTATCGACTTTGCCCGCGTGTAGACAGTTCTCAGTTCCCCCTTCTCCTTTCAGGAGTTCCTGAAACCGCCTCCCTTCGGTCACCAGAGAAGGCAATAGCCGGCATCAATCTCGCAAGTTATTCTGACGAAAGCAGTTAGTGCGGAGAAGGCGGGAGTTGCTTGGGGGAATGGCGCAATCTCGTTTGCGGCGTTATGGCTGTGGTGTTGCCGATGTCGCTTGCAGCCCAGGACTCCGCTCGTGCGATGCTGCACAGTGACGGAGGAGTGTGGCTGAACGGGAATCCCGCCCCCAGTTCGTTTGCGGTTTTTCCGAATGACCTGATCCAGACCCAGCAGGGACACAGCGCAAAGATCGAGGCCTATGGCTCTGCGGTCACGGTGCAACCGGAGACGGTCGTGCAGTTCGGAGGGGATGAACTTGCCCTGGAACTTGTCCTCGATCATGGGACCTTGCAGGTTGACAGTTCGCACGGCGCGAAGGTGCGCGTCAACTGCATCACCGTCAGTCCTCTGGCGCAGGCGTGGACTCGCTACGACGTGACCGATGTGGACGGAAGAGTAACGGTGGCGGCGCAGGAAAACAGTATTCTCATTCACTATGAAGGTGCGGCTGTCCGCCAGTCGAAGCTGGCAGCATTCGCGGACGTGACGGTACATCAGGGCGAGCAAGCTACGCGCGACGAAAAATGTGGAGCGTCGGCCAGAACTGGTGACGTAGTCAACGCCAAAGTTGCGATTCTAAACAACATTTGGGTCAAGGGGGCCGGGCTGACTGCGATCGGAGTACTCACCTGTTGGGCTCTCTGCCGGGGAGACGATCCGCTCAGCCCAGCCAAGCCATAGCGACGATTCAACCTAGTGTTTTCGATCAGTTGCCCCCGCGCAGTCGATCAGTGTCGGCGTTGGTGTAGATGTGAGTGGCGTGACGGGTTCGCGCCTTGTCGAAGGCAGCAGCCTCCGCCACGGTAATTCCATAACCACGCTCGCGCAGCGCTTGAGCCGTAGTCATCTGCCAGACTCCGTTATCGAGAATGCTAGGAGGAAGCCGATCGGAGGATGGCTGCGCCAGCGGAATGGGAGATGTCTGCTCGGGCAGACCTGGGAAAGGCTCAGCAAGGAAGCTGAGCGTGAGATCGCTGGGAGAAACTTCCGTGTAATAAATGGGAGATAGATTAACAGCCGGATGGGGCTGAGGCACGAAGGTTTGAGTATCCGCTCCGGCAATAAGACCTTCGGTAGAGTTGCTGGCGCCCGCTTCCAGAGGCGGTCCAGTCAGCGACATCGAAGGCGTGGAAATGGAGCGTGCGAACAGGGGTGAGGCGTGGTTCGTGGGATCCCCATTGATCAGATACTGCGGGCCCGAGGCGAAGTTTGTGTCCTGAGCAAAAGCCATGCCCAGGGAAAGCACGAACAGCAGGCCAAGAAACTTGCAGCAAAAAGAGACGCGCATAGACCCTCCGCGGTAGAACCAGCTAAGGCAATTATGAAGCAACTGCGGGGTTCGGGGCCAGAGTCGTTCGACCCTACTTGCCGCTCTGGTCAAGGCTTTCAGCCTCTACCAGGCGGCGCTGGCGTCCGGCGCGCAGCAGAAACAGCATGTAAAGCACGATCGCGAGGTTGCCCAGAAACAACGCGGAGCGAAAGAGATTGATGCCACGCATCAGGCCCCGGATCTCAAGCGGAAGCAGAAGCGTTCCCGAGACAAAGGCAACCCATTCCGCCCAGGTACGCTCCTTCCAGAGGCCGTAGGCTTCGATAAAGCGCAAGATGGAATAGGCGAACGCGAATTGCGCCGCCATCCACAACCGGGCATCGGTCAGTTGGTCGGAAAAATCAAGGAAGAGTTGCGCCCAGTGGCGGTCAGTGCTGATGTGCAACCGGGCCAGCAGGCTCTCGGCAATCACCCAGGCATCCTTGTGTACGAGCAGAATGGCGCTCAGCCCGATCAACAGGACGAAGATGCCTTTGATGAATTCGAAAGAAGCAACCACGCGCAGCAGATTTCTGCGGGCGTGACGCAAGTCGATTTTCGTTGCCGGCGATAGCATGCGGCGCGCAAGCAACCTCAGATTACCATGGCCGCTTGCATCGTTCTCTTCTTTCCCGATGCCGCTGATGCGAAACAATTCCTCATGAACGATTCTCAGCTTGTGGAGCGCGAACTGCGGCGCGAAGCTCGTTTACGATCTCGCGGGAGGCCTTGATCGCGGCAGCATGCTGGTTCGGGTTGAAGGAGATGGCGCCCACGCGAGCGTGTCCGCCGCCTCCGTAGCGTTCACAGATCTTGGCGAGATTGACGACAGGCTCCTGCGGGGCCCAGGGGTTGGATCCCACCGAAACCTTGACCCGGAAACTGCTTTTGCTGAGTCCGACGCTATAGATCGATTCCGGATGCAGGTAGTAGGGAACGAACTTGTTGTAGCCTTCGAGATCTTGATCGGTGACGTCGAAGAAGATGGTGCCGTCGATGCACTCGGTGCGCTGCTTCAGGATTTCGATTGAGATTTCGTGGCGGCGGAGCAGCGGGGGCAGAAGCGGAGCCACGAACGGCTCTTCCAGAATTGCTGCTAGGGACTTGGTGGCAAGGAGTGGAATCAGGTTCGGGACAAATCGATCGGGCGCGGACTCGATGACCATCGTTAGCTTCATGGCGGGCGCCTGCATCTCGACCGCGGTCTTGGCATCCGAATAAAGAGCGCCATCGATGATGTCGGCCCAATGGACGAGATCGGCCACGGGAGCGGGGTCGAAACCGAAGCGCTGTTGCGCGATCATGGCAATGAAGCTGGTGCAGGACTTGAAATCCGGATCGTAGAATTTTCGATCGCTCTCGTCCTGTTCAAAGTGCTCGGCATCTTCCGGCGACAGGAACGCGCTTTCGTGGTGGTCAAACCACCATGTGATCTTTGGGGAACTGGAATACTTGAAATCGACGATGGCATTTTCGTCCCCGTCGAATTGGGATTCGTCGAAGAGTGCTCCGGCGCGATGCAACAGGCCGGAAAAGACAAAGCTGGCATCTTCGCGAATCCGCTCGCGATAAAAACGAGAGAAGAGTGCGGCGGAGCAAGCTCCGTCGAAACACTTGTCGTGGTAGAAGACTCTGACTTTCAATCCGTTCCCCGGTAGTACAAGAATTCCCGCCGCCCGCAAGAGGCCGTCCTTGAAGTTGGGGGGTCAAAGTAAAAGCTAATAGGAATGACAGCTTAGAGGAAGAATGTCAAGGGCACTGGTCACAGTCTTACACTGCCGGCGTGTGCCGCTCAGCAAAATCGCCGACCAGCGGGAGCTTGAACATCTCGCCCTGCAGAGCCTTCGCCACCAGCAAAAACCAAACCGCGACAAAGGCGAGGCCGACTACCATAGAAAAAAGCCAGACCAGCATGTGGCCAATCGCCGGGATAAAAAACAGAACAAAGCCCACAACCCTGAGCGAAGCTACCACCACCACCCCGGCCAGACATACGCCGAGGCATTGGAAGGAATGAAAGCGCACGAAACGGCTTTTGTTGTAGGGTTCGACGAGAAGAAAGACGATCGCCGGCAGAAGAAAGTAAGCGAGGGCGCCAGCCAGGCTCTCAGGGAGTATGCCCACCATTCCTTGAGCGCGCTCGACAGGGCGCATGGCCCGGCCGCAACCCGGACAGTAAGCCGCGGTGTCGGGCATCGGGGCGGCGCAGTCGGGACAATCGAGAGGCATATTTTCGGGCATTCTTGTCGAACAAGTCGTTGCCGCGCACCTTACCAGAACACAGTCTGGCTAGGCAAACCCAGCGAGAAATCATCTTACTGGCGCTGCACGGCAGGCGGCACAGCTCAGGCGGACCGCGCCTTGCGGCAGTCCTCACAGACGCCATAGATCTGAAAAGTATGGCGGGTCGTTGTGTAGTGGTGACGGCGCCCGATTTCCTGCTCCAACTGGTCTACTTCGCGGGAAAAGAATTCCACCGAACTGCCGCACTCGGTGCACACCATGTGGTGATGGCTGCGCCGGTTGTATTGATGTTCATAGCGGGCGACGCCGTCGTGGAATGCGACTTCGCTGGCCAATCCGCACTCGGCCAGCAGCTTGAGAGTGCGGTAGACGGTGGTGTAGCCGATGCCCGCATCCTTCTTCTGCACCAGGCGGTGAAGTTCGTCAGTGGAAAGGTGGTCGCGAGTCTCCAGGAATGAGCTCAGGATGGTGTCGCGCTGCGCCGTCTGCTTCAGGCCGACCCGTTTGAGATGGCGGTGGAGGATAGCTTGAGCCTCGCGGACCATCTCCCGGGAGATGGAAGGCTGGTCATCGATGCGCTTCTGCAGCATGAAGGGTCAGAATAGCATCTGGCATCTTGAAAATGAAATTCATTTTCAGCGGCAGGCGACTGGAGCGCGGCGGCTAAAAAGCCGCTATTGAGCTTGCAATTCCATGGCGCGGCTGCGAGCCGCGTCGTTTCAAAACGGCTGCTAGAATCAACTGGCTCATGAGCACTCTTACTGTGACCGGCGTTCCTACCTCGCGGCGTTCAGCCGGGGTGCGCATTCTCCTGTGGCTCTCATTGATCCTCGTCGTGCTGGCAACGGGCGTGGTCGCTTTCGCCTACTTCGTCGTCCGCTCGGCATTGCCCCAGCTTGACGGACGACTCCAGGTAAAAGGTCTAGCGGC
Source organism: uncultured Acidobacteriaceae bacterium (assembly GCA_963763285.1). Classification (GTDB taxonomy): domain Bacteria; phylum Acidobacteriota; class Terriglobia; order Terriglobales; family Acidobacteriaceae; genus Sulfotelmatobacter. The sequence goes on along the minus strand of CAVXOK010000017.1, from coordinate 126,314 downwards.
GGCGGTCAAGGTGACTCGCGATGGTCACGGGGTTCCGGCCATCGAGGCCGCGACTCTCGAGGATTTGTTTTTCGCACAAGGCTTCGTCACGGCGCAAGACCGGCTCTGGCAGATGGACATCATGCGGCGTTTCGCAGCTGGAGAACTATCCGAGATTCTCGGCGAAGACACGCTGAAAATCGACCGCGAGCAGCGCATTCTGGGGCTACGCGCGGCAGCGAAGAAAGGATTGCAGACAGCAAGTCCTCGCGATCGTGCCTATTTTGAAGCCTACGCCCACGGCGTGAACGCATTCATCGAGACCCGTGGCAGCAACCTTCCGATCGAGTTCCGCATTTTAGGGTACCGGCCTAAGCCGTGGCAGCCGGAGGATTCCATCGTCATCGCGAATCAAATGGTGAAGGATCTCAACTACTATCCCTTTGGGGACGTGCTCGCCCGCGAAAAGGTTCTGGCCAAGCTCGGGCCGGAGTTGACCGCTGATTTATACGTCAATCGCTCCTGGCACGATCGCCCGCCTACCATAATGCGGGAAGACCTCAACGATCAGCAGAATCAGAGCGATTCCGACGATGACGACGATGATGATGACTCGGGCCCGGACACCTCGGTGACCCAGCAAAGAAGCACAGCATCCGAAATCTGGGCGCAGCGCACTCCGGAAGCGGTGAATGGATCGAACGACTGGGTTGTCTCAGGCGCACTCACAGTCACGGGCAAACCTCTGCTCTCGAACGATATGCATCTCGGGCACCAGATGCCGAACCTGTGGTACGAGGCGCATCTGAAATCTGGCAATCTGGACGTGGCGGGAGTAACGCTGCCGGGAATGCCCTATGTGATTGTCGGCCACAACCAACGCATCGCCTGGGGATTCACGAACGTTGGACCGACGGTCGCCGACGCGTTCGTGGAAAGCTTCAACGCACAAGGCGCCTACCAGACGCCGCTGGGCTGGCGGCAGGCCGAGCACCGAGACGAAGTGATCCACATCAAGGGCAAGCCGGATGTGACGGTAAACGTGAAGATCACGCGGCACGGCCCTATTGTCACTGACCTCTTTCCTGGCGAGACGCGTCCAGTGGCGCTGCGCTGGACGCTATACGACGGACTGCGTATGCCGTTTTTCGATGTCGATACGGCGCAGAACTGGGAGGAATTCCGCAAGGCGTTTTCGCAACTGGATGCGCCGGGGCAAAACGTGGTTTACGCCGACGTCGACGGCAACATCGGTTACCAGACCACGGGGCGCGTTCCGATTCGCGCTGCCGGCGATGGCAGTCTGCCGGTCAGCGGGGCAGACGATGCCCACGAGTGGACGAGTTACGTTCCTTTCGACAAATTGCCCAGCATCTACAATCCTCCCTCCGGAGTAATCGCAACTGCGAACGGGCGCATCACGGCGGACGGCTATCGCAACTCGATCAGCGTGGAGTGGGAAGCGCCGTGGCGCACGGAGCGCATCTACCACGTCCTGGAGTCAGGGCGGAAGTTTGCTGCAACGGACATGCTTGCGCTGGAGAACGATATCCACTCGGAGAATGATCTGTTTGCAGCCGAACGTTTTGTCTATGCGGTCGATCATGCTGCGAAACCTTCGGTTCGGGCAAAACAGGCTGCGGATCTCATGCGGAACTGGGATGGGCGGATGCTTGGCTCATTGGCGGCGCCGACCATCGCCGTGCGCTCGGCTCGCGAGTTGACTCGCCTCTTGCTCGAGCCGCGCCTGGGACCTGCTCCAGAAGATCCGAAGGCGCAGGAAACAACTCTAAACTGGAAGACCTATCACTGGGAGATGCAAACAGTGTGGCTGCAGAATGTCTTGCTGCACCAGCCCAAGCGGTGGCTGCCGGAAAAGTATCCGAACTATGACGAATTGCTAAGCGCCGCAGTGGAAGCTACGGTGAACAATCCGGCGGCCCCGGAAGATCTCGCTTCATGGCATTGGGGCAGCGTGAATGCCGTGGAGATTGACCACCCGGTACTGGGAAAGATTCCTTTGATTCAGCGCTGGGCGGCACCGGGAGTCAGAGAGCAATCGGGCAGCGGCTACACTGTAAAAGCTGTGACGCGCCACCACGGGCCGTCAGAACGCTTTACCGCGAACCTTGCGGACCTCGATCAATCTACCTTGAACACCGTCACCGGCCAGGGAGGAAACTTCTTGAGCCCCTATTACATGGACCAGTGGAAGGCCTGGTACGAAGGCTCGACCTTCACGTTGCCTTTTACAACCAAAGCTGTGGACGGAACTGGGGCGCATCGGCTGGTACTGGAACCCGCAAAATAGTCGTGCGTCTGGCGAAGAGAAACGTGATCAGAAAAAATCGATGGCCTTCACGTCGATGATGTAGCCGGTGATGATGATGGTCCCGGTTTCAGTAATGTTGTTCGTACTCTCCACCAGCAAACTGTCGGTAAGCGTGTCGTAGACACGCAGGTTGCCGCCTTCCGCGACGTAGACCACATCACGAGTGGTAAAGCTCTGCAGGCCGGTAACGTCGCCGTTATCCGGCGGGATGACGACGGCCGCGTTGTTGGTGTTGTAAATGGAAAGACAACCGCGCACTTCGCCCTGCGGATTGTTGACATTGCCGACGTTGGAACAGGTTAGCGCTCCGATAAAGAGCTGGCCGTTGATGCTCATCTCGATGCGGTCGTGATAGCCGTCGGTGATGACGGCGCTGCTGGTAACCGTCATCGAACCGAGATCCACAATGTCGAGTCGACCGCAGGCCGCGGCGGCAGTGGTCTGACCCGTGCACAAATTGTTGGTAGGGGAAGTGCCGGCTACGTAGAGAGTTGATCCGCTCAGCCAGCCGATAGTGGCGCCGTCGACGGCAACCGGAGCTCCGACCGGGGCTAGGGTTGTCATGTCCAGAGCCTGTACGCTGGCGGTGGCGGTTCCACCGGCGCACTCCGGGCCGCAATTCAAGATGTAGGCTGTGCCGCCATCCGCGCTGAACAGTGCGTACACGGGTCGATCGAAGCCAGGCACAGTGGCCGTCACCGGACTGCCAGTGTTCACCAAAAGCGGATAGACAACGGTCACAGCGTTGGAATCATTACTGAAAACCAGAAGATGGGTTCCATCCGGACTCGATACCACGGTTTGCGCGCTGGGAACGCCGATCGTAGACGTGATGCCCCCGACCGAAAGGTTCAGCACCTCAATTGCTCCAGGAGCAGATCCGATCATTGGGGCGGCCGGCACCGCCACATAACCACTTCCGGATGTCAGCGCGACCATGCTGGTGGTCGGTCCGGCCAGTTGGATGCTCCCGGCCAGAGAACCTCGCGCGGCGTTGACGACTTCGACGCTGTTGGTCACGGAATCAAAGGCGAGCAGAATGCTTCTATCGGGCGTCAGCGTCATGAGGCCGGGAGAGCTACCAGCGCTGATGCCGCCCCTCACCAGCGTGTCATTTTGCCCGTCGATAAGTACAAGCCCAGGGGACGCGGTCGGACTCGACACGCTCTGCGAAGCCAGAACACGGGTCGTCAGTGGTGGCGCGGATGACCCGCCACAGGAGGTGAAGCTCAAACTGGCGACTACGAAAACGGCAGGCAAAAGAGCGGATTTGTTCAAACGTCAGGCTCCTAACTACAGGAAAACCAGAGATTTAAGTGCGAAATACGGGATTATAGCAGAGCGGCGATGTTACACCCCGCTCGCGCCTCACACCGGTGACAGAAGTCTGACTTCCGACCTCTCAGATGCAAGAACCGATGCCCATCCTGTATTCTGAGCTAGTATATGGCGGCTGACCTTCTCACCCGAATCAAGCAGTTCCCGGCCCTCTGTGACGGAGCTATGGGGACGCTGCTCTACGCTAACGGCGTCTTCATTAACCGCTGCTACGACGAGTTAAATCTTTCCCAGCCCGAGCTCATTCGCGGCATTCACCATAGCTACCTTCAGGCTGGGGCCGAGATTATCGAAACCAACACTTTCGGTGCAAATGCTTTTCGCCTGGCGCGGCATAGTATCGCCGACAAAGTGCAGGACATTAACCGATCCGGAGCCAGGCTTGCCCGCGAAGCCGCCAAGAGCTTCGATGTCTGGGTCGCGGGATCGGTTGGCCCGCTGGGAACCAGAATCGAGCCCCTGGGTAAAACCTCTTTCGAAGAGGCCCGCCAGGCGTTTCGCGATCAGATTGCGGCGTTGGCAGAGGGTGGCATCGACCTGCTGATGTTCGAAACTTTCGGATACCTCGAGGAACTCCACCAGGCTCTGCTGGCGGCTAAGGATGTGGGGGCGAAATTACCCCTGGTCGTTCAGGTTACGATCGACGAAGACGGCAACTGCCTGGATGGGTCCGATCCGGAGACCTTTGCGCCTCGCCTTGAGGACTGGGGCGCAGACGTGATCGGTTGTAACTGCAGCGTAGGTCCGGTAGCCATGCTCGATGCCATCGAGCGCGTGCGGGCGGTCACTTCCCTGCCGCTATCGGCGCAGCCGAACGCAGGCATTCCCCGTTCGGTGGAAGGCAGAAACATCTACCTGTGCTCCCCGGAGTACATGGCGAGCTATGCACGCAAATTCGTGGCCGCTGGAGCTCGGATCGTGGGCGGATGCTGCGGAACCACCCCCGACCACATTCGGGTGATGAAATCCGCCTTGCGAGTTGGAGAAGCCAGGGGGAAGGCGGCTTCGGCCCAGGTTGCGAGCACGGCTGCGCCTACGGCCGCGCCCGTCCTGCCCTTAGCCGAACGCTCGCTTCTGGGGGCAAAGCTGGCACGTGGAGAGTTCGTCACGATGGTGGAAGTCGTCCCTCCCAAGGGGACGGATATACGCAAGGAGTTGGACGGCTCACGATTCCTGAAATCAGTTGGCGTGGATGCGGTCAACATTCCCGACAGCCCGCGGGCTTCGGCGCGCATGAGCAATCAAGCGCTTTCCCTGCTGGTGCAGCAGGAGGCGGGAATCGAAGCAATTCTGCACTACACTTGCAGGGATCGCAATGTGCTGTGCATCCAGAGTGACCTTCTGGGAGCAGCTGCAGTGGGGATCAGGAACCTGATCTGCATTACCGGCGATCCCCCAAAGATGGGCAACTATCCGGATGCAACCGCGGTCTTTGATGTCGATGCGATCGGCCTGGTCAATATCGTCCACAATTTGAACCGGGGGCTGGATCTGGGCGGAAACCCGATCGGTGCGGGCACGGGCTTTGTGATCGGGGTGGGAGCGAATCCAGGGCTCACCGACTTGGATGAAGAGATCCGGCGGTTTGAATTTAAAGTGCAGGCTGGTGCGGAATATGCGGTGACGCAGCCGGTTTTCGACATTCGCCTGCTGGAGAACTTCCTGAAGAGGATCGAGCACTGCCGCATCCCGGTGGTGGCGGGAATCTGGCCGCTGGTGAGCGTGCGCAATGCCGAGTTCATGAAAAACGAGCTCCGGGTCTCGGTGCCGGACTCGATTCTGGAACGCATGGCACGGGCGCAGACGCCGGAGGCAGCCCGGGCTGAGGGCGTGGCCATTGCCCGGGAGATGCTGGTTGCGGTTCGGTATACGGTGCAGGGGGCGCAAATCAGCGCGCCGCAGGGACGCTACAGTTCGGCGGTGGATGTGCTCGAGGCACTGGGCACCAACAGTCCCGCTGCTGTATAGAATTCCCTTTGTGAGAAGAGCCGAGCGATTTCGAAAACCTTTTACAAAAAAACACTGGACACTCTTTGCAAATAGGAGCATTACAGTAAGAACAGGAGCGAAACCCGTTGCCTAAATTCGAAGAATGCCTGCAGCGGCTGGAAAAAATTGTCCAGGAACTGGAAAAAGGAGAGGTGCCTCTGGAAAAGTCTCTCACGCTGTTTGAAGAGGGCATGCATCTCTCATCCAATTGCCGGAAGGAACTGGAACAGGCCGAAGGCAAAGTGGAGATCCTGCTGAAGAAAAACGGGAAGCTCCAGGCCGAGCCGTTTGAGCCGGTGGCGGAAAAGGCCCCTGCCCGCAGGTAGGCGCCGAGCCTGTCGCTGTGCTCGTAGTTGTAATGTCTGTGGAGTAGCGGTTTCGAACCCTTCCCCGCAGCCCTAGTCCGCTGTCGCTGACAGTTGTAAGTCAGGAGGATCTATGGGCTTTAGTGTGGTCGTTCTTGAAAGCGATCCCAGGCTCGCTCAGTCTCTGGCTGGCGGGCTCTCATCTCACTTCAAATCCGTGCACTTAACGCGCTCCGGGGACGAACTCCGCGAGCGCATCGCCCGGAACCGACCGGAGGCTGTAATTCTCGACATGGAAGCCTCTCGTTTGACCGATGTGCGTAACCTGCGCCGTGATTTCCCTACGCTGCCGATCGTCTGCACCCACCGCCTACCGGATGAGGAGTTGTGGATCGCCGCGCTGGAAGCAGGCGCCAGCGACGTGTGTCCCGCTGATGATGTGCCGAACGTCTTGAGCTCCGTCCTGCGCAATGTGGCTAAGGCACACCACGTTGCGGCCTGAGCCATTTGACCTCTAGGGCCGGCGAGGACGCCTCTTGGCGTCCTCGCTTTTTTCATCTTCCCCGGACCCCTTGTTATACTCACTGCTCGATGCTGCAAGAAACTCTCGAGCAAGGGCAGGCGTTGACCGACGCGGCCCTGGACCGTCTGATACCGCTGGAAACCCAGTATCCAGAGTCCATTCACAAGGCCATGCGCCACAGCGTGTTTGCCGGCGGCAAGCGGCTGCGACCAGTGTTGTGCATGGAAGCCGGGCGCATGATAGCGGGAGCGCTGCCCGAGAAAATCGAGGAACTGGGTGCGGCGCTGGAGATGCTGCACACTTACTCGCTGATCCACGACGACCTTCCGGCTCTGGATAACGACGACTTGCGCCGCGGCCGTCCTACCTGCCACAAAGTGTTCGGGGAAGCCCTTGCGATTCTGGCCGGAGACGCCCTGCAGACCCAAGCCTACGAGATTCTAGCTCGGCTGGAATGTCCGGCCGAAGCGCGGGTACGGATTATCGAAGAGATCGCCCGCGGCACAGGAACACTGGATGGCATGATCGGCGGACAAGTCGTGGATCTGGAAGCCGAGCACACTCAGCCTACAGCGGAGATGCTGGAATATATCCACCGCTCGAAGACTGCCGCGCTGATCACAGCAAGCCTGGTGAGTGGCGGGCTTTATGCCGGAGGCAAGGACAGCGAAGTTAGAAAGCTGCGGGCCTTTGGTCAGTCGATCGGGCTAGCCTTTCAAATTGTGGATGACGTACTCGATGTAACCCAGACCTCCGAGCAGCTTGGCAAAACCGCGGGCAAGGATACGGCCGCGCAGAAGGTAACGTACCCAGCGCTGTTTGGAATTGAAGAGTCCGAGCGCAAGGCGGACTCGCTGGTGAGTTCGGCGTTTTCGGAGTTGGGAAGTTTCGGCGCCCGCGCCGATACACTGAAGGAGTTGGCGCGGTATTTGGTGGAGCGAAAGAAGTGAGCGGAGGACGTAAGCATTGGGCGGTTTGAGCAAGACTATGAATACGCCGAATTCGCGCCAACCAATGTGGCACAGAATTGCGCGGATCGCTCTTTCCACAATGCAAGTCCTGATGCCTTTGAGCGCGGGCATCCTTGACAAGAAACAGGTCCGTTATTGGCAAGCTGTGCCTCTCCGCCGCATGGCGGCGCTACTGGCCGCACTGTTCCTCGTCGTGGGCGCATGGGGATTTTTTCTAGACTTGACCGAATGGAAAAGGCTGCCCCTGTGGGCACTCCTGATCTATAGCTCATTGTTTGGCACGGCCGGTGTTGCGTTCTTTGTAATGATGCGCCGTCGGGTGGTCAAACTGATTCCTCTGTTCGTCATCCTGGTAGCCGCCATTGTGTATGTTCCTCGCTGGCTGCCTCATGGCCCACACGTCCCGGTTTCTGCGCCCGCCCGTGCGCGTATCGCACTGGATGCTATCTGCATCATGGCATCCACCTTGCTGGGCTACCGGCTGTTCCTTCTATTCATCAATACCCAAGGCTTGGAACAAGTGCGGACGCGGGTCCAGTTGGATCTTGCTTACGGCATGCAACAGATGCTCGTCCCCCCGATTACATATCGCACGGAGTGTTTCGAGGCATACGGACTCAGCTTGCCCAGCGAAGAAGTCGGCGGCGACCTGGTGGATCTGATTCCAACGGAGTCCGGCTGGATCGCTTGCCTGGCCGACGTTTCGGGTCATGGTATACAGGCCAGCCTTTTGATGGGAAACCTGAAAACCGCTTTGCGTTATGGTTTTGCGCAAGGGCAATCGCTTCCTGATGTGATCGCAGCCGTTAGCCGAGTTTTGCCAGAGGTAAAGCCGGCGGAGATGTACGCCACATTCGCTGGATTGCGCTTCTCCGGTAGGGAACGGGTAGAGTATTTGATTGCAGGCCATCCCCCCATCCTTCACTACCGCGCTGCGAACCACAAAGCGGAACGCCATGGTATGGAGCAATTTCCGCTGGGTCTTACTGGCGATTGTGCTTATCAGTCTTCCTCCACATCATACGATCCGGGCGACCTGTTCGTGCTATTCAGCGACGGCGTAACTGAAACGGAGGACGCGCAGGGTATGGAATTCGGCTTTGAGGGGGTCGAGCGGACTATAGTTCAGCATGGCGCGGACCCGCTGAAAGAAATTATGAACCGGCTTGTGACCCAACTGGCAAGCTTTGGCAACCGCGCGGATGATCAAACCATTCTTCTGATACGCGCGCTTGCCTAATTATGGCGTCCGTTTTCGTTTGACGCCGGCCCTTGTACACTTATTCGTCAAATGAGCCTCGACATTCTTGCTATAGCGGCGCACCGCGACGACGTGGAACAAACTTGCGGTGGCACGCTGCTGAAAATGGCCCAGCGCGGGCAGCGAACGGGCATCCTTGACCTGACCCAGGGCGAAATGGGCACACGCGGCACCGCTGAAGATCGCGCGCGTGAAGCGGCTGACGCAGCAAGGATTCTCGGCGTCGGCTGGCGGCGGGCGCTCGATATTCCCGATGGCCGGGTGGAAAACACGTGGGAGAATCGACTGAAAGTTGCGGGTGTGATCCGCGAGACGCGGCCGCGCGTTGTGATTCTGCCTTACTGGAAGGGACGACACCCCGATCACTACACATGTTCGGTGCTAGGGTACGAGGCGTGCTTTCTGGCGGGACTAGCGAAGCTGGCCCTCAGCCCTCAGACCTCGGCCCTCAGCCAACCCAATCCCGGCGCGGCCAAGGTTGAGCCGCTCGCTCCGCATCGTCCGTTCAAGATCATCTATGCCACGCTTTACTACGACGTGCGCCCGACGTTTGTGGTGGACATTGGGCAGCAGTTCGAGCCGAAGTTCGCCTCCATCCTGGCTTACAAGTCACAGTTCAGCGATCAGGAGGCAGGCAAGGATCTCTTCCCTGCCCACAACGAGATTCGCGCGCGCGTGGACGCGATGGCACGCTATTACGGCATGCTGGGCGGCGTGACGCATGCCGAGCCATTTCTGCAGAAAGAAGTCGGGCTGGTGGACGATCTGCTGGCAATTCCGGTGAAGTCGATTTAGTTACCCTACTTCACTTCTTCAATGCAACCGCCAAGCCATCGCGAATCGGCAGGATAGTGGTATAGAAATCCTCGGAGTTGTAAAGCAGGCGGTTGAACTCAAGGATGGCCTTGGTTCGCGGGTCTTTGGGATTGTTCTCCGCTACCCGGCCGCTCCACAAAACATTGTCCGTGATAAACAGGCCGCCCTTGCGCAGACGAGGCGAGACCAGGCGCAGCACGCGCGGGTAGTCCTCTTTGTCGACATCGTTGAAGATGATATCGAACTGCTCCTTCTGCTCGGAAAGAACCTCAAGAGCATCTCCAGTATGGAGAGTGATTCGGTTCGAGACCCCGGCGCGATCGAAATAGCCGCGGGCACGGGCGGTATTTTTCGGGTCGCCGTCCGTATAGATGACGCGACCCTTTTCGCCGACCGCTTGTGCCCACCAGATGGTCGAGTATCCGATGGCTGAGCCTAGCTCGAAAACCGTCCTGGCATTGATCGTCAAGGCGAGTTGCTGCAGAACCCGTGCCACGGCAGGGCCGACAATGGGGATATTGTGCTCGGAGGCGTAGCCTTCCATCTCCGCCAGCACGTCGTTGCGCTTGGGGAGCATCGAGTACAAGTAATCATCGACTGGGCCAGTAGTGGTGAAGTTATAGTGTCTCCAATTCGGCTTGTCTTGCTTTTTCAGCTTCTTCTCGGCCACTTGGTTTCCTCGGAGTTTGTCTGTGGTTGGTGGTTCAGTCGCAGGTCAGTTTCCGATTGTCACACCGGGCTTCATGGCGACGACTTCAATGCCAGGCACAAGCTTCTGCAATTCCGCCGGAGTTCCGGTCAAAACAGGGAACGTACCGAAATGCATGGGAATGACGGCCTTCGGCTTAAGCAAGTTGCAGGCGTAGGCGGCCTCGCGCGGTCCCATAGTGAAGTGGTCGCCGATTGGAAGCATGACGATTTCAGGAGCGTAAAGTTCGCGGATGATGGCCATGTCTCCGAAAACATTTGTGTCCCCGGCGTGGTAGATCTTAACGCCATTTTCAAACTCGACCACGTAACCGCAGGCTTCACCCCCGTAAATGAGCTGGTCGCCATCCTGGATGCCGCAGGAATGGTCGGCATGGACCATCGTGACTTTGATGTCGCCGACCTTTTGCGTGCCGCCCTTGTTCATCATGGCGGTCTTCTTGGCACCTTTCTTTTCCAGCCATCCGCAAAGTTCCGGAATACCGACGACCTGGGGATTATGCTGCTTGATGATCTCGACAGCATCCCCGATGTGGTCGCCGTGACCATGCGTGCACAGCACAATATCGACGCGCTTCACCTTCTTTTCGGAAGCTGGGCACATCGGGTTGTTCATGATCCAGGGATCGATAATGACGGTGCGGCCACCCGGAGTTACGATGCGAAAGGTCGCATGTCCCAGCCATGTAAGTTGAATACCTTTGAGATTCATGAATGATCACCCTGCGCGCAACGTGGGCAGCGCGTTTAGTTTAATATGAAACGCCATGACAGGACTAAAGGTGTTGATTTCTCACGAAGAGATTGCGAAGCGAGTTGCGGAACTTGGCGCAGAGATCACACGTGACTTCGCGGGCCAGCCGGTAATTCTGGTCGGCGTCTTGAAAGGCTCTGCGATTTTTCTCGCTGACCTGGCGCGGCAGGTGAAGCTGGACGCGACCTTCGACTTCATCGGCGTCTCCAGTTACGGAAACCGGCCCAGCCCCACTCAGGAACTCAAGAGCGGATGGGATTCCACCGGCGAAGTGAAACTGACGAAGGACGTAGACCAGTCGATGAAGGATAAAAACGTGATCGTCGTGGAAGACATCCTGGATACGGGATTGACACTCACCGTGTTGAAAAAGCTATTACTGGCGCATCAGCCTCGATCGCTGAAGATCGCCGCTCTTCTCGACAAACCCTCGCGCCGCAAATTGCCTCTGCAAGGCGATTACGTCGGCTTCACCATTCCTGACGAGTTCGTCGTAGGCTACGGCCTGGACTATGCCGAACGCTACCGCAACCTGGCCGACGTCTGCATTGTGCCGCGGGAATGAAAGTCAGTACCGAGTACCTGGTACCCGGAGTGCAGCGCATTTTCAGCTCGCGGCGTTTTACTTCGACTGGTTACTAGGTACTGGGCACTGGGTGCTCGAAGCGCGGCTGCTATCATGGAAAGACGATGGGTTCTGTTGTGAGCAAACACGAAAAGCATGTGCCGGTGGATCCTCTGTTGCTCGAGGTTTCCGACGTCATGTCGACTTCGCTCGACCTGGATACGACTTTGCGCCGGGTCGCGGAGGTTGTGCGTAAAGTTATCGACTATGAAATCTTCGCAATCCTCCTTCTGAACGAAAAAACCCAGGATCTGCGCATTCGCTTTCAGGTGGGCTATCCTCCGGAATTCGCCGAGCGCGGGCGAATCAAGGTGGGGGAAGGTGTAACCGGACAAGCGGCGCAATCGCGGCAGGCGGTCCTAATCGATGATGTGACGAAGGATCCGCGCTACATTTCTGCCGTGCCCAACGTGCGTTCGGAACTGGCCGTGCCTCTCACCACCAAGAACCGGGTGATCGGAGTGATTGACCTCGAAGCGCGCGATCCTGGCTACTTCAACGAGGAGCACAAGCGCCTGTTGACGTTGATCGCCTCGCGCATGGCGGCGGGCATCGAGAATGCCCAGCTGTACACTCGCACCACCAAGCAGGCGCGAATTCTGCTGCTGCTGAACGAGATTGCGCGCGAGCTGACCTCAATTCTAAATCTCGACGAGCTACTCGGCCGGATTGCTGAGCTTCTGCGGCGCTTGATCGATTTCCAGATGTTCAGCATCCTGCTGCTGGATGCTTCGGGCGAGAAACTACAGCATCGTTTCTCCTTGCGCTTCAACGAGAATGTCCACGTGAAGCACGAGATTCCGTTTGGGCGCGGGTTGGTGGGAGAAGCGGCGGAGACGAAACAAGCGATCCTGGTGCCTGACGTAAGCAAAGATCCCCGCTATATCGAAGGCAATCCGGAAACCCGGTCGGAATTGGCCGTGCCCCTGATCTACAAGGACAAAGTAATCGGAGTGCTCGATCTGGAGCACACGCGGCGCGGTTTTTTTACCGACGATCACCGGCGAACTGTGACGACGCTGGCAGCGCAGGTCGCAATTGCCATTGAAAACGCACGCCTGTACGAAGAAATTGCGCGGCAGGAGCGGCGACTGGAGCGCGATTTGGCGCTGGCCCGTGAGCTGCAGATGCGACTGCTTCCACAAACGCTGCCGAAAATGGCACAGCTGGAGTTAGCCGCGAAGTTTAGTCCCGCGAGAGCCATCGGCGGAGATCTTTACGACTTCATACCCTACTCTCTTTCCCGGCTGGGAATCGCGATCGGCGACGTGAGCGGAAAGGGAGCGCCGGCTGCCATTTACGCGGCTTTAGTGAGCGGGATACTTCGTTCGCATGCGCCCATCGAGCCGGGGCCGGCCGAGATGCTCTCGGCAGTGAATTTGTCCCTGGCCGAGCGGCGTATCGAGGCGCAATTTGTGTCGCTGATCTACGCGGTTTGGGATGATGAGCATCGCACCCTCTTGGTGGCCAACTCCGGGTTGCCGCGCCCCGTATACGTACACGATGGGAAGAACACCGTGATCGAGGCGACAGGGCTGCCACTAGGGCTTTTCGACGAAGCCGAGTATGACGAGTTCCGATTCAAAATGACGCCTGGGGATATGTTTGTCTTCTTCAGCGACGGCATTCTCGATGCGCGTGACCGACGCGGAGAGATGTTTGGCAGAGGACGAGTGGAGAAAATCATCGCGGAATGTGGCGGCAAATCGGCGGATTGCGTGGTCGACCGGCTCTTCAAGGCGGCGGCCGAGCATTCCGCGGGCGTCGAAACCTTCGACGACCAAACCGTGGTCGCAATTAAGGTCAAGGACAGTACCGCTCACAGTTCTTCCAAGCGAAAATGACCCGGCGTCGCGAAGTTACGGAATCTTCCTACGTTTATTCCGAGCGGCCGCCGGGATTCGTTTTTCAAAAACGAAGGGAAGGATTATCGCTCACTGGTGGAAAGCTTGAATTGCTCTGCGACCGTCTTCCGTTGACCAAACTGGCCAAGCGCTACGGGACGCCGCTCTACGTCTATTCGGCAACCACCATCCAGCAGCGGTTGGCCGCCTTCGAGAATGCGTTTCGCTCGGTTCCGCACACCGTCTGCTATTCCGTCAAGGCAAATTCCAATGTGAGCATTCTGCGCTTGCTGGTGCGGCTGGGATGTGGCTTTGACGTCGTTTCCGGCGGAGAACTGGAGCGCGTGCTGGCCGCCGATCGCCGCGCGGCGAAAAAGGTAGTGTTCTCCGGCGTGGGAAAGTCTCGGGACGAGATGACGGCGGCGATGAAGGCCGGGATTCTGCTATTTAATGTGGAGAGCGAATCGGAACTCTGTGCTCTAGAAGAGTGCGCTGCGAGGGTGCGCAAGGTTGCTCAGGTCGCTCTTCGAGTAAATCCAGACGTCGCGGCCGAGACCCATCCATACATTTCCACTGGTCTGCAGAAACATAAGTTCGGAGTGCCCATCGGCGGTGCCCGCAGTCTTTACGCCAAGGCCGCCGGAGCACGGTATCTGAAAGTTGCGGGAGTCAGCGTTCATATCGGCTCGCAGATCACCGATGCTCCACCCTTCGCCGAAGCCGTGGAGAGAGTAGCTGACCTGGTCCGTGAGTTACGCACCGACGGGCACCGCGTGGATTACGTCGACGCGGGAGGTGGGCTGGGGATTGCCTATCAAGGAATGGGGTCGGAGTTCGCCGGAGACGTTGCGGAGTACGCTCGCGCCGTGACGGAGCCTTTGCGCGGACTGAATGTGCATTTGCTGCTCGAACCGGGGCGCGCGATTGTCGGCCCTGCCGGCGTGCTGGTCACCTCCGTTCTTTACAGAAAAGAAAACGACGGCAAGCGATTTCTGATAGTGGATGCGGCTATGAACGACCTGATTCGGCCTGCGCTTTATGACGCTTATCACGAGATCGTTCCCGTGGTGCGATCCAGGGGCGAGACAGGAATGAATGAAACCCTCGATGTGGTGGGTCCAGTATGCGAGTCCGGCGATTTTTTTGCGCGCGATCGAGAGTTGCCTCGTGTGGAAGAAGGGGACCTGCTTGCAATTCTTGATGCCGGAGCTTACGGGATGGCGCTGGCGTCGAACTACAACACGCGTCCCCGGCCTGCGGAAGTGCTGGTGACCGGAAAGTCGGTCAAGATGATTCGGCGTCGGGAGCGAGTGCGCGAACTCTATGCCGCGGAGTTGTGAGGCTGCAGGATTCGGCTGAAAGCCGCGCCTTTCGAAACGAAATCTATCTTTCTCCCCACTTCAATTTCGTGCGGAGTACGTGGAAGAAATCACTGTCGGTGCGGAATAGGCTGATTTTGTGTTCAGACCTGCGGCAACGGACCCGGTCTCCATCCTTCAGATCGAGGCCGGGCTGGCCGTCCAGACTTAGATATGCGACTTCTTCATCGCTGCGAAGCAGAATCTCAACCATAGCCGAATCAGGCACCACCAGGGGGCGATGGGTGAGCGAATGCGGCGCCACGGGAGTGATCACGAAAGCATTGACGGTCGGCATGACCACGGGACCGCCCGCTGAAAGCGAGTAAGCAGTCGAACCTGTAGGCGTAGCCACGATCATTCCGTCGGCGCGGTAGCTGGAGACGAATGCTTTGTCGACGAACAGGTCGTAGTTATTAAGGCGAGCCAGCGCTGTTTTGTTGACGACCACGTCGTTAAAAGCCTTGTAGCTGCCGAGGATCTCTTCTCCTCGCAGCAGATCGCACTGCATCAGGGAACGTTGCTCCACGGGGGCGCGACCCTGCGCGATCTGGTCGAGCATGGAGAACATCGACGAGAGCGGAACGTCAGTGAGGAAGCCGAGCGAACCCAGGTTCACGCCGAGCAGCGGAGCATCGGCCGCAGCCGTGGCTCGAACCGCCGAGAGCAGGGTCCCATCGCCACCCAACACGATTACCAAATCCAAAGGCCGCGAGGACATTTGCGAGCGCGGCACCTCCTCCGAACCTTTGGAGTGTTTGGCGGTCTCGGGATCGACAATGACCCGATAGCCATGAGCTTGAAGCCACGCCAGCAATTCGGGGATGGTGCGCGCCACCTCGGCCCGCGCCGGACGAGCGATGATAGCCGCGACTTTCGATGGTGGAGATGAGGACGAACTTGCCATGTTGAACGAGCGAAAGAAAGATTGTACAGAATTTCTGCCGAAAACCTTAACCACGGACGTTACCGACCGTACAGAGACTAGAAAACCGCTCGAAGAAGAAATTCGCGGTTGCCTTCTGCGCCGAGAATAGGTGACTCGATTACATCGGTGCTGAGGCAACCCAGGTCCAGCAAGGTTCTCCGCACCTTCTCGACCGATGCCAACTGAGCGGCTTCATCGCGCACAATGCCGCCCTTACTAACGAATTCCCTTCCCGCCTCGAATTGAGGCTTAACCAGAGCGATCACCTGCCGACCGCGGCGCTGCTCGGAAGACTGCGGGAAGGCTGCGTTTATCACCGAAGGTAGAACCAGGGTCGCAGAGATGAACGCCACATCGATCACGATGAGGTCTACTTTTTCACCGATGATGTCGGCGGTCACGTATCGGGCATTGGTTTTTTCCAGGAGGCGGACGCGAGAATCCTGACGCAGCTTGAAATCCATTTGACCATACCCAGTATCGATCGCTATCACACGTCTTGCGCCACGCTGCAAAAGACAATCGGTGAACCCGCCGGTCGAGGCGCCGACATCGAGACACATCTTTCCCGTGACATCGATCTGCCAATGTTCCAGTGCGCGCTCGAGTTTGAGCCCGCCGCGCCCGACGTACTTCAGATCTTCGCCGAGAAGGCGGACCGTGACATCAGATTCGACTTGCATACCGGCTTTGTCGACCTTCTGATCGTTGACCAACACTTTTCCCGCGAGAATCAGCGCTTGGGCGCGGTCCCGTGAGGCAGCCAGACCGCGGTCGGCGAGGAGTTTGTCGAGTCGCAGTTTCAAGGTTGGCTCGGAATGAGGCGCCGTGGACGCCGACCACCGGTCACTTGAGGTTGCAGCACGAAAGTGCCAGCACTCGCTCCAGTGCAAAATGCTGAACCATCTCCTGCTGAATCACTTACGAGGATACGATCTCGCTTTTCCACAGAATTTTCCACGGTTGTGTTGAAAACTTTTTCGCCTCAACTTTTCTTCAAGAAGAAGAGCCGCCCGAATGGGAGCGGCTCTGAGATAAATCTCGAATGCGCAGTTAGCCGGCCACTTCTTCCAGTAGCTTCTGGTCGATGTCGAAGTTGGAGTGCACGTTCTGCACGTCGTCTTGATCTTCGAGCGCTTCCATGAGCCGGATCATCGTGTTGGCGGCCTGACCTTCGAGCTTGATGTAGTTCTGAGGAATCATCGCGACGCTCGATGACGCGGGCTCAATGCCAGCTTTCTTCACTGCTTCGAGCACAGTCTCAAACGCAGAGGGTTCGGTTAGGATTTCCCAGTTCTCGCCGTCGTCATTCAGGTCCTCGCCGCCGGCTTCGAGAACGATGTTCATCAGGTCGTCCTCTTTCGCAGCAGCTTTTGGAATGATGATGTCGCCCTTCTTGTGGAACATCCAGGAAACGGCGCCTGCCTCCGCCATGTTGCCGCCATTCTTGCCGAAACAGTGGCGGATTTCGCTGACGGTGCGGTTGCGGTTGTCGGTATTGATGTCGAGCAGAATCGCGACGCCACCCGGGCCGTAACCTTCAAGAGAAAACTCTTCGTAGGTTGCGCCGGGCAGTTCTCCGGTGCCGCGCTGAATAGCCCGCTTGATGTTATCGGCAGGCATGTTCTCAGCTTTGGCGGCAACGATGGCGCCACGCAGCCGCGGGTTGGAATCAGGATCGCCGCCGCCGTTCTTCGCAGCAATGCTGATTTCCTTGATGAGACGGGTAAAAATCTTACCGCGCTTCGCGTCCAGCGCGCCCTTCTTGTGCTTGATTGTGGCCCATTTTGAATGGCCGGACATGGCTAGACCTCGTGTTTATGATCTTGGTTGATCGCGGGATTCGCCCGTAGAAAGATCACAGGCTGCCTCGAAAGTGTGCAGGCGAAGGGGAATTATAGCACGGCAGGATTTCGGTAGTCGCAGCTTTGGGCGGAATAAAGGTGGCCCAGTTGGCCTGACCGGGTGATTGACGCCGAGGGACATGCGCCCCTAACATGCCAGCGAGGCTGCCCCTGCACATGACTGGCCAGGTCATAGGTCACTACCGAGTCCTCGAGAAAATCGGCTCCGGAGCCATGGGCGAGGTTTTTCGGGCACGCGATGAAAGGCTCGGGCGCGATGTTGCGCTAAAGCTGATTCGGCCGGCCTCCAGCGATAACCCTGATCATCTTCGCCGTTTCGAATTAGAAGCCCGCGCCGCAGCTGCCCTGAATCACCCGAACATCGTTGCTATTTATGACGTCGGTTTCAGCGACGGGACTCCTTACATCGTTTGCGAGTTGCTGGAAGGCAAAACCCTGCGCAAACGCCTGGCGGAAGGAGCCTTGCCGGTCCGCCTGGCCGTTGACTACTCGTTGCAGATCGTACAAGGCCTGATCGCGGCGCACGATCACCGCATTGTTCATCGTGACTTGAAGCCGGAAAACCTCTTTGTGACGAGCGACGGCCGGGTGAAGATTCTCGACTTCGGAGTGGCCAAACTGCAATCTTCGCCGGAAGACTCCGGTCGCTCCGTCGAGGAATTGACCACGGTCACCAAGAGCGGCGCGGTAATCGGCACGGTCGCCTATATGTCGCCCGAGCAACTGCGCGGCAAAACCGTGGACCACCGCAGCGACATCTTCAGCGTTGGAGCGATTCTTTACGAGATGCTGGCCGGGCGCCGAGCTTTCCGCGGCGAGACCGAAGTAGACACGATCACCGCTGTGCTTAAAGAAGATCCTCCCGCAATCAATCTCGAGCAGGCCGGCGTCCCCGAATCCGTCTTGCAAATCGTGCGCCACTGTCTGGAGAAGGAACCGGAGAACCGTTTTCAATCGGTCCGCGACCTGGGTTTTGCCCTGGACACGCTTTCAAGCGCATCCGGGGGACGAACAAATCGTTTTGGAGTTTCGCGGCCGCAAGCAATACTCGTGCCATGGGCGATCGCTGCTGTGTTTCTGGCTGCGACGCTGCTGCTTCTGGTTAATCAGTGGCGCCAGAAAACGGTTTCTCCGTCTTACCGGCGCCTGACCTTCGAACAGGGCACCGTGTATTCGGCGCGCTTCGCCCCCGACTTTCGAGGCGTTGTTTACGGTGCGGCATGGAACGGCAAGCCGTTGCAAATCTTCTCCACGGTCGGGGATTCCCTGCTGAGCCAACCGCTCAACCTGGCCGACGCAAACTTGCTCGCGATCTCTCGCAGCGGTGAACTGGCTGTTTCGCTCCACGGGGCTCACTTGGCACACTTGGAAATGGTCGGCACGCTCGCCCGCAGCCCGTTTGCTGGGGGCTCTCCCAGAGAGGTCCTAGAAGATGTTGCGTGGGCAGATTGGGATTCGAACGGTGAACTGGCCGTCGTCCACCATGCCCAAGGCAGTGATCGAATTGAATTTCCCATTGGTCACGTTCTATATCAAAGCAAAGGAGGATGGATCAGCCACCTTCGCTTCTCTCCACAGGGCGACAGGATCGCGTTTATGGACCATCCTGCATTGTCGGATGACGGTGGGTCGGTTGGCCTCATCGACTTGGAGGGCATGAGATGCTACTCACGCCTCATTGGGAATCTGCGGATGGCCTCGCGTGGAGTCCCGATGGGAAAGAGGTCTGGTTTACCGCGGTCGAAAAGGGGCTCAATCGCGACCTGCATGCAGTCAATATGTCACAGAGAGTTCGGAAAATTCTGGACCTTCCCGAGGGCATGACTTTGCAGGATGTGGCGCCTGACGGCCGAATCCTGGTGAGTCTGGACCATGAACGCGTTGTTATGGCCATCGCCGCGCGGAACGGCAAGTCCAACGATCTTTCCTGGCACGATTGGGATATTGCCAAAGACATTTCGAGCGATGGGCAGTCGGTCTTGTTTGAGGATGCCAGTGAGGCTGCTGGATCCCACTATTCGACTGCCATTCGCAATATCGACGGATCCCCGCCGGTTCAACTGAGTGAAGGCAGCGCGGGTCGACTGTCGCCCGATGGCAAATGGGCGATTTCCAGTTCTCCCCGGACAGCCCCGGCCAAGTGAAGCTCGTTCCCATCGGCCCCGGTCAACCCCGCACGATTGCAGTACCTGGGCTGGACATTCAAAACGGTCCCGCTCATTTCCTGGCAGACGGAAAACGCATTACCCTGAACGCCACCGAACCCGGTCACGGCGTGCGCAGCCTACTTGGTGGATTTGGATGGGGGGAAGCCGATACCGATCACGCCGGAAGGGATTACCGGCGGGTTGATTTCACCGGACGGCCAGTTCATTTTTCGGAAGATCAACGACGAGGGTGGAGGAGTCGCGGTGTACCCGACCGCTGGGGGTCCGCCTCATACCATCCCCGATCTCGAACCGGACTTTGTCCCGATTCAATGGTCGCGGGACGGCTCTTCAGTTTATGGATATCTTAGCGGCCAGGTTCCGGCTAAGGTTTACAAGGTCAACTTAGCTTACCGGCAAGAAAACTCTTATCCAGGAATTGCAACCTCCCACAAATGTTGGTGTAGCGAATATAGCTCCGGTAGTTGTGACCCGCGACGGCTCGCGTTTCGCCTACAGCTACTACCAGGTCTCCTCCGTGCTTTACCTGATTTCGGGTTTGCAGTAACCCAGCAGCGCTAAGCCCCTTTCATTCCAGTTCCCCGGAGAAATCCGCCGGCACGTAATGGAAGAAGATGGAAGTCGACGTATTTCCCTCGGCAAGACGTGGCGATAATGAGGCACCTTTGTCCCCCTGTACACCAAGCCGTCACCGAGCGCCTGATAAACCGTGACTGTGCCTTGAGGAGTGTCCAGGCGTATGGGCCACGAGGTTCGCGAGCTCCGGCTCGGGAGAAAAATCCAGACAAAGTGTAACGCTGAACTCGCACTGCTCGCGGTCGATGTGCTTCTTCAAGTCGGCACCACTTAAATAAGACGCGAGATAAACATAAGAAGGCTTGATTGCTTCTCCGACGACGGCACTGATTGCGTTTGCAATCTGGTGATGGAAGAAGCGCGCGACGCTCTCATCGTGGGCTGCGTATCGTCGCGGACTCTGCACATCGCCGAGTGTAATAGCTCCGCGCCGGATGGCATGGCGGTAGTAGCGGCGCAAGGCTGCAAGATTAAAAGGGTGAATCAAATTGCCGAGAGGTGCGTATCCTTTTTCTTGAAACGCGCGGGCGGCCTTGCTCACGATTTCAGCCCACTCCGCAAGACGGCGCTCGGCATGGTTCTCCGGCGTGACAATGCCGGCGGCAGCCAACAAGACGCGGGCGTCCCTGGGAACCGAGGCGGGGACGGGCTCTCCTGCACGAAGACCCGAAACCATCTCTTCCAGCCGCGGACCCAGCCAAAATGGATGCAGAGAAGCGGTGGCCGGGTCACGCACCCAAGCCACTGTTCCCTGCAAATAGAAGTTCTTCAGCAAATGCCGCATGCGGTTCCAATTCTGCCGGCACCTGCCCGGCGGGCAGCACCGAACATTGTGGGTTGAGGAATAGCGGCTCATGAGACAGCTCCTGCCTCGAGCCTGTCGACTCGAGTTGGCACTGCGGGATCAAGTGCAGCGGCAACTCGTCGAGCAGACAATGGAATTGCCCGGGGGGCAGCGTCGCGCTCATGCGTTTGCCGCGACCCCACCCCCATCAGGCCGGTAATCCATTCCAGCCACGCTGCGTCTTTTACTTGTGAAGCCATCCGTTTAGTGTGAAGCGGCTGTCCGCGAACGCCCTTGAGGGGCACTCGACGGGAGTGATCTCGTGCAACAGCGAGCACGGGAAAAACACGATTTGATTCTGCTGCGGCACGACGCTCTGATAGCTCCCCGTGCTCGACAGTGCCGCTCCCCTCCGCCGTGCGAATCGTGGAGGAGCAATTCCCCGCCCTCGAACTGGCGCGGCTCGCGATGGAAGAAGTAAACGAACGTGATTCGGCGGGACGCGATCATTTCATCCGAATCATCGCTGTGCGCGCGGAAGAAGTCACCGTCATTGCTGGCCGTGATCTGAGCTTCCGTATGTGTGACCGGAAACTCTTCGATCCCAAGCTGGTCCCAGCACTCTCGGCAACACGCCCCGGATTCGGTCGAGGATGATTGCCTCGTGCTTTCCCAAATCCATAAGCACCCGCGAGCGGCGATGGTCGAAAGCAATCATTCCCGGTTCTCCGTTGGGCGAGATTACTTCGCTGCTCTGGAACTGCGCCTCATGCTGCAGCGTGTAGGAAATAAGTTCGTCAAGCTCCTGCGGAGCCAGGAACTCATCGAGGACAACGCATTGCGCGCGAGCGATCTCGACCGAATCGATCTCAGCCGAATCTAAAACACCCACGCTGCCGCCTGAGTCGAGGTGGCTCTCGTTGCCCGCCCTGCTGCACGGGCACGACAGTGGCCGGAGACCGTGTTGGGGGTGGAGTGCGTTCGGAGGTTGCGGCGCCTTCAGAGGCTGGGGAACAGTGTTTGGCGGTTGCGGCGCTTTCGGGCCTGGCGCTGGCGGTACAGGGTTCGGCGGCTGCGGCGCTTTCGGGCCTGGTCCCGGAGGTAAGGGGTTCGGCGGCTGCGGCGCGTGTAACTGTACTGTGGCGGCAAGCGTGGTCTCGTCGCTCGCCGCGGGGATACCCGAGCGAGCCATGATCTGTTCCACAATGCTGCCACCTAACAGCGCAAAAGCGCGTTGGGCTACGGTTTCACCGACCGAGCGCGCTATGGCTGCGGTTACAGCCGATTGAGTGTTTGGGTCACTGCCGGAAACTGCCCTGGAGTTTTGCAGGAGACTGGTCAGCAACTCCCGCTCTTGCGGGCTGAGAATTCGTTCGTCCTGCATTAACGTTTCGGAAAAGGAATCGAGAATCTGCTTCGCCGTCATCGGACACACTCCTCCCATTATTTTCTTGATCGTTTTAGTTCCAGTTGGGCGAAATGGGGAAGCAGCTTTCGCGGAGACAGTACCACCGAGGCAGACAATTATCAAACAAAAGTTTTTTCGGCAGACATTCTATCGGAGCTAAATGGATAAACATGCCTGCGCGAAGAGAGCTCTACTTGCTCGCCATTGCGCCCACCATGGAGTGGAAAATCTTCATTCCATCAGTGCAGCCAAGTTCAGGTTCGGCAGAGCGCTCGGGATGAGGCATCATGCCGACCACGTTGCCGCCGGCGTTGCAGATGCCGGCAATGTTTTCCAGAGAACCATTGGGATTCGCCGCCGCTGCGACTTCACCCGACGGAGTCACATAACGAAACACGACGCGATTGTCTCGATGTAACTCATCCAAGGTTGCCTGATCGCAGAAGTAGTTCCCCTCCATATGGCCGATGGGGATCGTCAACACTTCTCCTTGCGAACAGGCGTTGGTGAAAGGCGTGGCAGCGTTCTCTACGCGCACCTGCACCGGCTTGCAGACATATTTCAGTCCTGTGTTGCGCATGAGAGCGCCCGGGCAGAAGCCCTGACTCGCACAGGATTTGAAAACCATTACAGATTCCAAGCACCAGACCTCCGCCATCGGCGAAGCGGCGCACCGACTCCATTACCGGAGAGAATTTCGCAATCGCGCCGGTGCGCAGGTAGTCACCAAAAGCGAACCCTCCAGGGACGATGACGGCGTCGCAGTTCTCGAGATCGTGCGATTCGTGCCAGAGAAAGGTTACTGGCTGCTTGGCAACCTGTTGAATCGTCCAGTAGGCATCGTGGTCGCAGTTCGAGCCGGGAAAGATGATGACTCCAAATTTCATCGTCGCCTGTTCCTTGATGTGGGATTTGAGGTCAGTTTAGCACGCGATCAAGATGCAAAATAAATTCAACCTGCAGCTTCAACTGCAGAGCTGGGTTACCTTTTTGTTACGGGGTACCCCCCTCCCCCCTCCGATCTTTGGAATCATCAACTTAAACATGTTTTGGCCCGCAAAATCCGCAGGGCAAAGGACTTAGAGGTCAAAATCTAGAGAACAAAGGAGTTGCGTCCCGATTTTTGATCGGGAGTCGCAACTGACTCTACTGCCTCTGCCAGGGCAATGATGCGACGAATTGTGGGCTGTGCACAAGGTCAGATGTCACGGGGTTGGGCTGTGGAAGGTTGTTGAGAAAAGGCGGGTGCGGACAGGGCGGCGAAGTTAAAATTAATAGGGACCATCCCGTCTGTCCCGGTCTTCCCGTTCCTGCATCGCCAGACAGTGCTCGTACTTCAAGAGCACTACCAGTGGTTTATCGTTGTCCTGAACTCTTCCCTCTCTCTCTGCTACGATTACGATCCATATTCCATAGGCCGTCACAAGAATTAACGATGCGATTATGATCTTCGCCGTCTTATTCCAAACCGCCTCGAATCCTCCGATCGATGTTTCGGCTTTGGAGGGTTCCCTCTCCGCTCTTGAGAGAGCTATATCTGCCTTAGAAGGCGAGGTCAAAGCCCTAGAAAATCGGTCGGTGCCTTGGGAGCACTCGGCATGGGTATTCACTTTCTTCGTTGTAGTTGGTGTTGCCTTGGAATTGTGGGTGATTCGGCACGACTGGCGTGATGAGATCGAAGGGTGGGCGCTCGGGCACTTCGGCATAGTTCGTCTTCCGGGCAGGCCGTCGCTACGAAAACTCCGCATAGAGATTGCCAGCGTGTTGCTCATCACACTAGGAGTTGCGGGCGAGCTTATGATTGGAGTAGAAATCTCATCTATCAATGGGAAGTTGCGTGGCAAGAGCGTCGAATTACGGAGTAAGAATGCTGAATTACGAAGCAAAAGTGACCAATTACTCGCTCTTGTAACACAAGAGGCTGAAGTACGGAAAAAACGGCGCGGGTAGGTCTCCAAAGAGAAGTCAACGCAGCCAACGGTCGAGTAGAGGAACTTCGCAAGGCCAACAATGAAGCAACTGCAAATCTAGAAAAGGAAAAGGACAAAAGATTAGAACTGGCAGCAAGCCTTTTGGACAGAGAGTTCACTGACCAGTCTGGGGCTATCGAAAAATTTTCTAGGTTTGGGCCAATATCGGTGCTTCTCGAGTATCTACCCGAAAAAGAACCAACGAAAATGGCTGAGCAAATAAACTTCGTCGTCAACGCAGCGCATTGGCCGTCTTCGGGATGTACCGATTCCTCTGTGAGGGAGGGCATCACAATATCGGCAGGTTTCAAGGCACCGCCGTCTCCCGATAAATCAGCCCCAGGTGCTGACACCTGGCGGTGGATGCATCTAGTGCAAAACCAGCAGGTAGTAACCAGGGGCGCCGCATCCGCTTTGGAAGACGTCTTGAAGAGCGATGGAATTGATGTAACAACAGGGGCGCCCTCCGATACTGGAATAGACACAATAGTTGTCCGAGTCGGAGAAAAACCCAACCACGCTTTGGAGAATGCGATTAAGGAATTGGGAGGGCGCAAGCAGCCAAGTCCGATGGGGCCGGAGCATACCCTAGCCTCAGGTAATAGATTATCAGTCGCACCTTTCCAATCAAAGAACAAGCCTGCTGCGGCCAAAACCACAACCAGCAAGATAATGATCGATTGCGAGGAATGGCCGCCTACGGTCATCCGCTGACTCTGTGGACGCGAACCGGGCTTTGAGTAGAGTGTCCGTTCTACGCGGGCGTCGCTTCGCTCCGCTGACGGCCGAGGCGGCCGTCTCCACATGAGTTGGGGCGCCGCGGGCTGACAGCAGGTTCCTCGCTCGCCTTCGGCGTGCTCGGAATGACAACGGGTTAGGGATGGATTATGGCAGTCGGCGCTGAAAGGGGTCCTTCGACTGCGCGAGACGTTGGCTTCGCCACCGTCTCGCTTCGCTCAGGATGACAGAGCTATGAGAGAGCATGAGTATTTCGTTTACATCATGTGCAGCCTATCGGGAACGCTTTACATCGGGATGACGAACAGCATCTATCGCCGCGCACTTCAACACAAGCGGGGCGACATCGAAGGCTTTAGCAGCAAATACCATTGCATCCGGCTGGTGTACTACGAAAGCTTCGACGATGTTCATAAGGCCATCGGCCGAGAGAAGCAATTGAAAGGCTGGAGTCGGACGAAGAAGATCGCATTAATCGAATCGAGCAATCCGCGCTGGGAGGACATGGCCGAGAAGTGGGGAGCGGAACTGCTGTTTGCGGGCGAGTCAATGAACAAGCTGTCATCCTGAGCGGAGTTGGCGCTTCGCGCAGCGAAGCGTCCACGCAGTCGAAGGACCCCGGTCAGTGCTTGCAGTGCCTGAGACTGCGTCAAGGAATTCTCGCGATGCCCACTGCGCAGGCGAGAATCCCTTGACGAGTCACAGGAGTGCCAGCACTGACCGGGGTCCTTCGACTGCGTTGGCCGCTTCGCTGCGCGAACGTCCCTTCGCTCAGGATGACAGCGTTACGGTTCTTAATCACGGAACTATCAATGCGGCAAAGTATCCGGACTTGCAGGTATGTTGTTCGTCGGAGAATGAGTCGGCGCTGCGGTCTTCGTGTTCGCGTCGGGTTCTGCAGCGGCAGGCTGGTCCGCGGTTTCACTTTGCATGAGCGTTGTTAGTTCGGGAGGAGCCTGAGGGGAATCCCCTTGGCCTTCACGATTGCCCAGTGCCATTCCTGGTCGGGAAAGAGGGCGAAATTCAGGGGCGTGCGAAAGATTGCGGTCGCGGATGGGGCCGCTGATCCCTTCACGCGCAGAAGCATGGTTGTGTCCGGCTGTTTCTGGAACGAGTCTTGCAGTTGCGGGGACGCGTTGCCTGCGACGGCGGGAATAATCCGCGCCGGGCCGAGGTATGAAATCGTGTCGCCGGGTTCGGGTCGCCTCACGATGGTCAGACCGATCACTACCTCGCGCAGTTCCCAGGATGTTCCGTTGTGCATGGAAACCTGGAGTGAATCTCCGTCGATCGTTGCCGGGCCCTCCAGCTTTGCCAGTTCGCTACGCGGTAGCTCGTCGAGCAAGAATGGATCGGAGAGCAGCGAGCTGGTCTTGGCGGTAAACGACAAGCTGCAACTGACGTCGGGCGAGGAAACGTGAAAACTCTTTCCTTCAGGATCGAGCGAGAACACCAGCGAGGAGCCAGCTGCGCGACGGCTCTCGGCGTCGTCCATCGCCTTCGAGAAATTGTCGTTATCAATGATCGCCTCGGACGAGGCAGTTTTCTTTCGGAAGCTGCGCGCGACATCCCCCAGGGGAGTTTCGCCGGGGTCATCTTGTGCGCTTGCACATGGAGCCAGAGCCAAGAGGAACATTCCCGAGATCAGCAAGGTCCGGGTTGGGGTAAATACTGGCATGAGGAATAAGGAAGCGAGCCAAACGCGCGATTTCCGCGCTCGCTAGAGAACGCGGTGCGATTCGCGCGGCTCGCCCAGGTCCTTCGGCGGGCAAAAAGCGCCCGCCTCAGGATGACAAGCAATGTCCTATAGCAATTGTAGTGAGAGCGAGCGGCAAAGCGGAGGTTACCTGCAGAACTTTAGTAACACTTTCGTAGGTAGGAGGGTTCAGCAGAAGGAAAAGACAGGGCGCGCGCTGACGAAATGGAAGCGCAACGGGGCGCGCGCCCAAACCTTCTCCGCAAGCCTTCTTAGAGAAGACCCGAAGACCGCAACCGCGAGACTGGATCAGCAACTGGCTGCCGCCGGAAAACCCAACGGGCCACCGCAAAGCCCAGAGCTGCGTAACACAGATGCATGAACCTCATAGATACCCCCAACATCTCAATCGGCCATCACCTCAGGGGAGGATCAGCATCACTATCGGCAAAATAGCAGTGGGGCGCAGACGGGACAAGGCCCATCCGTGCCATCTGCGTGGCACGGAAGTAATAGGACGCGGGACGCAAGTGCGTTGCTCCCGATCCCTGTCCTTGCCCATAATTCTGAAAATGAACTCGTTGCCAGCGGAATTGCGAAGGGGAAACATGGTCAATGGGTAATCGAGATTTATCAACAGTCGGGCTTGAGTCTAGAGTAGTTATATTAAACAACGAGGTGCGGGCATGGACACGAAGGCACTGGTGGTTGGTCAGGGCGTTTATATGTTCTGCGGGCACCACGGTGAGTATGGCAAAGCGGTCGAAGTTACGCCGGAAGGCGTGGTCCTTCGAAATAGTGCTGGAGGATTGTTACGTTTCGACAGCAACGGCAAGGGGTGGTACATAACTGAACCGGGGGAGGATTGCCCCGGCCCTTGGTACATAACTGAACCAGCACTTTACTAGAAACAATTGAAATTATCATCATCCAGGGGCAATGATGGACACGAAAACCCTCGTGGTTGGTCAGTACGTTCATTTGCGTAGCGGGTGTTACGGAGATTCAGGCAGGGTGGTCAAAGTTACGCCTGACGGCGTGGACGTGCAAACTGGCGTGATGCAAAACGATGGCACGTGGAATGCACATGAACTGTTGCACTTCGACAATGATGGTAAGGGGTGCAATGACGAGGGCACACGTGAGTGCGGCCCCTGGTACATGGTCGAATTAGATGGTTAATTGACTCATCGGTTTTCCAGGAGCTTCCTGGCGGGCGACACGGTACGCGCTGAACGGCAAGCTTTTCGAGTGGGAATCCACGGTAGTCCACAAGCCTCAAGAACCGTGCAAGAATAACGCTCCCACTTGCAGTTCCTGCGCCTACCTTACGGCGCGGCTGAAGCCGCGCCCTTTCAAGACCATTTCAAAGTGAGTCACCACCCGTCAATGGGCTTCGGTATTTTCCGCTTCTCCGGTTTGGCCTGGGGGTGGAACTACGACGGTGGAAAGATTGCTTTCTGCGGTCAGTTTGCGGAAGGCCGGCAGATCGCGGAGCTGTAAATCATCCCAGCGGCTGAGTAACTCTCCGCTTTGCCGCTTCAGCTTCTCGAACTCGAGCTGTTCGGCCTCGGTTGGAGCCGCATCGGCGCTGCCTACATCCATGGCAAGGTATGCGAGCTTGCCGTCGATCTGCGGCGGGTAGGCTAAGGAATCTTCGTTGGCACTGATAGTCAGGTTGATGAGTTGATCGCGCACGGCGACCAATTTTTTCTCGAGATCGTCGGCCGAGGAGGCAATGGGTTTCGTGCTGGCGTTCTCAGGCAAACGACGCTTCAAGCCGGTGACTTGCGAGCGAACATCTTGAATCTGGTTGACTGCGTCATAAACCCGGTTCAGCTGCTCATGAATCTGGGTCAACAAAGTGAATTGCTGGGTCAGATCCGCTGGGCTGACCTTTACCCGCGGATCCAATTTCACCTCCAGAGGTGCGACCTGGCTCTCATTACCGACCGTCAGCCGCACTTGATACTGACCGGGAGCGGCCACCGGTCCGCGCGCTCCGGCGCCATATTCCCACAGATAATAGCCGGGAACGCGATGTGCTTCTTCGTAGCGTAAATCCCAGACGAAGCGATTCAATCCGGCATCCGGTTTTATCTGTCGTTCTGGTTTCTTCTCGTCGGGATCGAGGGGTTCGTCGAGCGGCTCGATTTCGGCACTCGAATATCGGCGGATTACTTTGCCGGAGGCGTCCAGGATTTCGAGCTTGGTTTCCGTACCGGGCGTCGTGCCGGCTTTGGGTGCATTCTTGAGAGAGTAATAAATAATCGCGCCCGCGGGCGGATTTTGTCCCGCCAACTTTGAGGGATGGCGTTCCGCGGCTGCACCGGCCTGAATGCGGTACGCAGGCGACGGAGTGTAGAGATGAACATCTTTCTTCGCCAGGTCGTCACTGAATTGGCGTAACGGACTGACATCATCCAAAATCCAGAACGCCCGGCCATGCGTGGCCACGACGAGATCGTTGTCCTTGATGACGAGATCGTGTACCGGAGTGGTCGGCAGATTCGAGTTTGAGCGGCCGCCAATCTGCGCCGTCGTTGAAAGAAATGTAAACGCCGTTTTCGGTGCCGGCGTAGAGCAGTCCGCGCTTCTTTGGGTCTTCGCGGACGGCGCGCACGAAACTCGCCGTCGGGAATACCGTTACCCAGTTTCGTCCAAGTCTTGCCGTAGTCGCTGGTCTTGTAGATGTAGGGGCGAAGGTCGTCGTTCTGATGGCGATCCACGGCAACGTAGGCGGTGCCTGCTTCGAACGGAGAAGCCTCGATCTGGCTGATGCGGCTCCACTCCGGCAGATCTTTGGGCGTGACGTTGGTCCAGTTCTTGCCGTCGTCGCGGGTGAGTTGGATCAGGCCGTCATCGGTGCCAACCCAGATTAAACCCTTCGCGAGGGGCGACTCAGTGACTGCGAAGATGGTGTCGTAGTATTCCGTGCCGGAATCGTCGAGAGTGATTTCGCCGCCGGAAACGTGTTGCTTGCTTTTGTCGTTGCGCGTGAGATCTGGACTGATCGCCAGCCAATGCACACCGCCGTCTGTGGTTTTGAACAGACGCTCGCCCCCGTGATAGAGCGTGTTGGGATCGTGCAGGGAAATCACGACGGGCGCAGTCCACTGGAAGCGATGCTCCAGGTTGACCGCGCCGTAGGCGTCGGAAAGCTCTGGCTGTTCGGTGATCGATTGCACCTGGCCGATGTGCTTGTCGAAGCGCGTGATGTTTCCCTGGTAATCGGCGGCATAAACAATGTTCGGGTCGGGCGGATAAGGCGCGATGTAGCCCGCCTCGCCTCCTCCTACGTCATACCAGTCGGAGCGATCGATGGAACCGTCGTCGCTGCGGCTGGCGATGGCCACGGTTCCGCTATCCTGCTGCGCGCCGTAAACGCGGTAGGGTACCGCAGTGTCGGTGATGACGTGGTAGAACTGCGCCGTGGGTTGATTGTCTTCGCGCGTCCAGTTCTTGCCGCCGTCCAATGTTATTGTGACCCCGCCGTCGTTGGACGCGATCATGCGGCGCGTATCCCGGGGATCGATCCACAGGCCGTGGTTGTCGCCGTGCGGAACTTTGATCTTGTTGAACAGGTGGCCGCCATCCGTGGACTTGTAGGCTTCCACGTCCATGATGTAGACCACGTTTTCGTCTCTGGGGTCGGCGATGATGTGCATGTAATACCAGGGCCGCTGCCATAAGCTGTGGCTGGGATTGACGAAGTCCCAAGTCTCGCCGCCGTCGTCGGAGCGATAGAGGCCGCCGTCGGGGTTGTGTGCCTCGATTAGTGCGTAGACGCGATCAGAGTTGGCTGCGACCGCGATGCCGACGCGTCCATAGGGGCCTTTCGGCAGACCGTGTTCTTCCAGGCGCTTCCAGGTTGTGCCGCCGTCGCTCGAGCGGTAGATGCCGCTTCCCGGGCCGCCGCTGTCGAGGCTCCAGGAAGTGCGGCGCGCTTGCCAGAGTGCGGCAAACAAGATGTTGGGATTGTGGGGATCGAAGGCAACGTCGATGCCTCCGGTGTTTTCGTCTTTGTAGAGAACTTTCTCCCAGGTCTTGCCGCCGTCGACGGTGCGGAAGATACCGCGTTCGGTGTTTGGTCCGTAGGGATGGCCGAGAGCGGCCACGAAGACGATATCCGGATTGCTGGGATTGATGATGACTTTGCCGATGGCGCGGCTGTCGCGCAAGCCAACGTTCTTCCAGGTCTTGCCCGCGTCGAGAGACTTGTAGACTCCGTCGCCGTGAGAGATGTTGCCGCGGATGCAGGCTTCGCCAGTGCCTACGTAAATGGTGTTGTGATCGGAATTGGCTACCGCCAGGCTGCCAATGGATCCGCTTCCCTCTTTGTCGAAGACGGAGGACCAGCTCTGGGCGCCGTCGGTGGACTTCCAGACTCCGCCGCCGGTTGCGCCGAAATAATAGGTGGTGGGATCGCCGGGGATTCCGGCTGCGGTGAGTGAGCGTCCGCCGCGGAAGGGGCCGATGAGGCGATACTTCATGCCTTTGAAGAGTTTATCTTCCGGCTTGTCGGATTCGTTGTCGGCGGACTTCTGGTCAGCGGAGGCTGCGGTCGGTGATGGCGCGGTTTGAGTGGGCTTGGCGGCTTTTGACTGGCGCTCTGGCTTGGTCTGGGCAAAGGCGGCGCCCTGCGAACCTAGCGCGAATACGGCGAGCGCGAATGCGGCGAAAGAGAGCGGCGGCCACGAAGTCAGCGGAGCCTTACCAGATTTGTTGCGAAGAAATGCGTTTCGACCTGCCATTGAGATCCCCCCCAATTGAAACAAATGAAAACGAAAAGAAATAGTTCTGCTATGGTAATGCGGCGCAGGCCAAATGGGAAGCGCATGACCCCGCGGCTGCGATTTATCTTATTTCTTCACGAGCAGTCGGCGGGCGGCCTGGAGCTCTTTGCGTTTCGCGGCGTCGACCTTCGGGTAATTGAGACCGAGTTCTTCGAGCGTCTCTACGATGGCCGCTGAAACTGCCAGATGCGTGAACCATTTATTGTCCGCGGGAATGACGTACCAGGGAGCGTGCTTCGTCGCTGTGTTGCGAATCATGTCTTCGTAGGCGCTCTGATAATCGTCCCAATATTTGCGTTCGTGAATGTCGGCCGCGGAGAACTTCCAGTTCTTCTCCGGTTCCTCGAGCCGCGCCAGGAAACGGCGCTTCTGTTCTTTTTTCGACAGGTGGAGGAAAAACTTGCGAATCACCGTGCCGTTCCGCGCCATGTGGCGCTCGAAGCTGCGAATGTCTTCGAAGCGTTCTTCCCAGATGTTCTTCGTCACTAGCTGAGGTGGAAGCTTCTCGTTCTCGAGCACCTTGGGATGTACGCGCACGACCAGCACCTCTTCATAATACGAACGGTTGAAGATGCCGATGTGACCGCTCTCGGGCAGATGTTGGGTGGTGCGCCACAAGAAATCGTGTTGCAACTCGGTCGCCGACGGCGTCTTGAACGAGTAGACCTGACAACCTTCCGGGTTCACTCCAGACATGACGTGCTTGATGGTGCCGTCTTTACCGGCAGCGTCCATGGCCTGGAAGATCAGCAGCACAGCCCAGCAATCCTGAGCGTAAAGTTTGGACTGCAACTCCGCCATGCGGGCGATGTCTTTTTGCAGGCGTTCCTGAGCCTGATCGATGGAGTGCAGGTGGCCTGTGTCCGCGGGATCGAAGTCTTTCAGGCGGAAATGCTTTGCCGTCGTCAATGCGGTAGGATTTCGCTAGTTTGGCGGTTTTCATTGCAGGTCGCTGGCAAGGCCTCGCTCGTAAGTCTACGAAGGTTCGGCCTCTTCGGCAACGTCGATTCGGTCTCGAGGCGCCCAGTGAGTGTAAATGGGGATGTTCCAACAGTTGCTATTCGTTAAGTCTTCGAAGGCTCCTCGCTTACATATCCCCTGGCGAGTGTTCCTGGCGAGAGGGATTCCTTCTTCGTTCATTGACTTGCCTTAGCTCGAGTCCTAAGATTTCAGCCGCATGATCGGCCAGGCTTGATCGGTTTTCTTCCGGATTTGCCTCGCCAACTTTTCTCGGCAAAACGACGCAAGCAGGGGTGGACGGGTGCCATTGGCAGATGAGTTTTGGTCAGTTGCGTCACAGGTAGCCTCAGAGCGCGGCTACTTGGTGATTGGGTTTAGCGAAGGGGCGGAGCAACCGGAGTTGGGTTCATCACTTGATAACGTGCTCGGCTTCAAGCCCCAGCAGCGCCTAACGGTTATGGAGCCTACGGACTGGAAAGACTGGAAGGAGCAGATGGAAACCTTCTATGTTCTCCGGCCTGATTGGGGGAGCGGACAGCGCGGAGATCCCAACGGTACATACTACCGTGTAAATTTCGTGCCGACCGAGGTTGCTGTTGGTGGATGGCTTCTGGTGTTTTGTCTCGTGCTCACCTGCGTGTCCCCTGCAAGCAGCCTCTATTACATTTTCTCGCACACCATTCCGACCCTCATGAACCCCCACACTCCGGTTCGTATGCTCCCCATCTTCATCATCTTTCCTGTTCTTTTTATCCCGATAGTAGTCTTCGGCTTCTTTGCAGGCCTGAAGCTCTGGCTTGTTAGACCGGGTGCCGTAAGCTTCGCGAGGCACTACCTTTTGACATATATGGGTGCACACATCGCGTATTTTTTGGTCTGGGTTTCCTGGATACTCATCTTCCAGCCCAATCGGCCCTCCAGCTTCGCTGAGATGAGCCGATCGCACCTCATTAATCCGATACTGTTTGTGGCGGTCTGGTATTTCTACCTACAACGCTCGGAGCGAGTACGGACAACGTATCTGTCGCGATACGGTAAATCGGGGAGCTAAAGTCGACGTTCCCGGACAGGCAATTGCACAGGCAGTTTTGCTTGCTGCCAGGCGTCGAAGCCTCCCACTACATTGATCACGTTTTTGAAACCGGCCCGCTCGAGCAAACTGCAGGCAATCATGCTGCGATAGCCGCCTTTGCAGTGGACCGCTATGGGGAGGTTGCGATCGACTTCGGGTGGAGCGACTTTGAAGTTATCGAGCGGCCACCAAGAGGCTCCGTCAATGTGGCCGGCTTCCCACTCGGGCTCGCGGCGTACGTCGAGCACCTGCAGGCCGTTTCCCCGCAGCCGGTCACGCAGGACTTCAACGCTCATCTGTGGAAGCGTGGCCACGGGCAATCCGGCTTGACTCCAGGCTTCGATGCCTCCGTCTGAAGTATCCTCTTGCATCCTCTAGACCGATGCGGGCTAATCTCATTCGCGCTTCCGACACTGCTTCCTGCGATTCCGCAATTAACACTGGACGGGCCGCCAGTCCGAGCAGGGCTCCGGCCCACGACGCGAATTGTCCTGACAACGCTATGTTTACTGAACCTGGCACATGCCCAGCGGCGAACTGCTCGCCGGGACGGACGTCGAGCGCGATTCCGCCTTCTTCCAGCAGAGTTTTCAGTTCGGCGGGTTCGACCGCGGGCAACACTGGCAGGTCGGACAGTGCCGCGGCGCCGGTGCGGTTGATTTCCGCGTCCTGCAGAAAGTATTCGGGGCGGGTTGGCAAGTTGCTGGTCAATTGCTTCACGAACTCTTCCCTGCTCCTGATCTGCAAGGCGTAGTTCGTGAGGCGCTCGGTGCCGATGGTGGAAACCCGCTCGGCCCGCATGTTGCGGCCGCATAACGAACCGGCCCCATGCGCCGGATAGACAAGAACATCATCGGATAGGGCGAGGAGCTTGCCGTGCAGGCTGTCATAAAGCATCCCCGCTAATTGTGCGGCGTTGTAACGCTTGGAGAGATCGGGACGGCCCACGTCTCCGAGGAACAGCGTGTCGCCGGTCAGAACGGCCCAGGGCGCGGGGGACTTCTCTTCGTCGGCAATTCGTCCGCAATTATTAGGCAGATGCTTTCGGGCGTATGGCCCGGAGTTTCGAGAGCTGTGATGCGCATCTTCCCAACCTGTAGATGGAAACCGTCCTGGACAGCAATGTGAGGGAAGGTTGCCTCGGCCTGCGCTCCGATGTAGATGCGAGCGCCGGTTCTTGCTGCGAGTTCTTGGTGTCCAGAGACGAAGTCGGCATGCAAGTGAGTTTCGAAGATGTGGCGAATGGCGACATGATTCGCCTCGGCGGCTTGGAGGTAAATCTCGACATCACGCTGGGGATCGACCACAACCGCTTCGCCCTCGGAGGCGAGCAGGTAGGAGGCGTGCGCCAGACAGCCCAGGTAAAACTGCTCGAAGTGCATCGTTCTCCCTTTGTGGTAATGCCGATCAAGTCTATCGCGTCTGTCGCGCCAGTTGAAGCAATTCGAGCTGTGTATCGGAATTCACTTGTCGTTTCTTGCTAATGCGTCTCTTGCTCATGCGCGAATGCCCATGCAGAAGGGGTCGCGGGGATCGAGCACGAGTTCGGCTTCGGCGTTCACGAATGCCGTCCCCTTGATGCTGGGATACACCTTGCCATCCCGCACCTGCACGCTGCCTTCAAACACGCTGCCAACGATACTCTCTTGTTTCCACACCTGACCTTCGCGGATCTTGCCATCGGCGTAAAGGCAGGCGAGCTTGGCGCTGGTTCCGGTGCCGCAGGGAGAACGATCGTAGGCTTTGCCGGGACAGAGCACAAAATTCTTGCTGTCCACTCCCGGCAGTTGCGATGGAGCAAACAGCTCGACGTGGTCAATCTCTTTTCCGGCGAGCGCCGACGATCCCATTGTCGCGAAGCGTCTGGCGGATCGCCCAAGTGAAGGCCGTCAGTTCCTCGACATTCTGCAGCGTTAGTTCCAGGGTGTGATCGCGCACGAGGAAAAACCAGTTTCCGCCCCAGGCTACATCGCCGCGCACTTCGCCGTATCCCGGTACGTTGATTGCAACGTTTGCCGCGCTGCGATAACTTGCGACATTGTTGACTGTAACCTCCCCGGCTTCGTGCAGAACCGCGCTGATGGTTCCCACCGGAGTTTCTATCTTGTGTTCGCCCGGTGCGATGCGTTTCATGTATGCCAACGTCGCAACCAGGCCGATAGTGCCGTGACCGCACATACCGAGGTAGCCGACGTTATTAAAGAAGATGACCCCGGCGGCGCAGGTGGGATCGAGAGGATCGGAGAGCAGTCCGCCGACCATTACGTCGGAACCGCGCGGCTCGTTAACCACGGCGGAACGAAAACCGTCGTGATAGGTGCGAAAACATTCCAAACGATCGGCGAGCGAGCCGGACCCAAGGTCGGGGCCACCACTCACTATTAGTCGCGTGGGCTCGCCGCCGGTATGGGAGTCGATCACGCGAATTCGATGGGGTGCTCTAGTCATGCTCTTGTCATGCTCGGTCATGCGTTTCATGGATACGATATGCGTGATTGCCGATGCGAGTCTATTCCAGATTTGCCGGAAGAGACGCGTCGCGCCCCGAGCGGGCGCGCTGCAATCTTGAGCGGCTTGACGACTACCGGGCGGCGGAGAACGGTTTCGAGCAGATGGCGTTCGGCGGCGATGGTTTGGGCGGACGGTCCGAACGGCGAATATCCCTCGGCAGCGATAATCAGAGCCTCGTTTCCTTTTGCTCTGAGGCGATCGCTTTCAATCTGAAGCCGTCTAATGTGGCCGTCGTGTGCGGCGTCTAATGCATTCGCCAGGCGCAGGATGGCGGATAGCTGGATGATTGCTTTCTGCTCATCGGGGAGGAGATCGCGCAAGGTTTTGTGCTTCCTGGTGGGCAGGGATCCGCGGTGAAAGCGGGCGACGATGGCGGCGCGTTGCAGGTCCGCCGGGCTTTCCAGCCTAACGGATTGCCGTGGGCGCGAATCATGTCGAAGGAAGTTTTGTGATGTCCCTTCTCGCCTTTGGACTTGCCGACATCGTGCAGGAGAGCGGCGGCGAGCAGGCTGGAGCGGGCGGAGACGGCGTCGACGGAAGGCTGCCAGGCTGAGGCCAGAAGGCCGTCGTAGAGCTGAAGGGCTAGGCTGGCTACGCGCTCGGAGTGGGCGAAGTCAGGATCGAGGTGATTCGCCCAGAGCTTCATGCGGCGGGTCGCAAGGGTCTCAACCTGCTTGCCTTGCGGCAGGGCGGCACGCCAGACCTGCCAGAGCGAAGCGGGGCCGATCATCTTCTTACGGTAGCGCTCGATGCGCTTGGTGCGCTCGGAGAGGATTCGCTCGCGCCAGCGCCGGCGCGAGGAGTCGTCAGGAAAAGTGTGGCAGGAGACGGCTGTGGTCCAGAGCACATCGAGGTCGTGGACTTCGCCCAGCAAGTCCTGCATTGCTTTGAGGTCGTTGCTCCAGGCCTTGTGCTCGGCCGGCAGGAAATTCTCGACAATGTAGCGGAAGCGTTTGATGCCGATGCGAAGGCTGTGAAAAGCGGTCTGGGAGCGGTTACGCAGGGCGCGATTGTGGAGTTCGCGGGCTTCGGTCCAGCGCTCTAGAGCGAGATGCTTGAAGAGCGCGCTGCCCAGGCGAACGCGGGCGGCGCGGGCGGGAAGAGAGCGGGTCCACTGACGCCATTGTTTACGATCGAATTCTTCGAGGGCGGCGTGGGCTTCGAGCTTTTGTTCCTGTTCGCGCGCGGCTAGGATTTTGAGTAAGGCTTGGGCTGGCGGATCGCTGGGGATCGAGTGCTCGCTGGATTCGTTTGGGGTCGCCTTAGAGATTTGTTCCGCTGGATGCATAGCGGGCGAGGGCGCCCGCTCTACACCTGCTTCTTCGGGATGTAGCTTTTCGATCCATTCCATCATGATCTGGATGTCGCGCAGGGCTCCCAGCCGCTGAAACAAGCGCTTGCCTGCCTTTCTCATTGCCTTCCAATTGGGATCAGGATCAAGTGCGTTCAGGCCGTCGGCGAGAGAGCGGCAGCGGCGCAGCGAGACGCGAAGGTCATGAACGGGATCAGGGCGGAAATCGGTGGCTACGTGGTCGCACTCTTCTAAAACGCGCAGCATCCAGTAGCGCAGGCCGGTGGTTTTCTTAGCGCGAGAAGTGTGAGTGGTCGAGGAAAGCACCAAGGTTCCGGGTACAAGTGGGCGCGTGTTCTGATGTCTTGCCAATTCTGACCGTTACCTCCGTAACGTGCAACCCCTTACCTGTTGGATTTAACCTTTTATTGCCTATAGCTACCTAGAGCCAGACCTGCGGGTTGAGGGGTGTTTTATCAGCGACGCTACCACATTTCACGCAAACCGGGCGGCCTCCGCGCGCGCTTTTGTCCACAGCTTGAATATTTTGATCAAGTATGCGCGGATGTACGGTCCTGATCACAAGCGCACCGAAGCTCAGTTCGAAACCGCGTGGAATGAATTGCAGAACGGTCTGCCCGCGGCAGGGGAGGGCGGCTTTTTGCTGGGGGTTTCCGACAACAAGCTGCTGCTGGATGGAGTTCCACTGGAAGCCGGACAGACGGAACGCAGTTTTGGGCAGCTCTTGAGCACGGCCGGCCTGGCTAGCCTGCATTTCTCCAAAGACGTAACCATCGAAGACTTTGCCCGGTTGGTGCGCGCATTTACTCTGGCTGGTTCGAAGGCCCAGGACG
Organism: uncultured Acidobacteriaceae bacterium; assembly: GCA_963763285.1. Lineage (GTDB taxonomy): Bacteria > Acidobacteriota > Terriglobia > Terriglobales > Acidobacteriaceae > Sulfotelmatobacter. The sequence goes on along the minus strand of CAVXOK010000017.1, from coordinate 87,894 downwards.
TAGCGAAGCAAATTAAAGAAGCCCTCGGCGGCGGAAGCAAGCAGAGCACGATCAAGATCAATGAAGTGAAATTTGTGGCGGCCGATCCTCTGACCGGCGATATCAGCGTGGCGGCACAGATCGCGGCCCAGACCCTGGGACCAGAATTCAAGCAGTGGTTGAACGATCCGCAGAAGCTGCTGCAATTGATCGCGGCAGCGGAAGGCGCCAACTCGGGCGGCGGAGGCCAACCGGGCGGTGTCGTGGTTCCGTTCGGAAGCGTTCCGAACGCTCCTGCCGGCAGCAAAGCAGGACAAGCACCGGGCGCTGGGGCGGGAACTGGGACTGCGCCAGTTTGGGAAGGCGGAGTAGTCCCGCTGCAGGAAGCTGAAGTGATCCAGGCCATCCGCCTGCTGACTCGATTCGGCCAGGTGCAAGACGATCCTAATGCCAATCCGGAAGTCCTGCAGAAAGAGCTTACCGAAACTGATCCGAACACGCGGCTGAACCTGCAACAGTTGCTGGGAAGCCTGGCGGCCAAAGCGACCACTGCCCAGGAAGAAGACACGCCGCTGCTGATGAAGGCGGCCGAGCACATGGCAATCCGCTTCGCACTCGAGCGGTATTCGAAGGGCGAAGTGAAGGTCAATGCCGTGCACCAGATGATGGAGCACATGAGCCGGCAAATGGACTCGTTGCGCCAGATTCTGAAGCTGCAAGAAGAGAAGATGAACAAGGCGGGCATCCTGGTAGAGTCGCACGCCGACATTCTCGACCGGATGTTCTGGGCAGAAGTGCCGGAGTCGGGAAAGAAGACGGTGCTGCTGTCGAATGAAGCTCCGTGCGTGCCGCCGCGCAACCTGCGCCAGTTCGTAGAAGTGCTGCTCGACCGTGACGACAAGCAAACGTCCGCCGAAATTCTGAATAACTATTCTGCCTGCGTGGTAAGCAAGGAGCAGGAGCCGCGGCGCAAGACCGCCATTGGATTGAGTCAACTGGCCGATCTTTATGCCCGGCTGGGTGGCGAAGCCATGGGCACGGCCATCCACAAAGTGAGCGAGCAGTTGTGCGTGGAGAAAGATCCTGAACTGCAAAGCCTGCTGAGCGCGGCGTTTGTGCGCCTGAGCCAGGAAGCCAGCGAGGCCAAGAATTACCAGGCGGTAAACGAAGTATGCACTGGCATGGAGATGCTGCTGCAGCAACGTCCAGTAATGGTGAATGACTTGCGTCCGCGCGTGGGCGTGGAGAACCGGATTCCGGAGTTCATTGAGGAAGCGCTGCGCTATGAGCCAGCGCCCCCGGACCTGCTGCAAGTTTTGCGGCGCACCTGCCAATCGGGTGCCGAACATCTGGCCGACCGGTTTTTCCGTTGCATGCGAAGAGATGAGTGCGACCGCATGGTCGAACTGGTCAAGGAGATGGGAAGTCCGGCTCTGACGCAACTGCGGGAGATCCTGCGCACGGGGCAGCCGCGACAGGCCTCGGCAGTGGTGGGGCTGTTAAGCCGTCTGGATGTGGCTACGTTGCTCGAGTTGTTGCCGATCCGTTTGCCGGAATGGAACCGCTTCTACCACGACATTGTAGTTCGGCAGATCGCGTACGGAGCCGCTCCGGACCGTGGGCGAACGCTGCTGGAACTGGCGGAAGTGCTGGATTCAGTGGTGCTGCCGGAAACTATCGACGAAATCGGAATGAGCGGCGACCTTACGGCTGCGCCACCGCTGGTGGCCATGGCCAAGCCGGGCGAAGCAGCTTCGCGCTCGCCGTTTGTGCAATTGAAGGCCATCGAGTCACTGGGAAGGTTGCGGGATCCGGAAGTCGGTGTCGCTGCTGCGCGAAATTGTAGAAACGAAGAAAACTTTTGGCTGGGTTCATCACCGCGAACTGCGGATTGCGGCGGCGCAGTCGCTCTCGAAGACCGACCCGCGCTACAGCAGCCAGATTCTCTCCGATAGCGGAATCGAGCCGGCAGAACTGGCGATCGCGCCTTTGGATACGGCTCCGGCGTGCCCGTGGGTGCGGCAACGGCGCTACGAACGGATGGTCCTCTCGAAAACGATTAGCGCCTCGATTGGAAGCTCGTGGGGAAAATCGAAGATTCTGATCCGCGAGTTGAGCCTGGGCGGCGGCATGGGCACGAAAGAAGACAACCTTCGAATCGGGAGCGAGGCCGACCTGGAGATTTCGGTGGGCATGCGGGCGAAGATCAAGGCGCATGTGCTGCTGCGCCGGGCGCGCGTGAATGAAGTGGGATTTGAAATCGTCAACACTGATCTGGAAAGCCGCTACCGGCTGCGGAGGGTACTGGTGGAGTCGATGAGCCGGGCTTCGCAGAACAAGGAACCGCAGCCGTGGAGCGGGGAGCGGAAGGTCTAGCGGACTCCTCGCGCCCAAGAAGGCCACAAGAAAAAGCCTCTGCTAGAGCAGAGGCTTCTTACTTTTGGACAGGTCTTGGAAACGCTTACTTCACCTTGACGAAGATGATCACCAGGGTGTAAAGCGCGAGCGACTCGATCAGGGCCAAGCCCAGAATCAGAGCCAGTTGAATGCCGGGACGAGCGGCCGGATTGCGAGCCAGACCCTCGGCGGCGGCGGCGGTTGCTTTGCCCTGCGCCAGGGCGCAAATGCCCGAGGCAAATGCCATGGAGAATCCGGCGGCGATGGCTACCCAGTTGACCCCACTAGCTGGTTCGCCCTGCGCGAAGGCCGGGACGGCGAACGACAGCACGGACAGTACCATAAACAGTTTGCTTAATTTACCCATTATGTTTCTCCTCGCATGAAATACCGCCAGTGGGTGGTTGACGTCATACCGTGCAGACGCCCTCACGCTTGCGGCTGAAAACCAGTGGCCAGTGGTCAGTCGCCAGTGGCCAGTAAAACCTTATTTTTCGGCTATTCAATTACCTCAATCGATCCAGTTCTTACTGGCCACTGACACTGATCACTGGCCAGTGCCTCTAGTGCTCTTCTGAAACTGCGCCCTGCAGATAAACCGTGGTCAGCAGAATGAAAATGTAAGTCTGCAACAGCGACACGCCGATGTGCAGCCCCAGGAACAGGATGGGGACACCGATGGGGACAAGCGAAATGAAGACCAGCGTGACCAAGTCGCCAGCCAGCATATTGGCGGTAAGGCGGATGGTCAGCGAGAGCACGCGAGCCAGATGGCTGATGATTTCGATGGGAATCATCAGCGGTGATAAAGCGAGTACAGGCCCGGCAAAGTGCTTCAGGTAGGCCGACTCCGGCGTGCTTGAATCCTTGAGCGTGGTAATACACGAAGGCGCAAAGAGCGCAGCCCAAGGGGACAACGGCTACAGCTGTCGGTGATTCGAAGCCAGGAATCACGCCAATCAGATTGCAGAACAAGATAAAAAGGCCCAGCGCTACGAGGAATGCCGTGTAGCCTTCGCTGTGGTGGCCGATGATCTCGTCGCTCTGGCCTTGAATGAATCCCTCGACACCTTCGAACGCATGCTGCAGCGCTCCGGGACGGTCCACCGAAAGCCGCGAACGGACGAGAAGGAACAGAACCAGTAGGAATGAGAAGACGAGAAGCTCCATCGCAAGCGAGTTTGGGATGGGCGCCGTCGGGTGCTTAGGCTTGATGTGGAATGCCAGCAGCAACGACGTGACCGGGCTGCGAAGAGACGATTCAGGATCGCGGTGAACCAGAGTTGTTCAGGCATAAAAAGCTTCTAATTGCCGGCTCCGGCTCTTTCACAAGCCGGCCTGCTTCGCGCTAAACTCCGCGAGCCAGTGCTGCGTACAGTTCGTAAACTGCTTCGCAGCCGATGGCGGCAACGGGCAAAAATAAGCCCGCAAGAAGCCCGTTCAGGCTTGCGGGTGAAACAGTCAATATAACATAGGCGCCGAGAGCCATCAAAAAGTAACGCAGCAAGAAGCGAAAGACGATTCCCTGCCCTGATTGCGATGTAGCGGTTCCAGTGGCGCGATCGGCGAAGCCGGCAATTACACGCTTGAGCCAGTGAAAATTGACGTAGGCGATGAGACAGCCAAAGGCGAAACCAGCGGCTGGACGCAGGCCGAACTTCCACCACGCGGCCACCACGAGCAAAGGGGCGAGCACGGTCATAAAGCGATGGATGCGCTGGAGAGCGCCGGAGTAGAACTGTTCCGCTTCCGCAGGTTGCGCCGGGTTGGGTTCGGCTTGTAGTTGATCGGCCATGCAAGCTATCGGCTAGCAAACGTAGTCATTTGGTGTCGCGCAGAACGGTGCGTATCAGTTCGATGAATCCGGCGGCGATGCCCAGGAGAATGCCGGCCAGGTAAAGCCAAGTGGTGTGCAACCAACGGTCCAGAGCTGCGCCGACGAGCCATCCCACGACGAGGGCGGCGGGGAAAATGAATGCCAGTTGGCTGTAGCGGGCCGCTTGCACCCAGAAGTTCTCTTTGCGACCGGAGTCTTGACGGTCTGGATCTTCGCGGTCGGAAGTTGGATCGGGGAGCGGCATCAGGCTTGCAAAACGGATTCTACCTTAATCGGCAGTGGTGGATTCCGGCTGAGCTCCGCTCTCGCCGGGACAGCCGAGGCGGCTGTCTCCACATATGAGCATCTTCTAGCTTACCCGCATTTCTAGTGGATCAGCTTCGCTACCGTGGGATTCTGCGCTATCCCGATCGACCAGTTCACGAGGTGGATGAAGCGCTCGGGCATGATTCCGATATAGAGTGTCGCGAACGCGGTTACGGCGAGCGCGGCGCGCATCGTCCAACTCACCGGCAGCAAGCCTCGTTCTTCGGGCTGGCCCATGAACATGGCGTTGGCCATCTTCAAGTAATAGTAGAGGCCGAAGACCGAATAGAGCACGCCCAGCGACGCGAGAGCGTAGTGTCCGTTTCGATCAGGCTTAGGAAGATGAAGTATTTGCCGTAGAAGCCCGCCAGGGGCGGGATGCCGGCGAGCGAGAGCAGAAAGATCAGCATGAGCACGGCTTCGACGGGAGCGCGCGAGTAGAGGCCGTCGAGATCGTCGAGTTCGTCGCCGATTACGTTGCGGTGGCGCAGCGAAGTGATCACGCCGAACGCGCCGAGGTTCATGAAAGTGTAGACCAGCAGGTAAATCAGAATGCCTTTGACGCCGTCCGGATTGAGCTGGGTGGGAGTTCCGGCGATCAGGCCGAGCAGCATGTAGCCGACGTGCGCGATGGAAGAGTAGGCGAGCAGGCGCTTGGTGTTGGTCTGAGTGAGGGCGGCGAAGTTCGCGCCCGTCATGGTGGCGATGGAAACGAAGACCAGCACCGGAACCCAGGTGGAGCGCATGGCGAGCAGTCCGCCGAGTTGGAACGGGCTGCCGATCAGGATGCGCAGCAGCATGGCCCATCCCGCGGCCTTGACGGCGACGGACATGAATCCGGTGATGCACGTGGGCGCGCCTTCGTAAGCGTCTGGCGCCCACTGGTGGAAGGGGATGGCCGCAATCTTGAATAAAAGGCCAGTGATCGTGGTCAGCAACGCAATGATCGCGACTGCATTGTGAGGATCTTTGGCAAGAAGCTGCGCGAGACGCCGTCCAATCTCGGCGACGTTCGTGCTGCCGGTAAGTCCGTATAGCAGAGAGAGACCGTAGGCAAAGATTCCGGACGAAAACGCGCCTAGGAGCAAATATTTCAGCGCCGCTTCGTTGGAGCGGCGGTCGCGGCGCAGAAATCCCACGAGAACGTAAGTGGAAATCGCCATCAGCTCGAGGCCGATGAAGATGAGCACGATGTCGAAACCCGCGGCCATGCACATCATGCCGACAACCGAGAGCAGCATCAGGGTGTAATACTCGCCGTGGTTTTCATGCTCGGTCGTCATGTAACGCATCGACATGAGGATGGAGATAGCCGTGCCTGCGAGGAACAGATAGAAGAAATAGATCGAGAAGCGGTCGATCAGCACGGTGCCCATGAAGCCTGAAACGCGAGTGACTCCGCTGTTTTGCATCCAGGACTGGACGTTATAGACGGCCTTGGCGGCAAAAAGAACGCCCACGAAAGCTGTGACTGCATTGACCCACTTGTCCTCCGCGGGGAGCATGAGGTCGATTAGCAGAATGCCAAGAGCAAACAGCGTGAGCAGAGTGATGGGGAGGGCCAGCAAATAATCGTTCAAACCGAATTGGGGAGCGACGCCCACTAGTTCTTCCCCTTCGATCGATTGCGCCGTGGCAGGTGGATTGATTACCACGAAGCCGTGGTCGCGACGGGCGCGGTTTTCACCGGTTCAAACGTCGGTTGAATCGAGGCGTTCACTGGCCCTCCTGCCCGCGGGTTGCGCACGTTCTCCACGATCTGATTTACCGGCTGCTCGAGAATCTGGAAGAACGGCTTGGGATAGAGGCCGATCCAGAAGGCCATGATCAGGAGCGGCACAAAGGTCAGCACTTCGCGGGGTGTGAGGTCGTGCAGTTTTTCGTTCTTCGGATTGGTGACCGTACCGAAGAATACGCGCTGGTAGAGCCAGAGCAGATACGCGGCGGCAAGGACTACGCCGGGAACGGCCCACGCGCCCCAGCGCCAGTTCTCCATGAACGTGCCCTGCAGGATGGTGAACTCGCCGACGAAACCGTTCAGCAGCGGCAATCCCATCGAGGAGAGGAACATGATCATGGTGATGGTGGCGTAGACCGGCATCACGTTCGAGATGCCGCCGTATTCGGCGATTTCGCGGGTGTGGCGGCGTTCGTAGAGGATGCCGACGATCAAGAACAGCGCGCCGGTCGAGATTCCGTGATTGATCTGCTGCAAGACTGAACCGCTCAAGCCCGCGGAGTTCAGCGCGAAGATGCCCAGCGTGCAGAAACCGAGATGGCTGACCGAGGAATAGGCGACCAGCTTTTTCATGTCCTTCTGCATGAGCGAGACCAGAGCGCCGTAGATGATGGCGATGATGGAGAGAGTGATCATCCAGCCGCGGACTTTGGTGTGCATCAGCACGTCGGGGAAAAACGGCAGCGAGAAGCGGATGAAGCCGTAGGTTCCCATCTTCAGCAGAACGCCCGCCAGAATGACGGAGCCGGCGGTCGGCGCTTCCACGTGGGCGTCGGGCAGCCAGGTGTGGAAGGGGAACATCGGCACCTTGATGGCGAAAGCGAAGAAGAAAGCGAAGAACAGCAGCGTGGCGATGGTGGGACCGTAGGCTGGGTCAGAGTAGATTAGTGGCGCGGTCTTATAAAGCTCAGGAATGCTGAACGTGTAAACGTGTGGCGACGATGCGGCGTAGTGGTGGAAGTACAGGAACAGGATGCCGAGCAGCATCAGCACCGAGCCAGCCAGGGTGTAGAGGAAGAACTTGATCGCGGCGTAAAGTTTGCGCGGGCCGCCCCAGATGCCGATCAGCAGGTACATCGGGACCAGCATGGCTTCCCAGAACACAAAGAAGAGGAAGAAGTCGAGCGCCATGAAGACGCCGAGCATGCCGGTCTGCAAGAATCAGAAACCAGACGTAATATTCCTTGACGCGGTTCTCGATGGCGGTCCAGGAAGAGAGGATCGAGATCCAGCCCAGCAGCGTGGTGAGCATGATGAGCAGGAAAGAAATGCCGTCGATGCCGATCACGTAGCCCGCGCCGATCGAGGGGATCCAGTTATTGGGCGCGCCCTCGATGAACTTGAAGCGGTCGGCGCTCTGCATCTGTGCCCAGAACATCGGCACCAGCGGCAGCGAGACCAGGAAGCCGCCGAGGGCGAACAGGTTCGCGATCCAGCGGATGGCGTCTTTGTTCTCCTTAGGAACGAACAGGAGAATTAGAGCGCCTACCAGCGGCGTGAAGAGAATGATCGAGAGTATGTGGTTTTGCATGAGTTCAGCTTCTAGCTTCTAGCTACTGGCTTCTAGCTAAGAGCTAGGAGCTGGAAGCTAGGAGCTGTTTTTCAGTGATACACGTAATAGAACACGAACCCTACTAATCCGGCGGTCATTACCAGCGCGTACCACTGGACCAGACCCCATTCGAACAGGCGCGCGGGATAAGAAAGCATGCGCGCCAGAATGGCTGGGCCGTTGACGCCGATGCCGTCGATGATCCACTTATCCCACCAACTGGAAATTGTTGCTGTGAGACGCGTGATCCAGCCAGTGGCGTTGACTGCGCCGTCGATCACGTTTGTGTCGAACCATGCGGACGCTTCGCCGAGCCCCAGCACGCCGAGGCGGACGTCTCCCAGCTTGCGGCGTCCGGTGAAGATGTAATCGTAGCCCTCGTCTACGTAATACTTGTTGAGCAGGACATTGTAGACGGGCGGAGCGGCGGCAGCTATCGGCTCGATGTAGCCCTTGTCGGCGTGGTTGTAAGAGCGGCGAGCCATGCCCCAGCCGACCGCTGCGGCTCCGACGGAAAGAAACATCAGCACGTATTCCATGGGACTGGTGTGTTCGGCTTCCTTCTCTCCGGCTGCGAGCTGCGCGGCCTTGCCTTCTTCCTGAAAAACCTGTGCTTCCTTGGCGAAAACAGGATCGAGGAATTTCTCGAACCTGGCGGATCCTCCGAGACTTGGCGGCCAGCTTAGCCATCCGGCGGATAGCGAGAATAGAGCCAAAACCAGCAACGGCACGGCCATGGAGTGCGGGCACTCGTGAATATGGTGTTCTACCTCGTGGCTCATGCGCGGCTTGCCGAAGAAGGTCAGATAGATCAGGCGAAACATGTAGAACGCCGTCATCAGCGCGGTGGCATAACCGACGAACCACAGGATGCGATATGCGCCGCCTTCCGAAGCCCATGTCTGCCAGAGAATTTCGTCCTTGGAGAAAGAATCCTGCGAACGGAGGAATGCCCGCGATCGCCAGCGTGGCGACCAGCATGGTGCGGTAGGTGATGGGAATGCGATGGGCGAGATCGCCCATATTGCGCATGTCCTGCTCGCCGCTCATCGAGTGAATCACTGCGCCCGCGCCGAGGAAAAGCAGGGCCTTGAAGAACGCGTGCGTGAAGACGTGGAACACGGCGGCGGAAAAGGCTCCGACGCCGAGCGCGAGGAACATGTAGCCGAGTTGCGAAACTGTGGAGTAGGCGAGCACGCGCTTGATGTCGTTTTGGACGAGGCCGATGGATGCGGCGAATATGGCGGTTAGCGCGCCAACGATGGCGACTGTCTTCATGGATGTGGGCGCGAGCACGAACAGCGCGTTCGAGCGCGCCACCATGTAAACACCGGCGGTGACCATGGTCGCGGCGTGGATGAGCGCGGAAACTGGCGTGGGGCCTTCCATGGCGTCGGGCAGCCAGACATAGAGCGGGATCTGCGCTGATTTGCCGCAGGCTCCGACGAAGAGCAGTAGTGTGGCCGCGGTGATGATGGGATCGCCGATGGCGAAGTGGCCGCTGCGGGCGAGGCGTGTCACATCGGTGAAGCGGAGCGAGCCGAAGTACCAGGCGATGAAGAACATCCCCAGCAGGAATCCGGCGTCGCCGATGCGATTGACGATGAATGCCTTGTTTCCAGCATCAGTCGCGGATTTGCGATGGAAATAGAATCCGATCAGCAGATACGAACACAGTCCTACGCCCTCCCAGCCGACAAACATGAGCACATAATTGTTGGCCAGGATTAGCGTCAGCATGGAAAACATGAAGAGGTTGAGGTATCCGAAGAAGCGGTAATAGCCGCCTTCATGCGCCATGTATCCGGTGGAATAAATATGGATCAGCATGCCGACGCCGGTGACGAACAGCAGCCAGATGCTGGAGAGCGGATCGAGCAGGAAACCGGCGTCGGCCTGGAACGCGGCTTGCGATCCGTCGTGGGTCGTGTAGTTCATGTGGCCGGTGTCGGTACCGAGCCAGGTATAGAGGATGGTCTGATAGGGCTGGTGGAAATGCTCAGGCGAAGATGACCAGGCTGAGTACTGCCAGACCGCGGCGCACGCCATCAGGAACGCCAGCACGATGGAGCCGACGCAGACCGCGCTGACCGTGGCCTTCTGCAGCTTGCGGCCGAAGAAGAACATAATGGCCGCGCCGAAGGCCGGCAGCAGCGGGATCAGCCAGATGTGGGAAAGAAAAAACATAAATTCAGCTTCTAGCTCCTAGCTTCTAGCTCCTAGCTCGGGCGCGTGACCCTTTTCGGTCCGGCGAGGAGCTAGCAGCTAGAAGCTGTCTTCCTACCACTTCAGCAAATTGACTTCGTCTATGTTGACCGTCTCCTTGTTACGGAAGAAGGCGATTAGAATGCCGAGGCCGACCGCGGCTTCTGCGGCGGCGTCGGTGATTATGAAGATGGCGAAGACCTGACCGTGTATTCCGCCCCACAGGCGGGAGAATGCAACCAGGTTCAGGTTCACGGCGTTCAGAATCAATTCGATCGACATTAGAACAATCACTACGTTGCGGCGAGTCAGCACACCGATCACTCCCAGCAGGAACAGGGCCGCGCCGAGAACCAGATAATGCAGCGTCGTGATGTGGAGCATTGTTTCCATATCAGCTTTTCGGCGGGCGTCCCTCAGAGGCTAAAGCCCGCGTGTTCTCATGTCCTGACGGCACGGCTAAAGCCGTGCCCTTCCCAAACCTAGATTCTCTTCTTCGCCATCACTACCGCTCCGATGATCGCCACCAGCAGCAGCAGCGAGGCGATCTCGAAGGCGAACATGTATTGGCCGTACAACAGCTTGGCCACTTCCTGCGTGTTGTTGTCTTCTACAACCGACAGAGCGTGATCCGGGAAGATACTCTTCCCTTTCGTATAGACGGCGATAAATAATCCGCCCAACGCCGTGGCCGCAATCATTCCCACAACCCACTGACTATTAAACTGCCGCTCTTTCATGGAGCGCTCAATGCTCACCAGCATGATTACGAAGAGGAACAGAACCATGATGCCGCCGGCGTAAAGGATGATCTGCACGCCAGCGACGAATGGAGCATAGAGCATCAGATAAATCGACGCCTGCGCCAGCAGCGTGACAATCAGCGCCAGCGCCGAATGCACAGGGTTCTTGCGCGTGATCACCGCGATGCCCCCGATGAGCATGATCGCGGAGAGCAGGTAAAAGAAAAATGGTGTGGCTACGGGTGCCATAACTTTTGTTGCAGCAGCGCTACACTGGCCGTCAGAATCAGAACGCCCAACCCCATGGGCAGCAGGACTTTCCATCCCATCTGCATGAGCTGGTCAAAGCGATATCGCGGGAACGTGCCACGATACCAGATATACAGGTACATAAACCCGGCAACTTTCGCCGAGAACCAGAAAATGTCCTGCACTCGCACGCTCACTGCGGGGACAAACAGGATGAGACCGATCAAGCCGAGAACGACGCCGAATCCCGCGAGGCCGATGGTTTGAATGCGGAAAAGGGGATGCTTCGGCATGCGGACCGTGTTGTAGAAACAGATTGCGGCGAAAAAAAGAAACGTGACTCCGGGGAACAACGAGAAAATCTGATCCCACGGAGTGCCGCTCAGCATATTGGGAAACGGCCGGAGCCATCCGCCGAGCCAGAGCGTGACCGCGATCGATGAGACCGCAATCATGGCGGAGTATTCCGCCAGAAAGAACAACGACCAGCGGAAACCGCTGTATTCCGTGTGGAATCCAGCAGTCAACTCGGATTCTGCCTCGGCCAGATCGAAGGGTGCGCGATTGGTTTCCGCGACCATGGCAACTGCAAAGATAAAGAACGCGACAAGCCCCAGGGGAAAAACTTGAAGATGAACCACTCGTGCTGCGCCAATTGCGCCTGCACGATGCCGATCATGCTTAGGGTCCCGGTGCCGGAAGCGTTCAAGCTTGTCATCAGAATCGCCGAAACCACCGCCAGTCCCATGGCCACTTCGTACGACACCATCTGCGCGCTCGAGCGCAGCGCGCCGATCAGCGGATAGTGCGAGTTCGAAGCCCAGCCCGCCATCACGATGCCCAGCACGCTCAGCGACGACACGCCGAGCATGAAGAGGATTCCGATGTTCATGTCGGTGATGGCGTGGGTGGGGCCGAACGGGACCACGACAAAAACGGTAAACGCCGCCAGCACCACGATCAGGGGCGCCATCCAGAAAACGAAGCCGTCGGCCTCGGCCGGCATGATGTCTTCTTTAAGCAGCAGTTTGATGGCGTCGGCGATGGGCTGCAGCAAGCCGTGCGGACCGACGCGCATGGGGCCGAGGCGTACCTGCATGTGAGCGAGGATTTTGCGCTCGAGCCAGTTCATCGCGATGACGGCTACAGAAAGTCCGCCGAAGACCAGCATGATGTAGACCAGCACCCAGAACATGTTTCCCGCAGCCCCGGGCGTCTTGTCGCTCGAGAGGTATGAAGAGATGTATTGGATGATTGCACCCATCAGCGGGACCTCATTTAACGATCCACCTCGCCGAGAACGATGTCGAGCGTACCGATCACCGCGATGACGTCAGCCACGAGCTGGCCCCGGCACATCACATCGAGCGCCTGCAGATTCACGAACGAGGGCGGACGCACGCGCAGGCGATACGGCTGCGTGGAGCCGTCGCTGACGATAAAGTATCCAAGCTCGCCTTTCGGCGCTTCGATGGAGTGATAGACCTCGCCGGCGGCGGGCTTCATGACCTTCGGAACCTTCGCCATGATGGGGCCTTCGGGCAGCGCGTCCACAGCCTGCTGGATGATGCGCACCGATTGCCGCATCTCAGCCATGCGCACCAGGTACCGGTCGTAGGTATCGCCATTTTCGCCAATCGGAATTTCGAAGTCGAAGTTCTTATAGTTGGCGTAGGGCTGAGCTTTGCGGAGATCCCACTTGACGCCACTGGCGCGCAGAACGGGACCGGTCACGCCGAGGGCGATGCAATCCTCGGCGGATATCGTTCCGACATTCTTGGTGCGTTCGACCCAGATGCGGTTGGTGGTAAGCAGTTCCTCGTACTCATCGATTTTAGGACGGAAGAACGTGAGGAAGTTCTTCACTTCCTTCTCGAATCCGGTATAGGTTTCGTACTGCAAGCCGCCGATACGGAAGGCGTGCGTGGTGAGGCGCGCGCCGCAATACTTTTCGTAGATCTTGAGAATCTCTTCTCGGTCGCGGAAGGTGTAGAACAGCGGCGTGATGGCGCCAATATCGAGAGCGTGCGTGCCCAACCAGAGCTGGTGGCTGGCAATGCGGTTGAGTTCGGTCAGGATGACGCGGACATGCTGAGCGCGCGGCGGCGCTTCGACGTTGAGAAGTTTCTCGACTGTCTCGCAGTAGCCCAGTCCGTTCGAGACCGCGGCCACATAGTCCATGCGGTCGACGTAGGGATTGAACATCGTATAGGTGCGATGCTCGCCAATCTTCTCGACGCCGCGGTGCAGATAGCCGATCACGCATTCGAGGCCCAGAACCTTTTCGCCATCAAGGCGCAGAATCACGCGCAGCACGCCATGCGTGGCGGGATGCTGCGGGCCCATGTTGATGACGAGCTCGTTCGCGTCAAGAAAAGTCTTGTCGTGGGTTCCGAGTTCCAGCGGCGAGAGCGTCGTGTTGGGGTCGGTCATTCTATTTAACTGACGGCCTATTTAACTGCCGCTTTCATTGGCCGCTTTCGATGCCCAGGTTGATTTGTACCCACTCGTTATCCTGCTGCAGAATGCCATAATCCTTGCGCAGGGGATGCCCCTTCCAGCCGTCGGGAAGCAGAATGCGTTTCATGTCGGGATGTCCGTCAAACTTGATCCCGAACATGTCGTAGACTTCGCGCTCCAGCCAGTTCGCTCCCGGCCAGATGGGAATGGAACTGGGCAGGGTCGCGCCATCCAGGATTTGCGTTTTCACGCGAATGCGCTCGTTGCGAGCGTAAGAATAAAGCACCCAGACGACATCGAATTGCTTTTCGCGCGCGGGGTAATGCACCGCGGTGATGTCTACGCAATAGTCAAACTGCTCTTCATTGCGGAGAACTTGAAGAATTTCAGGAATCAGAGAGCGGTCGACCACCATGTAATTCTGTCCGGCATAAGTCAGGGCCTCGATGCCGGAACCGTAGTTGCCCTTAAGCTTGGCGATCATGGGCGAATCCCACGGAGTGGGAGTGGGAGCGGCGGGTTTCGCCGGCGCAGCCGGTTTCGCGGCGGGAGGCGCGGCTGGGGCTGCCGCGGCGGGCTTTGCAGCGGGCAACTTGTCGTCCGATTGAACTGAGCCGGACGCGGTGGCTTTCACTCCACCGGGCACAGCGGGTTCATCTGCCGTGTTTCGGCTCGCCTTCCGGCAGCGGTGAAGCGGGCGACTTGGGTTCGTCCGGCATAGCTCGGAACGCGCAAACCTCCGGCTCTGATGCTTACAGAGAGAACGTTAACTTTTATCAGCTTGAGGGTACGGTGTCAACGAGTCGAGGTTGAGCGGGTGCGCGCGCGCGATGGGCGCGGGATGCGCTATACGCGGGCCTGTGCCTGATAGCGCTCGATCAGGTCGCGGATGCGCTGGGCGTCGGCTTTGCGATGGCCGTGGCTGGTGATGGGGTCGGTGCCTCCGGTGGATTCGATGCGAATCTCCGACCAAAGCACGCCGGTCGAGATATGCACCGAGGCCACCTTCGACATGGCGATGCTTTCGTCGTTGCTGCCAAACCACCTCGACTTTACACGGCTGACGCGCAGAGGGCTGACCACCAGCCGAGTCGGGAACAGGAAATTCCCCTGAGTCCAGCGGCTGGCGGTAAAGGTTTCGGCCGAGGGATCGGCGGCGGGCGTTGGCTCAGTTACACCCATTCCAGTGCGCCTTTTTTCCAAACCCAGATGTAGCCGGCGATCAGGATGACCAGGAAGATCAGCATTTCGAGCAGGCCGAAGACGCCGAGAGCTTTGAACTTGACGGCCCAGGGGAACAGAAAAATCGTTTCAACATCGAAGACTACGAACAGGATGGCAACAATGTAGTAGCGCACGGTGTAGCGGCCGCGCGCACTGTCGATGGGATCGATGCCGCACTCGTAGGGCATCAGTTTGGTCTTGCTGGGATTGTCCGGGCGTACGAGTTTGGCTGCCAGGAGCGTGACCGGAAGCAGTACGCCAATCACTGCCATGAAGATAAAAATGGGGACGTAGTTTTGCGGCATAAGGTCTTAGCTCGTCCGGGAAACCGTCAAGGATGCATACTACCGCTGATGACGGGCTACTTCAAGAAGAGATGCGAACTCAAAGGATTTGTCGGGGAGCACGAACACGGTTCGGGCTAGATCTGATTTTAACGTGGCCTCGCGATAGTAGCGGCTCAGGATGCCGTCCTTCCAGATGAGCAGGTCCGGGTTCCGGCGGGCGAACTCTTCCCAGTCCTCCCCTTCGCAGCACGCCATCCGTTCGCGGATCAGGAAGAGATAGGCGCAGGTGATGGTTTCGTTGTAGAGCTGCGTCTTGCCGCGGGCGGCGGCGAAGCGCTTCAGGGCGCCGGCAAACTTTTCCAGAGCCTGGAGAACCGGATACTCACATAGATAGGCAAACGCCAGGCGGACATGATCGGCGTGATGGAAAGAGTCCTCTGGAACGGCGTCGTTCTCGAATCGATCGATGAGGTCTTTGTTTCTGTTTCTGTTTCTCATGGAACCATGCTCATTGAAGTATGCTCATTTGTCGGCAGTTCGCCTGCGGGCTGGCCGCGCCTTGATTTCCTTCAGGCGGTGACTGGCGCTCGAATCGAGGTCAAAGTCGTAAAACCTTTTCAGCTCCTGAATGCGTTCGAGGGAGCCCGCGTTGAACGGGGTCTTTCCGTCAAAGGCATGGAGCACGATGCCCTCCAGGAGATCGCCGAGGGTCATGTCGTGGTACTCGGCAAAGGCCTTAAGGACCTTGAGCAGGCGCTTCTCCATGCGCACCCCGGTCTGGACGCGCTCCACCAGCAGCTTGGGGTCGTCAACCATTGGTACCATTGTACCAACGTACATTGGTAGTCGCAATCTCTCTCTTTGATCCGGCTGCGCAAGCACCTTCCGGGCACTGGGTTGTTTATAATCGCGTTTCATCGTTTCATCGTCTAACCCGCGGGTAAGGCGCAATTCCCTGTCAAAGGATTCTCTTGGCATTCGACGAAAATGTTTACGAACTTCGCCGCCAGAAGCTGAAGCAGATTGAGGCGCTTGGCCAGACCGCGTACCGAAGCAAGTACGATTTCACGCACACGATTCCGCAGATTCTGGCGGACTATTCGGAGAAAACTGCCGAGCAACTAGAGACTCCGCGAATCAACGTGCGCGTGGCCGGGCGCATCATGGCAATCCGCCTGATGGGCAAGGCCGGGTTTTGCCATCTGCAGCAGGATGGAAAGCGGCTGCAGATTTACGTGAAGAAAGATGCGGTGGGCGATAAAGGATTCGAGTTGTACAAACTGCTCGACCTGGGCGACCACATCGGCGTCAGCGGCTACCTGTTTCGCACGCGTACTGGCGAGCTAACGATTCATGTGGAGGAGATCACTTTTCTCAGCAAAGACCTGCTGCCCCTGCCGGAAAAATTTCACGGACTTACGGACGTGGAGTTGCGTTACCGTCAGCGCTACGTCGATCTGGTGATGAATCCTGAAGTGCGGGAAGTGTTTCTGAAGCGCAGCAAGCTAGTACAGTCGCTGCGGCGCACCATGGAAGCACATGGATTTGTCGAGGTCGAGACGCCGATGATGCAGCCCATTGCGGGCGGAGCCGTAGCGCGGCCGTTTGTTACGCATCACAACACGCTGGATATGGACTTGTACCTGCGCATTGCGCCGGAACTTTATTTGAAGCGGCTGGTGGTGGGCGGGTTCGATCGCGTGTATGAAATTAACCGCAACTTCCGCAACGAAGGCCTGGGTTGGCGATGGAATCCTGAATTCACCATGCTGGAGTTCTACCAGGCGTACACAGATTATCAAGGCGTGATGGACCTTACGCAGGAGTTGATCACGCAGGCGGCGAAGGATGTGAATGGCGGAACGAAGGCGAAGTGGGGCGATCAGGAAATTGATTGGGCGAACTGGAAGCGTATGACCATGCGCGAGGCCATCATTCACTACTGGCCGGATGCGGCAGGCACGAAGCCTGCGATGAGCGATTTCGCCTCTCACGATGGGGTCAGAAAACTGGTCGAGCGCTTCAATCAGGTGCACGCGCATATGGCGTACGATCCGAAGGAGCCTTTGGGCAAGACGATTGCGAGTTTGTTTGAAGCGACTTCGGAGGAGCATCTTACGCAGCCAACAATCATCTATGAGTTCCCTACCGCGGTGTCGCCGCTGTCGAAGCAGAAGCCGGATGAGCCGGAGTGGACCGAGCGGTTTGAAATCTATGCGGGACAGATGGAGATTTCCAACGGGTTCAGCGAACTCAACGATCCGGAAGATCAGCGGCGGCGCTTTGAAGCGCAGTTAACAGAGCGCGAGCGCGGCGATCTCGAGGCGCACCAGATGGACGAAGACTACATTCGCGCGCTGTCGTATGGGATGCCGCCGGCCGGCGGCGTGGGCGTAGGTGTGGACCGACTGGCGATGCTGCTGACGGATTCGCATACCATCCGCGATGTGATTCTGTTTCCCCTGCTGAGGCCAGAAAAGAACTCAACCACAGATGTCACAGACGAGAAACCCTAGTGGCGTTGAGGAGGGTTTTGTTTCCAAGTACCTTACTGTGCACTAGAAGTAGTGCAGGCTCGTTTTTATACTTTATTGCAGTTTGGGCTCATTAATGGCGGCGCTGCCGTAATGTCCGCAAAACCTCTGGACATTGGGTCGGTGGCGCTTTGCTTTTTTTCTGCCGAGAGTCTCTACTTCGACGCCTTCCCCGAACCCAAGGTGCGCTGGGGTTCGTAGGCGGGCTTATCTGGGCTAAAGTTCGTGCTCAGGTAATCGATAAGGGCATCGCGATCGCTGGGATCGACCACTGCTCCCCATTTCGTCATCTTGTCGACCTCTTTCGTCCATGCGGCTTTGCTGAGACGCTGCTGGAGGATGATTCTTGCCTCGTGGCACTCCAGGCAGGCGGTGGTGGCCTTGGCCTGCATTGCGCCCACGGGCAGATCGGCGTTGACTTTTGCTGGCGCGGCTTTCTGAGCCTGCGCGAGGTACGGCAAGGCGAGCAGCGCGACGGCGGTCAGCGTCGTGGCCAGAAACAGCAGGTCCCTCCACTCCGCCGCACATCCCCTTCGGGGATGTGTAGCTCCGAGGTTCGGCGCGGGCTGAAGCCGCGCTTTTTCACAACGTTCTTGCGCTTTAGGAAACATGGATCTTCACCTGGTCGACAGCGTTGTAGAGATAGCCGCTGGGATTCCACGCTGCGGTGGAGGGTTGAGTGCGTCCCTGGCTGTCCGTCGCCCTTGAAAGGATGGTGTAGTCGCCAGCCTTGCCCGCTCTCCACTCGTAGCGCCACAGCCGCCAGGCATAGTGGGATTGTTCGCGATCGAGGTTGGCGGGATTCCAGGTTGAGCCGCCGTCGGTGGAGATCTCGACTTTCGTGATATCCGCTTCCCCGGCCCAAGCTGCGCCGTGCACGAGGACCTTGCCCGCTTTCAGACTGGCTCCGTCGGCCGGCCCGGCGATCACAGACTTGACGGTCAATGCGGTGAGTGGGTGCGTATCTTCCGGCTTCACCGCATCTCCGGGTTGCACCGGTTGATTTGGGAAGCGGTAGGCGGGGCTCATAAAATTGCCGACGAATTCCGCTTCGAGCACTTTGATTTCAGTAAGCCACTTGCAGGACGCCGCACCGATCCAGCCGGGGACTAGAGCGCGCGCGGGAAAACCGTGATGCTTGGTAAGTGCGGCCCCGTTCATGTGCGTGGCGATTAGCGTGTCAGCATCGAGCGCCTTCTCGATGGGGATGCTGCGTATGAAGGGTGGGACTTTGCCGGGAACTTCGTCGAGACCGCGAAACATGACATGCTTGCCGGTGGATTTCACTCCGGCGCGCTGCAAGACATCGCGCAGGCGTGGACCGGAAAACCGCGCGGTGCCTACTGCGCCCTTCCCCCACTGAACGCCAGGGACCTGAGGGCGATGCAGGCTGCGGCCATTACCGGCGCATTCGAGTGTGTTGACGACGGAGTGAGCTTCGATTTTGGAAAGATCGGCCAGGTTCAAGGTGATCGGTTTGTCTACTTCGCCGCCGAGCGCGAGACGCCAGTCATTGGCGTCGGGGGGATCGAGTTCGCTGGGTTCGTGCATGTGATTGCGCACGAAGAAGTGCGGGACCGGGGTGAGCCAGCTGTTGAAATACTCGACCGGGGTTTCGAGATCAACGAAGCGGAAGGAGCGAAGGATCATGCCCTCTTCGCCGGGGACATCGACTGATTGACCTTGGGGGAAGGCCCAAGTCAAGATGGATGGAGCTGCGCTTGCGGCGAGTGCAGCCGCTGATAGGCGTTTGATGAAGTCGCGTCGAGAGTTCATGGTCGAAAATCTTGGCGTAGATTAAGTTAACACCACCGGCCCGGAAAAGGAGAGTAGGCCAAAACCGTGCCGGCGGCGTTTCCGAAGGGAAGGCGCCCCTCAGAAAGTTGAGTGTCCGTTGAAACTTGTTCGTTAGAACCAGGTGGTCCCGCGTCAAGAGGCTGACGCGGGACCATTTTGGGTTTACGGCAAGTAGTAGCGGAACGAGGTGAAGATCATGTTATCCAGTCCTGAGGGCGACCCTGAAGTTCCTGGGCCTGCGACTCCGGACCAAGTAGAACGCGTTACGTACGAGTACTGGGTGCCGAACTGGAACCTGCCCTTGGGCCCGTTGTAGAAGCGGTACCAGAAGCCGAGCGTACCTTCCATGATCACCCGCGTTTGAGCCGAGCAATGGGCGAGTCCGCTCGGAGTGAAACCGGTATTCACGGCGGGAGCCACTTCGTTATAGCAGCCCGCATTGCTGAATTCCGGCGCTCCGTAGCCGACGTAGCCTCCTGCCCCAGTGTTCAATTGAGGATCGAAGTCATATGCCCGGCCGGCATATTCCACTCCGGCGTAGGAGTAAATGTCGAGTTTCTTGCCATGAAACTCGAGTGTACCCAGACCCTGGTTGTTCCTGATCAGGTCAAGGGTTCCGTTGGCGTGAATGGAAAGATCGGGGAGTCCGGCGGCTCCGTAACGGCCTACTCCGGTGCCTCCGAACTCGTGAAGGCCAAAAACGAGATGCTTGTCGAGGATAGTCCAGCGGGCGTTGAAGCCAAAGCCGCCGCCTTCTTTCGAGGCGTTGTAGGCGCCCGTCGCGGTGGTACCACCTGTACATATCAGGTTGGTGCCAGGTTCTACGCAGGGGAAGACCCGGTCGGTAAAACGGTCGGCCAGGCCGAAGATCTCATAGTGCCCGTGGCCTTGATCATATGCGATCTTGGCGACGAGATCGGGGGCTGGATTGGCGGTGTAAGTACCGTTGAAGGCGTTCATTTCATTGGTAGCGCCGGTTTGGCCGAGCAGGAAATTGTCCGCGTTGTTACTCGTGGAGAGCGTGCCTTGGGCATTCTCCATGGCGAAGGCGACCGAAACTCCATTGCTGAAGTCTTTGGTCAGGCGAAGCCCGTACTGACGGGCGAAAGTGAATCCGACCGAGTACTGGCCGTCGATTGTCGCGGGCCGGGCATCGTTGACTCTGCCCGTGTCATCGCTGGGGGCGATGCCCGACTTCATCTCGGTCACCAGGCTCCATGCCTGACCGCCGAGGAATTTCCAACCGTTGCTGAACTTGGCCTGGCCCCACGCCTGGCGGAGACGGAACGTGTAGCTGTTCGTCTGGTTGTTGTTGGATGTGGTGCCAGAAGACAGGAAGTCACCCGATACGTAGCTGGAAAGTTCCACATCTTTCATTTTGCCGCCGACAAAGACCGTAGGCCGTGACTGGCGACCGGTACCGAAGAACTCCGGCAGAGTGCCCTGCGAAGCGCCTGGCATGGTCAGGTTATTGAAGGGAGTGATAACGTCGGCTCCCAGTTCTCGCGAACGACGCACAAATTCAGCCGCCACGAAGCCGCCCGGCGTGATAGTGACGCCCTTGAGGTGGATGGACATTGGGGTCTCCCACTCCGGGCTGACGTTCTTCACTTCCTGCGTATTCGGTTCGGAGCCTTGCACGGCATTTTGCTGAACCGCAACGCTGGTGTTTACCTCCGCCAACTGTTGCGGAACTGCTTGAGTTGGGGCTGCGTCGGTCCTGGTCGCAGTTGCCGCTGCGGATTGCTGCGACTGCCAGGCCTGCTGGCGCTGTAACTGCTCGGTAAGCCGCTGGATCTGTAACTGTTGCGCGGCTAAGGCATCTTTCAATGCCTGGACATCGGCCGCCGTAACTACCGTCGGCGCTGGTGCCGGGGCGGCTGCGCTGGCAGCCGGGGCACCTGACGCGCCGTCTTCTGCCCACGCGCCGGCGGTGAGAACCGCAAGCGTTAGGGCGATGATGAACACAGTTTTAGTTGGTTTCATGAAATTCAATCCTCTCCTTTTTGAGTTTTAGTCGAACCGTACTTTCCGGGGAACAGACTGGGACTTCTTTGCAATCCCGGGTGACTTGACCTTCACCTTTTCCAACGCGTATTGAGCCGTGCGCCAGTCCGGCCGTTACCGCAATCACAATCAACTTTGTAGTGATTCGGACAGATGAACTTACTTCTCCTTCGTTAAACGAGTGTTACGGCACGGTTAATGCAGTGTTAATTTGCAGGAAGCCAAGATGAGTCTTCCTGCAGGAGCAGCGGCGTCAGGCTGGCGGGTGGGTTTCTTCGACCGTGAGCGCCGGCCCGGAAAAGAAGAGTAAGCCAAAACCGGGCCGGCGGCGTTTTCCGAAGGGAAGGCGCCCCCCAGAAAGTTGAGCATCCATGGAAACTTGTCGTTAAAACCTCGTGGCCCCGAGTCGATGCCGACGCGGGGCCATTTAAGGTCTACGGCAAGTAGTAGCGGAACGAAGTGAAGATCATGCCGTCCAAGCCTTCGGGTGACCCTGAAGGAGCCCCTACCGGCGCAACGCCAGACCAGGTCTGACGAGTCACGTAGGAATATTGCGTGCCGAATTGGAACCTTCCTCTGGGCCCGGTGTAGAAGTGGTACCAGAAGCCAAAGGTTCCTTCGATCGCTGCACGGGTATCCGCGGTGCAATTGGCTAAGCCGCCCGGGTCGAATCCTGCGGTGCCGTTGGTAGTGCTTGTCGCCGGTAGCGTCTCGGAGTAGCAACCTGAGTTGTTGAACCCGGGCGCGCCGTAACCAACTTGCTTGCCGATTACCGGATCAAAATCAGCCGAACGGCTCGCATACTCGGCTCCGGCGTAGGCGTAGAGGTCGAGTTTCTTCCCGTGCCACTCGAGGGTGCTCAGCCCGATTAGGTTCTTAACCAGATGAAGCGTGCCATCGGCGTAGATCGAAGTATCCGGCAGCCCCGCGGGGCCGTAACGGCCGATTCCACTTCCGCCGAAACCTTTCACACCGAAGACGAAGTGCTTTGGAAGTCTCCAGCGGGCGCTTGCGCCTATTGCGCCTCCATCTTTGGAAGCGTTGTGGGCTCCCACTGCCGAGGTCACACCGGCGGCCAGGCCATCGCAGCTTGCGGTTGTAGCCACGTCTCCGCAGGGGAAAACGCGGTCGCGAAAGCGGTCGAAGAGACCGAATACCTCGTAGTGTCCGAAGCCGGGATCGAAGGCGATCTTGGCGATGATATCGGGTGAGGGATTGAACGAATAGGTCGCAGTGGTGTTGTAGCTGTTGCTTGCGCCACTCTCGCCCAATAGATAATTGGCGGCGTTGCCATGCGAAGTGAGGGTAGCCTGGGGGGCCTCCATCGCGACCGCGACGGCAACCTTGTTGCTGAAGCTCTTGGTCAGGCGGATGCCGTACTGGCGGGCGAAAACGAAGCCCACGTTATACGACGGATCGATCGTCTTGGGCCGGGCATCGTTGGTTCGGCCGAGGTCGTCGTCAGGGGAAATTCCCTGGCCATTCTCGGTGACCAGGCTCCACTCCTGGCCGCCAAGGAAGCTCCAGCCATTGTGAAACTTGGCCTGCCCCCACGCCTGGCGGAGACGGAGAGTGTAACTATTGGTTTGGGTAGAGGTGGAGGTAACGCCGGCAGAGAGGAAGTCGGCGGAGACGTAGCTGGATAGGTCTACGTCCTTCAGGCGGCCATCGACGAAGCCCGTGATCTTAGACTGGCGGGCTGATCCGAAAAACTCCGAGAGTTGGCTTTGCGAAGCGCCCGGCATTGTGAGAGAACTAAAGGGAGTAGGCAGATCCGCGCCCAGCGCTCTCGAACGCCGCACGAATGCCGCTTCCACATATCCGCCGGGCGTGATGTTGATCCCCCGGAAGTGCAGGGTCACAGGGCCCTCCATCTCCTTGTTGAACGTCTGCGGCGAGTCTGGGCCCGACGTCTGGGGTGGGTCTTGCAACGTCAACACGGCGTTTTTCAAGATTGCATTGTTTGCTACCGTGCTGTTTACGGATCTCAGATCGGCGAGATCACCCTTCAGTTGGCCTACCGCTTGCTGGTCCTGGCTGGCCTGGGTCTGAGCTGCGTCCGCTTTTGCTGCGGCATCAGCAGCGATGGATTGGGCTTGCTGCGCAACTTGATCCTTGCGATGCAATTCGTCCCGGAGAGACTCAATCTCCTCCTGCTGCGCCGCCAGAGCGTCTTTCAGCGCCTGGACATCGGCAGCGGTTATGGCGGGTGCCGGCGCCGCTGCGGCTTCTTTGTGCTTCTGTTTTGGGGACGGCGTCGTTGACTGCGAGGTTTGAGTCCAGGCACCAGCGGAAAGACCCCCCAGCGCGAAGACTATGAGAAATGCGTTCCTAACATGTTTCATGAAATTTAGATCCTCTCCTTTTTTTGGTTTTGGTCCGACATCACTTTCAGACGACAGATAAAAATCGAATTCGCAATCGTCACGTCTTGAGTCTCTGTTTCGTCCAACGTTTCTGAAGTGGCGATTACGCCTGTTCCTATTAACACCATCGACTTACTATGGATTGCGAGCAAACCCTTTCGATTTGATCGAAGAATGTTTGCTTGCGGAAAACCCGGAAGGGTCTTCCTTCCAAATCAACCTTAGAACTCAAGCTGGCAGGCGAGGAACCAGCTGGAGGCGCGTCATTTATTCAACTTTTTGTGGCTTCCCAACAACCATCGGGAAGACACTGCCCTTCTCTTTCTCCTTCTTTTTGGCCGTGCTTCTGCCCTTGGCAGAACGCGGCCCTGTGCCGGATATCAGATCCGCGAGCGTAGTGTTTTCCAGTATCTTGGCGGCCGCATCGCGCACTTCGAGAAACACTTGGTAGAGCGCACGGTGCGGCAGATCACGGTCGATCAACACGCGCAGTTGCTCGGCGTCGGCAAACGGAGCGAGCGGGCCATCGATCAAACGCATGATCTCGCTGAGCCGAATCTCGGAGGGTTCGCGGCGAAGCTGGTAGCCACCCTTGGCTCCGCGCACACTCTCGACCATGCGCGCATTCTTCAGTTCGAGGAGGATGAGTTCAAGAAATTTTTCTGGAAGATCCTCTTCGTAGGCGATTTCGCGGATCTTGATGGCTCCCTGATGATGATGACGGGCAAGCATCATCATGGCCTGCAGCGCGTAGAGTCCCTTCTGAGAGATTTTCATGGTCAGCGATTATGCCACAAAGTCCAGTGTATCAATAGACTTTATGGACGTTACGGGCATTGCAATCATGGTTCCGTTTCTGCGGGCATGGTAACGCCCAAATTGTTCAGTAACTTACGGGAATCCGGGGCAGTCGGCAAGGGAAGAGAATGTGCATCCAGTTGCAGTTTCGGAAGAGAATTCTGCGGAAACGGAGGACCCCTTACGGACGGCCTAGCCTTAGGGTTGTAAGTCAGCACCGACGCGCAGTACTTGCAGGGTCACGTTGTCTGGTGCGCCTCGCTGGCGGGCCAGCTTCACCAACTCTGCACAAGACTCTGCCGGGGGGGTGCCGCTGAGCGCAGCCTCCAGTTCCTCTTCGGTCACGACGCTCCACAGGCCGTCGGTGCAAAGCAGGAGATCGTCTCCCTCTTGCAAGGCCAACCCCTGTTCGGCGCCGTCGACTGCCAGTTCCCTGCCTGCTCCCAAGGCGGCGGTCAGGATGTGGCGCTGGGGGTGCTTTTCCGCATCTTCCGCGCGGACTATTCCGCTCTCGACCAGCCGGCCAACGTAGGAATGGTCGCGAGTCAGCCGCAAGATGCGCGCGCCCCGAATGAGGTATAGGCGGCTGTCTCCTACATGGGCAAAATAAAGCTGCCGGCCACGCAGAACCAGGGCGGTGCAAGTGGTCCCCATGCCCTGAAATGCAGGATGGCGGTCAGCGTAGTTTTGAATGCATGTATGGGCCGCGGTAAAGGACTCGACCAGAGCGGCCTGAGGATCTTCGCCCGAGGCCTGATCGTAGACCGCCCGAACCGTCTCCACTGCCAGGCGGCTGGCTTCCTGGCCACCCTCGTGTCCGCCCATGCCGTCTGCAATTACCGCTAATCGTCCTTTGCGCCGGAATTCCTCATCGCTGGTTGGTTCCCAATAGAGGTAGGAGTCCTCGTTGTTATCGCGCTGGCAGCCCACGTCGGTGAGGCTCGCCACTTCAACTCCGGGTCTCACATTCATGCAGTCAACGGACATTTCTTCGCAACCTCGACCGGCAGCGCGCAGGCAATCAGGATGACAGGCGCGAACCCAACTTCTTGCCGGGAGGACCGAAGCCGCGCCGTGCCCCGGCCATTATAGACAAGTACAAGCGCAAAAATGCAACTCAAGCCCAGAATCCGGAAAATGTGACAGGTGGCAGCACCATCCAAATGGGTTGCACGTGTCATCTTAGCTGTTCGCGCCGGAAGGCCATCTGCGAGTGGATCGGGAACGGTCAGGCGTATAATCTTGCCCGGCTAGAGGGGACCAACATGAAACTCACGGACACGATTGCATTGGTGCTGAAGAGCAAGGCCAACAGCAGAGTTCTATCCGTGAAGCCCGACCAGTCAGTCTACGAGGCGGTTGAGAAAATGGCGGTGGAGAGCATCGGTGCTTTGCTGGTTATTTCCGATGGCAAACTGGTCGGCATCCTGTCCGAGCGTGACTACGCCCGCAAAGTGACCCTAAAAGGCCATTCTTCGAAAGACCTTCTGGTCCGCGACATCATGACATCGCCTGTCGTTTTCGTGAGCCCGCGCCATGCTGTGGACGAGTGCATGTCAATCATGACCAGGCACCGTTTTCGGCATCTTCCGGTGATAGCTGAGGATGACGCAGTGGTGGGTGTGGTTTCGCTGGGCGATCTTGTGAAGTGGATCATTACGGATCAGGCCCAGACTATTCAGGAACTGGAAGGCTACATCACGGGAAAGTATCCGGGATAAGGGCGGACTAGATCATTCCCACTTCAGCGCAAGTAACGAACTGCGGAAAAGGCTTGAGTACGTCAGTAACCTGTCGCCCCCTAATCATTGAGTAGACAATATCCGCACGGCAAGGCCCGTTCGCTGCGGGCGTTGGGAGAGCTGTGCAGGAAGGTTGTGTCCGCACGCTGGCAGATGCACCCCTATGGACGATCACCGAACCGAGCGTTTTGGTCGCTACGAGATCCTGGCCGAGCTGGGCCGGGGAGCGATGGGTATCGTCTACAAAGCGCGTGATCCCAAGATCAATCGTGTGGTCGCGGTGAAGACGATTTCCTTGGCTGGTCAGCCTCCTGAAGAGGAACTCGAGTATCGCGAGCGGTTCTTCCGGGAAGCAGAAGCGGCGGGCCGCCTGTCACACCCCGGAATTGTAACCATCTTCGACGTGGGAGAGGAACCCGAGACCCACGCGCCTTACATCGTCATGGAGTTTGTTGCGGGGCAGTCCCTCGACAAGGTTCTGCTCGCGCGCAACGGCAATAAGTTAGCGCCGGAGCAAGCCCTTCAAGTAGCGCTCGATCTGGCAGATGCCCTGGATTGTGCGCACGGTCAAGGCGTCGTTCATCGCGATCTGAAGCCCGCGAACATTCTGGTTACTGGAGACGGGCACGTGAAGATCGCCGACTTCGGAGTGGCGAAGCTGAACCTCGCGAACCACACGTCGGGAGAGCGTGTTTTAGGCACACCCGCTTACATGTCGCCCGAGCAGTTGGGGGGCGAAGCTGTGGATGGACGGTCGGACTTATTTTCTCTAGGCGTAGTTTTGTACACGCTCCTGACGGGTTACAGGCCGTTTCAAGGAAACAGCGCCCGCACTGTCGCATTCAAAGTAGTCAACCGCGACCCTGTTCCGGCGACGATTCTGGAAACCGAATTGCCGCCTGGCCTCGACTACATCATCATGCGAGCTATCGCGAAGGATCCGAGCCAACGCTACCAGCGTGGGATGGAAATGGTGCTGGATATCCAGGATCTGCAGCAGGGACGCGAGCCATGGAGCAAAGCAAAACAACCGGATTCCGCCGGAGGCGCCCCACAATCGGCTGCCGACACCG
Organism: uncultured Acidobacteriaceae bacterium; assembly: GCA_963763285.1. Lineage (GTDB taxonomy): Bacteria > Acidobacteriota > Terriglobia > Terriglobales > Acidobacteriaceae > Sulfotelmatobacter. The sequence continues at coordinate 60,600 of CAVXOK010000017.1, read as the reverse complement.
GCAGATTGGCCTCCATGGGGCCACTGGCGGCTCAAGCCATGGACCGCTCCAACCAGCGATCTTCCAGGGTGCAACACGGCGCGGCAGACAGCCTGATGGCGACGATGCGAAAGCAATCTCTCGCCGGTGCCTTGCTTGTGGTCGGGCTTCTTGTACTTGGAGTTCGGGTGGGGCATCTCGCCTGGCACCAGGAGGCGCTACCTGCGACCGCAATCCAAACAGCACCTGCTGCACCGGGCGCATCAGAACCGGCCATCTCAGAGTCTTCTCGCCTGAGAGTAAGCTCCAGTCCAACTGCAGGCGGAAGCAGTCCGGCGGCAGCCGGAACCCATCCGTCTGCTATCGAAGGGAGACATTCAAGTTCGCGACTCCCTGCTGCTCTGCTGGAAATCCAGGTAGATCACAAGTTTGTCGGCGCTACCTTGTCAATCTGGGTCGATGATCTGCTGACCTATTCGCATCCATTGGAAGGAATAGAAAAGAGACATTTGGTCATGTTCCGACAGGTTCAGGGCCATGAATTCCATGCCATGCAAATTCCGCCCGGAAAACATCTTCTCAAGGTGCAGGTAAGTTCGGGCGCCGATCTTTCTGAGCAGCAGGCTGCCACGATCGAAGGAAGGTTCGCCAGCGGCCAGGAAACGGTGCTGCGGGTCAACTTTGATAACCACGGCCAGATGAATCTAAGCCTGCAATAGCCACTGTCCTAACGCTAAACCATTGAAAGCGCTTAAGAGCTGATCGATCCAACCGGGCGTTCATCGCGCGCGAGATCCAGCGAGTATCCGGAATGTGCCGCATCGTCATGGAACATCTGCACGGTCTCGAGCGAGTAGTCATGCAGGTTCTTGCCGATCAGGTTGACCTTCTTAAGAACATCCGAGGTAACAGTAATAATGTGGCAGCCGATTTCGTCGGCCTGGATGATGTTCAGCAGTTCCCGGGGGCTGGCCCACACGAGCTGCGTATTGGGCTCGGGCGCCATTAACTCAAGCGCGGATTTCATGATAGGGACGGGATCGCGGCCGGTGTCAGCAACTCGTCCGGCAAAAACGGAAATGTAGGAAGGCGCACCGCCGCGCAGAGCACGCGCGAGTTGGTCCACCTGATCGAGGGTCAGAACTGCAGTCGCGTTGACCTGAATGCCCTCGGCGCTCAGGCGCCGGATCAACTCGTACGTCGCCTCCCGTCGGGTATTGGTGACCGGAATTTTCACGTACACATTCGCAGCCCAGCGGGCAATCTTGCGGGCTTGGCGTTCCATTCCTGCTTCGTCATCGGCGAAAACTTCAAAAGAGATCGGACGGTCCGGAATGTGTTGAAGGATTTCGCGAGCAAAGCGCTCATAATCAGTGATGCCCGCTTTTCGCATCAGGGTTGGATTCGTGGTGAAACCCTTGATGTAGGGCTGCCGATAGAGCTCCAGCATGCTGGCCTTGTCGGCGCCGTCAGCAAACACCTGAACCCGCAATTCAGACACGGACTTCATCTTTATTATGAGACTCCTTCAAACTGGAGCTAAGAATCCAGTCAGCGGCTTCTCGCAACGATCGCACAGTAGCCTCTGGAGGTTGCGCCGGCTTTCTCTCGCGATAACCATAATCAATCAAGACCGTTTTGCAACCTGCGGCGTGGCCGGCATCGATGTCACGCCAGCGATCGCCCACGAAAAAACTGCGAGAGAGATCGATATTGTGCTTGCGCTGAGCCTCGAATAACAAACCGGGCAGGGGCTTGCGGCAAGCGCATTGATCCGCATCGTCATGATAGCAGACGAAGATATCGTCGATCGGCAGCGAGGACGAAAGCATTTGATGAATGCGCTCGACGGTCGCGCGGGTCTGCGCACCACGCGCGACGTCGGGCTGGTTGGTGATCACGAACAGAGCGAATCCGTGCGCTTTCAAGTCGAGTAATGACGATGCGACGTCGGGCAGAAGTTCAAACTCTTCGATTCCGGGCGGGGGTAACGGCTTACCATCGCGCACTGCAGCCCGGTTGAGAACGCCATCGCGATCGAGGAACACCGCCGGACGGAGTTGTCCGCCGACGGGTGCAGTCGACTCCCACTTGGTTTGGCGCTGCTTCACGGCGGGATGCGAAACGAGCAAATGCCACACGACGGCCTGGAACGCTTCTGTGTGCGGGGTGATGTGGGCCGTGTTAACCGTAGGGATAAGGATGCAAACATCGGCTACTTTAGCGGTGTGGCCGCCATCCCGGCCGACGATCCCCACGATCTTCACGCCCACAGTCTTCGCATGTTGAAGAGCAGCCACCAGATTTGGGCTGACGTTTTTTTCGAGATCGCCACCGCCGACCGAAAACACGAGCACGAGGTCGCTGGCGCGCAAGCGGCTCACTCTGAGCCAGGCCTCGAACACGGTCGCCCAGCCTTCATCGTTTACCCGGGCCGTAAGCTCGGAAACATTGTCGGTCGGGGCGTAAGCTTCGATACCCGCGATCTTGCGGAAGTCGTTCACGGCGTGCGAAGCGTTGGCCGCGCTGCCTCCTACACCGAGGATGAACAAGCGTCCGCCGGATGCGCGGGTTTGCGCCAGCAGAGAAGCGGCGTTCTCGATGCTGGCGGCGTCCAGGCGGTCGATTACTTCTTTGGCTTCCGCCAGAAACTCTTGTGCGAATGTGTTCTTTGTTGACATGATTACGATTCTGGGATCGCATCAGGTGCGGCGAGGAATTCCGCCGTCTCTTTCAGTCCTTCGGGCGAACCGATCTCGTAGAACCGCTCCTGCACTTCGAACGCCGCCAGTTGCTTCCCTCGCAGAAGATCGCCGTATAGTTCAGACAGATCACAAGGCTTACCCGCTGCTAAGTGCTCGAATGCTTCGGCGCGAAAAACTCCCAGCCCGTAGTCGATGTGGTGCATCCTCGGAGTGCGGTGGGTCTTGCTATAGGCAACAATCTCTCCGGCTTCGAACTCGACGTTGCTGGTGTCCCATTTTCCTTCGTTGCGAAAGACGGTCATCATTCCCAGCATGCCCTTGCTTTGCACAGAAGATTCGAAACTCCGGGCGATCGCACCATAATCGCACGGAAGATACGAATCACCGTACATCACGAAGAAAGAGTCGCCTAACTTTGGCAAGGCGTTCCTGACGGCTCCCGCCGTGCCCAACAAGGCAGGTCCGTCGAATGAGTAGTCTACCTGAAGGCCCAGGGCGGCGCCGTCGCCGATGGCGCGCCGAATTAACTCGCCAAGATGCCCCACGCAAAACACGACGCGGCGGATGCCTTTCGATTGCAGGAGGCGCAGTTGATGCAGGGCAAAGGGCTCGCCGTTAACTTCCAGCAGCGACTTCGGCACCGCCTCGGTCATGGGCCGCAAGCGGGTAGCGAGTCCGCCAGCGAGAATGGCAACCGTCAACAATGCATCCCCCTAGGAATGCGCCACCACCGTGGTTCCGGCAAAATCGAACTGCATGCGGACTTCGCGAAGTCCCGCGTGTCGCATGACACCTCGGAGTCGAGTCTTCTCTTCTGTGTAGAACATGAGAAATCCGCCTCCTCCGGCGCCGATAAGTTTGCCGCCGAGCGCGCCGTTGGCGATCGCCAGTTCATACAATTGATCGATTTCACCGCTGCTCATTCCCGGAGACCGTTTCTTCTTGTGCTCCCAGTGCACATTCATTAAATTGGCGAACTTGTGCAAGTCCCCGGCCAGCAGAGCGTCGCGGCTCTCGATGCCCAGTTGCTTGGTGAAGTGAAGATTTTCAATCATCTCGGAGTTGTTCTGCTTGGTCCGTGAATCCTGGTCGCGAAGAATGTCAGAAGCATTGCGCGAGCTTCCGGTGAAGAACAAGAGCAGGTTGTCTTCGAGATTGGCCATAGTCTCGGGTGGAATTTTCAGAGGTTCGACGAGAACCTGATCATCGGGCAAAAAATGGAAGGATGTAATGCCGCCAAAAGCAGCAATGTATTGGTCCTGCTTGCCGATGGGTTCGTTGAGCAACTTCAATTCGATGTGACAAGCCTGCTCCGCGAGGTCGCGCGGCGGGACAAAATCTCTCTTCAGCGTGTGGAGAGCACATAAGAGGGCAGTGGTGAAACTGCCGGAAGAGCCCATCCCGGTACCGGCCGGGATGTCAGAAAGGCTGACAATTTCAAGATAGGGCCCGGTTACGCCAGTCAACTTCAAGGCTTCGCGGATGATGGGGTGCTGGATCTCATCGACGCGTTCCACATCTTCAAACCTGGAGTACTTCACGATGATCCGCGGACGAAACGCTTCATTGATGGTGATATAGACGTACCGGCTGATGGCGGCGGAGATGACAAAGCCAGTATGCTGCCGGTAATAGGACGGGAGGTCGGTGCCGCCGCCGCCGAGGCAAATCCTCAGCGGACTCCGTGTGATGATCATCGAGCGGACCTGCGTCCCGGGCAACACGCCTGCGCAGCAGTCATGCTCAAATCATATGCGAAGCGGCTCTTACAGGTCGAGCGCAACCGCCCGGCGCATGGTCCATCACTCCACTTCGAAGTCAACCGTACGTGTCTTACTGGCGCCGCCGACCGAATCCATGGCCCGGAGTTCGACGCGATAGGAACCAGGCGCAAGCGAAGCAACCGGCAGCTTGAGTCCCAGCGGAATCACCGGAACTCCATCTTTTCCTTTGGGGATTCTGTTACGAACCCGAAGTTTCTCTTCTCCACTTTTGGGTTCGACGACTTTCAGCTCAAATGCAACGTCTGGAGGGTTCGGATTTCTCATGAGCGGTTCGTAGACCTCCACGTAGATGGCGGCATTGTCGGTCTTCTTGAAATGGTTGGATGCTGACGGCGAAATCTGGAAGCCCTGCGCGACTAAAGGAGTTCTATCTTCCAACAGCTCGCTGTCTATATCCAGCGCAATGTCGGCCGCGCGGCGAAGGTTGTTGCTGAGAGCCAGGCCGCTAATGCTGAATTCCTGGCCGTGGTACGCGTCAATCGAAAGAGGCATTTCCAGTTTGCCAAAGCTCTGGTTGCCGGAACTGAAGACGACTTTGAGTTTGTACTCGCCGGAGGCGATGCCAAACTGATTTTCGTAGTTAAACGGTTGCTTCTGGAATTCCTCGACTTGTTTCTTGTCCTCTAAGTCGATGTTGACCGTATCGCTGAAACGCGCCGCGATCGACGCGTCCGTCTTATACGCGATTCCCAATATGTTGATGGCCGCGTGTTGCTTCCCTTTTACCTTTTCAAACTTCAGCGCTGCGGAAGGAATCTGCAACGCAAGGTGGACCTGGGCCGTATTGGGCGAAGTATAGAAAAACGGAGCCTGCATCAAAGCGGTGACGTTGCCCTGCATCTCGCCGCCGGCGCGGCTCTCCAGATCCTTCTCGATCGGATTGCCGGCCAAGAGATCCGCCGGCCGGACGTTGCAATAGCCACTGCGGGCGCGGACATTGGTTCCTCCACGCTCCACTTTGACCTTCAAGGTGTGGCAACTCCCTTCGGCTGAAACTGCGGGCTTGTAGCCAAGAAGGTAGTACTGGTTTTGATCCTTGGCGATCCTTTCCAGGCCACCCAGCAAATCATTGGTGTTGAGGATGACAAATCCGCCGGTGCCGTCGGCCAGTTGATAGAGAACCTGCTGGTTGTCAGAAGCGCTCGGAGGAAATTGGGGAACGATCTGCCGGGGCTGATTGTAGGGATTGTTGAGGCTATTGTTGTATGCAGGTGCGCCCGTGGTTCCACTGCCGCCCCCGGTCTTGCCGCCGCCGCCGCCGGTAGTCCCGCCGCCAGTTCCACCGCCACCGTGACCGCCACCGCCAGTTCCGCCTCCGCCGGTTCCACCCCCACCGGTCCCACCGCCACCGGATCCACCCCCGCCATGCACCACCACCGCCGCCACCGCCGCCATGTTGTGCGGGAAGCGGCATCCAGTTCAGCAAAGGCAGCCAACTCGAGCGCAGGCTGGTGAGAGTCTTCCCGAATAGTGAAATGCGGCTGGCACATACGATCCCGCCACCGAACGGTTCGAAGGCGGCGACAGCCTGCTGTGCGGCGCCGACATATTCGGAGCCACCAAACCGCGGACATCAATGGGATAGATGGCAACGTTCGATTTGTTGCAGGTATCGATGACGGCGGTCACTTCCGACTGGTATTCAGTGCTCAACGGAAAGCCGGAGGTCAGCATCACCAGGGTCTTGCGGCCCGGCACGGTGGAGAGGCCCTTCGCCAGGCTGCGCAGAGCAAGCAGCACCGTCTGGACGCCGAAGTCAGCTTCCGCATTGCTCAGAGACGGACCTATGGGCGGAGCCCCCAGGGACGCCACCATTACAGGTGGCTGCGCGTTCGGCGAAACTGACGATCCTTTTAAACCCGCCACCACCTGCTTCAAGCGCTCCGCATCAGCGGTGAAGTTTTGCGAGATGTGCACGGTGCCGCCAAACTCTGCGATGGCGATCAAATGATCGGGTCCGGCATTCGCATCAATAAACTTTGCGGCCGCGTCACGGGCCCTGACTTGATCACCCATGTCCATGGTGGAGTTGTCAAAGAACAGGACCATGTAGTGGGGCTGCGGCTTGGCGGAGCCAGTGCTATCTTCAAAAGAAAAGCTGGTAACGGTTTGCTCCTTGCCGTCTTCCCAAACCTTGAAGTCTTTCTGGGCAAGATCTGTTACGTAGTTTCCTTTCTTGTCGGTCACCACGGTATCCACCAGAACTAACCGTGTCTCGGCCCGGATCACCGGGACGTCGGCCGCGTCTGCCGAGGCTGGCTGCTGGGCATACGCCACGGAGTTGTTCGACCTTAATTCGTAGAACATCCAGCCACTGGCCAGACAGATCAAACCAATCAGAAGAACCAGACGGCGATCGCGCATACCACACCTCCAAGATGCCTGTCTAACGAATCTCAACCGTTCCGTTTTCCGCGGACATCAGTTGTCCTTCCGCGTCCCTTACCACTAGCCGGACCAGATAGCTTCCCGGCTTTACGTCGAAGCTCGTCTTGAGCGTAATACCGGAGCTAAGCTTGTGATCCAAAGTCTCATCCTTCAAATTCATAGTGAGAGTCTTTTCAATTCCCTGAAGGAAGTTTCCGTTACGATTAAACACAGCCGACACACATGTCAAAACATTATTGTTTCGGCCCTCAAGCTTTCGAAAACGCAGGCGTTTTACATCCACATGGGCGAGGATGACGAGCTTGGCATCCTGGTCGCTCGCCTTGAAAAACTGCGTGTGCAAGTTAACTGGAAGATTGTGTAACTCCTCCTGGGAATACATTGCGTCTACAATTTCCTGCTTGGCTTGCTCGTCCGGGCTGGCGAAGTTCTTGGGCGCGTAATAGCCGCGGCGGGCTTGCAACGTCAGTTTCTGGGGGCTCTTCAGGGTCACCTTCAAACTATGAAAGGTGCCGTCGAGCTTCAGGTTTTGCGGAACGAAGGCCAGCACATAGGAAAACTCGGGGGTATCGGCAACGCGACGGAAACCTTCGTCGAGATCGTTGCTGTTATGGAAAAAAACACCGCCGGTGCCATCCGCCAAAGTGGCGAGAAGGTCGGCCTGAGCGGAATCCGCCGCACTGTCGATCAAAAGTTTACCGCCAGGAGGCGCGCGCGTTAGCGTCGGATCTGCGAAAGTGGTCGGGACGTACAGCCCGCGAGCATCGAGCGCATTGATGACCACCTGCGAGCGCAGGGCGCGATCGATGATGTCGGTGTATTCGTACTCCAGTTGCGGAGCGATGAATCCCGGAGAAACCAGGACAACGCTCCGCTGGCCGGGCATCCTGGAGATGTCGCGGACGACATTCTTCAGCAAGCCCAGAGAAATGCGGGTTTCGTGGTCGCCTGCACTCAATACGCTTGCGCTGGCACCTTGCACCAACGCTGTCGCCATCTGTATGGCCATCGACGCGTTATTGTTGGGCGGTGGCGGGCTACATGCAATCGCATCCTGGATGCCCACCTGCATTGCCTGAGGATCGTTCTTGTTAACGATGAGATCCGCCTGGTAGTAGCTGATATCCGGACAATCTTGTCCAAAACCGCGGGCGATGGGGCGGGGCTGGAGACGGAGCAAAGTGGCGCGGAGTTGAGCGTGGTCGTCCGTAAAATCCAGAGCCGTCTGGCCTGATGTACTGAAGATGGCTGCACGATCGGTGGGCCGCAAGGTTGCCAGGTGACGTTCCGCGGCTTCCCGCACACGCGCGAGATCGCCGAATTCCAGGTGAACATCGTCGAACAGGTAAGCCACAAAACGCTCGGGCATAGGAGCCGCGTTTCCGGTAGTCGGCGAAGTCTCGGCGGATAAATTATCGCCGGAGTTCTCAATCGACTGTTGGCGCGTCTTCGCCGCCAGTGTTCCTGGCTGTTCGACTTCGAACTGGGTGATCACTTGCGGCTTGCCTTTATCGAAGACCTGAAAATCCTCCTGGCGAAGATTCCCGACGGCGCGTCCCTGGGAGTCGCGAACTACTGCGCGAACAACCACCAGTTTCACATTCACTTTGAACGTGGCCGGTTCGTCGTGAGTAGTAAGCTCCTCTGCATTCTGCTTACTCTCGGACTGCGGGGCGGGGCTGGTGGCGGGAGTCGACTGCGAACCACTCTGGGCGAGGACGATCGTCGGATAAATGAAAAAGCAGATAACGCAAGCCAGACAACAAGAGAACAAGCTCGAGACGAAGAAGGAGTCTCTTACGGCATGGGTGGTGATTGTCCGCCTGGCTTCCGGAGAACTCCTCATAAACACTCCAGCAATCGCCGGGGGAAGGCAGGGGTCCCTCGCAGTAGACGTACCCCGTTAGTCGAGATTCCCTTTGGACCTCGAATGCTGCCGAACAGTGTACACCCGTCCCGGCCGCATCGCGAGGGGTGAGCGGGCACCGGTGAAGTCAGCTCATTTCGTCTTCTGCGCCTAGAACTTGAACCGGACCATGAGTTGAATCTGTCTCGGTAGGCCGGTGCCCGTATTGGGTGAGGCAGCGTTATCGTTGTTGTTGTTGAAATTCACGGTGCTGCTGATGAGACCGAACCCTCCCTGCGGCGTCAGATTGGCTGCGTTCGCTCCCGGAGCATAGTTGAGCGTTAGCGATCCGGGATCGCCGAACTGCACGTGATTGAAAATGTTGAATGCCTGCGCGGCAAATTCCATCGAGAGGCGTTCTGTGAGCTTTGTTTCCTTAGTCAGTGCCAGATCGATCTGCCAGCTATTCAAGGCACGAATCACCCCATTGGGCTCATTGCCGAAGCGAGTGAAGTTACCGTTAGCATCAACCGGTGGCGCTTGGAACGCCGCGGCGTTGATGTAAGGCACGCCCGGAGTATTTGGTGTGGCGGGCTGCTGGTGGGGCAAGGTCAGCGGTACACCCGGAACGAGATCCGGCCGCTGGTTGGTCTGGTCGTTGCCGTCGGGAAGTAAATAGCTAACGGGAAATCCGTTGAATGGGGAAGATGGATTGTTAATCGTAGGGTCCGCGAGGTCCATCTGGACGGTCAACGGATGCCCGGTATGCCAAAGGCCGATGCTGCTCAGTTCCCAGCCTCCGACGATCTTACCCAGTACGCCGGTGTCGTTCAGGAAGGTTTTGCCTGGGCCGAAGGGGAGCTCATATACAGCATTCACAGCAACATTGTGGCGAATATCGTAAATGCTGGGACCCTTGTCGCACTCCAGGCAATTCACATTCTCGGGTCCAGTCGATTCCCCTCCGCCGACTGACCCGTCGTTGATCGAGTGCGACCAGGTGTAGCGGGATTGGAAAGACAGCCCGTCTTTAAGTCGGCGCTCGAGTGATAATCCCAAGCCATTGTAAGTACTGGACCCAATGTCACTCTTGCAGTCGACGGAACCGAACGGGTTTCCCTGCGGATAGAACGGGTCTAAGGTCCGGAAGCAATCGCTGTCAACCGGGTTAAACGTGACTGGTTCGGTGCACAGATTCACTCCGCCGCGCGAGAACAGTCGATCCCCGCGGCTGCCAATATACTGCGCCGATGCAAGAAAATTGGCTGGCAATTGGTGCTCCACTGTTGCGCCCCATGTCACCACGTACAAGTCCCGCCGTCCCTGGCGCTGCAACGCCCGCGGGTGGTTGGCCTGCTTGCTGGCGCTGCTCAATCCTGAAAACGTAGGGTCCTGCTGCTCGAATTGAGACTCCAGATTCGGGCAAATACCGCTGAGGGCGGTGCAGGTCACGAAACTGCTGACTTAAGACGCGAAACGTGTCGCTTTCGAGTCCCGCGTTCAAGTCGTCATTCTGCGCCGCGCCGTGATAAATACCGAAGCCGCCGCGGAACACGGTCTTACCGTGTAGTGCGCTGGGCGCCCAAGCCAGCGCCAAGCGCGGATCGAAGTTCACGTAGCTTTGGTTGTACAAGGCCGGATTAGCTGGACACGGCGGGGTGTTAATCGGGCCCGGACTTGGCGCTACGTTAAATGAACCGGTACCCAGACATACGCCGTGAAACACATTAAGGTCGAAGACGGTTGTACGGTTGGTCGCCTCGTGGGCTAAGCCGTAATAGTCATAGCGCAAACCAGCCGTCAGAGTAAAAGTCGGGGTAACTTTCCATTCATCCTGAAAGTACGGCATAAAGAAATTACGGCGCAGTCCGTGGCAGCACCATGGGGCGATGTAGTCGATGCTGCTCAGTGAAGCTTGCGACAGCGAAAAGTCATCGCCGAACGTAAGAGCATTGTTGGAGGTTTGTCCCTGATTCAGACGAACGCGCCGATATTCCATCCCCGCTTTGAATGCGTGCCGCCCGCGAACCCACGTAAGATTGTCAACGATCCCGAAGGTTGAGCCGACCTCGATATCGGCGCTCGTGTTGTTCAAGCCAACGAAATCGTTAGTCGAAACAGCGTAGGGGAGTATGCTTCCTCCGGATTGTGGAAGGGCGAGCGATTGACGTAGAACTTCACTTCGTTGAACACTGTGGGGGTGAAGGTGTGCTGCAGCGCGATCATGTAATTGGCCGGATGATTGATGATTGCCTGATTGTCGCCGGGAACGCTCGATGAACAACTGGCGGGCGCGTTCCACAAGGCGATATCACGCTGTGCCCGGCCGTAAAGCAGGGTCCTCTCGCTGATCTGGTGGTCCATCCGCAGCAGCCAGGTATCTTCGTGGATTATCGTCTGCCTCCCAACCGTAAGCAGGTCTTCGTTATTAGGATCGCCGTCGGCGGCGGGAGTCGCGCTTCCTTGATACTGGAAGAGCGGCATCAGGGAAGACGAAACGGGGGCGCAACCATTAATCGATCCTACTGATGCACGCCATGGGAAACGACTGCAGGATCGCGCACAGTTGTGGCTCGAACCCGGCTGGCGACTGCGTCAGAACGTACTGCTGATAGCTTACGCTCTGTAGTCCTGGCTCCGCCGCTGGGGTGGTTGTGGTGTTGAAAGCGGCGCAGCAAACTCCCGAGGGCACAGTCATTTGCTCCCCGTTGACTTGCAATTGGCGGATTCCTTCGTAGTTGAGGAAAAAGAAAGTCTTGTTCTTGACGATCGGCCCGCCGAACGACATCCCATACTGTCCCATCCGGAATGGGGTAATCGCGGGGTTTCCGTTTACGTCGAAGTCGAGGAAATTCCGCGCGTCGAAATAGGAGTTTCTGAGATAGCCGTAAAGCGTGCCGTGGAAGGTGTTGGTTCCATGCTTGGTTTCGGCATCGATCTGGCCGCCGGACTGCGTGCCGTATTCGACGTCGTAGAGGGCGCTGTTGACTCGGTATTCCTCGATCGCATCCTGGGAGATCTGCAGAGCGCGTCTGCGATTTTTGAGCCTGCTCCTGGATGCCGCCGGCATCGACGCCGTCGATCGAGAAGTTGTTGTCGTCGCGCGCGCGTCCGGCGAAACGAATCGTGCTCTGGTCGCCGCCGCCGTCATCCTGGGCGAAAGGAGCCAGCAACGAGAGAGTGGTCCAATCGCGCCCGTTGTCCGCCAGATCCGCGATCTGCTCCGGCGCGGATTACGGTGCCAGCCTCGGCCGAAGTGCGGTCCTCTAGTCCGGACGCTCGCACCTCGACCCGCTCGTTTGTCGCACCGACGGCAAGCTGAACGTCCAAGGTGTACGTCTGGCCCACCAGGAGCACGACATCCTGCACAACCTTCGTCTTGAACCCGGTGGCGGAGGTCGTTACTGTATACTTGCCGACCGCCAGGCCAGGAAAGCGATAGTAGCCATTCGAGTTGGTCCTCTGTTCCTGGGTGATGCCGGTATCCAGGGCCTGGATTTTGACGCCGGCCCCAACCACGGACGCCTGGCTTTGGTCCTTTACCGTGCCTTCGAGTACCGCGCGATCCACTTGGGCGAACGCCGTTGTCACTAGGAACAGTGCGAGGATCAGGCCAACCGTGACCTTCAAACCGGAGGGGAGAATCGAGGCGTAACGATTTGGCTTCATGATAACGCTCCTCAACAAAGAAATCGCAAGACTCTCTCTACGCACTGATTGAGGCAAAGTGCGATTCATCGCGCGTGGCGCTACGATGAAGAAAAACGTCTCTACGTCAGGATGAGTGGGAATTCTAGGAGGGCTTTGTGACGCGATGATTAAGAAAATATTAAAACTTTTTCAGATTCGGATTCCTGGATCTGTAGCATCGGTGCGGAAACAATGAAATTCGATTGGACCGAGGGAGCACTGGCAGAAGGCCTGCGACTCTATGAAGCGGGGGAATTCTTTACCGCGCATGAGGAGTGGGAGAGTGTGTGGCTGGGTTTGCCCGAGCCGGAGAAGACGTTCCTGCAAGGGCTGATTCAAGTGACTGCGGCGTTCCATCACTTGCGGCAAGACAATCGGCTGGGGACCACGCGGTTGCTGCAAGCCGCCCTGCGGCGGCTCGACCGGTATCCGGAATCTTTCGGAGGCATTTCCGTCGCGTTGCTGCGCCATGATATACGCGAGCGCTTGCAGGGGCTTGAAGCGGGCGAGAAGGCCTCTCAACTTGTTTCGCCGCGGATCCAGCCCTGCTAGCGGAATCGTTTCCCAGCGCAGATTGATGTTGATGGTCGGCTGGAACTTCGACTATGTCCCAGTGCTCACCTGGCGCGCCCATTGCATTGCTTGCCAGTAGGCCGTGGCAACGTCACTTTCCCCGAGATGAAGCGCGGTCGTGAGCTTCTTGACAGCAGTCCACTCCCCGGATTCCTGAGCCAGCATCAGTTGATAGAAAGGCTGCAGACGACCGGTCATGCCCAGCAATACGGCTTTGCATTCCTGATCGATAGGGATGTGATCGAGCACCCGGCGCATTGGAATCTCGAGAATCGTGTCCATGAGCGAAAGCATTCCCATCAGGAACAGGTCGGAATCTTCGTGCTGAATTTTTTCCTGAACTTTGGGTGAAAGCAGTTCACAGAAACGGGCGCGTACCAGGGCCGCGAGTACCAGGTCGCTCGACTTACCGTGGCCGGCCCCAAGGCTAGCGACCAGGCGGATCCAGCGGCGGACTTCCTTTTCTCCGAGGATCGAGAGCGCGTGCCGCACCGAGTGAATCTCCGAGCCGAATCCGAAAGCGGCGGAGTTCAGATAGCGCAGCAGGCGGTAGCACAGCGAGGCCTCGCCCTTGACCAAATTTTCGATGGCGCGCACGTCTAACTCGGGCTGCGAAACCGCTGTCAGCATGCGCAGGTAATTGAGCTGGTTCGCACGAATTTCATGGGCGGTAAGTATTTCGGGGCGGCGGAAAAAGTATCCCTGGAAGTAAAGAAAACCAGCTTTCTGGCTGGCGACGAACTCTTCGCGAGTTTCCACTTTTTCCGCCAGCAGCCGGCAGCGCCAGGGTCCGTAGCGTTTCACCATGGCAGCGGCATCCGCGTTCGCGGTGGCCCGGAGGTCCACCTTGATTATGTCTGCAAGTTCGGTCAACGCTTCGCGAGGGTCGTTGAGGGCGAAATCGTCCAGAGCAATCATGTATCCGGCTTCTTTGAGCCGACGGCAAGCCGCGACCACGAGTTCGTCGGCAGGAACGGTCTCCAAAACCTCAACGACGGTCTGGCCCGGGGGCAGCAACGTGACGTAATCCTTTAGCAGGATGTCGCGGGTGCAGTTCACAAAGGCCCGACGCCCGTCACAAAGTACGTCAAGTCCAAGCAACATGGACGTGTTCAAGGTGCTGCGGGAGGCGGCGTCAGAATCCGAACTTCTGAAGAAATCTTCGATGCCGTCGCGAAATAAGAGTTCGTAACCGAAAACCTTCTCATCCGTAGTTAGAATCGGCTGGCGCGCGACGAACTGGGTTCCCGGTTTGGGCGCCGGTTTGCCTTCACCGGCGGTGGGCGCAGAAGAAACGACAGTCACTCCCTATCTATCGGCACAAGCGTGCCGAAGATTAGCCTGCCCGTTGCGCTGATGGATCCTCTTTGAGCTCCAAGTCCACCGGACATTCGACAATCTTTCGCATCACGGAGGAGTCATCGATGATGAGAACGCGTATCGGCAGAAGGCCTGAACTCGTTTTACTCCGGGCAGATGCGGAACTGCTTCTTCTTCCGATTAGGTATTATCGACTCGAGCGTGAGGGAACTTTAGGAAAGGGAAAGAAAGCTGGCGTCGATTCTCAGGTGAAAAAGCCTGCGTTCGATCCAGCGGCCGCAATCGAAGTGGAGGCTGGATGAGCAGTCAGGAGAGGCGATCCGTCTCGATCAATCGGTTGATGACTTCTGTGACCCCAGCCCCATAACTACCGCTGGTGACGAGGTCGACGCATTGCTTGAGCGTGGATATGGCATTGGCTACAGCGACTGAGAAGGCGCAGCGGCCTAAGAAGTCATAATCGTTCTCTGCATCGCCGATTCCCACAACGCTCTGATACGAAAGTCCCAGCTCAGCCAGAGCGGCGGAAAGGCCTGTACTCTTGTCGGTCCCGCGGGGCAAGATCATCACTGATTCTTTATTAAAGATCACTTGCAGGCTGAGGTTCAGCTCCTCGATCGTCCGGAGGACGGCCGCATCATGGGGTCTCACCGTTGCCACAACGCACTTTCCGACGGAAAGTGGAATTCCCTGCTTCCGCAGATTGGCTACGAGTGCGGAGGACGGGGCCGGACACAAAAGTCGCTCATCACGTGTTACGGGGTTATGAAGCAAAGCGCCGTTCTCAGCGACGATCCAGTCAAAGAGATGAAAGCTCGAAAACACTTCACGCAAGCTGGAAAGTTCGCGGCCGGTGACCAAGATCAGCTTTCTTCCCGATTGCCGCGCTCGTTTCAGCCCAGCCAGGGTGTCGGGGGCGACCCGACCGTCGTGGGCCAGAGTCCCGTCATAATCCGAGGCTATTGCACGAAATCGCATCGTTCCTCTTGTCTTTACCATCATAAATGTTAATCCTGCGGCCACGGTCCGAACCCCCTGACACAAGGCATAGACGGATGCGAAAATAGCACTCTGGCTCGAAAAGTACCCGAGTGAGCGAGGAGGAAAGGTTTGCCATTAGAGCAAGATGTGCCTTGGTACCAACGCGCGATCATCTACCAGGCTCACGTACGCACTTTTTACGACAGCAACGGAGATGGTGTTGGCGACTTCCCAGGGCTTGACCAGAAGCTGGACTACCTGGAGGAATTAGGGATAAACACAATCTGGTTGATGCCATTCTTTCCGTCACCACTGCGCGACGACGGGTACGATATCTCGGATTACTACTCAGTCCACTCCAGCTACGGGAGCGTGGAGGATTTCAAGGGATTCCTGGGCTCGGCCCACAAGCGTCAAATAAAGGTGATCATTGAAATGGTGCTGAATCATACATCGGATCAGCATCCATGGTTTCAGCAATCCCGAAGTTCCCAGGAAAACCCGCGGCGGGATTGGTATGTCTGGAACGATACCGACACGCGGTATCACGAGGCTCACATCAATTTTGTAGACACCGAGATGTCCAATTGGGCGTGGGATCCGATTTCGAAATCCTACTATTGGCATCGCTTCTTCAGCCACCAGCCCGACCTCAATTATGACAATCCTGCGGTCCGGGAAGAGATGTGGAATGTCATGAAGTTCTGGCTGGAAATTGGGGTTGACGGCTTCCGACTGGATGCGGTCCCGTACCTGGTGGAACGCGACGGCACGAATTGTGAGAATTTGCCCGAGACTCACGCAGTGATCAAAGAGTTGCGCCGCAAACTCGATGAATACTTTCCTGGCAAAATGCTTCTGGCGGAAGCCAATCAATGGCCTGCAGATCTTCGCCCATACTTCGCCGACGGGGACGAATTCCACATGGCATTTCATTTCCCGCTGATGCCAAGGATGTTCATGGGAGTGAAATTAGAAGACCGCAAACCTATTACCGAGATTCTGCAACAGACCCCTGCAATTCCACCTTCATGCCAATGGTGCCTGTTTCTGCGCAATCATGACGAGCTAACCCTCGAAATGCTTACGAACATGGAACGGGATTACATGAACGACAGCTACGCCCAAGACAAGGCGATGCGGCTGAACCTCGGAATACGGCGCCGGCTGGCCCCTTTGCTAGACAACGATCGAAGGCGAATCGAGTTGATGAACGGAATGCTGATGTCGTTGCCGGGCACCCCGAGCATTTATTATGGCGACGAGATCGGAATGGGTGACAACACTAACTTGGGCGACCGCAATGGAGTGAGGACTCCGATGCAGTGGACGGGTGGCTGGAACGCAGGATTTTCCTCGGCCGATCCCCAGAAACTGTATGCGCCGTTAATCCAAGACCCACTGTATGGTTATCCTGCGGTCAATGTATTTTCGCAGAAACGGACCCAACATTCGCTTCTCAATTGGATGGGGCGCATCATAGCGGTTCGCAAGACGACCAATGCGTTCGGTAGCGGAACCATTGAGTTTCTCTATCCCGCGAACCACAGAATACTGGCCTATGTGCGGCAGTTGGGCGGTGAGACGATCCTGGTGGTTAATAATCTTTCGAATACGGCACAGGCTGTCGAACTGGATTTGCGCCGTTATAAAGGAAATATTCTGATCGAGATGTTCGGCAGGAACATTTTTCCGCGGGTGGGCGAATTGCCCTACCTCCTAACCCTTGGCCCTTACCAGTTTTACTGGTTTCGGTTGCGACGAATCTGAAGTTAGCCGCAAAGAGACAGCGCCACAATTATGACGGAGGCTAGATTGGCTGAGGAAAGTTTTCTCACGGATGATTTTCTCGGCCAGCTAATCAGTGTCGGTGAAGTGGACATCCTGATAGGCTTGCCCACGCACAACGACGCTAAGACTATCGGATCGATCGTCGAAACAATTCAGACCGGTATCCTGACATTTTTCCCCGGGAGAGGGCAGCCATCATTAACGCCGACGGAGGGTCGCGGGATGGCACGCCCGAATTGGTTGTGAATGCTGCGATCGGCGACGCGCGCCGGAGCTCCAAGCTGTACGCCCTCCGCACATTGCCCTCGATCAGCACGCAGTACGCGAGCAGCCCCGCCAACGGGACAGCGCTGCGAACGATTTTGGCGGCGGCCGAATTATTACGCGCCAAGGCGTGCGCGGTGATTTCGCCCAAATCCAGTCAAATTACAACCGAGGGGCTGGCAGCTCTGCTGCGGCCGGTTTACGCGGAAACATTCGATCTTGTGCTGCCCACATACCGAAGGCACAGGTTCGATGGAATTCTTTTAACGAATCTCCTCTATCCCATGACCCGCGCGCTTTATGGGTTGAAAATCCGGGAACCTTACGCGTTGGAGTTCGCATTCTCTGGCCGCCTCGGAAGCCAATTTCTTGTCCAGAACCCATGGCACGAAGAAGCCGCTCGGGCTGGTTCGGAAATTCAATTCACGCTGGCGGCAATTGCCGGAGGGAACCGCATCGGCCAATCCTTCCAGGGAACCAAGGAACACGTTGAAAGACATTCCGCCGACTTGGTTCCAGCTATGCGACAAACCGTCGGGGCGTTGTTCTCTTCATTGGAGCCGAACTTTGGGTTGTGGCATGGCAAAGCGGGTTCCCAGCTGATTCCAACGACCGGGGCCGAGCAGGAGTTCACTCTCGAGCCGCTGCGAATAAACCGGAAACGACTGCGAGAGATGTTCACGACCGGAGTCGCCGAGTTGGAATCTGTATTCCAATCAATTCTTTCCGCGTCGACTCTGGCAGAGTTACAGCGAATCGCCGGCCTGGATGAAGTGCGCTTTCGCTATCCCTCGGAATTGTGGGTTAAGACGGTTTACGAGTTTGCCGCGGCATATCACAAATCAGTCATCAGCCGGGATCACATCATCCAGGCGCTGGCCCCGCTTTTTCGCGGCCGAGCATTCACGTTCCTGATGGAGAATCGCAACGGCTCCGCCGACGTCGTCGAAAATAACGTCGAAGGTTTATGCCTTGAATTCGAACGAATGAAACCATACCTGATCGAGATATGGAACGGCAGAGAGTGAGGTCATCATGCGGGAAATGATTATCAACGAATTAACGCAGGCTATGCAGGAGCTCACAAGAGGCTTCGCCCACATCCTTCCCCGGATCATCGTACTGGTAATCATCGCATTTGCCGGGTGGGTAGTCGCTTACCTCTTAAAAGTGTTGCTGCGCAGCTTCCTGCGGCTTATCAAGTTCGACAAGCTCTCGGAAAGTGCCGGCGCGTCCCAACTACTCAGCAAGGCCGCCCTGCCATCAGCGACAGAACTGTTAAGCCGGTTCGTGTTCTGGGTGGCCTGGCTAGGCTTCATTCTGCTTGGCATAAGCGTGTTGGGTATTTTTGGCTTTCAGGAACAAATTGCCAAGTTCTTTCTCTTCTTGCCCCGTATTTTTGCAGCACTACTTATTATGTTCTTCGGTTTACTGGCCGCTGGTTTTTTTTCCCGTGCTGCGCTGCTAGCCGCGGTGAATGCAAACCTACCTTCCCCCCGCCTGTTGAGTGTTTCCATCCGGACCATCATCATTATTTTTGTATTGTCCATGGTATTTGAGGAAGTGGGAGTAGCAGAGGAAACGGTTCTGGTTGCTTTCGGAATCGCTTTTGGAGCTTGATGCTGGGGTTGGCCATAGCCTTCGGGATGGGCGGCAAGGATCTGGCACAACGATTTCTAGAGAAGAGGTTTGGTCAAGGAAGGAAGGATGAGGGAAAAGAAGACGAACTGTCCCCACTCTAGCGGTTTTGACCTGCAGATTTATCTGACCTCGACAACCGCGAGCCCGTACGACGGCAAGGTCAGAGTCAATTCTCCGCCTTTCAGGCTACGCTCCGCGGCCGAGGGAATCTCTGCGGCCTGCTTGAGTTGTTGAATCTGCGCCTGCGAAAGGTAGCGCGGTGATCCCATCTTTTCGTAAATCGAGTGAACGTCTCCGTGATCGGGGTCGACCGTCGAAACGAGCGCGTGCTTGTAGCGTCCGCCCTGGAAGTGCAGAGTAACGGTTTTGGCAGCGCCGGCTTGTTCCGGCGGCGCGTAGTTCCACACCGCGATCACGAGACTGCCATCCTTCTTTCTTGTGAGGAGCGCCGAGTCTGAGTTGATAGCAATTCGCTGTTCCCCCAGGCGGTGCAGGAGTTTGAAAGCGTTGAAGGCCGGCTTTCGGAATTCCATCTTCAGCCAACAGACCGAAACCGCCGTAGAACGGTGTTTTCACCACGCCCTGCTCCTCGAACACGTCAGAGAAAGTCCAATAGCTCATCATGTCGACCAGACCGTCACATTGACGGACTGTGTCCGCCAGCCAGGGACCCATGTAGGAGGCGTCCGTGACCGCGGGCTCATTGAAATAGCTGGCGTTGAACTCGCTCCAGATCAACGGCAACGTCGGGCATGGCAGAGGCCGCGATTTGGTCGTGAACTTTCTTCACGGCGCGGCAGACCATCTTGTCGCGAGGAATATTTTCGTCGGTCCCAAAAACATCTTTTGCCTGGTCGTTGCCATAGACGTGGGTGGAAACGAAATCAACCGGAACGTGATTGCTCGCACAATGCTGAATAAAAGCGTCTGCCCAGGCTGCCTGTGCAGTCGCCGGTCCGCCAATTCGCAAGCGAGGGTTCACCGCCTTGACGGCGCGCGCCGTGTGGTCATAGAGATCCCAGTAGGTCGCCTGCTTGGGATCGCCTCCCCAGAAATCGAGGTTGGGTTCGTTCCAGACTTCGAAGTACCATTGGCTGACTTCGTCGATGCCATAACGGTCAACCAGATGTTTGGTGAACTGGGTGATCATGTCGTCCCATTTCGCCCAATCCTTGGGTGGGGCCACATCCGGTTTGTACCAGAAGGCTTGCATGATCGGTTTGGCGGCCAGCTTATTGGGCATAAAGCTCAATTCGACGAATGGCCTCACGCCATTGGCCAACAGACCGTCATAGATCTGATCGACGTAGGAAAAATTAAGGACTGGCTGCCCTTGCTTGTCCTCGTCGTAGACCCCTACTTCATCATGAAAGATGGCGTGGAAGCGGACATACTGGAAGCCGGTAATCTGTTTCACTGCCTGCAAGTCCTGGCGATAATTCTCCCGCAGGCTCAAAATGGCACGGCCGGAGCCGAACATCTGTTCCCAGAAGTGGGGGAAAGCGTGCGCGGGAGCGGATCCGTCGACGACGATTGTTTCGGCGGTCTGGGACAGTGCGCTACCCGGCAAAATAAACAGAAGCAGCGAACCGAGAATCATTCTTAGCATGGTTGTCCTTAGAGAGGATGACGCTACACGATACAAGAATGCCATTTGGGAGCCCCTACTGAAAACGGTATCCAGGCTTGAGGTCGCAGCGGTACACCTTGGTTTGATCCGGATTCACTCTGGCGTTGCAACTCGCCCAACTCAAGAACAGCTCGGGACCGAGCGGAAAGATAATCATCTGCCCATCCAGTTCGGCTTCAATGCTCACGCCTTCGGCAGTCGAGGGCAAAGTGAAGTTCAGACCTTCTCCGAAGATCACGGGGTAAGACTCGTGAACAATTTGGCTCACCATAGGGTGGACTACTTCCGCTTCCAGCAAGAAAGTCGCGGTGTCGGACCAGTCGCGAGCCGAGACTATGAAAGTCCGTTCCGCCCTGCGAGAAATGATCTGAATCGATTTTGGTGAACGGACATGGCCCGGCGATGCACGATGCTCTGGCGCTGCGGAACTCGTTCCCTGTTCCCGCATCGAGGGACGCGAGCCCAGCGCCGCGCGCCATTTGCCATCGGGCGAGCAGGGACGCTGTCCCTTGCAAGGCACGTTACCCTTGTTTTCAATCTGAAATGTTTTCACCGCGCTTCCTACATTGAACTCGGTCATCACGCGGCCGGAGTATCTGACGCTAACGTTCGCGACTTTCACTGGGGGTCGAGTAGCGGAAGCCGCGACCACGGGATTGGGCAGCATGTGGACGATATAGAGCTTGTCGCCAACAAAATCACTTACGTCGAGAGGAAGGTACTGCGGCTGCCGGAAGTGGAGGACGAGAGGGTGGCCCCTCCGCACGAATCCTACTCAACTGGAGCGTGAACAAGCCGGTTGAGTCAGATTTCGCTGCTCCTGTGGCCAGATCAGCGGTCACCTCGACATCTGCGATGGGCTGTTCTTTTCTGCTGTCCGTGTCCTGCACGGTGACTGCTCCCCGGAGCGAGATCGGTCCCCGGGTGTGCCACGGACGAAGCAGTAGCGCGCCAACAATCATGAGGATGATGGTCGAGCCAATCCAGAGTCCGGCTTTCGGTGAGCGGTTTATGCCCACAATCTTTTGAACATTCTACGACGAAGCCTCCAGGGCGCGGGAATCTGCTGTCCCCTAGTGCGTAATCCTTGTGTTAATCCCGGCGAGAGGCGACTTCGTTTAAGATTGATCGAAACACGCGAATGCCTGAATGTGCGGTCCACTCTGTTTTCCCGCCGGGAGATGATGCGCCAGATGCTGGGCGCGGGGGGATGCCTGCCTTTCGCAAGACTCATGTCGGCCCTGCCTCTGGCCCAGCAATCGGCGCAGCAGCCAGCATCTCTGTCAGGCTTGCCGCCTCTGTCGGCCGAGGACGACTGGTTTCTGAACGAGCTGGAAATCGCCAACTTCAGCTATTTCTGGGAGCAGGCCAGCCCCAAAACGGGGATGGTGAAAGACCGCTGCCACGTCGGCACCAACGATCAAGGAGTCGTGGCCAGCATTGCCGCCACCGGCTTTGGTTTGACCGCTCTTTGCATCGGGGAGCAGCGAGGCCTGGTTCCCAGCAGCGATGCGCTGGAACGCGTTTTCACCGCCCTTCGGTTCCTTTGGAAGAAACTGCCGAACCATCGCGGGTTCTTCTACCATTTTGCCAACATCAACACTGGAGAAAGAGTTTGGGATTCCGAGGTTTCCTCCGTTGACACGGCCATTTTGCTGTGCGGAATCCTTACCTGCCGCGAGCACTTTCGCCATCCTGAGGTCAGGGAACTTGCAGACTTGATCTTCAACCGGGTGGATTGGACCTGGCTTTCGGAAGATACTTCGCTGCTGCCCCACGGCTGGACGCCGGAATTCGGATTCCTGCCTTCCCGCTGGGACTACTACAGCGAACTGATGATGATGTACCTGCTGGGCTTGGGATCGTCGACTCATCCCTTGAAGGATGAAACCTGGACTGCATGGAAGCGCCTGACCTTTGAATACGACGGCTTGCGCTACATCGGTTCCTTCGCGCCGCTGTTCGTGCATCAATACTCCCAGGCTTGGTTCGATTTTCGTGGAAGGCGCGACAAGTTCGCCGACTACTTCCAGAATTCGGTGATTGCAACCGATGTCCACCGGCGTTTCTGTCTGGAACTCGGCAAACAGTATCCCGATTACAGCGACGACTTGTGGGGAATCACCGCTTCGGACTCGAACCACGGTTACGTGATCTGGGGCGGGCCTCCGGCCACGGGGCCGATCGACGGCACGGTCGTGCCGAGCGCCGCCGGCGGGTCGCTGCCCTTCCAGCCGCAGGCCACTTTACGCGTCCTGAAAACGATTCGGAGCCGCTACGGTGCCGCCTGGAATAAGTACGGGTTTGTGAACGCATTCAACCCTCTCACCAACTGGTACGACTCTGATGTGATCGGAATCGATACCGGCATCACCATGCTCATGGCGGAGAACCTCCGGACTGGCTTCGTCTGGAACACGTTCATGAAAACCCCGGAAGCCCAGCGTGGGATGCGGCGGGCCGGGCTGAACACATACTACCGAGCCGGACCCGTGACCCCTTGACGGCTCGCTGGCAGGAATACGCACCAACCCTTGCGGGCCGTTATGCTCATCCAACACCCGCTCAAAGGCGTTCGTGTGTTCTGATCTTGTTGCCCGGAAGTCATTGGGCTACACTCGATGAATCGGGCGTCGCTTGGTCTGGCGCAGGGTCGCGTCGCTTTGGTCTCAACCGAAGACTTCCAGAGCAAACACCCCTTTAGGACTCGCCCATGGCCGGAAAACAGGATTCTTGGAATGGATGGCGCGAGCGCATTTCCGCTCTGAGAAACGTGCCTGCGGTCCTGCGAATCGTTTGGGATTCAGGCCGCACGGTTGTGGTGCTGGGTGTTGTTTTTCGTCTGCTCGCTTCTCTTCTGCCCCTCGGCCTCCTGTGGATTACCAAGCTGATCATCGACATCCTTGTGCGTACCCACACCACCCATCAAGCCGTCGGCACGCGGCTGTGGTGGCTGGTTGCGGCGGAATTCTCGCTGGCCGTCTTCGGCAGCGTTTTGAGCCGCGGCGTCGATTTTCTCGATGCTCTGCTGGCCGACAAATATACGCGGCACGTCAGCGTGCTGGTGATGAAACATGCCGCGCAGCTCGACCTCGCCGCCTACGAAGACCCGGTTTTCTATGATCGCCTGGAGCGCGCCCGCGTCCAGGCCACGGACCGGCTGGGGATGATTCAGTCGATCGGACGGCTGGTTCAGCAGGTTATTACCACCGTCTCTCTCTCCATCTCGATCATGCTGTTTTCGCCGTGGCTTCTGCTTATGCTCGTCGCCGGCGTGGTTCCGGCATTTCTGGGGGAAAGTCATTTTGCTTTTCTGGGATACGCCAAGAACTTCCGCCAGACTCCCATCCGCCGTCAACTGGACTACCTGCGAGTGTTGGGCGGCAGCAAAGAGGCTGCCAAGGAACTCAAGCTTTTCGGACTGGCACCCTTTCTTACGGAACGGTTCTCCCGGCTTTCCGACCAGATCTATGACGAAGATGTTGCCCTGGCGCGGCGCCGGCTGGTGGCAGGTTCGTTCTTGTCGATGATCGGGACGGCGGGCTACTACTCAGCCTATGTATTCGTGATCTGGCGGACGATCAGCGGCGTACTCAGCATCGGAGAATTGACCTTCCTCGCCGGTGCGATTCAGCAGGCCAGTTCGAATATCCAGCAGATCTTTTCTACCGTCTCGTCCATCGCCGATCAAGCTTTGTTCTTGACCGACCTTATCGCGTTTTTCGAGATGCGGCCGGCGATCGCGTCGAAACCGAATGCCTTGCCCGCGCCGCGACCGATCATTCGCGGATTCGAATTCCGCAACGTTTCTTTTCGCTACCCGGGAAGCCCTCGCCTGGTTCTGAATGGATTGAACTTTCATCTCCACCCGGACGAGCGGGTCGCGCTGATCGGAGAAAATGGCGAGGGCAAAACAACCATCGTCAAGTTGCTCACCCGGCTTTATGATCCCTGTGGAAGGGCAGGTGCTGCTGGATGGTGTCGATCTTCGCGAGTACAACCTCGAAGACCTCTACCGGGAGATCGGCGTTATTTTTCAGGACTTCATGCGGTACGAAATGACGGCGCGAGAGAATATTGCGGTGGGCCGTATCGAGCAACTCGATGATCTTCCCCTTCTCAGCCAGGCCGCCCAGAAAAGCATGGCCGACGAGGTAGTTGGCAGGCTCACCCATGGGTACGAACAAATGCTGGGACGGCGCTTCGACGGTGGGGTCGACCTCTCAGGCGGAGAATGGCAGAAGGTTGCGCTGGCTCGCGCCTATCTGCGTGACGCGCAGATACTTGATCCTCGATGAACCCACCGCGGCGCTGGACGCCCGCAGTGAATACGAGGTTTTTCAGCGGTTCGCCGAGCTCACGGCAGGAAAAATGGCGCTGTTCATTTCGCACCGCTTCTCCACCGTGCGCATGGCCGACCGAATCGTGGTATTGGAAAATGGCCGCATTGCCGAGGATGGAGATCACGAAAAGTTGACTCGTCTTGGCGGCCGCTACGCGGAGATGTTTGAAATGCAGGCTGCCAGCTATCGTTAGGCTAAGGAGAATCGGATGATTCGCTACACACACGCCGAGAGCATCGCCGAAGAGGAAGGCCAGCACGAACGAGACGGCGAATTCTCTGATCTTGCCTTCGATCTTCCGGTTCTGCGCAGTGCCGCAGCGGAATTCGCTTCCCGGCTGGGCTGGCTGCCGGGTGTTCGCACTTCGAAAACATTTTCCGTCCGTTCCCGCAAGCTGAAGACCGCATTCCAACCCTTATTCGCAAGCGTGGAAGCGGCGGGGAGGCTCAACCCAGAGTCGGACGATCTGCGCTGGTTCCTCGACAATGACCAGCTGATCTACTCGGAACTGAAAAGCGTTGCCCTCGAACTCAAGCCACTGCAGCGACTGCCCCACGCGCGCGGCCGGAAGGATGAGGTCGTGCCCAGGGTGTTGGCGCTCGCGCAGACGTTTCTTGATCTCACCGGCAATCGCTTCCGCGAGACGGCATTCACCGCGTTCTTCCAGGCATTTCAGGAGAGCACAGTCCTGGAGTCGCGTGAGATGGCGGCGGCAGTTCCCGCTATGAAACTTGTCTTGCTGGAGCGAATCGCCGCACGTTGCCGGTGCCTGCTCCGCGATCCCATGGGGCCAGTCCAACGGCCTGGGCGTGTGTGTGCGAAGTTTGCGGGACATTACGCAGACTTCCTGGAAGGACATTCTCGAACCGCTGATTTCTTTCGACGCGATCCTTCGTCGCGACCCAGCCGGGATATACGCAGCAATGGACTTCGAAAGTCGACACCTGTACCGGGAAAAATTGTCGAAAATTGCCCGCCGGTCTGACTTGGCGGAGATGGACGTTGCCCGCCAGGTGCTAGAGTTGGCGCAACAGGCCCAGGCAAGAACCTACAGCGATCGCTCGCTCCAAATTGCGGCAATCTCATATTGGCTACTACCTTATCGGCGAAGGCCGCGATCTGCTTTGTCAGAAAGTCGGTTTCAAGCCCGACTTCCTCCAAAGCCTGCGTGCCCGACTGCGTCGCCATCCTGACGAATTCTTCCTTACCGGAATCGCGATCCTTACTTTCGCCATCATTACGGGAATCCTGCTGTTGCTGACTCCCCCGGACAGTCCGCCTGGACTGCTGCTGCTTTCTATGTTGATGCTGCTGGTGCCCTGTTCGCAGTCTGCCGTGCAACTCATGCATTACCTGGTCGCGGCTCTGCTGCCGGCGGAAATTCTACCGAAGCTGGACTACTCGGGGGGGATTCCCGACGATTGCGTGACCCTGGTCGCGATCCCGACCCTGCTGTTGAGCGAGAAGCAAGTGCGCGGCCTGGTCGAAGATCTGGAGGTTCGCTTTCTCGGCAACCACGACCGCAATATTCACTTCGCGCTCATCACAGACCTGCCCGACTCTGACGAACCGGTGCCGGAAGCCAGCCCGCTTGATCGATCTGTGCGCGAGACTGATTCGCGAACTGGACGAAAGATATAGCGAAAAGCAGATGGGGTCCTTCTTTCTGCTGCATCGCCATCGGGTTTATAACCGCCGCGAAAAGGGATGGATGGGTTGGGAACGCAAGCGCGGCAAGTTGCTCGATTTGAACAATCTGTTGCGGGGGGAGTACGACAGCTTCCCGGTCAAAATTGGAGATCTCTCAATCCTTCCGAAGGTGCGGTTTGTGCTCACGCTCGATTCTGATACCGAGCTTCCCCGGGGAGCGGCCCTCCGGATGGTCGGAGCGATGACCCATCCTCTGAACCAGGCGATCATCGATCCCGCAAAGAACATCGTGGTTGCGGGATATGGCATTCTGCAGCCGCGGGTTGCGGTTAGCGTGCAAAGCACGGCAGGTTCGCGGCTCGCCGCCGTCTATGCGGGCGAGACGGGCCTCGATATCTACACTCGCGCCCTTTCTGACGCCTACCAGGATCTTTATGGAGAAGGTAGCTATACCGGCAAGGGGATCTATGAAGTCGATACGGTGCATCAGGTGCTCGACCGCCGTTTCCCGAAAAATGCGCTGCTCAGTCATGACCTCATCGAAGGCGCTTATGCCCGCGCAGGCTTGGCCAGCGACATTGAAGTGATCGAGGACTATCCCTCGCATTACAGCGCTTCCAACCGTCGTAAACACCGTTGGCTGCGTGGCGACTGGCAGATTGCGGGATGGCTGACTTCGCGCGTGACCGATGAATCCGGGGCGCGCGTAGCGAATCCAATCTCCCTGGTTTCGCGCTGGAAGATCCTCGACAACCTGCGTCGCAGTCTGGTGGAGCCGGCCACATTTCTGCTCCTGCTGTTTGACTGGCTCGTGCCTCGGGAACATGCACTGCGTTGGACCCTGGCCACGGTTTTGATTTTGATTATCCCATCGTGGTTTGAATTTGCATTCGCTCTGGTGCGCGCTGTCGTCGAGCGCAGAATGTCCGTTGCGCGGGAGGCAGTGGGTGCGTTCTATGCGGCCAACTTCTCCGTGTTACTGACGGTCGTATTCCTCGCTCATCAGACCTTGCTCTCGCTCGATGCCGTGGCACGCGCACTGGTGCGCCGTAACGTGACCCGGGAGCGGCTCTTGGAGTGGGAAACGGCTGCGCAGGCCGAACTTGGCACGCGACTGACCCTGCTCGATCGCTACCTCGACTGGATGCCCTTCTTCGCGGCCGGTCTGGGCCTGCTGGTTTGGCGGGTGCGGCCGCACTCTTTGTTTGCCGCGATTCCTATCCTCGTACTGTGGGGTGGCAGCAAAGCAGTAGCGCGTTGGTTGAATGAGCCGCCGGTTGTGCCTGGGGAAGACCTTTCCCGCCAAGACACCTTGTTTCTGCGACGGGCCGCTCTTTACACTTGGAGGTATTTCGCCGAGTTCTGTACCGAAGAGCACAACTGGCTGATCCCTGACAATATCCAAGAGGAGCCGCCCGCCGTTGCGGCCAGGATTTCTCCGACCAATCTCGGACTCTTGCTCAATGCACGGCAGGTTGCGGTTGAGCTTGGATACCTGACAATTCCTGAGCTGACAGTCTTGACGCAGAAAACTCTGACCACGGTATCTCGCCTCGCAAAGCATCGTGGCCACTTGCTGAACTGGTACGACACGCGCACGCTCGCGCCGCTGACACCGCAGATTGTTTCGTCGGTCGACAGCGGCAATCTGCTGGCTTCTCTTTGGACTCTGCAACAAGGCTGCCTGGATCGCCTGCGTCGGCCGCTCGCGCAGCGGTGTGTGGCCGAGGGTCTGTTAGACCATCTCCGCGTTCTGGCTCAGGCAAAGGCTTTCCCGCGAAAGCAACTTGCCCAATGTGAGGCCAAGTTCCGAGAAAAAACCTGGCTGCTTTCTATCCTTGAACTACAGGAAGCAGATCTCGAGAGTCGTTTTGCTTCGGGCCAATCTGCCACCGCCGCCACTGAATGGTTTTGCGAGCAGGCCCGGCTGCGATTGCAGAACATCCAGCAGATGACTTCGTCATACGAACCGTGGTGGCTTCCGGAATTTGCGCCACTGCGAGGAGAGCTGGGGCTGAACGCGAAATTCATGGGCCGTATCCCCTTGCAGCGGTTGCCCGACTTCATTCGGGAACTGGAAGCGGCGGTCGATCGCGTGTTGCCCTCCGAACCTGAAGCGCGCAGGCCTCTTTGCCAGCGTTTCAAGACGCTGCTCATTGCCGCGCGGTCGAACGCGGTTTGCCTCATCGAGAACCTGCGCCAGCTCAGCGCCCAGGCCGGGGCTCTGGCCGATGCCATGGATTTCAGCTTTCTGTTGGAGCCCCATCGTAAGTTGATGTCGGTCGGTTTTGATGCCGAGTCGCAGCAGTTGCTGAATTCCTGCTATGACCTGCTGGCCACAGAATCCCGCACTGCAGTCTTTATCGCAATCGCGAAGGACGATATTCCTCAGGATTGCTGGTTTCGGCTGGGCCGGGGACATACTCTCGATCATGGCCGACCCGTGCTGCTCTCATGGACAGGAACAATGTTCGAGTATCTGATGCCCTCCCTCTGGATGCGTTCCTATCCCAACACGCTGCTCGACCGCGCTCGAGTGGCGGCGGTGCGTTCGCAGCAAGCTTACGGAGCCCGCAGAGGAGTTCCGTGGGGTATCTCGGAATCGGCCTACTTCAAACTCGACGGGCATGGCAACTATCAATACCAGGCTTTCGGCTTGCCCCAGCTTTCGCTGATGAGACGAGAGTCGAATCCGCTGGTTATTTCGCCATATTCGACGTTTCTGGCCCTGAGTGTGGATCAACGGGGGTCGTTGCGCAATCTGCGCCGCATGGAGGCCCTGGGTTGGTTCGGCTCTCGAGGATTTTACGAGTCAGCCGACTATACGGCCGGCGGCGGCCGATTCCGCTCGCCACGCTGCCAGATCGTGCGCTGTTGGATGGCACACCATCAGGGAATGAGCTTGCTTGCAATGGCCAACCTGCTGTGCGATAACGTGGTGCAGCGATGGTTCCACGCCGATCGCCGGGTGCAGGCCACCGAGCTCCTGTTGCAAGAAAAGCCCGTCCTATACGTTCCCCAGGCTGAATTGCCGTCTCGAAAAGCAGTTGCGTAGCGACCCTCTGGCACCACTTTCCCAACGATTGATAGGGTACTGCGTTTGGAAACCACCCGCGTGCTCTTTGCTTCCTTTCGCGCGAATGGATGTTGTACTCTCTTCTTCCTGGACTTGCCCCAATAACAATCGCACTGCGAGCCGGGCAGAAAAAGCAGTTTTTCATCGCTTCTTATCTTTATGTACTTTCGCTCGAGTACCTGCTGGCGCTTTGCTCTTCAATTTGACTTGATTGTAAATAATGGCGGCACGGACGAGAGTTTTTAGAGCACGCTCATTGATCTTATCGCCCTCGAACAAATCGATCGCGCGCCACGCGTTGCCTCCGAGGCCCGCATTGAAGATCTTTTCAGGATCAGGAAGGTTCGCTCCGTGGGAAAAGGTAAGCTTCACCTTGTCTTTGTGGGCGTTGCCGACCGCGATCATTCCGTCGCGAGACCACACCGGGCTTCCCATCCACTTCCATTCCTCAATTATCTCCGGATCGGCCTCCAGGATGCTCTTGCGAATGTTGGCCAAGGTTTTGCCACGCCAGTCTGGGAGTTTCGCGATCAGTTGGTCAATACGTTCCGATGGATTCATTGGATTTTTATACCTCGAATTCTTATCTCGTTTTTATGCGAGTAGTTTCGCTGCTGTGTCTTGTTTGGCCGACCTCTTCGAAATAAGTCGCCGAACGACATGGCCTTTCCACATCCAAAGCCCCGAAAGGATCAGTATAGGAAGAAACCCATATCTGATGCTGTGAGCGTAGTAGTGAGTGTTCGAGGGCGAATCATAAATGTAACCAAGTATCGGAATGCCACAGATGATGTGAATCCAACGGAAAATTGAACGTTTGGTGGCTTCTGTCATAATTAATCACTCCTCCTAGGCCAATTAGGCGCTTCAATGCCGAACTGTTTGGCGTATTCCGCGTGCAGCCGCTCCCAGCCGAACTTCATGGCCTCGGGGCCGACGATGCGTCCAATGGGAGTTCCGCTGAGATGGCGATCCAGAACATCGAAACAAATATGCCACCCGGCAGCACCCATTGCGATGAAGCGGTGACCGATGTTGGTCCACAGCGTCAGGCGCGTACCGCCACCGAGGGCGTTGAGTTCCCACCGCATATCGTGGCCGCCCCAATTGTACTCAAGCGCCTTGGGAGCGTCGGCTCGCGTTACTCTGGCTTCGGTAACGTGCGGAGTCGGCGCTGCCACGGTGGTGAGTTTCACCGTGGTTCCGGCCGTACCCAGGCTCCCATCGGCTTCAAAGGGAGCCCACTCGCGCAGCTGCGCCGGGTCAGTCAGCGCCTGCCAAACTTTTTCAGGCGAGTGCCGCAGTTCTCGGACGAGAACTAGCGTCCACTTCTCTCCGTCTTTCTGTACCCGCGCCAAGTTGGCGGGACCCGGAGTGTACTGCTCAGGTTCGGTCATATTGTGTTCCCTGGTCATTCCTCTGCGCCTTCCTGTACTGAACGGTAGCCTACCAGCGCTTCAACTGGGTAAGCTGAATGAAGTTGCCGCAGGTATCGTTCACCATCGCAATGGTCGAGCCGGTCACGTCCAAGGGCGGCTTCGTGAACTCGCCGCCGCGGGCCTTGATCCGCTCGTAGTCGCCCTTGACGTCGTCGGTGAAGAACATGGCGGCGGGCTGACCCTGTTGGAACATCGCCTGCTGATACGCTTTGGCCGCAGGGTTGTCGTTTAGCGCCAGCTGCAGCTCAGTGCCATCTGGCTCCTCGGGTGACGCCACAGTCAGCCAACGGAATGGCCCATTGCTGAAATCGGCCTTCTTAGCAAAGCCCAGTACCTCCGTATAGAAGCGGAGGGCCTTGTCCTGGTTGTCAACGTACACGTTCGTCACTTTGATTTTCATTCCTTTCTCCTTTATCACGTTCGCGGTTTGGACCGCGTCGTCTTTTCCTTAGTCTTCCTTTTCGTTGCTGTAGATGATGCATGCGGTTCTTGATCCATACGGTCAAGGTGGCGTTCGAGAGCGTCAACGTGAGAGGACCAGAAGCGGCGAAACCGAGCCAGCCAGGCATCCAGCTCCTCAAACGGTTCAGGCTTCAGCCGATAGAGACGGCGCTGCGCATCCACGGTGGATTCCACGAAACCTGAATCGCGCAGCACGCGCAGGTGCTTCGATACGGTCGGCTGCGGCATACGAAGTTGACGTTCAATCTCCCCCACGGACTGCTGTGACGAGACCAGGAGGCTCAATATCGCCCGGCGGTTCGGCTCCGCAATGATTTCGAATACAGATTCCATTCCCTTGATATACTCTACGGAGTATATGCTTGTCAAGGTATATAAATATTAAAAACAGGGTCCCCGAATCCCCTGTTGAAAGACCAGCCTGAGCGTAAAGACCCAGCGTAATGACTGTTCGCATAAGGCAGGAGATTCTCACCCACGATCCCGACTTCATTGCGAGCCGCAGGTGAGAGAAGAATGCTACTGCTAACAACAATTTCGGATCAGGTGCGCGAACTTATCTAGATCTCAAAGATCGGTCAGAATGAAAGGTCGTGAATGGCGGGATCGCTCGATTTCGAGATCATCCGTGAGAGTCCAATCAGGCGGCTTTTCTCGAAATCGACCGCAAGCGCGGCAACACTTCCTTCCCGTAAAAATCTATTACTTTTCCTTGATCGCGCTGGCCCGAATGGATATGAACTCCAGTTGCACCGCCCTTGAACAGATCCGCGAGGACCCGCACATGAACCTCCGCATCGGTCCCCACCGGCCAACCTTCCGTCACTTTTTCGAGCGGAACCTCAGCTTCGGCACGCTCCTGAATAGTCTTAGGGTCGCGAATATTGAAATAAGGTTTCCAGGCCTTCGGACCGAAACGCCAGAGTTCAGCCGCTTCATTAAGCTCGCTTCTGCCGCCGACTACGACATACTGCTCAATAAAAACGGGCATTTGAGCCGGATCCTTGCCGGCATCAGTCGCTCCCTTCTGAAACTCCGCCTTGTGCTCCTTCCAGGTCTTGGGATCGGTAATGAGTCCATCCGCGTATTGCCCGCAGCGCCGCATTGCCTTCGGTCCATTGCCCGCCATCAATAGAGGAATGGTCTGAGTCGGCGGATCGTACAGACGGGCATTGACCTTGTAGTAGTTTCCCGAGTGATCGACCTGCCGACCGCTCCACAGCTTGCGAATGATGTCGGTAGCTTCCACGAGTCGCTCGGAACGCTCGGTCCACTTGGGCCACGAGCCCGTCGCGGCTTGTTCATTCAATGCTTCGCCCGAACCCACGCCGAGAAAAATTCGACCAGGCGTCAGAAGATCAAGCGATGCGAAGGCCTCCGCCACCACCGCGGGGTTGTAGCGAAAGGTCGGGCAAGTGACAGTTGTTCCCATCCGGATGCGCTTGGTTTTTTGCCCGATGGCACTCATGGTAATCCAGGCTTGTCCTGAATGTCCTTCATTCTCCTGCCACGGCTGAAAATGATCACTGACGGCGAGGAGATCAAACCCGGCTTGATCAGCGGCGATTCCGAGCTCGACTAGTTCCGGAACCTTGAATTGCTCATGCGCCAACTGGAAACCAATCTGTGGCTCGAGCCATGAAGAGGCCATTGATTCTCTTTGATTCACAGCGTCTTGTCCCTCCTGCTCTTTGATCTTGTCTTCAGTCAAAAGACCTGCGTCGAATCGCGACAGAGAGATTCCCTCGAAACGCGGAAGTACCGCAAAGGACGCGACAGACTTCAACCAACGTCGTCGGTCGAAAGAATCAGAGCTCAGGCGACTCGAATTTTGTCGTGAGATTGTCATCGTCGCAATATCTTGCGGATAATCAGGTGACGACCCGCACGCTCAGGTTTGGCCAAAGTTGGATGCACCGACCTCCTACAAGGATGTTCGACACGATTGATGTTAGAGAGATAGTGACTCGCAATCGCCTCCTGTCTTTGAGGGTTCCTCAACGGTCACGAACACTTTCGGCCCATTCCAGCAGTTGATCCGTCGGCATGTAATTGAGGATTCTCTTCGGATCAAGGTTAGCCTGTAGCGCCGCAGCTACGCCGAGTTCCATGAACTCGAGCTGTGACGGACCGTGCGAGTCCGTTCCCATCGAGACTCGGCATCCTTCCCTCCTCGCGATTGCCAGCAGATCGACGCTGAGATCCTGGCGGTCCGGATAACAGTCAATTTCGACAGCCTTGTCGAGTTGGGCCGCCAGAGCGAAAACCCGGGCCCAATCGGCCTTCAAACCAAGGCGGAAATTGTAAATGCGTCCTCGGGGATGGCCAAGTATATGAATTGAAGGGTTACGCAGGGCGGCAAGATAGCGTTCCGTCTGATCCTCCTTGCGTCTCAGAGCAGAATGAAAACATCCAAGCACAAGATCAAGACGGTCTAAAGCAGCCTGATCCATGTCCCCCGCTCCGACCGGAGACAGATTCAACTCGACAGAACGTAAGATGCGAAAACCGCCAGCATTCGCTCGCATGGTTTCGTTGACAGCGGCAATCTCCTCTCCTTGCTTTGCGAGTTGATCTTCGTCGATTCCGCCAGCAATCTTGAGTCCTTTGGAATGGTCGGTGATCGCGATATAGGAATATCCGCGCGACCTCGCTGCCTCTGCCATGTCCTGAACCGACCCCGAACCGTCGCTCCAAAGCGTGTGCATCTGGAGGTCGCCGCAAATCTCATTGAAGCGCTCGGGATACTTCGATCGCAATGTCCGGGCTTCGGCAAGCGATAGGAAGTTCTGGCGGGTCTCGGGTATCGCTTCTACTAGTTCCGGCGGATGCCTCAGCCAATCGATGATCTGCTTGTTCAGATAGGGGCCAATACCGGCAAGTTCCGTAAGACTCGGCCCGCGAGCGAGGATGTCTTCCGCTTCTTCCGGCCAAAGAAAGGAACGGCGCGCGGCGCGGCGCAGTGCCCGCTGCAGAGGCTGCTTTGCATGTTCCGCCGCCCGGGCCAGCAGCTCGGCGATGTCGGAATTTCTCACGTC
Organism: uncultured Acidobacteriaceae bacterium; assembly: GCA_963763285.1. Taxonomy (GTDB): domain Bacteria; phylum Acidobacteriota; class Terriglobia; order Terriglobales; family Acidobacteriaceae; genus Sulfotelmatobacter. The sequence goes on along the minus strand of CAVXOK010000017.1, from coordinate 26,000 downwards.
GTTTTAGAGATGCCAAACCCCGTCCCGAGCAGCCAATGATCCGGGGATTTCCATTCTGCAATCCTGGCCTCATGAATGCTTCCATTCGGTAAAACCTTCCCAGCCGCTGGAGCAACTAAGGTCTGGTGCGTTTGTGAATCGGGCGAGGTATGCCTCAACTCACAAGCCGGAGAGCTCCAATGACTGACGGTCCACAAAATGCCCCCGCCAACAGGGGCGAACAACCAGGCCAGCAGCAACAGGGGCACCAGTCCGGCCAACGAATGCGTAATACAGACGAAAACTACCAAAAACGTGTCTCTCGGGATGGAACGGAATCGGAGCAGGCGCGAGAAAACAAGACCTAAGGTGGACAGCAGTGCGCATTATAAAGCTTCTGACGTACGGCCCCGGCGCTGTGATGCCGGAGCTGCTGAATTGCATTTCATTTCTAGGTTCATCGTAGAGGAGGACATATGGCAAACAAAGGATTGAGAGACCTATACATTGACGAGCTTAAGGATCTGTACAACGCGGAGAATCAACTGGTGAAGGCACTTCCGAAAATGGCGAAAGCCGCTTCATCCCATGAACTCAGACAGGGTTTTGAGGAGCACCTGGAACAGACACGCGGCCACGTGCAGCGATTGGAGCAGATTTTCAAATCTCTTGGCGAAAGCTCCAAGGGCAAGAAATGTGCGGCTATGGAAGGACTTGTCAAGGAAGGCAGCGAAGTCATGGAAGAAGATTTCGAAGGAGCTCTGATGGATGCCGCATTGATTGGTGCCGCGCAGCGCGTGGAGCACTACGAGATCGCCGCATATGGAACCGCTTCTGAATTCGCCAAACTTCTAGGGGAGTCAGAGCAGGTGACGCTGCTGGAAGAAACCTTGCAGGAAGAGAAAGAAACCGATGAAAAGCTGACCGAGTTGGCTAAAGAGATCAACCCGCAGGCCAACAAAGCAGTTCAAGCATCTGAAGAGTCAAAAGTGACGTCGAAGCGTTCTCGACGCGCGGCTTAGTTCAACCTCGGGAAGGGGAAGTATGTATCAAGCCCGGCAAGTATCAAGAAACGCCCAATGCATCCGATGCGGGCAGGATTTCCAATCGGTTGTGGGTGTTTGCGCTGGTATCCGACGCGGTGCACGCAGCGAGTGGTAGCGCAATTTGGCAAACGGTTGCGACTCTCTGCGTTGCGGGCGGAATCGTCGGCGCACTTCTGGCGACAGTGCCGGGCTTGATCGACTACCTCTCATTGGACGAAGCCGAGATGAGGCGGATCGCGAACCTCCAGTTGGCGGTCAACTTTGGGGCTCGGATCGTGCCTAAGAACGGATATCTGACATAGGGAGACAGAACCATGGCAACGAAGAGAAAATCGGGTGGCCGGAAGTACGGCAAAGCTGCTGGCAAAACGGTCGCGAGCGCAATGCGGCGTAAGAAACATGGAACCCTACGGTCCGGCAAGGGTGGCAAAGGTGGCAAGGTGACGAGCCGGAAGCAAGCCATTGCAATTGGACTTTCAGAGGCGCGTAAGAAGGGTGCGAAGGTTCCAAAGAAGAAAGCGGCATAGCCGGAGACTCAGTTGCGATTAGAGAGTTCCAGTGCCGCATCTTTAATTTCGCCACGTGCTTCGCTTGCCGACCTTCGCAGAGCTGCTGCTGACTGCAGGGCTTGTGATCTTTGGAAGTCAGGAACCCAAACCGTTTTCGGCGAGGGTAAGTCCTCTGCCGCTGTAATGATGGTAGGGGAGCAGCCGGGTGATCAGGAAGACCGGGTGGGAAGGCCTTTCGTGGGCCCAGCAGGCCGAATTCTCGATCAAGCTCTAGCGGAAGCCGGCATTGACCGGGCCGAGGTTTATGTCACGAATGTCGTGAAGCATTTCAAGTGGTCTGCGGCAGAACGCGGCAAAAGACGCATCCATAAAAAGCCGCGTTACTCGGAGATTCAAGCCTGCCGGCCGTGGCTCGATGCAGAATTGAACACGGTGCGGCCGGAAGTGCTCGTCTGCCTGGGATCCAGTGCGGCGCAGGCATTGCTGGGTAAGGACTTTCGCGTAACGCGAGATCGCGGGAAATTGATACCGTCAGATCTGGCTGCTAACGTGATCGCGACGGTGCACCCGTCGTCCGTTCTCCGCGCCCGGGATGACGAATCAAGGCAATCGCAGCTTGAGTCTTTCATCAACGACCTGAGGTTTGTTGCGCAAGTGATTCGCCACGCGCGTTCGAGATCTGTGATTCTGCGCTCCAAGGGCACTGCGATCTGAGCATCAATATGCGTTCCTGCTGTTGAACATGCGAAGAACACGGGACTTGAACCTTCATGTCACCCCACAAGTATCTGCAGGCGACGTCGAGGACCAAACCTTTGGCGCAGGACAGATTGGTCGACGCTATTTTGCCGACGGGTATTTTGCCGAAGACAAACCTAATCCAATGAGCGCTGTTTGGAACCGCTTCAGGAATGGGACCATTCTCGTTCGGCGCTTATCGTCCCCTAATATCCCCTGATTTGCTGGATGTTAGGATTGCAAGTGCTTGAAAGGAATGGCGGGGACGACGGGACTCGAACCCGCGGCCTCTGCCGTGACAGGGCAGCGTTCTAACCAACTGAACTACGTCCCCACTTTGTTTTCACCGGGTTAGCGGTAAACCCTTGATTTTCCTGTCTTTTCTTACTGTCCACACAGTCGCCTGTGTCAACCATTTCCACCCCATATAACCGAATTCCGGGGTTTTATCGACAGGAAACTGTAAGGAAGTACACCCCAACCAGTTCCCGATGCGAGCCCTACGACCCGGAGCATCTGTCCATGCCCCGCGAATGAATTGTAGCAGAGGCAATTCGAGTTGGTACAGGCTCCGACCAAGCCGAGCTCTCGCAGCGGAAGCCGCACTTTATCGAGGGGAATTTGTGGCGCGGTTTGTGCGGTCTGCTAGGCTCGAAGAGTACCAATTCCATCGCGCCCGTGAGAAGCCACACTCACTTCTCTTCGGCCAGATATTCGTCCGGGAGCATCGTCGTGCAGTATCTCAAGCGTTTGCACTCCTCTTCTTCTCATTGTTGTCGTCGTGTTCCACGCCGGCACGTCGTCGGCTTCAAACGTCTTCCCTTCCTCGACCAACTCATCCACGCTCTCTGACTCCGCCCCGTTCTCCCGACACAAGAAGAACGGCTCACACTAATAGTCCGCCACAGGGACTGATCCTTTTCGCCAAAGTTCTCGCCGTGAAAGGGCGCTGATTGGCTGTATCACGTTGTAATTACAAGGCAGCGGTCGCTCTGCAACGCCCTGTAAGGAACCACTGAGAACGCGATGGAACAGGTTTTGGTTGTACCGTTCTTGTACCGCGAGTTTGGAACTAAAGGATCTGAAAACCCGGGGAGATTTAGCATTGAATGAGGCAGATCACTTCCGCAATGCCGACTTATCAGGACTAATCCCGCCGCGCAAGGGGGATGCTGCCGGTTGGCTGTACAAAAACGGCGCGATTCCATACCACGGCTTCAACCGTCAGGGCGCGAACGTCTCTGAGGGAATCTGGATATTGTCGCAAGCCTCCAAGGAGCCCGCGGGCATTGGCAGGGGTGGTGGCCCTGCCCTGTAAGCCTTGCTGAAGCGGACGCGGAACAGCCAATAGATCATCAAGGGAAATGGCAAGAGGGCGAGGACGGTCAGGAAGATCGAGCCGCGCAGAAAAGCGGGAAAGACTTGTTGTTGGCCCAGGAAGAAAGAGCCCGTGGCAATAAATAGTCCAAAACACATGCGCCAGAGGTGACGCGTGATGCGCTGTCGGCCCGCGATGCCTCCGCCAGCGAGCATACGAATGTCCCCAGCGGCGGCAAGCAGGAGGACGACCCCGAGGAAGAAGCTCATGCCAGCGGGGGCGTTCTTGTCGGGATGGTGGAGGGTCAGGACGCCGAGCGTGATGATGGCGGCTGCTCCGCCGAGGCCGACCAGGAGCGCGGCCCAGTCAGACCGGCCTATGTTCCTGCGGCGGCCGGCGAGCCACGCAGTGATGATCATGTAGAAGGTGATAATACTGCCGATGATGTTGCCCCGCTGGGATCTCATGATGGCGAGACAGAAGGCGCTGGAGGCCAACGTCACCATCGCGATGGTGAACACGTTTCCAGAGGCGCGATGCAGACGGCTGCCTTTGCGGACGGCCATGGCGAAGGTGCCGGCGAGCAGGCTGACCGTGCCACCGAGGATGTGCAGAATCAAGAGCGGGAGTCGCATGCTTCGACGTCCTTTCAGCTTCTGCGATTGCTAGCACGGCCCGAAGAGGCGACCACTCGGCCTCTAAGCACGAAATTGCGCAGTATATGCGGGGAACCCTGTCCCGCAGCGATGCTAGCAGTCAGGACACCCTGCACGTCTGTTCAAGATTGCTCACTTTTCATCGAAGCCGAGCAATCAGCGAGGCAGGAAATTCGGGAACAGAATTACTACCGATAAACGTTAGTGCTGTATCGGAAGCGAACGGCACAAGAACTCCGGTTAGCGTCACCTCAGGAGTTCGCTTTCGATACAGCCGTCAGAAGGAAGCCGCTCGCGGGTGCGGCGGACGCGGGTGCTATGGGAATTCAATCGATTTCTGCCTGAAAAGCCTTGCCAGACGGGGACTTTGGCCAAAAAGGCTGCAGTTAATGCTCATCGATGTAGAACGTCTCGCAACCATCTGCGCATCTTACCCCGGCACCGTCCGTTCTTCAAGAGCAGTTCCGCTGGTTGTGTCTATACACGCGGCAGCGTCCGCCGCGCGAGCGGCTTCGTTCTAACGCGCTTGTGGTGATTGACGGGCCTACTTCCGGATGGTCGCTAGCCTTGATCGAAAACGCCTCGGACCGAGATCCCGCTCCGCCCCCGCAGTCTGCCCCCGAGGCGTTTCCGATCAAGGCTAGCGACTTGTCGGTATTGACTAACAAAAGCCTTAGGAATCCGCGAATGATTTTGTTTTGGATTTAGGCGCAAAGGCCAAAGATGTCGACTAAACTCAAGGCGAAAGCGACAGGAGAATCTTAGGATGGTCCCCGAAGCGTCACTCGACATTTCACGCCGTCAGTTTCTCGCTGCCGGAGGTCTGACGGTCGCCGCAGCTTGCTTTGCTCCAAGTTACCTGATGGCCCAGACAGAAGGCATCGTTGCAGGAGCGTTCAAAGAAGCCGCCACAGCGAAAGTCACGGTTCAAAACCTTCGCCGCAATATCAGCGTCCTTTTGGGTGCTGGTGGAAATATCGCCGTTCTCACCGGCCCTGACGGAAAGCTGCTGGTCGATGCGGAAATCGTTACCGCACGTCCGCACGTCTCTGAAGCCCTCGCGAGCATCAACGCGGATCCCATCAAACAATTGATCAACACCCACTGGCATTTCGACCATACCGGCGGCAACGAGTGGGTCCATGAAGCCGGAGCCAGTATCCTGGCGCACGAGAACACGCGCAAACATCTTTCCCAGGCCACGCGGGTCGAAGGCAACTTGCAGTACACTTTCCCAGCCGCGCCGGCGGGTGCGATTCCCTCCACCGTCTTCAAAGACGAACACACTCTGCACGCCAACAACACGACTCTGATGCTTAAGCACTACTCGCCTGCCCACACGGACTCCGATATCTCCGTGTATTTTGCCGAGGCCGACATTCTTCACACCGGAGACACCTTCTGGAACCGCGATTACCCCTTTATCGACTACGGGACGGGAGGCAGCATCGACGGCCAGATACGCGCGGCAGAAGCGAACATCGCAAAAGTGACCGGCAAGACGATCGTCATTCCCGGGCACGGAGCCGTGGGCGGTAAAGCCGACCTGATCCTATTCCGGGACGTGTTGGTTGAGATCCGCGACAAGGTTGCGGCTCTCAAGAAACAGGGTAAGTCCTTGCCTGAAGTTGTCGCCGCTAAGCCTGGGGCGCGATATGACGCGGTGTGGGGCAACCTGTTCCAGAACCCGAGTGACTTTGTTGCGCTCGTGTACCAGGGCGTTTGAGATCATCTAGAAGCTATATCTTCAGCTCTTGAGGAATGCCAGCAGGTCGGCGTTGATCTTCTCCGCCTGCGTAGTAGGCATGCCATGCGGAAAATCCTTATAGGTAATCAGCGTCCCATTCTTCAGCAGCTTTGCCGACTTCGGCCCCGCCGCCACATACGGAACGATCTGGTCGTCCTCGCTATGCATCACCAGCACCGGAATCGTGATCTTCTTCAGATCCTCGGTAAAGTCCGTCTGCGAGAAGGCCACAATCCCGTCATAGTGCGCCTTGGCGCCGCCCATCATCCCCTGCCGCCACCAATTTGCAATGGTGGCCTCAACGGATTTCACCCCCGGCCGGTTAAATCCATAGAAAGGCCCCTCCGGCAGGTCGCGATAGAACTTCGACCGATTCGCCGCAAGCTGCGCCTGCAGATCGTCAAACACTGACTTCGGCAGGCCCTCCGGATTGGCATCCGTCTTCAACATCAGCGGAGGCACCGCGCTGATAATCGCAGCCTTGTACACGTCCTGTTGCCCACGCCGGGCCAGATAGTGCACTACCTCACCGCCGCCGGTCGAGTGCCCAACATGGATCGCATCTTTCAAATCCAGATGCGCCGTAAGCGCCGCCAGGTCATCCGCGTAATGGTCCATATCGTGCCCATCGGCCACCTGCGTCGAGCGCCCATGCCCACGTCGGTCATGCGCGATCACGCGATACCCCTTGCCCAGAAAGAACATCATCTGGTTATCCCAGTCATCCGCCGAAAGCGGCCAGCCATGGCTGAACACGATCGGCTGCCCCGAACCCCAGTCCTTGTAAAAGATCTCAACGCCGTCTTTGGTGGTGATAGTAGGCATACAGACTCCTTTGACAATTGGATTAACGCCCGCCAATTAGATCACACTCGCTTGCTTAGAGAGAAGAAGCCCTGCCGATTCCAAAGCGCACACCATGGTCCGAGTCACGGGGCTATCAGGAAGCAACACGATGGTGCTAACAGGCCAACGCACTCATTGAGCGATGTTGAGTACGCCAAAGATTAGTACTGGTAAACGTTAGGTTCCTATCGAAACTGCCCCGGCCTAAAGAACCGCGCTCAACCCTGCCTTGTCTAACGGGGCAGTCCCGATAGGAACCTAACGTTTCCCAGTACCTATCCTGCGTTCATCGTCCAAACCGACCTCAATGAGTGATTTGGCCTGTTCTCGCCATTTGAGCTTTCGCTGCCCAGAAGTTAAGGGACGACTTGTACGTTTAGGGCTTCGGATGAGTGACGGGCCGGACCCTCGTTGGGCGTCCGCGACGTGCCTGTAAAAACTGCCCGCCGAACGTGTTCTTCATATCGACCACCGGTTTGCGCGCATGCAGCGTCTCAATACATACGAAGCAAAGACGAACGCCATGACGAGAATCGGATCAAATTTATCCCAAGTACTGCCACCTCCATTCAGTTGTGAGTAGAACGCGAGTAAAAGAGTGATCGCGAAACCCGCATAAATCCACTCGGTCAATCGAGGCACATTAGGAATCAGAAGGCCCACTCCACCAAGGATGTGGGTTACGCCAATCAGAGGGACGATATAGAGTGGGTATCCGAGCTGCTGGTTGACGATCCTCCATTCGACCGGATCGTGATTTAGATACAACCTTCCGAAGTACATCCACATGAAGGCGACAAGGATGGTTGTTACCATTCCTGCTATTTGAGTTGCTCGACCTGCCTGCCCGGATTTATCTATTGCTTGTTCAGTTTTCATAGTAAAAAGAATCCTCTTTTTGCAGTCCCAATGGGATGGCCTTTCGCCTGCGCGGAACCGGACGGTGAGCCGTCCGGTCCGCCCTTTGCGCCCAAAAGTTCGTCTCGATGAGAGAGGTGTTTGATCCTCGCGGAGGCCTTGCTATGTGGTCGTCACTGTCACGGCCTGACGCACATATTGGCTGCTTTCCAGTTGCTGCACCATGAAGGCCGCCAGATCGGCCCGCCCGATCTTGTGCGCCTTCTCGCCGCCCTCCGTGCTCAGCACCCTGGCAACGCCGGTCTTCTCGGCGTCGGTCAACATCGGCGGACGCACGAGTGTCCAGTCCAAGTTGCTGCCTTCGATCTCCGCCTCCATGCCCGCCTTGTCTACCAGCAGACCGCGCAGAAACGTCCTCATGAGCAGGTGCTCGTTGAAAAAGCCGGCGTTCTTGACGCTCTCGCCCGCACCAACCACCGAAATCTTCAGCAATCGCCGCACGCCATTGCGCCGCATCGCGTCCACAATATTGTGTGCCGCGCTCGTTTCCATCGTCGTCACTTTCCACGGCGTCTTGCCGCCCAGCGCGTCGATCACCGCATCCTGTCCGGCGACCGCAACGTCGACCGCGGACGCGTCCAGCACGTCCCCCGCAACAACTCTGACATTCGCCTTCTTGTACTGCGCGGCACCGCGCACGAAAGCCGTCACCCTATGGCCGGCCGCCAGCGCCTCATTTACCAGCGCTTCTCCGCTCTTGCCCGCTGCTCCAATCACCAGAACTTTCATCGCATTCTCCTTTGCCTCGTATTTGGCCGCCTATTCAAATGAGCGACCTGACTATTAGAGGCTCTATGAAAACCATTGGTTGCAAAATATTCAATGGTTATAAATAAACAATTGGTCGCAAAATCGGTAAAAGGGACTAAGCTATTGAAGTGACATCCATATCACCAAGTCGCCGGGTAGAGCGCAAGGAGAGGTTGCGGGGCGAAATCCTTGCGGCTGCAGGTAAAATGTTCGCCGATCGAGGTTACGAAGCCGTGACGCTTCGTGAGATCGCTAAAGAAATCGGTTATACGCACGCCGTGATCTACCAGCATTTTCCGGACAAATCACACATCCTTGCCGAGTTGAGCCGCGAGACGATCGGGCTGATGATTCAGAACTTCGACGCGATTGCCGCTAAATATCTCGCACCGAAAGAGCGCCTTTTTGCGACCTCGCGCGGCTTGATTCAATTCTGCATTGCGCATCCACAGCAGTTCCGCAACGTCTTCTTCGGGCCTGAGAACCGCAACGGCATCCGCGCCGGACAATACATCAACGACATTGGCGCGCCTTTGTTCGGACGTTTCGTGCAGCTTTTTTTCGATGTTGCCAGGGATGAAAGATTGCCAAATAGGGATGACATAGTGATAGCCCATACCTGGTGGTTTACGATCTTTGGCCTCGCCACACTCTTTGTTATCCAAGGGGTTGTGCCTGACCTGCCTGACCAGGCTCTCGTGGTCGAGCAAACGATCGCAACGCTTTGGGCAGGAGTTCAAACGGTACCGCGATTGCCGAAGAGTGCAATTTCTAAGCGATCCAGCCGATCCAGTGCCTCAAACCACTAACAGCTTCTGTCTACTTTGGAGTCGTTGGAGGTATGGCCGTGGCGTACCAGGACTCAACCACTTTTCCAAGGCCGTAGCCCTTCTGGTGGCACGAGAGGCCAGTAAAGCTGGGGACTTTCGGCGAAGGAAAGTCTCAGCGGGCGCTACCGAAGCCTCATGAAGTCCAGTCCCAAACAATTCTGGAAGCGCTATAACTTGGCCCGGCCGCTAACGGCGGCTATAAAGCCGGCGGCGTTGAAGGCCGCGTGAATGACGATCCCTACCGACGTGTTCCGTCGCTGCTGTACGATCCATGGCAGCAGCAACGCGATCGGCAGCAGGAGCAGCATTACGGACCAACCGAAACTCCAGTGGAATAGGCACCACAAAGCGCCATTCAGCAACCACCCCGCGCGGCCCCATGCCGCCTCCTGGCGAGGAAGAACGTAGCCACGCCAGCACACCTCCTCGCCCAGGATATTGCAGATGAACAAGGGAATCCATGCTAAGAATACCCAGGTGTGCCAGCCAGGCGGCTGTCGGAGGAACTCGGGCGACGCGCGGAAAACTGGATCCACGTCACGCGCCAGCGCAAGAACGATAGCCGAAGCTAAAGCTATTCCGACAAGACCGCAAATCGCCCAGACAATGTCGCGACCACTCATCCAATTGAGTCTCAGCCGTTTGCATAGTTGCCCAAGGTTGCGCGTGGGCAGCTCCCGCCACGCCTGCACCACTCCAAAGAGCAGGATGGGCAAAAGCACGAACGCTGTACCACTCACGTACCAGCCGATGATCGGTGGGATACCAAATGTCTTATGCAACCAGGGAATTAGGACCGCCAGTACCAACCACAGCATCATTGAGAATGCGCCGAAGACTGCCATTGACGATAAGATGCCCATCGGTCGTGGCGTCGCGTCCCTCGTCGTGACCATAGTTACATTTTGTACTATTCCGACGGGCCTCTTCGCAGATTTCTTCAACACTTGCTCTGTTTGCTGGATGGTCGGCTACACGCAAGTAGCCAGAAACGGGCTTGGAGGAGATCAGAGCGCATGATCTCCTCCAAGCCGACTAGCCCGAATAACTTCCGGTTTTCCCGTGATCCATTCCCATCGCTGATTAGACATGCCGGAGACCGATTAGAGCTTTCCTGGACGCTGAGGTGCAAGGGAAAGGCTCGCGTGCGATTCGGCGGATCATTTGCCAAGAGCTTCCAAAGCTGAGATCCATGCCTTCGGAGTTGTTCCAAATGTCTGGCGGAACATTTCGACGAAGGCACTCGACTGGCAATAACCTACCTTGTAAGCTACTTCCTTGATCGAACATCCCGAGACCAATAACTCCACGGCTTTCGTTAACCGGACCTGTCGTCGCCACGACTCAAAGTTGGTGCCCATGTCCTTACGAAAGGCTCTCTCGATCGTCCTGACGCTGACGCCTACCTCGGAGCATAAGACTGCCATCGGCTTCGGTTCGGCCGGATTGCGCAATATGGCCTGAGCCACTGCAAGTGCTCTTTCCTCCCGTGGCAGTGTCACCACCGTGGGCACCGGGGAGGCTGTCTGAAGCTGACGAGCTAACAGGTCGCGAAGAGCGCACTCGTAGCGATCCCGGATACGAAGCTGACCTATGCTTACGGTTTCGACGATGAGTTCTCGTAGCAGCGAAGTTACAAACAGGACAGCGCAGCGCGGTTCCGATCTTGCGACCAAGCCTGTCCGCAGGTAAAGTGTGCGCATCGATACAGGTCCAGGCATGTAAATCCGATGGCGGGTTCGCGCTGGAATCCACAATGCAAAATGCGGCGGGATCAACCACATGCTCTGACCGGAAGATACTTCCATTAGGCCGCTGATTGCGTAGATCAGTTGATCTGATCTATGTGCGTGTTCTGTCACCTGAAACCTGGAGGGGTATCCATAAGCGAGCGATGCAATGGAAACACCACGCTTCGGGTCGTATTCTGTCAAAACCTCATTCTGTCGCAATAGAGATACATTATGTCGTAAGAGTATTCTTGCGACAAGCCGAAAAAAGGCTCACTATGGCCGCATGTCACAACTCGCTGGACTCGGAAAATACAACATCATCGGATTTGTCTCCATCGTCGACGTATCTCGCGCGAGAGATTTCTACCGAGATATTCTTGGCCTTCGCCTGGTCATGGAAGAGCCGCCGTTCGCGTTGGTCTTTGACGCCAATGGCATCATGCTGCGTCTGGGCATGGCTAAAGAACTCCCACCAGCCCATGGCACGGTTTTGGGTTGGCAAGTCCCAGAGATCGCCGCAACCGTTATGACCTTGGCGCAAGCCGGAGTCCGCTTCGAGCGCTATGGGGGTATGAATCAAGATGAGCTAGGCATCTGGATTTCGCCTACCGGCGCGAAAGTCGCCTGGTTCAAAGACCCCGACGGGAATACTTTGAGCATCTCAGAACATCCTGAGCTGAAGAGGTAAATCTCACAAGCGTGCAGACAGGAGAATAAAACGATGAAGACGAATTGCAAACTGGCGCTGGCTGTGCTGGCTGGCGTCCTGATCAGTATTGCTGGCGCGAGGCTGATTCATGCGCAACAAGTCAAGACGCCGCCAGCCTACGTTATTGCAGAAGTCGAGGTAACGGACCCCATTACCTTAAAGAAATATAGTGAGAAGGCACCGCAGATAGTGGCGTCTTTCGGCGGGCACTATGTGGTTCGCGGCGGCAATATCCAGGCGCTTGAGGGCGAAGCTCCAAAAGGCTTCATTGTCGTGATCGCCTTCGACAGCGTGGAGAAGGCGCGTGCGTGGTACGATTCGCCGGACTATGGGGTCATCAGGCCGTTCCGGCAAAGCTCAACCAAGAGCCGCATATTCATCGCGGAAGGCGTCGCCGCGCAATGACACCGGCACTGACTCCCCGATTGTCGGCCAAGCTTCCGCAACGGCGCACCCAACTCAAGGATTCGGTTCGATGCCAATGCGATCATCGACGGCTGATCGAATCCGCTGCTTGCAGGCCGAGGTAGCGTTCGGTCGTCTGCACCGAAACGTGCCCCAAGGAGAAATTGGATCTGCTCCAAGCTCGCCCTCCGCGAAGAGTGGCATAGCCGAGCACAGGTTCTCCGCTTATACCGCATGCGGCATAAGCGGCGCTATGCCGAATCCCGGATTATGCCGAATCTATGTGAAACAAACGTATTTGGCGCTGAGTTGATGCACCAAAATGATCAATCCGATTCGGCATAGCCCGGAGGTACTTATAGGCCCTTCAGGAAAGCCAATAAGTCATCATCAGGCTGATAGCGACCTTCTCTTAGCGTTGATTGGAGTTGTCTTTGACAGGATCTCTTCCTTCATGGCGAGATTGGCGTCCAGATAGATCTGAGTCGTTTCTACTGATTCGTGTCCCAACCATAGTGCGATCAGAGTACGATCCACACCCGCCTGCAACAACTCCATTGCTGTCGTGTGCCGAAGGACGTGAGGCGAAACACGCTTGTCGGTCAGTGATGGACATGTCTCTTGCGCCACTGCAGCGTACTTCGCAACCAGATGCTGAACCGCATCTGCGCTGAGCCGACCACCTCGCGCCTTGGGAAACAGGATTCTTGTGCCATCATCTTCACCCTGCTCCCGGATCCACGCCGTCAGCACGATCACAGTGGATTTAGCCAATGGAGTACATCGTTCCTTGCGTCCCTTCCCTTCACATCGAATATGCGCCCCTGTCCCGAGGCTGACGTCCTGTTGTCGAATCGAGGTGATCTCGGAGAGGCGGAGACCGGTCTGAATAACTGTGAGGAGGAGCGCATGATTGCGGCGACCCAACCACGTAGTCTCGGTCTGGAGCCGCCAATAGTGCATCGATCTCAGGCCGGGTGAGGAAACCCACAAGTGGACGGGGCTGCCGTTTGTTGGGAATCGCGAGCACGCGTTGGATCAGCCCAGAGTGCTGGGGTACTTCCAGTGCAATATAGCGAAAAAAAGACCGAATCGCAGTCAATCGTAGATTACGACTCCGTGCCCTGTTTGCACGAGTGCTTTCCAGGTTATCCAGAAACGCTCCCAGAAACGGCGCCTTTAAGTCCTCCAGCGTTAGCTTTGACGGTGCTTTGCCCAATCGCTTCTCCGCGAACTGCAACAGCAGACGAAACGTATCTCGGTAAGAGCCAATCGTATGGGGACTGGCTCTACGCTGGGCGATCAGACGTTTTGTGAAAAATGACTTCTAAGAGAACGGGGAAGCTGGTTAGCGTCTTTCATCGGTGAGCCTCCCAGCGTTTCTCCAGCCGTTCTCCAACCACCTCCATCAGTTCCGGCGTACCGCTCACGTACCAGTAGGTGTCAGTGACATGGCCGTGACCGAGATACGTGGATAGGACTGGTAAGCGCCGTCGGACATCTTCGCCGTTGCGATGCCAGTGCAGCAATCGTCTGGACTGCAAAGCGATGGCGAAAATCGTGCAAGCGGGGCCCTCGGCTGGCGAAGACACCGCGGATGCCAATCTGCCGCGACAGTCTGTAAAAGGTCCGACGGACCTGACCTTCATCTAGCCGTGCACCACGGCGGGAAGGAAAGAAGTAACCGCTATTCCGGCTTCGCGAACAGATGGTCCCGGCGAACTGCGTAATCGGAGAGAACCTTCAGGCTCGAAGCGTGGAGAGGGACCAGTCGAGATTTTCTGAACTTGGTATTGCGGATCGTGAGAACGCCTTCCGACCAGTCGATGTCTGCACACCGTAGATTGAGTGCCTCGCTGATGCGTAGACCTGTGACGGCCAGAAGACCGAGCAGACAGTAATACGTCCAAGGCTGCAGGCTGTGAGTGGCTCACATGTTCTTAGCTGTTTCCAGTAGTTGATCAATCTGTTCTTCGGAATAGAGATAAGGTTTTGCGCGGGGGGGCGATACGGCAGCAGACCATCAGGCGGGACCTCAGTCGTTGCGTCGGTTGCGCTCCAGTAGCGCGCAAATCCGCGGACAACGCCTAGCCGGGCAGCCCACTCTGCGGGCTGTATGTGCTGGGGTTGTGTCGCCCACAGCAAAGCTAGCCGAGAAGTGATCTGTGACATGCTCTCCTGTTCGAGAAACGATGTGAACTCTTCCAGAAAGCGTTGATGCTTCTTCAGTTTGAATCCCAAGCTACGCCGCAAGGCAAGATAGTCTCCGACGGCTTCGCGTACAGTTTTCATCGCGCACCTCCCGGCCAGGGAAGGGCTAAGGTGCGCAGTGCGGTCAAGTCCACCTTGGCATAGAGAGCGGTTGTGTTTGGACTTTGATGGCGGAGCAGTTCGCCGATCTCGTCGAGGGAAACCTCTTGCCGGAGCAGGTCCGTGGCCAGCGTGTGACGGAACAGATGCGCTCCCTTCCGAGCAGAATCGACGCCAGCGTCTATCAGCGCCCGCCTCACGATGCTGGAAACCGTGATGGAGTGTGCAAAACCACGCACGGGAGCTCGATGTCGAAGGAAAACTCGGCGACAGGTACAGCATGGGCGGCCGAAGCGCAGATAGCTTGCGATGGCTTCGCCGACGTCGGTTGGCAACGGCATCTGGGCCAAACGTCCGCCTTTGCCACGGATGGTGATCCGACCATTGTCCCAATCGATATCGTCCAATTCCAGCGCAACAATCTCGCATGCCCGCAGACCCATGCGGGCGAGCAGCAAGAGAACGGCGTAGTTCCTCTTTCCCTGTGGGGTTTCCGCTCGCGTATGATCGAGAAGTTGTTGAACTGTGCCGGCAGGTAAAAACTTGGGGAGGGTAGAAAGAGACCACATAGGCTACTGGCGGCACGCATCTTGCCAAGTCCATGGAAATCTCTCCCTGGTGCCGCATGTAGCGCAGGAGAGAGCGAAGAGCGGTTACCAGCAACTTCGCACGCCCCGGGCTTAACTGGTGGGCGCGGTTTTGAACAAAATCCGTTACATCCTTGGCGCAAAGTTCGGAAAGGTTTAAGTCTCCATTGCCGAACCGGTCGGACAAAAACTGCTCAGCAAATCGGACAAAGTACTACAAGGTGGCTTCCGCGAGGCCGCGCTCCTGGAGGAGGTAGCGCCGGTAATCATCAATGAATCGCTGATGACAGGTCCCGGGTTCAGCACGCCTTCGCCACTGTCACGCCAATTTCGTCGCAGCATTGCGAGAAGCCGACGCAGGGTAGCACATTCGCAGCTGTGGACAACGCCCGGATCACGTTTCAGGAATCGGTTCACCGCAGCTTCATCCACTTGGTGCAAGTCAAATTGCCGATCGCGGAGCCATTTGCTGAATCTTGCGATCGCGTACATCTGCATTGGAGCGGATGACGGCAAGAAGCCCTCTTGCTCAATGTGTTTTAGGTATGCGTCGAGATAGGGAGCCAGCGGGCCTACCCGAAGCCGTTGCAGGAGATTGGGATCGATGAAAGTTTTCATCTCTCCACTATCTCTTGCCCACTCCGACTCCGATTATGCCGAACCGTTTACGGGCTCCTCCTTTACCCACGCTCTCACTGCCCTGAAAGTCGGCATAATCCGGGATTCGGCATAGCGCCGCAGATCATGTGGCGCCCAAGACGCAGATCGATGGTGCCGGGGCCGAGCGAGTTGACGGGATTCGAGATTAGAGCGATATCGCAAGACGACGATCCTGTTGAAGGCCAAGCGTGGTTCCGAACAATACCAGTCAAAGAACTCATCGATGGCGTGACGATAACCACGCTTTGCGTCGGCTGAGTTGTAATAGGCTGTTCAACATCGCGGCATTGGCGTGTTCCATGAGCCGAGTCCTGCCGGAGAGTGGCGATGTCCTGGCTTCGACCGGACGATCCGTAGCAATGAAAAATAGGACACAAAGCTTGACCTTCCGGCTTATTTCTTCTATATTGCATAACAAATGAAACGTGGCGAACTTCCTCGTATCGCTGGAGCACATCATCCTGCTAGCGCTCGCGCTCTGGATGGCGGCGCCCATGGAATGATCGTGCGTCGCGAGATTGAAGAACGTACCGGTCGTAACATCTCTATCGGCGCCGTGTATGCGACTCTGGAGCGGCTCGAAGCAAAAGGGTATGTCAGCTCATTCACCAGCGAACCGACCCCGGAACGCGGCGGCCGGGCAAAACGGTTGTTTCGCGTCGAGGCTGCCGGCAAGCGGGCGTTCAAAGTATCAGAGCAAACGCTTCGCAGCATGACGGCTCGCTTACAAAGCCGCTGGGAGAGCATATGAGACGCAATTCACCGCCGGCCTTCGCTTGCTGGCTCCTCGAATCCGTTCTTCCGGCGGTCGTATTCAGAGGCTATGCTAGGCGATCTCATCGAGGAATACACTCTTCGCGTCGAATCTACTTCACCACTCACTGCTTCTCTATGGTTTTGGAGCCAAGCCTGTCGTTCCGTCCCGTCCATGGTCTGGTCCTTGCTGCGAAGCCGAGATTGCCTTATCAGTATGAGCGTCGCTCTGAGCGTGTACATCATCATGGAAATGTCCCAAGTTAGCCGCCAACTTGACGATCTCTAAATTGGTTGCCCCGGAGCCAAACGACAGATGTCGTTCTTGCGCCGGTTGTGTTTCTCACGACAAGTGCGCCATCGGCGGTTGCGTCGCTGCGCGAATTCGTCGCGGCGCAACGATGTTCCTCGCATTGATCGTCAGTGATTACGGTTGCCGTCTTGATGGAGCTAAGGGTTTGCACAATACCGGTACCGTGGTGGTATCCGTTTGGATTTCTCACTCTAGCAGGCTGCGGAAAAACGACGTTGCGACCAAAAATGCTGTCCCGGTTTCATGTTTTGTGTGGCTAAGGGAAGAGTTCTGGTTGCGCCCGTTGCAGTCTTTGAGATCCTTATTCCATCGCGGCCGACACCGTTCGGCGTTGGTTCAGGTCGCTTGCATCGCCAGATTCCGCAGGCGGACTAAGTTATAGGCAGCCGCGGCAAAGGTGAAGACCCATCCTACTTTGAAGATTCCACGATGCCGAAGCTTGCGCAACAGCGCGATCGTCTTCAGCCAGCCGAAACACTCTTCGACACGCTTCCTCTTCCTCTGACTGATGGCATATCCGGCATGGTGCGTGGTACGCGCATCAATCGCACTCCCACCCGGCCGTTCCAGATTTTGCGCCACGTGAGGCGTGACCTTCATGTTTCTGCACTCCGCCACGAAATCTGCCGTGTCGTAGCCCTTGTCGCCGCCCACGGTCACCTGTTTCGTTCCCGGAATCTGTTCCAGCATCACCAGCGCGGCATCGCGCTCCGCCGTTCCATTGGCCTCGAACACCTCAGTGTTTACGATCAGTCCGTTGCGGTTCTCCACCAGCAGATTCCCGTTGTAGCTCAGCTTCGCTTCCTTGCCCTTGCCTTTGCGTGCCATCTTCGCATCCGGGTCCGTCTTCGATGCGTGCGTCTGGTTCGACCGCTTCTCCCCGTGGAAGTCCACCGTCGCATTGCCAGGATCGTCCGGCGGAACGGCGTTCTTCCCATCCTTGCGCTGATAACTCTTCACACTCGCCCACGCCTCCAGTAGCGTTCCATCCACAGTGAAGTGTTCGTCCGAGAGCAGACTCCGCTTCCGGGCCTGCTGGAGTACCGCCTGGAAGAAGGCTTCGGCAATGTCCCCATCGAGCAACCGCTCGCGGTTCTTGGTGAACACGGTCACATCCCATATGGCGTCGTCCATGTTCAAGCCCACGAACCAGCGGAACAGCAGATTGTAGTCGAGCTGTTCCATCAACAGTCGTTCGCTACGCACCGAGTAGAGCGCTTGCAGCAGCAACGCCCGCAACAACTTCTCCGGCGCGATCGACGGCCGCCCCGTGTTCGCATATAGTTTGCGAAACCGTGGTTGCAGTTCCCGCAAGGCCTCATCGGTCATGTTACGAAGAGCCCGCAGGGGGTGGTCTTGGGGCACTCTCTGCTCCGGGCCGACGTAGCTGAACACGTCCAACTGCTGCTCGTCTTGTCCGCGCATACCTTCTTCCTATCAGGTTGTCTTGTGGAAACAAGAGAGTCTTGTGATACTCGCCTCGAAACGAGTTTTTCCGCAGCCTGCTAGGGCCTCTGGCGGTGATCATTACGCCGACACTTTTTGGACGCTTAAAGCAACAAGGAGCTGGCACGTAAGTGGCTGGCTCGGGACGATTTGCCCCAGAAGGATAGTTATGACAATTAACCCTTGGAAATTCAAACGATGGAGTGTTTGCGTCTTCGCTTTGGTTTCCTTTGCCGCTGGATCGCTCATTACGGCTCGTTTCGCGCATATGAATCAGGTGAGGGCCGATAGCAATCGCGTCTTCGAGCTTCGCGTTTATCATTCTGTGCCGGGCAAACTGCCGGCGCTCGAGTCACGGTTTCGCGACACGGCCTCAAAGCTACTCGCCAAACACGATCTGAACGCTGTGGGTTACTGGATACCCGATGACGCTCCCGCTTCTGACAACACATTCATCTATGTCCTGGCTCATCCCAGCCGGGAGGAAGCGAAAACGAATTGGGACGCGATGTTTGCCGACCCGGACTTTCAAGAGATGATCAAATCCGAGCAGGCCGACAAGCTGGTGGAAAAAGTGGACTCGACATACATGCGTCCGACGGATTTTTCGCCGATGAAGTAGTGCCGGACTGGCAAGATTCAATTCGTCCCGACAGTCGAGTTCAACACCAGGATGAGCCGCTAACTGGTGCTATGGGCAAACAGGCCCAAAGACCGCCTGAACTTTATCGTATTATCCTTCCAGTGAAGGATATTAAAAAAGCTTCTATCTTTTATTCAAAGCTGCTTGATCTGAAGGGTAAGAAGGTATCGCCCGGCAGAGTATATTTTGAATGCGGCCAAACAATCCTTGCCTGCTATGACCCCGTTGCTGATGGTGATTCTTTGCATAGTGGGTGGAATCTGCACCCAAAGCAATACATTTATTTCTCTGTTACGGATCTCGATAGCACCTTTGAGAAAGCAAAGAATCTGCGATGCAAGCGCATCGATAAAGCCGTTGAAACAATGCCCTGGGGCGAGCGCTTATTTTATGCGAAAGACCCGTTCAACAATCCAATTTGTTTTGTGGACGAGGCAACCGTATTTAGAGGATAGATGGGAGGGCTACAACGTTACAATTTGCGATGTTGTGAGACTTTTCACACTCATGCTTCGTATATATGTTAAGGAGCCACGGCGATGAAACCCTCTTTGACCGTGCTGATGCTTGTCCTACTGTTGCTGAACATTCTGGCTGGATGTGCCCCGGGACCTAACCAATCCAAAGGAATGGCGACTGATCACGGCGTTGCGGGCTTTTGGCTTGGGCTCTGGCAGGGCTCTATTTCGCCGTTTGTGTTTGTGGTATCACTGTTCAAAAGCAACCTCAGTATCTACGAGGTTCACAACAACGGAGCTTGGTATAACTTTGGCTACCTGTTCGGCCTAGCCTGCTTCTTCGGTGGCGGCGGCAACGGGGCGTCGGGTCGGACTAAATCCCGACAGTGAGGATTTGACGCCGTTTCCAACATTGGCGATACAACATTCCTTAAAGCAGCCAGTTCTAGAGGTTCTAAAATGACGGACCGTATTGTAGAAGCGTCTCCGAGTTTTAAGGCCCGGATGGCCGGTGTGTTTCAACTGCTCGAAGGCCTGGCGGCAACATACGGCCAGGTGATTGTTCTCGGCAAGGTTGTCGTAAATGGCAACGCCGCGGCTACAGCAGCCAATATCCTGGGTCACGAGCGGGTATTTTGGCTGGGGTTCGTACTCTCGCTTATCGGCGTCGCGTTCCATATCGCGTGGGCGTTTCTCATGTATGAGTTGCTGAAACCTGTGAACAAGAGCCTCTCTTTACTCGCAGCGTTCGTCATTCTCGTGGGATGCGCCATTCAGGCGCTTGTCAGCCTCTTATACCTCGCTCCTCTGCTAATCCTGCAAGGCGGTAGCTCCGTGAGCGCGTTTACGCCGGAACAGTTGCAGGCGCTGGCGCTCCTGTTTCTCAAATTGAATCAATACGCCTTCAACATCGACCTGGTATTTTACGGAATATGGTGCGTTTTGACCGGCTACCTTATTTTCAAGTCGACCTTCCTGCCTCGAATTCTGGGAGTGCTATTGGCGCTTGGCGGTCTGGGATATGTGACCTTTCTGTACCCGCCGCTCGCAAACTATCTGTTCGTCCCCTACATAGCTGCCGCCGCCGCCCTCGGGGAAATACCGCTAGAGCTATGGCTCATCGTGAGGGGTGTGAACGGCCAACGATGGAAGGAGCAGGCTAGCGCGGCTTTCGAGTGAAGAGCCACTCGAAGTAATCGACATACCTGATTAACGCTGGCAGCTCAACACGACGAGTGCATTCGTCGGCGCGACGGTCGTGCTTCGTCATGTGACGCCGTAATTTCGCGATTGGCAGCCAAGACGGAGCATGGTGGCGTGGGCCTTCTGATTCCCAATGTGCCTCGATTGACTGAGTGGGTTTATGCTGGTCTCACGATCGATCTTTTACTGGCGTCCTATTCACACCTGTCTGGCAATGGCAGTCCTCGGATAAACTTGATCTGATTGTCGTCATGGCGCTGGTCTTTGCTTCGTATGTATTAAGACGCTGCATGTTCGGCGCGCTCGCTGCTCGAACGAACTGGCATCTTGTCCACAGCAGTGACGCTTCAAAAGCGACAGCAATCAGCGAACGGATCCTTGGAAGTCCGGCTCGTGAATTCGAGCCGCATGGTCGGTCATCTTCCGATTGCCGGCACCACCTGCTTTGCATCCCATCGCGGGCGATCGATGCCCTTGATCAGCAGCCAGAGCGCCATGGAGACCAACGCCAGGGGCAGGGGTGCAATCACATATGGCAGGTCGTACTGTGGCAAGAGGACAACCAGGAAGTTTTTGACGATGAAGCTGGCACCTCCAAAGATAAAGATCGCGCCAAGCGCGCGCGGCAGGTAGCCGGAACGCAGAATCAGGTACCCGCGCACGACCGTCGCGGTGCCATAGAATATGGCGAAGATGCCGTTAACGTATCCGTAAATCGTAAGGCAGAGATAGGTGAGCGCCGCCTTGGCCTCCGGCGAGATGACCCGGGCAACATCGGCATCCACCGCCGGCAGCGCGGCGGCAAAGTAAAAAATTTCTCCTGCGGCATAGACCGCCGTCGCCATCAGCCCGAAACACGTCGCCAGCAACGCCAGATTGCGGCTCACGGGCCGAAGCAGCGCATAAAGCAGCACGTTGAGCGTAATGTCGCAGGCAGCTTCGATGAGGTACGCTGCAAAGCTGGCCCGAAAGATTCCTGCCGAACTCGCCACCCGTTGCGCAGTGCCGGCCAAGTCGTTGGCGATGAGCAGCGTATTTGGCACGTGGGACTCGCCCCATCCGCCTGCCACGATCGTGATGATATACAGGGCCCCGATCCACCGCGCATACTGCTGTGCTGTGCCTGCGTTCATCGCACACCTCGTGATCCCATATTATAGGTTCGCCTTCGGCAGGCGGTTCCACTAAATCGCGAACGCAATAGCCAGCGGCTTGTCGTTCGGATTTCCTCGAATACTGGAAATGCGGATGTTGATACAGCAATTTCATGCGAGTCAATACCGGACCTCGGATGAATCGGAACAACTGATGGTTTAGCGGGGAGCGACTCGAACCTGCGACCTCCTACGTGACAGTATCCGGGCTTCATTTGTATCAATTCGGATCGTTGCAGGGTATTCGGAACATATTGGGGCAGAACAATTTTGGTGCGAGGCCATTTTGAACCAAGAGGCTTGAAGGTTACTGCCGCCGCAAAGCAATTCACTCCGCATCCGTCGCGGTCGATAGATGAGGATTCTCTTACGCCAAATATTGGCGCGGGAGGATCATGATGCAACGCGGAAGTCTGGCAATGGTCAGTCGCAAAAAAGCACCCGGTGTTTGGCAGTTTCGATGGTCGGAGAAGGACTTGCATGGAGTGCGCGTCCAGCGGAAGCGGGTCATTGGTTCCGTTGAACGCTATCCGGACGAAGCCGCTGCCCGTTCTGCCGTCACAATCTTGCTGGCGGAGATCAATTCGGACAAGGCGAGAATGGGCTCGCGCTCGATCACGATGGCGCAGCTTTGCGATCATTTCGAGCAACGCGAACTGGCAAGAGACAATACGTGGCGCAGTTACGCAACCAAGAAAACCTATCACGCGTACCTAACCCGCTGGATTCGTCCACACTGGCGACATTACGAATTGGCTGAGATCCGAACCATACAGGTCGAGTCCTGCTTCGCACACTGCCATTGGCCAAGAGCAGTTGCGCCAAAATCCGCAATTTGATGTCCGTTCTTTTCAATCATGCCTGTCGATACGAGCTGTTCGACCGCAATCCGATCTATCTCGTTCGTCAGAGTGCAAAGCGTCGCAGAGCGCCAACCGTCCTGATGCCCTCTGAAATCAAGGCGTTGGTAGACAGTTTAGGCATCCGAGAACGCACGTTGCGCTCCTCCTTGCAGTATCCACCGGCTTGCGGCAGAGCGAGCTGTTCGGGTTGAAGTGGGGAGACATCGATTTTGCACAAAAGACGATGAACGTAACGCGATCTATCGTCTACGGCGTGGTCGGACCTTGCAAAACTGAAGCATCGCAAAAACCTGTACCGGTTCATCCAACTGTTTTGAAAGCGCTCATCGGATGGAGACGAACATGCCGTTACGACAAGTCAGACGACTGGGTTTTTGCAAGCAGACGGCATCGTGGCCGGACACCGTTCTGGGGCCAAGCCATTTTGCGAAGATATATTCGTCCGGTCGCGTAGCGGGCCGGAATTCAGAAGCGATTCGGATGGCACACGTTTCGACACACGTACTCGACTCTCCTGCGGAGTGTGGGGACAGAATTCAAAGTGATGCAAGAATTGCTACGGCATTCGACTTTGCGATCCACGCTGGATGTCTACACCCAGGCATCTCGCCAGCCAAACACGCTGCTCAGGCAGCGACTTCTCGCTAGTATTCTCGTGGGAAGCGAACGAAACTGCACCCCCGTAGGGACCAAATCAGAAGCAGGAGGGTGAAAGCGCAATCGACCGAGACGAAAAATGTCACAAATAAGGGTACGGAAACGCGCCCTTTTACTCCTCCTTGGTTTCAGTGAAATCCGTTCAACTCTTTTGGAATGAATGGCGGGGACGACGAGACTCGAACCCGCGACCTCTGCCGTGACAGCGGGTTATTAGTACTTTCAACGACATGGAAGAGCACGGACGGCACCCCAAGTCATTGGAAGTACGTGGTAGACAACGTTATTGTGTATCGCGATGTGTATCGCGCTGGCTTCTGTTAACCGGGCCGGGAATCGGCCCGTGATTTCCGGTTTGTCCGTGACTCGCCCGCCATCCGAGAAGTGGTAGTGCCTCAGTCAGCGTAGCTCGTTTATGCCGACCGGGTTCCTTTCATGACGACGAGTGGTTGGGCGATGTGCTCTCGTTCGGGGAGGGGGACGACGCCCCCGCTCTATCAACGTAATGATGCGCGACGAGGGCTGCCTGATGGTGAACCTTGATCCCGACCCGGCAAGTCCGGCACCAGGAGTGATGAAGGCGGTCGTTCGTGCCAACCAGAACAACGCGGTAATCTATGGCGCGGTCACTCGCATCGGTCGACTGGCGGTCGGACAGACCATACTCCTGTGCGGCGACCGAGAAAAGGGAACGTGGGTGATCGAAACGCAATGTCCCGGAACACCACCCAACTGGGCGCTAGACTTGACGGGCGTTGTCACAGCACTAACCTTTCGACGATGGGCGATATAGAGGTGTACAATTTCGTCCACTTTCCGAAATGCGAGACAAACCGGGCAGGCAGAATTAGGGTGGCTATAGTGCAGCGGTCGAATCCGAAGGTTGACACCGGCACGCTGGTGATTCTTGCGTTTTCCACGACTGCCGGCGTGCTCGTAGAGTTCTACGATTTCGTGATTTACGGTTTCGCCGCGGCGAGTGCCTTTCCGTCGATCTTCTTCCCCGGACTCCCGCCCACCAGGGCTTTGGTACTCTCCTATCTGGCATTCGGCGCTGGTTTCCGCCTGTCTCGTGGGCGCCTTCATTTTCGGCCACTTTGGGGATCGCGCTGGGCGCAAGACGGCGTTTGTCACGAACATCCTCATTGTGGGGGTCACGACCTGTTTGACCGGTCTGTTGCCTGGTTACGCGAAGTGGGGCTTGGCTGCTCCGATTCTCTTGGTTTCTTTGCTAATCCTACAAGGCATCGGGGTCGGAGGCGAGTTTGGAGGCGCTGCGGCGTTGCTTGCCGAATTCGGAGCAAAAAGGCAGTCTCGTGCCTTCTGGACCTCCTTGTAAATTTGGCAATGCCCCTGGGATTCATGTCCGCGACCGCCGTCATGCTGGTCCTGAACAAGACCTTTAGCGAGAACGGGTGGCGGGTCGCTATGCTGCTGTCTGCCGTCATCGTCATCCCCGCCCTCGGTGGCACGTGTCAAGCTTGCTGACAGCCCCTTATTTGAGCAACTCAAAGAGCGCCAACAGCTTGCCCGCGCGCCGAGTCTTGCGGTCTTTCGGACGCACACAGCCTCTGTCATCCTTGTGGCAATAGCTTTGGCCTTCATGCAGATGGAACGCCTACGTGAGCGGCACCTTTAGTGTCTCCTTCATGAAATTTGCCGGAATCCCACCGGTCACGACGTCAATTCTGCTGTTGTTCAGTCGAATCTTTCAGGTCGTCGGAATTTTTATTAGTGGGCCTTTGGCCGACTTGCTGAAGCGGAGGGTGGTTGCTTATTCCGCTATCGCCATTACGACGATCCTCTCTTATCCATTCGCGCTCGCGGTTCTGGGCAAGCGCGTTCTGCTCATTGCGATTCTGCAATCATTGATTACTTTCTTTGGAGTGGGCCTGCTGGACGGGCTGAGCTCCCATATTGACCTCAGAAAGTTTCCCGACGAGATTGAGATACTCTGGCAGTGGTATATCGTACAGTCTCTCCGCCATCTTGGGAGGCGCAATTGCTCCGTCCTTCTTGGCCGGACTGATTGGAAATGACGTCCTCCACAGATGGTTTTATGTACCGGTGGTCTATACCGTTTATTGCGTTGCCGCCATGCTGGCGCTCCTTTTTATCCGAGAGAACACGCGATTTGAAGATAGGAAGATATCGATCAAGAAGCGCCTCTCTGTGTAAAAGTACCAACAGAGGCAAGTCTTAACTGACGAGACCTTCAAAACCAACGTCGGCCAATTTAGTACTGCTCGCCTTGGTTTTGCGCGAGTATTCTTGTAATGGTCGACGTCTTGGTTCCGGAACGCCCGGCTCCTCGACCACCTTCCCGTGCCGTGCCACCAGTAGAACTGCTCCCAGAATGTCTCCACGCGCTACAGCTTCGGAATACAGTCTTTGGGCGGCTTATACACTAGCGCTCGCCGAACAGGGAGATTTCCCGTTTTTCTTTGCTGCCGTGCATCCAGAGTTTCGCAGCCAGGAGGAGCGGCTTTTTGTCTGCCAGGCGGGAGTGTTTTTGCTGTCTTGGGCGTAGCAATTTGCATGGGATTACTGGCGGGAGTTGATATGAGCCAGTCCCTCACTGGTGGCGACAATCTCAACCGCGTTATTGAATTGGCTGCTCGTACGACGATCTACGCCCATCGAGGCATCTTCGCCGAATTAAGACCCCGCACTGCACAAGTGATGTATGGTCCGCAAGTCCTACCCTAATCCGGTTAATCCCCGCTTGGGCGTGAATCGGGCGCAAAACGTGAGAGCGGCCACACGATG
>CAVXOK010000016.1:0-272594 GCA_963763285.1 uncultured Acidobacteriaceae bacterium | reverse complement strand
CTACTTTGGGGAGCCACCCTTGTGGATCAAGACCTTTGCGGCGCCCATATTTTCGTAGCGATCGTAGACGCGAACGACGACCACGTGCTCCGACGCAGCACCGTCTTTCCCTTCTTCGGGCGTCACCTTGAAATCGTAATTCTCCGTTTTTGCGTCTGAGAGTTGGCCGACTGGTTCCACGTACTTCCATTCGCCCGCATCCACCGAATATTCCGCGCGCTTGATGGGAGAAAACACATCGGCGGCGCGGAAAATCACATGAACCTGCGCACCCTCAATGAGCGCCGACAAATTCTCGATGCGGGGAGGGGTTGTATCCACTTCGAAGCGTCGGCTTTCCTTGGACGCCGTCAGAGCTTCGCCGGGTGAGTGCGAGGGCGCGTCCGACGCAACGACTTTCACTACATAGCCGCCGTCGGGCAGCAGGCTGGCGTCGAACGAATATGCCTTGTCAGCGAGATTATCTTTGAGCAGGAGCCAGCGCGTCTGGCCGTCACCGCGATAGAAGAGGGAGTAGACGAGTTGGTCATCGTTGTCATCGTGCGCGCTCCACTTCACTCCGATGGAATCGCGATCATGCGAACTGGGCGGTGGGGATTCGAAATGTGAGCCCGAAGACCCGCCGAACGAAGATCCGCCGAAGGACGATCCGCTGGAATCCGATCCCATAGCGTTGCCGGGCGTTTTCGGCATGGACTGATACTTCACGCCAACCTGCACGGTTACGTCATCGATTTCGGGAGCGGCGTTCTTCGGTAGATAATTCAGCGCCACGCTGTCGACGCCGGGTGCCGCAGTTCCGGCGTGCAGCTCCGCCTTCCACTGGGCATAACGCGCGGCAGGAATTGCGGTTTCCCGGTTTGCGGCGAGGTCGATCTTCTTCCACGGGCTCCAGTTGCGGTCAGGATTGTCGACATTGCCGCTGCGCGCGTACAGATCGACGTTGCCAGCGCCGCGAAACTCTGCCCGCCCCCAGCGCGAGAAAATCTTGGCGTCGAACACGTCGCTCTCGTAAGTTCCTTCAACTTCGAAGCCTGGTCCCAGCACAAAAACTTTTCCCAGATTGCTGGTCGCGGCATACAGGGCTCCGCCTGGAGCCTTGGCAAGACCGGTGACCTGCGATGCCGTGGCTTTCAGCAGATCAGAAAAATCATCCTGGCCGGTGATAGCGAAAATGTGGCCGCGGTTACCGGTGCCTGCCAGCAAGCGTCCCTGCGAATCAAAGGCCAGGGCGTAGACGATATCGTCGTGGGAGGTCCAGATTCTTGCGGGAGAACCATCCGGCGCGATGCGGTATACGTCGGAGCCGCCGCTGGTTCCACCGCCTGGGAATGGAAACGGTCCGGTCGTCTGTGGCGTGGTTGGGGCGGGCGTGATCGTGATGCCTGGAGTTTGCGGAGCTGCGCCAGCCGAGGGTGTGCTGGCGCCAATGTTCATAAGGGCTGCGGCCATGCCGGCTGCGCCGGAGCCGCCTCCGCTGCGCTTTTCACCGACTGCCGCCGCGTAAATATTTCCGGAACGATCCAGAGCCAGCGCCGTGATCTCTTTCTTGGGTGCACTGTAGAGCACGAATCCCTCGCCGGCGGGCGATATGCGGTAGATGAGTCCGCTGCCGTCAGAACCGGCAATTAGATTGTCCTGCGCGTCGAAGGCGAGAACGCGAATGTGGGTTTCGTCACTCTTGAAGAAAACCGAATGCTCGCCTTTGGGCGTGACCCGATAGATTTCCCCGTGGTCACCGGTGGCGACGTAGAGATTGCTAGTCTTGTCCAGTGCGAGGTCCCAGATATATTTCGTGCCCGGTTCGAAATAGATGGACGAACTCCAGGAGGAATCGACGGCGGGTTTGGCCGCGTCCTTGTCTTTATCTTTATCCTTATCTTTATCCTTGTCTTTGTCTTCCCTATCTTTATCTTTGGCTTTGTCGTCTCTCGCTTTGGCTTTGTCCTGATTATTCTCTTTGTCTTTTTTGTCGGGGGCAGTTCCGGGCTTGTGTTCCAGCTTGTAAACTTTGCCGTCGGGAGCTGTGGCTGCGTAGATTGCGCCTCCGGGAGCGGTCACCAGCGCCTGCACCTGGAGTTCTTTAGGCTCGAAAATGACAGTCGCCTTGCCGTCGGCGGTGATGCGGTACACGCGAGCGGGGGCGCCTGCCGCCACATATACATTGCCGGCATCGTCGGCTGCGATCGACCAGATGTAGGTAGAAGGCGTGGCATACAGAGGTTTGAAAGTGGGCGCGAGTTCCAGGCCGCCCGCACTGCGAATGGCCACGCCGGTGGCCGTGCCCTTGGTCAGTTCGTCAAATTTCGACTGTTCCCAGGTCCGTGTGCCCTCGGCGAACGCGGGGGGAAGCACGCTGGAGCCGCCTAAGTTTGTGAAAATGAGACCAGCAAGAAGGAAGAAGAAAGGCTTTCGTGCACTCTGCAATTTCATACCTCGAAGTCGTTGTGGAAGAATATTCAGGTTATCACGGCGGACTGATGCGAGGCAGAGGACAGAGGCCTCCGGCGACCTCAGACAGAAGCTGATTCTGCGTGGTATCGTAAGAATTCATGCGTTCCTCGCGTCAGGATCTGCTGCGCTTGCTCGCCTATAAGTCTTTCCGGCTGGGAGAGTTCAAGCTTTCTTCTGGAGGTACGAGCGACTACTACATCGACTGCCGGACGACCACTCTTGACGCCAAGGGCGCACGGCTGACCGGCGAGGTTTTTTCCGACGAAATCGGGCAGCGGGGATGGAAGCCGCAAGCGATTGGCGGCCTGACCATGGGAGCCGATCCCATCGTGGTGGCGGTCTCGGTGGTGAGCGGCGAGTTACACGGTTTCCTGGTGCGCAAGGCGGAAAAACAGCACGGGACCGGACAGCGCATCGAAGGGTTTCGCGAGAAGGGCGCTCGCGTGGTGATCGTCGACGATGTTTGCACTACCGGCGCTTCTACGGTGCAAGCGATCGAGGCAGCGCGCGAGTTCGGATTCCAGGTTGTCGGAGTCATGTGTCTGGTAGAGCGCGAAGAAGCCAAGGGAAGACCTAACGTAGAGAAGGCCGCAGCCCCTGCGCCGTTCGTTTCCATCTTCACCGCCCGCGATGTTCGGGCTGAACACGTCTCGCAGATGGATGACACCGCGCCGATGATTGCGGTCACGGCCAGTTGTGAGGTGTGCGGGCGGCCGGCCGTGACGAATGTGCCGACGAAACGCTGTGCGGCACACAAAAGCTGAACGAATCGAGACCCATGATCCAAACTCTCGAATGGACGGACAACGGCGTACGCTTCATCGACCAGACGAAGCTGCCCACGGAAGAAACCTACGTCACCTGCAAGACGCACGAGCAGGTTGCAGATGCCATCCAGACCATGGTGGTGCGCGGAGCCCCTGCCATTGGCGTGGCTGCGGCCATGGGCATCGCGCTGGCCGCCAAGAATTCCAAAGCTGAAACCACGGGCGAGCTGAAACGCGACCTTGACCAGGCCTGCGACTTGATCGGCAAGACTCGGCCGACCGCTGTCAATCTCTTCTGGGCCATCCGGCGCATGCAGGAAAAGTTTGAGCGGGTGCGCATTCGTCCCGTCGCACAGATCAAGCGAGACCTTGTCGAAGAATCGCAACGCATGCACGCCGAAGATATCGCCGCCAACCAGGCCATGGGGCGCCACGGCGCAACACTGATGCCGAGCGAGGGAGGTGTGCTTACGCACTGTAATGCAGGCGCCCTGGCGACGGCGGGGTACGGCACTGCGTTGGGCGTCATCCGAGCCGCGGTCGAGCAGGGCAAGAAGATTCATGTCTACGCCGATGAGACCCGGCCATTCCTGCAAGGCTCGCGGCTGACGGCGTGGGAACTGATGAAGGATGGAATTCCGACTACGGTGATCTCCGACAACATGGCTGGGGCCATGATGAAGCAGGGCAAAGTTGGAGCTATCGTGGTGGGCGCCGACCGCATCGCGGCTAACGGCGACGTGGCTAACAAGATCGGCACCTACACCGTTGCCGTTCTCGCCAAAGAGCATGGCATTCCGTTCTACGTAGCCGCACCAATCTCGACGATCGATTACGCCTGCCCTGATGGAAGCAAGATTCCTATCGAGCAACGCAACGCGAGGGAAGTCACTCATATCGCGGGAAAACAGATGACACCGGAGGGCGTGTCCATTGAGAATCCAGCCTTCGACGTCACTCCGTCGAAATATGTGGCCGCGATCATCACCGAGCGCGGCATTGCGCGCGCACCTTACGAAGAGTCGTTGCGGAGGCTGGCCGGCGCCGAAGCTAAAGTTGAGGTCTAAATGCGGTTGTTTGTCTTGAGGCATATGGTTCGAACGTGCCATGTGTGCTTGATACCCTACTGTGAGAGGATGACCCGTCCGAGAGTCCCGGGGGGCGTCCGACAACCGCCAGAGAAGACCCCTGGCGAGGTGGACCCTTCGGAGGCGGATTGCATCTAATCGAGCAAGTGCCGGAGCGGGTGGAGGAACAAGATGCGCTGCTCCGGGTTCAAGGATTGAAGAAGGTTTTCCGGTCCGGCGAATCGGACCTTGTGCTCTTTGAGAATTTATCGTTCGAGGTGAAGCGCGGCGAGATGCTGGCGATTGTGGGTGAGTCGGGAGCAGGAAAGAGTACCTTGTTGCACATACTCAGCGCTCTTGATCATGCTTCCGCGGGTGACGTATACTGCGCCCGATTGCAACTGAATGCGCTGTCAGCAGATGAGGCGGCCGAGTTCCGGAATCGCGAGGCGGGCTTCGTCTGGCAGTTTCACTATCTGCTGCCGGAATTCACGGCCGCGGAAAACGTGGCAATGCCGTTGCTGGTGCGGGGACGCAGCTGGGCAGAGGCGGCGCAGGAAGCTTCACGCTGGTTGCGTGAGGTCGGGTTGGAGCAACGCGCGCATCACCGCTCGGGAGAGCTTTCGGGCGGCGAGCAACAGCGGGTGGCTCTGGCACGGGCGCTCATTACCGGTCCAAAATTGTTGCTGGCAGATGAGCCTACCGGCGACCTTGATGGACAAACAGCGGAAGCAGTTTTCGAATTGATCGCTCGACTACATCGCGAGCACCAGCTCACCTCCCTGATTGCAACGCATAACCTGTCTTTCGCGCGGCGCTGCCACCGAGTGCTGCGGCTGGAGCGCGGGCGGGTAGAGGAGATCAGGCCGGAGTCGCTGCCGGCATAGGAGGCGGAAGGGAAGATAGGAAAGATTAGTAAGACAATGTGCAAGAAACTCGGGATCATCGGCAGCTCAAGGGGACTTGAACAGGTTCCTTCGGTAACATAATAGAAACGTTCGGGTACTTGGGCCGATGGTCGTTTGATTGCATAATGGAATGGTGATGGAAAGCAAGAAGCAAGCGAGACCACCACCGGGCCAGGGTTTTAGTAGGGCCGAGCCGGAGCAAGCCTTCTCGGCCGGAAGGGTTCAGGGGGAAGGGGCATTATGTTTGAACGTTATACGGAGAAAGCCAGGCGCGTGATTTTCTTCGCGCGCTACGAAGCAAGCCAGTTCGGGTCTCCTTACATAGAGACTGAACACCTGCTGCTGGGGCTCCTGCGCGAAGATAAAGCCCTGACCAATCGATTCCTGCGCTCGCACGCCTCGGTGGAATCCATCCGCAAGCAGATCGAGGGTCACACCACGATTCGCGAGAAGGTTTCGACCTCAGTGGATCTTCCGCTGAGCAATGAGTGCAAGCGCGTCCTGGCTTATGCCGCAGAAGAGGCGGAGCGCCTCTCGCACCGCCACATTGGCACTGAACATTTGCTTTTGGGTTTACTGAGAGAAGAAAAGTGCTTTGCGGCGGAGATTCTGCACGAGCGCGGCCTGCGGCTGGCGACCATCCGCGAAGAATTGGCGCGCACCAGCCAGGAAAAAGCCCAGCCGCAACGGCAGCGTGAGTCGTCGCTGCTGAGCGAGTTTTCACGCGATCTTACCCAGGCGGCGATGGACAGCCAACTGGATCCTTTGGTCGGCCGCGATGGGGAATTGGAACGCGTGGTCCAGATTCTCTGCCGGCGCACCAAGAACAATCCAGTGCTGATCGGCGAGCCCGGTGTGGGCAAGACGGCTATCGTTGAGGGCTTGGCGCAGCGCATTGCCGATGGAGAGGTTCCGTCGTTCCTTGCGGACAAGAGAATTCTGGCGCTCGATCTCTCATTGATTGTCGCGGGAACGAAATATCGCGGACAATTCGAAGAGCGGCTGAAGACCATCATGAAAGAGCTGATGGAGTCGCAGAATTCCATCATATTCATTGACGAGCTGCATACTCTGGTGGGCGCGGGATCGGCGGAAGGCTCTCTGGACGCAGCGAACATACTGAAGCCAGCTCTGTCGCGCGGCGAGATTCAATGCATCGGCGCGACCACTCCGGGGGAATACCGGAAGTCGATCGAGAAAGACCGGTCGCTGGAGCGGCGTTTCCAGGCAGTGAAAGTTCCGCCGCCAAACGAAGCGGACGCGATCAAGGTGCTGTTTGGCATCAAGGACCGGTACGAGAAGTTCCACGCCGTTACCTACACCGACGATGCCATCAATTTCGCGGTCACGCACTCAAACCGCTACATTCCTGACCGCTTCCTGCCGGATAAGGCGATCGACCTGGTCGATGAAGCAGGCGCTCGCGTCAAGCTGCGCCAGACTTCGCAGCCGGAAGAGATCTCCGAAGTACAGAAGCGGATCAAGTTCATCGTGCACCGCATGGAAAATGCTATCGCGAACCACGAGTTCGAGAAGGCGCGTTTCTACTCGGACGAAGAACGCAAGGAGCGCGAGAATTTGCGGGCGCTGCGCGAGAAATATCACCTCGATGAATCCTCCACCGGCGTTGTCGGTCGGGAGGACATCGAAGATGTAGTTTCACGCTGGACCGGTGTTCCCATTACCTCGATCAAGGAAGAAGAGACGCAGAAGCTGCTGCGCATCGAGGAAGAACTGCACAAACGGATCATTTCGCAGGATAAATCGATCAGCGCGTTGGCCCGGGCGATCCGGCGTTCACGTGCCGGCTTGAAGAATCCGAACCGGCCGATTGGCTCGTTCCTGTTCCTGGGGCCGACTGGCGTGGGCAAGACCGAAGTAGCGCGCACGCTGGCGCAATTCATGTTCGGCACAGAAAAAGCTCTGGTCCGGTTCGACATGTCAGAGTTCATGGAGAAGCATTCGGTTTCGAAGCTGATCGGCTCGCCTCCGGGATACGTGGGCTATGAAGAGGGCGGACAGCTTACCGAGCGCGTGAAGCGGGCGCCTTATTCGGTGGTGCTACTCGATGAGATCGAGAAGGCCCATCCGGATGTGTTCAACATTCTGCTGCAGGTTTTCGAAGACGGCCAGCTGACGGACGGTTTGGGCAACACGGTCGACTTCAAGAACACGATCCTGATCATGACGTCGAACATCGGGGCGCGGCACCTGCAGAAACGCGAGGGCTTTGGTTTCCAGTCGACCAAAGATGAAATGGTTTCGGGCAAGGTCGAGGAGTTGGTGAAGGGCGAGGTGAAACGCACCTTCAATCCTGAATTCCTAAACCGATTGGACGAAATCATTCTGTTCCTGGCATTGAGCGAGGCCGACCTGATCCAGATTCTGGAACTCATGGTTACGCAGCTCAATACGAACCTGGCGCAGAAGTCGATCACCGTGACGGTCGCGGATGAGGCCAAGAAGTGGATCCTCAACCAAACCCTCACCGACCGCACCTACGGAGCGCGGCCGCTGCGCAGGGCGTTGCAGAAATATATTGAAGACCCGCTGTCGGAGGCGCTGATTCAAGGCACGATCACCACGCGTCCGGCATTTATCGAGGTCTTCCTCGAGGACAACAAGCTGTTCTATCGTCCGGTCGATGCGGAAAAGACCGAGGGCGTGTTGCTTTACGAAAACAGCTAGAAGCCGACCTCAGACTGCAGATCTCAGCCGTCAGCGCGAGCTGGCGGCTTTTGTTTTTGAGGGTAATCTCGCGACGACCTACTACCTGCTCCAGTCTTCGACCTTCAATCCCTTCACCCTGCGAAAGACGCGATCGTTGCTCACGAGGATTGCGCCGACGGCAAGAGCTTGCGCGGCGATCATGAGGTCGAGGTTGCCCATCGGCTCACCATGTTCTTCCAGCGCGGCGCGAAGACGGGCGTAGTGCCGGGCCGCTCTCGAATCCCAGGGGAGCACTTCGACGCGCAGCAGAAATTCCTCGACCACAATCGCCAGCTTTGTTGCCTGGGGCAGTCTGGCGATGCCGAAGCGCAATTCCGCCTCCGTGATTACAGAAATTCCGACCTCGCTGACAGCGACCTTCAAGAGCTGCGCTCGAACCTGCGGAAAGTTCCCTTTGATGACGTAGCTGACGGTGTTGGTATCGAGAAGATATCGGACAGGCATCTAGAACAGTCGGCGCTTTTGTGGAGTATCCTTGCGATCTGCGAGGAAGTCTTCGGGGACCTCGACCGTCGTCATCAACGCGAAGAGGTCTTCCCAGGACTCGGGCCGGCGAGAAAGGATCACGTCGCCAGTGCCGGGGTCGCGGCGCACGTAAACCTCTGAGCCCTCGAAACGATATTCGACGGGCAAGCGGACAGCCTGGCTGCGGCCGTTGCGGAAGAGTTTCGCGGTCTTCAGCATGGTATATGCCATGGTATATACCATGGCGCAGATTGTCAAGCCCGCTTGTTTTGCGACCAATTCATTTCTGAGCGAATCTAGACATTTGACGCAGTTACCGGGGAGACGCCGTGGATAAGGTCAATATTGCCGACAAATTCGCCAAGATTTCGGAGTACTGGAAGCCCTACGTTGCCGCCGAGCTGAACGGGCAGCATATCAAGCTTGATAAACTAAAGGGCGAGTTCGTGTTCCATCACCACGAGCACGAAGATGAAATGTTCCTGGTGGTGAAGGGGCGGTTCCGCATGGAGTTCCTCGACCGGCACGAGTGGATCGAAGAAGGCGAGTTCATTGTGGTGCCGCGCGGGGTGGAGCACCGTCCGGTCGCCGACGAAGAATGCTGGCTTCTCCTGTTTGAGCCTGCTTCCACGCTGAATACCGGCAACCTGGTCAACGAGCGCACGGTGGCTCAATTGGAGCGAGTTTAGCGATGGATCTTACTGTTTACTCGGCTGCTTGGTGTCCCGATTGCCGCGAGGCCAAGCGCTTTCTGGCGAAACACAACATTCCCTACAAAGACATCGACGTCGAAACCACACCGGGAGCGCTGGAAGAGGTCGCCAAGCACGCCGGCAAGCAGGCCATTCCGCAATTCGTGATTGATGGCGAGTGGGTGCAGCCTTACGTGCCGGGCAAGGGATTCCTCTACGACGCAATGGCCAAGCGCCTGGGCGTTGGGAAGCCGTAAGCTCCAGAAGCGCGGGGCTTTACTCGCCCGGACACCTCCTTAAGAAACATCTCAGTATCTCCTGTTCATCATCTTCCGTACCGTGGCAAAGCCTTGCCGGACAAGGGAAGATGACCACTCATGTCCGAACCGGAGAATTCCCAGGAACCGAGCGAGGTTAGCGATAGCTGGCAGCAGATGGTGCAGGCTGTGCTGGCGATTGTGTTGCTGATCGGCGCTGTGGCCATGTTCCATTACTACGCGCCGGTTATGGCGCAGGGCGCCCCGCCCGATGAACTGCAAAAGCAGGTAACCCAGCTTACACAGCACGTGGAGCAACTTGAGCGCGAACAGGCGATGCCGGCGCTGGTGCTGAACCGTTATCGAAATTCCATCGGCTACATTTACGGCATTTACCAGGTTGGATTTCGCCAACCAACCGGCGACGATTCGGGCGCGCGTGTCTGGTACCGGATTTCTCGTGGGCGACGGACTGTTTGCTACAAACCGGCACGTGGCCGAACCCTGGTATGGCGATAGCGAGGCGGAAGGCTTGATGCATCGTGGCGCGACCGCCATGCTGGAGAGTCTGGTGGTGTTTTTTCCGGGCTCGCCAATGCCGGTGACATTAACGCCGGGCGCGGTTTCTTCCACCGGCGATCTCGCGGTGCTGAAGATCGAGGATAAGGATGCAGTGCGCGGACTCGCCGTGCTGCCGCTAGCGAAAGGAGTGGCTTCGCCGGGAGAGTTGGTGACGGTGATTGGCTATCCCATGGGGATTGCTGGGATGGTGGCCAAGTCTCCGAGCGGGATTTATCAACGGCTAGCGTACCGGCACAACGACATTACGGCGGCCAGCGAACTGGCGGCGCTGTCACTGATTCGGCCGTCGACTACATGCGGGCATCTGGGCGATGTGGTGGGCGACAAGCTGATCTACGATGCTCCCACGGCGCACGGCGGCAGCGGCGGGCCGGTCTTTAACTCCAACGCGGAAGTGATCGGAGTGAACTCCGCTTACATTGACGGATTCTCCGGCGGAACGCTGGGCGTATCCGTGGAAGCGCTGCGGCCGCTGATCGCTGCGGCGGAGAAGAAGCCCTAGATTCCTCGGGCTTCAGTCCAAACAAAATCTTGCCGATGGCTTGAGCCGCAGCGGCCACGATGCCTCGCTGCGCTTGGCTGGACGGGCGAGGCGCCCGTGCGCACACATTTCAACTCCTACCATTCACCTCAGACTTCGTGGGAAACCATCCCGGCTCCCGCACATATTCATCGTGGAAGCGGCGGAGACGGGCAGCCATGACTCCGCTACGGCCCAGGTAGCCGACGACTTTGCGAGAATCGGCGCGATCGACCACGGGCAGGCGTCCGATATCCTGGCGGAGCATTTTCGAGGCCGCTTCCGAGACCAGTTCGTCGGGGTAAGTGACCACGAGTCGCGTGCTTCCGGCCTGCTGAACCGTCATCGCTCCGGAAGAATCTTTGTCGAGCGCACGGAGCAGATCGCCGCGAGTGATGATGCCAGACAGTTTTCCGACGTCGTCGAGGATCAGCAGAGCCTCATGGCGAGCTACGGCGGGATCGTGTTGCGCGATGCGCTCGGCTAGCGCACCTACCGTGGTGCTCTGCCGAAATGGCGGGCAATTCCTGCTCCATGGTGTCAGCGACCCTGGCTTGGGAGAGAACGTCGGTTTCGTAATCCTGATGGACGCGCAGGCCGCGGCGCAACAGTTTCTCGGTCATGATCGAGCTGTTGGGCATCAGGAGCATGGCGATGCCGTCGGCGATCACGCTGACCAGCATCAAGGGCAAGACGGAGTTGTAGTCGCGGGTGATTTCGAAGGCGAAGATGATGAAGGTAAAGGTGGCCCGCGAGGCCGCGGCAAAAACCGCGCCCATGGCGACCAGAGCGAAAGCCGCGGGAGAAAGATGCGCGCCCGGCAGGAAGTGGTTCGAGATCATGGCGAAAAGGCCGCCCATGGCGGCGCTCCACATGAAGCACGGCGCCAGCAATCCGCCGGAAGTGCCGGAGCCGAGCGAGACCGCCAGAGCCGCGGCTTTGGCCAGCATGACGACGAGTAAGAGCTTCCAGGCGAGCTGGCCGTTGAGAATGTCGCCGATCGTGTCATAGCCAACGCCGAGGACGCGAGGCACGAAGAATCCTATGATGCCCAGGCCGAGCGCGCCGATGGCCGGCCACCACATCTCGTCGAACGGAAGTTTTTCGAATTGATCTTCTACCCAATAGAGGAGCTTGCTGAAGGCGACGGCGGCGAGGCCGCAGATCAGTCCTAATGCAAGATAAAAGGGCAGCCCGCGGGGGATGGCGAAGTCCATCGGGCTGACCTGAAACATGGGTCCTAATCCCAGAAGCTGCATGTGGACTGCGGTTGCCAGGGTGCTTGCGATTACGAGTGGAATAAACGAGCGCGACTTGAATTCAAAGAGCAACAACTCGATGGCGAGAATCACTCCGGCGATCGGAGTGTTGAACGTGGCTGACATGCCAGCGGCAGCGCCGCAGGCGAGCAGAACTTTGCGCTCGACCGCCGTGGTGTGGAAGGCCTGGCCGACCAGAGAGCCGATCGCTCCGCCCGTCTGAATGATGGGACCCTCGGCACCGAAGGGACCGCCGGTACCGATTGCGATGGCCGCCGAAATGGGCTTCAGGATGGCTACTCGCGGGGCGATGCGGCTGCGGTTGAACAGCACCGCCTCCATAGCTTCCGGGATGCCGTGGCCCTTGATTTTCGACGTGCCGTACTTGGCCATGACGCCCACGATGAGGCCGCCGATGACGGGAGTCACGATGACCATCCAGCCGAGGTGGTTGTGCTGTGCGCTGGAGAAATCTGCCGACCAGCGATGGAAGAAGAATAGATTGGTGAATAGTCCGATCAGTTTGTAGAGGGCGAAAGCAACGACCCCGGCCACCAGACCGATCGCGGCGGCGAGGAATGAGACCAGCAGCATGCGGAAAGGCGCGGGTGGCGGCGAGTCGATCGACGCGCGAGTTTTGTCCTGGTCTTGGGGCGGTGGGGCCGATATCGCTCATGAATCTTTATGTTTTCCTTTTTCATGGGAAGGCGCGGGGTGCAGGAACGCGGCGTCTGTGCCTTCGCGCATGATGCGGCGAAGGGCGGTCACCAGATCGGGTCCAGCGGAACGCAGTTCGTCGTGATGATGAAGCGCCAGTTCGCGAGGACCTTCTCTCCTTTCGGAGTGAGTGCAAGCAGGACCTCGCGGCGATCGTCCTCGGCGCGGGTGCGATGGACAAAACCTCCAGCTTCCAGGCGGTTCACCAGTTCGACAGCGCTGTGGTGGCGGATTTGCATGCGATTCGCCAATTCGCGAATTCGTGGCCGCACTCCCGGGCGGCATGCCCTTGATGGCCAGCATCAGTTGATATTGGCCCCGCTCCAAGCCTGCATTCTTTACCACTTGCTCGCTGAAGTGAAGGAAGCGGCGGATCTGGTAACGGAACTCCGCCAATGCCTGGTAGTCGGACAAGGTAAGCTTCTTCATGCCGCCGATTGTATCGTGCAGCGATCCAGTAGCACTCTTCACAGTATATCGTAAGACGATATAGAGTGAAAGCTCCGAGCACTCCGAGGTGGGACCGAATGCGTGCCTGCGCTCACCCGGCGTGTTACACTTTTTACTTCGCAAACAAGCGCCCCCTGACACAGGACATTCGACCCGCACATGCTTCTTTCCAAGGAATATGTGGGCTACCTGGCCCGCGAAGTTACCAAGAAACTGATTGCCGCGAAGGCTATCGAAACCTCGGCTGTGCCCAAGGTGACGGAACGCGTCCATGCCGCTCTGCTTGAAGAACTTACGCTCGAAGACCGCATCAACGACGAAGTCCGCGTCATCCTCGAAGCCTATTCCGAAGAAATGAACAAGACCGGCGCCAACTACCAGGAGATGTTCCGCAAAGTGAAGACCGAACTGGTGCGCAAATACAAGGCGGTGCTGTGAGACTGAGCCGCGACAAAGTGAACGTGCTGGCGCGAGCGGTCGCCGACGCGCTCAAGCAGATGGACGAAGTCGACTTCATCGAAGACCCCAACACCATCCGCCAGGAAACCCGCAAGATCCTCGAAGAACTGCTCAATCACGAGGAGAGAATCGACCAGGCCGCCCGGCTGAAGATCGAAAGCCAGAAGCGCACCATCCTCGAAGGCTCGCAGGAGTGGGACATCCTCTACCGCAAGTATTACAACGAGGAAGTGAAGAAGCTGGGCATCTGATCGCGCGGGGATTTTAACCCGAGGTCGCTCTATGCGCCGTGTAAAGCGGTTCGGACTCGTGGGCATTCTGGCCCTGTTGCTGATCGCTCCCGCATTCGCAGCAGAAAAGTTCGGCGCGACACAGCTCATCGAACTGGCCCGGTCGAATAGCGCTACCCTGCGGGAAGCAATCACTGCCACTTTCGACGCCAAGGACTTAAAGGACGGCACGGCCTGGATTGCTCTCGGTCCGGATTTTTTCTTTGCCACCGAAGCGCCTTCGAAGCCAGAGCTTCTTATCGACGGCGCATCCGGGCAGCAGATGCAGAACTTGTCCGGCTCCGACCTTTGGTACACCTCCGCCCGCATCGAGCTCGTGGGAAGATTGCACTCGTTCTACTATCTCATCCAGGGCGCGAAGTTCGGAGGACGCCTCGACCTGCCGGCGTTCAGTCCTGAATCCTATCGGCAACCGGGGGTTCCGTCGGGTACGCTCTCGCCCAAGATCGCGCACACCAGCAAAATCTACGATGGCATGAAGAGCGAGTATTGGATTTACGTGCCCGCACAGTACGACGCTCGGACGCCCGCAGCGCTTATGGTGTTCCAGGACGGCGAGTGGTATCTCGACCGGGATGGCAGGATTCCGGCGCTTAACGTCATCGACAACCTGATTGCACAGAAGAAGATTCCGGTAATGATCTGTGTTTTCATCAACCCCGGCGACATTGAAGGAGCGCCGGGCACGCCTACGTTTAATTTTGTAAAAGCTTATTCGGACAAATGGAAGCGCACCCTTAAAGATTCCATGCGCAGCACCCTGTACGACACCGTAAGCGACCGTTACGTCCGTTTTCTGCGCGATGAAGTTCTGGCCGAGGTGGGGACGAAATACAACATTCGTAAAGATGCGTACAGTCGCGCCATCACCGGCTTGTCCTCGGGTGGCATCTGCTCGTTTAATGCGGTGTGGCAAATGCCCGATCAGTTCAGCCGCGTCATCTCCTGGATTGGCAGCTTCGCCAGCATTCAGTGGAAAGAGGATCCGGCGGTGGCCGACGGCGGGCAGGACTATCCGGAGAAGGTTCTGCACGAGTCGCCGCGCAACCTCCGCGTATGGCTGCAAGACGGTTCCGAAGACTTGGAGTTGGACCGTTACGGCAGCTGGCCCCTGGCCAACCTTCGCCTCGCCAATGCGCTGAAGTTGAAGGGCTATGACTTTCACTTGAGTTTCGGCAAAGGCACGCATAATCCAGGCCAGGGTGCGGCCGAGTTCCCCGAGGAGATGGTGTGGCTTTGGCGAGATTACGATCCCAGCAAGACCGCGCAGACCTATGAGATGGAACCCTCCGAGAAGTCCAGGCCGCTATTTCGCGTGTCAGTTACAAACCGCGAGACCGAATAGGCGCAAGGGGATATAGATGTCGGGCCCAGCTCTGCATGTCCTTTCGCTCTTGGTCCCGGAAAAAAGCCCCGCGCTTGCGCGCGAGGCGTTAAGGGTCGGAGGACCGAGAGAAAACTTCAGGCTGCTTCCCGCCGCTGCTGGATGGTCTGCAGGGTTTGGCGATACTTCTGAGCATTGCCCGCAATCTTGCGCTGGGGCAGGCTGTTGATCCACAGCTCGTGAGGAATGCCGCGGCGTTCCCGGCGGGTGCCGACGGCTCCACGGTTCAAAACGTTGGTGGGATGCTTCTCCGCGGCTT
Organism: uncultured Acidobacteriaceae bacterium; assembly: GCA_963763285.1. Classification (GTDB taxonomy): domain Bacteria; phylum Acidobacteriota; class Terriglobia; order Terriglobales; family Acidobacteriaceae; genus Sulfotelmatobacter. The sequence goes on along the minus strand of CAVXOK010000016.1, from coordinate 257,334 downwards.
GTTGCTGCCAACCGCTGCCAGAAGCCACGTTGAAGACTCCGATGTAGCCACCGGTCAGCAGCTGAAACGGATTCTGTATCTTGTTCATGTGGTCAAACCGCGTCGAGCCCTCGGTGCGGAAACTCTCAAACCAGCACGGGTAGACGAAATCCGAAAGCAGGACGCTGTCAATCTGATAGCCGAGGCTGTCATCTTCACAAGCGTCGCAGACTTCATAGGCGTAGAGAACTCCAGCGGTGTTGCTGCTCTCGACGAAGACGGTCAGGTTGACGTTAGGGTCGGCCAGCATTTCCAGCAGTTCATGGCTGGCGGTGACCGTCCAGGACGTGCCCGCCTTCAGATCGCTCGCAGCGAAGACCTTGCCGATGGGAAGTCCCTCGGTGGTGAGGTCATGGTAGCCCAGGGCGTTGGCCTGATCAGAGTCGTCGAGCAGAACGAGCCACCAGCTTCCGGTGGGCGGCTGATTGCCCTTGGGCACTATGGTGAGTTGAGCGGGTGTTCCCCAGACCGGACTGAAGTCGTTGGTCACCTGTTTCTGGAGGGCTGCCACGACCGGCGCGACATCCGTGTCGGCCAGCACGGTGCTCTCGTTGATCACAGAGATTTGAATAGTTTGGGTTTGTGCTTGGGTGGGTTGCGGCATACAGATGGTCTCCTTTGGAAAGAAATTCGGAGAACGCGCAGCATGAGTTGCGTGACTCTGTGAGAAAAAGCTTATACGCTGATGCTGTGAGGAAAGGGTTCTCGCGATTAATAAAAGTGAAGTGAAGTTCCAATTTGGAACCGCGCCTTCGCTGACGGTGGCCCTGGCCAAATTTGATTCGTACTCTCTTCCACCAATGTTTCGATCCGCCGAAATCACGAACGTTGTAACAAAAGCCGCCACCGACGCCGGTTTTGACCTGGTGGGTATCGCTCCGGTCGACGATGCTCCAGAGTTGGAGTATTTTCCGCGCTGGATCGCCGACGGACACGCCGGTGAGATGAAGTATCTGGAAGCTCGAGATGAACAAGGGCGCCTGAAGCGTGCGTCACTCTCGCACGCCGTGCCCTGGGCTCGCAGCGTTGTGGTCTGCGCCATCAACTACAACACGGCGCAACCGTATTCCACCCAGGCTTCCGATAATTCAACGCTGCATGGTCGTGGCTGGATCTCGCGCTATGCGTGGGGCCAGCAGGACTATCACGACTCGGTGATGCCGCGCCTGCGGCAAGTCGAAACGGCGTTGAAGGATGCCTATGGAGCCGGCGATCTCATCACCCGCTGCTACGTCGACACCGGTCCGGTCGTTGAGCGGGTGGTGGCGAAGTACGCCGGAATCGGATGGATCGGGAAGAACACGTGCCTCATCAATCAGAAGAAAGGATCGTGGCTGTTCCTCGGCGTGATCCTTACCTCGCTCGATTTCGAAGCTGATCTCGGGCCAGATCTCAGACTAGCACTGTCCGCGCCCGATCGCTGCGGTACATGCACGCGCTGCATCGATGCCTGCCCCACTGACGCACTGATCGCGCCCTATCAACTCGATTCCAACAAGTGCATCGCCTACCTCACCATCGAAAAACGTGGCGCGATTCCTGAGAACCTTCGCTCTGGGATGGGGCGGCACGTCTTCGGCTGCGACATCTGCCAGGATGTCTGTCCCTGGAACCGCAAGGCGCCGGCGACAAACGCGGTGGAGTTCCAGCCGCGGTCGGAGTTGGTGAATCCCGCGCTCGACTGGCTGTCTGAGATGAGCGCGGAGGAATTTAGCGCTGCGTTTCGCGTTTCGCCGGTGCGTCGCACGAAACGCGCAGGCCTGCGCCGGAATGCGGTCATCGCCATAGGCAACAGCGGAAACCAAGACTTTCTTCCCCTGCTCGAAAAACTCGAGGGAGATGAGGACGAAGTGGTCGGCGAAAGCGCCTCTTGGGCCATTCGAAAACTGAGTTCAGTCGATTAGGTTTTTTGGGGCGCGCGCTGGGCATTGCATAGCTATACTGGAGCCTGGGTGCTGACGGGATTTAGCACAGTCACACTCTCGTATCTGGTTCTTTTTCAATCAGATACACACCTTACCTGGTACCCTTTTAGCTGCCTGACTTCCGTAACTCGCATTCCCCGTTTTTGGCAACTAATCTCTCCAGAAGGGGTTCTTAAAACTAGGGATAGCTATGCCTTGCTTAGGGGGAATCCGGCGCGCTCTGTGCACCTTTTTGGTGCTGGTGTCGGGGTCTGCCGGTTTGGCGAGAGCGTCGGCTACCCTCCTGCTTGAAGAACCTTACGGTAAGCTTGGATTTTTCACGGCCACGGGACATGCTGCCGTGTATTTGTCTGGAGTTTGCGCCCAGACGCCGCTGGTGCTGCGGCCCTGCGCCGCCGGAGAACTCGGGGCGGTGATCAGCCGCTATGACGGAGTCGGAGGCTATGACTGGGTCGCGATCCCGCTGATTCCTTATCTTTACGCCGTCGAGCAGCCAGACAACATTCCGCTGTTTGTAGATCCGAAGATGGTCAGCTTCCTGCGTGACCAATACCGCCGCAAGTACCTGGAAGCGATCGTGCCAGATCGGGACAACGGAGAAACTCCCAGCGGGAACTGGTATGAGCTGGTGGGTTCCGCTTACGACCGCACCGCATACGCATTCGAAATCGAAACCACTTCGAAGCAGGATCGGGCTTTCATTGAGAAATACAATTCGTCGCCCAACCGTTCTCACTTCCACCTCACCTACCGCAACTGTGCCGACTTTGCCAAGGATGTGATCAACTTCTACTATCCGAAATCCTTGCACCGCAGCATCGTCGCCGATGCCGGAATCACAACCCCCAAACAGATGGCGAAGACCATGCTCAAGTTCAGCGCCCGGCATTCTCAATTGCAGTTCTCGCGGTTCGTAATCCCGCAGATTCCGGGCAGCGTCACGCGCAGCACTCCTGTGCATGGAGTGGTCGAATCCTTCCTCAAATCGAAGAAGTATATGGTTCCCAGCGCTGTGGTGAGTCCCATCTTTGCGGGTTGCGTTGTGGCAGTCTACGTTGGGACGGGCGCAGGCCGTTTTGATCCCGCGCGGCAGGCCCTGGTGTTCAACGCCCAGCGTGACCTCGAGCCACCTCTCGGGCCGAGGATCGCCGCTCCTATCAAAGCGAGTTGAACCATCTGATCGGAAACCAACCCGGGGCCGATCCGGCTTCGGAAAGCAGCGGCGCCCGCCTCGAGAAATGGCGCCATCTGTTGCGCAATGCCGCCCCCGATCTGGATGCCCAGGGGCGTCCGGTCATGCGCATTCCTATCGGAGAGGAAGTGGTGAGCGTAGGCATCTCGAGCAGCAACATTCTCGGCAGTGATGCTCCGGTGCCATTTACCCAGGAGTTGCTGGAAGCTCGGCTGCATGCGGAACTGCGGCGGGGATCTCCGCCCAAGGTTTCTGAAAGTGACGTTACTCGCGACTGGAATCTGCTGCAGCAAGCTATGAACGGTTCTGACGTTCAGGTAGCGGCGCAGCCCCGCAGGCCACAACAGGCAGGCCCGCAATCGCGGTCCGAACGCGCCGGCAATCGGCCCTGAGAGACAGGGCTTTCAAAGACACAGCTCAGAGACACGGCGGCCCATAGCAGGCAGCCGATAGCCGCTGCCCGATTCTATTGTGGGTCGGGCTGTGGCGGTTGTTGTTGTTGCGGCTGTTGCGGAACCGCTGCACCAGGTCTTCCCGGAGGGTAGATTCCCGGCTGTCCGGGCTGTTGTTGCTGCTGTTGTTGCATCTGCAATTGCCGCTGCTGCATCTCCTGCAGCAACTGCTGTGGCGTCTTTACTCCCGGCTGATCCGGAGAGGTCGCGGCCGGTTGTTCAGCCTCCGCGGCGCCTTGGTCCGGAGTTTCTTCGGCGGCGTCATCCGCCGCATCGGCATCGGCAGCATCCGCCGCCGCAGTGTTCGCAATTTGGGCAGGGGCGGCACTCTTACTTGCTGGGTCGTTGGGCGTGTCCGGTCCGGTCTTCGCGACCAGCACGACCCGCACCAAAGCGCTGGCGTCTTCTGGCGATCCCAGCAAGATGTAGTTGAACCGTGATCCATTTAGCAGTTCGGCCATTACTTCTCGCGCCGGAGCAGGACCGAGGCGCGTCACCACGCGCTCGCTGGCCGTGGCCGGCACTTCAATATCGGCAGCCGTGCGCTTTTTCACTCCGCGCAGGATGTCAGCGAGGGTGGAGTTCGGGGCGATAATGGTCAGCAGTCCATTCTGGTAGCTCACTTCCGGCGCGACCGCCGGGATGGCGTCCAGTGGAACCTGGGGTACGGGACCTTGCGGACCTGAGGGTAGCGGCGGTGGCAGAGGCTGCTGCTGTTTCTTGACCTTGTGGACGGAATGGGTCTTCGGCGTATCGCCCGTATCCGCATGCCCGGGGATAGTCAGGCATAAGGTGCCGGCTACTAGCCACCCTGTAAGCTTTAATCCCGCGCCCATACAACCCCTCCACTGCGATCTCGACCATCTTGGGGAGACAGTTACACGTACCCGTGCAATTCTAGCACCGATCCTTGGCTTCTATGGCCGCCACTCACTACCCGGCAACTCCTCTACTCTGTAGAACGTATTGACCCTAATCTCTTGCGAGGATTTTCGAATACCCGGTGCAACGCGGGATCTGCAACCTCTTGCACTTACCGGGACTCGCGTGGAGCGTACAATCCATCATCGGATGGAAAGAAATGCTGGACGCAAGTTCCTTCCTGAAAAGCGCCTTTGTGAGGAGGCGGCGCCTGCCGTTCTGTCGCGCCGTCCTGGCGTTGTTGGTGTTCTCCGCTTCGAGTGCCCTTGCCGAGAGCTGCCTCACATCCCGTGACATGGACGACGCCACGCGCACTGCTCTGAATATCGCGGCTCTTCATTACTTTGACCTGATCGCTAAGGGCGATACTGCCACGCTGCGACATGGCATGATTCCTGGCGGGGCCAGCGATTTTTCCGGCATCGAGACCACTGTCAAAGACAGCCAAGCTGCCCTTGCCGGCTCCAAGGCCACCGTTCGTCCGCCCTTCCTGCTCGTGGCAGATGGCGCAGCGCCGGTCCCGCACGCAGAATTCTTGTGTGGTGTTTTCGGGAGCAACGGCCAGACCAGCGACAGCGCTGTTTTCTCACTCAACAATCTTCCGCCCGGCAAGTACGCCGTTGTCATCCTCGACGCACCATTACCGAAGGGCGCGCTCACGGTTTCGCTGATCCTGCAGCAACAATCCTCGGAGTGGAAACTCGATCACCTCTATATCAAAACGGCGAGCTCTGCCGGACACGACAGTGACTGGTTTGCCGCGCGTGCCCGCGGCTTCCAGTCCAAGGGCCAGATGCACAACGCCTGGCTCTATTATCTCGAGGCGCGCTCCCTCGCTTCGCCCCTGCCACAGATGAGCACTGCGGCAACCGACAAGCTTTACGACGAGTCGCACAAGGTCTTACCGGAGGATCTGCCTTCCGGCAATAAGACCGCAAATCTGTCCGCTGGAACCACGACCTACAAGCTCACCGCGCTCTTTCCCGAGGCCGTGGGCAATGACCTGGACTTGATCGTGAAGTATCAGGTGGCTGACATTTCGAACACTGCGCAGGCTTATCAGAGCAATGTTGCCGTGATGAAGGCGCTGCTCAAGAAGTATCCCGAACTCCGAGACGCATTTGCCGCCGTCGTCGCCCGCGCCGTCGACCCTGCCGGTCACGACTACGGCACGCTGCTGGCGATGAAGGACATCAAGTAACCATCCTCATTTCTCAGTGGTTCGGGCTTCATCCAGCAGGCAGTCCTTAGGATTCTTGTCGTCCCGCAACCCTAAGAACACCGGAGCGCGCAGCTTCGGCCCGCTTCCCGCGCTCGCGCCTCCGGTCCATTCCGCGAACTCGATCTCCGCCACCAGTTCTGGCTTCACCCAGTACACTTTTCGCAGGGCTTCAACTTCGCCGTGGAACGGATTCTTCTTGGTCTCGCGTTTCTTCAGCAGCTTCCAGACTTCGTCGAGCGAACCCTGATCGAATCCGCTGCCTGCCTGTCCCACATGAATCAGCCTGCCCTGCTTGTCGTAAAGGCCTAGCACGATGGATCCAAAATGCGCGCGGCTGCCTTCCGGCTCGGTGTAGCCCCCGATCACACATTCCACTCGGCGCGTGATCTTGATCTTCAGCCACTCACTGGTGCGCCGTTCCTGGTAAATACTGTCGCGTTTCTTGGCCAGGATGCCTTCCAGGCCCTTCGCGCGCGCCATCTCGAACAGCGTCTTGCCATGCTTCTCGTAGTGATCGGAATAGCGTAAAGAATTTCCCGTGACAAGTACCGAAGCTAACTTCTTCTTGCGAGCTTCCAGTGGAAGCTTGCGCAGATCATACCCGTCTAGATACAGCAGATCGAACGCATAGAACAGGATCGCAACGTCCGCCGTAGCCGCCCCGCGCCGCCCGCCGGGACGAAATCCCGTGCGCTGCTGCATCAGGCTGAACGATGCTCGCCCTTCATCGTCAAGCGCGACCACTTCGCCATCGAGAATCGCAGTTTTCGCCTTGACGAACTTCGGCAGGTCTTTCAACTCGGGAAAACGCGCCGTCAATTCATTCTGATTCCGCGAAACAAGCCGCAGATTGCCATCGGCGATAAAAGCAATTGCCCGGTAGCCGTCCCATTTGATCTCAAACAGCCACTCCGCCCCGTCAAAGGGCTCATCCACCGACGTCGCCAGCATGGGATGAATCGTCGTGGGCATGGGTCGCTTCACGGCGCCGTCGAGATCAGAATCCAAAACCGCAGAAGACGCTGAGGGCTTTGACTTCTTTGTGCTTGTTGGCCGGGGAGCAGTCGGCGGGATATTCTCCGAAGCTTGTGAGGTTTGCTCCTTTACTTACGCCCCCGTCCTCTGCGTTGTTCACTTGTTTTTGCTTTTTTTTTTGCCCGCTCGAGACAGCTTTTTTCTTGTCGAGCTTAGCCACGGCATCCGCCAGCCAGGCCGCCTTCAACTTGCCGCCGCCCGCCGGACGGCTCTTCCACTCCGCCGATCCCGCGTCCCCGGCGATCTCAGCCAAACTGCGCTTGCTCAATACAGACTCGTCATATGCATCGATGTCGTAGCCCTCGACCACATACTGATCATGCTTCTTGATCATCAACCATTCATTCCCTTTGCTCCCCGGACGCCGCCCCTTCATCTTCACCAGCGCGAAGTCTCCCTTCAACTTCTTGCCGTCGAGACGGAACTTCAAATCGCCCTTGGCCAGCATCGCGACCGCCTCGGCTTCAGTGCCCGGCACATACTTCCCCTCCACAGCAACCGGAGAAAGCGGCTGCCAGGTGCCCACATCCCAAACCATCACCGTGCCCGCGCCGTAATTGCCTTCCGGAATGATGCCCTCGAAATCGAAGTACGAAACCGGATGATCCTCCACCTGCATAGCCAACCGCTTATCCGCCGGATCGAGCGATGGCCCCTTCGGCACCGCCCATGATTTCAGCACGCCTTCCATCTCCAGCCGAAAGTCGTAATGCAGCCGGGTGGCATCATGCTTTTGCACCACGAACCGATGCCCAGCCTTGCTCTCAACTTTCGCCGGAGGCTCCGGCGTCGACTCAAACCGCCGCTTCCGTTTGTATTCTTCGAGGGCCATGGAGGAAACCATTTAACCACAGAGACACAGAGTCACGGAGAAAACCAAATCATAGGATGAGATCTCGCATGGGGGGGATGTGTAGGAACGGACTTGTCGTGGGGACCGGACGCATTCGCGAGCCTCCCTGAGCGAAGGTCGAAGGGTCCATGCCGAGCGAAAGCTCGGCTGCTGCTTGCGCCACGACAACTCCAAGTTTCGCTAGAATGCGCTTGCAGTCCCGGCAAGACATGCAACGCGAATTCCCCGAAACTCCGCTGGTAGGCGTAGGCGCCATCATCATCGAAAACGCCCGCGTAGTCCTGGTAAAGCGCGCCCACCCGCCGCTGCAAGCCGAATGGTCCATCCCTGGAGGTGTGCTCGAAGTCGGCGAACTTGTGCGCGAAGCAGCCATCCGCGAAGCCCGCGAAGAAACCGGACTCACCGTCGAACCCAGCGAACTACTCGGAGTGTACGACCGCGTACTGCGCGATGCCGACAAGCGCGTGCAATACCACTACGTCTTGATTGATTTTCTTTGCCGCCGGGTTGCGGGAGATCTCGCCGCAGCCAGCGACGCCGCCGAAGTCCGCTGGTTCAGCCGGGAAGAACTGCCGGCGCTAAAGCTGGCGGAAGACACGATCGATGTAATCCAGAAGGGTTTCGCCAAACTAACGGGCATCCCGTAACACTATGGCTGTGGCCACACATGAGACGTCGGCGTTTCGCCACCAGGCGTGGGGTTGGTTTCCGATTTTCGTCTTGCCCCTGACCGCAGTGGCTTGCCGAAACCTGCTGCCGCCCTGGGTCTTCATGTGGATCCTCTCGTTCGCGATCTATCTCAGTTTGAAGTGGCTGACTTGGTGGAGAGCGCGATCACGAATTGCTCATCCGCCATGGCGTTCGGCAGCCTACCTTCTGGCTTGGCCGGGAATGGACGCAGAGGCCTTCCTGGACGTGAGACAATGTGTGGCCCCGCCAGATGCCTCGACATGGCTTTGGGCGGCGCTCGAAACGACTCTTGGTGCAACCCTGCTTTGGCTTGTCGCGCGCTATGTTCCGCAAGAACGATCCCTTCTACGCGGCTGGGTAGGGATGTTGGGTCTGATCCTGCTTCTTCACTTCGGCAGTTTCCAGATAGTCGCTCTCCTTTGGCAGAGCCTCGGCATTAGAGCCGAACCCATCATGTCTGCGCCGCTCCGGTCCACTTCCCTCGGAGAGTTTTGGGGGAAGCGATGGAATCTCGGCTTCCGCCAGTTCGCCCACAGTTGATTTTTCATCCGCTATATCGAAACGGTAGGGCCGGCCCAGCAGGTTTCCTGGTCTTCGTAGTTTCTGGGCTGATCCACGATCTGGTAATCTCGCTGCCCGCACGCGGAGGCTATGGCCTCCCCACGCTCTACTTCGTGCTGCAAGGCGCAGGCGTGACCGTCGAGCGTTCGCAGTTCGGCAAGCGGCTCGGACTCGGGCAGGGAGTGCGCGGTTGGTGTTTCATGGTGGTGTTCCTTACGGTACCTGTATTCGGGCTCTTTCACCCGTGGTTTGTGCTGCGTGTAATACTTCCATTCATGCGGGCAATCCACGCGCTATGACGAATGCACTCTGGCAACGGCTGTTTGACATCGACCTGTGGTTCGCGGGCGCTGGGCATTTTGTGATCCTGTGCGCCAGCTTTCAGGTGCCATATCGACTGCGTTGGAAACAGGATCTGCAGCAGTTGATGCCGTTCAACCGGAAACTGCTCTGGGTGCAGGGCGGATTCACCGTGTTGACGATCATTGCTTTTGGCGCGCTGACGTTAGCACTCCATAAGGAACTACTCCAGGGAGACCGCGCCGCCTTGGGACTCGCAGGCTTTATCGGAATTTACTGGACTGCACGGATCCTGGTCGATGCGATCTACTTTTCGCACTCCGACTGGCCCAAAGGAACGGCCTTTGTCGTGGGACATGCTCTCCTGACCCTGCTCTTCTCTACGCTCGCGGCGAGCTATATTGGGTTATTCATCTGGCAGGTCTGGCTTAGGGGGTAATGGCTGATCGGGTTCGACAATAGTTGGTTAACCTTCGTGTTCCGAGTTCCGGTGATGGCAAGGTAATCGGCAATGGTAATCGCCGTTTCAGTTATCTCGTTTCTCGCGATTCCTGCTGGCCCCCATTCTGCTAGTTCGGTTCTCCAAAAGGCCTGTATCAGCTTTCATCGCGCTATTACAAACCGAATCACGATACCATTCGCCTCTCGATTGCCCGGCTTTGGCATCCTTACAAACGCGGGCCGAACTCCGGCAAGCTTTACCGGACACCCGTGAATGTTTTTCGAGAGCCGGCGGATTTCTGATCGCACTCACTTACGGGCGAGATAGCGGGTGGGTAAAAAATGTGCTGGCCGCTGGGCGCTGCCAGCTTGAGACCCGCCGTGTCACGTATCATCTTTCCGAACCAGTTATCGTGAATGACCCCACGCGACGACGCTTCCCGCTTCTGGTCCGCATAGTCCTTGGTCTCATTGATGCGAACGATTTCCTGCAGCTTTCAACTTCTGTCGACGGCGCGAGTGGACCTCACTCCACATAGCCCTTCTCTCCATCATCCTCCCACTCCGCGTCACAACCATGGCGCGCCACCCCGGCCGCTGCACCGGCGTCGATACGACAAGGAATGCGCTCATGTAGGCGATGGGCCGGTCCAACTCATGGCTCCAAGAACTGTTAACGCTCAAACTGGCCGACGATACAGCGAATGCGATCCGCAAAGGCTTCACGCTGCTGGCAGCTAGCTCTTAGAGACGATCGGGGTCTGCATCTACAAAAAAAGTGAGTTGCGGTAATGATTCGCCGCAACTCACTAATCGTAGCTTGGATTCTAATCGGAGCTAGTTTGCCGCAATCCCATTGAATCCGACATTCTCCGGAAGTCCGCCGACGGTCCCCAGGTTAACCAGGGTGCCATCCGGCTGAATACCGAAGGTGCTGATCGCGCCGATCTCCCCATCGAGGCTGTACAGGAATTTGCCATCCGAACTAATTGCGATGTCCAGATTCGTAGCTCCTGCCGGGTTCGTCCCCAGGATGGTTCCGGGCAATGCGGTTAGGGTTCCGTTGGGAGCGATGGTAAAACCGGAAATGGTGGAGGTGCCGGCGTTAGAGGTGTAGACCCATTCGCCATTTGGAGTGACTGCGTTCCAGCAGGTTGCCGCGCCCAGAGTCGGGACGCTAGTGCTGATCGGCGTCAGCGTTCCATTGGAAGCAACGGCGTAGGACGAGATGGCGGATGCATTTTGTCCTCCCGCAGGGCCGGTTTCAACCGCCAGTGCTGTTCCGTTCGGCGCAAAGGCAACTGAGAAAAGGCCGGGACCCGCACTTGGATTTATCACGATAGGTGACAACGTTCCGTCAGTATGCACAGCGAACGCGTCGATGTTGTTGGTTAAGCGTTCCGTCACGAGAAGGACCTGGCCGTTGGGGCTGAGGGCCAATGACGCCGCGCCGGAAGTATTAGTGCTCAGGAAACTGAGAGAATTGGGAATCTGATGCAGGGCTCCGTTGTTTCGACCTGGAAGCCGGCCACGCTACTGCTGCCACCGGTGTTGAGAACATAGACGAGATGTCCGTTCTGGGCTACTGCGTTCGGTTCGCTGCCACCGGAGAGTTTTTTGTCGGTGAGCGACAAGTCCGCGCCATGAACTCGAAATACTGAGATCTCTCCACTGCCGGCGTTGACCGCAAACAGCAGCGTATGATCCTGGCTCAGAGTCAGGGAACCTTGTGATTCCAGGGGATCGTTGTTGCCGCCGCTGCCTCGACCGCCGGTGTCAAATCTGCGGTGTTCCTGCAATGAGCCATCCGCGGCGCGCCTGTAAGAGATGACTTCATTTCGGTCCGCGGCGTTCGTCATAACGAACACGGCGCCTGACCCTTGGGAGTGCTCGTCCTGGGCATTGCTAAGGTTGGGGGAAACTACACTGATCGCCAGCGCGACCATCCAGAGCATATGAACTGACTTCAACATTTTCCGACTCCTGCATGCTTTATGTCGCGCACCAAACGAGGTGAACATGAAACATTTGTTCTCAGGTTCGGCCACGCGCACCCATGGGAGTCATGGAGAGGAGCAAGGTTTCGGATTTTCACAAATTTTACATTTCGTTTTCTCCATACCCAGGAATGCAACTACGGTCTGCCACCTTCGCTGCCATCATCTTCCCACTCCGCATCACACTCATGGCAACGCCACCCCGTACGCTGCACAGGCATCGGCACACGAAGAAATGCGCTCATGTAAGCGATGGGACGGTCCAATTCCTGGAAGTTCACATCCAGCGACTGGCACTTGGGACAGCGCGGCTGCTCGTACAGCCCGACACCCTGCACGTACAGACCTTCAAGAATCGGCTCGTCAAGAAGCTTCTGCGCGTTCCCCGCGTCCTGAGCTCTCACATTGAGTTTGATCCCGCCGATGAAGTTCGAAATAAACCAATCCAGCCGCACCAGGTTTTCATCGGCCAGAAAGCACTCAATCCCCGCCGACTCCAGACTGCCCTTCGCCAGCAACGCCTCCGGCAGATCGCGAAACTGCCGGATAGTCACCAGTTCCCGCATTTCCATTTCCTGTCGCCGCTCCGGCGCCGCGCCGTCGGGAAATTCCAGATGCCTGCGATCCATCTCATCCTCCAGCGCATCGCAAGCCAACTCAGTCAACGAATCCGCGCTCCGCGCCAGCCGTTGCAACTCGCCATCGGTCATGCCAGCGTAGTTGTCAGCCAGCCGCCGCCGCTCCTGGTGGTCGTTCAGATCTGATCCGCGGAGGTAGGACACCTGCCAAGCATACTGCGGCAAGGGCCGTTCGCCAACTCCTGCGACAACGGGGTAACCGCCAACCCTGTTCCCCGTAATCTCATCTCAGATTGAGCTAAAGAGAGTCAGAACTTCGTGGAGAAAGGGGCGGTCCGATGAAAGCAGTTACCGGTGTGTTTAGTTCCCAATCGTATGCGCAGCGTGCGCTGACCCAGCTTCGAGGACTCGGACTGACCGAAGACCGCCTCACGCTTTTGACTCCCGGAGGTGTAGACACACATGAGGGGACAATTCCGACCGTTTCCGCGGAGCAACCGGGCATGGGGAAGGCCATTGGAGCGTTGGTAGGGGCGGCAGCCGGGTTATCAGGAGGTCCGTTACTGGTAGCCGCGCTGATACCCGGTGTTGGGCCGGTCACCGCGATTGGGCTGCTGGGCGGAGCAGTGGTAGCGGCCGCGGGTGCAGGTGTAGGAGCAGTCGCGGGTGGAAAGTTGGAAAATGCTGTAACCGAGGGTTTACCGGAGGATGAGATTTTTGTTTATGAAGATGCCCTGCGAAAAGGCCGCAGCGTGGTGATTGCCCTGGCAAGCGATAACGTCGAGGCATCCTTGTTTCGCGAGTTACTGAGAGCGGAGGGCGCGGAATCGATCAATGCTGCCCGAGAACAGTGGTGGATCGGTTTACGGAGCGCGGAACAAGAGCACTATTCCGGACACGGCAGGAATTTTGGGAACGACGAAGAATTCTATCGGCGGGGCTTCGAATTCGCCCTGGACGCTCGCACGCGTCGCAAAGAATACGATCAAGTCTTACCCGAAGTGACGGGCAAAATTGAAGATCTCAAGCGCCAGTATCCCGGCATTGACGTGGCTGAACCGTTCCGGCGGGGTTTTGACCGTGGCCGAAACCACCATCAGCAGCTCTGGAATGAATCCGAAGCCGCGTAAGGAAAAAAACAAACGGCCCGCCAGCTCTTACGAGCCTGCGGGCCGTCCGGTGGACTGTTTGGGATTGACCAAGAGGTGGTCACTCTACGTGGCCTCTCACGGCAACTCCCGGGTCTGGGACTAAGGCTCAGCGCCGAAGTCCCGAGAACAAAAGCCTTCGCGCGACCGACGCGATGCCTCCGTTCCTACTCACCGGCTAGTGTGCGGGCTGTAGCTCTGGTCGCGTGGTTCAGCTCGTTCCGCGTCCGAAAGCCCCGCTTAGAGCAACCAGCTCTAAGTCTCAGCCACCTCACCTGGTCTTAGACTCCCACAACAATTACCACATTCAGAACTTGTCATTCGACCACCTCCTTTCCGGTGTAATCGCACATTAGTACGAAGTCCCCCTGTGCGTCAACCAACACGAAAGTAGGTACCGAGAGCGCCACTCCCACCATCTGTTAACTTAGAAGTCTCGGCTGATGAAATGATGCACGACCGATGGGGAAGGTCACAAAGCTCACGACTGTAGGAGACATTCTTCGCCAGCGTTGTCCCCGCTGCCGCACGGGAAACATTTTTCGCGCTTCCATCTTCCGCGGATTCCCCAAGATGCACGACCGTTGTCCCATCTGCGACCTCAGCTTCAACCGCGAACCGGGTTATTTCCTCGGCGCCATGTACGTTAGCTACGGGTTGGGAATTGTAATCGTCGCGGTCCTCGCCGCACTGTTCTGGTCCATCACCGGCTGGTGGATCACGAAAGATATCGTCTGGGCGCTTGTGTTATTCCTGCCCTTCGCACCGACGATCACACTTTTTGCGCGCGTCCTCTGGATCTACCTCGACCAGGCCATCGATCCTGAACCGCAATCCTAGCGCGCTCCTACTTGCCAGCCTTCTCTTAATATATTTACGGTTCGACGTACAACCTGCCCGCGGGACTCCGTGTTCTTAATCTGATTCATGGATACAAGTTGGGATGTGGGACTCCGAATGCGTTATTCTCAAAGGGGAGAACGTGGAATGACTCGCTTCGCCGTCGCAACGATTACTCTAACCGCCCTGATTAGTTCATTTGCTTTGGCTCAAGACGCAACGCCCAAGGTGCAGGCCTTTGCCGGGTATTCCCTGATGCAACTCATCCATGGCGGACCGAATATCGCCAACGTGGACCAGGATTTGAAACAGATTACCGACGCCTTCGGAACGGCATACACCTCCAATGGATGGAGTGTGGAAGGCCAGTATAACGTCGACCGTTGGCTCGGTTTCGCCGCCGACGTCGGCGGACACAGCGGCACGTTACTCACCGGCGCCCCAGGAATCTCCGGCATGCCCACCGGCAGCACGTATTCCTTTTTGGCCGGACCCGTGCTCTCCTACCGGACGAAATCAAGAGTCACACCATTTCTGCATGCGCTAGGCGGTTGGGAGCGAACCAGCCAGGGTTCAAGTACAATCACCGGCCCCTCGGCTCCAGTCCCGGCCGCGTCCACGACCTACAATGATTTCGCCTTCGCGCTGGGAGGCGGCGTCGATTACAAGATATCGCGGCGTTTTGCTGTTCGCGTGGGACAGTTGGATTACTATCATTCCAGCCTCAATCTGGATAAGTACTACCAGAGTGCCTTTGGTATTTTGATCCAAGGCAATCCAACTACTCAGGTCAACCTGCGATTCTCCGCCGGAATCGTTATGCGGTTCTGACGCGGCCTCTACGGCAACCCGAACGCATAGACTGCGCTGCCCGCCGCAATCGCCACGTATTCCTTCCCGTCCACGGCGAAGGCCATGGGCGCGGCATAGACCGCGCCCCCCATCTGGAAGTGCCACAGCGCCTTGCCCGTCGCCGCATCCAGAGCGATAAAGTTTCCTTCGGCGTCGCCTGTGAACACCAGACCTCCAGCCGTTGACAGCACTCCCGACCATGTCGGCGACGTGTGCTCAAACTTCCATTTAATCTCCCCGGTCGCAGGGTCGATCGCCTTCAGAAATCCGCGGTAGGGCTCGGCTTCGTCCGAGGGAAAATACGCGCTGCCGTAATACGCATGCCCGGCTTCGTAAGGCTGCGGCGAAGTGGAGAAAATGTCGCACTGATCGCGCGCGGTCACATAGAAAAGCGCCGTCTGAGGATCGAACGTCGGAGCCATGAAGTTTGTCGTCCCTAGCGCTCCGGGACAAACTGTGTGTCCCTCAAGCGTTGGCGAAGCTTCCTTCTTCGCCACGGGACGCCCTTCGGTATCTTTCGCATCACTCCACGTGGTCTTGCCATAGGCGTTCGCCGAGATCAGCTTGCCGCTGGTTCGGTCTAGCACATAAAAGAATCCGTTGCGGTTGGCTTGCGCGATCAGGTGCTTGCCGCCGGAGTCGCCCGACAAATCAATGACTACCGGCACCTGTGTCGCATCCCAATCATGCTCGTCGTGTTTAGTGAATTGGAAATACCAGTTCATCTTCCCTGTGTCTGCGTTGAGTGCGAGCAGCGTGTTGCTGTACAGATTGTCCCCGGCGCGCCCTTCCCCGCGATTCGATGGCGCAGGATTCCCCGTCGGCCAGAAAATCTGATTGGTTGCCGCGTCGTAAGTCCCGGTGTTCCATGCCGGCGCACCGCCGGTCTTCCACGAATCTCCCTCCCAGGTTTCATGCCCAGGCTCGCCCGGTCCTGGCACGGTATAGAACCGCCATTTCCGAGCTCCGGTCGAAGCTTCGTAGGCATCGAGGAAGCCCCGAACTCCGTACTCGCCCCCGGAAAC
The DNA here is from genome assembly GCA_963763285.1 of uncultured Acidobacteriaceae bacterium. Taxonomy (GTDB): domain Bacteria; phylum Acidobacteriota; class Terriglobia; order Terriglobales; family Acidobacteriaceae; genus Sulfotelmatobacter. Next base: position 241,263 of record CAVXOK010000016.1, on the reverse strand, counting down.
CCCAATCACCACCAGATCCTTCACCGCAAGCGGTGCGACCGTAAAGCTGTATCCCTTCTGGTAATCTGCTGCCACCACATCCCAGATCACACTCCCCGTCTTAGTATCGAGTGCGATCACGTGGGCATCGAGCGTCCCGAGGAAGACCTTGTCGCCAAGAATGGCCAGCCCGCGATTCACCCGCCCACAGCACGGCCGAATGTCCCCCGGCAGTTGGTGCTGATACATCCAGATCGGCCGCCCGGTGCGCGCATCCAGGGCAAACGCCCGGTCGTCCTGCGCGGTGGCGTAGAGAATTCCGTCCACCACGAGTGGTGAAGTCTCAAGCTTGCCAGTCGCCCCGGTCTGATAAACCCACTTCGCAACCAACGTGCGCCCATTCTTGACGTTGATCTGATCGAGTAAACTGAAGCGCCGCCCCGAATAGTCTCCGGAATAAGTCAGCCAGTTCTGCGGCTCCTTCCTGGAGTTCACCAGCCGCTCGAATGTAACCTGCCCGTGAATTTCCGACGCGAGTAGCCCGCAAGCCAGGCAACCCATCCACAGAATCGAGGAGATCCTCCGCGCCGTCATTTCACCCCCGCGCTGATCAGGTAAGCCACAATGTCCTCGAGATCCTTATCGCTCAAAGTGTCTGGCTTGTACGGCGGCATCAGCGACTCCCGGCTCTTCTTGAAGGACCGCAGCTTGTTCTTTTCCAGCAGATAGATCTGCTCGTTCGAATCGATCATCTGTACGCTAAAGCTGTCTTCGTTCAGAGCGACGCCCTTGATTTGCCGTCCCTCCGCCGTCACCACCGTGACAGTCTCGTATTCCTGCGGAAATTCTTTTGTCGCTTCGGTTAATCCCCAGGCCAGCCGCCGGCTCGGGTTGCGCACCGAGTCGATGATTGATTCCCGGGTGCGCGACCCTCCCACTGCCGTCAGTTCGGGCCCAACCCGCCCGCCCTTGCCTTCGACCATGTGGCACAGCGAGCAATTCGCATCGCCATAAAAAAGTTCCTTGCCATGAGCGGCACTGCCGGCGGACTGCGCCGAGGCTTTCACCTCCACGCTGCGGATATAGGTGATGATCTGCCAGATCTCTTCGTCAGTCATGCCAACGCCCTGGCCGTTAGTTCCGTTCGCGGGCATGACGGTGCCCGGAATGCCGTTGCTGATCACCTGAAACATCTCCGCATCGGAATGAACATGCTTCTTCTGCGCCCGAGTCAAGTCCGGTCCGCGCCCGCCGCCGTGCGCCCCCAGTCCGTGACAGAGCGCGCAATTTATGCGGAATTCATACTCTCCTGCCTTCGCCGCCTTGGGATCGCCTGCAAATGGATTGCGGTCGTCTGCCGAGCACACGGCGCCCACAGCCACTAACACGACCACTCCTGCGCACCAGCGTCTGGACATGGCCTCACCTTTAAGGAATTTGCCGCATTCTACGCCAAGCAGAAGAAAGCGTGTCTTTGGAAATCTTGGTCGGATTCACGAGCCGGCGAGATTCTCCCCGACGTACATGTCCGCCGGGCATCTGTGACCTGCACTCATGGCTCTCTACACTTGAGCCTCCCCCAACCTGGGTCTGATCTTGCCCTAGGTCACAGACTTTTTGAATGTAGGCGCGTAAGTCGCTGATAAATCAGCCCTTCCAGCGAAAGGCATTGGGCTGGGGCAGGCCCAGATGAGCGAGCACGCGATAGGCGAATTCGCGAGCCATGTCATCCAAACTCGCGGGCCGGAAATAGAACGCCGGAATGAGCGGGAAAACGGTCGCTCCCGCATCGGCGGCCCGGTACATGTTGCGAATATGGATTTTATTGAGCGGCGTTTCGCGTACGCACAGCACCAGCGGACGCTTCTCTTTCAGGCAGACATCGGCGGCGCGCTCAATCAGATGCGAGGCGACGCCGTTAGCGATACGGGCCAAAGTGCCCACGCTGCACGGAAGCACGATCATGGCGTCGGCGGGATAAGACCCGCTGGCCACATTCGCTCCGATGTCAGCGTTTGATTGCTCTTTAATTTTTGACGAACCGTTGGTAGCGCGGCGAGCTGGCAGTTTCGCTTTTTGACCGACGAGCTGGGGAACAAGTTTCGAGCGGCCCTTGATGCCGAGCTCTTCTGCCAGCACGCGTAAGCCGGAGTCGGAAGCGATGAAGTTTACGGTCTGAACCCGAGCATCACGTTCAACAGCAAGTAGTAGTTGCCGCAGAAACACCGACCCGCTGGCGCCAGTAGTAGCGATGGTCAGATTCTGCGGTGGAAGATTAGGCAAGACAGCCCCCAACGGGGCAAAGAGCGCCCCGAAGTCTGGAGCATAGGGAGTAGCAGAACAGGAAGTCAAGGTGAGCGGTCCGAGAACTGAGAACTGAGAACTGCCATGGCCTCCGCGGTTAACTTGCGATCTCGACGCAGCGCAGCGCAACTCCACGCGTTGGCTGGAGTAGAGCGCGAAATCCGCGCCCAGGATTCGCACAGCCGCCGCAAATATCTTCGTGAGTTCAATCAGGCGTTCCGTAACTACGATTCGCTCCTCGATTCGCAACAGCTCCAGAATGCTCTGCACGCCGCCGACGTCGTCCTGGTCGGCGACTATCACGCCCTGCCCGGCGCCCAGCGCTATGCCGCATCTCTGCTTGAGCAGCGCGCATTAGCCGGGGATCGCCCCGTCGTGCTCGGAGTCGAAACAATCTTTGCCCGCGATCAGCACATCCTCGAAGAATGGTGGCGCCGCGAAATCGATGAGAACGAACTGCGCCAGCGCATCCGCTTTGATCTCGACTGGGGATATGACTGGACGCCGTTCCACGAACTGCTGGTGACGGCTCGCGATCACGCCGAGGCCATCTACGGTCTCGATTGCATGCCCCGCGAAAACTTGCGCAAGATCGGAGCCCGCGACCGTCACGCCGCGGCCAAGATTTCCGAGATCCGGGAGCGGCATCCCGATGCGGTAATCTTCGCGTTGTTCGGCGAGTCGCACCTTGCCCCAGGACACCTTCCACGCGTACTCGAAAAAGAACTGCCCGGCGCCAAAATCCTCACGGTTTTGCAGAATGTAGACGCACTATATTGGCGCGCTGCAGGCGAGCGTGTCGATAAAGTCGACGCCGTGCGCGTCAATGACGACGTCCTGTGCGTTTTCAATGCCACCCCACTCGAGAAATATGAAAGCTATCGCCTCTTTCTCGATCAGTGGAGCCGCTCTGACAATGCTCCCGACTTCGCCCCCACTATCTACAACCTGATTGACAGCCTGGCCACTTTTCTCGAGATCAACCGTTATTCCCCGCACAACGGCACACAGCCGAAGTTCCTCGTCGACATGCTGCCTGAGGTTCATGGTAACTCGTCCGATGTAACATTGCGCCGCCTGCTATCACGCAAAGGCATCAGCGAAAAGCAATTAGAGTCAATGCTGGCGAGAGTGCAAGAGCGCGGCAGCGCCTATCTTCCCCAGGTGAATGCGTTTCACATCCGCGAATTTCAAATGATGCATGCCGCCGAAGATGCTGCGCGCTTCCTTCATCACGCCTGCCGAGGTTTGCCTCAACGTCTCGATGGACACGACGAAAACGACGGCAGCGCGCAGGAGACCCCGAGTGTCACGACAGACGCGTTCTACACGCGAGTGATCGAGCATGCCGTAGCCTATTTCGGTTCGCGGGTTCTTTATCCCTCAAGGCCAGCGTCGGGAACCGAGGATGCGCCCACGTTGTCGCGCGCCGCAGTCGAGAAAGCCGCTCAGACCGTTATCCGCGCCGACGCAGATAAGGTCGAATCGATCGCACAGGACTGGGGATACCGCCTGGGAAGCCAGCTCTACGAGGTGTACCTCGCAGGCAAGGTGAAGCCCAGCGGTCTGCGCCGTCTGTTCCTTGCCCATCTCGACGAGCCCGGCGTGGCCCGCAAAGTCTGCACCGCCGTGATTGCCAAAATCCGCGCGGCACAGTAGCGCCGCCGCGTCGAGATAAGAAACGCCCCTTTCCATTTCAAGGCAGCTCTCGGAAGCCGGCGGGACGCCGGCGCTACAATCACGCCCAGTGCTAATCTAGAACCCGCCGTGAACGCCGAATCCATCCGCAAACTCTTCGAGCAAGTCCGCCGCGGCAAACTCAAGCCCGACGAAGCCGTCGACCGCCTTCGCCATTTGCCCTTCGAAGACCTGGGATTCGCCAAGGTCGACCACCATCGCAGCCTGCGCGCGGGGATGCCTGAAGTCATCTTCGGAGAACGCAAGACTCCATCTCAAGTGGCCGAGATTTTCGCGCGGCTGGCCAAGCATGGTGGCAACGTCCTGGCGACACACGCCGACAAGAAGCAGTTTGCCGCGGTAAAGAAGAAAGTGCGCGCTGCGGAATATCGCGAACTGGCGCGGGCCATCGTTCTACAGTGCGATCCGCAGGCCTACGGTAAAGGCATGATCGCCGTAGTTTCGGCGGGAACGAGTGACATTCCCGTAGCAGAAGAAGCGGTCGTGACAGCCGAACTCATGGGCAACAACGTCGAGCATTTCTACGACGTTGGAGTCGCCGGAATCCACCGTCTTCTTGCTAATCGCGAAGCCCTGACTAAGGCACGCGTCGTGATCGTCTGCGCGGGCATGGAAGGCGCCCTGCCCAGCGTCGTCGGAGGCCTTGTCGGCGTCCCGGTCATCGCCGTTCCCACTAGCGTCGGTTACGGTGCATCGTTCAAGGGCTTGACCGCGCTGCTCGGCATGCTGAACTCCTGCGCCTCGAACGTGAGCGTGGTGAATATAGATAATGGGTTCGGCGCCGGGTACGTCGCGTCCCTGATCAATCGGCTGTAACAAGAAAAAGGGCGCAGCTTTTGCCGCGCCCTCTCTGCCCACCCCCGACCACATTACATACCAGACGATCCCGAATCCTTCTCCACCGCCAGCTTGTTCTCCACGCTGAAGGCGCCAGGAATCTGGCTCGCGCGCATTCCGGCGACTGTCTTGTCCATGGTGTTCTCCACAGAACCGTAAAGCGTCACGTGGCCGTTCACCACGATAATGCGAATCGGCCGCGCGGGGTCCATTGCATACTTGCTCAGCACTGGGTCGCGGTAAATCGCGCGAGCGGCCCGCAACCGCAGCCCATCGTCCATCGGCGAGACGGGTTCCAAAGAAATGTTCGCGATGACGTCTTTCACTCCGGGCATGAGATAAATGTCAGCGAGAGCCTCGTCACGGCCAACGCCCGTTCGATCCTCTCCCTCTACCGTAACCACGCCATCCTTTACGCCCAGCGCGAAGTAGTCGAACGTACTGTCGTAGCCTTCTCTCACGTAAGTAACCTTCCGAGCCAGTTTCTGCTCGAGTTGCTCATCGGGAACGTTCGGTCCGGCTACCGTGATCAGATTGCGCACGCCCTGTACACTCGCAGTTTTTCGAGCGAGCTTGGCCGCATCCAGTTTGCGCTGGTAGAGATCGACCGTGCCCGTCAGGGTGACGATACCGTCCTCCACACGCGACTTCACATCGCTGAACTGACTCTTCTTCGCCAGCTTTTGTGCAACCGCAGTTTGAATTTGATTGTCGTAGCGGGTCGCGGCCGCAGTCTGCGCGATCAGGGTTGCGCTCAACAAAGTCGTGGCCAGCAGCATACCCGCCCCTTTCAACAAACTTCTTCCAGTCATAAGGTCACCTCCGACCCGGTTGACAAATCTTTACGATTTAACTGTATGGTTAATTGACTCGTAATAACGTGAACCCGGCGGGACGCGGAAAGTTGCGGAGGAGGTCAGCTTCGCTTTTTTGCCCTGCGGGAGCGCCCGGTAGGCTTGGCGGCATTCGATCGGCTAGCGCTTCGCGCCGGGCGGCTGGCACCGAACACGCGCGCGAAAATCTTGTCTACATTCTTCAACTGACGCGCCAAATCAAACGCATGTTCGATTTGTTTGCGCGGAACTTTCCCCGTGATTTCTTTGTCGGCAAGCACCAGCTGGTGGAAGTTCAGGCCTTCCTTCCACGCCCGCAGGGCATGTCCTTGCACCAACCGATAGGCGTCTTCGCGGGAAACTCCATGCTCCACCAGATCAAGCAGCAGCTGTCCGCTGAAGATCAGTCCGTGCGTGCTCTCCAGATTGGCTCGCATGCGTTCGGGATACACGAACATTGTCTCGACCAGGTTAGACGTTTTATTCAATAGATAATCAATGAGCGTAGTCGAATCCGGAAGAATCACGCGCTCCGCGGAGGAGTGCGAAATGTCGCGTTCGTGCCACAAAGCAACGTTTTCAAATCCCGCCTGCGCATTGCCGCGCACCACGCGCGCCAGTCCGCTGATCTGCTCGCTGGTCACCGGATTCCGCTTGTGCGGCATCGCCGATGACCCCTTTTGCTTTTCGCTGAAAAACTCCTCGGCTTCGCGCACTTCAGTCCGCTGCAAGTGCCGAATCTCAGTCGCGATCTTGTCCAGCGTCGAAGCAATCACCGCCAGCGTTGCCAGATACTGCGCATGCCGGTCGCGCTGGATCACTTGCGACGAAACCGCGGCCGCCTTCAGGCCAAGGCGCGCGCAAATCTTCTCCTCAATCTCCGGCGTTAGATGAGCAAAGATCCCAACGGCGCCGGAAAACTTCCCCACCCGCATATCCTCAGCCGCCGCCTTGAAGCGCGTAATATTGCGCTGCGTTTCCGAATACCAGTTCGCGATCTTGAAGCCAAACGTGATGGGCTCGGCATGAATGCCGTGCGTGCGCCCCACCATTGGCGCGTCTTTGAATTCCCAGGCGCGGCGTTCCAGCACCTCCGCCAGGCGTTCCAGATCCTGCGCAATCAGTGCCGAAGCCTGCTTGACCAGCAGGGCCTGCGCCGTATCGACCACATCGTTGGACGTCAGTCCATAGTGAAACCAGCGCGCATGCGGTCCCACGATCTCAGCCACAGCCGTGGTGAAGGCAATTACATCGTGCCGCACTTCGGCCTCGATTTCATGGATGCGCTCCACGCGAAAATCCGAGCGCTCGCGAATCGCCCGTGCTGCTTCTTTCGGCACCATGCCAGCCTCGGCCAATGTCTCAGTAGCGGCAACTTCTACGGCCAACCAGGTGCGAAAGCGGTTTTCGTCGCTCCAGATGCGGCCCATTTCAGGGCGCGTATAACGCGGAATCAAGGCGGATGCGCCTCCTGTCGTTCTCGGCAGCTGCCGTTGAATGGGGACAGAGGATTCTAAATGGAATCAGCGAAAGAGGCTAGCGTCCGGGGGCGGGAAACCACGCTACTTCAAGAAGGTTTGAGAGCTGCCTTTGCCCGTGTCAACCGCTACGCGCTGGCAGGTTCCCTGGCAAACGGCATACAATACTTTGTTAGCCGGAATCCGCCATGTCGCCCACGCCAGAAGATTTGACCATCATCAAAGATGACATGATCGCCTTCATCGAAGGCCATGGCATGAGCCGCTTCCACGGCTACGTCGATTACGAAGAAGTGCAGTGCGTCATGTGGGAAATGGGAACGAATCCGGACGGCTGGAAGGACTTCGTCGAGCTGGCCAAGAGCGCCGGCGCCCCGTTCCTGACCATGCATTCCTGGAAACTGGAGCGCGAAGAACTGGACGAACTGGTGGAGCGGCTGAACCACTCCGAGTTCTCCGACGGCGACGACGTGGAGGATGCGCGCTGGCTCCGCGCCCACCTGGGCAAGGTCGGATTTCTGCAGTTAGGTTGGGCTTATCAGGGATCAATGTTCCTGTGCGAAGTCAGCACCGACTGGTACGAGCGCTACCAGCGCCTGCTCGAAGTCTCTGAAGATTTTGGCGGCATCCCCATCGACGAACCGGACCAGGACGACGAGAACTAACCGTGCGCTGGGAACTGGCCACGGAGGATTCAGTTCGAGTGCAGACCCTGGCTGCAGCTCTCCGCGACTTGCCCGATCTACCGCTTCCGAGTCGAGCGCGGGATTACTCAGGCACCGGCAACCCACTCCAAACGCTGGCGCGCTTACTTGTTCGTCGCGGCATTACCGAGCCCGACAGCGCAGCCCGCTTCCTCTTCCCCGCACTCGATCACCTGCACGCACCGGAAGAAATGCTTGGCCTGCGCGCTGCCGTCGACCGCATCGACGCAGCCATCGAACGTAAAGAGCCGATCCTGATCTACGGCGATTACGACGTCGACGGCACCATGGCGGTCATCATTCTGAAGACGGCCATCGAACTCTGCGGAGGCGCGGCCGATTTTCACGTTCCCCACCGCATCCGCGAAGGTTACGACTTGCGCGACGATGTGATCGAAGGCGCGGCAGCCGCGGGCATTCGGCTTATCATCAGCGTCGACATGGGCATCCGAGCCTTCGCCCCGGCCGAGACCGCGCGTCGCCTCGGTGTAGACCTCATCGTCACCGATCATCACTTGCCCGGCCCCGACGGCGTTCCCAGCGCACTGACGGTAGTCAATCCCAACCAGTTGGGCTGCGAATACCGCTACAAACAGCTTTGCGGCGCAGGCGTAGCGTTCAAAGTGGCCCAAGGATTAATGCGGCGGCGCCTCGAAGAAAAAGACCAGACGCGCATGTTGCGATCGTTCATGAAGGTGGTGGCGATTGCCACCATTGCCGACTCCGTGCCGCTTACCGGCGAGAACCGCGTATTTGCCCGGCTTGGGCTCGATGCGTTGCGCCGCGCCGTGAACCCCGGTCTGAAGGCCTTGCTCGAGGTAGCACAGATTTCCACCAAGCGTCCGCCTACTTCCACCGAAGTTGCCTTCCGCATCGCGCCGCGCATCAACGCCGCAGGCCGCATGGACGTTGCCCGCGACGTGATCGAACTATTCAGCGTGAAAGATCCGGTTCGAGCCCGGGAACTCGCCGCCAAACTCGATCGCCTCAACTCCGATCGTCAAGAGGAGGAGCGTCGCATTCTGCGCGCGGTCGAGGAGCGCATCAGCGGCGATCCCGCGTTGTGCGAAGCCTACTGCATCGTGGTGGATGGCGAAGGCTGGCATCGCGGCGTCATCGGCATTGCGGCCACACGGGTGGTCGAGCGCTACCACCGCCCCGCCATTGTCATCGCGCGCGAAGGCGAGCAGGCCTTCGGTTCCGGCCGTTCCATTCGCCCCTTTCATCTGCTCGAGGCCGTCGAATTCTCGCACAGTCTTTTCACGCGCTACGGTGGACACTCCCACGCGTGCGGGTTCGCCATGCCGTCCGCGAATGTGCCTCAACTCCGAGCCGAACTCGATGGCTTCGCGCGGACCCGCCTGACCCCGACCGATTTCGATCCCGTGCTCGATGTCGAGGCCGAACTCCATTTCGACGAAATTACTCCCGCGCTATTTCAAGTATTGCAGTTGCTCGAACCCCACGGAGCAGGAAACCACGAGCCCGCATTCGCAGCCCGCGGCGTGCATTTGATTGCCCCACCCAAGATTCTGAAAGACAAACATCTCAAGCTGAAGTTGAAAGCGGGAGAGGACGGTAAACACGAATTCTCCCCGCAAGAGTCATCCGCGGAGGATTCCGGCGAGGAAGAACTTTCAGCGGTAGCGATCCGAGCCACGCCAAGCTGTCATCCCGATAGCGTAGCCATCCGCCGCGAAGAGAAGGCTGAAGCGAGGGGTTTTCAACGGAGAACTGAGAACCGAGAGCTGAAAACTGCGGCAAAACTCAGAACTGTTTTCGACGCCTTGGGCTGGCACATGGCCGAACGACTGCAGCAGTCGCCGCTCTTAGCCGGAGACGCCATCGACATCGCCTTCACCATTGGCCATAACGACCACCCCGACTTCGGCGGACTGGAACTTTCCCTGCGGGATTTCAAACCGCTTCTTGTACACGACGCCCTAGGAAGCGCCTAAAGATTCGATCGCCTCGGTTTACCGCTAGCTACTCTCCCAGTCATTTCCATTAGACTAAATCCAGCATGCCGCTCCCGGTCTACCGACTACGACGCTGGCTGGCTGTGATCGCGGTCCTCTTTACCGCCGTGGTGGCAGGAATGTATTTCTATGCCCGCCTGCGTCAGCGCAATGTACTGAAGGAACTTCCCAACAAGATCGGCATCGACATCAAGCAGACGGCGAACGGCTATCAGTTCTCCAAGTCCGACGGCAAGCGAACGCTGTTCACCGTACAGGCCGGCAGCCTCAAGCAATTCCAGCTCGACGGCAGCGCCGAACTGCACAACGTCAGCATTGTTCTCTACGGCCGCGATTCCTCCCGCTTCGACCAGATTTACGGGGACGACTTCTCCTACGACAAGAAATCGGGAAACGTCACCGCTCACGGGGCAGTTCAGATCGATTTGGAAGCTAACCCTTCAGGCCTCGCCGGACCTGATCAGGAGACTCCCAGGGAGCTCAAAAATCCCATCCATCTCGAAACCAAAGACCTGATCTTCAACCAAACCAGCGGAGACGCGTCCACCACTGCGCGGGTTGATTTCCGTACGCCGCAGGTCGCCGGGTGGGCCGTGGGAGTGCAGTATTCCGGAAAGACCAACACCCTCACATTAATTTCGCAGATTCACGTGACGCTGGGCGGTCCCGGCGCTGCAACTCTTTTCGCAACTCGCGGCCGGATCACCCATGACCCTCACGAAGTCGTTTTAGAGAATACTCGCCTGCAGCGTGAAGACAGTACGATCCAAGCCGAGGAGGCCACATTCTTTCTGGGACCGGACAACGAAGTGCAGCGTGTCCTGGCCACAGGGAACGTCAACGCAGAGTCCAACGGCCAAGACGCCGATCAGTTGCGTGCCCGCGCCGATGAAGCCGAGATGTTGCTGATCAGCAAACAAAACCTCCTGCGCACCGCCACGCTGACCGGCAATGTCCACGTTGAGCGCATTGGATCTCAACCCATGCAGGGCAATGCTGGACGCGCGATCCTCGATTTCCTCGGCAGGAATCAGTTGCAGAAAGTGCACGCGATGGATGGAGTCCATTTGGCGCAGCATGCTGACAGCACCAATGCTCGCGCAACGAATGCCACAGAACATGGTTCGCAACCCCAGGACTTCGACCTCACCGCTCCCATCGTCGACTTCTTTATCGCGGAAGGCCGCCGGGTGGACCACGCCGAAACCTATGGAGCGGCACAAATTACAATTTCTCCGGCTCAAGCCTCGACCCCCGCGAACGCGCAACCTTCCTCTCATACCGTGATCACAGCCGGCCGGTTTCACGCGAAATTTTCCGCGACTTCCGACAGCTCAAGCCGCCTGACTTCAATCCACGGCGCGCCCGACGCCAGGATCGTAAACCTCACTCCGGGCTTGCCCGACCGCGTGAGCACCAGTCAGATGCTCGACGCCGTGTTCTCCTCGCAGGGTGGGATTTCATCCGTCGTCCAGCAGGGAACCGTCACCTACAGCGACGGCCAGGTTCCCAGCAAACGCACACAAGCTTGGGCGGATAAAGCGCTCTACACTCCCGCCGACCGAATCCTCGTGCTCACCGGCAGCCCGCGTGTCGCCGAGGGCAGCATGGTCACAACCGCCAGAACCATCCGCATCAATCGCGCTACCGACGATGCCTTCGCCGACGAAGACGTGAAAAGCACCTACAGTGAATTACAGCAACAGCCGAATGGTGCCCTCCTGGCCTCGGCCTCGCCGATTCATGTCACGGCCGCCACCATGACGGCTCATAACTCCCCCGCCGTCGCCTTGTACCGGGGCAAGGCTCGTCTGTGGCAGGACGCGAACATCGTCGAAGCCCCCTCGATCCAGTTCGACCGCGACCACCGTCTTCTGGTGGCCCAGGGTACCGCCGCGCAACCTGTCTCCACGGTCCTGGTCCGGGCGAAGCTGCCTCAACCGGATCTAGCTAAACCAAGTAAAGCCCCGCCGGACAGCGCTCCCCCGAGCAAGGCTCGGGCCAAAGAAGACTCCAAAGCGAAGCCCAAATCTGAGGAAAAACCCGCCGAGGACGACCCCGTAGCCATAACCTCAGCCCGGCTCACTTACTCTGATGCCGAGCGCCTGGCTCACTATGAGGGAAGTGTAGTCGCGAAGGGCACCAGCTTTACCGCGTCTTCCAACACCATGGACGCCTACCTTCGTCCTCGAAGTCAAAGCTCAAGCAATCAATCACTTGCAGGGCCTGGTCAGCTCGACCATTTGGTCGCTAAGGGCAATGTAGTCGTCCAACAACCGACTCGAAGGGCTGAGGGAAAGACACTGGTCTACACCGCCGCCGATGACAAATTCGTGCTCACCGGCGGACCGCCTAGCATTTTTGATGCCGAACGAGGCAAAGTTACCGGCGTTTCGTTGACTTTCTTTAGGGGCGATGATAGGGTGCTCGTAGAAGGCGAAGCAAGTACTCCTGTGGTAACTCAGACGCGAGTGGCCCATTAATGGCAAGATAAATGCGTACCCTAGCCACCGATGAAATTGGCAAATCGTACCGTGGCCGTCGCGTCGTAAATGGTGTCAGCCTGCGCGTCGAGCAGGGCGAAGTTGTTGGCTTACTTGGCCCTAATGGTGCAGGCAAGACAACCACATTTTATGCGATTGTGGGCCTGACCCCCCCTGACACTGGCCGCGTGCTGTACGACGGTCAGGACATCACTGACGTTCCCATGTATCTCCGGGCACGCCAGTATGGCATCAGCTATCTCCCTCAAGAAGCTTCGGTTTTTCGCAAACTCACGGTTGAGGAGAACATCCTCGCGGTGTTAGAGGCGCAGCCTATGTCCTGGCACGAGCGCCGCGAGAAGATGGAGAAGTTCATCGATGAACTGGGCCTGGAGCACATCCGGCAGAATCGAGGGTACGCTCTATCCGGCGGCGAGCGCCGCCGCGTGGAGATCGCCCGCTGCCTCTGCATCAGTCCGACTTTCATCTTGCTCGACGAACCATTTTCCGGGATCGATCCCATCGCCGTCCTCGACCTGCAGAAAATCATCAGCAGCCTGCGGGCCAGCGGTATCGGTGTGCTGATCACCGATCACAACGTGCGCGAAACGCTAACTGTGACCGATCGCGCCTACATCATCGACGACGGCCGCATCTTCCGCCAGGGCCAGCCCGAACAGTTGGCCAACGATCCGGAAGTGAGAAGGGTGTATCTGGGAGAAAGCTTCTCTTTGGTCTGAGGTTTCAAAGTTTCAAGCTTTCAGAGTTTCAAAATCGTTGCCTCACTCTGAAACATTGAAACCTTGCAACCTTGAAACTTTGAAACATGGTCCTACTACAGCACAAACTGAGCGTCAAACTATCCCAACGCCAGATCCTCACCCCGGGTCTGGTGCAGATGGTTTCCGTCCTCGCGCTCAACAAGCTCGAACTCAAGGACATGATCAATGCCGAGATGGTCGAGAACCCGGTTCTCGAAGAGCTCGAAGATTCTGTCCCGCTGATCGATGAAATAGGCCGCAAAGAAGAAGAACGCGACCGCCCCACCCCGGCCTCAGGCGAAGAAGCTCCCATCACCGCCGAAAAGAAAGACCCATTCGAAGAAATCGATTTCGGATCCTTCTTCCAGGATTATCTCGATCCCGGTTACCGCACCCGTGGCGAGATGGAAGAGATCGAGCGCCCGTCATTCGAAAACTTCCTCTCCAAGCCAACCAATCTAACCGACCACCTCGCCTGGCAACTGGGCGCGCTAAGCCTGCGCCGCGAAGTCCGCGAGGCCGCCGAACAGATCATCGGCAACCTCAACGAGGACGGTTACCTGATCGCCAGCGACGAAGAAATGTTAGGCGTAGCCCCGCCTGCGCCTCCCGAAGCCGACGCAGCCGCCGCCAGAAACATCGCGAGCGAGGCCCTCGCCCTGGGCTTGGAGCAAGCCGAAGCAGCTTCCGAAGACGATCTCAACGCAGACCTTTCTGCGTGCGATGTTGACCAACTGATCGACGCGTCGTCGAATCCCGCGGAATTCTCCGGCGCGAATGCTGTCATTGGAAGTTCAGTCGAAGTGGATCTCCCGTCCTCCGCCAGCCTCTCGACTGATTCTCTTCTTCCTGGACGGAACGGAAATGCCGCGGCTGCCGCCGCTCCCGCTTCCGAACCGGTGTCCGCTCCGGCGCACCCTATCTACAAAGCCACCTTTGCCCCCGCAGATCTTGAGGAAGCCCTCGAGGTCGTTCGCCAACTCGACCCTCCGGGCGTGGGTTGCCGCACGCTGCGCGAATGCCTTCTGCTGCAGTTGCGTTATCACCAGCAACAGCTCGCTCATCACAAGAACGGGGACAAGAACGGCAACGGCACCGCACAAGTCCTCGACGATGCCATCGCCGTCGTCGACCAGCACCTGCGCGCGGTCCAAAGCAAGCAGCACAAAGAAATCGCCAAGGCTATCGGACGGCCCGCCGATGCCGTCCAGCAGGCCGTCGACTACATTCGCACCCTCGATCCCCGGCCCGGCCTGCAGTACAACAAAGTCCAGGCTCGCCTGATCGAGCCCGACGTCGCTTTCATCAAGCACGGAGACGAGTGGCTGGTCCTGATGAACGACGACGACCTGCCGCAACTCCGCCTCAACCCCGCCTATAAAAAGCTGATCACCCGCGACACCAACGACAAAAACACCCGCGACTACGTCAAAGAGCGCTACAAGAGCGCGATCCAGCTCATCAAAAACATCGAGCAGCGCAAGCAGACCATCACTAAAGTCTGCTACTGCATCGTAGCCCGCCAGCAGGATTTTCTGGAAAAAGGCATCGACCAGCTAAAGCCGATGATGATCAAGGAGGTGGCCGAAGAAATCGGCGTGCATCCTTCCACCGTTAGCCGCGCCGTGGCCAGCAAGTACGCCCACACCCCGCAGGGCGTATTCGAGTTGCGGTACTTCTTCAGCGAGAGCGTGCAGGGACCCGAGGGCGGCAACACCTCGCTCCTAATCCTCAAGCGCCGCGTCAAGAAATTAATTGAAGAAGAAGACCCGAGCCGCCCGTTAACCGACGAGCAGCTCACCCGCATCCTGCAATCCCAAGGCATACAGGTAACGCGCCGTACGGTAGCGAAGTATCGTGAAGATATGCGCATCCCAAGCACGCACCAACGTAGAGTAAAAGAATAAAGGCTTTACCCTGTGGACCTCTGTGTCCCCCGTGGTTAAAGATTTTGACTTTGTTTCGCGCAAGCACCGCCCAAGCAACCCGCAAGGAGGGCCGCTCGTGAACGTGGAATACACCGGCAGGCACTACGAAGTAACTCCCACCATCCGCAAAGAAGTTGAAACCGGCATCGCCAAACTCCGCAAAATCCTCGGCGACAAATTTGAAACCAAGGTCATTCTCACGGTAGAAAAGCACCGGCACAAAGCCGAAATCACCATCAGCCCGCGCAACGGCCCGCTAGTCGGCCTCGCCCAGGCCAAGGACATGACCATCGCCGTCAACGAAGCCCTCGACCACCTTGAAAAGCAGGCGGTGAAATACAAAACCCGCTGGCAATCGAAAAAACGCTCCGCCCGCAAAAGCGAAGAAGTAAAAAAGTGGAACGGCCACTCTCCGCAATTCGCCGAAACGGTCCAGACCGCAGTCGGCCTGACCGAAAAAACAGCCGTCGCGGTCGTTGTGCATCGTTATCCAGCAGTCGCCAAGACTACTGAGGTGCATCTGGTGCGTTCCGACGAAGCCGTAGCCATGCGCCCCATGACTCTCGAAGAGGCCATCAAAGAAGCCCACTTCCGCGATCGCGACGTCTTCGTCTTCCGCGATCCCAAAGGCAAAGTGATGATCCTGCACCGCACCCGAGACGGCAAGATGGAGTTGATCGAGGCTCCATAGGAAAACGCGCCCTGAAAACCCCTGACCCGCGCCTCCTGTCCTTGTGCTCCGCAAGTCTGCGTCTTAGAATGGCCTCGGTTGGAGGGGGGCACATGCTTCCACGCAGAATCGTTCTGATCCTTATCGCGGCAGCGTTTTGCATTCTGTTCTTGGGCGCCGGTCAGGACAACGCGAACCAGCCAAGCCCTCCAAAGGAAGTCACCTACAACCGCGATGTGGCTCCCATTCTGTACAAGAACTGCGTAGTTTGCCATCGCCCCAACGACATCGCCCCCATGTCGCTGATGACCTACAAGGACACTCGTCCCTGGGGCCGCGCAATTCGTGAAGCAGTTGTGCAACGCAAGATGCCGCCCTGGCACGCCGATCCCAAGGTAGGCGATTTCGTCAACGATCCCCGGCTCAGCGACGCCGACATCGCAACCATCGACGCCTGGTTTCGCACCGGCACCAAAGAAGGCGATCCGAAGGATCTGCCTCCGGCGCCGGTATTCGCCGAAGGCTGGCATATCAAGCCCGATCAGATTTTCACCATCCCAGAGTTTACGGTGCTTGGCGCCAGTCAGGACGACTACGAATACATCTACGTGCCTACGAATTTCACTGAGGACAAGTGGGTGCAGGCCGCCGAGGTGCTTCCCGGAGACCGCCGCGTAGTGCATCACGCCACCGTCTCCGTAATCACGACCGACAAGGTCGCAAAAGAAGTGGAGGAACACGGCAAACCCGATGCCGGAGTCGACAAGTACCACTACCGCACCGGCAAGGTCTTACATCTGAGAGCAAATGCTCCGGTCGTCGACGACGGCTGCTCTTCCCCCGACGGCGGCGGTGTTCCGGGCATGTCTTCCGGATATCTGAATATCGTGCCCGGCATCTACCTGCCCGGACATTTGGCCGAGACTCGTCCTCCAGGCTACGCGCTAAGAATTCCAGCTGGCTCCTACCTGCAGTTTCAGGTTCACTACAGCAACCGCACCGGCGAGGATGTGAAAGATCGCACCAGCATCGGCCTCGTGTTTGCCAAAGAACCAGTGAAGCACGAGATTGCCCAATACGAAATCTGGAACGATCTCTTCCTGATTCCACCCAACGACGCCAATCACCGCGTGACCTCGTGCTACACCTTGCCAAAAGATGTCACCGTCCTGGCCTACACTGCCCACATGCATTTCCGCGGGAAAAGCATGACCACCGAAGCCATCTATCCCGACGGCCACAACGAGGTGATCCTCAACGTCCCCCACTACGACTTCCGTTGGCAGGAAACGTACTTCCTGAAAAACCAGTTCCTGCTGCCCAAAGGTACGAAGCTGGTGACCACCGCCTACTACGACAATTCTTTCGACAACCCCCAGAATCCCGATCCCTCGAAAGCCCTGCGTTGGGGTGAGCCGAGCGACGAAGAGATGATGGGCTTCTGGCTGCAATTTGCCGATCCCAAACTAGTCGACCAGAAAACTGTCGCGAGCAAGTAAGTCCATCGGAGCCATGATCATGCAAGTCACCCGTCGCAGTTTTCTGGTCACGGCGACCGCAGCGGCCGCCGCTCCTGCGTTCCTGGGCGCCACAGATAAATCCGGCAGCAAGCCGCCCATCCTCGGCCGGGACGAGCATCAATACGAAGCCATCCACGACTGGGGCGAGCTCCCGCGAACCATCAAATACGGCAACACCCACGGCGTCTGCGAGGATTCCCAAGGCAACATCTATATCCACCACACGGTAAACGCCACCAGCGAAAGCCTCGACACCATGGTGGTGTTCGACGAAAAAGGCAAGTTCGTCCGCTCCTGGGGCCGCCAATTCAAAGGCGGAGCACACGGCCTAACCCTCCGCAAAGAGGGAAGCGAAGACTTCCTTTATCTCTGCGATTACGAGCACGGCATAGTTACCAAGCGCACCTTGAAAGGCGAAGAGGTTTTCACTCTGGGATATCCTGCAGAATCCGAATCCTACAAGCCGAAGGACAAAATTTCGACGGTAGCCTATCGGCCCACCAACGTAGCCCTAGCCCCGAACGGCGACATTTATGTCGGTGACGGATACGGCTCCAGCTTCATCAACCAGTACAGCCAGAAAGCCGAATTCATTCGTACCTTCGGTGGACTGGGAAAAGCCGACGATCAACTCGATTGCCCTCACGGCCTCTGGGTCGATACCCGCGGAGTTGAAACAAGCAAAGAAACCCCGCTGTTAGTAATAACCGACCGCGGCAACAGCCGCCTGCAGCGCTTCATGCTAGATGGCAAGCACGTCGACTCGATCGCCGGCACTTCGAAGATGCCCTGTAATCTGCAAGAGCGCAACGGAGAAGTCGTAATCCCGGACCTGCTAAGCAAGGTGATCATCCTCGACCGCAAGAACACTGTAGTAGCAACCCTGGGCGAATCCGAATATTCCAGAGAGGATTGGAGCACAGTTCGAAATCAAGCCCCCGGAACCTTCGTCCCCGGCAGATTCGTCTGCCCCCACGGCGCCTGCTTCGATCACTCCGGCAACATCTTCATAGTCGAGTGGGTCGAGTCAGGCCGAGTGACCAAACTCCGCCACCTAGCCTAGCTGAATGTGGGGACGGCCGCCTTTGGCCACAGCCATGTCATCCTGAGCGGAGCGGCTGATTCTCGAAGAGAATCAGCCGCGCAGTCGAAGGACCCCTTTCCCCTAGCAGCGCCCAAAGCCCAACGAGGAGTTTCCGCCACGCCTGCACCCCGCGAAAGAGCAGCCGCCGTGAGATCTGGCCAGGTTTTCGACGCCCGCCAACCGAGCCCCAGCATCAATGAGTGATATCGGGATATTTTCGCTAACTACGGATCGCTGTTTGCGTTGGAAGGAACCAGCTCAGCGAATGTTGCTTCAGCCACCCCACGATCTCTCAAGTTCATCCCATGCCTCACGCGACTTGGGCCCAAGGAACCGGACGAATGCCTCTTTACCGAATGTCTGTTGCGACGCGAAATTTTGGAGATCTTCAAGAAATCCGATCACGACTAATTCTCGAACGCCGTGATTACCGTTCCTGAGCAAATACTCCATCAGGTCAAATGCATGTTGCACTTCTTCGATTTTCCCGCTCGCATACAGGTCACCAACGACAAAATACACGAATTGGGCAATGTCGATGTAGTTCCCCGCAGATTCACCTTCGTAGAATTCAAGGTACTTCTCCCATCGGGGCCGAAATCCCGGAAACTCCGCGACCAATCGCGGCACGACATCCGCTTCAACTGGTCCGTCGTGACGGTAGAAAATCCAATCCGGGTCGTTCCCCATATCCGCCATGATGATAACTGTTGATAACAGGCGTTTGCACGCATTGAGGAATTCGCAACGCCCCTAACGCAACGCCCCAAAGCGCAAAACGGAGTAAGATCTGGCTCATGGCACTGTGGAAGAAGATCGCGATTGTTTTAGTGGCGTGGGTTGGGTCTGTCTTGGTCTATATTGAGTTCTTTAAAGCTCGATGAGGCCAAGCCCGAGTGCTCTCGACGTATGTATACGTCCTGCCCCGTCCTTCACTGACCGGTGATTGACTTTCGGGTTTCGGATTCCGGTCACTTAGCGGCCGGCGCAGAAGTTTTCCACACGCACCGTGTGACATCCAACCTTGTGCCCACCATCTAATTCGCGCGATCATAGTCGAGGCAGACGTACTGAAGGCAGCCTCAGCGGCGAGCCTCTAAGTCCTGTGCTTTCTAGATTTTGACCTCTAAGTTCTTTGACATGCGGATTTTGCGGGCAATTCCTTGCTTAACTCGATGATTTCAAAGATCGAGGGGGGAGGGGGGATACCCCACA
Organism: uncultured Acidobacteriaceae bacterium; assembly: GCA_963763285.1. Classification (GTDB taxonomy): domain Bacteria; phylum Acidobacteriota; class Terriglobia; order Terriglobales; family Acidobacteriaceae; genus Sulfotelmatobacter. Next base: position 221,790 of record CAVXOK010000016.1, on the reverse strand, counting down.
TTTTTACCCGACTCCTTACCCGGAAACGGTCACGGGCAGATTTATTTCGGTCAGAAATTCGCAGGGTGAAACGACGAGCGAATAAGAGCAGCACCGCGGTGCTAGAATTTCGCCGCCGAGGAAATCTGCCGATGACGACTTGCAAGCGCTCCACGATCTTTTCCGTCCTGCTCCTTCTAATTGGCTCCAGCGTATCGAGTCCCGCGCAAGCGCAAGCGACCATGCCACAACCCAAGCTCTCCGTCCACTGGGAAGAACTCACCGCCGCCGACTTCCGCGAAGGCATCCATCGCTCGCAAGGCACATGCCTCCTGCCCATCGGCATCCTGGAAAAACACGGACCGCATCTCCCCCTCGGCACGGATCTGCTCGACGTCCGTTACGCCGCGCTGCACGCCGCCGAGCAGGAATACGCCGTCGTCTTCCCAGAATATTATTTCGGACAGATCGCCGAAGCCCGCCACGAGCCCGGAACCATCGCCTACAGCCGCGAGATGCAACTGGCCCTGCTGCAGGAAACCACCGACGAGATGGCCCGCAACGGCTGCAAGAAAGTGATCATCGTCAACGGCCACGGCGGCAACGAGCACCTGTTACCGTTCTTCGCTCAATCGCAGCTCGATAGACCCCACGACTATGTAGTCTACGTTTTCGACCGAAGAAGCCCGGAGTCAGGAGGCCCGCCCAAGAAAACAACGATCGACATGCACGCCGGCGAAAGCGAGACCTCGAAGATGATGATCTCCCGCCCCGACACGGTCCACATCGATCGTGCCACCAGCGAATCCGGTGCCGACCAGCACCGCCAGAATCTTCCCGAAGATGTCTACACCGGAATCTGGTGGTACGCGCGCTTCCCGAATCACTATTCCGGCGACGGTTCCGCGGCAACAAAAGAATTAGGAAAATTTCAGATGGATTGGTGGATCGACGCCGTAGCTAAGGCGATCCGCGCCGTCAAATCCGACGATGTCAGCTTGAAGCTGCAAAACGAATTCTACGAAAAGAGTAAGCATCCACTAGACACACAACCGTAGACTCGGGGCAGATGCTGCGTAACTGGCTATCGTAGAGACGTAGCTTGCGACGTCCAGGCTGCGAGGGTAATGCGTCAGGATTTTCCAATCAAAACACCGGTGATAAACACCAGCACTCCGCCAAGACCCACCTGAAGCGCAGCCGAAACCCAAGGACTGTCCATATAGCGATGCCGCACCCAGGTGATCACCCCCAGTTCGACAATCACCACCGCGCCCGCGGCCCACAGTGCTGCTCGGAAGTCGCGTAGCAGGAACGGCAACGTGTGTCCAATGCCACCCAGTCCTGTCATCGCGCCACAAATCAACCCGCGTACCCAGGGATGTCCGCGTCCAGTAAGGCTTCCGTCATCGGAAAGCGCCTCGGCAAATCCCATGCTGATGCCCGCTCCAGCTGAGGCGGCCAGGCCCACTAGGAATGCGTCGTTAGTGTTGCGGGTCGCGAACGCCGCCGCGAAAACCGGCGCCAATGTGGAAACTGAACCATCCATCAACCCCGCCAAGCCCGGCTGCACAATCTGCAGGACGAAAAGCCGGCGCTGTGCCAACTCCTCGTCGGCCTTCACGTTGGCGGGAAGTTTTTCCTTGTCCAGTTCCTGAGCGCGCTCTTCGTGCTCACGTTCCTCATTGATGAGATCATCGAGCAGTTGCCGGATGCTGGCGTCCTGAGTGCGCGCCGCGGCCTTTTCATAGAAGCGTCGCGTCTCCACTTCCATGGTGCTGGCTTCCTTGCGCACCGCCTCGATGCGCAGCGGACGCATCAGCCAGAGTGCCGGACGCTCCACAAAACCACGCACGTCCTGGCGCCGGATCAAGGGAATGTGTTCGCCAAACCTCTGCCGGAAGAGTTCAATGAGCCGCCTGCGATGCCCTGACTCCTCTTCCCGCATGCCCTCGAACATGGCTGCCGACGCCGGATAATCGGGCCGCAACCCTTCAGCAAAGTCGGCATATACTCGCTCGTCTTCTTCTTCCAGAGAAATGGCCAGAGCCAACACTTCGCGTTCCGTGAGATCCTCAAACTTCTTCATGGCGACCTAGCTTACCTTTCCAAACGGGACTTAGACAAATCGGAAATGCGGTTTAGAAGACACACCGCCTTCAGTGCTACTATCCAATTCATGACGCCTCGAAAATCGTCGGGGTCCCGCAGGCGCCCGAAGCCCGCGCGTGGGGCGAGCAAGGCGCCGCGGGCCATCGAACGTAAACCGGCTCGCAACCCGGCGCACAAGCCGGCGCACGCCCCGGAACTGGTCATCATCACGGGGATGAGCGGTTCCGGCAAAGCGTCCGTGCTCAAAGCGTTCGAGGATTTGGGTTATTACTGTGTCGACAACCTTCCCGTCGAACTGATCCCGCGGTTCGCCGAGATGGCGCTGCAATCGACCGAAATCCGCCGAACCGCGCTGGTGGTGGATGTACGCGAAGGCTCCCAACTGGAACAACTTCCCGGCATTCTGAAGGCAGTGCGGCGCATGATTCCGACCAAGGTCGCTTTCCTGGAAGCTTCCGATGCAGTACTGATGCGCCGCTTCAGCGAAACCCGCCGCCCGCATCCCCTGGGCACGGACACGCCGGTCAACGCCTCGCTTAAGGCCGAACGGCGCCACTTGGCGACCATACGCGCGTTAGCCGACATCGTCATCGACACCTCAAAGTTCAACGTACACGAACTACGCGCCCACATCACGGAGCGTTTTCGCGAGCAGGCGACGGAGAAAAGCATTCTGGTTTCGTGCGTAAGTTTCGGCTTTCGCCACGGTGTGCCCGAAGAAGCGGACCTGGTCTTCGACGTGCGCTTTCTGCCCAACCCGCACTTTGTACCGGAATTCCGCGGGCTGACCGGCCGCCATCCGAGCGTTGCCAAATACATCCGGTCATTTCCTCAGACCCAGGAATTCGTGAATCGTATCTCCGATCTCCTGGTTTACCTGCTGCCCCACTACATCCATGAAGGCAAGAGCTATCTCACCATCAGTTTTGGCTGCACCGGCGGCCAGCACCGTTCGGTGATGATCGCCGAGGAAGTCGGCAAGCGCCTGCACAAAGCCGGATACCGGGTGAAGGTTGTGCATCGCGATATGCCGAAATGAAGGAACGGCCGCTAGTCGTTCGTCTGTAGCGCTAGAACCCGATTGCTGTCGGCCTTCGACAAACGACCAACGACAAACGACCATTCGGCGCAGTAAAATAAGCCCTTGCACTCCATGTCTATGCCACCGTCCGAAAGCCACTGCGGCCCGCAGGGAGAGGTATGCGCCAACTGACGCGCCTCGTCCGCTATTCGCTTCCCTACTGGTGGCAGGTTCTGTCTTCCGTCGTGCTGATGGCTGGGGTAGGAGCGCTCGACGCCTTCAAGTTCTTGCTAATTCGTCCCATCTTTGACCGGGTGTTGAATCCGTCTACCGGATCGAAAGACATTCAGCTGTTTGTCATTCCGGTTACGCACCATCCGGTTTATCTGCAGCAGTTGGTACCCTCGCATTTCACGAATGCCTGGACCATGGTTGCGGTTGCGCTGGTCGGCTCAACTATCCTTAAAGGAATCTTCGACTACACTGGCACGTACCTGGTGAACCACGCCGGTTTCGGCATGATCACCGATCTGCGCGACGATCTCTACAATGCAATCCTGCGCCGTTCGGCTGCATTTTTCTCCAAACACACTACCGGAACGCTGCTCTCTACCATCGTCAACGACATCGAGCGCGTGCAGTACGCCATGTCAACCGTTCTGGCGGAATTCCTGCAGCAATTCTTTACTTTTCTAGCGGTGGCCGGCGTGGTGGTGGTTTTGGGCGGCAATCTTGCCTGGGTGCTGTTGCTGTTTGTCCCAGTCATCGTCTATTCCTCGCGCAAGATCGGTTCTCGTGTGCGGAGCACCACCCGACACGGACAGGACAAGCTGGCGGAAATTCAGAATATCCTGCACGAGGCGATTACTGGCAATCGAGTCGTGAAGGCGTTCAACAGCGAGAAATGGGAGATTGCACGCTTTCGCGGAGCGGCGCGCAGACTTTTCCGTGCGAACCTGCGCTCCGTGGCTGCAACGGCCATCAGTTCCCCTTTGATGGATATTTTTGGTGCTATCGGAATCGCTCTTCTGTTGATCCTAGGCCGCGAGGAGGTCAAGCACGGTGCGATGACTCCGGGAATTTTCGTTGCTTTCATCACTGCTGTATTCAGTCTATACAATCCGGTCCGCAAGTTCGCTCAGTTCAACAACAACTTTCAACAGGCTCTGGGAGCATCGAGTGAAATCTTCAAGTTCATGGACATTGAGGACGATGTTCGCGAAAAACCGCACGCCAAGCGTCTGCCTCCATTTGCGAAAACCGTGGAGTTCGATCATGTGAGCTTCACTTATGGCAGCGAGGGCGAAGATGCGCGCGTGCTGCACGAAATCAACCTTGAAGTTCGCCGCGGCGAAGTGGTCGCGATCGTCGGGTCCAGCGGTTCAGGCAAGAGCACCCTGGTTCATCTGATCCCGCGTTTTTTCGATGCCACGCAAGGCCGACTGCTCATCGACGGGCACGATGTGCGGGATGTGACGCTCGCCTCTCTGAGAGAACAAGTCGGAATCGTCACGCAGGAAACGGTCCTGTTCAACGACACCGTCCGCAACAACATCGCCTACGGTCAGCCGCATGTCGCCTTGAAAGAGGTCGAGGCAGCGGCCCGAGCCGCGCTGGCCCACGACTTCATCCAAGCCCTGCCTGCGGGATACGATGAAGTGATCGGAGAGCGGGGCGTGCGCCTTTCCGGCGGAGAACGCCAGCGCATCGCCATTGCCCGGGCCATTCTGAAGAATGCACCCATTCTGATTCTGGACGAAGCTACGTCGGCGCTGGACAGTGAATCAGAGGCTCTGGTGCAATCGGCACTGCACAATCTGATGAGTGGGCGCACCGTGTTTGTAATTGCGCACCGGCTCTCGACAGTGCGCCGCGCCGACCGCATCGTTGTGATCGAGAACGGGGCCATCGCCGACATTGGCGCCCACGAAGACTTAATGACGAAGTTGGGTACGTACCGGCGTTTGTACGAGTTGCAGTTCGCTGACTTCGAGCCGAAACTGGAACCAGCACGACCCAGTTGATACTGGGAATCAGAAGTTCGGGAAAATCACAAATGCCCCTTCGCTCCATGACGGGTTTTGCGCAGATCAAAGGCGAACTCACAAGTTCAGCCGAGGGAAGCCTTAGTCCTGCGCCCGGGGTTTCCCCCGCTTCCCAAAGCAACGGGCATCTTGCTTTCGCGCTTTCGCTGAAATCGGTGAACCACCGTTTTCTCGACCTGCATTTTCGCCTGCCTTCGGGCTCCGACTCGCTCGAAATGCAGCTTCGCCGCCTGCTCAAAGAAAAAATTGCCCGTGGGCACGTGGAAGTCACGCTTAGCCTGGAGCGCGGGGGCGGCGAAACCCTCGCGCTGAATCGTCCGCTGGTGAGCGCTTACATCGCGGCTTTTCGGGCGGCGGCTGGCGAGTTTGGTATTCCAGCTCAACCCGATCTCAACGTCATCCTGCGCATTCCCGGCGCGCTTGATTCCGCGCGCGACCCTGAAGAAGGAGCGCTCGAGTCGGCGGTGATGGGCAGGGCGGGTGAGGTGCTCGATCGTCTGAATCAAATGCGCGAGCAGGAAGGTTGTGGCATCGAGCGCGAGCTTCGCCAGCGCATGATCCACCTGCGCGAAGCCGTCACAACCGTGCAACTTCACCGGCGCACGGTGTTGCAGAGCTATGTGGAACGCCTTCAGTCGCGCTTGCAGGAACTGCTCGGCGCCAGCGCCGACAAGGAGCGGGCGCTCCAGGAAGCGGCACTTCTGGTCGACCGCAGTGACATTCAGGAGGAAATCGTACGCCTGGAAAACCACGTCCAGCATTTTCTGGGTTTGCTTGACGGAGACGGGGAAGTGGGGAAGAAACTCGACTTCCTGCTGCAGGAAATGAACCGCGAGGCCAATACTTTGCTTTCGAAGACTTCCGGGCTGGCCGGCGAGGCGCTGAAAATCACGGAAGCGGGACTCATCATGAAAGCGGAGATCGAAAAGTCACGCGAGCAGGTGCAGAACCTGGAATGAGTCCTCCGGACCACAAGCCCATCGTCTATATCATTTCTGCCCCGTCCGGTTCGGGCAAATCGACCCTTGTCAACGAGTTGCTGAAAAAGGTAAGTAATCTGGAATTTTCCATTTCCTACACCACGCGTGCTCCGCGCGGCAGCGAGACTAATGGAAGGCAGTATTATTTCGTCTCGCGTCCTGAATTTGAAAAGATGATTCGCGACGGCGAGTTTCTTGAGCATGCCGAAGTGTTTGGCAATTACTACGGAACCGCGCGCCGCTTCCTGCACGAAGCAGAACAAAACGGCCGCGACCTTTTGCTCGACATCGATGTGCAAGGCGCGGCACAAATCCAGCATAAACTCCCCGACGCTACCAGCATCTTCATCCTGCCCCCGGATCGCAAGACGCTCGAAGAACGTTTGCGCAAACGCAGTGAAGATCGAGAGGAAGTGATACAGCGCCGCCTGGTCACGGCCACTCGTGAGATCGAGAATTACGACCGCTACAACTATATTCTCGTGAACGACCAACTCGAGGACTCAATCAAAGCATTGCGAGCGATTGTGCGCGGCGAACGCCTGGTGCGAGCGGGGCAACCGCTGTCCCCTGAGGAAGCCAAAACCGTGGCTCTCGCCGACCGTTGCCGCCTGGCCAACGTCCGCGACCGCCTGAAGCCGATCTTGGCCTCGTTTGGGCCGCCTGGCGATTCCGGGAAGAGTTAGACCTCGGTAACTATATTAGAGGGCCGCGAGCCCCCGTAACCCTGAGTTTCGTGGGAAAATGGTAAGAGACGTCTGTGGCGTCGCAGACGGAAGAACGAAGCGCAGCAACTTTCGAGCAATCAACTTTCGGCAATCAAGAACTTGCATCCCGGTGGCAAGGGGAGAGAATCCATGAAATTGATCGAAGGCTTCGACAGCAACTATCGTTACATTCTGGTAGCCGCACGGCGCGCCCGCCAACTGCAATCTGGAGCCCCGCCGGTGGTTCAAACCAACTCCCGCAAGCCATGCCGCATTGCGCAAGATGAAATTCGCGCGGGCAAGGTGAAGTGGGAGATCCCCGAAACTCGCAGCGCGGCCGAGCAGGCCGCGGAAGTTTTGGATAAGGCTTTTGGAGACGCTTAACGGCGCCGTGGCCGCAACATTATGAAGGTTGCTCTCGGAGTCACGGGCGGCATCGCGGCTTACAAGGCGGCAGAGATTGTGCGCCTCCTGCAAGACCGCGGCATTCGGGTTCAGGTCATCATGACCCGTGCCGCCCAGGAGTTCGTCCGCCCGCTGACCTTCGCAGCGCTCTCCGGCGAGAAAGTGATTACTGGAATGTTCTCGCCCGGCGAAGAGCAGGCTGCAAACATTGATTCCGCCATCGAGCACATTGCTGTCGCGCAGTCGATTGACGCTCTGCTGGTGGCTCCTGCAACGGCCGACGTTCTGGCGCAGTTTGCGCAAGGCATCGCCGGCGACTTCCTGACCACGCTTTACCTCGCAACCACGGCGCCGGTCGTGGTCGCCCCAGCAATGAACGTCAACATGTGGAATCATCCCGCGACGCAGGCGAATCTGGAAATCCTTCGCCAGCGCGGGGTGACGATCATCGAACCTGGCTCCGGCTATCTGGCCTGCGGCATGACCGGCTCCGGGCGGCTTGCCGAGAACGAAATCATCGTTGCGGCGGTTCTGGAAGCGCTCGGTGCGTCGCAGGATCTTGCCGGCGAAACCGTGCTGATCACTGCCGGGCCGACGCGGGAAAAGATCGATCCTGCGCGTTATCTCACGAACCGCTCAAGCGGACGCATGGGGTATGCCATAGCCGAAGCCGCGCTGCGACGCGGCGCTCGCGTTCTTCTGATCAGCGGACCCACCGCGCTGACGTCACCAGGAGCGGCCGAACTTACGCGCGTGGAATCGGCCGAGCAGATGCGGGATGCCGTGCTCACTCTTCTACCGCAGGCCACCATCGTCATCAAGGCCGCTGCGGTCTCCGATTACCGTGCCAAGTCTGCGTCGCCGCAAAAAATAAAACGCAAAGGTCCGATCTCGCTCGATCTCGAACCTACGGTCGACATTCTTAAGGAAATCTCTCTACGCCGGCAGTCGCAAATTGTCGTGGGTTTTGCTGCCGAAACTGAGAACGTCCTCGAAAACGCCCGCCAGAAGCTCGCCGCCAAACACCTCGACGCAATAGTGGTCAACGACGTTTCCCGCGAAGGCATCGGTTTCGATTCCGAACGCAATGAAGTGACCATCATTACTCACGACGAGGTCGTCGAAGTGCCGGAAACCACTAAGTGGGAAGTGGCCCAACGCGTTCTTGATCAGGTCGTCCGCCTGCTCCAGCGCCGCAAGTCGACGGTGAAAGCCTGAAGGATCAGCTCCCGCCATTCAACCGCCCTAGCGTACAATTCTTCTGAACTTCTCTTTTCTCTCAGGAGTGTGCGATGACCCAGAAAGTGATCGAGGTAATTGGAACGTCGAAGGAAAGCTTTGCCAAGGCGGCAAAGAACGCCGTAGCCGAAGCAGCGAAAACCGTGCGCGGAATCAAGTGGGCGCATGTGGACTCGTTCGACATGCAGCTCGATGGAGGGAAGGTGCGGCTGTATCGGGCGACGACGAAGATTTATTTTGATGTGGAGCACTAAAGAGTGACTCGCACACTTGACCCGGAATTGCGGCGTGCTCTTGCCGAGCGCGTGCGGTTCTGCAATGAACTGGGCATTTACGATTTCTACCGGCGCGAAACCGTTTCGGCTTCGGCCGAAACTTCTCCGCTACCGTTGTCCTCAGCGTCGTTTTCAGCAACCCAGTCAGAACTGCGAGAGGAAATGTCCGCCAGAAAATCCGCTGTCGTCCCAGTCATTGCAGAAGGCAACATTTTCGAAGTCGTGAATCCGAAGCCCGAGTATGGCGAGTCGGATCCCGTGGCTGCGCTCAAGCTGATTCGCGAAGATCTCGGCGACTGTACCCGCTGCAAGCTGCACAAGCAGGGCCGCAAGCAGATCGTGTTCGGCGTAGGAAATCCGCGGGCGGAGCTGATGTTCGTGGGTGAAGGTCCAGGCGCAGACGAAGACGCGCAGGGCGAGCCATTCGTTGGCCGCGCCGGCCAGTTGCTCAACAACATGATCAAAGCGATGGGCCTGCTGCGCGAAGATGTTTACATTGCGAACGTGGTCAAGTGCCGGCCGCCGGGCAACCGCACACCGGAGCGCGACGAGTGTGAGACCTGCTCGCCATTTCTTATGCGTCAGATTGCGGCGATCAAGCCCAAGGTAGTAGTCGCGCTGGGTGCGGTTGCGGCGAAAAATCTGCTCGCTATCAACGCTCCCATGTCCGAACTGCGCGGCCGCTTCTATGATTTCAAACCCTCGGGAGTTCACAGCAGCGAGCCCGCGTGGCCGGGAGTTCGATTGGCTGTCACCTATCATCCTGCGTTCCTGCTGCGCGATCCGCGGCAAAAGGGCGAAGCCTGGAAAGATCTGCAGATGGTGATGAAATATCTGGGTATCGAGCCGCCGAAAAAAGCTGCCGAATAGCGACGCCCCTGCAGCAATAAATTCTCATCTTCAGCCTGGTGCTGCTTCGCAAAGTAAGCGGTCGCGAAGTCAAAGATCACTACCGACTTTAAGGGTCCAGTTTGCACGAGCGTTTTCTAGTTGTTTATCCTCCAATCAATGCCCGAGTTTTGCGACGTTGCCCTGCCTGTACCGCTCGACATGGTCTTCACCTACCGTGTTGCCGCCGACGCCACTCCCGTGGTCGGCGGCCGAGTACTGGTGCCTTTTCGCCAGCAGCGCCTGACCGGAATCGTGGTCGAACTGCACGACCGCAAGCCCACAGTTGCCACGAAGACCATCCAAAGCGTGCTCGACGTCTCTCCGGTGCTGGACGAGTTGCTTCTGCGTCTCGGCCGTTGGATTGCTGATTACTATCTCGCCCCGATCGGCGAAGTCTTCCGCACCATGCTGCCCCTGAACGCGGAGTTCAAACGCGCCGTCGCCTACCGTATCACCGAAGAAGGCCAATTGGCGCTGCACCTGGCTGGTATGTCAGGATCGTCTGCGCGGTCGCGCCGCACTCCAGAAGAGCAAGCCGCCGAATTCCGTGTGCTCGACTATCTTGCTGCGCAAGAACCTGCCCCAGGAGAGGCCTTCCAAGTCCGTGAAGAAAGCCTGCGATCTGCCACACGAGTCTCTAAATCAGTCCTGGGCGGAATGGTGCGAAAAAAGTGGCTGGTGCGCGAAGATGTCTCCGCTGTCCGAGACGCTAAACGAACCGTCAAGGTTGCGCTACTCAGATCAGCCGACGGAAAGCTGAACGACAACCAACGGAAACTTGTCGACACTCTTGCTGCTTCCGGCGGCAAAGTTCCCGTGGAAACGTTGCAAGCGCTCGAAGTCCCACGAACTACCCTGCGCACGCTGGTCAAGCGCGGCCTGGTTGAAATTATCGAAGAGCCGGCAGCTTTTGCTGTCTCTCATGGAAGGCCCCGTCCCTCGCCTTTTGCATTTGATTTCAATGCAGCCCAGCAAGCCGCCTTAAAACGTCTGCGCGAAAGTGTGGAGGCTCGAAAGTTTTCCGGCATCCTTCTGCACGGCGTTACGGGCTCCGGCAAAACGGCCGTCTACCTCGCGGGCATGCGCGCCGTGCTCGAGGCCGGACGCTCCGCCATTCTACTCGTGCCAGAAATCGGCCTCACGCCGGCGGTTGCGGCCGACCTGCACCAAATCTTCGGCGACGAGGTTGCCATTCTGCATTCGGCGCTTTCTGACAAAGAGCGCGCCCAGCAGTGGCACCGCATCAAGAGCGGAGACGCGCGCATGGTCGTCGGCACGCGCTCCGCAGTTTTCGCGCCGGTTGCGGATCTTGCGGTGATCATCGTCGACGAGGAACACGATTCCTCTTACAAGCAAGAAGAGACGCCGCGCTACCACGCCCGCGACATCGCCGTAATGCGCGCCAAGATGGCGAATGCCGTCGTGGTCCTGGGTTCGGCGACGCCTTCGCTGGAGTCGTATTTCAACGCGAAGAAAAATAAATACGCTTTAGTCGAGTTGCCCGACCGCGTAGAGCAGCGTCCTTTGCCGGAGGTTGAAATCATAGACATGCGGCAGGAATTCCAGGAAACCGGCCATGAGCAGGTCATCTCGCGCAAGCTCGCCGCAGAGATCAAAGAAAGGTTCGACCGCAAAGAGCAGGTGATGATCCTGCTCAATCGCCGTGGATATTCTCCCGTGGTGCTGTGCCGCACTTGCGGCAAGACTCTCGAGTGCCAGAACTGCGCGATTGCCCTCACGCATCACAAGCGCGAGCACAAAATGGTCTGCCACTACTGTGGTTTCACCGCGCCCGTGCCCAAAGCCTGCGTCCATTGCGGCAGCGAGTATGTATATTTTCTCGGTACCGGGTCGGAGAAGCTGGAAGAACTACTGCACGGCATGTTTCCGCAGGCGCGTATCGCTCGCCTCGATCGCGACACGGTCAGGGGACACGAGGATTTCGAGCGCACTTTGAACGCGCTCAGCGAAGGCGAACTCGACTTGCTCGTCGGCACGCAGATGATCGCAAAGGGCCACGACATTCACGGCGTAACCCTGGTCGGCGTGGTGGGCGCGGACAGCGCGTTGGGGCTGCCCGACTTCCGCGCCGCCGAGCGCACCTTTCAATTGCTGACCCAGGTCGCCGGCCGCGCCGGCCGCGGCCAGTCTCCGGGCAAAGTAATCCTGCAAACTTATTTTCAGGACCACTATGCAGTGCAGTACGCTGCTCGCCACGACTTCGCCGGATTCTACGACAAAGAATTGCGCTTTCGCAGTTGGATGCACTATCCGCCATACTCTGCGCTGGCCAACGTAATTATCCGCAGCAACCAGCTCGATGAAGCTCTGCAGTGGTCGGGGACGCTGGGAAAATGGTTTGAGCAAAACCGCCATGAAGGCGTGCGCGTGCTCGGCCCCGCCGCCGCACCCATCCTGCGGCTGAAGCGCGACTATCGCTATCATTTCGTGCTGAAGTCACCGAGCCGAGAGAAGCTGAACTCCACGCTACGCGCTATGCTAGCCTACGCCGCAGCTAAGAAGATTCCGCGAACGCAGATGATTGTGGACGTGGACGCGTTGTGGTTGATGTGAGAACGAGACTATTGCACTGCGCTCACGCTCCCCCGAATTACCACCACCGACGCTGCCGGCAGATCGTACATCGTGCCCTTTTCCGCCGACAGCTTCGTATGAACAATCGGACCGTCCGGATCCGCTGAGCCCCGCGTCGTGGCCACGATCGTAGGCTTCGCCGCATTTTCGGCATGAGCCATAAAGCGAGTCTGTCCCGGATGCCATTGATACTGTGCACTGCCAAAAGTTGAAACTTCCACTGTCCCGGCGAAGCTGCTGGATTTATCGGCCGGTCCCTCAAACGTAATCCGCACCCGGTGCGCGTTCTGCTGGTCTCGATTCACGACCATCACCGCCCACTTCCCATCCGGGCGCTTCACGGCATAAGCCGTTACCAGGTCGTGACCAGCGCCATCCTCCACATCGCTCTTCGCGGCAAACACATGATGCTCGCTGCCGGCAGGCTGCGCCCACTCCAGATTAATTAACTGCGCCACAAAGAACTGCGCGAGAGGCTGCTGTATCTGATAATTGGCGTCGATGGTAAACATCCCAAACGTTCCCGGAGAGCTATTACATCCCGGCTCCATCTGCAGGGGAAGGTAATGGAAGAAATAGACACCGTTCCCTCCTGAGTTTAAGAACGACCCGATGTAATCGGCCAGCCAGACTCCCGCGAAAATGTCCTCGTAGGTTTCACTTGCGCCCGACGACAGATTTCCCTCCGTGATGAAGATCGGCATGTCCGTCGGAACTCCGTCCTCATGCCACACCTGCATGATGTGGCTCACCAACTCGGGCTCGTCATAGAGCACGCCCCATGGCGTCCGGCAAGGGTCGTAGGGATAATGCTCAAACGAAAAGAAGGCCAGATCGTTCATTCGTCCATGCTGCTTCAGGTAATCGACAAACCGTCCGGTCCACGAAACTTTTCCATTCGCGTCCGGCCAGACTTCGATATCCTTGTTTACCCCTTGAAACGATGGCCCACCGAGCTTCAACCCAGGATCCACACGATGAATCGCCGTCGCCCATTGCAAGTACAGCGCGGCGTAGTCTTCCGGAAGCATGTACTGGCCGTCCGCTTCCTCACCCATCTCGACGTAAGAGACGGGATACCCGCGTGCCTTCAGATACGCAATCTCAGCCGCCGCGTTGTCGGGAGTGTCATACAACATCGCAATCGGCACCATTGCGGGCAATCCACGCGTCACTCCGCTGGTGAAGAACAGATCGAAACCCATCTGCGCCTGCTTGGTCGATCCCAGGTCTGACGCCTGATGCCACGGATCAACGGACGAGCAGTAGGTCGTTGTCTGTTCCTGATCCGGCGTATGCCGCAGAATGTCGTGAAACGCTCCGTCGTCGGTTGTCGAGCCGAGGTAGAGTTCACGAATGGCATAGCCGACGCAATCGCGCGGGTCGTTATTGGTAGAGCTCGATTTCGCGCCATCCGATGAGCAGGTGTTCGAAGATTCGGTCATCCAGATTCGCACGAATCTCACTGCTGCGGGACTTCCACTCAAGCGAATCGTCTCGACCTTGCCTTTTCCGTCGGTAATCGTTCCTTGCGAAAAAGTCTGCCAGGTGCCGCGCGTCGGCGCTTTGATGGGATCGTCTCCGGTCCAGTACTGCACTAAATAGCGCCGGGCATATGGTTCTCCCCACGCGATGCGGATGCTGCTCACCTGCTGCACCTGCGCCAGATCCATCACCACCCACTGCGGATGCAGGGTATCGCTCTCTCCCGTGAAGTGTTGCGTCAGATACGGATTACTCTTCCAGAAAGTGTTCACATCTCCATCGGTCAGCCGGGAAAAGCCCACATTGTCCGTTCCGTCATTGCGCGTGAAGCCGCGGCGCGGCAGCGGGTATCCGTAGGAGTAACGAAGAATTTCTGTTGGTGTTGACGAGCCCGTGAAATATCCTTTGCCGCTCGATCCGCTCCCTTCGCTCCATGCTCCTTGCGGATTCCAATGCCACGCCTCGACTGCGAGTTCCGTATTCTGGCGATACGTAACCGGCTGCCAGCCCGAAGCCAGCGTCTTTTCGAGCGTTGGCTGCAGCAGATCTTTGTCGATCGCCTCCACCGCAATGCGATCCACCCCCGCACCCAGCGTTTCTTTAGGCACGAAGTGGTTCGTGGGATGCGAGACGTCAATCGAGATGGTTTGACTTGCGGCGGAAAAGGTGAAAATCAGCGGTGTCAACAACAGCAACGCAAAACTAGCAGTCAGTTGTCTCAAGGTACAGCCACCTCCGAGTCTTCGACTAAAACCGGTCGTCACTAAACCATCGCCACTAAAACGATTGAATAAAGGAGTATACGAGAGAAGCGATGTTATGGGCGAATCCTGCCGACGGTGCTATCTCCAGGCGAGTTGGAACGGCGCGATCGTAAAAGTCAGCAACAACATTATCAGTCCCATGAAGGCCAGCGGCCATCGAGCTCTAGGGAGCTCGGGATACTCGGGAGCTTGACGCTGGCGCCAGGTCACGATGTTCATGGCGATGAGCAGCGCTGCCCACACCCGCCATCCCACGTACAACTGTCCCAAACCCACCAAAACGACGATTGTGATCCAGGAAAAAAAGCGGTGACCCCGCGGCCAAAGGGCGTAGACAATGTGTCCTCCGTCGAGTTGACCGCTGGGCAGCAGGTTCAGCGCCGTCGCAAACATTCCTACCAGGGCCGCCACCGCCGTGGGATGAAGATAAATGCGGGAGACCGGCAGGCCGGCAACGGCGTAATGCGGAACGACTATACCCAGCAGGGAATGCATGCACTTCAGAATCAACGGGTAGCCCATCTGCAGGTCGGAGCGTCCCATCGAGGCGACCATCGGTTTCGACAGAAGCAGTGAGACAGCGAGCGTGACGACGGCCGTGACGAATCCGGCGATCGGCCCCGCAATTCCGATATCGAACAACGCCGCCCGCGAGCGGATAGGCGACTTGATCCGGATCACCGCCCCCAGAGTTCCAATCAGCGTAGGTGCCGGGATGAAAAACGGCAGCGTTGCGTTCACACCGTAATGGCGGCAATAGAGATAATGCCCCATTTCATGCGTCAGCAGGATCAGCAACAGCGAAGCCGAGAAGGGAACACCCAGGAGAAGACGCGAAGGTTGCGCGATCACCCAGCCAACAGCAAAAAAAGGGATGAACTCGTCGCCAGTCACGAACAGTGCCCGATAGTGCAGGAAATTGAACTCCAGCCGTGCCCCCACTACTAAAGTAGTGAAGCAGGTTGCCAGCAACAGCAACGCGTGCAGCCAGTAACGCGGCCGGGGCCGCGTGGGAATCCGCACCGGCATCGGCCGGTAATATTCGAGGGTGGAAGAAGTTATGGGAGCAGTCGGTTCCGACATGCGATTCTTCGGCCTCGAAATGCCACCGAGACCTTCCGTTTAGATGCTACTACGAGAGAGGAGTACCTGGTACTGAGTTACCCGTACCGGAAAAAACTTGGGGCAGGCGCGGAACTGGGCCTGGGAAGAAAATCCGAGATCAGATAAAGGCTGGAGAATGCGCAGGCTACCACTGGGTACTAGGTACCACGCTCTGGGCACTGACGTCAGTCAATCGACTGCAATTCTTTCCCTGGCTTGAACCGTACCGCCTTGCCGGGAGGAATCGACACTTCAGCTCCGGTGCGTGGATTGCGTCCGATGCCGGTCTTGCGAGGGCGCACGTTGAACACGCCAAATCCCCGCAGCTCAATGCGATTGCCGTGGGCCAGCGCTTTCTTCATGCTCTCAAAGACGGTTTCTACCGCCAACTCGGCCTTGGTCTTGGTGATGCCAGTTCTGGCTACCACTTCGTTGATAATATCGAGCTTAATCACGAACGGCTCCCGGATGCAGTGTGAGAATCATCCTTCAAGTGATTGATGCTATGGGAGATAAGGGAGATTGTCAACCGGAGCATCAGCACCGTAAACTGGCAAGCCGCAGAGTGGTCTGTCACTTTACCCCGAAACCCGAAGATCGCTGAGGTGGAAACATGAGGCAGTCCGGACATTGGGCGCGCATGCTGTTTGTCGTTGCAGCAAGCGCAAGTGCTGCTGCGCAGGTGCAACCACCCGCCTCCGGAGTTTTGTCTGCTGATTTGTCGCGTTACTATTTCAAAACTCCTGCGGAAGAAGTTGCGGCACGTGCTGAGTTGAATGCCGCACTTGATGAGATGAGACGGTTTAAAGGACGACTCGACTCCGCGCCTCAATTGCTCGGCATATTGCGGCAGTATGACGTAGTTCAAAACCTTTCGGCCAAGCACGAGCGCTACCTGCACCTGCGCTGTGCGCTCAATCGCAAGGATGTTGCCTGCGATGCCGACAATTTGCTTGTATCCGACGTAGCCGCTAAAACTACATTTCTTGATCCCGAAGTTCTCGCTATCCCCGAAGACCGGCTGCGCGCGTTCTTCGACCAGGAACCATCTCTGGCGGAATATCGCTTCGCGCTTTCCCGTATTCGACGCGGCCAATCGCATCTGCTGCCCGAAGCCGCGCAAGCGTTGCTCGACGAATTCCAGCCGCAAATTGGCGACTGGCAATTCGATTTGTACGAACAGATCGTAGCGGGCATTTCGTTCGGTGCCGTGCAAACATCTTCCGGGCCGCTCGACGTAGTCCGGCAGCGAAACCTAATTGCCGTGGACCCGGACGGCCGGGTGCGCGAAGAAGGATTTAAACGCCGATTCGCGGGATTCGCCAGCCAACGCGATTTGCTCGCTTTCGCTCTGATTCACACAGTCCAGGCTCAGACTCTCCTGGCAAAGGCGCACCATTATGCCGACGCGCCAGCCCGCAAATACGACGACCTGTATTTCAAACCGGAGGAAACACGCAGCCTGCTCGCCTCAATGGCCCAACACGGCGACATCGCCAAGCGCTACGAAACCATTCGGTTGCAAGATGTCGAGCGCGGCTACCATCAACCGGCACACGCGTGGGACATGTCCGCTCCGGAGCCGGGATTTTCCCCTCCCATCACTTCGCTACCCGAGGCTCGCGCTATCTTCCACGAAGCATTCGCGGGACTTGGAAAGGAGTACCAAAACGAATTTGATGCCTTGCTCGATCCTTCCAACGGCCGCGCCGACATTTTGCCGGGAGGCGCCGCCAACCGCTACGGAGGAGGTTTTTCCGTCGGATCCCCGGGCAGCACCAGCATCTTGTTCTATGGCCGCTACGACGGTATCTTCAAGGATCTCTCTGTAATTGCGCACGAAGGCGGACATGCGCGTCCATCGCCAGCTTATGACTGGAAAATCGCGTTTCGCCGTCTTACGCGCAAGGCCCGAACTTCCTTTTCGAGTCATTTGCGGAGTTCAACGAGTTAGTCCTGGCCGACTTTATGGCCGAACACGCCGGGAATCCAGCACTGCAACGCTACTACCGCGAACGCTGGATGAATATCAAGGGGCTCGACGCTTTCTACGGCGCGCAGGATGCCCTGCTCGAGCAAGCGATCTACGACGGCGTTTCGGCCGGCACCATTCGAAACGCCGATGATCTGGACACCCTGAGCCTGAAGATTGACGCCCAGTTCTCCCAGTTCGCGGCTTCAACTCCCGAGGTCCGCGCACGGTGGGGCGCGGTCTCCCTCATGTTTGAAGACCCGCTCTACGACGTGAACTACGTTTACGGAGGGCTGTTGGCGCTCAAGTATTACGAGCTTTACTCAACCAGGCGGGAGTGGTTTGTGCCACGCTATCTCGCCCTTCTCAAGAATGGTTTCAATCAACCTCCCGCAGAATTGCTCAATCTGTTTCTGGGAATCGATCTTTCCGGACCGGGATTGTTGAACGACGATCTGGAGCTGTTGAACCGTCGACTGGACCAACTGGAAGCGCGCTCGGATGGGAAGTAATCGCCGTTCGAGGCTAGTGGCGAACGACTTATCTTGTTCTACCGTCCGTTCTCTTCTTCCTTGAACATATATTTTATGGAGGGTTTGTAAATCATCAGGTTCGGGCGGCCGTCATCCCGGATCACCTTGATGCAGGTCTTGTCGTACCACTCGATGATGCCATGTACTTCCTCGCCGTCGCGCAGCACGATCACCATCGGCGTCCTCGACTGCATTTGTTTCTGATAATAGAAGTTCTCGGCGTTGGTCTGCTCCGGAGGCGCGGCCTTGCGTCCGCTCCCCGACCCCATCCCACGGTCGCTGCCATGGTCGCTCCGTTCAAAGCCCCGTTCCGGCCGCTCGTGCCGCTCCCGGCGTTCCATCGCCTGGGGATGAATTGAGTTGTGGTTTCCGTGATTGTGATCCGGGCGCGGCAGCGCTGGACGGATCAGCTTCCGGTTGGCAAAATTCTCCTCGTTCCCTGACGGCTGGACCGGAGTCGAATCCATGATTTCCTTCATCGTGGCGCTACCCCTGCACGCGCATTCGCGTAGACCTGAGATTTAGAGGGCCCTGAAAAAGAATTTACGAAGGCGTGAAATTTCACCTACCGTACCACAGGAGCTTCCCGGTGACAATGCCACCATCGTGCCCCCTGCTCGGTACGCCAAATCTTGCACACTTGATGGGAGCACGACCTCGGAACACATCCTCTAACTGGTATTTGAAAGGTCTATGCCTCTCCTTTCCCGTCCGCTCCCCGCGACCACCGCCACCAGGGTCGCCACAATCAAGACGGTCCAGGCCAGCACCGGCGCGAATACTCCTCCGAACCGCTGTTCTGCAATTCTGGCCTGCTTTACTCCGTTCCATGAAGCCAGCAAGTTTCCCAGTTGGTAGGCGAATCCAGGAAATGTTCCTCGCACCGCAGGCGGTGAGAGTTCATTCAAGTGCGCCGGGATCACTCCCCATGCGCCCTGCACCATGAATTGCATCAGAAAGCCGCCCAGCGCCAGCATGAATACGGTGTGCGAGTACGCCCACAACGGAATCACTGGGATCGACAAAAGCGCGGCGATCACAATCGCCTTCCGTCTCCCGATTTTCTCTGACCACGTTCCGAAAAGAATTCCTCCCAGCAGCGCTCCAATGTTGGCGATGATGGCGATTAACCCCACCGTCTGCGGCGTAAAGTGATGGTCCTTCTGCAGGAACGTCGGATAGAGATCCTGCGTCCCGTGGCTGAACGAATTGAAGCCGAACATGAGCACAACCAGGAAAACAAACGTGCCCACGTAGGTGAGAATGTCCTTGCCCAGGCGGCTTTCTCTCTCTCTGGATACGCGCCCTTGCAGCCAGGCCGGGGACTCGTCCACTTTCGTACGAATGTAGATCACCAGAAACGCCGGTAGCGCGCCGATTACAAACATTCCGCGCCAGCCCACGAAGCGGAACACGGTTCCGTAAACCAGCGCCGCCATCAGATAGCCCACCGCATAGCCTTCCTGCAACACTCCGGAGAAGCAGCCGCGACCTTCTGCGGGCAGTGTTTCGAATGCCAACGCGGCGCCCACACCCCATTCTCCTCCCATTGCCACTCCGAACAATGCCCGCATAATGAGAAGGGCTTTCAAGGAAGGAGCGAACGCCGACCCCAGTTCGAACACCGAGTACGCGATGATATCCACCATCAGCGTTACTCGCCGTCCGAACCGGTCCGCCATTATTCCAAAAAGAAACGCGCCCACCGGACGCATCGCCAGCGTCAGGAAAATGGCTTGCGCGACCGCCGAAACCTTCGTCTGGAATTGAGTGGCGATTGCACTGACACAGAAGGTCAGAATGAAGAAATCAAACGCGTCCAGTGACCAGCCCAGAAAGCAGGCGATGAACGTATTCCGCTGCACCGGCGTGAGCCTGCGAAAATGACCGATGAATTCCATCGAAGTTCCTCAGCGCAAATTCCGTACGCGCTGAAACGACCTGCGGATGCTAGCATAGGTTTTTCATTCAGCAATTAGAAATCACAATCGGCAATTCATTCCATGCCCGAACTCGACTCTCCTCAACGCCAGGCGCCCGATTCGCTCATGCTCACCGGCTTCTGGTATCGCGCGCTGCCTGCCGACAGCGTCCATCGTAATCAACTCCACCAGGCGACGCTGCTCGAGATTCCGCTCGTCCTCGGCCGCGATCGCCAGAACAAGCCCTTCGCCCTGCGCGACGCCTGTCCTCACCGCGGCATGCCGCTCCACTGTGGCAAGTTCGACGGAGAAAATCTTGAGTGCTCGTACCATGGCTGGCAGTTCGACGCGCACAACGGCCAGTGCCAGCTCATTCCCTCCCTCACGGCGGACCAGAACCTGAAAGTCGACCGCATTTACGCCGGCAGCTATCCCTGCGAGGAGCAAGATGATTTTGTCTGGGTTTACATTCCAGATCCGACACCGCAGAGCGCGGGATTCACCGTGCGGGAAGAAGCTCCCGAGCCCGCGCCGCTGATCGAGAAATTCAGTGATCGCTACAAACTCGCCTACCTCACCGCCGACATGCCCGTCAGCATCGATCACGGAATCATCGGACTGATGGATCCCGCCCACGGGCCATTTGTGCACCAAGCCTGGTGGTGGCGCAGCCGCCACAGCATCCACGAGAAACACAAGAATTTCGAACCCATCCCTAACGGCTTCCGCATGAGCGCGCACACACCCAGCTCAAACTCCGCGCCCTACAAGCTGTTGCGCCTCTATGCCGCAGCCGACTCCATCACCACCACGATCGATTTCGTTCTGCCCAACCTGCGCAGAGAAATTATCCGGGCAGGGAAGTATTGGTTTTCTTCTCTCACCACCGTCACGCCCATCACCCGCAATCAATGCCGCATCGACGTGGTCGCCGCCTGGAACATTTTCCGCTGGCTGCCCTTCAGCTCCGACTTGCTGAAGTTCGTCTTCGCAAAATTCGTCGAGCAGGACCGCCGTACCATGGAACTGCAAGCCGAAGGCCTGAAGCACAACCCCCATCTCATGCTGATCGACGACGCCGACCGCCCCGCAAAATGGTATTTCGGATTGAAGGCGGCTCATCTCGAAGCAAAACGCACGGGAGTTGAGATGAAGCATCCCATGTCAGGCGCAGTAACGCTGAAGTGGAGAAGTTAATTGAGGAGAGTTAGTGTGGCGCGGGCGCCCTCACCCGCGAATGCCGATATCTTCTACGAACGACAGGCCTCGCGCCTACTCCCCTCCCACCAGCCACTCCAGCGCTTCCTCTCGCGTCTTGAACGCAGGCAGCTCCCGTTGCGAAAAGCTCTTGAAGTGCTCGTAAAATACGTGCGGCAGGCTCTCCGTTCCCAACCATGCAGACCGCTTCACATAAGGGCGATCGAGTACTAGAACTTCTTTGATTCGTGTCGCCACTTGCTTGTCGACCTCTGCGCCCGTGACATCCACCAGAGTAAGAACCGATCCGGGAGCGTGCCGCGCGATATCGGCGCGGATCAGATCGAGCAACACCAGCAGTTCCTTGGCCGTGCAGTCAGTCAAGTCAATCGAGTAGATGGCATGACCCTCGTGCTTGATGAACCGCAGGCGTTCTTCAAGGGAACTGCTGTTCGAGGTCGTCACAGTAGCGACTCCACCACCGCGTAAGCCCCGTCCAGAGCGGCATCCAGCGCGCCGGCGTCTTTTCCTCCAGCCTCGGCCAGGTCAGGACGGCCACCGCCCTTACCGCCAACTTTCTGCGCCACCGAACCGATGACTTTACCCGCCTGCACGCGGCCGGTCAAATCTTTAGTGACGCCAACAAGCAGCGACACGCTCCCATTCGAAGCCGAACCCAGCACCACAACTCCGGAGCCGATCTTGTCGCGCAGTTGATCGACCAGCGTGCGCAACTGCCCGCGTTCCAGATTGTCCACGCGATGCGCCAGCACCTTCACACCCTTCACGTCTTTAATCTGATCGCCAATGTTCGCCGTGCCAGACGACGCCGATTTCATTCGCGCCTGATCCAGTTCGCGCGCCAGACGTTTAATTTCCGCGTCTTTCCTGTCGAGTTCGGCCTTCAAAGCCTCAGCAGGCGAAACCACCTCAGCGTGTCTCGATCCCTCATCGGCAGAGGGTGGCCCATTCTTGCGCGGCTTTTGCGCAAGAGTGGGAGCGGCAAAAGTAGACACTACCTTTTCCAAGTCATGATCCACGCGGAAATGCGCCAGCGATCCCAACCCCGTAACCGCCTCGACCCTCCGCACGCCCGACGAAACGCTGCCTTCCTTCAAGAATCTTGATCAGCCCGATCTCGCCGGTAGCGCCCGTGTGCGTTCCGCCGCAAAGTTCAGTCGAGAAGTCGCCAATCCGCACCACGCGCACCTTGTCGCCATACTTTTCGCCGAACAGCGCCATAGCGTGATAAGTATTGATCGCCTCGTCGATAGGAACGTCGGTAATAGTCTCGACAATCTGATTGCGCAATACTTCCTTGTTGATGATGTCTTCAATATCCTGCAACTCTTCGTCTTCGACCGCAGTGAAGTGCGAAAAATCAAACCGCAAATGATTCGGCGCCACTAAAGACCCCGCCTGCTTCACATGCTTGCCCAAAACCTCGCGCAGCCCGGCATGAAGCAGATGCGTAGCAGTGTGATTCCGCATAGTCGATTCACGAATGTCAGCATTCACGACAGCGTCGACTTTGTCGCCGACGCGCAAAGCCTGTTTAGCGACAACCTGATGTGCCCGCACCCCCTGAATCGGCGAATAGCATCCCGTCACGTCGGCGATGAGAGTATTGTGATCATCGGAGTAAAACCATCCCCGGTCGCCCACCTGCCCGCCGGACTCGGCATAAAACGGAGTGTGATCAAGAATGACCTCGCCAGACTCGCCAGCCTTGAGTTCCCGCGCCCCCTGCCCGTTGTGGATGATAGCCAGCACCTCACACCCTTCAGAGCGAGTCTGCCGATAACCCTCAAAAAGCGATTTCGGAAGCTGCTGATACACGGGATTCGCAGTCTGCTTCGCGCCACCCTTCCACGAGGCGCGTGCCCGAGACTTTTGCTCTGCCATGGCGTGATCAAAGCCGGCTTGGTCAAACGCGACTCCCTGGTCGCGCGCCGCATCCTGCATGAAGTCGAGCGGCATGCCGAAGGTGTCGTAAAGCTTGAAAGCCTCCGGGCCAGCGAGTTTGCCTGTGGAATTTCTGAGGAGCCCTTCCAGTTTCTCCAGCCCGATATCGAGCGTGTGGGAGAACCGATTTTCCTCGACCAATATGGTCTTCGAAACACGGTCAGCAGTCTCTCTTAGCTCCGGATACGCATCCTGCATCAAATCGCAGACAGCAAACACCATCTCGTACAGAAACGGCTTCGTCTGCCCAAGTAGGCGCCCGTGAGTAATCGCGCGCCGGATAATTTTTCGCAGCACATAGCCGCGTCCTTCATTCGAAGGCAGCACTCCATCCGAAATCAGAAACGTTGCCGCCCGCGAGTGATCCGCGATCACGCGCAGTGACGCAGCTGACTTCGCCTTGGCTTCTTTCTCTAGTTCCTTCGTAAGCGACGTCCCAGTCAATTCGGCGGCGCGTTTGATCAGCGGGGTAAACAAATCCGTATCGTAATTCGAGACCACGCCCTGCAGAACCGCGGTCGTGCGGTCAAGCCCCATGCCCGTATCAATCGACGGCTTCGGAAGTGGATTCAGCTTCCCGCTCAAATCGCGGTCGAACTGCATGAACACCAGATTCCAGATCTCGACATATCGTCCGCAATCGCATGGAAACGCGCAGTCGGCATGCGCCTGATCCGACGAAGCGGGCCCCATGTCGTAATAAATCTCGCTGCAAGGCCCGCAGGGCCCGGTGTCGCCCATCTGCCAGAAGTTATCTTTCAGCCCCAGTTCAAAGACTCGATCTTTGGGTACGCCTTGCCCAACCCACAAATCGTAAGCTTCGATATCGCGTTCAACGCCAGCCTCACCTTTGAAGATGGTGACGTAGAGTTTGCTCTTGTCGATCCCGAACCACTCGTGCGACGTGATCAACTCCCACGCATAAGCAATCGCATCCTTCTTGAAGTAATCCCCAAACGAAAAGTTTCCCAGCATCTCAAAAAACGTCTGATGCCGGTTGGTGAAGCCGACGTTTTCCAGATCGTTATGCTTCCCTCCGGCCCGCACGCATTTCTGCGAAGTCGTGGCGCGGGAGTAGTCGCGCTTCTCCAGGCCGAGAAAAACATCTTTAAACTGATTCATCCCCGCGTTGGTGAACAGCAAGGTCGGATCATTCGCCGGCACCAGCGACGACGAATGCACCTCCTTGTGCCCCCTCTGCACAAAGAAGTCGAGAAACTTGCGGCGAATTTCAGATCCAGTCAGCATTCAGGTGAGCGCGAAACCTAATTCTAAATGAAAAACGCCCTTCGACACGGCTCGCAGCAGGCTGAGCTCATCGAAGGCACGCAAGAACAGCGACCTCACACACAGGAAAAAGGGCCGCGCGAAACTCCCGCGTGGCCCTTCGATGTGACCTCCAAAACTCGTTACTGCGGTTTCGTGGTGTCGGCAGGTTTGTCGCCACCGCCGATTTTCTTCATCTCGTGCCCAGTGTCCTTGGCCCCCGTCTTAACGGCGCTGCCGGTTTTCTTGGCCACCTTCTCTGTGCCCTTGGCAGTGTCCTTGGCGACTACTTTAGTTTCGTGTCCCGTCTTATCGGCAACCGTTTCAGTGCCCTTTGCCGTATCCTTGGCCGCAACTTTGGTCGCGTGACCAGTCTTGTCGGCAGCCTTCTCCGTGCCCTTGGCTGTGTCTTTGGCCACCACTTTGGTTTCGTGGCCGGTGGCATCGGCGCCCTTCTTCACATCCGTGGCCGCGTCTTGAGCCAATGCGATGGGTACTGCGCTGAACAGCACTGCCGCGAGAGTCGTTTTGAAACAGAACTTCATAGTGTCCTCCTCAGAAACGGTATTGCGATCGGTCTTGGAGTATGCAACATCGAAACAGCAGTTGCCAAGTGCATCTTTATGATTGGATGCTGCGAAGTCTGCAGAAGAGGTCCGCTCCTGCGTTTCGGCACGGCTATGCGCTTTCGCTCTCCAACTCACTCAACATTTCTTCGTCCACGTCCCATTTCTTCAAAATGGAGAAGATAGTCTTGGTCCCAAACCCGCCCCGGGCCAGTTGCCGGAAGACGCGCGCCGCTCCCTTTTGATCTTTGGGTTTCACCAACTGCTTCTTCCGAAGATACTCGCGCGCCTGCTTCTCTTCGCTGACTCCTTCGAAAGCCGCACCCACAGCCTTGTCGATCACATCGGTGTGCATGCCCTTCGCCTTCAGGTCAGTCACCACGCGCATCCGGCCAAACTTCTGGTTGTCTCGCCGCAACGAGGAAAAATACGCGGCGTACTGCGAGTCGTTCAAATATCCGCGGTCCTTCAATCGCCGGATAATGAGCTCCACCAGAGTTTTTCCGTACTCGGATTCGGCGTCTTCCACCCGGGCGCGCAGCAGACGTTTCAACTCTGCAACCGTCCGCATCCGCCGCGCCAGCGCCCCCACGGCGTATTCGTACAACTCCTCTTCGGTATAGAACCTTTTCTTGGGACGCGGGAAAGCCATACCCGCTAACGATAAACCTTTTGATGGTGGGAAAGAAATGAATAGCGGACGGGAATGAGCCTTCCAGTTTCCGGCGTCCGGAAAAACTAACTTGAACGATGCAGAAGCCGGAAGCCGAAGCTATCGTCCCCCAAAGCCAGCAGACTGCATCGACTGTCGCGAAATGTCCGCGGTCGACGCGATACCCTGCATGCGCAACTTGAAGTCGTCGGCGTTCGAAGCATTCTCCAGCGCAGTCTCGTAGTTGACCAGCCCCGCCTGGAACAGATCCCACAACGACTGGTCGAAGGTCTGCATGCCGTACTGCGACGTACCAGCCGCAATCGCGTCCCGCACGGAACGCGTCTTTTCCGGAACCAGAACGCATTCCCGGATAAACGCCGTATTGATCATGACTTCAACCGCAGGCACGCGCCCGTCAGTATCGCAGCGCCGGACTAGTCTTTGGCTCACAATTGCCCGCAGCACTGCCGCCAACTGCAGCCGAATCTGCTTTTGTTCCGGCGGCGGAAAAATCGAGATCACACGGTTAATGGTTTCTACGGCGTCCAGCGTGTGCAGAGTCGAGAACACCATGTGGCCGGTTTCCGCCGCGTGCAGCGCCGTCGAAATCGTTTCCAGGTCGCGCATTTCGCCGACCAGAATCACGTCTGGATCCTGACGCAAAGAAGCTCGCAACGCAGCGCTGAACGACGGTGTATCCACCCCGATTTCGCGCTGATTGACGTAGCCCTTCTTGTCGCGATGCAGAAATTCGATGGGGTCTTCAATCGTAATAATGTGTTCGGCTCGAGTGGAGTTCACCCGATCCACCATCGCCGCCAGCGTGGTCGACTTACCTGAGCCAGTCACGCCCGTCACTAGCACCAGCCCCCGCGGCATTTCGCAAATCTGCTCCACCACCTTGGGCAGGAACAACTCATCCAGCGCTCGTATCTTGGTTGGGATGACGCGCAGCACCAGCCCCACGTTGCCGCGCTGCTGGAAAATGTTCACACGGAACCGCCCCAGCCCGGCCACGCCGTAAGCCATATCGATTTCCGTGGTCTCTTTGAACTTCTGCTTCTGCCGCGCCGACATCATGCTGAACGCCATGTTCAGCATATCTTCCGCGCTTACCCGCGGCTGTTCGGTCAACGGTGCAAGTTCGCCGTCAACGCGCAGGTGCGGATAGTTCCCCACCTTCAAATGCAAGTCGGAAGCTCGCCGTTCCGTAGCAATCCG
The DNA here is from genome assembly GCA_963763285.1 of uncultured Acidobacteriaceae bacterium. GTDB lineage: Bacteria > Acidobacteriota > Terriglobia > Terriglobales > Acidobacteriaceae > Sulfotelmatobacter. The sequence continues at coordinate 194,891 of CAVXOK010000016.1, read as the reverse complement.
CAGCAGATCGTCAATATTCATTGGAGAGGTTTCCCGGGAGGCGCTTCGCCTCCAAGCTCTCCCTATCATCACTCGAATCGTCACCTTCCCCAAGATGACCTAGGTAATGATCCCGCCCCGGCAACTGGACACCACCTTAAGTTCGGGAGGTGCGTTTGCTCGCGTCCTGTGTCGATGTTCGCAGACAGGCCGTTGGCCTCTAAAGGGTGGAATTCGCTCGACCCTCCAATCGCCAATGCTACCGTGACAACTTACGACGGACGGGACTTCCAAGCGGTGATACCCTCGGAGTCAGCGAGGACTTATGTCTGGTAAGCGCGCATCTCGGTTTCTAGTACGGTGGGGCTTCACGGCAGGGCTGCTGGCAGTGGCTCTGCCGGCGCTTGCAGCGAAGGGCGCGAAGCCTGGGCCCGGATCCCCCGTGCTCGGACCCAATGTTCTGATCTTCGATCCGTCGATGCCATCGCACATGATCCAGAAACAGATCGACGCGGTGTATGCGATACAACAACACAACGAGTTCGGGTCGCAGCGGAATGCACTGTTGTTCCTGCCCGGAAGCTATGCCGTGGACGTGCCCGTGGGTTTCTACACAGAGGTGATAGGGTTAGGCGCATCGCCCGATGCCACGCGGATCGCCGGCAACGTGCATGTGGATGCGAACCTGGAGCACAACAATGCGACGACTACCTTCTGGAGAGCTGCCGAAGGGCTCTCGATAAAGCCGACGGGCGGCACGATGCAGTGGGCAGTCTCGCAGGCGGTGTCGCTGCGGCGCACGCATGTGCGCGGCGACCTGGTGCTGCACCAGAATCATGGGTGGGCAAGCGGCGGCTGGATGTCGGATTCGCTGGTGGACGGGAATGTCGACTCAGGCAGCCAGCAGCAGTGGATCTCGCGCAACTGCGATTGGAAGAGTTGGACCGGTGCGAACTGGAACATGGTATTTGTCGGCGTGGTGCATCCGCCGGAAGGTGCATGGCCTACGCCGCCGTACACTAAAGTAGCGCGGACGCCTGTAGTTCGCGAGAAGCCGTTCCTGCAGGTGAATGCTGCCGGCGAGTTCAGTGTGCGGGTTCCTGGGTTGTACAAAGACAGCCTCGGAATTACGTGGCGTGGCGGAGAAACCGCGGGAGAAACCATCCCGATCGCACAGTTTTATATTGCACGCCCGGATGTGGACACGGCCGAGACGATCAACGCGCAACTTGCCCAAGGCAAGAACCTCATTCTTACGCCAGGGATCTATGACCTAGCGGCTCCGATCCGTGTGACGCGGCCGCGTACGGTGGTGCTGGGGCTCGGCTTTGCGACGCTCCGTCCGGTAAAAGGCACGGCTGCGATGACGACAGCCGATGCGGACGGCATCAAGATTGCCGGACTGCTTTTCGATGCGGGGCCGATCGAGTCTCCGGTGCTGCTCGAGGTGGGGCCGGAGGGAAGTCGGGCGAGCCACGCCCAGGACCCCATCACGCTGCACGATGTTTTCTTTCGCGTGGGCGGCGCGGGCGTGGGCCGGGCCAAGGTGAATCTGCGGATCAACAGCAACGACACCCTCGTAGACCATACGTGGATCTGGAGAGCGGACCATGGCGCCGGAGTGGGATGGAATCTGAATACCAGCGAGAACGGGCTGGTGGTGAATGGAAACGAGGTCACGATCTATGGCCTTTTTGTCGAGCATCATCAGCAATTCCAGGTTCTGTGGAAGGGCAATGCCGGCAGGACGTACTTTTATCAGTCCGAAATTCCTTATGATCCGCCGAACCAGGCGAGCTATACCAGTGCGCCGGGGGTGAACGGCTGGGCTTCGTACAAAGTGGCGGACGGAGTCACGAGTCATGAGGCCTGGGGGTTGGGCGTGTACAGCGTCTTCCAGCATCCGGATGTAGTGGTGACCCGCGCAATTGAGACACCGGATCCGGGCAAGAGTCCAGAGATACGATTTCACGACATGATTACTGTGGCGCTGGGAGATCACGGCGGGATCAGCCATGTGATCGACGACACGGGTGAAGCCACTGCAATGCATCCTCGCGTAACGCCGAAGGTGACGAACTTTCCATAAGCGGCTGCGGGATCCACTGATATTGAACTGCTCGGCCTGGAGTCGCTTCTGGAGCCGAAGGCAATTATCGGCGAGTAGGCTCGCCAGAGGTGCAAAAAGAAAAGGAGAAGTTTCATGTCAAAAGCATGGTTGGTAACGGGCAGCGCAAGCGGTTTAGGCCGGAACATCGCTGAAGCCGTTCTCGCATCAGGCGATCGACTCGTTGCAACCGCCCGCGATCCCCGCCGCCTCGAAGACCTGGTAAAGAAATACGGAGATCAGGTTCGGACCGCGGCTCTCGACGTGGTCGATGAAAGCGCCGCCCAGGCGGCCGTGCAGATGGCGGTGGCCGCGTTCGGGCGTCTCGATGTCGTCGTCAATAACGCAGGCTACGGCGATATTGCACCATTCGAGCAGTTGAGTTCGGAGCGGTTCAAGGCGGTGGTTGACACTAATTTTTATGGAGTCGTCAACGTGAGCCGCGCGGCGATACCGATCATGCGAAAGCAAAAGAGCGGCTGCATTCTTCAGATATCCTCGGTCGGCGGCCGGTTGGCGCGGCCCGGCAGTTCGCCGTATCACGCGGCGAAGTGGGCCGTGGGAGGATTTACGGAATCCCTTGCCCAGGAAGTGGCTCCGTTTGGCGTGAAAGTGTGCGCGCTCGAACCGGGCGGGATGCGAACGAACTGGGGCGTTCGCGCGAACCAAGACACGCCTGACCTGCTTCCGGACTATGAACCGTCCGTGGGCGCAATTGCCGAGGCGCTGAAGTCTTATTGGGGGCACGAGATCAGCGACCCGGTCAAGGTAGCTCAGGTTGTCCTTCACCTGGCTGCCAGTGATCGTCTCCCTGCACATCTTCTGATCGGCAGCGACGCCGTTCGCTTCGCCGGCGAAGCCGAGGCGACGCGCGCAGCCGACGCGGCCCACTGGCGCGAAATCAGCTTGTCGACAGATTTTGACGCCCCCACGGCATTGCCTTCTATGCGCTTCTAAGCAATCCTCGTTTAGATGTGACGGGTCAAGTCGACTGCGATGCGAAACGTTTTCCAGTGAAGATTACCGGTGACGGTCGCGTCCTAATCCCGCCGCAGTCAGTCCGCGATGAGAAGACAACCGAAACACGCGGAAAGGAATATCGGACTTTCATCTTGCCAGGCACTGACACTCACATCGACTTGGCCTCTTTCCTTCAGACATGTAAGATGCACGCTTGTCAGACCGGAGGATTTTGGGAATGATCGTCAGAAAAATGAGTCTATGTCTCGCCGCGATTGCGATTCTTGGCAGCATTTTTTCAGCGTATGCCCAACAACCGGACTCCGAGGACGAAGGCCAGTTCCGCTTCCGCTTTGTAGGCCCCAGGGTGGGCAATCGCATCGCGGCCATAGCCGGCGTGCCCGGCGATGCCAGCACTTACTACGCGGGAGCTGCCTCCGGAGGAGTCTGGAAATCGACCGACGGCGGGAATCATTGGACACCGATCTTCGATAAGCAACCGGTCGCCGCCATCGGTGCCCTCGCAGTAGCGCCTTCGGATCCAAGCACGGTCTGGGCAGGAACCGGCGAAGCCTGGATGATCCGCGACAGCGACGTGATGGGCAACGGAATTTACAAATCGACCGATGCCGGCAAGACCTGGACCAACATGGGGCTGCCCGAGAGCGGCCGCATCGGCCGCATCGTCATCCACCCGACGAATCCCGGACATTGTTTTCGCCTGCGTTCTGGGCCGCTCGACCGGTTCGCAACCGGAGCGCGGCGTCTTCCGCACCACCGACGGAGGTCAGCATTGGGACCGTGTACTCTTCGCCGCCGAAAACGTCGGCTGCTCCGGCCTGACGATCGATCCTCACAATCCGCGCACTTTATTTGCCGGTATGTGGCAAGTCGAGATGCATACCTGGGGCGAATTCAGCGGCGGTCCGGGCAGCGGAATCTACGTTTCCCACGACGGCGGAACGAAGTGGACTCGCATCGAAGAACATGGCCTGCCTCACACCCCGCTCGGGAAGATCGATGTCGCAGTCGCTCCAACAAATTCGAATCGCGTCTTCGCCCTCATCCAGACCAAAGACCAGGGTTCACTCTGGCGATCCGACGATGGCGGCGAGCACTGGAAGGCGATCAACTACCAGCGCGCATTGATCGGACGTGCAGGCTATTACATTCGCCTCGCGGTTTCCCCGGCCAGCGACAATGAAGTTTTAGTGGCCAGCAGTTCCTTCCACCAGTCGCTCGACGGAGGCGAGAACTTTAAGGAAGTTCCCTGGGGCGGAGACACGCACGACATCTGGTTCGACCCCACCAATGCGGATCGCTTCGTGATCACCGACGACGGCGGCTTGAGCATTACGACGGTACACGGCCGCGGTTTTCACCGCGCGACTTTTCCCATCGGCCAGATGTACCACGTCGACGTCGACAATCAGATTCCTTATTACTTCTACAGCAACATGCAGGACGACGGAAACATGCGCGGCCCCAGCCTGCCCGTTGACTCCCGCGAAACTGGCTGGGATCACGAGATGGGCGGTTGCGAATCCGGTTTCACCGTTCCGGACTTAGCCGATCCCAACGTGGTGTGGGCAACTTGCTACGGGAATAAAGTCACTCGATGGGACGCCCGCACCAAGCACGCGCGCTCCGTCAGTCCCTGGATGCATACCCTCGATTCGCCGCCGAACGATATCAAGTATCGCTGTCACTGGACCGCCCCGCTCGCCGTCGATCCCTTCGACCACAACACCGTCTACTACGGCTGCCAGGTGATCTTCAAAACCACGAACGCCGGTCAGAGTTGGTCGGTCATCAGCCCCGACCTTTCCACCCAGGACCCGGCGCGCATCGTGCCTTCCGGCGGAATCGTCGGCGATAACCTTGGACAATTCTACGGAGAAGTTGTCTTCGCCATCGCCCCTTCCAAAATTCAGAAGGGACTCATCTGGGCCGGAACCAACGATGGCCAGGTCTGGCACACAAATGACGGAGCGAACTGGATCAACGTCACCAAAAATATTCCTGGACTGCCTCCGTGGGGCACCATCACCAGCATCGCGCCTTCAAATTTCAATCCCGCGGCCGCATACATCAGCGTCGATTTCCATCTCGTGGATAATCGCGATCCTTTCATCTACAAAACGACAGACTTCGGCAAAACCTGGAAGCAAATCAGCGGCAATCTCCCGAAACACTCTTTATCCTATGTCCGTACCATCGCCGAAGATCCCAATTGCGAAGGCCTGCTGTTCGCCGGCACCGGCAACGGTCTTTTCTATTCTCTCGACGACGGAGGCCACTGGACCGCGCTGCAGACGGGCCTACCGCACGCCCCTGTAACTTGGGCCGTAGTGCAGAAGGAGTTTCATGATCTGGTGATTTCCACCTACGGCCGAGGGCTGTACATTTTCGACGACGTCACGCCGCTCGAACAGCAGGCCAAGAATCACTCGGATGCCGCGGTCACGCTATTCGAACCGCGCCACACCTACCGCTTTAGCCGTGGCGGCCAGGCCATGCTTAACTTCTCGCTCAAGACCGCAACCAAAGATCCGATCCACCTCGAAATCCTCGACGCGGACGGCAAGGTAATCCGAAAGCTCGAGACCAAAGGTCGCGCCGGCATGAATCGTGTCTCCTGGGACCTGCGCTACGAATCGCCCCGATTGATCGCTCTGCGAACCACCGCCCCCGACAATCCGCACATCTGGGAGGAACCCCGCTTCCGCGATTCCGATTCGCGGCCCATTACCCACTGGGGAACCAAACCAGCCGAGGTCGGTCCCGTCGTAGCCCCCGGAAACTACACCGTACGCCTGAAGATCGCCGACCAGTCCTTCACCCAGCCTCTCACCATTTTGCGCGATCCGCGCGCTCCCGGTTCCGACGCAGACATTGAGCTCTCGGTGAAAACTCTGCGCCGCATCACCGCCGATATCGACCGCGTTTCCGATACGGTCAACCAGATCGAATGGCTGCGCAAGCAAATCGAGGTCATCGAGGCGATGCTCAGGCCGCCCAAGAAGAAAGAAAAAGACAAGCCCGCAGTCGGCGACGACGATGACGACGAAGGTGAGCAAGCACCCGCCCCGCCAGCAGCATCAAGCGAAGCGCAATCTAAACGCAAAGCCGAACTCTTGAAAGCTGCAGGAGACCTCGATAAGAAGCTGTCCGCCGTCGAATACAAGCTCGCCTCTCCGGCCCTGCTGAACAGCGACGACAAGTACTTCGTTGAGCCCTACAAGGTTTATATGAATCTGATCTGGCTGAACGCCGAGGTCGGCACCGGAGGCGCCGACGTAGCCGGTGGCGCCGACTTCGCCCCCACCGATACCCAACTGGAATTACTGCAGACCTTCGAAACAGAAATGGCAGCAGCGGACGTCGACTACCAGAAAGTCATGAAAGAAGATCTCCCCGCATTGAATCGCGCTCTCGCGGATAGCAACGTTGCCGCCCTGCTCGCTCCTCTAAACTCCAGCCCGGCCAGGTAACCATGTCTGCAGCATTAATCCTCGGTCTGGTCGGCGGTTTGCTGATGTTAGCTTTTCTCGCGAACCGCGTCTTCCGCGTGACCCGCGTGCCAGACGTGCTCGTGCTGATGGCTCTGGGACTCTTGCTCGGTCCAGTGCTGGGTCTGGTGAACCCGGCCCACCTGTCTTCAACTACGAATGTGCTCGGCACCCTGGCCATCATTCTCGTGCTGTTTGAGGGTGGCCTCGAGCTGGACTTGCGCCGCACCTTGCGGCATTTTCCCGGCAGCCTGCTCTTGGCGGTGCTGGCTTACGGCTTCAGCATTGCGCTGATCGCACTGATCGTGCACAAGGGTCTGGGAATGCCGCTTACGACGGCGCTGGCTGCGGGAGCCGTGCTGGGTTGCACCAGCAGCACGGTCGTGCTGCCGGTTCTGCAACAACTTGGGGCGCGTGAACCGGTCAAGGTCACGCTGATGCTCGAAGCTTCCTGGGGAGATGTACTCGCGGTCTTGACTGTGGGCCTGTTGCTGGGCGTTGGCAGTCAAGGCGGTCCAGTGGCTCGGCACGTTCTACAAGGCCTGCTCACGCAAGTGGGAGTGGCCGTCGTCTTCGCCTGTGCTGCGGGAATTCTTTGGTCGCGTCTGCTGCCAGTGCTGTCCGACGCACGCTTCTGGCAGGTGATGACCTTCTCGATTGTGCTCGTACTCTACGCGGGCACTGAGGCCCTCGGCGCGAGTGGCCTGATCGCCGTGCTGGCCTTCGGGCTGACGCTGGCGAACTTTCCTGGAATCGATCCGAGGCTCCGTGCCGTGGAAGAAGAGTTGATATCTCTCCAGTCGCAGGAATCGCTGCTGAGTTTTCACTCCGAGCTTGCCTTCTTGGTACGAACCTTCTTCTTCGTGCTGATTGGAGCGATCATCGATCTGAAAAGTTTTCGCGGCCACACGCTGCTCATCGCGGGCATGCTGGGCGCGTTGTTCCTGGCGCGCTGGCTGGCCTTACAGGTCAGTCGCATGGCGTTCCGCGACGTTGAGGCAAAAGAGCGCGAACTGATGTTGTGGATCATGCCCCGTGGCCTCATCACGGTTGTGCTCGCTCTGCAAGTAGTCGCGGCACGCAGCGAAGTCAGCTTTCTCTCTGCCCTGGCCTTCGCCGTCATCCTGGTGACGAATCTTATGGTGGTGGTTGGAAGCTTGCGCGCAAGCCGTGATGCGGTCGCGAATGCGCCGCCGGAGCAAGCCAGCACATCAGCTGAAATCCCCGAGACTCAAGACGAAATATCGGTTGTTCCGGCGACGGCCGCATCCAGACGATGGACATTGGACGCGGTGATGCTCGTTCTTCTAGGAATGAGCGCGTTCATCCTGTGGTACAGCAACCAGGCTCCGCAGCAGCGTCCCCGCACCTTGCAGCACTGGATCCAACTGCACCTCCACCGGTCGCGCTAATTCCGGCGGTGGTGGCTTGGGGGACTAAGGGCTCACAGCGAGGAATAGCAAACAAAGAAACACAGAAAGCGTAGAATGATCGCGCAAAAAACCACTGAGAGGTCGTCCGGAGATTGAACGTCGTCCCGCCAAGAAGGTATTCAATGATCGAAACATTTCGGCCGATCCTCAACCTGCCGTGGGCGTACCAGATGTGGGGCAGCGTCGTGGGCTCGCATGGATATAGAAGGACCCTCGCAAGAGATCACATCCGCGCCAGGCAAAGCGACAGGATCCTTGACGTTGGTTGTGGGCCTGGAAGCATGGTTCCTTATCTTCCCAGGTCAGAATACGTCGGATTCGATGCAAACCCTGATTACATCCAGCAGGCGCGGCAACGTTTTCCGGAAGCACACTTCACCTGCGATCGGGTGAATGAGTACAATCTGCCGCAATCCGAATACTTCGATATCGTAGTCGCGTTAGGTATTCTTCACCACCTCGACGATCCGGACGCTCTGCAACTGTTTCGCATGGCGCGTCGTAGTCTGAAACCGCAGGGCAGGCTGATCACTCTCGATGGCGTCTGGGTGGCCGGTCAATCCAGATTTGCCAAATTCCTGCTAAGCAGAGACCGTGGACGCTTCGTAAGACATGCAGAGCAATACGTAGCGCTTGCGTCTACTTTTTTTCCTCAGTGAACTCGACAATCCGTCATGACATGCTCCGGATTCCATATAGCCATCTGATTCTCGAATGTACGCGCGAAAGACCTTGTCGGCCAGAGAGGCGGACAGGTCGGGCATTCTTATCGACTCATTGGGCGAGACGGAATGCAGCAGTGCTGGCGCAGTATACGCCTTGGGGTGTAGACGTAATCCAGCTAGCCTGATGCGTACCGGCCGAGGCAGTATTGCTGGTGATATGCGCCCAACCGTTTCCATTCGTCGTGAAATCGTTCGTAAACTCGTTCCCCGCAGAAATGCCACCGGTGTTAGTATCCACGACAAACAGAATGGACACGATAAAGTCCCCGGCGTGCGTGGTTGTCACTGCCGGTCCCGGAGTGTTATTGAGAGTAACGCTTCCGCTAGAAGTGTTGGCTGCATCAGGGGCTGAGGTTGAAATTCCTGAAACCTCCCAAACCGTGATCTCAACGTGAGTAGTTAAATCGGCAAATGCGGGAGTCACAACCGTAGCGCCAGGCTTGGAGTTCACTGCATACCAAATTTCCGTCGAAAGAGCGCCGGCGTAGGCTTTAGCATCAGCCGAGACATAAGCGTTGCCCGCATCATCGGAAACGCCCGTAACGTAGGTTCCATTGTTGAACATCAGTGCTACGACAATCAAATTCCCCGTGCCGGTCGCCGGAATTGTCAGGTTCGAAATAGGTCCACCGTCCGATGCTTCGTTCACAACGGCCCAACTACTACCATAAAAAACGGCGCCCTGGCCACAGCCGGCCAACCCAAGGATCCCCAACCACACCAGGATCAGCGTCAAAGCCTTCCGCATGTGATTCTGTGCTCCCTCGCAATTCAACAATAGGCGGGTTTTCCTTGCGCCAAAACCTTGTCTTTCTGGCGGCCCCACTTCAACGGGGCAACTTGAATGCCATCCGGGAGGCTTTTTTTGTACAGCTTGCCGATGTCGTCAGGCAGTCATTTATGCAAAGCTTTGCACAGGCTTGTGGAAAAAATCCTACAGCCCGGACGTTCATGCAAAAACCATTCCCATCGACATTTTGATTATGAGTCCCCGAACTCCTGTCCGACCCATCGTTATGTGCGTCCCTGTCCGCTGGGTGCTCTTTAGTATTACCGAATGCCGCGTGGCCCGTGTACGCAACTGTGGGAAAGTATTTTCCCATGTAAGCGGCTTCAGTGTTTCTCTTCGTCTCTGATTACTAGGCGTGGCCCGTAAGATCCAAAGAAGAGTTACTTTCGTGCCAGAGAGACCGTCAGACAGCTCAACTTCTGTTCTGTCTCATTTGGGAGCTAAACCTTTCAGTTGGTGCAGCTTTGCGACTCTCCCGCAGCGGCGCGAACACGAGCTCGCAATCGGTTGATGCCGATTTTGACATTGGCATCGCGATTGCACCATCAGGTCGGGTGCTTCTCATCAGCTGTTAGAGGCCAGCGGCGCTGCTCGCTACCGATTAGAAAGGATGTAATAAGACACCGCGATGTGGACTATAAAGACAGCCGGTTTTATCTTGTTCGCGCTGATCGCTCCCGCTCTGGCGCAAGATCAGCCAGCCACAGAACCGGTTCCTGCGGTCACTGGCTCAGCTTACGACGTGAGTGTCGGCTATGCCAATCTCAATATGGCCATGCCTTCCGCGCAGCACGTGAACCTGAGCGGCTTGGATATCGGCGGAAGCGCCCACCTGAACTCGCGTTGGGGAGCAATGGTCGATTCCATGTATGTTCGCACATCCGACGTCCTCGGTACACGACACCCTGCCTATCAGTTGAGCTTACTTGGCGGCCCCGTGTTTTATCCGTTTGAGTACTGGAATACCCGATTTTCGGTCCACGCACTCGCAGGTGCGGCTCTCGTCGACGGCGCCATCCCAATAAACACGACTGACTACTTTCACGGGTGGCTAATGCGATTCTCTTATGCCGCCGGTGTGGGAATCGAGCACCCCCTCGCAAGGCCATTCGGCGTCCGAGTCCAGGCAGACTATCTGCACTCCGCGTTTTTCAATTCTCAAGGTGCAGTGCGGCCCCAGGGAAATCTCCGGTTAACCGTGAGCCTCGTCCTGCGTCTGAGAGAGCCTCAGTAAAACCGTAACCTGGCTGCAAGAGAATCTTGCGCGCAAAAAAAGGCGCTTCATCCTATCCACCGCTCAGAAAGACAGCTCCCGGAGGCATCGGGGCGCTTCTTCCTTGAACTCTCACGCTACGGAATTCACCGTATTGGCAACAACAGTTGAGACATCTAACATTACTACAGAAACAGAAAGTGAGTGGCGGTCATGGGTTAGCGTCAGGCGATCTGACTGGCATTCGGACCCTCACGACCGCAGTTTCGCCGCTCGGCGTAAGCGAAAGTCGCGACTTCTCACAATTATTTATTACTTACGGTCGGAGTTTGCAGAAGATGCTAAACTTCCGGCACCAAGGAACTCTTCCCCTATGAAACTGCGTGGCAAATTGGAGCCCCAGAGCTACGAGCAAACCCTGCAAGAGGTTCGTTGCGAACGCAGGACTGAGACGAAGCAGGCAGAACGGTTGTCCGCAATCCTCGCGAAGAAAGTAGTCCTCCGAAAATCCAGGAAGGAGTCGACAGGGTTGCTTAGTTACGCTTTAAGTCGCGACTGATTCTGCTGCTCCTTGTTACTTCTCAATGCTTGCTTGTGGGCGTCCAACTTTTCAATGAGCTGATCGACAAGTTCAGACACGCGCTGCGGGTCGGGTTCATTCGCTACCAATTCGCAGAGCTTGCGCCACTCTTCTTCTTTCTTAATCGCCGTCATAAAAGTACTAAGGCAAGTACCTTGCCAAAGCAGAAGAGTGTCAGGCAGGCAATCTTCGGCATCCAAATCGGTCAGATCGCAAGACTTATGCTGGCACCCTGAGCCGACAAGTGTGGAGACTGTACGAAGAAATTGCACGAAAGCACAGGGCGTCGGACACTAAAAAGCTGGTCCTGTCAGGACCTCAACGTGTTGTCTCTCCGAATACGGCTCAGGCATGTACTGTATCGAACAGGATAATTAGCTCCTATAAAATTCGCGCGTGCCTTCGTCAAGCGACTCCCGGATTGAAGAGCTTTGTTCTCGAATTAAAGGCCTTTGTCGAGGACCGTTTTCTAGGGCAAGCGAAGCGGAACTTAGAAGGCTTGCCCGAGAACTCCGCGCCGCCATCAGTCAGCACGTGGCGACGGCGAAGTCGTCTCTTACCACAAAGAAGGCAGCCATAATCCGTCGCGATCCAGGCGACATGTAGTCTCTTTCAGTGCTTCATCCAGTATTTGACAGCGTTGGAAAAAGTCTAGCAGAGTCTTCAGTAGCTGTCGTAATCGGGCGATTCATTCGGAATTAGCCGCGGCGGGTCAATGAGTGCAATGACGATTTTGCGTCAACTGAGATGATTGCCCGGCAGTTGGCGACTCGGATAACTTCCTGTTGCCGACCACCGCCCAGAATCGCGCATAATTTATAACGTGCGGCGCAGGCTATAATTGCGCCGCACATGGCCCTGACCTCTGGCACAAAACTTGGTCCCTACGAAATCCAGTCTCCCCTGGGCGCTGGCGGGATGGGCGAGGTGTATCGTGCGAGGGACGTCCGCCTGGATCGCACCGTTGCGGTTAAAGTTCTGGCTTCCCACCTTTCTTCTTCTCCGGAACTGAAGCAGCGCATGGAACGCGAGGCTCGAGCCATCTCTTCGCTGAACCATCCGCACATCTGCCATCTTTACGACATCGGCTCACAGGACGGCACTGACTATCTGGTCATGGAGTTTCTCGAAGGGGAAACTCTGGCTCGAGCGGCTTCGTAAAGGAGCTTTGCCGCTGAGCGAAATTCTAAAGATTGGGATTGCCGTAGCCGAGGCACTTGCCGTGGCGCACCGTCAGGGGATCGTGCATCGCGATCTGAAGCCGGGGAACATCATGCTGACGAAGGGCGGCGCGAAGCTGATGGACTTCGGGCTGGCGAAGTCCGCGGCCGGCGGTTGGGCTCCGCGGGCATCGAGCGCGCCTCTTTTGTCGGCAGCCCGGACGATGAGCCAAGCCAGTCCCGTCTCTCCGCTCACCACCGCGGGCACGATGATCGGAACGATCCAGTACATGTCGCCGGAGCAGATTGAGGGCAAGGAGGCAGACGCGAGATCGGACCTGTTTGCGCTGGGCGCCGTTCTTTATGAAATGGTAACCGGCGCAAGGCCGTTCGAGGGCAAGAGCCAGATCAGCGTAGCGAGCGCGATTCTCGAAAAAGAACCGGAACCAATTTCTGCAGTCCAGCCGCTCACGCCGCCGGCGTTCGAGCACATCGTAACTGCTTGCCTCGCGAAGAATTCCTGACGACCGCATTCAGACCGCGCAAGACATTGCGCTGCAGTTGAAGTGGATTGCTCAAAGCGGGACAGCCGGTGGTCAGTCCCTCCGAAAAAAAGGGAAACAACCGCGAGTTGCTGGCCTGGTTGATCGCGGGCGTACTTGCCCTCCTGCTGATCGCGTCAGTTCTCTTGTGGCGTGGATCGAAAGGCACAGAGCAGACGACATATTTTTCCGCGCCTTTCCCGTTCGCGGCGCGAGATGTCGCGGTCTCTCCCAATGGCCATACGGTAGCGATTGTTGGTCATCGAGAATCCGAACGAAATAACGTGCTCTGGATCTATGAACCGGGATCGCAGGAAGCGACCAGCCTTGCCAACACGGAAGGCGCCACGCTTCCCCTTCTGGTCTCCTGACGGGCGGTCGCTCGGGTTCTTCGCAGATGGGAAACTGAAGAAGCTGAATCTGGCGGGCGGGCCGGTGCAGACACTGTGCGATGCTTCTACAGGGCGCGGGGGCACATGGAACAAGGATGGCGTCATCCTTTTTACCCCGAGCGGAACGCTGGGAGTCGGCCTCTATCGGATTTCAGCCTCAGGTGGAACGCCGACTCAGGTCACAGTTCCCGACAAAACCCTGAACGAAGACAGCAACCGCTGGCCGGTATTCCTGCCGGACGGAATCCATTACTTGTATTCCGCGATCAATCTTTCCGGGCGAAGAGATCTCTATTCAGTCTACGTCGGTTCGCTGAATTCGAATGAGAAGCGGCTTGTGGTCAGAGCGAAAGGCAACGCGGCGTATGCCGCTCCGGATATCTTGCTCTTTTATCGGGATCAAACTCTTTTCGCGCAACACTTCGACACCAGAAAATTCGAGCTTACTGGAGAACCTGTTCCCCTCCTCACCGATGTTCAATTCTTTCCGCGAATTTCTCAAGCGGTATTTGCCGCTTCCACCGCCGGGTTGCTGGTGGCCCAAAGAAATGCAGATTCCGGCGCCTCTCAAGTGCTGTGGTTTGACCGTAAAGGTCAACAGATCGGAGTCGCGCTGAACCCCGGCATCTACGGCAACATAATGCTGGCCCCGAACGGCAAAGCCGTGGCGTCAGATACAACCGATCCAGCCAGCCAAAATACCGACATCTGGACTTACGATCTCGAAACCCGGGGCGCGAAGCGGCTGACGTTTGATCCGGCGTTGGACTCACTGCCGATCTGGAGTCCGGACGGAAGTCGAACGGTTTTTGCGTCGAATCGTGAACTCAAGTTCGACTTGTATTTGAAGGATACCAACGGAGCACAAGAGGAGAAGATCATTCCGCAGGATGGTCCTGATCGATTTCCGACCGACTGGTCGCGCGATGGGAAGTATGTGATCTACGGGCGCGGCCCAGACCTGTGGTTCTTGACGTTGCCGGAACTCCGCGCCACCCAGTTTCTCAAAGCGAGTTCCACTTTAAAGAGCGCACGCTTCTCACCGGATGGCAAGTGGGTCGCCTACGCCTCCAATGAGAGTGGACGATGGGAGATTTATGTAACCTCTTTTCCCGAAGCACATGGGAAATGGCAGGTGTCGAACACCGGAGGAGATCAGCCCAGATGGCGGGGCGATGGTAAGGAACTCTTCTACCTCTCCACCGACAGCAAAATTATGGCTGTTCCGGTGAAAACCGGCTCTAACTTCGACGCCGGCGACGCCGACGGCGCTTTTCCAGGCCAATCCTCGTGAAATGTTTGCTACTTCCGAACTGTTTTCCTACGACGTCAGCAATGACGGGCAGAAATTCCTCATCAACACGCAAATGAAGACAGAAATGACACCCATGTCTGTGGTTCTGAACTGGAGCGCAAAGTTGAATTAATGACGCTTCAGCGAAACAAACGGAAGGATGCAGGTTTGTGCCTCTGACGCGGTCAAGCCGCCTCCAGTTGGAGTGAAAAATCGAGGCGGCTTACGAGCCACTCGGCCAGTAATAATTGTCGAAAACAGGCGATTACACTAAAACCCCCCGACTAGGATCTTCGCCCCAGACAAGGGTCAATGAGTGTAATGGCGATATTACGTCAAGCATCGCTCTGCTTTGCGTCCGGGACTACACGGATAATGGGGCGCTGAAGCGCAGTTCTTTCGCCTTGCACGGAGCGCCATCCGAGCAAGTTAGAAGAATCGAGACGGTCCGTAAGCACAATCTCGCGGCCAGCGAGATCCTCGTTACGAAGGTAAATTGACCCTGATTACCGCCGGTGCCATCATCCCCTCAGGCGTGCTTCGGGGCTCATGGTCTCGGTCGTGCAGAGAGCTGCCGCCTTGGGAGATATTTTCATGCGGGTTTCGCCTCGTTTTTTCACCGGAGTTTCTTTCGTTCTCATCGTCCTGACGCTCGGTGTTGCGCAGGCGCAGAAGAAGGAAATCAAGATCGGATTTTCCATCGAGGCTGCAAAGGCGAGCGTTGGCAGACCGACCTCGACGAATTTCAGCAGCGCGCCCACGAACTCGGAGGTGCCGTCGTCACCCGCTCCGCCAATGGCGACGATGACCTGCAGTTTCGCCAGATCAAAGAACTGCTCAAGGGCGGCATCGATGTCCTCGTGTTTCTGCCGCACGATACCAGCAAGGCTGGGCGCATTGTGGAAGCCGCGCACGCGAAACATGTCCCGGTGATCAGCTATGACCGCCTGGCCAGTGGACCGGTCGATCTCTACGTCGGATTCGACCTCTTCTCGGTCGGACTCGAGCAGGCGCAAAGCTTGGTGGATCGCGCGCCCAAAGGCAACTACCTGTTGTTGGGAGGCTCACCGCTCGACGCCAACTCGAAAGTCGTTCGCGCCGGACAGATGAAAGTGCTGCAGCCCTTCATCGATCGCGGCGACATCCATGCCCTTGCCGATCTCTGGGTGCCGGAGTGGAGCGCCACCGAGGCTTACATCATGGTCACGAAAGAACTGAACAAGCTCAAGGCTGCTCCCGCGGCGATTGTTGCCTCGAATGATGCGATTGCCGGCGGCGCAATCCAGGCGCTCGACGACAAGGGCTGGTCTGGCAGAGTGCTGGTCTCGGGTCAGGACGCAGATCTCGCCGCCATCGAGCGAATCTTCGATGGCTCTCAACTGATGACCGTCTATAAGCCGGTCGGAAATGAGGCGCGGGCCGCGGCTGAAGCCGCGATGAAACTCGCGCGGCACGAAGACGTGGAGAGCCGGGCGGAGGTGCCGAACGGCACGCTGACCACAAAAGCCATCCTGCTGACGCCGATCTGTGTCACTCAGGAAAACGCGAAACAGACCGTGCTCAAAGATGGATTTCAGAAGCTGGAAGTCGTCAAGCAAGGCCTGCCCAAAGACAAGCAGGCACAGTTGGACAAACCATAGCACCGGTCTGGCTGACGCGGAAATCCTTGTATTGCTTTGTCACAACCAGGTCAATGAGTGTAATAGAGATTTTTCGCCAAACAACGAACTGCGTTCTTGCGAAAGCACTTCATCGAACACAAACGAGATAGAACAAGAACAGGTATGCGCACAGCCCAAGGCCCAATACAAGCCTCGCTTGCCCCGAGGCGTCCAGACCCAAGCAAGAATGCCCGCTAATATCGCGTGTGGCACGCCCACCGATATCTGTAACCATAACGGCCAGTCTTCAACTTTCGTCATAACTTGTGAGCAACCGATGTGGATTAGTGTAATGGGGATTTCACAACATTTAGCCGGAGCCGTTGATGAAGTAGCCCTTCTGTCGCCTCCATCAAAGCAGCCAGTACGCGGTGACCAAGACGATGGCAATCGCAAGAAAGCCTGACTCCATCTCCAGGTTGGTTGCCGTGGTCGGAATGCTCCGCGCCACCGATAACGACTGTAGTAGAAAATTTGCAGCTAGGACTACGATGCCCACAAATCCTAGCTTCCACATCAACGGCAGACGCTTCTGAATGCCGCAGAATGCGCTTCCGAACAACGCAGCATTGATGACTGACAAGAAAATTCCCAGCGTGCCGCCGGATGGCGTAATTGGCCGAAAGATTGAAATCACCGATGGCACGCACGAAACCGCGAGCATGACTTTCAGTACACGCATGCAGTTCGTGATTGTCCTACAGAGCCTCAACTATTGTAAACAGGCGATTACACTCATTGAGGAATTGGGGGTCTGCCACTTCGCCTCGCCCTCCTCAGAAGGGCGAGACATGCGAGAACCGCCGTTGCGAACCCGACAAATACACTGATGAACATCGCGAGGTCGGTAAGAAAGCCCTAGTTGTTCGTTTCCGAGTACGGAGGCCACTGATCGAAATCTTGACATCACCGGAAACGTCCCGCTGCCAAGTAACAACACGAACATAGGAGCACTTGAGTATTCACCATTCGGGGGAAGGTCAAGATCGAAGGTTTACCAGAATCAATGCCCGCATCTACGTGCATTGAGGCACGGCGGGAACTACCCAGTAAAGAAATCCAATTCAACTCAACCCTCGAATACCCATTTTTTGAAATTCACAGGCGCCTCTTGTCTCGATTGTCAACAGGCCCGACGATGCCGACAGTATATGCCCAGAATGCATGCGGCCGCTAAACGAGCACATGTTTTGGGCGCGAATCAATCCCGCATGACCCCCTCCAGTGCCATCGCACTGGCGTACCCGCAATCGCGACAATGAAGTCCCGCTAGCACTGCTAACGAATATGCCGGCGACATTGGGCTGCCTTGAGTTAGTCGGGTTCTTTACCACCTAGCTTCGCCAGCTTTAACCAACTGGAACAACGCCTATAGTCGCTGCAACGGATCCGCCGACTTGCGATGACCATCGTTGCGTAATCAGGCGATTACGCTCAGAACACTTAAGAAGACATCACAAGGGAGGGTGCCCTGCGCTTCTCTGTAGTTCCTTGGAGAGAGCCTGCCCTTTTCTGTCGAAAGTCCCGAGCGAAGCCGAGGCAGAAGCCGAAGCGTACGCATCCGTCAATCGTGCGGCCAAGACTCTACGCCGTGGCAGAAAGAAGACTTCTTCACGGGCCTTTACGCCGCAACCGAACCCCGCATGGTAACGTCTAATAGAAGTTTTTCATCCCGGAGAACGCTCATGCCTCGCCCATCCTCCTCCCCCGCACAAGCGCTGCGTCGCCCGCATCACTTCTTTTGCAAAACGGCAGCCCTTGTTCTTGCCTTGACCACGTGTCTCGCGGCGCAGCAGCCCGCTACCCCAACTCCCGCCCCGAAGGCTAGTCCAGAAAAATCGAAGCCAGCTCCGGACGACTCCGCCACTGCATCACGCCAAACCCTGGCACAATTCAACGACGCCCTCGAGAACCTCGCCGCGAGAGTCTCCCCCGCGGTTGTCCAGATTCTGGTAACCGGCTACGGTCCCATCCACGAACAAAACCGCTCGGAAACTTCTCTCATCGTTCGCCAGCACGCCGTCGGTTCCGGAGTCATCGTCGATCCCAACGGCTACATCATGACCAACGCGCACGTAGTCGAGGGCGCCCAGAGAATCCGCGTCGCTCTTCCCCTGTCCAGCGACACCGGACGCTCCGTAGCCGCCGGCAAACGCCACGTCCTCGAAGCCCGTCTCATCGGCGTGCACAAAGAAACTGATCTAGCCCTACTCAAGATCGACGAGAAAGACCTTCCCACCCTGGTTCTGCTCGCGCAGCAGCGTCCTCGCGTGGGTCAGTTGGTATTTGCCATCGGCAGTCCCGAAGGTCTGCAGAATTCGGTCACCATGGGAGTCGTCAGCGCCGTAGCCCGCCAGGCCGATCCCGACAAGCCGCTCACCTACATCCAGACCGATGCCCCCATCAATCCAGGCAACAGTGGCGGACCGCTGGTCGATATGAACGGATCCGTTGTCGGCATCAACACCTTCATTCTTTCCCAGGGCGGAGGCAGCGAAGGTCTGGGATTCGCCATCCCCGCGCGCATCGTCGATTTCGTCTACCACAGCCTGCGCAAGTACGGCCACGTTCATCGCGTCGAGATCGGTGCCGTCGCTCAGGAAATCACACCCACGCTGGCCGACGGCCTCCAGCTCGCTCAGCATTGGGGAGTCATCATCGCTGACGTCAAGCCCGACGGCCCCGCCGCCGCCGCCGGCCTGCAAGTTCAGGACATCGTCCTCACCGCCGATGATCGCCGCATCGAAACTCTTCCCCAGCTTTCCTCAGCCCTCTATCTGCACCGCCTCGATCAGGTCCTCAAGCTCGAAATCCTCCGCGGCGACCAGAAGAAAACTCTCTACGTCCCAGCCATCGAGCACCGCGACCAGATGGATCAACTCTTCGACACCGCCGATCCCGAAAAAAATCTCGTCCCGCGACTCGGCATTCTCGCCATCGATCTCACCGACGACCTGCGCAGCAAGATCGGAACGCTGCGCATCCCTTCGGGCGTAATCGTACTCGGCCGCGCCGCCGATCTCATCCTGCCCGACACCGGCCTCCAAACCGGCGACGTAATCCACGCCCTGAACACCACGCCTGTTACGTCGATGGACGCACTCCGCGCCGCCGTCCTAAGCCTGAAAACCGGCGATCCCGTAGTGCTCCAGGTAGAACGCTCCGACGGCCTCACCTACTTAAGTTTCGAAATGGAATAGAAGCGGGGGTGGCTCCATTTCTCGCGTCCTTTGCCAGAAGTGCGATTTCGTGAAGCACGCAGCGAAAGATTCAGGACGCTGGGTGCCTCACGCTTGCGTCCTTTGCAAGGTGAGACTCATCGAAGTTTGAGGGCAAACGGTGTACTTCACTCCAAATTCAGCGTCGCAAACCGAATTTGCGTAAAATAAACCCACGCGCCCGTAGCTCAATCGGATAGAGCATCTGCCTTCGGAGCAGAGGGTTGGGAGTTCGAGTCTCTCCGGGCGCACCAGTTTTCGCCGCACGATCGATCGTTACTAGAAGGCGCTGCCGCCGCCTCCGCCGAAACCGCCGCCGGAGAATCCTCCACCGCCGCCGAAGCCACCACCACCGCCGCCCCATCCTGATCCCGTAGAACTGGCGCGGGGCGAGGAGACGAATACCTGGTGCATATCTGTTGCCATGCCATGCATCGATGACGAGAAGAAGATGGGATTGAATCCCATACCGTAACCGTAGCCTGGTCCGACGTACCAACTCGGCGGATCTTTTATGATGCCCGCGAAGGCTTGTGCCCAGTGATGTTCCACGCCGAGGGCCATGGCAAACGGCAAAAACTTCTCGAAAGTGTCGGGCGGCATCACTTTGAGGCGCTCGGCGTCGACGCGGTTCATGAACTCCTGAAAGCCAAGCACGGCGGTGTGAATGCGAGATCCTTTCAGTGTCTTCGCCGTCATCTCGCGGGCAAAGAGCCACCAAATCACGGCGGAAATCAAGAGGCACCCGATCAGAACCGGGACCGAACTGAAAAAATCGGCCCAATGCATGTACTGGAAGATGGCGAACAGAAGAACGATGCAGAAAGCTGCTCCGGCGCTGTAACCGTTCGCCGACTCGGGATCGAGCCGGTAAATTCCTTTCTGCTTGAGAGCTGACATGATGTCGGCACGGACGACGGGCACGGCGGTGTAGAAGCGGTTTCTGAGGCTCGAGAGGCGCGTGTCGGTGGCGTCTCCGGGGAAAATGTTTACCAGCATGACGAGCTCGTGGGGCGCGAGGCCGTGCCAGTCCCGGGGCTTCTGCAGTAGATGGAAGATGTAATCCTTGTGGTGGAAGAGCAGGCCTTTCTCGTCGGTCTCTTCGATCTTAATGAAACCTCGCACAGCAAGATCGACGATGGTCGATGTAATGTCGCGGGGATGAATCCGATCATCGAGCAGGGTTCCGCATTCAGCGGGAGAAACGCCAGCGGGCGGTTCATACATAGGCGCGACCGACATGCCGGAGTCAATATCGCGGCCTTTGTACCACCACAAAACGAGCATCACGATCAACGTGACCAGCGGCAGAAAGACCGCCGGATTGCCGCCGATGAACCAGAACAGTTTGGTGAGCCGTCCGGGCTCTTTGAGAACACCTTTGGGGATGTAAACATCAATCGTCAGG
Source organism: uncultured Acidobacteriaceae bacterium (assembly GCA_963763285.1). Lineage (GTDB taxonomy): Bacteria > Acidobacteriota > Terriglobia > Terriglobales > Acidobacteriaceae > Sulfotelmatobacter. The sequence continues at coordinate 173,917 of CAVXOK010000016.1, read as the reverse complement.
CCGCCGCGCATGGGCAGGGGATTGTTGGTTTCGAACTCGGCGGTCGATCCCTCGACCTTGGCGGAGGCATCGCGCTCGGTCGAGCCATAGACTCCGGTGAAGGCTTGCGCGCGCAGAGATCCGTTGGCCGCATCCGGGAAGTGCACGCTGGCACTGGCGTGATCGACGGGCACGGGCCAGTCGTTGCCGGTCACGTTCCAATAGAACTCGTCGTAACTGTCAAAAAAGCGCGTGCCGTTGCGCACGCGGTAGGCGATCTCGACGATGCGCGTGGCGTTGACGGCGTTCGGGATGTAAATCTTGAGATCGCGAGAGGCGCCAGAAATCGAAGAGTCGTACTTCAGCTTCGTGCCGTTTTCGTCGGTGATGCTGATGACATTGACGAAGAGCTGGTAATTGGTTCCGTTCGGTCCAGGATATTCAATGGGAATGGTGCGGTGAATGCCGTGCCACTCTCCTACGAAGTTCAGGGTGATGGTCTCGTTGACCAGAGCGCTGCCGTCGGGGTTGACGGTGATGGTGTCCTGAAAATCGGCGACGCGCCAGGATTTTGCGGCAGCGGGAAGGGTAAAGGCGAGGACGGCTGCGAGCAGGAGCAACGCTGGGTAGAAAGTGCGAGCACGGGGGCTAAAGCCCGACTTCATCCTGGAAGCTTTACGCGGCGCTGAAGCGCCGCTCTTCCACGTTATCGCACGCATGCGCGTTACTGCCCCATCCCACGTTACTCCCGGCATTCCCGAGCCTGTACTCATACGATCAGAACTTTACGGCGACTGGCTCGCGGTCGGCTTCCGTGGTCTCAAAGAACTGGCGCGGCGTGAAGTTGAACATGCCGGCGAGAATATTTGTAGGGAAGACCTGAATCTTGGTATTGAGGTCGCGCACCACCGCGTTGTAGTAGCGGCGCGAGTTCTGGATTGCGTCTTCGGTCTGGCTCAGTGATTCCTGCAGTTGGGTGAATTGCTCGGAGGCCTTCAACTCGGGATAATTCTCGGCCACGGCAAACAGGCTCTTCAGCGCTCCAGTCAGCTGATTCTCAGCCACTGCCTTACCCTCGGGCGTGGTGGCCTGCATGGCCTGCGAGCGAAACTTCGCAATGTTTTCAAACGTGCCTTTTTCGTGCGTGGCGTAACCTTTGACGGTCTCGACCAGGTTGGGGATGAGATCGTGGCGGCGCTTCAGCTGCACATCAATGTCAGACCAGGCAGAGTCGCAGCGCACGCGCAGCTGCACCAGGCTGTTGTAACTGCCAACGAGCACGACGGCGATGACTACGAGGATTACGAGAAAGATGATGCCGAACATAGGCGTCTCCTTACCGAAGGCTTGATCTAGAAATTAATGGGACGGTAGCACAGAGGGGGCGGGGGTGCAAACGAAGTCAGGCAGGGTGATCCCGGTCTCGTCACGGGTCTCATAGGATGGTGGGCGTACCCGGGATGTTGCGCCAATTGACGTGCATACTGGTTCTTGACAACTACAACGCCTTCAATGGGGTGGCCTTCACGTCCCACTGGAATACCTCCCCCAGGGGGACGCTGAAGACCTGGGCGATTCGGAACGCAGCCTCTAATGACGGCGAGTATTTCCCCGCCTCGATGGCGGCAATCGTCTGCCGGGTGAGGCCGATGCGCTGACCAAGCTCAGCCTGCGACATTTCGCCATTCATGAAACGCAGGGTGCGAATGCGATTAGAAATCGACCCGTGCATCATGACGATGCCTGCACGCGATAACTCGCCACGACTACGCTATAGTGAACGACTTCCGCCGCAACGATCGAGAAAATCGCTGCATTGACGATGGTCCATCCGGTGGAACTGAAAGGCATGAGGCAACCCACTAGGATCATGCCAGCGATGAGCACATAGTAAGCGGCGCTGAGCGAGCGGTGCTCGATTGCGCGATCCCGTTCGTCCACTGGTGGGCGCTCCTCTCGGGGGAAGCCGAGTTGGAGATACAGGTAGCCGGCGCCGAGGATGAGCATACGCACAATCGATACCAGGGCAAACAGGCCAAGCGGGTGCAGTTGAGGAAATGGTTCCCAGGGGCCGGGACCCCCACCAGCAAACATAAAGTACGGGCCATAGGCGACCGCCATTGCGGCCAACGATAGCCAGGCGATTTTCTCTCGGTACGACATTTCAGCCTCCTCAATCCGTGCGGCTGAGTGTAGAAGATAATATACATGATGTCAAGAAATATATACATAATGTAAATTATAGCTTACCTGTCGATCTTGAAACTCGCTCAGCAACTGCGTCTTCCGTGTGCAGTGTGTCGAGAAGTGACAGGAAGCGTGGGCGTGCAGGCAGAACAGGCAGGCACTTCGCGATTGGAGCCCTTTTTCAGGCGAAGTTAGCCATTAGTTATACAAAATGGCCCAAAATTCTTGTCAAGGGGCAAGAAAGGCGGAAATTGAGTCAGGTTGTTGAAGGGAAAGGGAATATAAAGTCGGCAAATGTGACACTTTCACTCTTTGCAAAATGCCATACTAGAAATAGAGGGTAAATAGGGAAACAGCAGGTCCGGGAATGAGCGGTGGAAGAAACTCCTTGCGGGGTCGATGCTGTTGTACGCGGGCAAGGGGTCCTTCGACTGCGTAAATGCTTCGCTTTCGCGAAGCATTTACTTCGCTCAGGATGACAAGTCGCTACGGGTGACAAATCGCTCAGGATTACAAAATCGGCAACGGTCGCGGCCTTATTGGGCCGCGATTTCTATTTGTGGCAGAAGGGGTGAGGCTGATTATGAAACACCGGAAGATTATGGGAGGGCGGATCAAGGGCACCCGAGAGCGGGGAGCGTGGGCGGAGATGTACTTTATGGTGCTGGCTATGAGTTACGGGCTGAGGGTATCTAGTCCGTATGGAGGGTTCGGCCCTTATGACGTGGGCGTGGAGAACGGCTCGGGACCGATTCTGCGGGTGCAGGTTAAGTGCACGCTTTATCAGTGCAAAGCTGGCAGTTACTGCATGAGCATCAATATGAAGGATGGGTTCAAAGGCCGCAAGGGTTATGCGCCGGGGACCGTAGACTTTTTCGCGATTTATATTATTCCGACGGATGATTGGTACGTCCTGCCTTATGCAGTCGTGGGGGATCGGGATGCGAATGTGTACTTCAGGCCGGCTGTGAAGGGACAGAAATATGGTGAGTATAAGGAAGCCTGGCATCTGCTGCTGAACGCGGCCAAAGGGCCGGAGGGGCCAGTCGATATTCGCGCGTGTTGCGATGAGGGAGATGCAAGCGAGGTGAGGGAATTGGTGCGGCCGTCCGCAGTGCGGGAAATGTTTCGAGGAGTATTCCAAGGAGGCTGAGAGCCACTTCTCGCGACGGCAACGAGAGGCGAGGTTGACGGCATTTGGCCAGCCGGGTGTCGCGTACATAATGAAACGACCATACCTTGGCAAACAACGAGCCCACCTTCGTTGCGGGCTGGCGATGTAGATTTGACCGAAGACGAGGCCGATTCTCCGCTAGCGGAAATTTCAAGAACGAAACAGCACGGGCAGCCACCCGCAAAACCATCACGCATAAGGCTTTGCTTGACGAGAATAGTTAGTGCAGTGAACGCGCAGAATGGCCGTTTCTGGTAGTGATCTTGCAGCATGTCAAGGCGTCCGACTTTGGAGGCCACGTGCTTTGTTTGCAAGTTCCTGTACTTCCAATATGCGATGTGTGCGGACGGTCGGTGTCCCTTGAATACTGCAAAACAGATGAGTGGGGAGATGCGGTTCACGAAGAGTGTTATTTGCGCAAGCTAGGCTTCGAGGTTCCGCCTGAGCCGAATCCGGGAAGCCTATCAGCAGGAATTTACCTGGAGAGCACCTAAGACACAGAGGATAGACGCAAGCCTGCCCGTGTCCACCGCCACTTTTCTACCCTGCTCCTGGACACCTCGAGGTAAATCTCTTACTGCTGCGGGGCGAAATACCCTTTGCGGGCGCGGACTTGAAGGTCTTTCTTCAGGGCGGAGATTTCGATGGAGCGGTAGCGGCCGTCGGCATCGAAGTCGGCGGGCTTATAGCTGACGATGTACTGGCTGCGGAGTTCGTCTTCGATGGCGGCGAAGGAACGGGTGATGTCCTTCATCTTGAAGGGGAAGAAGGCGCGGCCGCCGGTCGCGGACGCGAGTTGTTCGAGAACTTTGTCGCCGCGCAGGATGAGGCCGCTGTCGTCGGTGGAGATGGCGTAGATGATGACTTCAGCGCGCTGCGCCATTTCGATAGCCTGGGCGCGCGTGTATTCACTCTGGTTGTCCTCGCCGTCGCTCACCACCACGATCGCTTTGCGTGCGGGATGATCGGGACGATCCTTCAAGAACTTATCTTTGCAAGCGCGGTAGATGGCGTCGTACAGAGCGGTGCCTCCGCCATCCTGCAGCCGGTGTACACCGGCGGAGAGCAGTTGCACGTTGTCGGTGAAATCCTGCGTCATCTGACTCTGGGTGTTGAAGCCGACCACGAAAGCTTTGTCGAAGCCGGCGCGGACCGCGTGCGGTCAGAAAGCTGGTGGCAGCTTCCTGCTCGAAATCAAAGCGGCCATGGACCGATCCGCTGACGTCGATGAGCAAACCGAGGTGCAGCGGCAGATCGGTTTCGCGGCGGAAATTCAGAATGGATTGCGGCGGCTTGTGATCGTCGAGAATGGCGAAATCACCTTGATTGAGGTCGCGGACGAACTTGCCATGCTTGTCGGTGGCGATGAACAGCACGTTCACTTCATCGACCCGCTTGCGAATAGTGAAGCTGGCCTGAGGATCGTCTTCCGAGGTCGAAGCGGTATTGTAGGCGCTGAGACTCACGCCACCACCCGTAGCATCCGATTGAGCGAAAACAGGCGCAGTGCAGGCAAAAGCGCAGGCCAAGGCGAAAATCGCCATAAGCGCCAGCAGGCGGCAGGTGGGGTGCGTGTACTTCATTCCTAAAGAATCCAAAATTTTCACTCCACCCAGGCCCAGACGGTGGTTCCAACTGATTAGATGCACGCCGGATGCCGAAGGAAGGCGGCTTTCCGCCCATAGTCTCACATGACTCTAGAGGCGCGGCAAGCGGAGTGCCAAGTTACAAAAGGAGCACACGTTTGGTCATGGACGCAAGACCCGCAGAAGACTGGAGTTACGGTGATTTTGGAACAGAGCTAATTTCCACAACTTGGGGATTCCTGCTCCGAGGGGAGGGTTTAAGATAGTGCATCGCGTGCGAGAATTAAAGAACAATCAAGGTCCAGAGGAGTGATGCTGATGAACATCCCAGTGAAGGTGAAAGGAATTGCAGCGTGGCTTCTAACCCTGTGCCTGTGTGCGGGCCCGGCCTTCGCCGTCAACGACGAGCGGGAAGAGGACCGGGTGAAAGATGCCGGCGAGGTCATGAAGGAAATCCTGAACATTCCCGACGACATTCCGCAAGATCTGCTGGATAAAGCGGAGTGCCTGGTGATTTTGCCTTCGGTGAAAAAAGGCGCATTCGGAGTGGGAGGCAGCTACGGCCGCGGCGTCATGATTTGCCGCAGCGGGGCGCACTATACCGGGCCCTGGGGACCGCCGGCTCTGTATGCGCTGGAAGGAGTGAGCATCGGATTCCAGCTGGGCGGGCAGGCCACGGATTTTGTTTTGCTGGTCATGAATCCCAAGGGAGCGCGCTCGCTGCTGTCGAGCAAAGTAAAGTTGGGCGCGGACGCATCGGCGGCTGCCGGCCCCAAAGGCCGCACTGCCGAAGGCGCGACTGACATTGTGATGGATGCGGAGATCCTCTCCTACTCGCGCAATAAGGGCCTGTTTGCCGGAATATCTTTGGAAGGCTCAACCCTGCGTTCCGATGGGAGTGCGAATGAAAAGCTCTACGGACAGAAGCTGGACGCGAAGGACATCATTGTCGATCACAAAGTTGCGATTCCTGCTTGCGCGAAAGATCTGGTAGCGCTGCTGGATGCGAAGTCGCCGAAGAACATGTCAGATCCGAAGTCGCTGGAGTAGTTAGTCGCGGTGTACTCCCTGCGTTGGCGTGCACGTGCATTGACCTATGGCTCGAAAGCGCGAAGACAAGCCATTAATTCGTTGTGCGTGGGCGCGCAGTGAGTTGATGATTCGCTATCACGATGAAGAATGGGGGGTGCCGGCCCATGATGACGGCATGCTTTTCGAATTTCTCATCCTGGAGGGCGCGCAGGCCGGACTGAGTTGGGAGACGATCCTCAACAAGCGGGAAAATTATCGCGCGGCGTTTGACGGTTTCGACGCAGTGAAGGTAGCCCGCTACGACCGCCGGAAGGTGGCGCAGCTGCTCAAAAATCCTGGCATCGTGCGCAATCGCTTGAAGATCGCTTCGTCGGTGCGCAATGCGCAAGCCCTGCTGCGAGTGCGCGAAGAATTCGGCACCTTCGACCGCTACATCTGGCAATTTGTGGATGGCCGGCCACAGGTGAATTCATGGAAGGCGAAGGAGCGAATTCCCGCCCGCACCGCCGAGTCCGACGCCATGAGCAAAGCGCTGAAGAAACGCGGCTTCAATTTCGTGGGATCAACCATCTGCTATGCATTTATGCAAGCGGTGGGTATGGTGAATGACCACGCAGTCGAGTGCTTCCGCTATAGCGAGACCAGGATGCTCGGAGTCACGAAGGCACTGCAGAAAAGATCCTTACCACACCGAGCATAGCGGATCACGAGCTGCTGTTCTCAATTATGCCGCGAATGTCGGCATCCTAACTATGGCATCCTACTATGGCTTCGGCCCGGGCTCCGGCACTTTCTGCGCTTTCTTGTCGTTAAGGTCAAGCCCAAAACCTGGATGCTCGTAGGTTCCCGAAATTCGCACCGGAACAATCTCTCCCTTTTTCTTTTTCTTGAAAAAAGGCTCGATTGCTTTCAGCAACAAAGCCTTCGGTCCGCTCTCGGTGTTCGAGATTTTGGAATCGACTTGCATCTGCCCGCGCAGGTCGATCTTGTGACTCAATAGATCGTAGGTTCCGTGCATGCGGGCTGACGCGCCGGGAACGCCGAAAGCCAGATCGGCGAATCTTGCTAGTTCCACCAAGCAGCGCTGACTTGTCCCGTTAGATTCATGAGCACGGTCTCGGGTCGGCCGGATCTTTTTCTCCCCGCGCCCCGGAGCTAAGCCGGTTCACGCCTTCCTGGGTATTCGATTTGGAGAACTTTCCCGACCCGATTCCGAAATTCCCGCCGACCTTTACCTTCTTCAGGAATTCCTCTTCGCCAGGAGGAATTTCCGTTCGTGCGTGCAAGATGACGCTGCCAGACATCGGCGGCCGGCTTTCGCTGTCAAAGAGCCGCAGAATATCCTCAATGCGCGCATTGTTCGCGGTCAGGCTGATCAGCGCGGTTTTCCCGTTGCCGTTCGGAGTGCCGGCGATGCTGCCCTGTGCCTCCACCTGAGTTTTCCAGAAGTTGGCCTTCACATGTTTCAGGAAAGTGTCGCCCCGCGTCGCATCCACGTAAGCGGTGAACTCACTTGTAAGCCGCACCGGATGCTTCCCCGACTTAACTTCAAAATCAGGAGTGTCTGTGGTGCCGGCGACGTCGATGTGCCCGAGAGTGCCGCCAAACTTTCCCGTCGAAGACAACTTCCCCGCCACGCCCTCGTATACGCTAAGGTCGGCTTGCTCAAATGTGTATTCGCCGGCGATCGGCGTCTGCGCCGGATCAGCCTTATTCCACTCGCCAAACTTTCCTGCAACCGACACCTCGCCCGGCGGTTCCGGATTGTGCACTTTCAGCCGAGAAGCTGAAAGGTCCGTGCGGTGCCACGTCGCGCAGCGTGGCTTCATGAATATCGAAGCGCAACGGTGGTTGCTCCGGATGGCTCGAACCAAACTCGACCGTCGCGCCATTAGCGATGAATTCTTCCACCGTGATTTGTGATCGTGTGGTGTGGAAGGGCTGGCCCGTGCCAAATGCTGGAATTGATACTCGCAAGCCCTCGGCGGTCATACGGTCAACCCGCGTCGAAAGCAGGCCAAGGTAGCTTCCACGGACGGTTAACCTCTCGATGCTGATGAGGGGCTTAACCTGGAGAGGACCGTGACGAAAAACTACTCCCTCGAGAACGCAGCCGGGAACCGGGAAAAAAATCTGGCGAAAAGAGCGGGCCTCAACCTGGCTGTCGCTTGCCTCCCGCAAATCCTGTAGCACGGCGCTTTGCGAAAATGCGCGCCGGCACAATACCAGTACAACTGCGCCAAGCACCACGATACCAATCGCGAACGCGATCAGGATGAAAACGATCCTGCGTCTGGGCCCGTTCTTCTGCCGCGCTTCGAACTGGATCGATGGCGTGACGGTAGCCTGAGCCATAAACAGTTTTGAGGACAAGCCGCGTCTTGAGGTTGCTGTCGAAAACTGAACCGGATCGGAGCGAAAAACGAGAAGGGAACACTCCGCGCAATTCGCAGGCAGTCGCGGTTGCAAACCCTCAGGTCGTCAACTAATCTAATATTCTCGAGTTAACTCGAGCCGGGATGGCGGAACTGGCAGACGCAGCGGACTCAAAATCCGCCGGGCTTCGGCCCTTGGGGGTTCGATTCCCCCTCCCGGCACCACACGTTCCCCTTTTGTTTTGAAAGAGCTACGAGCGGAGATATCATTTAAGCGGCGGCCTCTTTCCTGTGGAAAACCTCTCACTGTAGTAAGACCGTAGTTATTTTGGCGAATTGCTGCTGCTGTAGCGCGTATTCAGCCCGCATTCCTTCGAGTTTTCTCACGGCGTCTCTACGGTACTCGTCAATTGCTTTGGAATATTTCTGCCAAATCCCTGGCGAGTTGTGGCCGATCATTTGAGCAACGAAGAGGTCAGATACTCCAGCTGCGCCAAGAATGGTTCAGGAGTCCCCAACGGGATTTGAACCCGTGTGTTACCGCCGTGCCAGAACGGTAGGTCTTGCGTTTTCTGGCATGTTAGAAAACCCCTTTAAAGTTACTCCTTCGTATCCGCATGAACATTGGTCCTTTGCAGCGCTTCCCGCCTTAGGAACGTGTAGTTTTCTAATCATGCAGGGATCGACTCGTTGGAAGCCGCGGTCAAAGTTGTCAATGAGTTTCATGGCGATGCCATATCGACAATTTTCCGACTGCTACAGATGTTGACTGGTGTATACCCAGATTTCGCAACTGATTTTTGTTCGGATTTCGTAACAAGAATCAAAGCAGTAAACAGCAAGACTGCGAATCGAACGCACACTGTGGGAAGGGGGCAGAGGGAGTATATCTGTGATGCAGTCGAGCAGTCGTTCGTCCCATATTCTTCACCGCCGCATAAGAATAGCAGCGGAGACAAAAAAGTTTATCGACCGCCTAGCTACTTTGGTGTTGGTGCTAGCGGTAGCGTCTACCGTGATAATCGTGGTGTTCTGGCTGGTCGCGTGGTTTGAGAATTCAATTTCCCTCGCGGGGGCGCAGAAGCCTCCGGTTGTGTTCGCAGCTATAACGCACGGCGAAGGTGCCCGAAGCGATGCCTCAGGGGGTAGCGTATTGGTACCGTTAGTCGCCGACCCCGTTAGTGGACGTTCGACTTGGCACGTCGCGTTGTCAGGTCCTAAGACAGAAGCGATCAGCGGACTATAGTATTGGGAATATTGTGAAGGTGAGGTCGGCTGCATGCAACCGCTGAAACTGCTAGTCGTCGAGGATGACATTCCGAGCTTGGAACTAATGACTGAAGTCTTCACGTCTCTAAAGGCGGCAGTGCGCCCGATTAGCGAAAGCGAAAAGGCGGTCGCGATGATCAATCAGGAAAAGTTCGATGGGATTTTCCTGGATTTGGAAATGCCAAATCTGAATGGCTTCGACCTCGCGCGCCTCGTCCGCAAGTCATCATGGAACAAATCAACTCCCATCGTCATCGTTACAGGACGTGGCGACAGAGAAACCATGCAGGATGCGTTTGCGATTGGAGCAACTTTCTTTCTCCAGAAGCCGGTTGACCGGCAGAAGCTCAGCGCCCTGTTCCGGACCGTGAGCGGCGGCATGCTGGAGAACAGACGCAAGTCTACCCGCGTGCCGATCCAGACCGAGGTCTCCTGCACGGTGGGTTCTCGAACAGTCCGCGGGGCGAGTTGGAACCTCAGCCAAGGAGGGATGCAGGTGGAAGTGAGCGGCCTGAAACCCAAAGACGCAGTGCGGGTGTCATTTAAACTACCGGTTTCTGGTGTGGTCATTGACGCCGCTGGCATGGTCGTCTGGGCGAAGGAGACCCGGCAAGGAATTCAATTTACCGTAGTAAGTTCGCAAAGTCAGCAGTCGATTCGCGAATTCATGTCTGAAATTGAAAACATGGAGCGCTAAAGGGACCCTGCGCGTTCCCCGCTTCTAACCGCCGCTGCCACTTGCACCCGTGGCCCGGTCTTCACTCCTAGATTGGTTCTCTTGGCCCTGGTCTTGTTGGTTGGACTGGGCACTCTTAGTCAGGAGACGGTCAAGCTCTTCCGTCAGGGAGGACGGGTTTAGCGGCTTCGACAAGTAGCCATCAAACCCTGACGCGAGGATTTTTTCCCGATCACCTCGCATGGCATATGCGGTCACTGCCACTACCGGCAGCGGCGCCAAACTAGGGTTCTCGCGGATTCTGCGGATGACCCCGAACCCGTCTAACACAGGCATGCCGATATCCAGGAGCAGCAACGCTGGCTTGGTCTCTTCGATCATTTGAATCGCCTCTTGACCGTTGCGCGCTTCAAGAACTGTATACCCGCGCGCTTCCAGCAACTCGCGGAGTAGTTCACGGTTTACGGCATTGTCTTCGGCAACAAGAATTCGGATCATGACTGCCCCGCAGATTTCGCCCGCTGACGGCCTTGGGTCACTCTGTCGACTTCAGCGATGAGTTGTTGTTTCCAGGAGCCATTCTTTTGCAGCAGCCCTTGCGTCTCCCGGTTCAGGAGGGCAATCTCTTCGTGGGTCAGGTTCTTGGCGGTCATGACGAGAATGGGCAGATCCTTTAAGGCGGGCTCTTGCCGGACATGGCGGATCACTTGAAAGCCATCCATCCCGGGCATCAGGAGGTCGAGCAAGATTGCGCCCACAACTTTGTTAGCCAGCACCTCCAAGGCGCGCGCGCCGCTGCGCACGCTTTGAACCTCGTATCCGGCCGAGCGCAAGGCCTCCTGCAGCAGTTCCAAAGCTTTGGGGTCGTCGTCCACCAGCAAAATGGACGAGTCTTCGTCGGCGGGCGTGGGCACATGCCGGCGAATGGTTTCGAGCAACATGGGTTTGCGAACTGGTTTGATGAGATAGTCGGCCGCACCCAGGGCGAAACCGACCTGCTTTTGATCCACGATAGAAAGGATGATGACCGGGATGTCAGCCGTTGCGGCGTTCTTCCGAAGCGCGACCAGAGTCTCGAAGCCATCGCTGCCAGGCATCATCACGTCGAGGGTGATGGCATCGGGCCGCAAACGTTGAGCCTCTTTAAGAGCTTCGACGCCAGACTCGGCCATTGCTACCCTGTATTCTGGTTCGAGGTAGCTGGCCAGAAGCTCACGGGCCGGAACTTCGTCATCGACGATGAGCACGAGCGGCGTGAGACGACCCGAATCTATCGTAACGGAGGCTTTTGTCGGCTCTTCAACCGCGTGGATTTCGGCTCTAGGCTCCACGGCAGGAAGGCAGAAGCTGAAACAACTGCCTTTTCCAAACTCGCTTTGCAATGTAATCCGTCCCCCTTGTTGCTCAACCAGCCGTCTCGTGATGGCAAGCCCTAATCCTGTCCCTTCATGGACGCCATCCGCCGTCCCCTCTCCCTGCCGGAATTCGTCAAAGATGACTTCTTGATCTTCGGGCCGGATGCCGGTCCCGGTGTCCGTTACCGAGACGCGGACGAAATCCCAGTCGTCGAGGCAATCGATGCTGATCCGGCCGCCCTTCGGCGTGAACTTGACCGCGTTGCTGAGCAGGTTGTAGAGGATCTGTTTAAAGCGCACCCGATCGGCCTTCACTAGAGATTTGCTCTCCAGCTTATGCTCCAACCGGATGTTCTTGGCCATGGCCAGCGGATCAATGGTGGAAAGTACTTCTGGTAAAGCGTCCTGCACAAAAAACTCTTCGGTATGCAGCTCCAGTTGACCCGCCTCGATCTTGGAGAGGTCGAGGATGTCATTGATCAACTGTAGCAGGTGGGCTGAACCTTGCTTGATGTGATCCACGAATCGCTTCTGTTTGGTGTTAAGTGCACCGGAAGTTCCTTCCGCAAGAAGGTCTGAAAAACCCACGATCGCATTCAGCGGGGTGCGCAGTTCGTGGCTCATGCTGGCGAGAAACCTGCTCTTCATCTGCGTAGCTCGTTCCACCTCGCGGTTGCGAAGACCGAGCTCTTGATTGCTTGCGGCCAGGCTATCCATGATTTCGCGCTTTTCTGCTTCATCGCGCTTTCTCTGCGTAATGTCGACCGCCACAACCACTCGCGCGGCTCGGCCCAGAAAGTTCAGAGCGTAGGAGGTGTTCTCTGTGTCGATGATGGTGCCGTCTTTGAGTCGGTGCCGCCAGGCGCCGCTGCTCTCATTTCCCTCTCCGAGGGCTTTTACAGTTTCGAGCAGCGCGGGAACATCCTCGGGCGGACGAATGTCTTTGAGGGTCATGGCCAGGAATTCATCCCTGGAATAGCCATACTTGTGCACCGCGGCGTCGTTTACTGCAAGAAAGCGCAGCGTCTCCCGGTCGAAGACCCAGGTCGGATGTGGATTGTTGTCAAACAATTTGCGGTGCCGCTCTTCGCTCTCCCGGAGCAATGCTTCCGCCCGGCGACGCTCAGTAATATCGCGGGAGATCTTAGAGAATCCACGCAGCTTGCCAGCCCCGTCTGACAGCGCGGTAATAATCACGTCGCCCCAATATCGTGATCCATCCTTTCGCGTCCGCCAGCCTTCCCCTTCATAGCGGCCTTCGGCAGCCGCTATCTGGAGTTCGCGCTCTGGCTTTCCAGTCTGCACGTCTTCGGTAGGGTAGAAACACGAGAAATGGCGGCCTATGATTTCATCGGGTTTATAGCCTTTGATGCGTTCCGCTCCTTGATTCCAGCTTGTCACTTTCCCGAAAGGATCGAGCATAAAAATGGCATAATCCTTGACGCTGTCTAGCAGCAGACGAAGCTGCTCCCTGCTATCCCTCAATGCTTCTTCCGCCCGCTTACGCTCGGTCATGTCACGCGCCACGGCGTAGATAACTTTTTGCTCGGGTACGGAAACAGCGTTCCACAACAGCCACTTGTAAGAGCCATCTGTGCACAAATAACGGTTTTCAAATGCAAAAGTGACTTTCCCTTCCGCTAGCCCATCCTTTTCGACGACTGTCGCCGGGCGATCGTCCGGATGTATGAACTCCAGGTAAGGCCTCGCCATGAGTTCTTTCGTGGTGAAGCCCAGTGTCTTTTCGAAGGAGGGGTTCAAGTTCTTAAAGAATCCATCGAACCCCGCAATGCAAAACATGTCGATCGAGAGATCAAGGAATCGGTTCCGGCTTTCCATCTGGGAATACAGCGACGCCATGAAGGTACCCAATCCCAAGCCGCCGCACAAAAGTATCAGTCCTAGAATCCACACCCGCCGTTGAACGGCCCACATGCCTTGTTCCAGGGCGTCCGCCGGTTTTTCGATCAGTAGGCCCCAGCCGAATCCGCGAATGGGTTCGTAACGAGTGAAGAATGTATTACCGGCGCGTGCAAACATCCCGTTCCCGGCATTGCCTGCGTGCAATCGCTTCACGGGTTCGTAGTCGCTGAGTTCGACGCGCTCGGCCTGGGGGTCGATATTTGGCCGGGCGGATAAGTGTCCGTGCTGGTCGACCAGAGAGATCGTCCATGCTCCGTCAAGGTCGGTTTCCACTAAACTCTGACTGATCGAGTCGAGCCCCGACGACGCCATCAAAATTCCGATCGGCTTGCCGGTTTCATCCCGTAGGGGGACGGCAATCGCTACCACCATCGCCACGGGGGAGACCGCGGTTTGGTAAACCTCTGAGACGTAAGGCTTCCATTGGCTAGCGATGCCTTTGTACCAATCTCGCCACGCGAAACTCTGACCGAGGAGCGCCGGGTGGGGAGGATAAATTGCCCGCATTGTGCCGTCGAGAGCGAACACGCTCACAAATCTGAAGTCAGAGCGCGAGGCGTTGGCCTCGGCCAGTTGCGTTTCGATGAAGCTAATGTTTCCCTGTTGCCAGGCACGACGAAGCAAAGGGCGGCTGGCGATGGATTCCAGAAACCCAATGCTCTGGCGAAAGTGTTCTTCCACAAGAGCCGCTGAGATGCGTGCAATCTGCGCGCTTTCGGTTACCGCTTGCGCTTCGGCCCTTTGTTGAAGTACCCGGCCGACGGAATAGGCAAAGAACAGGATGGGCAAGACCATCAGAACCAGAAACAGAGGATAGGGCCGCCAGCGGCTTGCGGACAACCATTTCCCGACTCTAGCCGCAGCGTTCACTCTATCCCTCCTTCTTGCAATTTGTTGATCTCACTAATTCATCACCGGCCGACCGGGTTAGGTGCGCAGATTGATCAGGTTAACGAACCCGCTGAAGCACTGCGGGACAAAGCCGCAGAGTCGCGGCTGACGAGCCGTTCGAACTCCTCGAATATCGACCGATCCCACCAGCCCTTGGCCAGTTCTTCCCTCATGGTTTGGAGCGCATCGGCCGTGGAGAACGCCTTTTTGTATGGGCGGTCGGTAGTCAGAGCATCGAAGATGTCCACAATTTGTATGACACGAGCGGTGATTGGAATAGCATCTCCGCGCAGTCCATCCGGGTAACCTGACCCGTCGAGTTTCTCGTGATGGTGGCGGATGATGGGGAGTACCAAACGAAACGACTTTAATGGCGCACAAATGCGCTCACCGACGACAGGATGTTGTCGGACGACCTTCCACTCCTCTTCAGTCAGCCGGCCGGGCTTCAATAGAATTGCATCAGGCACGGCAATCTTTCCGACATCGTGCACGATGCCGGCGCGGCGCAGGGCCGTAATTTCATCCTCGGTGAGCCGGAGGTGCTCGCCCAGTCGAGCCGAATAGTCTGATAAGCGTTCACAATGGCCGTGAGTATAGGGATCTTTGCCTTCGATGCTTCGCGCCAGGGTAAAGAGAACGGCTTCGGCCCGCTCCAGTTCGTCGGTGCGGTGTTTGAGTTTTAGAAGCGATCCGACCCGTGCGAGAAGCTCGGCTCGCTCTACAGGGCGGGTCAAGAAGTCGTCCGCTCCTGCCTTGATGCCCTTGATCCGATCCTGCTTGTCCGATAGTGCCGTGATCAGAACGACCGGTATCAAATATGTTTCGGGATTGCTCTTGATCTTCTCGCAAGCGTCAAACCCGTTTAGATGAGGCATCATCACATCTAGAAGAACGAGGTCGACTTGGGTCCGGGCAAGCTCTTTTAGTGCAAGGGCACCATCGGGCACAGTGATTACTTTGAATCCTTGCGTTGTGAGCAATTCCTCTAACAACTCGCGGTTCGAGGCTTGGTCATCCGCGACCAAGACCGTGCCCGTGACGGGCTGCGACGATTTACTAAACATCGAATACCTACTAACTGCAACAGAAGTTACTGCCAGCGTTACACAACAGGTAAGTAACTCCTAATTACTGAAGTCATCCTCCGAGTTTGTTCGGATTTCGTAACAAGAGTGAAACTCGATGTGTGCGCCGAAA
Organism: uncultured Acidobacteriaceae bacterium; assembly: GCA_963763285.1. Classification (GTDB taxonomy): domain Bacteria; phylum Acidobacteriota; class Terriglobia; order Terriglobales; family Acidobacteriaceae; genus Sulfotelmatobacter. The sequence continues at coordinate 158,270 of CAVXOK010000016.1, read as the reverse complement.
GCGCCCGGAACGCCATTTTAAGACGGGACGTTGAGGCCTGCGGCATAGTCGTGTGAAGCAGCCAATCACGGAGTTTTGTCTCTCGTGATAACTTTCACTGAGTACTGGTTCACGCACCGGAGCGACATCGAGGCTAAACAATGGATCCCTCGTCCCGCGATATGACGATTCTGGTAGCCGATGATTCTCCGGTATACCGCAAGCTGGTTGAGCAGTCCCTTGCACAGGAACACTGCACGATTCTTTTTGCCAAGACTGGCCGGCAAGCCATGGACCTCTTTATCGAACATCAGCCTGCACTTGTCATTAGCGACTGGAGCATGCCCGACATCAGCGGCATTGAACTGTGCCAACGGATCCGCCGGGACCACAAAGAGTTCTATGCCTACGTCATCCTCGTCACCGGAAACACTGATAAAGAGGAAGTGATTGAAGGTCTGGCCGCTGGGGCCGATGACTACCTAACAAAACCCTTCCATCCTGGAGAACTGCAAGCCCGTGTGAGAGTAGGCCGCCGCATTGTCGATCTCCACCGCGAGGTCCAGGACAAGAATCGACAACTGCAAGAAATGGCGCTGACCGACTCGCTCACCGGGCTGCCCAACCGCCGGGCGATCGATTTCTGGGCCGGCCGCCAACTCAGCGCGGCGATGCGTCACGATTTTCCCATTTGGGTAGTCATGGCTGATCTGGATCACTTCAAGAGCATCAACGACACCTACGGACATGATGCCGGAGACAGCGTGCTGAAGAGCTTCGCCGAGATTCTCAAGTCCAATACGCGCAGCTCAAACATTTGCGGACGTCTTGGTGGCGAAGAATTTCTCGTGGTCATCACACATGTGGAAAAGGAAAATGCCGCGATTGCAATTGAACGTATCCGCAAGCAGTTTGCCGCCCAGAAATTCACCGTCGGGCGGCGCACTTTCGGTGCCACTGCCAGCTTCGGAATTGCCGGCATCCGCGCAACGGCGCCTCCCGACTTCAACGACCTAGTGATTCGCGCAGACGCAGCTCTGTACGCTGCGAAGAGTCAAGGGCGTAACTGCGCTGCCTTTGAAAAAGAACCGCCGTCGTCAACAATTACCGAAGGATAGGCGCAGAAAGGGTGCTAAGTCACAGTTCAAAACTAACTGCACGAGAAATCTTCGTCGTAATATCTCCCTGAGTTAACTCTGGACACTGAGGGAAAGATCCAAAAACCGGACTTTCGTAACTTTCCAGCGATCACTGCTTGTCTAGAATTGGTTTATCCCCGGAATTTCCATCGTCCAGACTAGGCGGCCAGCTGTGAGTTCACAATCTTCGTCCGAACGTACAAAGCCTCCGTCTCTCCGAATGCGGCAGGTCGAGGGCCGGGAGTGGTGGCTTTGGGGCTCTGCCGTCGCCGTCACCCTGGTCCTGACCTTCGGCATCCTCTCATTAACCTTTCCCGGTTTTCATTTACCTACCGACAGTGTTCTATTCGCTGAATCTGAAAGAGTGGGTCCGCGGACTCGCCGCTCTCGTCCTGCTCTTTGATATTTATACGGTTTACCAGCAGCGTGAGTTGCAGCGAATCCGCCGCCAGTTGGGGGAGCGCGAACGTCTGTTTCAATTAATTACGGAAAACGCCGCGGACATGATTGCCGTGATCGATAGGACGGACGGCGCCTCTATAACAGTCCCGCGTATCAGAAAATTTTAGGCTATGGCCCCGAAGAATTGGCCGCCACCTCTTCTATGGATCAGATTCATCCTGATGATCGCGCACGCGTGCTTGAAGCTGCGGAAAAAGCTCGCAATACCGGCCGGGGCGAACGGCTCGAATATCGCATCCGCCATAAAGACGGTTCCTGGCGCTTTCTTGAGTCCACTGCCAGCGCCATTCGTGGCCCGGAAGGCGAAACTGAAGGGCTGGTCATCGTGAACCGTGACATTACCGAGAGGAAGCGGGCCGAGGAAAAGCTGGACCACCACTCCTTCCACGACGGCCTGACCAATCTCCCCAACCGCGCCCTCTTTCTCGACCGGTTGCAACGGGCGATTACGCAGTCGCGGCGGCACGCGGACTTCAAATTCGCCGTGCTGTTTATTGACATTGACGAATTCAAAGTGTTCAATGACAGTCTCGGCCATGCCGCGGGCGATGCACTGCTCATCCAGATCGCGCAGCGTTTGACCGTTTGCCTTCGCGGCGCCGACACTGTTTCGCGTCCCCGCTGGGCAACACTGCAGAGCCACTTGTGGGCGAGAGTACGCTAGCTCGGCCGGGCGGCGACGAGTTTACTGTTCTCATCGAGGAGCTTCATGACCCCAGCGACGCCATTCGCGTCGCCGAGCGCATTCAGCAGAAATTGGCCGTTCCTTTCGACTTGGATGGTCAAGAGATCGTTTTGACCGTGAGCATCGGTATTGCTTTCAGCGGCAATGCCGGCGCGGAGGCCCAGGACGTGCTCGGCGACGCCGAGATTGCCATGTATCGCGCCAAGAGCACGGGCAAGGCCCGCTGTGAAGTATTCGACCATGCGATGCATGCGGGCGCAGTCAAACGTTTGCAACTCGAAACGGACCTGCGCAAGGCCCTCGAGTTGAACGAGTTTCGCGTTTATTACCAGCCGATCGTGTCCTTGCGCAACGGCCAGATCGTAGGATTCGAGGCGCTCAGTCGCTGGCAGCGCCCGAAGGTCTGGTGATGCCGGGAGAATTCATCGCGGTTGCGGATGAGACCGGTATCATCTTGCCCATTAACCGTCAGCTCCTTTACGACGCTTGCCGGCAACTCCGTTCCTGGCAGGCGCTTTTTCCCTCTGATCCGCCCCTCACGCTCAATGTAAACATCACGCCCAAACAGTTTGCGCAACCTGAACTGGCCGCCCAGATTGGCAAAACTTTGCAGGAAACCGGACTGGATCCTCGCTGTGTCAACTTGGAGATCACGGAAACGATCGCCATGGCCGACGCCGAGAGGTCTGCCGTTGTGCTCTCCGAGCTAAAAGCGCTCGGCGTTCATTTGGACATCGACGACTTCGGCACCGGCTACTCCTCCCTTAGCCGCCTGCAGGGCTTTCCTGTGGATACGCTGAAGATCGACCGTGCTTTCATCTCGCGTATAGATACTGACCTCGCAACCCACGAAATCGTTCGTGTCATTGTCATGCTCGCCCACGGTCTCCGCCTGAAGGTCGTTGCGGAAGGCGTCGAAACTCAAGCGCAGGTAGACCTGCTGAAGGATATTGGCTGCGAACTAGCCCAAGGTTACTTCTACTCTAAGCCGGCCGCCGTTGAAACAATCGAGCAACTCTTGGGTAAGAACCGGGCGACACGCGGCTCAGCAGCGCGATCGATAGCGGCTAGTTCCACATCCGCGTGAAAAACCCAAAACGGGTGAATGAGTGGTCACATCAGTGAGGTCCATTTGTCGCCGGAGACACTCTAGTAAAACTGTAGTAGTTCCATGTTCAAAACTTGGCAGAACGGATCACGATGGGAGGAATCCACGTTCTTGTAAGACGTTGAAGAATCAAGTAGAAGAAATTCCAAACGGCCTCTTTCTAGTGGAAGCCGCCTCACTGCTGTAAAACTGGGTAGTAGACCTGCATTATTCTGGATTCCGGCGGATTCGTGCCGCAGTACGCGTTACGGCCCGCATTGCTTTTGGTTTTTCTCACCGCATCCCGGATAGTTCCTACTCGGCAGCAAAACCCTCCATACCGATCCACAACTGCGCCAGGAGTTGCAGATTCTTCTTGTAAGTACGAGTGACTGTGAACTCCCTTCCTCCCCGCACGCGGAGCACATACTCGCCCGTGGACAATGGATGAATCTCTTCAACCAATGCCGCGTTCACCAGCACAGATCGATGAATTCGCACAAACCCGTGCAGATTGAGCTTTTCCTCCATGGTCGAGATAGACTCTCGCAGCATGTGCGAACTTGAAGTATGCAATAACAAGACATAGTTTCCTTTGGCTTCCACCGCGATAACGTCCGCCGCATCGATGAAGAGAATTCTCCCCTTGGCTCTGATCGCAATCCGCGCAGACTTCCCCATCGCAAGCGTCCGTGTCTGGGGTACGACTTCACGAATATGCGGATCGCCGTTATCCAAAAGACCTCCATTGCCGGTTTCGTTACTGCTCCTGTGCCCGAAGTCCATCGTGACCCTGAACGGCCGTAATCGCATTTCAGATCCTCAGGCTCTCGCTTCCGCTGTTGGCATGCTGTCCCTCCACTGGCTGACCAGCTTCGACTATCAGGACTTGCTGCTCACCCGGCAGAGAAGAAACCATAGCCGGCAAGAGAGACACCCCACGCTTGAAACATCGGCCCATCCTCTCGCATTGCGGTGTGTCCCTACTTGACCCTGACTGGGTCCGCCGTTCCATCCGACCACCAGCCCGCGGGAACCATGAATACGTCGATTGGTTCCGGAGCGCCACTGAACTGTGGATTCAGCATGACGGGAGAGTTGGACAGATCTGCACCCCAAACGGCACCGTCCATGAGTGGCGTGTAAAACATCAGGTGAGCCATCCAGTTGTGGTGGTCGCCATCGTCCGTAAGGTACTGTTCTTTCGACATCATGTAGGACATGGCTCCAGGCTCCAGGGGCGGCAGCTCTTGCTTTATGAATGTCTTGATGCCGTCGATGATCTGAGCTTTGGATTGACCGGCCAATACCATCTCCGTTCTTTTGTACGTCAACGGCAGGATGGAGCGGGCAGCCGGCGGATTGAAGCAGATCGGACCTCGAATTTTAGGGTTCCAAAAAACAGAGAATTCACCATCGAATGGGCCCATCCACCCTCGCTCCACGACGCATACGAAACCATTCTTGCCTTTGACGGCGGTTTCATAGCCATGCGGCCCAAGAACCAGAACCTTGGCATCGCGGGATATGGCGTCGGGAGCCGCACTTCGTGCCAGGGCTATTTCGGCATTTCGATCCGGCATCAGGTACTCGTTAAGCGCGACCATGCTGGAATACGGGGTTTTGGATTGTGCTTGCATTTGCGAGCTCGCACCCAGCGCGATAACAAGCACGGACGCTTGCTAATCCGATTGTCTTGAATGTCCTTCGGTCCATTGATTTCCCCTTTCCGGCGCGGATTGTGGGACGATCCGACTGTTGTGATGCGGCCATTCCACTGCGTGTTGCATCGATCATACCAACGAGTATGTATGTTACGGCGACAAGTGTCAACCTGGGAAGGGGGCTGCGAGGATTCATTGCTGGCGACAACTGCCAGTTGCAGCAACGCAAAGGCCGGCTATCCCCGGCCTGCCGCTCGCATCCGGCCTCGTGCCGGGCGCAGCGACTCGATGTGGCCGCTCACCCTTCTTTGGCCTGATTCCATCATCCGAGGATCCTGCGAATTCTTTCCTAAAACGACGTACCCCTCCCACGCCGCGATCAGGAACGTAGCCGTTTCATTCGCGTTTATATCACTCCGCACTACCCCGCGTTTCTGTCCTTCGCGCAGTGCCTCCGCCATGGCGTCGTGCCAGTCCTTATAAACTCTTGCCGTCCTTCTGCGGAATCCCTCATCAAGACCTGACATCTCTTGAGACAAGTTAAGCAAGGGGCAGCCACGCTGAACGTCTTCTCTTTTCAGCGATTCGGACTGAATAATGCGGACCAGAACGTCGATGGGGTTCTCGGCGTTCCGTAAAGGCTGCACCCACTTCTGGTGAAGGTTACTCGCGATGACCTCGTCCACCACCGCATAGCCGAGGGCCTCCTTGTTGTCAAAGTGGTAGTACAGCGCGCCTTTGGTGACGCCCGCTGCGGCCAGAATGGCATCCAGGTCAGCGCTCCGAAAGCCAGAGCGGTATATCTCTTGGAAGGCAGCCTGCAACAGGAGTTCTCGTGTGCGCTCCGGATCCCGCGAGGTCGCCCGCCTGCGTCGCGATCGTTTTCTAATAGCTAACATACCAACCAGTATGCATCTTCGAATAACCAGAGTCAAGCTCGCAAGGAATCTCCGGAAATCGGGACTTTTGGAAATTCCTCTCCTGTTTGATGTAGTCCTACAGGCACGCAGTGACAGTCTTACAGACACGCAACCTCACGCGCAGGACATACGCTGTGAGGACTGTCTAGTTGGCATCCCGCATTTCATAACCGCAGATCTGCTGCATTGATGTAACCGATTGAAAACTCGACGACTACGCTCTGGTTCGCTAATTGCAAACACTCAACATGGTGGAAGTGTTTAGCGACTCATCTATTTTTCTCGGTCAGTCGCGACACTCAATCTTTTGGTCGGAGGAAAACAATGTACATCCGAAGCGTGAAGTTGGCTCTGGTTCTGCTTTTGGTGGTTTGTGTGGGCAGCTGCTCTGCCCGCGTGGGCGCAGTCAACCTCAACCGGCACGGTCGCCGGCTCCGTGACTGATCCGACCGGCGCGGTGGTAGCAGGCGCGGCGGTGACGCTGACTGACATCGCGACCAATACTGCGCGCACCACGACCACCAACGCGTCTGGGCGGTACATCTATGTGGACGTTAACCCGGGCATCTACAGCATTACAGTCAGCAAAGCGGGATTTGCAACCACCAAGACCGAGAACCAGGAGGTAAAAGTCGGGGCCAGCCTCACGCTCAATCTGTCTCTGCAGGTGGGCGGCGACGAATGTGGTGGTGGAGGTGACTACCGCCGGCACCGAACTGCAGACCATGAATGCCACCGTAGGCAACACCATTACGAGTCTCACCCTGGACAACCTGCCGAGCCTGGGCCGCGACGTCAGTTCGTTCGTCGAGTTGCAGCCGGGCGTGAGTCCCGATGGCAGCGTGGCGGGCGCGGTGGTCGATCAGAGCTACTTCTCGCTGGATGGCGGCAACAACAGCAGCGACATGGACGGCAGCCAGAACGTGTACTTCAGCAGCATGGCGGGCGACCCGACCGGCGGTGTGGCCACGCAGAATAATCTGGGAGCAGGAGTGGGCGGGCCCACGGGCGTGCTGCCCACGCCGCAGGACAGCGTGGAGGAGTTCAAGGTAAACTCGGCGGGCCAGACCGCCGATTTCAACAGTTCCGCGGGCGCCGAAGTGAAGGTGGTCACCAAGCGCGGAACCAATGCCTGGCACGGCACGGCGTACGAATATTATAAAGATAACAACTGGTCGTCTCAAAGTTGGCAGAATGACTACAACCACGTTCCGCTGCCCAGCTTCCATTACAGCCGCTTTGGCGGGGCGATCGGCGGGCCGCTTATCCCGAAAGAGATTCTTGGCGGCAAGACCTATTTCTTTGCCAATTACGAAGGTTTCCGTTTCCCCAACTCCGAAACCATCAATAGGAACGTTCCCTCGCCGGCCTTGATGGCGGGGAACATAACGGACCCCATCACGGGCAGGTCTTCACCTACTGGAAGCGCCGATCCGCGTGGGATTGGCATCAACCCCCTGGTTCAGCAGATCTGGAAGACCTACGAACCCCAGTCGAATGCGGCCTGCACGCAGAACCTCTGCGACGGGGCCAACGATTCTGGGCTTCTCGGCCAACGTTGCCCTGCCCACCACCAGCAACTTCGCCGTGGGGCGCGTGGACCACGATTTTGGGGCCAAGTGGCACTTCATGTCGAGCTATCGTTGGAACAAGCTGATCGCGAACAACGATAATCAGATCGATATCGGCGGCTTCTTCCCCGGCGACACGAAGGGTGTCCCGGCTTCCATATCCAAGGGTCCGCTGCAGTCCCATCTCCTGGTAGCGGCGCTGACCACCAACATCAGCACCAACACCACCAACGATTTCCACTATAGTTTTCTGCGTAACTGGTGGGCGTACGCCCGGCAAGGAGATACCCCGCAGACCGCCACGCTGGGCGGAGCCCTCGAAATTTTTAGCGGCCAAACCGCCGGCGAACACCAGGATTTGGGGCCCTACAACGTAAACACGCAGAACACCCGCAACCGAATCTGGGATGGGCACGATCAGATGGTTCGCGACGATATTTCCATGTTGAAAGGCAACCACCTGTTCCAGTTTGGCGGCACCTATCAGCACAACTGGGACTACCATCAACGCACCGATAATGGCGGCGGCATCAACTACCAACCGGTGTATGAGTTGGGCAACGGAGTCCCCGGATCGGAACTCGCGTCCAATCGTATCGATTTGCAATCGATCCCAATATCCCCAACTGCCCCTCCCTTACCGCGGCGGCGCTGGGCATCGTTTCCATCGCCCAGACCGTCTATACCCGGAGTGGCCCAAATCTGGCTTTGAATCCTCCGCTGACACCGGCATTCGACAAGAGCACCATTCCTTATTACAACGTGTATTTCAGCGACACCTGGCACATGAAACCGACGTTCACCCTGACTTACGGCTTGGGCTGGACGCTGGAGATGCCGCCGGTGGAAGCGACGGGCAAGCAGGTGGAGTTGGTGGATCAGTCAGACCAGCCAATTTCGGCGGTAGTCCTACCTGGCGAACCGGAAGCGGGCTGCGCTGCAGGGCCAAGTCTACAATCCTGAAATCGGTTTTGCCTTGGTGGGCAATACCGAGAATGGGCTGAAGTATCCCTACAACCCGTTTTACGGCTCATTCAGCCCGCGCATCGCCGCGGCCTGGAACCCGCACTTCGACAGCGATTCGCTGGCCGGGAAGATGTTCGGCCATGAAGATACGGTCATTCGCGGCGGCTACGGCCGCGTCTTCGGGCGCTTGAACGGTGTGGACTTGGTGCTGGTGCCCCTGCTGGGCACGGGCCTCATGCAGCCGGTTCAGTGCGTCGGCAGTGCCTTCAGTAACGGCACCTGCGGCGCGTCAGGAAACACAGCCACGCCGACGACGGCTTTCCGCATTGGCGTGGATGGCCTGACTGCCCCACTGCCAGCAGCCCAGTGCGACGCTGCCCCAACCGGACTTTCCCGGATACAATGCCATTTCGGCCGCCACCGCTGAGTCTCTGGATCCGAATTTCCGGCCCAACCAGGTGGACTCGTTCGACTTGACCATTCAACGCCAGTTGTCCCGCAAGGTCACATTGGAACTGGGCTACATCGGGCGCAGAATCACCCACGAGTACCAACCCATCAACCTGAACGCGGTGCCCTACATGATGACCATGGGCGGGCAACAGTTCGCCCAGGCGTATAAGAATGTGGTGTTGCAATACTGCGGAGGCATTGCGGGGCTGGCCGGCGGTGGTTGCGCGGCCAACGCGGCGGCGGTCACGCCGCAACCGTTCTTCGAGGCGGCGCTGGCAACGCAGCACGGGATACTGCACACGGGTTTACCAGTTGCACCGCCGCCGTGGTGGACAACGAAGGCGGTCGCTTCCACAGGCGGGGAACCCCAACGCCACTGTGCCTTACAATGCTCAAGTGTGGAGCCTGTGGAGCGATTTGGACAGCGGCGCCGTTCAACTTCCCGCACAGCATGATGAACACAACCACAGGGCCTTTGGGACCCCAGATGACGTCGGGCGTTGCTGTTAACGCCAGCGTAGGCTTCGGAAACTACAACGGTGGCTTCGCCTCCGTGAAGATGGCGGACTGGAGGGGATTGACGATGCAGTCGAACTTCACCTGGTCCAAAGCCCTGGGAACGGCAGCGCTGGTTCAGGCCACCAGTGAATTCACTCCGGACGATCCCTTCAACCCCTATACGATGTACGGCCTACAGACCTTTAACCGCAAGTTCGTCTACAACACGTTCTTTGTGTACCAGCCGCCCTTCTATAAGGGGCAGCATGGACTCATGGGACGGGCGCTGGGCGGATGGACGTTCTCGTCTATATTCACCGCGGGCAGCGGCTCTCCGATCGAGATTCTGACCACGACCGGAGGCGGTCAGGAATACGGCGCCGGGGATAACAGCAACTTCTTTGGCGAAGAAAACGCGGTACCGATTGGACCCGTCAAATACGGTCACGCCTACTACAACCAGCCCTCAAGCGGGTTGCCGGTCAATTTCTTCGCGAACGGCACGGCAGCGATTAACAGCTTCCGTAATCCGATTCTGGGGTTAGATAACCGGGACGGCGGCACTGGCATTCTCATTGGCCTGCCCTACTGGAATATGGACTTCAGCATCAAGAAGAACTTCCGGGTGACGGAGGGCGTCAGCCTGGAATTCCAAGGCGTGTTCGCTAACGTTTTGAACCACAATCAGTGGCTGGATCCGGCTGGCAACGCCGAAGCGGCTCTCTTCGAAGGCGCGTCCGGTTTCGGCACTCTGAATAACGGCTCAGCGCAGGAGCAACCCGGCGGCAACCGGCAGATCGAGCTGGGCGCTCGCGTTCGCTTCTAACCTAGAGAAATTCGAGGCGCCACGCCGGCGTGGCGCCTCGAACTAACCTATCCCTAACGCTTCCCCTCCGGCCGCACCGCAGGCGGCGCGGCCGTTGTTTCTTTTCGAATCCCTTCTATCTCCAATTCCAGCTTGCCCTATCCAAATTTTAACAGACTGTTTTCTTGAACTCCGAGACGCTCTGCGGGTAGAATCCGTCGTTCAATTCCAGGAGGTGTGTGGTGAGCTCTCATTCCGCCCTGGCTGTCCCTGCCTTCAAGCGTTTCTCTAACTCCGGCCTGCTGCTGCTGTTGCTGCTTCTCAGCGCTGCGTCGGCCATCGGCCAGCAAACTTTGGGATCGGTAAATGGCACGGTCACCGACAGCAGCGGCGCCGTGGTGCCGAAAGTCGCGGTGAAAGTGCGCGCGCCGGCCACGAACCTCGAAGTCACTGCTGAAAGCAAGTCCGATGGTTCGTTCAGCATCGCCGATCTGCCGATCGGCAATTATGAAGTCACGTTCTCGAAAGAAGGATTTCAAACCGCGGTCTATCCGCAGATCATCGTGCAAGGCAACCGCACCGCGACGGTGAATGCGAAGTTGAAACCCGGCGCAGTTTCCTCGACGGTTACGGTCAACGCCACGCCGATGCTGAATGAGACTGATACGAGCAACGGCTACACAATGGGAGCGAACCAGATCGAATCCGTTCCACTGGGTACCGGCAGCTTCACCCAACTCGCCATTCAAGCCCCCGGGGTCAGCGCGGATTTCCTCTCGGGTTCTGGTTCGAACGAAGGTCTGGGCAACCAGGGCATCGTGGCGAACGGCCAGCGCGACACCAGTAATCTGTTCACGTTTAATGGGGTAAACGCCAACAACTTATTCAACGGAAATTCGACCAGTAACATTTCCGACAGCCGGTTCACCGCTGAATACGGGAGAAATTTTCGGCGTCGGGGGCCAGGTTCAAACCAACAGTTCGGTGTTCGACGCCATCGGCCAAGCCCTGCCCACGCCCCCGATAGAAACTATCGAAGAGGTGCATGTCAGCACTTCCATGTACGACGCCTCCATGGGTTCGGCCAGTGGCGCTCATATCGAAACCACAACCAAGTCCGGAACAAACCTGCTGCACGGCCAGGTCTACGAATACTTCCAGAATAATGTTTTCGACGCGGCACCCACTTTTCTTGCAGTCAATCCGTTCTTTCAGGCGCCCCTCCTCTGCACCGCAACGTGTTTGGCGGGACGGTGGGAGGACCCATCAAGAAGGACAAGCTATTCTTCTTCGCTTCCTATCAGGGGCAGCGGATCAGTGATGCTCTCAGCGGCGCATTCAACGGGGTGCCTACACTGCCAGGCGTCTTACGGATACAAATCGGAATGCAGCCGATCTTGCAACCTTGTGAACACCGACCGACGGCTGTGCAGCGGCAATCCGCGTGCATTACCGCGAACCAAGTGGATCCGGTCGCGCTGGCCATCCTGCAAGCCAAAGCACCCGAGCGGGCAGTTCATCATTCCTTCCGCGAATGCGCCCAACGGCGGAGAGCGGAACTCAGGCCTTTCAACGCTTTTGTGAAGGGCCCACCGAGCCAGTTTAATGCAACTCAGGTCAACGGGAATATCGACTACAACTTTGGCGCGAAAGACCGTCTCGCCGGCAAGTACTATTTCCAGAGAGACCCAACCACCATTCCCTTTGCAGTCAGCCAGGTTCTCGGTTTCCCGCAAACGATGCACGCGGGCAGCCAGCTGTTTTCTCTGGATAACACCACCATTCTTCACCCCCAACGCTACGCTGGGAAAACCGCTACGGGTTTGTTCGTGAGGTGGCCAACGCCACGACCGCTCAGTCTCTGAAGCCTAGCGATGTGGGGCTCAATCTTCTCGGCAGCTCATTCTTTCCCGGCATCACCATTTCGAATGCCGACGTCGGAGCCGCCTTGGCCAGTGGCGGAACAATTACACCCTGCAATGGCAACCAAATGAGCATCGGGCCCTCAACCAACTTCGCGAACGCTGGAATCTTCCAGAATGAGCATGAAGGATCGTCGGCCTTCCATTGGGTGCGAGGACGGCACTCGCTGTCTTTCGGAGGCATCTTTGATTACATGCAACTGAATGTTGAAAATCGCGAGAACCAGGTCGCCAATTTCAGCTTTAATAGCTTCGGTGACTTTCTCACCGGAACGCTGGGTCAGGATCACAGCAGCGGACAATACTCTCAACGGCGAAACTGAACCGCCATTTCCGTTCCCGCTCCGCTGGTCTTTTCGTTCAAGACAATATCAAACTCCGGTCGAATCTCACCTTAAACTTGGGTGGACGTTGGGACTGGGACGGCCCTCTTTATGAAACAAAATGGGCTGCTCACCAATTTCTATGCGTCCGATTACAAATACAATGACTCGCTACCGACTCATTCGGTACTCTTCCAATAATGAACGCGACCGGATTGGCTTGGTAGTGGCGGGAAACAACAAGGCATTTGGCTTCAAGGGAGTATGCGATTCAACACTGACGGGCCGCCAATGGATGTTCGTTCCGCGGATCGGACTCGCTTGGACGCCCGTCGTCTCTTAAGAATGTGGTGGTTCGTGCGGGCTTCGGAATGTACGCCGACCGCGGCGAATACTTTACCGAACTTTCCGCCAGTGCCGGCCTGGGGATAAGCGGCCCCTTTAGCGTTACCACGCAAGCAGCCCTTTACCGTGCCGATTAACACATGTGCGTCGGCAACCCGGACTGCCTTCACGCTGAACCCTTTGGCACGACGCCGCCTCGACGCCCCCTCCGAACAACTTATCCAAGTCGCGGACTTATTTACAATCAGTCTCAACTCGAGCGGTTGCGCCGAACCAGTCACGCCTACTTGTACGCCGACCGGCTTCGCCAACCCCGACTTCCTGTTCGGTGCGCTACGATCCCGCGAATAAGTTGCCCTATTCAGAAAACTGGAGCCTGGATCTGCAATGGCAACCCAAGAATAATGTGGTGCTGACTCTGGCCTATATCGGAAATCATGGCGTGCACCAGCCCATACCGATTCCCTTTAACCAGCCGCGGCGTCGCGACCCCTTCGCACCCTATTAACGGACAGATTTACTCCTACGGATTCCAGGCCCAGGATGCCAATGTACAATACGCCTGCTGACCGAGCAAGTTCAAACAACGATTGGAGCGTTTTCGTTCTCCGATGGAAACACTGCTCTGCGGACGCCCTTACATCGGCTTCAATCCCAACGCGGATTTCTGGAGAGCGGAGGGCATCTCGACTTACAACGCCTTGCAGTTCCAGGCGACCAAAACAATGTCTCACGGCCTGCAGGTTAATGCTTCCTACACCTACTCGCATTCGCTGGATGAAGGCAGCGGGTTGGGGCGGGCCTTTTCTTCAATGGGAATAATCCGCTTGTGCCCAGAACGGCTTACGCCTCTTCCGATTTGATCGCACGCACGTGCTTACGATCAGCTATGTTTATCAGCTTCCGACTCTGGACCTACGATCCCAATTCGTCGACGAAGTCGCAAATGGCTGGGGAGTTCAGGGCGTCACCGTGGCCCAGAGTGGCGAACCATTCAGCGTCATCGATTTCTCGGGAACCGCCGGCAGTATTTTCTTCAGCGCCGATGACTTCATCACCAATCCGATTCTGCCGCTGGCGCCTGGAATCTTCGCCAAAGCAAGCCACCGAGGGCGGCAAGGACAATTCGTTTAACTCTGGGCCTTTCGCGGGAGTCAGAGTTCCATACATTAACCCGAATGACTTCTCCATCCCATTCCTTAACCCGGGCCAAAGTCGGAGTTCCTCCATGCGGCCCGACACACGGCGGGCGCGACTGTCTGCGACACTCAGGAAACCAGCTACGGGTCAATGGCCGCAATATCTTCCGCGCTCCATTCCAGACGCGATTCGATTTCTCGGTTTTCAAGAATTTCAAAATAGGAGAGCGCTATGCCCTGAAATTCCAGGCTGACGCGTTCAACATCTTCAACCATCCGGATTTCGATGCGCCCAACGGCAATTTCGCCCTGAATGCCTGCTTCAATCCATACCCGTGTTTTCCTGATACCGACGCCAAATTTTGCGTCCGTCCTCGCCGAATTCGCCAAGAACTATGGCGTGATCAGGCAGACAGTCGGGAGCAACCGCTTCCTGCAGTTGGCCATGCACCTTGCCGTTCTAGTTTGGGAGACAGGCATGTTTGCGATCAGGCTTGACATGGATGAAAACGGATAATAATTCAGAACGAGGGCTGATCAGTTGCCTGCTGGTCGCCCTCGTTCTCTTGCAGTCCGATGCCGCTTTCGCCTGGGGCAACGAGGGTCACACCTACATCAACCGCGTCGCGGCTGCAGAAAATCCCTGCCGGACATGCCGCGATTTCCTGCGGCGGGCGGTGGCGGAGATCGCTTATCTCGGCCCTGAGCCTGACCGCTGGCGCAATCCCTCGGAATCTGCACTCAAGAATGCGCAGGAGCCCGATCACTTCATTGATCTTGAGCGCGTCGACTGGCTCAATCCGCTGCCCGCTACGGCGCTATGAGTTTTATCGCAAGCTCTACGAGAAGCGCGCCGCCGACCGCTGACCATGCCGACGACTACCTTCCCGAGCACGTGGGACTTCAACCCTACATCACGCTGGAAGTCTTTGGCCGGCTGAAAGCGGCTTTTCGGGAATACCGCCGGCTGACGCGATCTTCATCAACCCACGGCTCCGGTCGAGCACGCCATTGTGTTTCTATGCGGGATGGCTTGGCCATTATGTGGCCGATGGCTCCCAGCCCCTGCACACCACCATTCAATACAACGGCTGGGTGGGTCCGAATCCCAACGGCTACACTACCGAGCACAAAATTCACGCTCTTTTTGAAACTACTTACGTCGCGCAGAACATTGCGGCCAAAGATTTTTCTGAACTGGTTCACGCCCCTGAGCGCTTGACCGATCCGTTTCAGCAATATGTCGCCTACTTGAAAGACTCGAACGGGCATGTCGAAACTGTGTACGCGCTCGAAAAGGCGGGCGCATTTTCGGGCAAGGGAACGCCCGAGGCTCTGTCCTTCACCACCCGGAGGTTGGCGGCGGGCTCGCAGATGCTTCTGAATCTGTGGTACACGGCTTGGCTGGACAGCGCTATTCCGGATGCGACTCCGGCCCAACCTGCGCCTGCTCAAAAAGTGGGCGGCGCAAAAGGTCCGTGAGCGGGTTCACTGAGTTGTCGGGAGGCCGGCGTGTCGCGGGCCGAACTTTTCTCCGAAGAAGTCGCCTTTATCCCACGTTGGCGTGCCATCCTGCTGCGCCACTTCGTAGCCGACCAAAAAGTTGACCCCTGCCGCCTTCGCTGCCGAGGCGTAGTCGAGTGGCTGATCCATGTTGTCGAGCGGAGTGTGATATTTCGTCACCATCCACTCCTTCTGCAGTTTCATCCCATCCACTTTTGGATCGGTGGCCTGAATTCCGTCAGTGATATCGACTGCGGGGACGCCCTGCTGGACGAATGAATATTGGTCGCTGCGGATGAAGAAATTCTCTTCCGGCATGGGATCGGGACTGAGGGAATACCCGATCTGTTTCGCGGCCGATTGCACCTGCTGCTCCAGGCTGGAGTGCTCGATGCCGAGCGCGATCAGGTCCTTCATAGAGTAAAACAGGCCGGGCGCGCCGTCGATGTTGAGGTTGGCTGCGATCGCACTGCGCGGGACAGTCGGAGAGTTCGCGAAGTAGTCGGAACCCAGCAAGCCCATCTCCTCGCCGGTAACAAAGACAAACAGGATGGAGCGGCGCGGCGCCTTGGGCAGGCTGGCGAAAGCTCGCGCGATTTCCAGCAGGCTGGCATCGCCGGAAGCATTGTCGAGAGCGCCGTGGCAAACGTTGTCGCCATTCACCGGCGGGCAGATCCCGAGATGATCGACATGCGCGGTATAGACCACGTACTGGTTGCGCAGCGCGGGATCGGAGCCCATGACCTCGCCGATGATGTTCGGGCTGTCGGCCGAGGTATGCGAACTGATCGAGTGGATGCGGGCGGTGACGGGCAGAGCCAGCGACTGGGGCTGCCCGGCCCGGGCGGCATCGAAGAGTTGGGCGAGCGTCTTGCCCGAGCCGGCGAACAGCTTCTCGGCACCGGATTGATTGAGCAATGCCCAGCCGCGAAGCTCGGGAAATACGTTGTGGGGGTTGCCATCTTTCTCCAGCCACTGCATGTTTCCCATTTGGATCTGCGGAACAAGCCACTCCCAGGCATAGCGCTTCTGATCTTCCGGCGTCATCAGGTCCATGAACCCCACCGCGCCGTGAGCCACCGCGTTCCGTTGTTTTACGACGGTATCGGAATAGTAGGCTCGCACCGTCGAAGGGAACTTTGCCGGCGCGCCGTCGATCACTACTACGATCTTGCCCTTCGCGTCGGCGCCGGCGTAGTCGTCGTAATCGTGTTCCTTTGCGGTCACGCCGAATCCCACGAACACGACCGGAGCCTCAACGCTGTTGTCAGGCTTGATCAAGTCTCCGAATTGCACGTAATCCTTCAACGGAACCAGGGTTTGCGCGCCGCTTTTGGTGACCAGCGACCACGGAACTCTTGCCGTCGTCGAGCACCGACTTGCGCAGCGGCACGGTCTGATACCAGGTTCCGTTCACGCCCCCAGGATGCAGGCCCGCCGCCTCGAGTTGAGTCGCAATATAGCGGGCCGCAATCTGGTAGCCCGGCGTGCCCGTGCCCGACCCTGCAGGAGCGAGTCAGAGAGGAACCGCATGTGAGCTCGAATGGCTTCTGGGCGAATTGAATTCATTGCCGACTGTTCGGGCGACGATGATCCTTGTTTGCAAGCGCAAATGCCAAGCAACAGTTGATGAGGACGAAGCAAAGAAAGCGGCGTTTCATGGGCAGTGAAGCTCCTGATTCGGATTAGTGTGCGGATTCAGCCGTGCAGGGATTTGCCAGCCAAGGGCAACATCATGGACCTTCCCGGCCAAGTTGGCAAGCGAGATGCCCGGATGAAGCGGCGAAACAAGCGGTAGGTTCCTCTGCCGCCAAGTCACTGCACCGGCGGAAGGCCGACCTTAACCAACAATGCGCGAAACTGCGGGTCCTCATGCAGGTGTTGAAACGCGTGGTTGGTGGTGAGCGTGGTGAGTGAAAGGTCGTGCCGCTGGTAGGCGATTTCGAGATACTTCAGAGCGTCGTTGTCCTGCCCCAGGGCCGCGTAGGCGTCGGCTACATCGAAGGCGGAGCCTGCGCCGCGGTTGAACAATTCCAGCGCGGTCCTCAGTCGCTCCTCAAACAGTCCCCGGCGGCCGCCGCGTTCATAGGCTGCCTTCTCCAGGTCGACGATTTTCTGTGCCTTGGCATCGTGGCGCAGACGCGCGACGGTCGCGCTTTCCGCGAAATATCCCGCATAATTTCCTTCACGAAAATAAATGTCTTGAGCCAGGTAGCGGTGCGGAGGAATGAAGTCTGGCTGGGAGGCCGCGAGCTGCATAAGAAGGGTTCTAGCCTCCTCTGTTTTTCCTGCGACTGTGAGAATACATCCCTTGTCGGCAAGGATTGGAGTCGAAGAAGGATCGAGTTGCCGGGCCCGCTCGATCTCCGCCAGGGCTTCCTGAGTGCGCCCGGTCTCGACGAGGAAGGTGGCGTACCAGTGGTGGGCGCGGGGCAAGCCCGGATTCAGCTCGATCGCTCGCTTGAATTCACGGTCGGCTGTGGCCACATCGAAGAATCCCCAGAAGCTGGCAAACGCCAGGGAGTTGTGGGCCTCGGCGGAGTTGGGATCGAGCTCCACCGCTTTAGCGGCGGCCGACCGGGCTCGCGGAAAGGCATCCTGGGGAAGCATGGCGCTGAATTCTCGCAGCAGGTTGTAGCTGTCCGCCAAGCCTACATAAGGAGCTGCATAACCGGGATCATGCACGATCGCCTGAGTGAAGAAATCTACCGCCTGGTTCAGATCGTCGGGCGTGCGCTTCTCGAAATGGTAGCGGCCCTTGAGATAAAGATCCTGGGCCTCGGCACTGGGCGGATGTGGGGCAGCGAGCGCGTTCTTGAAGCGGGGTTCGCGATGGCCGAACGAGAAGGCGAGAAACGAACCGACGATCAGCACCAGAGGCACGAGCCAGAGGAAGGTCATTGCCGCCTCCACTCGAGAGGGCGGCGGGACCAACCGAAGCGCCGGTGTGGGAACATCGGCGGGAACCCTGAGGGTCAGAACATTGGCCGGAACTCTGCGGGTCACGTTAGCTGGAACTTTGCGGCCATGGCCTTCTTTGGCGGAGGTTTTCGCCGCCGGGTCGCCTTCGACAGCCCCCCAGTCGTGGTGCGGAGCCTCCAGCCACTCCGCCAGTTCCTCGGCGTAAGCGAAAACGCCACCGCGAGCGCTTCCCGGCACCCGGTACACTGGAAGTCCGCGTTCTTTTTCCCAACGTTTGACAGTGCGCTCGTCGCGATCAAAGAAGGCGGCAATTTCCTTCCACGAATCCAAACGCTGCTTCGCCGGGAGAGGCTCAGTATGAGCGGCCATAAGCTTTTTGTGCCTTGAACAAGCTTCAAAGTTTTCTAGCCGGTGCAAGCAAGGCTCGCGTAGTGTAGCTTCGATCGCTAGTCCTGGGAACGCCACGAACGTGCCTTTGCGTGGCCCGATCGAGGGAGGGAGCGCACGATCGGGCGGGAAGATCCGCGCCCAGCTTGGCATTAGAGACTTTCGTCTGCGGTTGACATGTTCCGGCGGAACGCGGCATACTGCGTCGCGAGCGTTGCTGCACTGGTTGGCGCTTCCGCAATGCCGCGGCTGGCAAGAGGTTTGCCGCAATCTCCCAGGAGGATCACATGCCCCCAAGTATTCGTCTGGCGCGAAACTTTTTTCCGCTTCTGCTGCTGGTAACGGTATTCATTCCCTTCGCTTCGGCTTCCGGTCCTTATGTGATTGGTTCGGCCAACACTGTGACTGCTGACCCTAATGTGGCGCGGCCTTCCACCAAACCTTGCGTGGTGCCGCTTTTCAGCGGAGCGCAGTTCTTCGATTTCAATGTGGAGAACTTTAATTACGCTCCGCCCTCCGCCTGTCCCGGCCCTTGGGCCAAGGTCGTGCTGGAAGCCGATATCAGCCTGAACGCCGGCATTCAATACGACCGCACCGCCAACTTCTGGCTGGGCCCAGTGAACATTTATTTCGGCACCACCGCCGAGCCTTCGAGCATTGGCCCATCGTGGCATATCGAAAACGATCTCACGGATTACAGTTCAATCTTCTACTCCGCGCAGACCGGTCAGGCTGACATCGGCAATACGTTATGCTGCGGGCTCACCTCGACGATTTTCGCCTCGGCCTCTTTGGAGTTCTATCCTCTGGCGAAAGGTGAAACCGCACCCATCGCCGCCGATCAGGTGCTGGCGCTCTCTGGCGGCTCCTCTGGTGGCACTGTCGCTCTTAATACAACCTCAAGCACGCTCTCCGGCACCTTCACTTTTCCCACGAATGTTGAGGAGGCGTATCTGGACGTCTATTCGCAAAGCCAGTCGAATGACGAATTCTGGTACACCTGCGTTGCCAACGACGTGGCAGCGGAACTGGAGAACTGCGGCAATACCGGCTTCCGCGAGACCGAGATCACCATTGACGGGCAACCGGCCGGCGTGGCGCCGGTTTCTCCCTGGGTTTTCACCGGCGGCATCGATCCTTACTTGTGGTCCCCGATCCCGGGCGTGCAGACTCTGAACTTCAAACCTTATCGGGTGAACCTCACTCCTTTTGCCGGACTGCTGAGCAACGGCTCGCCTCACACAGTTTCGGTCAGCGTTTACAACGCCGACAGTTATTTCTCGGATACTGCATCACTGCTGCTGTATCTTGATGCGGGCACGACCCAGGTTACCGGCGCCATCACCAAGAACACTCTGACTGCGGCGCCATCTCCGGTGGTCACGGAGAACCTCAACGTGCAGCCGGCCGTCACCAAGGGTACGGTGAACTTGAAGTCGAACCGCAGCTTTACGATTTCGGGTTACGTCAACACTTCGCATGGCAAGGTGACGACGAAAATCGCGCAGAATGTGAACTTCTTCAACAACCAGTATTACGACATCACCAGCACCCAGTACCTGGAAAACATTTCGCTGGGCTCGTCTGTGTGGTCAACGACGACAACGTCGAGAGGTGGAGACGACACTACCGTCACCACCCAGTCGTTCAGTTTCCCCCTGACCATGGACCTTAACGAATTTGTGGTGTCAAGCGGAGACACGGATCTGACCACGAACGCCAGTCAGACCTACGAGTCGTTCGTGAGCACGTGGAAGAACAATTGGCCGGTGTCCTCCAGTTTTCAGTCGAACAGTGGGCAGCATGAGGACACGGTCGATTTCAACACTTTCCTCAATTCGAACCAATCCGCCTCCCAGCAATACTTCTCCTGGGATTCGACCAGCAAGCCATACTTCTGCGTCATCTCTGCCAAGGCGAACTTGCTGACTGCCTTCAGCCCGGGATGTGCGAAGTAAGTCTCGCGAAGTAAGGTGTGCGAAGTAAGAGGCGCGAAGCAGTGAGATGATCGAGCTGTAAGAAATAAAAGGGAGCGGCCGATGCCGCTCCCTGCTTCATTTGAAGTCCAATTGCGATTCAGCGACCGGCTTCATTGCGGCGGTCGGGTAATCGCCCCCTGTGAGGCCGATGAGACCAGCGCCGCATACTTGGCAAACACGCCAGTGGGATAGCGCGGCTGCGGCGGCTTCCATTCTTTCATGCGCTGGCGCAGAACCTCGTCGCTGATCTCAACTTCCAAAAGGCGCTTGCTGACGTCGAAGCGGATCATGTCGCCGTCTCGCACGGCCGCGATCGGGCCGCCCAGCGCGGCTTCGGGCGAGACGTGGCCGGCCATCAGTCCGTGAGTGGCGCCGCTGAAGCGGCCGTCGGTCAACAGCGCAACCGAGGCTCCGAGTCCCTCACCCACGATGGCTCCGGTCACGCTTAGCATTTCGCGCATGCCCGGTCCGCCCTTGGGGCCTTCGTTGCGGATGACGACGACATCGCCGGCCTTGATTTTCTTCGAAGTGACGGCGGCCATGGCGTCTTCTTCGCAATCGAAAACCCGCGCCGGACCACGCTGCTCCAACCGCTCATGCCCGCTGATCTTGGCCACGCAACCTTCGGGCGCAAGATTTCCTTTCAGGATGACGAGCCCTCCGGTTTTCTTGAGCGGACGGTCGAGCGGCGCGATGACCGGCTGACCCGGAGTTTCTTTCGCGTCGTTCGCTTCCTCGGCAAACGTCCGGCCCGTGACCGTGAGCGTGGAGCCGTCGGCGCACTTGGCATCCAGCAGCCGCTTGGCGATGACAGGGATGCCGCCCGCCTTGTCGCACGTCGGCGGCCACGTACCTTCCCGAAGGCTTGAGATCGGCGAGCAGAGGAGTGCGCTCGCTGACTTTCTGGAAATCGTCAATCTGCAAGCGACGCCGGCTTCGCGCGCGATCGCCAGCAGATGCAGCACGGCGTTGGTCGATCCGCCGGTCGCGGCCACGGATGCAATCGCATTTTCAAACGCGTCGCGAGTCAGAATTCTTCGGGGGCGGATGCCTTTTCTCAGCAGATTCATCACCACTTCGCCGCAACGGAATGCGACGTCATCTTTTCGCGCATCCATCGCGGGCACGCTGTTGAAGCCCATGGGAGAAAGCCCGATCATCTCCATCACAGTCGACATGGTGTTCGCGGTGTACTGGCCGCCGCAGGCCCCGGCGCCGGGGCAGGCCACGTTTTCGAGATCGTGCAATTCCTGGTCGGTGATTTTTCCCGCGGCGTTCGCGCCCACGGCTTCAAACACATCTTGAATGGTGACGTCCTTGCCGCGATAGCTGCCCGGCGCGATGGTGCCGCCATAGAGCACCAGCCCGGGAAGATCCATGCGCGCCAGAGCCATGGCCGCGGCCGGAATCGTCTTATCGCAACCCGACCACGCACACCACGGCGTCGAACAATTGGCCGCGGCAGACCAGTTCAATCGAATCGGCGATCAGCTCGCGGCTGACCAGCGAAGCCCGCATGCCTTCGGTGCCCATGGTTTCGCCGTCGGAAATGGCGATGGTGTTGAACTCCATGGGAGTGCCGCCGGCGGCGCGAATGCCTTCTTTCACTTTGGCGGAGAGCCGCCGCAGGTGAAAGTTGCAGGGCATGGTTTCGATCCAGGTATTGGCCACGCCGATCAGCGGCTTGCGGAGGTCGGCGTCGGTGAAGCCAATGGCTTTGAACATGGAGCGCGCCGGAGCCCGGTCGCGCCCGTCGGTAATTCCGCGGCTGCGATGCTTAAGATCCATAATGATTAAGATCCATAATGCGTAAGACCCGTGAAGAGATTACAACAGGAGTGGAAATGCAAGCAGAGAGATTCGTTGCCAGGTTCAAGAAAAACGGGAACCTGCGGCTGATGCGATGCCCAGAAGCCGCATTCCACCTGCAAGTTCCCCAATCGCATGACGCTTACCCAGTGAGCGCTCATGCTGTTGACACTGCCAAACCGAAATCAGAACTTAAGCCAGCGCGGCCCGCGCCGATTGCTCCGCCACGCTCTCCGAGGCCGGCGGATGCGGCCCCCAGGCCGGTACTTCCTGCTCATGCAAAACCGCTCGCGAACGCACTTCGATCACATCGACGATCGCATACCACTCGCGGTAAAGCTGGCCGATCTGCTTGTGGGTGACCTCCAGCAGCATGGTGACCGCGTGATCCTGCCCGGCGGCCTCGGCGTGCACCGAAGTAAGATCGAGCGCCCGGCGCGAAACCGCGTTGAGGATGCGCATCAGTGCGCCTTGCGCGTTGCGATAGCGGATGTGAAAGACTTGCATGTTCATTCCCTCGTAACCGCAAATTTCGGCAATTTACTCGCTCCCCAAACACCATCTCCGAAAGCGCCGCTCCCGCCGGAACCATGGGATAAACGTTCGCCTCGGGAGCGCAATCAAACACCAGCAACTCCGGCCCCGGCGAGCGCAGGAAATTGTCGATCAGATCTCCGGTCTCGGCCGATACCGGAAACTCGCCCATGGCAGCCTCATTCAGCCGCCATCCGTGAATCTTGTAAGCCTTGGCAATCTCGACGAAATCCGGATTGTCGCTCAAATCGGTTTCGGCATAGTTGCGCTCGTAGAAAAGCTGCTGCCATTGCCGCACCATGCCCAGATATTTGTTATCGACGATCACCATCTTTATAGGAAGGCCGAGGCGGTGCACCGTGGCCAGCTCCTGGATGTTCATCTGGAAGCCGCCATCGCCGGAAACGCAAAGCACGCAAGTATCAGGCTTCGCCAGTTGCACGCCGACTGCAGCGGGCAGAGCGAAACCCATCGCTCCCAGTCCGCCCGAGGTAATAAAGCCGCGCGGTGACGAAGAACGGTAGCGCTGCGCCGCCCACATCTGATGCTGGCCCACGTCGGCAATGATCACGTTATCCTGCGGCAGGCGGCTGAAAAGCTCATCGAGAAAACGCATCGTCGGCTGCGCCAGGCCGCGGGGATCAAGCTCCGCGCGTTCCGCTCCGCAAGCCACGGCGCGCCAGCCGCTCCAGTCGGGCAGGGAAGCGTTGCGTGCTTGCTCGTGAAATGCCGGAATCGTCTCGGCCAGATTGCCAATCACCGGCAACTCGCAGGCCCGCACCCGGTCGAGCTGCGCCGGATCAATTTCAAAGTGGACGATCTTTGCATTGGGCGCAAAGCGCGTGGGATCGCCGGTCACGCGATCATCCAGGCGCGCTCCGAAGACCATCAGCAAATCGGTTTCATGCAAGGCAGTGTTGGCCGCGCGCGTCCCGTGCATTCCCACCATGCCCAGGTAATACGGTGATTGCGGAGGAACCGCGCCCAATCCGTGGACCGTGGCGAACGTAGGAACATTCAAATCGTCGAGCAGCCGCCGCAACGCCGGAATCGCTCCCGAGAGTTTTGCTCCCGCGCCCACCAGCGCCACTGGCCTTGTAGCCCGCTGCAGCAAGGCCACAATCGTGTCGCTAAAGCCGCCTTCGGCTTTCGCATCGGCGGGGCGCGCGTGCGGAGTGAACTTCGCCGGCCCGGAGAATTCTTTCTTGGCTTTGAGTATGTCGGTAGGGATGTCGATCACGACCGGCCCCGGCCGCCCGCTGCGCGCCCAGTAGAAGCCCTCGGCAATCACTTCAGGGATTTCGTCGATCGTGCGCACCAGCCGGCTCCACTTGGTCAGCGAAAGCGTTACCCCGAAATACGTCGGTCTCCTGAAACGCATCGGTGCCGATCATCGCTGTCCGCACCTGCCCTGTGATGCAAACCAGAGGAACCGAATCCATTTTGGCGTCGGCGATGCCAGTCACCAGGTTGGTCGCGCCCGGCCCGCTCGTCGCCATGGCTACGCCAACTTTGCCCGTAACCCGCGCGTAACCTTCCGCCGCAAACACCGCGCCCTGCTCATGCCGCGTAAGGACGTGCCGCACGCCGCTGCCCTCCAGAGCGTCGTACAGCGGCATGATCGCGCCTCCGGGGTAGCCGAATACCAAGTCGACCCCCTCGGCGCGCATGCACCGCAGAACGATTTCCGCTCCCTTAAGCATTCACAACCTGTTTCGGTTCTGGCTTAGGAGCTTCGGCTGGCTTCTTCGCTTCGCGACCGGGCAGCCAGCTCATCATGCCGCGCAACTGCGCGCCCACGATCTCGATCGGATGCTTCTGCTCTTTTTCTCGCAACGCCGCAAAGTTGTAGCCGCCGTCTTTGTTTTCCTTGATCCACTCGCGAGCGAACGTTCCATCCTGAATGTCGGCCAGAGTCTTCTTCATCGCGGCCCGCGTGGCGTCGCCCACAACTTTCTCGCCGCGCGTCAGGTCGCCATACTCGGCCGTGTTCGAAATCGAGTACCGCATGCGTCAGAGGCCGCCTTCGTAAATCAGGTCGACGATCAGCTTCATCTCGTGCAGGCACTCGAAGTAGGCGATCTCGGGAGCGTAGCCAGCCTCGACCAGCGTCTCGAATCCCTTCTTGATCAGCGAAGTCAAACCGCCGCAGAGCACGGCCTGCTCGCCGAACAGATCACTCTCGGTTTCTTCGCGGAATGTGGTCTGCAGCACGCCCGCGCGGGTCGAACCAATGCCGTGCGCATAGGCCAGCGCAAACTCGTGCGCCCGCTTGCTCGAGTCCTGCTGAATCGCGATCAGCGACGGCACCCCGCGCCCTTCGGCGTAGACCCGCCGCAACAAGTGGCCGGGGCTTTTGGGCGCGATCATCACCACGTCCACATCGCTGGGCGGGACGATCGTCTTGAAATGAATGCTGAAGCCGTGCGAGAAACCCAGAATCTTTCCAGGATGCAGATAAGGCTGGATGTACTGCTCGTAAACTGCCGCCTGCGTCTCATCCGGCGTGAGCACGTGGATCCAGTCTGCGCGCTTGGCGGCCTCATCCGGCGCCACCACCACCATGCCATCGGCGCGAGCCTGCTGCGCGCTGGGGCGGTTGGGCTCGAGGCCGACGATGACCTTGTAGCCGCTGTCGCGCAAGTTCTGCGCCTGCGCGTGTCCCTGGCTGCCGTAGCCTAGGATGGCGATGGTTTTGCCCTTCAGGGCCTCGGGATTAGCGTCGTGCTCATAGAAAATAGTAGCCACCGGTGTGCTCCTCTCGTTACGCCTAAAGCGTTTCACAAGGCCGGAAAGATGCCTTGCTTCTTGGGATGGATTCCAGCCCGAACCCCTATTGCAAACCGACCGGTCGGTCGGTTACTAAGGAAATGCTACCTTCGACCGCCTTCCATGTCAAGCGGGAAGTCAGGTTCCTCCGAGTGGAGGCTGGAGGCTATAAATCTAGTGGGTCGCATCACGGTCGTTTCCACCGGTTCTCGATCTTCGGCGGCTTCTGCAGGGTTTGCATCACCACGCAGTACTGTTCGGTTTTCGCCTGCAGCGCGCTTAACTGTTCCGGGGTCGCACCCGGTGCGCGGACGTCGAAGCTGACCCGGATACTCTCAAATCCCACCGGCGCCTCTTTCGAGATTCCCAGCGTGCCTTGCAGGTCCAGATCGCCCTCGACTGTTACATCGATGGCTTCGGTTGGGATTCCCATCGCCGCGGCCACCATCTGGCAGGTGATCTGAGCGCATGCAGCTAGAGCACCCAACAGCAGGTCTCCGGAGCAGGCGCCGGTTCCTGCGCCGCCGACGCCCTTGTGGGCTTGCGCATTGTAGATGGCTCGCCCCAAGTCTACCGAGCAGGCAATCGGGGCGTCGGCCTGCGTGCCATGCGCCGTCAGCGTGATTCGGGAACTGGTTGGGTCTTGCCTGTAGTGGTCTTTCAAGGGCCGCTGCAATGATCGAATATCCATGAATTCCTCGGAATCTCAAGTAATGTGAACGGGCCAGGGCTGCTGCCGCGAGGTCGTGACAGCGGCGAATTTTAAGATTACATGAAATTTGGTTGCCTTCGATGGTTCTTGCGGCTACTCCGCGGTTGTCGGATCAATCACCGAACGAACCCGCGAGATTCGGTTGGCCGGAAAATCACCTTGCTGCGCATGTTCACGCACCGCTTCTTCGTTGGGAGCGACGTAGATGCAATAGATTTTGTCGTCCGTGACGTAGCTCTCAATCCACTGCGTTTCGCTGCTCATCCCGCGCAGAACTTTACACGACTTTTGCGATATCTCCTGTAATTGCTGCGGCGACAGACTCCCGGCTTTGGGAAAATCTCTCTCGATTACGAACTTTGGCATGGTGACACCTCTCTCTGTAGTCAGTCTTTAATCACAAAAAGCTGATTCGTGATCTCAATCTCACATGCTCACAACCGCCCCGGCGGGGACGGTTGGCGTGGAGACGTGAGAAGCGTTCGACGCTTCCCACATCCCCAAAGCCGCTACGGACGAATGTCCACCGAAGCGTCGCACTATTCATCTACTGCTCTTCGCAGGTTACCCAGTTGTTCCAGTCCACGAAGGCGCCCTGGGGATTCTCCCGCCATGCCCAGACGTGGAGCTCGAAGAACGAGTTGATGTGGAAGCGATTCGGGGCGTCGACGAAATTGAAAACCTGTCCGTCGAGTACTGGAGGCGTGTTGTTGTTGGCCGCGAGCCAGTTCGCCGAGTCCAGGATGAACTCGACGCCTACCAGGGTCATCTTGCCATGGGAGGGCTCGTAGATAAGGGCCTGCGGTTGCGATGGATCGAGCGTGAGATTGGTGAGCAGAGTGCCGTTGACGTAGTGCACGCCCATCGCCCCGTGGTCGGTACCGGCAACGCACCCTAGAAATGGTCCGTAGCCGGCTGCAGTGGCATTGTTAACGTTAATGTACTGCTTCGTGCCTTCGCGAACCTGTTGCACCAGCTTGGCAGGTGCGGATTGTTCGTGAGCGGAATGTTTGGTCGCGGCGTCGTCAGCTGCGAAGAGCGGCGCCGCCGTGACTAGACTGCTCAGCAACGCCAAATGCAGTAGGCTTGCGGTTGATGTGTGGATAAGACTCGTGATTCGTGCTGTCATAGCTTTCTCCTCGGTCGGAATGTAGTTTCCGCAAAGTGCGCGAAAAGCTTTGGGCAGCTGTCATGCCGCCCTACACCTGAATAGGCGTAAACAGCGCGACGAAACTATCATTCGTGGGTCTCTTCTTTGAGGGGCTGCCGTCAATAGTCGCTATAATTGGCGAGATTCGGGGGCTTGGGGGCATGGGAGTGGGCGATCCAGTAGCAATGTCCCGCGAGGGTGACGTAAGTACATTGCTCCGAGCCTGGAGCGCTGGGGATCAGAACGCCCTCGATAAACTGGCGCCGATCGTATACGACGAATTGCGCCGACTCGCGCGATACTACTTGCACCGGGAGCGCCCTGACCACAGTCTGCAGGCCACGGCGCTGGTCAACGAGGCTTACCTCCGGTTGGTCGACTACAAACGGATGCGATGGGGGAACCGCGCCCACTTCTTTGCCGTTTCAGCACAGCTCATGCGACGGATTCTGGTTGACCATGCGCGGCGTCACAA
This sequence comes from uncultured Acidobacteriaceae bacterium, assembly GCA_963763285.1. Taxonomy (GTDB): domain Bacteria; phylum Acidobacteriota; class Terriglobia; order Terriglobales; family Acidobacteriaceae; genus Sulfotelmatobacter. The sequence continues at coordinate 130,072 of CAVXOK010000016.1, read as the reverse complement.
CCTGAAGCGCGGCGGCGCGATCCAGCACGTGGAACTGGAAGACATAGCGGTAGTCGGGGGAGATCGGGCCGAAAACCTGGTCGCACTCGACGATGCCTTGCAATCTCTGGCTCGCATGGATGCGAGAAAGGCGCGCGTGGTTGAGTTGCGTTTTTTTGGAGGCCTAAGCGTGGAAGAAACGGCGGAAGTTCTCCAGATATCGCCGGTCACCGTGATGCGTGATTGGAGTTCCGCCCGCGCGTGGCTTTACCGCGAAATGGGCGGTGGATCTAGCGATGGATGCTGAGCGCTGGGGACGGGTTGATCAACTGCTGCAATCCGCGCTGGAGGTCTCGCCCGAGCAGCGCGACGAGTTTCTGCGCCGGGAGTCCGCTGGCGATGCCGCGCTGGAAGCGGAAGTCAGGTCTCTCCTCGACTCACACCGCAACGCCGACGGTTTTCTCGAACGTCCCGCAATCAGGGTTGCGGCGAAAGCCATGGCCCAGGCCGACACCGGCGATGCAGTCGATTCGATGTGCGGCCGGATGTTCTCGCACTATCGCATCCTGAAGAAACTGGGCGCGGTGGCATGGGCGAGGTTTATCGCGCGAAAGACACTCGCCTTGACCGTGAGGTCGCAATCAAGACCCTTTTGCTGGATGGCATTTCTCAACCGGACGCCATATCGCGATTTGAACAAGAAGCTCGCGCCGCGTGCGCGCTCAACCATCCAAACATCGTCACGATTTATGAACTTGGGGCAGGTGAACGGCACGCACTACATCGCCATGGAACTGGTGGATGGGCCGACGGTGCGGGAGACTTCTCGCCTCTGGCCCGATTCCATTTCGCAAGGCGGTCGCCATCGCGGCGCAGATTGCCGACGCTCTGGCCAAAGCACACGAAATTGGCATTGTTCATCGTGATTTGAAGCCGGAGAACCTGATGGTTACCGGCGATGGCACGTGCAAGGTTCTGGATTTCGGTCTGGCGAAACTGCGCGCGCCGCCACGTCCGGGCTTCGGATGCTAGCGTCAACTCCACCATCAGCCGAACACGGAGTACGGAACAGTCATGGGCACCATCGGCTATATGTCGCCGGAGCAAGCCAAGGGCGATGAAGTCGATTTTCGTTCCGACCAGTTTTCCTTCGGGTCGGTGCTCTACGAAATGGTCACCGGACTTCCCGCGTTCCAGAAAAAGACGCATGCGGAAACCACAGCCGCGATCCTTCGCGATGAGCCGGAGCGCATCGGCTCCAGAATGCTGCAAGCCCCCGCTCCCTTCGATTTGGATTGTGGAGCGCTGTCTGGCCAAGGACCCGGCGCAACGCTACGCCTCGACCCGAGATTTGGCTCGCGACCTCGCCGCCGTGCGCGAGCGGCTCGCCGATGCGCCCGCCCGGCATTCGGAGCCTCGGCCCAGCAACCTGCCGGTGCAGCGCACTGCGCTCATTGGACGCGAACCCGAAGCGGCTACTCTCCGTCAGCTCTTGAGCCGCGAGGATGTGCGGCTCGTCACCCTCACCGGTCCGGGCGGCATCGGGAAGACGCGGCTCGCGCTGCAGGTGGCGGGCGAGATCGCCGGCCAGTTTCCAGGCGGGGTTTGCTTCGTCGCTCTGGCGGCGGTTGCGAACCGGGTTTGATCGCTTCCGCCATCGCGCAAGCAGTGGGGGTGAGCGAAACCGGTAATCAGTTGCCGCAGGAAAGCTTGAAAGAGTATCTCAGCGGGACTGAACCAGCCGATGCTTCTTCTGCTCGACAACTTCGAGCACCTCGTCTCTGCCGCGCCGGTGCTGGCGGAGCTGCTGACGATCGGTCCGAAACTCAAGGTCGTGGTCACCAGCCAGGCGCCGCTGCACGTTTATGGGGAACATGAATTTCCCGTCCCGCCCCTGGCGCTGCCGGACCTCAAATCCATTCCGCCTCTGGAAGCTCTTTCACGTCTTCCCGCGGTCGCGCTGTTTGTAGAACGGGCGCGGGCAGTGAAGCACGAATTCGCCCTGACCAAAGAAAACGCACCCGCGGTCGCGACCATCTGCGCTCGCCTTGACGGCCTGCCTTTAGCTATCGAACTGGCGGCGGCACGCATCAAGTTGCTTTCGCCCTCCGCCATGCTGGCACGCCTCGAAAGCCGGCTGAACCTGTTGACTGGCGGCGCACTCGATCTGCCCACCCGGCAGCAAACTCTGCGCAGCACCGTGGACTGGAGTTACGGTCTGCTCAATGCCTCTGAACAAACCCTCCTCCGGAGGCTTTCCGTGTTTACCGGCGGCTGCACGCTGGAAGGCGTTGAGGCCGTATGCGATACCCAGGGCGATCTGGGGCTCGACGTGCTCGATGGCATGGCTTCCGTGGTGGACAAGAGCCTGGCGCAGAATGTCGAGCAGGTCGATGCAGAAACTCGCTTCGTCATGCTCTCCACCATCCGGGAGTATGCTTTGGAACGCCTGGCCGAGAGCGACGATGAGTCAAAGACTCGCAGAGCCCACGCCGCTTATTACCTCGTCCTTGCCGAAGAAGGCGCCGAGGATGCCGTCACTCACCCAGAGTGGCTCGACCGTTTTGAGCTCGAACACGATAACTTCCGCATAGCGCTTGACTATCTGATCAAGGCTGGTGACGCCGACTGGGGCCTTCGCCTTGGAGCTGCTCTGTTTCATTTCTGGGAAACCCGGGAATACTTCACGGAAGGCCGCGATGCCATCGCGAGGCTCCTGGCGTTGGAAGGAGCTGCGTCTCGTCCGAAGCTCCGCGCGCGTCTACTGTTTGCTGGGGCAATTCTGGCGGGTGAGCAGGGCGATTACGGCTCGGCGCGGCAACTGGCGGAAGAAAGTCTCGAAACCTGTATCGATCTGAACGACAACAGGGGTGCTGCGGTCGCTGCTGAACGCGTTGGCTGCGTACGCACGCGATCGCGGCGAACTCGCCGCATGCAAACTTGCTTTTCGAACGGTGTGTCGCGATCTGGAAGGATTTCGGAGACTCCGCTGACATCGCCCGTGCCCTCAGCAACCTCGCCAACCTGGCGAAGTTGCAGGGCGATTATGCGCGCTCGTCCTCGCTTTACGACGAGTGCCTGACGATGTTCCGCAAAGCCGGAGACGGCGCCGGGGTTGCCTGGACGCTGAACTACCAGGGCGACGTGGCGCGGGAAAAATCGGATCTCGCAGCCGCGCAATCGTTCTGCGAGCAAAGTCTAGCGGCATTTCGCCAGCTGCGGGATGGCTGGGGAATAGCGAGTGCGCTCTCTGATCTGGCGAGTCTATGCAGCGATCAGGGCAACAACGCCGAGGCGCGCCGTCTATACGGCGAGAGCATCAAGCTGTTCCAGGAACTGGGGCACAAACGCGGTATTGCGAGGGTGCTGGAATTGCTCGCCGCGAGTGCCGCGGCGCAATCGAACGCCGAGCAATCGCTGCATCTTGCTGGAGCCGCTGCTGCGCTTCGCCAGCGCTTGGGCGCACCCCTCACCCCGGCCGAGCAACCAAGGCTGGAGAAGGCTCTGGATTTCGCGCGTCGAACGCTGGGGAATGCTGCGGGCCTGACGGCGTGGATGGAAGGCTGGGCCATGCCGGTTGAACAGGCTATAGAGGAGGCGCTTAACAGCGCCGAGCAATCAAGTCTTCGCTCTCGCAACTCCGCTTGACCTCAACCCGCGGCGTTCGGATCGATCAGCCGCCGCACCGCGGAGATGCGATTCGCCGGAAAACCGCCGCGGCGTGCGTGTTCGCGAACGGTTTCCTCGTCTGGCGCCAGGTAAACGCAATAGAATTTGTCGCCGGTGACATAACTGTGGAGCCACTTGATTTCCGGTCCCATTTCCTTCAGCACGCCCAGCGACTTGCGGGTGACTTCCTGCAGTTCGGCATCCGATAAATTACCCGCGCCTGGAATTTCCCGCTCGATCACGTATTGCGGCATAACCACCTCACTGAGCCGTCATGGTAGCAGATTTTCCCCTGACCAGTTCCCCGAGCTGTCCCCTGTGCTGGCAATCCGGCCTCCGAGTGTTTACCATGTCACCCGATGACCCGCGAGACCGTGGTAGATTCCCGACAGGAGATTCTTCGCACCGCCGCGCGCCTGTTCCAGCAGCGTGGCTATGATGCGACTTCCATGAATGATGTCGCTGCCGCGCTCAAGCTCAGCAAAGGCGGCCTCTATCACCACTTCCAGAGTAAAGACGAAATCCTTTTCGAGATTATGAACCACGCCATGGAGATTACCCAGGAGCGCGTGCTCAATCCCGTGCGCGGCATCGCCGATCCCGAAGAGCGCCTCCGCGCCCTGATCCGCCTGCATATCGAAGTCGTTCTCAGTCCCCGCGACCGCGAAATTACGGTCATGCTGCATGAAAACCATCCTCTGCCGCCCGCTCTGCGCAAGCGCATCAACATTCGCAAGAAGGATTACATCCACTTTCTCGAAAGCCTGATGGCGGAAGTTCAAAACAAGTCTAGAAATCAGGCGAAAGGCAAGGTCAGTCCGCGCGCCGCCGCCTTTGCCCTGCTCGGCATGATCAACTGGATCTATCAGTGGTACAAGCCCGAGGGCGAACTGCAGGCGCAGAACCTGATCCCGCAGTTTACCGACCTTCTTTTCGGAGGCATCTTCGCGTGAAGAGTAAAGAGCGATGAAGACCGTTTTCGCCAGCCTTCCGGAGATTGCCGAGCAGCGCGCCCAGAGCGGCAAGGCCTACCGCGAATTTCTACGCGTGCCGGCGATGAGCGCCGGCCTCTACGTCCTGCTTGCCGGAAGCATAGACCACCAGAAGCCGCATCGCGAAGACGAGATTTACTTCGTGGTCCGGGGCCGCGCTCGCTTCAAAGCCGGCTCCGAAGATCGGGAAGTCTCCGCCGGCAGCGTAATCTTCGTGGCAGCAGAAGTCGGCCACCGTTTCTACGACATCACGGAAGAACTCGAGGTCCTGGTCTTCTTCGCCCCCGCCGAAACCTAGGCTCGCGCACCCAATGGATTACCAGATCACATCCATGCGGCCTGCAGACTGGCCCTCCGTTCGCGAAATCTACGCTGAAGGCATCGCCACCGGCCAGGCAACATTTGAAACGCTGCTTCCCGACTGGGAGAAATGGGATAGCAACCATCGCCCGGATTGTCGCCTGATCGCGCGCCAAGGGCATCAAATCCTGGGCTGGGCCGCGCTCAGCCCGGCCTCCGCTCGGCGCGTCTACTCGGGAGTTGCCGAGGTCTCCGTCTACGTGGCCGCTGCCGCGCGGGGCCGTGGAGTGGGCACCGCGCTTCTGAAAGCGTTAATCGAAGAATCCGAGCAGTGTGGGGTGTGGACGCTGCAAGCCGGAATATTTCCCGAAAACGCTGCCAGCATCGCTATCCACAAATCCGGCGGATTCTATGAGGTTGGGAAAAGGCAACGCATCGGCAAACTAGGCGAAACGTGGAGGGATGTGCTGCTTCTGGAGCGACGAAGCACGACGGCAGGCATCTAGTCACTGGCAGCTATTTTGCCGGTACCCAATAAATCTCTTCCTTGACCCCGGTCTTGTCCAGGAACCCGCGCCGCTTCAGGATCGCCTTGCTGTTCGCGATCATGTCAGGATGCCCGCACAAATACGCAGTGGTGTTCGTAGCGTCAAGCTCCCAGTGATCGGCATATTTGCGCAGAATGTCGTCGGCGCGCCCGATTTCACCCGGCCAGTCGGCGTGATCCCACGGCCGGCTCACCGTGGGCACGTACTTGAACCATGGCAGCTCCGCATCGAAGTGCGTCAACTCCTCTTTGTAGCCAAACTCCCACGGCCGGCTGGCGCCGTTCAGCAGGTAGAGCTTGTGGCCGCCGTCGAAGCGGCCTTCCTTCCAGTCTTTCGACAGCGCACGGACAAAACTCACGAACGGAGCCACTCCGGTTACGGTCGAAACCAGCAAATGATTCTTTCGCCCGCTCTCGGTATCGAGAGTAAACCGCCCCTTGGGCGCCTTTCGCATCAGCAATCCATCGCCGGGTTGCAGCTTGTAGAGCCGCGGCGTAAGCGCTCCTTCGGGCACCAGTTCAAAAAAGAACTCAATCTCATTTTCAAAAGGCGCCGAGGCAATCGAATACGGACGCTCCGTCCGCTTGCCGTCGTGCTCCACTCCCAGCGTCGCATACTGTCCGGGAGTAAACTTGAACTCCCCACCCGCCTGGATGCGAAACATCCACAGATCAGGAGCGAAGTCCACCCGCTTGGTGACCCGCGCCTGGAAAAACTTGTCGTCCGAAGTCGTCATTAATTCAAAACCTCACAATGCGCCAACCAATTAATGCCACGGAGAAAACAGAGAATGCGGGCGGCTAAAGTGGAGAGATAATACACGTCAAGCGGAAAGATGGCAACCGAACGGTCGTTCGATTCCGAAGCAGTCTCATTCACCACGGAGGCACGGAGCTACGGAGAAGAACAGATCGATCGAGTTCCTCCCTCCGTGGCTCCGTGACTCCGTGGTGAAAGCCTTTTACTTGCCAACCACCAGCACCACAAAGCTGTCAGGCAGAATACTCCGCCGTGGATGCGGATTATCCGCGGTAGCCGCCGGAGGCGGACCAAACTTCGCCGTGACCACGTAAACATTGTGCGTCTTCGAATCGAGCGCCAGCGTGCGCGCACCCTGCTGCGTCGGAACATTTTCCGCGACGCTGAACTTGTCCGGCGACTCCTCCCGCACAACAGTTAGCACGCCCTCGCCGCACGAAGCAAAAGCCAGTCCAGTTTCGTCGTCAAATGCGGTCGCGTCCACGCCGTCGCCGATCGCCGGCGTGGCCAGAACCTTGCCGGTATCCGCATTCACCACCGCCATCATTTTTTCGCAGCCGGCAAATAGGCGGCGATTCTTCCGATCCATCGACAAGCCCGAAGGCGATTCGCAAGGCGCCAGCGGCCACGTCGACTTGACCGCCAACTTATTCGCATCGATCGCCGTCAACTCGTTCTTGTCTTCGATGTTCACGAACACACCGCCCTTGCCGTCGCTGGCCGCGAATTCCGGCTTGCCATCCAGCTTGATCGTGCCCAGCACCGTCCCCTTAGCTGCATCGATCGCCGTCGAATCCTGGCTTTTCCCGTTGAACGTGAACACACGCTGGGTTGCCGGATCGTAAAGAATCGCGTCCGGATTTTCTCCCACCTTCACCTTGCTGATCGTTGCCAGGTTTTCAGATCGAAGATGCTGACCGTGCCTTCGCGGCCGTTGCTGACAAAGCCGCGCCCCAGTTCCGGCGCCAGCGCGATGCCATGTACACCCGGCGTGTCTGCAATGTCGCCCACCGTTTTACCGGAATCGAGATCGAGCACGATGACGTGAGTCGCGCGCGAAATATAAAGCCGCCGCGCCGCCGCATCCGCGATTAAATAATCCCAACCCCCGTCGCCACCCACTTTGTAAGTGTTCACAACCTTATATCCCGGAGCGGCCGCAGCCAGAGCGGCCGCAGCAACCATCAGAACCAGCGCAACCGGCACCCAACGGCGCAACGAATTTCTTTTCTCGATCATGATTTCCTCCGAAACCACACGTAGCCGCGACCTTGCATCGAACCACAATTGGGCGGGGCCCAGAAGTAACTTTACCCTATTCCGGTCCGTCCCTAAACTGGGACTATGGATGTAAATCGACTCAACCCGCCGGAGCAGACGGCGCGTGAGCGGCAGTTGTCGCCTGCAGCCAGGCGCACGCTTCACTCCGTCGCCATGATGGCGGGAATTGCTTTTGCGTTCCTGCTCTCGATGGGTGGAGGCCCAGTTGCTGTTTGGGGAAAAACTACTGGCCTGTTCTCCTCGCGGCAGAATTCTGAAGCTTCCTCCCCGGAGCTTTCCGAAACCGATCTCGATCGCCAAAGACCGCAGCAACAAGCTGAACTACTTCTCGAGCGTGCCGTGAGCCATTCTGACGGAGATCCAAATCTGGTGGAAGCCCAGATCGAATCGCGCATCGACGCCTGGCGGGGCCAACTCCAATGGGATCAGCAACTCGGCGACCTCACCACGGTTGCACTGAATTCCAACGACGAGAGCGTACGCGCCTCCGCGATCGAGGTGCAGCTTGCCGCCTATGGACTAACCAAAACCGATTCCACGGTCGACGCGCTGGTGCGGCAGGCCGACTCTCGCGATCACCAGCAAAAGATTTGGGCCCTGTGGGCTCTCGGCCTGCTCGGCAACCGCGGGGTTGATCCCGATCACATCGTCCAGGTGCTGGCCGCACACCTGAAAGATTCGGGCAAGAATTCCGACTGGAGTAAGAATAATAAGGAAGAAGAAGACACGCGCCGATGGGCAGTCGAAGGACTCGCTCTCGTAGGGACGACTCCAACCATCGCGCCCCTACTCGAAGCCATGCACAACGATCCATCCCCAACCGTGCGGGAACACGCCGCCTGCAGCCTCGCGGCATCAGGTATGCTGAGTCCCAAGCAGCGCCTCATCGCCGTGCCGCAACTGATCAACTACTCCGCCGATCCCGCCCTCGATGCTCAGACCCGCTCCTGGGCTTTCCGCGCCCTGGCCGACATCACCAAACAACACCTGCCCAACGATTCCGCAGCGTGGCGAAACTGGTACCAAACGTCAGTGGCCAGTGGCCAGTGATCGGTGTCCAGTTGAATTCTTCTGACCATCGACCACCAGCCACTGGCTACTGCTTCATTCGGCCATCTTCGCAATGTGCAAGTCGAAACCGGTCTTGGGTAACAGCGATGTCAACGCGAACGCCTTGAAGCCATCGCCGTTAGCTTCGGTGTGACGGTAGACGTGCGGTTCGATCTCAATCGTCTCTCTCCGTCCCTCCGTGTCCGCGAGAAATGCCTCCGCTTGTGCCGAACTCACTTCTCCACCTTTCGCGCGGCTCACCACCGCTTCTGAGGCATAGGAGCGCACCAGTTTCGGCCAGTATCTCTCCAGCAATTCGGTGCTGGCGAACACGTCGGCCCAGATGATGTGCCCATTCACCGCGACCACCACGCCAACCGCCTTGCGGTCGCGCAGTTGCCTGATCAGGCTTTCATAGTTCTGTTGGATGGGCGCGGCAATCTCGTCCACCTTCTCTTTCACATCTTTGTTCTCCATCACCCGCGCGTACGAACTAGTGGATTGGATTTCCTGCGCGCTCGCGGCCGAGGCCGTCGGCGCCGCTGCGACCTCGACTGTCATCGACTGCTGTTGCTTTCGCACCTCCGCCCAAACCTCGGCTTGATCTTTATCGCCCATCGCTTTGGCGCGCACTGAGGGCTGCGCCATCATCGTGCCAGGCACTACTGCCCCGTGAATAATCGGACCTCCAACCGCGCCACCGTATGTCGCCCCGGAAGTTCCAAATTGCTCGCTGCTCGCGACCCAGCGCCCGGGCTCCACGCAGAACACGCTAAGGTCCACGGGATCGCTCTCCGGCGGCACGATGCGATCTTTCCCGATCACGCGATCCTGCTTGCCCCCGGTAACAATCTCCCCAGCCAGAAGCAGCAGCGGACGCTTCGAATTGTTGATCAGCACCAGCCGGTTCACCTGGGCGCTCTGCACTTGTGCTTGCACGGCCGGCGTGGGCCGACGTCGCATCAGTCCGCGAACGTTTCCATACTCGGTCACAACCACGTCGCCTGATCGCAACCCTTCGTCCAGCGTCATAAACTCGCCGGTGGCATACGACCTCGGCGCGACTACGGGAAACACGGTCAAACTTCCGTGCCGGATCGGATCCAGCACCTTATAGCCGGAATTAGAAGGCTCCTCCCCAGCATGAACCGGCCGCAGATCCAGAGAAACCATTCCAGCCACCACCACCAACGCCATCACCGCCGCAATTAATCTCGGACGCATAGCTCCCCCTTGGCGGGCAGGTGCGCCCCGGTCCCAGGAGGCTGTCAGTCCAGCTCCACGGGGCGCACCACCCATCTCCATCGCCCATCTCGACTACGTGAGAAGAACGAAAAAGAACTGAAGCCTTGCGGCTAAAATTAACCTTGCAAGCGTCTAATCTATTGGTAGCATCGGGTTCAGCAGTCGTCGGACTCTCTTCTCTTCTACATGCGCGCCATTAAACCGATCTCCGCGCCGGTACAGTCGGCAGTCTCCGACTTGTTGGCCGAACTTCATGCCAAGAGCGGTTGCGAAAAAATCGGACTCACCCGCGAATCTCTCTCCGTAATTCTCTGTGAAGTGGCCGCGAAGTATCTCCCGACGAGCGCGACTCACGCGGATACCCGCACTTTCCTGCTGACGCTGCGCGTCGACGAACTCGCGCTCGCCCAGGCCTGCGCCGCCGGCAACAACTCCGCCTGGGAACTTTTCCTCACCCGCTATCGCGAAAAGCTGTATCAGTCGGCCCTTCGTATCGCGCGCGAAGATTCGGCCGCCCGCGACCTCGCGGACAGTCTCTACGCTGAGCTCTACGGCACCACCACACGCGACGGCGAGCGCATTTCCAAGCTAGCTTCCTTCACGGGACGGGGATCGCTGGAAGGCTGGCTGCGCACCGTGCTCGCCCAGGAATTTGTCAATCGCTACCGCCGCACCAAACGCCTGGTAAGCCTCGACGAAGAAAGCGAAGACGGATCTCAGTTCGCCGCTCCCGAGCCCGATCCGCTTCCCTCCGCCGACGTGCGACTGGAGTCTGCCACTGACGCCGCCCTGGCTTCGCTCGACCGCGAAGACCGCATGGTGCTGGCGGCGTACTATCTCGATGGCCGCACTCTGGCTGACATCGCCCGCATGCTGGGTGTGCACGAGTCCACCATCAGCCGCAAGGTCGACAAGCTGGCCAAGTCGCTGCGCAAGAAAATCCTGGCCGGCATGATGCAACAAGGCATGGCCCGCCGTCAGGCCGAAGAGGCATTGGAAATCGACGTGCGCGACCTACAGGTGGATATTCGCCGCAGCCTGGCGCAAGATTCCCCGGCAGCAGCGTTCTCAGAAAAGGAGGCCGCCGTACCTCTCCGGCAAAAGGTGGCACCAAGAGCGAAAAGCTAGAAACTGGACCGGAAACGGAACTAGAGTCACAAATGCAAAGCCTTCCCAAAATCGTGGCCAAGCAGTTGCAGTCGCCGCCTGCAGAGTCGCATCCTGATGCCAATCTGCTCACAGCCTTCGCCGAACAGTCTCTAACCGGCGCCGAGCGGGACCATGTCATCGAACACCTGGCTCGCTGTGGCGATTGCAGGGAAGTAGTCTCGCTAGCTCTTCCCCCGCAGGTCGAGTCACAGCCGTTGGCCGGCGGCAGTGTGAATTGGTTCCTCGGGACCCTTCTTCGCGGGTCAGCCTTGCGCTGGGCTGCGGTAGCCGCTGGCGTGGTGTTGATCGCGTCGGTCGGGACCCTGCAATTCCGGCGACAGCAAGGCAGGGAGTTGGCGTCGAATGTCTTCCAGGCGAAGCAATCGATCGCGGCTCCGGCACAAATCTCCTCCCAGGCTCCTTCGCAGACGGCCGTTCCTCCGGCCGGGGCGCGAGCAGACAAAATAGCTGCTCCTCGCACCCAGACCGATTTAGCTGAGAAAAAGGCGGCTCGGTCAGAAGGAACGATCGTGCTCCCCGGAGCGAATTCAGTGGTCGCGAACCGAGGAGCAATTGGTGGCCCGATAGTCCGTTCGGGATCCGGCTCGGTTCTCAACTTTGCGCCACGCCACGACTCGGTCCTCGGCGGAACCGCGGCAACTGCGCTAACCGCTCGACAGAATACAACTCCCGCGTCGGCCCCCCAGACGGTTGTAGTCGCGGACTCTGCGCTGACGGTTGAAGCGCAATCACAGACCGTCGAAGTCGCAGCGCAACCCGCTCCCCAAAGCCAGCTTCAAGGCCAGCGCCTTCAAGATGAAACAGCAGAGCAGTCAGCCGACCGTGTTGGCAAAGCAAAACCGGCATCGGCGCAAGCATCCCTTGCCCTGGCGCCACCTTCGCTGCGCAGCCAGCCCCTTCTCCTGAAGGGCCTGCCAGTACTTCGCTGGACCATCAGCGCCACCGGAGCGCTGCAGCGCTCCTTCGACGAAGGCCGGACTTGGCAGGATGTGAACATCGTCGCGAATGATTCAACAACGTCCGACCTCGTGCACCGTGCGAAGAAGGAACCCACCGTCGAAGTGGCGGCTGAAGCCCGGACCGCATTAACTTCCGAAGCCCAGTCTGAAACGGCGCCGACCGCGCCATCAGCTGCCTCTGTCAATGCGAAGTCGGTGAAAAAGCAATTAGCTCCAGCGGCCCCACTGATCTTTCGCGCCCTGTCCGTATCCTCCAATGCAGCCGAAATCTGGGCCGGAGCCTCGGGTGGCGCGTTGTATCACTCGACGGATGCCGGCAACAACTGGGCCCGTGTGCTTCCTGCCTCCGGCATCAATCTCACTGGCGATATCGTGAGCATTCAGTTCCTCGACCCGCGGAACGGGACCGTGACCACCTCAACCGCAGAGGTCTGGACCACCCCCGACGCGGGCCAAACCTGGCACAAGCAACCCTAGTTTCTTGAGGCCACGGGCGTGCCGATTCCGCGCACTTTCCGAAGCCGGAAAAAACCGATTACCAAAGTGACGTTTACACTAAATCGGTAGTTCACTACTATCCATTTCGTGGTTTGGCAGTTCTGGGGGAGGGCTGCCGAGGCGTCCTGAACTGAAAAGTTCGGGGCGCTTTTTTATTGCCCGTCATACCCCGGACTCTGGTCTCCGTTTCAAGCTACCTGCCCCGTTGGCGATTCCGCACTCGAAGCTGCTGAAAACACAAGCCTGACAGATGGGCTATCCCTAGAACCCTTCCCCATGTCCGCAGGTCCGCCGCGGTTGTTTTGCGACCTTCCCACTGCCCCATGCATCGAATTGCAGGTGGTACGATAAAGGGTTGGCCCGAGCTTGGGGCAGCATTTATAGATCGTATTCATTAGGATCGTACTCACTAAGATCGTCCGGGACCCGGCCACGACCGCTCGTTGTTTCCGAAACATGGGAGCGTCCGCCGAACAACGCGACGTTACAACGAGGAGAAAGAATTATGGCAGGCAATGGAATCGTCGAAGTCACCGATGCGAACTTCGACCAGGATGTTCTGAAATCAGATAAGCCCGTGTTGGTGGATTTCTGGGCGACATGGTGTGGCCCCTGCCGCGCCATCGCTCCCATCGTTGAAGAGTTGGCTAAGGACTATCAGGGCAAAATCAAGATCGGCAAAATGGATGTCGATGCCAACAGCTCAACTCCCATGCGCTACAAGGTCACCGGCATTCCCACGCTGCTGGTCTTTAAGGGGGGCCAGGTGGTCGAACAAATCGTCGGGTACAGGCCCAAAGAAGCCATCGCGCAAGCACTCGACAAGCACGTCGGCTAAGACAGCACTTCTAGCCCCGGAACTTCAAACGCACGCGGACTTACGAGGCGCGTGCGTTTTGTTCTTTCCCCTAATACTTCCGCAGCACCCCGATCACCCTGCCCTGTACTTCCACTGACGCTGCCGGAACAATGATCGGCTTCATAGTTGCGTTCGAGGGCTGCAGGCGGATGTTATCGCCTTCGCGGTAGAAGCGCTTCAGGGTGGCGTCATCTTTATTCACGAGCGCGACCACGATGTCTCCGTTGTGCGCTGTCTTCAGCTTTTCGACCATCACGTAGTCGCCGTCGAGGATAGCCTCATCCTGCATGGAATCGCCGCGAACCTCCAACACAAACACTTCTTTCGAGCGCACGAAGTCGGCGAGCGAGATAGTCTCCGGAGTCTCGATGGCCTGGATGGGTTGGCCGGCGGCGATGCGCCCGACCAGCGGCAGGATCACGCCGGTGTTGACACTCATAGCCTGCTTGAGGCGTCCCTTGGGCGGCAGCAGGTCGATCGAGCGGCTGCGGTTGTAATCGCGGGTGAGCAACCCCTTCTTCTCGAGATTGGTGATGTGCTTGTGCACCGTGGCCAGCGAGTTCAGATCCAATCCGTTGCCGATCTCTTCAAACGACGGAGAGTAGCCATGCTCCGCCACGAAGCGGGAGATGAAGTCATACACTTCGCGCTGCCTGCGTGTGATCGCCATGTCGGTATTGTTGGCGAATGGAAGGCGAATGTCAAGAGGAATCAGGTGCCCGCTCCCTAGATACCACGGCTCGTGCGGAACGGACACTCCTTTTCCGCTGCTTTTGACCCTTGTTCTTTACCGCATCTTCCGCAGCCATTCATGTTGCAATAGCAACGTTTATATGTTGTAATAGCAACATAGAGGTGCGAGCCATGAATGAAACCCTGGATGCGATCTTCCAAAGGCGAGCAGTCAAGCTCTTTGAACCCATAGAAATTTCCGAAGGGCTGCGCGAGCAAATTCTCAATGCAGCCTGCCATGCCCCCTCAAGCTTTAACAGCCAGCCTTACAAATTTTATTGGGTGCGATCCGCGGCCGAGAAGGTCGCAGTGGCGAAACTGTGCCTCGGGCAGAAGCCCGCCGAATCCGCCTCCGCACTGGTCGTGGCCGTTGCAGACCTCGGATCGCTGTCTGCCACGACGCAGGCCCAGTTGGAGTGGATGCGCAAGAGCAACTTCACCGAAGAGAAAATTCGCGACTACGAGCGGAAGGCAAAGATCGGCCGGATCCTGTTTATGCCAGGGCCATTCGGAATGTTTGCCGCGCTCAAACGAGCCTTGTTCTGGCTACTAAGTCTGCGGAAGGTGCTTGGGATGCCACCGCTGTCCCGGCAGGACTTGTTCAAATGGGCGACCAAGAGTACATCGTTGGCTTGCCAGAATCTGATGATTGCTGCCGAAGCGTTGGGAATGAACACCTGTCCGATGGAAGGCTTTGATGGCCGAAGGCTTTCTCAATATCTGGGGTTATCCGGCCGGAACCACGAGATTGTGATGGTGATTGCGATCGGGAAGAAATCATCTACCCACAAGGAGCCACCGCAGTGGCGAAGGCCTCTCGATGCAACGGTGACCGTCCTGTGAACATTTTCCCTAGAAACGAGATTCCCGAGGACATCCTAAAAGATTCGGTACTCGCCCGTATCGCGGCGGCGTATTTCTCGGTGGGAAAGAGGCTGCAGCAGAAAACCCACTGCTCAGCCACGCGCGGCTTTATCCTGTCGACCTTCCGTGGTGGAACGACGATGAATCAGAATCAGATCGCCACGCTCCTCGGTCTCGACCGGACCGTCGTGCACCGGGCTATCAAGGCGCTGGCCAGGGAAGGACTCGTATCAGAGCACCGCGCAAAATCGGGCAGAGCAATTCGAGTCCAGCTGACGGCCAAAGGGAGGAAGTACCGAGAACGGCTCATCAAAGCTCGGGTGAAGGCCGATGAGAGTGTCCGGCAGCAAATGACGTCAGAGGATCGCGAAACTCTTATTCGGCTTTTGAAGCTAGTTGCGGAATGTGAGTTCTGAGCCCGGGTTCGCGCTTAAGACCCACCTAGACGAGACCTGCGACGATGTTCAAAACCTCTTTGCGGGAGGGGCAATAAGTGTAATCGGGATTTACCGCATTTTCGCTTCTGCGGGCTCGACCCCCTCCATATTTGCTCACCCGCCCACCTTCGTAAATCAGGCGATCGCAGACACTCCCGAATGACAGGCGATCCGAAAGTTACGTCTTTCATTAGAGGCTAAGGCTAGGTCGTGATTTCCACGAGATTTCCTTCGGAATCTGCAATCACGGCTTCGTAGTACCCATCTCCCGTAGCTCTTGGTCGGCTGACAATCTCAACGCCCGCTTCTTCCATTTCCTTGACCAAACGATCCACCGCTTGGCGCGAACCGACCGAAATGGCAATGTGCGCATGGTGCGGGGGCTCTTGGGGAGAGACCATCAATTCAAGGCGGGGACCCCCACCGAGCGACAGGAAACGGGATCGAAAGTCGCGCTTTGCACTCGAATACTCGGGAGTCGAGGCGGCATGAAACCAGCGCTCGTAAAAACCACGGGCGCGATCAAGATTGGAAACCCAGGCGGCAACATGTTCGACGCGTGCCCTTGATCGCAACAACCCAAGCTGCAACAGCTCTTCGCGCAGCGAAGCCGGATCGCTAAATCGAATCGCATGCATGCCAACGCTGCGGGCCGCTTCCACGTTGTGCTGTAGGTCATCGACGTAGATTATTTGCTCCGGAATCAGAGCAAATCTTTCACAGAAGCATTGAAAAATTCGTGAATCGGGTTTGACCAGGTGTACCTCGGCCGAGAGGAAGATTGCACGGAACCAGGCCAGGAACTCGAATCTTTTCTGTGCCAAAGGGAAGGTTTCCGCTGACCAATTGCTCAGGGCGTAGATGGGAACTTCCTGCTCCCGCAATTCAGCCAGAATATCTACCGTACCCGCGATCGGTCCTGCGATCATTTCATCGAAACGCTCGAACCACGCATCAATCATTTCGGCGTTGCTCGGATGCTCGAGCTTCAAGGCCGCGCAGGCGTCCGCAAAAGTTCGCCCGGCGTCTTGCTGCAGATTCCACTCGGTCGTGCAGATGTTCGCCAGAAAATGTTCCATGTCGGCTTCATGTTGAAACAGTTTGCGATAAAGATAGCGTGGGTTCCAATCGATTAGTACCCCGCCAAGATCGAACACCGCTACAGAACGGGGAGCCCTCATGTAGTGATTTTAGCGAATGAGACTGTCCGCGAGCGGCTGACGAACAAACCAAAGGTAAGTGTTGAAGCCAGGCGAGTACACGTCGTGACAACTGGGCGACCCCACCAGGCACGTTGGGTTGCACCTCCAGCGGTGCATCCGAAACACCGCCGCCAGCGCCACAATTCCGAAGTTCCCTCTCCGAATATCCACACCCACCATGTGACATCTAACCTTGCCTGGCACCAAAAATCAGTTCATCATGCTCGAGGCGAAGGCAGTATAGAGAAATCAGATGACAACGGCCCTAACCCGTTTATTGTCTAGATTTTGACCCCTAAAACGTCTGCCCTCAAGATTTTGCAGACACTTTTTGCGAGCCCCGCGCCCAGCAAGCCATTCAGAGGGTGGGGGGGAGGGGGTACCTCCCAAACGCATTGGAATCCCCCTCCGGTCCTACCGCGCAACGTGCCTCGCGCCGAAGTTTTTTCAGGGGAGAATCCACAGGCCCGTGTTGGCTGTATTGGACTTCTGCTTGGGGGCTTTTTGCGGTAGGCTTATGCCGCTGTTTAAGGAGGCTTTGTATGGCACAGAACAGTCCGGTTGACGTTGTGCGGCAGGCTTCGACGGTTTCGATTTTGTGGGGAGTTCTGCTGATCGTGTTTGGCATGGTGGCAATTTGTACCCCATTTCTGGCGGCCGTGGCGGTGAATGCTCTCGTCGGGTGGCTGATTATTCTGGCGGGCGTGGTTCACCTGGTGTTGGGTTTTCGCGCGCATGGCGCGGGCAGCATGATCTGGAAGCTTCTGGTGGGCGTGGCTTATTTGTGTTTCGGCGGATACGTGATCGCGCATCCCGTGCTGGGTGTGGCGTCGCTTACCCTGCTGCTGGCGTCGCTGTTTGTGATTGAGGGTATCCTCGACATAGTTTTGTTTGTCAGGATGCGTCCGATGCATGGATCGAGCTGGGTGCTCATGGATGGGATCATTACGCTGCTGCTGGGGTTGCTGATTTACATGCAGTGGCCGTCGAGTTCGGCGTGGGCGATCGGGACGCTGGTCGGGATCAGCATGATCTTCAGCGGAGTGGCGCGAGTGATGATGTCGCTGGCCGTGCGCAGGGCAACCGGGACGGTGGCAGCGACGTCGTCCAAGATAGCCGCCTAAAGTCACACGGGCATCGCTTCGCTCCGCCGACAGGCGAGGCGGGCGATTCCACATGGAGGGCGACGAAATGGGAGGATTGATTCCGCTAGGGGACGTGTCTCGGCGTCCGACGCGCGTTCCCCTAGTTACTATTCTCATCATCCTGGTGAATGTTTTCGTGTTTGTGCGGGAGTTAGTGGGTGGTGAGGCGTTCGTGACCCAGTGGTCGGCGATTCCGGCGCAGATTTTCTCGGGGCATGGCTGGATAACGATTCTTACGGCGATGTTCATGCACGCCAGCTGGTCGCACATCATCGGGAACATGATCTTTTTGTGGGCGTTTGGTCCGGAGATGGAAGACACGATGGGGCGCGGGCGCTACCTAGTTTTTTATCTGGTGGGCGGGATCGTGGCAATGCTGGCGCAGGTCGCGGCCAGTCCGCATTCGAACGTGCCCAACCTGGGCGCCAGCGGGGCGATTGCGGCGGTGATGGGCGGGTTTCTGGTTACTTATCCTCGCGACCGGATTCGCTCGATTCTGTTTATCTTCATCTTTGTAAAGATCACATTCATTCCGGCCGCGCTGCTGATTGGCTTCTGGTTTCTCACCCAGCTGTTCAACGCTGGCCAGGTGGCGCACGCCCAGACCGGCGGAGTGGCGTACCTGGCGCACGTTGGCGGATTTGTCTTCGGGGCTGCAACCGCACGTTTATTTGAGAGCGCGGAGCGGCGATCTGTGGCGAGCGCCTAAGGTCAGAATCAAGGTCAAAGGCAGTCGGGCTTTGCCTGGCGGAGAGCCGAGGCGGCTGTCCCCAAATGAGGCCGTGGCAGTAACATCAACATCCGAAACTTCCTTTCGACTCGTAACTCTAATGGGGTGAGGAAGCGGCGACTTCGGCCGGGAGGGAAGGGTATGTCCAGAGTTTCGGTGCGGATGGTGGCGATGATGGTGACGGTGCTGGCGGCGACGCTGGCTTGCCGTGCGGGGAATGGAGCGAGTGCAGCGGTGCCCGCGCCGGTAGTGGATGAGGTTAAGGCTGCCGCCAAGGGAAAAGAGACGGCTGTGGTGGCAGGGGGATGCTTCTGGGGAATCCAGGCGGTGTTTTCGCATGTGAAGGGCGTGCACAGCGCTACTTCGGGATATTCGGGTGGGACCGTGAAGGATCCCGATTACGAGATGGTTAGCAGCGGGCGGACTGGGCATGCCGAGTCGGTGAAGGTTGTTTATGATCCGTCGAAGATTACTTATGGAGAGTTGCTGCAGGTGTTCTTCTCGGTGGCTCTTGATCCGACGGAGGTGAACCGGCAGGGGCCGGATACGGGCACGCAATACCGGTCGGTGATTTTCTATAGCAATGACGAGCAGAAGCGGATTGCCGAGGCCTACATTGCGCAGCTCGATCAGGCGAAAGTGTTCTCAAAGAAGATCGTGACGCAGGTGGTGCCGCTGCAGGCGTTCTATGAAGCGGAGGGCTATCATCAGAATTATTTTGAGATGCATCCGAATGATCCTTACATCGTCTATAACGATGCTCCCAAGGTGGCGAACTTGCGGAAGGAGTTTCCGGAGCTTTACGGGAAGTAATAGGAAGCGCGCCATACGCGCGGTTTAGCATTCTCGCAAAGAACGCGAGAATGATCGCGCGGCGCGCCCGGATCCTTCGCGAGACAAAAAACGTCTCGCTCAGGATGACAATCTGGTTGGAGGAATTATGTTTGAGTCGGTGAGTGGGACGGATCGTGGTGAAACTCATTTGGGGCGGCGTGTGTTTCTCGCCAGCCTGGGTGCGGCGCTGGGTGGCGCGTTGCTGTGGAAGTGGCGGAAGCCTTATGTGATTGCGGCGGCGGCGAAGACCGAGCCGGGGGAAGTAACGATTGTGCAATTCTCCGATGAGGGCAAGCGGCTGGCTAAGGTGAAGATTGCGAAGGTGGTGAAGTCGGAGGATGAATGGCGGAAACAGCTGCCCTCGGGAGTGTTTGAGATTACGCGGCACGCCGATACCGAAATTGCCTACACCGGGAAGTATTGGAATCTGCACGACAAGGGGATTTATCGCTGCATTTGCTGCGACAATGCGCTGTTTAGTTCTTCGACGAAGTTTGAATCGGGGACTGGATGGCCGAGCTTCTGGGAGCCGATCGCGTCGGAGAATGTGCGGGAGATCCGCGACACTTCGCTCGGCATGGTGCGGGATGCGGTGGCCTGCACGGAATGCGATGCGCACCTCGGGCACGTGTTTGACGATGGTCCTAAACCGACGGGGCTGCGCTATTGCATGAATTCGGCGTCGCTGCGATTTGTGAAGGCGGCTTAGGGCTCGGGTCAGACGAGCGACAAGCGACTTCTGACCAAATGGAGTGACGGGCAGTGTGCCTGTCACTCCATTTTTTCTTGCTTCAACCGTCCGAGTTGAAGGTTAGGCACTGTCGCCGTCGTGATCGACGTCGCCTGCGCTCTTCGTGCTTCTCAGCGTGACGGTGTCGGAAGGTTGCGGACTGTTTTTCTGTTGCGTTGGCTGAGGGTTGGGGGCGGCCGGTTTGGCGGCTTCGCTGGCGTGGCTGGTGTTGGAGGTGATTGGGTTGACCATGTGAAGGAAGATCGGCTTTGTCTCGGGAAGCTTTAGTCGAGCTGGAAGTTGTTACCGATCTCTAATAAGGGCTGCCTTGACGCAACCACCTCAGGGGGTGAAGCCACAATTCCTCAGCACATTTGTCGGTTGTGTCGGGTGCCGACGCCGCGTTTAGTTGCCGATCCGGTTTGCAAGCCGGCTTCGGAGAAAATGGAGGCAAGGCGGACAGGAGTGTCCGCCCCACACGAGTTGTGTTCAGGCGCCGGTTACGAAGAAATTTTCTTCCGGCTTGGGGTCGGGATTGTTGGGGGCTACGTCGGCGGTGACGTCCTGGACGAAGTCGCGGCGGCGTTCCGGGCCCTTGCGTTCAATCACGCGCACGCGGCGGGCCGGCATGTTGCTGGGTTCGAGGCTTAGGATGCGGCCATCACTTACATGTATTTGGGAGCGAAACCAGTCGGTGCGGAACATTCGTCCGGAGCAATAGAAAGTAATGCTGGCAGCAATGGGGCCTTCGAATTCTTTTCCGGTGCAGGCCAGGATGCGTTTGCCCATCTCCTCGGTCCAGGTCATGCCGCCGACCAGGGGATCGTTGAGGCGGCAGCGTTCGAAGGGAACCGCGTGCGAGATTTTGCGCAGTTGCAGCAATTGCAGCAGGACGGAACTCTTGGCCAGGTTGGTGACTACGATTTTGGCCTCCGTGTTGGACACGCGCTCGAGTTTGATGTGGAGATCGGGGGACCATTCGCGCTCGAACTCTTCGCGGGCGAGGGCGAGGCCTTTGTCGGTGGCTTCCACGTAACGGAGGGTAGCGCGGGCGAGGATCACGCTGAACAGGCAGGTCACGATGGTCGCGATGATCGGAATATAGCTGACGAGCGTCGTGAACGACATGCGGAACGAGCTGATCCACGTTACGGGCATACTTGCTTTGGCTCCTCGTTGCGCACTGGGCGCGGCTTTAGGTCAAGAGGGAGGGCTGCTCTTCTTTCGGACTTAGAAAAGTCTAATGAGCCGGGGTTGGGGTCTCTAGATGCGTATGGTGCTGGGGCTAGATTTCCTGGATGGAGAGACTTTGGTAACTGCGGAGGAAATCTTTAACACAGAGGACACGGGGGAACACAGGGTAGAGCGCACACGGTTCGGGTGGTTGTCTAGTTCGAGACTGAATCGACGTTGAGGCAAGACCGAGGTCAAGGCCAACGGCAACGGCAAAATCAAATCAGACAACGGCAAAAACGCTCAAAATCAAAGGCAGCGGACGAGGGCGTCCGCTCTACACGGTTATTCGAGGACGCTGTCGTCTAGTTTTTTGCGGCCCCAGTCGGCTGCGGCCTGGACGAAGGCGAGGACTACGGGATGCGGCTTTTTTTCGGTGGAGGAGAGTTGGGGTTGGAACAGAGTCGCGATGAAGAAGCGGTGGGTGGGGGATTCGATGGCGCGGATTTCGCCTTGAGTGCCGCGCGCCACTACCGGGAAGCCGGCTTCCATGGTGGCCCATTCATATTCGGGGTTGACTTCGAAGTTGCAGAAGAACTCTTCGGTTACGACTTCTTCGTCTTTGCCGTAGAACGATTGCAGGTAGGAACCGGGGCGGAGGCGGATCTCGGGGACTTTGCCGGAGAGTTTGGGCGCGTCGCCTTTGATGCCGGTGACGGCGCAGGCCACGGGATAGATCACGATATTTTTGGATCCGGAATTGTTTTCGGCGGTGTCGGCGTCAGCGATGCCTAGGACGTTGCGTGCGAACTCGATTAAAGCGTACTGAAAGCCGCCGCAGGTTCCGAGATAGGGCCAGTCGCGGCGGCGTGCGAACTCGATGCCCTTCAGCATGCCTTCGAAACTTTTGTAGGGACTGCCCGGCGATCCCCAGAGGCCGTCGAAGCCTTCGAGAATTTTCTCCGCGCCAGGTGTGGTTAGCGAGGGTGTGGGTATCCACTCGGAATCGAGTTTCAAATCGAGCTTATGGGCGGCGTGCTGCAGAGATTCGGTAGTGGCGGAGTGGGAACGGAATTTAGGATTGAAGTCACCGAGAATTCCGATGCGAACGGCATTACTCACGTCGTCATTGTACTAGAGCAGTTGGACTGGTTGGAGTCATGCGGTTAGAGACGTGGTGCGGGCTTGGTGCTCTGTTCTGCTGGCTTCGGCGCTTAGCTCGATAGAGGCTTACACGATCGTGGTTAGGATGGAGGAGATGGATACTGAAAGCAGGTTCCTCGTTTTGCTCGGAATGACAGGGATTGTTGTGCTGGACGTGCGGGATCAAAGCCAGAAGCAGCGGGCAGGAGTGCCCGCTCCACACGAGCACAGTCCAGACGTGCACATCTCACACTCGCACGGGCGAGGGCTCCCGTGCCACATGGTCTAGAGGAGGTGCGTTAGGGCTAGCAGGGCGTAGAGGCTTAGCAGGGCTAGCGCGGGGCCGCCCCAAATCATGGCGGTGCATTTCCAGCCCAAGGAGCGGGCCAGGTCGCGCTGGCTGCGCCAGGAGATCAGGAAGGTTGGGTTGTTCTTGCCCTTCATCAACACGACCCGCGGATGCTGATCGAAATCTTGCGGCGGTATGGCGGGTGTGGTTCCGGTTGTGGGCGCGGCTACGCCCGTTGGGGTTACTCGGGCGGCTGCCCAGGCTGCCGGGCTGGAGATGCCTGCTTTCAGAAGTGCGGCGGAGACTGCGGCCGGATTCGCGGGTGTGGTTGCCGCGGGATTCGGCGCCGGCTGGGCTGACCGGGCTGTGGAGATTGCTTTGTCGTAAATCGGGTCGAAGGCGGGATTGTGCTGGAGGCCACCCGAGAGAGATAAGCCGCTGAAGCCGTTGGTGGCTCCGATCATGGGCTCTAGAGCGCTTCGTACTGCTCCAGTGTCCAGGGAAAATGAAAGCGCATTTCCGACGATGAGCCGGGAGGGTTCGGCATCAGGGATCGGCTCGGGAGCGAGTTCCAAGCCGGGATTTTCGTCGAGTGTGCCGAGTAGGAAGAGCGCGTTCTTGGGCTTGATGCAGGACTCTTCGACTTTGATTTTGTTGGTGGTGCTGATGCCGTGGCGCGAGAGGAAGCTGCGGACGTTGGGTGGAGCTTCTTCTTTCGTGGTGAAGAACCCGTCGCAGAATTCCTCGTGGAAATCCTGATGCAGGTCGAGATCAGCGCCCCGCGGATCGACCAGGACCTTGCCGGTGTTGTCGTCGAGAAAGAAAGGTACGTGCATGCACTCGGCCGCTACCTTGACCCATCGCTTGTTTTTGCCTTCCTGCCTCCACTCCCAGACGAAGGTGCGATAGCAGTAGCACTGGCGCGCGGTGATGGGAGCGACCATCGTATACGGTCCGACGGCGAGGCCGTTTAGTTCGACCATCCCCATGGAGGCGCTGCGAATCTTGGAGGCTGGGGTGTTAAGGATCAGCTGGCGGCGTTGCAGCAGGCGGAAGCCTTGGATGAACAGGTAGATTCCGGTGCAGATTCCGATCAGGCACCAGAGGATGAATCCGCCCGGGTTTGAGGATCGGAGCAGAAGCGTTGAGATGATCACGAGTTAGCCTGTTGTGGGTTGGGGCGTCCCCTTGTCGAGGCTAGTGTAGCCGGGAAGAGGTTGGCAGTGGAAAAGGGGATTATGAGCTTACGTTGGTAATGGGGAAGGGATTCGTGTTGGCGCAGACAGAAAGCACGTCCCTCGCAAGATCATGCGCTTCGCGCATGATCTTGCTTTGCTCGGGATGACGCGGTTTTTGTGACTTTTGCTCGTCATGACGGATTTTGAGATGTGACTTCTAGGATGCTTGGCGGTGGCGTTTTAGCCAGAGGTAGGCTCCGGTTAGGGCGGCGAAGAAAGTTAGTCCTCCCAGGGCATTTATGCGAGTGGCGAATAGAGTGTTGAGGACTGTGATCAAGACCAGAACGAAGCCGATGATCGATCCCCAGGTTCCTAGCGGGGAGCGCATGGGCAGGGCTGCGAGCTGGTCGGGGGTTAGGCGGCGGCGGAAGCTTACGTGGGCTGCAAGAGAGACGACCCAGGAGAAGATCAGGCCGGAGAATGCGGCTCCCATGATGTAGAGGAAGGCTTGTTTTGGGGCCCAGTTTTCGATGATGAGCGCGGTGACGATTCCGTAGGAGGAGACCAGCAGAGCTAAGCGTGGCGAGCCGGAGGCATTTAGTTTGCCCATGCTGGCGGGAGCCCATCCGGAGCGGCCCATGGAAAACAGCAGGCGGGAGGCTACGTAGAGTTTGGCGTTGGCTCCGGAGAGTGCGGCGGTGAGGACTACGAAGTTCATGAAGTTAGCCGCGGCTGGAATGTGGGCGATGCTGAGCACGCTGACGAACGGACTTTCGGAGGCGCCGGCGTGGTTCCAGGGCATGACGCCGACCAGGACGATGATGGCGCCGAGGTAGAGAGCGGCTAGTGAGAAGAAAGTCAGGCGCGCGGCGCGGGGAATATCTTTCGGGGAGCGGGATTCGCCGGTGGTGACGGCGAGCATCTCTACTCCCCCGAAGGCGTAGATGGCAAGGAAGACGGCTAGCAGAGGGGCGATTGGGCCTTTGGGAAAGAATCCGCCTTGCGCGGTGTATTGCGGAGCCACGCGGCCGCTGACCAGCAGGGCTGTGCCGGCGAGGATGAATGCCACGATGGTCGAAAACTTGATCATGGAGAACCAGAATTCGAAGCGTCCAAAGGCGAGCACGCTGCGAAGGTTTACTAGAACGAAGCAGGGCTGAGAATACGAAGACCCAAAATACTCCGGGAAGCGTGGGAAACCAGTGGGCCATGTAGGTTGCGGAGGCGGTGAGTTCGGCTCCGATGGAGAAGGCGATGGAGGCCCAGTATCCGGCGCGGCAGAGAAATCCGAGATACGGGTTCAGGTAGATTTCGCCGTAGACGCCGAAGGATCCGGCGGCGGGGTGCACGCTGGCTAGTTCTCCTAGAGCCATGGCGACGGTGTAGGCGATGAAGGCGGCGACGATGTAGCTGAGAATTACGCTGGGGCCGGCGATTTCGAGGGCGGCAGCGGAGCCGAGTAGAAGGCCGGTGCCGATGGAGCCGCCGACGGCGACCATGGTCATTTGACCGGCGCTGAGTTGGTGGTGGAGACCTTGTTCGTGGATCGGGTCTGGGGACGGAGGCATGGGGCACGATAGCAAATGAGGAAATAAGTGGCCAGTGATCGGGGATCGGTGGCCAGTTGGCCAGTACGCAAAACTGAGCTTTCTAGTTGCCGATCAGTGTCGCAGCGCTCGCACTGCTACGCCAAATACCCAGGACTCGCAAAATCCTACAGAGGGCTGGAGTTGGGTGCCGCTGCGACTCGCTGCGCTTGTCTGGACGGCCGAGGCGGCCGTCCCCACACTTTCACAGTGACTTTCGTAATCGGGGGCGCGGCTTACGGATTGCTGGGGGTGGGAGTGGCTCCTAGAATCGAGGGAGCAGTACTCTGCCCAGAACCTGACCCATGCCCGAGAGCACAAAACGTCCCGACCGAGCCGAGCTGGCGAAGCGCATCGAGCGCGCGGAGAAGCTTCTGCAGAAGGGGAAGGCCGCGGAAGCGCTGGAAGAATATCTGCTGGCTCTGCGGGATGATCCAGAAAATGACACGGTGCGGCAACTGGCGGCCGATCTGTGCTTATCGCAGAACCGGACCCACGATGCGGTGCGTCTGCTGGGGGAATTGTTCGAGCGGCAGGTAAAAGCTGAAGACGCTACGCGTGCCAGCCTGACTTACAAGAAGCTGGCGAGACATGGCAATCCGAACTGGGAGCAGAAATTCCGCTTCGGGCAGTTGCTGGAGGGATCGAACAAGAAGCTGGCGGTGGGCACTTATGAATCCGCTTTGAGTGATCTGGCAAAGCTGGAGAACAAGAAGGGCGCACTCGAGGTGCTGGCGCGCATGGTGGCGCTGGAGCCAATCCAGGCGAATTTTCTGCGGGTTGCGGAATTGTCGTCGGAACTCGGCGACAGCAGGGCTGCGGCGGGAGCGTTCAAGCGCGTGGCGCAGCTGGCTGCGACGGCGGGCGGCGATCCGGCGCAGTGGTATGAGCGCGCTTATCAGGAAGATTCCTCGGATGAAGAAATAACTCTGGCGTACGGCAAGAGCCTGCTGGGGCAGGGGCAGGTGGGAGCGGCGATTTTTATTCTTGAGGCGCAGGTGAACGCGGGAAAGAATTCGCCGCAGCTGCGAGAGATTTATGGCGAAGCTTTGCTAGCTGCAGGGCGCTATGCCGAGGCGGAGCCGCTGGTGTGGCAGCTGTTTGAACAGAATCCCAACCGCATGCCGCAGGTGACGGCGCTGATTGGACAGCTGGCGGATGCGGATCAGGATGAGGCCGCGGTTGCGTTGGCGCGGAAGCTGGGGCAGTTCCAGGCGAAACGTGGCGAGCGGCGGCAGTTTGTGGCAGTGATGCAGGAAGTGACGGCGGCGCGAAAGGCGTCGCCAGAGATGCTGGAGTTTCTGGGCGAGCTGTTCAACGCGTCGAACCGGGAGGGTGACTACTGCCAGACTCTGCTGAAGCTGTTCGACGTGTATTGCGGAACGGGAGATTTCGCCAAGGCGGCGGAATGCCTGGACCGGGCGGCGGAAGTGGATCCGTATGAATCCGGGCATCAAGAAACGGCTGGAGATGTTGAAGGGCAAGGTTGACGACAGCAAGTTTAAGGCGATTGCGGCGCGGTTTACCCAGGGCAACACGCCGAGCGGAGTCGGTGCAGGCGCAGGAAGCTACGCTGGGAGCCTCGACGCTGCAGGATCTGATGCTGCAGGCAGAAATCCTGGTGCAGTACGGAATGCGGAACAAAGCGGTGGAGAGGCTGCAGAGGATTCAGGAACTTTTTCCGCGCGAGGAAGAGCGCAACGAAGATTTGCAGCGGCTGTATCTGGCGGCGGGAATGACTCCGAGCTATGCGGGGTCGGCGCCGCTGCCGGCGGCGGCTACGGCTGCAGCATCGGCGCCAGTGGCGGCGGCAGCGGCTCCGGCGCCTGATCCGGCGGCGGAGATGCGCAACGTTACCCGGGTGGCGGAGATCACGCGCAAACTGTATCACCAGGCTACGGCGCCGGCGGTGTTGACCACGGCGGTCAACGAGATTGGCGGGCATTGGGATGTATCGCGATGTGTGGCTTTGATGCGGACACCTGGATCGCCGCCGACGGCGGTGCAGGAATTCTGCGGCCGGGGAGTGAAAGCGGGAACTTCAGGCGCGATCAAAGAAGTGATGTGTGCGCTGCAGGATATGGGTTCGACGGAGCCAATTATTATTGCCGATGCGCAGAAGAGCGCTGAGCTGAAGACTGCACACAAATCGCTGGCGGAACTGGGAACGTCGGCAATACTGGCGTTGCCGCTGAGCAATGGCGAGGATTCAGTGGGGATGCTGGCGCTGATGCACAACAAGCCGCGGACTTGGCCCCATACTGATGCCGTGGTGCTGAAGACGCTGGCCGATCAGATGGTGATCGCGCTGAATAACGCAGGGCTGCGGCGGCTGGTGAAGAATCTTTCGGTGACGGAAGAAAAGTCAGGACTGCTGAAGCGTGGATCTTATCTGGATCTGCTGCTGGCGGAGAGCAAGCGGGCGGTGCAGAACGCGGCGCCGCTTTCGGTGCTGCTGATGCAGTTTGGGCGGAGCGTGGCGCTGATCAAAGAATATGGCGAGGCTGCGGTGGAAGGCGCGATGGAAAAGATTGGGCAGCAGTTCGCGGCCAACATCCGGACCAACGATTTGGCGTTTCGCTATGACACTACGACTATCGCGATCATTCTGGGGGATACGGCGGAGAAAGAAGCGATGATGGCCGATCGAGAAACTGCGCAAGATCATCGCGGGAGTGCAGTTGCCGGCGAAAGATGGCGCGGAGAAAGGCCATGCCATGGAATTCTCGGCGGGGCTGGCCGAGGCTGTGGTGAAGGAGAGCTACGATCCGGTGGACATTGTGACGGAAGTGATCAACCGGGCTGAGCATGCGCTGGCTACTTCGCTGGGGCAGGGGCACGGGAAGGTTGTGGCGCTGGCGGCGGCACGGGCCGCGGGGGCTGTGGCGTAGCCGAGTATCGAGCGATTGAGCCGATTGAGTCATCGTGTGATAAGTCATTTCTCCTTACGTTCTTCTGATTTTTCTGCCTTAGCTTTCTTTCCTTCAATAGATTGGCTTCAATCCAAACTGACCCGTCGCTCAGTAACTCAATCGTTCGGTGGTCAAATCTGCTTGCGCGCTGCTACACTAACCAGTTTGACTATTCATTTTTGATCCGCTCTGAGCGGGTCTGTCAGAGTCTCTTCAGGAAAATCATGTTGAAGCCGGGTGATATCGCGATTGTCAGTGGGGCGCGCACGCCCTTTGGGCGCTATTGCGGCAAGTTGAAAGATTTTACGGCGCAGGAGTTGGGCGCGGTTGCGGCCAAGGGGGCGATGGAGCGGGCTGGGGATTGATCCCAAGGAATTTGATCATGTGGTGTTTGGGAATGCGCAGCAGACTTCGGGCGATGCTTTGTATGGGGCGCGGCATGTGGGGTTGCGGGCGGGGTTGCCGATTGAGACTCCGGCGCTGACGGTGAACCGGCTGTGCGGGTCGGGGATGCAGTCGATTGTGTCGGCGGCGCAGATGATTCAGACCGATGAGGCGAAGATTGTGCTGGCGGGCGGGATGGAGGCGATGTCGCAGGCTCCGTTTGTGATTCGCGGGCGCGATGGATTTACTCTGGCTCCGGGCGGGAAGCTGGAAGATTCGCTGATGGTGGCGCTGCTCGACAGCTATTGCGGGTCTGTACATGGCGAACACGGCGGAGTTGTACGGGTCGGAGCATGGCATTACGCGGCGAGATGCAGGATGAGTTTGCGCTGCGCTCGCAGCAGAAGGCGGATGCGGCTTATAAAGAAGGACGCATTCAGGAAGAGCTGGTTCCGGTGCCGCTGAAGAATTCCAAGGGCGAGGCTACCGGGGAATCGTTTACGGAAGATGACCACCGGCGGCCGCAGACTACGTTGGAAGGGCTGGCGAAGTTGAAGGCTGCGTTCGGGAAGAATGGAACGGTGACGGCCGGCAACGCTAGCGGGATTGTGGATGGCGGCGCGGCGGTGGTGTTGATGTCGATGGAGGAGGCGCGCAAGCGGAACATCTGAGCCGCTGGGGCGGATTGTCAGCTGGGGGATTGCCGGAGTTGAGCCGAAGGTGATGGGGCGCGGTCCGGTGCCGGCTACTAAGATTGCGCTGCAGAAGGCTGGGCTTTCTTTGGACTACATTGATTTGATTGAAGTGAATGAGGCGTTTGCGGCGCAGTATCTGGCGGTCGAAAAAGAATTGGGTTGGATCGCGAAAAAGTTAATGTGAATGGCGGGGCGATTGCGTTGGGGCATCCGCTGGGGGCGACTGGGACTCGGCTGGTGATTACTTTGCTGTATGAATTGCGGCGGCGGAAGAAGAAGTATGGGCTGGCTACGGCTTGCATTGGCGGCGGGCAGGGGATTGCGATGATTGTGGAGACGCTTGAATTTTTAGCAGGACTCACTGAGCGGAGACACGGAGAGCACGTGAGAACAAGTACAAGGCTCGAGCGAAGCTGGTTATGGTTGCGCTTGGATGCCGTTGGATCCGTCGTTGAGCGACGTTAGCCGTATCTTCTTGCTCGATGCGGTTCGCATTTTGGCGTGGATCGATGTTCGAACCGACGGATAGTACGCGTTGGTCGATTCGGACCTCACGGCTCGCCATGTCAGCACGTCATCGCGGATCGGCGATTGTCCACGAATATCAGCTGCGTGAGCGGGCTGAGTCGCTATTCGTTGCGAATCGACACTGCACGTTGGATCCTGATGTGCGCTATTCTGTGCATCTGCGAGATTCAACGCCTCGAGGCGAATGACTTATTTCGTGACGGAAGGAATTCATATGGAAATTAAAAAAGTTGGCGTTCTCGGTTGTGGGTTGATGGGGTCCGGCATTGCGCAGGTTTGCGCTACGGCTGGATTCGATGTGACTGTGCTCGAAGTGGAGCAGAAGTTTCTGGACAAGGGGTTTGCCGGGATTGAGAAATCTTTGGCTAAGTTTGCCGAGCGGCCGGTCGAGAAGGGCGGGATCACGGCGCAGCAGAAGGATGCGATCCGGGCGCGGCTTAAGGGGACTACTAACAAAGCCGACCTGGCTGATTGCGACATTGTTATTGAGGCCATCATCGAGAATGTGGAAGAGAAGAAGAAGATGTATGCGTCGATTGATGGCGTGGTGAAGAAAGAGGCGATCTTTGCTTCGAATACTTCTTCGATTTCGGTGACTGAGCTTTTGACTTCGGTGAAGCGGCCGGAGCGGTTTATTGGGCTGCACTTTTTTAATCCGGTGCCGCTGATGAAGCTGGTGGAGGTGGTGCGGACGATTGCTACTGCCGATGATGTTTACCAGACGGCTTACGAGTTCGGGAAAAAGCTGGGCAAGGTTCCGGTGCGGACTTCGGACAAGACGGGATTCATCGTGAACCGGCTGCTGGTGCCTTATTTGCTGGATGCGATCCGGGCTTATGAAGAAGGTGTGGGGTCGATTGAAGATATTGATAATGCGATGAAGCTGGGGTGCGGGTATCCCATGGGGCCGTTTACTTTGCTGGATTTTGTGGGGCTCGATACTACTTATTACATTACTCACGTGATGTTTGACGAGTTCAAGGAGCGGCGGTTTGCATCGCCTCCGCTGCTGAAGCGGCTGGTGATGGCGGGGTGGTACGGGCGGAAGACGTGGTAAAGGGTTCTACGATTATTCGGATCCGAATAATCCGAAGGCGAATAAACTGTAGGATCGACCGTCTTGCAGATCGACACTAGATCATCGCTTGCTAAGACGAAGAAAAACCGATCGGATGCCGGGTGAAGGCAGCCCGCAGGATGTCGGAACGATATCGCCGGGCGTGGCACAGCTACGTGGCGCGGCGGAATCTGGTGGTGGTGCTGTTTCTCAGCTTTATATTTCTGGGCTTCATGATTGCGAAGCTGAAGCTGGGCGAGAGCCTGCTGATTTCGCGATTCTGGTGGGCTGGATCGGGGTGTACCTGGCGGGAGGCGTGGTGGCTTACGGAGTGGAAATGTCCGCGGTGCGGGAAGGTGTTTGGGCACCGGCTGTGGACGCAGCGCTGCATCAGTTGCGATTTGAGCAAGGATGAAGTGGCGGCGGTGGCGCGGGGGAAGTGATGCTATGCCAGGGATTTGTGCCACGGATTTCGCACGGATCTAAAATCCTTCACTACAGAGACACAGAGTCAGAGAAGTTCGAGTGGATGAGGCGAATGTTCCGGCGCCGCCAGCAAATTGCATAGGTCCTTCGCTTCGCTCAGGATGACAACGCTTTTGTGAATTACATTTTGAAATCCGTTTCGATCCGCATCGATTCCGTAGCAGGTTTGAATTTATGAACTTTGAAAACATTCTTCTGGAAAAGAAAAACTCGATTGCTTACGTCACCGTGAACCGGCCGAAGGTTCTGAATGCGCTCAACATGGCCACCATGGAGGAGTTGCGGGCGGCGTTTCATGACATCAAGAATGATGCTGCGATTCGCGTTGTTATTTTTACTGGCGCGGGCGAGAAGGCGTTTATTGCCGGGGCGGACATTGGCGAACTGGCCAAGCACGATGCGGTTTCGGGCAAGGAATATACGCATCGCGGGCAGAACGTTCTTAATCTGATTGAGAATCTGGGCAAGCCGGTGATTGCCTGCATCAATGGATTTGCTTTGGGCGGGGGATGCGAGATTGCTCTGGCTTGCACGATGCGGCTGGCGAGCGAGAATGCGAAGCTGGGGCAGCCGGAGGTGAAGCTGGGGATTATTCCGGGATATGGCGGGACGCAGCGGCTGCCGCGGCTGGTGGGCAAAGGCATTGCGATGCAGATGGTGCTGGCGGGGGAGATGATTACGGCGCAGGAAGCGCATCGCATCGGGCTGGTGAATGAAGTTACGGTGGCGGCGGAGTTGATTCCGCGGGCGGAGGCGATTGCGGCGAAGATTATCGCGAACGCTCCGCTGGCGGTGCAGTATGCGATGGAGGCCGTGAACAAAGGCATGGAGATGACTTTGAGCGAGGGATTGTATCTGGAGGCGGTGTTGTTCGCCGTGGCTTGCGCGACTGAGGATAAGAAGGAAGGGACTGCGGCGTTTCTGGAGAAGCGGGCGGCGGAGTTCAAGGGGAAGTAATTCAAAATCTTTGCCACAGGGGTCACAGAGGAACGCAGGGTAAAGCCACCACGGAGGCACGTTCGGTTCGATCAGGGCAGGCTCCGTCACAGAGATGAAAGACAAGAAGGATTTCGTTGTGGAACCTCTTCCTGAGCCCGGTCTGCCGGCGCTCGAAGGCGCGCTGAACGCTTCGGGCAAGCGGTTCGCGATTGTGGTTTCGCGGTTCAATGCATTTATCACTGAGAGGCTTTTGCTGAGCGCGATCGATGGACTGGTGCGCTCTGGCGCGAAGAAAAAAGACATTGATCTGGTGCGGGTGCCGGGGGCGTTTGAGATTCCGCTGGCGGCGCGGAAGCTGGCGGAGACTGGGAAGTACGATGCGATTATTTGTCTCGGTTGTTTGCTGCGCGGCGATACGGCGCACTATGACGTGATTGTGAACGAAGTGACGCGCGGGATTGGGCAGTCGGCGCAGGAGACTGGCGTTCCGCATGCGTTTGGGGTGCTTACTTGCGAGAATCTGGAGCAGGCGATCGACCGGGCTGGGCTGAAGATGGGGAACAAGGGATTCGAGGCGGCGCTGGCGGCGGTGGAGATGGCGTCGCTGAAGGACGGCATCCGGCGTCCGGCGTCCGGCGTCAGGCAAGAGCAGGTCTCGCTGCCGCCAGTCATCAGCTGGCAGCAAAACAGCAGGTTCCTCGCTTCGCTCGGAATGACAAGTCCAAGAATCGGAATGACAAATCCAATAAGAAGACGAAGCGCAAATAATCCCTCCTTACAGTAAACTGGCCACTAGCCACTGACACTGCAATTTCTTTCATGGGTACACGGCGAAAATCCCGCGAACTGGTGCTGCAGATGCTGTTTCAGGCGGACATGGGCAAGCAGACGGTGGACCATGTGCAGCGCACGTTTTGGGCGGAGCATGGCGGGACCAGCGCCGAGGTGCGGGGATTTGCGGACGATTTGTTCCGGGTGGCGACCGATCGCGGGGCGGAAATCGACAAGCTGATTGAGGGGCATGCGGAACACTGGCGCATGGAGCGCATGGCGGCGGTGGATCGCAATCTGCTGCGGGCGGGAGTGGCGGAGTTTCTGGGCTATCCGGAGACGCCGCGGGCGGTGGTGATCAACGAAGCGCTTGAGATCGCGCAGAAAGTTCTCCAGTCTGGAATCGGTGCAGTTCGTTAACGGCGTGCTGGATAGTGTGGCGAAGGATTTGGAGAAGACGGCGTAAGGCAGCGCTATCGGCGCCTGAAGGCGCGAGTGTGCAATGAACTTCTTACGGTATGCCTGAAGGCATACCCTCATACGAATCCCGTCCTGATCAGAATCCTGTCTACTTCCATTTGATAGTGGAAGTCCGCTTTATCTGCAAACCTAGGGTCTTACGACCACCAGATTGAGGGCGCAGTTGGTTCCGGTAAAGCAAAAGCTGTTGGATGAGTTGGGGAGAGGCGAAAAGGATACATCCATCCGGTCGAGGGATAGAGCCGTGTTGACCTCGTGCAGCATGCCGTCGGAGCCGGCCACATAGATCAGGGAGCCATCCACGGTCATGTCGGCGGCAACGGGAGTGGCGTTGTTGACGAGCGGGATGCGGAATGTGGAAGAGGTGTTGAAGTTATAGACCAGGATGCCGAGATCGCTGGTGACGATGTAGGCCCGGGTGGAGTCAGGCGAGAGGAAGAAATTGATGGGGTGGAAAGTGCCTTGACCGATATTGATGTGGACGGGCGGGAATGGGGTATTCACCAGGGTTTGAGCGATGGCGACTTTCTGCGGACAAAGTGTGGTGAATGTTGGGTCCTGGGATGAGGTGGTGGCGATGATATCGATGCCGGTGTTGTCGATTCCGAAGAAAAAATCGAGGCCCTCCGTTTGAAGAAACGGGATGGTCGCATTGCCCATGGGGACATTGCCAGCGGGGACCATCCTGAGGAACTGAGGGGGACTGAGAATGGCTGGGGCTGACAGATTTGGCGTAACCAGAGAATTGTCGCAGGTGTTGTAGACGGCGAGGCTGCCGGCAGGGCTTCCGCCGGAGAGCAGGGCGAACGAGCCAGTGAGTTGAAAACAATCGATGTGGCCGGAGTGGGCAAAGGATTCGGCTGCAACAGCTGCAGATATTGCAGAGTGGAATAGGAATACAAAGTGTTGCCACCGTTGCCCAGGATGAAGGTCTTCAAGGCGTCGGGTGAAAATGCCGCTGCGGTTGCGCTATTGATGTTGAGGGCTGTGGCGGCCGAGGAACCATTGACGACGTATACCTGGTTGGGAGTGGAGATTGTATCGGAGAAGACGGCGGCGCTGCCATTTTGCGAGACGGCGATGACCTTGCCGGTTACCAGGCCCAGAGGGGTGCCCGGAGCGGGCAAGGAGGTGAATGGACTGGTGGAACTGCCTAAGTTGGCGGGAGTGATGGCGACAGCGCCGAATTCACTACCCATGTAGGCTTTGTCTCCCGGGGGATCGAACATCAGCGAATTGGGCGGAGCGGGCAGCTCGACTGCGCCGCTGGGAAGGTTGGTGGATGTCGAGACATTATAAAGACCGACGTTGCATAGGATGTCGCTGTAACAGTCCTGACTGGTTGCCAGGACGTTGGTCGATGAGGTGGCGCCAGTGACTAATCCCGAAATGGCGGTGACGGGATAAACCGGCTGCGGGATGTAAGGGCGCCGAAACGTTGGGATTGAGATTCAGGGGGAAGCCGACGTTGCAAGCCGGCGGGGTGCAGGAGGCGGTGATCGCCGCCACGCCCGGCTGAGGGGTGCTGATGGTGCAGGTCGCGGTGCCTGTGCCGCATCCGGCGGTGCCGCTGCCGGCGGTGAGCGCAGCTGGTTCGGAAGAGACCCAAGTCAGCGGGGGCTTGGGCACGATGCAGCCTTGCACGTCGACGGCGTAGGCGGTGATGGTTTCCGTGGTTCCTTTGTTGACTACGAAGCTGGTCTGGCTGCTTTGTTGGGAGCCGTTTACGCCGAGTTCGAGGGCGATGCACTGCACCGGACAGGTTTCGAAGATAGAAGGGCTGGCTGGAGACTCCCGAGGCCGAAGCAACGACTTGAGTTTGTCCCGGCGTGTTGGGAGCTGCGGTAGCCTGGTTGGTGGGCACGTTGTAGGCAGAAACCGTCACAATGGGAGTAAGTTTGGCTACGTTGGCATTGCCCTGGTTCCAGGAAAAGGGTCCGACTGAGGCGGTAATATCGTTTCCCTGGTTGTCAAAGGCGGTGGCCTGCAAGGTAATGAGCTGGTTCTGCGAAAGGCAGGAATTAGTGGCCTTGAAGGGCAGGTTGCAGGCAACAGGAAGCGCGGTCTGGCCGGGGCAGGCGGGCGGCGGAGAATTGACTGGCGGAACCATGCTGACCTGAATGCTGGCGATGAAAGGATGGACGAAAACCAGCGTGGGAGCGCTGGTGGCGCCCGCGGCGGAGGCGGTTACGCTAACTACGCCTGTGCCGCCGGGCGTGCAAATTGTGTAAAGCGGAGCGTTCCAGCTGCCAGCGCAGGCTAAGCCGTTGGGAGCGACGTCGAGGATTGCGGGATTGCTCGAGGTGTAGGTGAATGAGGTGCGAGATGTTACCGTTGGCTGCGTTCTGGGCACTGGCGGTGAAAAGAATGGAAGTCCCCAGTTGAATGGAATAGCTGGTGGCGGGATTCAGGTTGATTCGCGTGGGAAAGCGTGAGACTCCGGGGGGCGTGTGGCCGCCGCACGCCGGCAAAGAAATGAAGAAGGAGATGGTGACGACTATCCACACCCACTGAGCGAAACGCAACCTTCCCATGCACCCTCTCGTCGCCCCACGGTGGTATCCGATGAGCGAACCATTCACTGGAATGGAAAACTTGTAGTGTAGAGGCTGGAGACGGATTCAGCAAGCCGAGACGCATGATCCGGTTCCGAGAGTGGGATGCAAAAAGATGGGTTGACGATGTTTCGCACTCAGTTGCTATATTTGTAAGGTTCCGCGAGTTAATCCAGGCTTGCTGTGTGCCGTGAGTTCCGGCGGAGGTGTGCGGGAACTTGCGGTAGAGCTTTTGAGAAATGCGTTTCCGGTGAAGTAGTGAGTAGGTAGGTGAAGTACCGGAAACTTTCCTCGCTGAAACGTTCCTGCGCTGCCTTCCGCCCTATCACGAGGGCTGCTGGAGCGCCTGAGTCAGGCGCGACGGTGGTCTGCGGAAGGATATGCAGGACAGAGCTGGCGATACGGAGCACCCCCGGAGTTTTTGCCGGGTGCCACCGTCGGCAGCATAAATCTAGGTTGGGACCCAAGAATCTCTCTCCGTGATTC
Organism: uncultured Acidobacteriaceae bacterium; assembly: GCA_963763285.1. Classification (GTDB taxonomy): domain Bacteria; phylum Acidobacteriota; class Terriglobia; order Terriglobales; family Acidobacteriaceae; genus Sulfotelmatobacter. The sequence continues at coordinate 93,427 of CAVXOK010000016.1, read as the reverse complement.
GTGTGCGGCGAGAAGCATGGCTGGCCGATTTTGCCTGCCAGCCCGGATCGCGTAGTCAAGCACCCGGGAAAGCTGATGGCGCCGCGCGCTGCCTGTTCCGCAAGGGATGAGTTTGGGTGCGCGACTTCAGCATGCGGCTTGGCGCGCGAGTTTGCGTGGAACTTCAGCGCAGTAATTTAAGGAGCGGCGAAGAGTGCCTACTTTTAATCAGTTGGTGCGTGATGGGCGGAAGCGGCCGCGGTATAAGACGGCCAGTCCGGCGCTGCAGGGATGTCCGCAGAAGCGTGGAGTTTGCACGCGCGTGTACACGCAGACGCCGAAGAAGCCGAACTCGGCGTTGCGGAAAGTGGCGCGGGTGCGGCTGACGAACGGGATTGAAGTTACGACCTACATTCCTGGCGTTGGTCACAATCTGCAGGAGCACTCGATTGTGCTGATTCGCGGCGGCCGCGTGAAGGATCTGCCGGGCGTGCGCTATCACGTGATTCGCGGCACGCTGGATGCGGTGGGCGTGGCCGGACGCCAGCAGGGGCGGTCGAAATACGGCGCCAAGCGCGCGAAGAAGGGTTAAGAGCTTATGCCTCGTAAAGGACATACAGCAAAGCGGACCGTGCCAGCCGATGCCGTTTATGGCTCGAATCTGGTGACGAAGTTTATCAACTCGATGATGTGGCAGGGCAAGCGCTCGACCGCAGAGGGCATTTTTTATGAAGCCCTCACCAAGGTGCAGGAAAAAGGCGGCGACGAAGCTTTGAAGCTGTTCACCAAGGCCGTCGAGAATGCGAAGCCGTTGCTTGAAGTGAAGACGCGGCGCGTCGGCGGCGCCAACTATCAGGTGCCGGTGGAAGTGAATGCTGACCGGCGGACTTCGCTGGCGATCCGCTGGCTGCTGACTTATGCGCGCGGACGCGCGGAGCGCGGGATGGTCGACAAGTTGAGCAATGAATTGCTGGACGCGGCGAATGGAAAAGGCGCGGCCATCAAGAAGAAGGAAGATGTGCACCGCATGGCGGAGGCTAATAAGGCTTTCGCGCATTACCGGTGGTAGAGAGATTTGTAATTTGGTAATCGGGTAATTTTGTAATTTGAAACCCGGTGTGATTTTGATTCTTAAATTACCAAATTACCCGATTACAAAATTACCAAATTGAAGTTGGAGCCCAGAAAGAGTTAGAGAGTCGTGCCCAGAACAGTCCCATTAGAACGCTGCAGGAATATCGGCATCATGGCGCACATTGATGCCGGGAAGACCACTACGACGGAGCGCATCCTGTTTTATACGGGAAAGACGCACCGCATCGGAGAGGTGCACGAAGGCACTGCGACCATGGACTGGATGGAGCAGGAGCAGGAGCGCGGGATTACGATTACGTCCGCGGCGACGACCTGCACCTGGCGCGACATTCGCATCAACATTATTGATACGCCCGGCCACGTGGATTTCACGGCGGAAGTGGAGCGGTCGCTGCGCGTGCTCGACGGCGCTGTGGCTGTGTTTGACGCGGTGCACGGAGTGCAGCCGCAGTCGGAAAAAGTCTGGCGGCAGGCTGACAAGTACGGCGTGCCGCGCATTTGCTTTATTAATAAGATCGACAAGATGGGCGCGGATTTCGAGCATGCCATCGATACCATCCGCAAACGGCTTAGCGCCAAGCCGGTCGCGATTCAGATTCCTATCGGGCAGGAAGATAAGTTCAAGGGCGTCATCGATCTGATCAATATGAAGGCGATCGTGTGGCAGGACGACACGATGGGCGCCGAGTATCTTCACCGAAGAAATTCCCGCCGAACTGAAGAAGAAAGCCGAAGCATTCCACGCGCAGTTGGTTGAGAGCATTGCCGAGAACGACGACGAAATCCTGCACAAGTTTCTGGAAGGCGAAGAGATCAGCGCGGATGCGTTGCGGGCTTCGCTGCGCAAGTCGACGATTGCTTTGAAAGTGTTTCCGGTGGTGGTGGGGACGGCGTTCAAGAATAAAGGTGTGCAGCCGCTGCTCGATGCGGTTGTGGATTATCTGCCTTCGCCGCTCGATGTGCCGGAAACCAAGGGACTGAATCCTGACAACGGGGAGCAGATTTTCCGCAAAGCGGATGACAAGGAGCCGTTTTCGGCTTTGGCGTTCAAGATCATGGCTGATCCGTTTGTCGGCCAGTTGACGTTTATTCGCGTTTATTCCGGGCAGCTTAAGACCGGGGACTCCGTGCTGAACACGGGGCGGCGCCGGAGTGAGCGCATTGGGCGGTTGCTCAAGATGCACGCCAACAAGCGGGAAGAAATCAGCGAGATTCTGGCGGGCGACATTTGCGCGGCGGTTGGACTGAAGGGCGTCAGCACGGGCGATACGATCTGCAGCGAAGATCATCCGATTGCGCTGGAATCGATTACGTTTGCGGTTCCCGTGATTTCGGTTGCGGTTGAGCCGAAGACGAAAGCCGATCAGGAAAAAATGGGGATGGCGCTGGGGCGGCTGGCGCAGGAAGATCCTACCTTTAAAGTTCACACCGATCCCGACAGCGGACAGACCATCATCAGCGGCATGGGCGAGTTGCATCTGGAAATCATTGTCGACCGCATGATGCGCGAGTACAAAGTTGAGGCGAACGTCGGCAAGCCGCAGGTGGCTTATCGCGAGACCATTCGCAAGCACTCCGAGGCGGAAGGCAAATACATTCGGCAGACCGGCGGACGCGGGCAGTATGGGCACGCCAAGATTAAGCTGGATCCGCAACCTGCTGGGACGGGCTACGAATTCGTCAATGACATTGTGGGCGGTTCGGTGCCGAAGGAATTCATCAAGCCGATCGATCAGGGAATTCAGGAAGCGCTCGAAGGCGGGATTCTGGCGGGCTATCCGATGGTCGATGTGAAGGCTACGCTGTACGACGGCAGCTATCACGATGTCGATTCGAACGAAATGGCGTTCAAGATTGCCGGGTCGATGGCGTTCAAGGAAGCGGCGCGGAAGGCTTCTCCGGTGCTGCTGGAGCCGGTGATGGCGGTTGAAGTGGTGACTCCGGAAGATTACGCCGGCGTGATCATGGGCGACTTGAGTTCGCGGCGCGGACGCATTGAAGGCATGGAGCATCGCGCCGGGTCGCAGGTGATCAAGGCGATTGTTCCCCTGGCTGAGATGTTTGGGTATGCGACGCATATGCGTTCGTCGACGCAGGGGCGGGCTGAGTACTCGATGCACTTTGCGCGTTATGAGGAGGCTCCGCGGTCGGTCGCGGAGGAAATCATTGCGAAGGTGCAGGGGACTACGAAGTAGAGGCGCGGAGTTAGCGCGAAGATATTAGAACAAAAGACGCGGGCGAGGGCGCCCGCGCCACATGGAGCAAGGAAATGGCGAAAGAGAAATTTGATCGGAATAAGCCGCACTGCAATGTAGGGACGATTGGTCACATTGACCATGGCAAGACGACGTTGACGGCGGCGATCACGAAGGTGTTGTAGAAGCATAATCCGAAGATCATGTTCCGGTCGTTTGACTCGATTGATAACGCTCCGGAAGAGAAAGCGCGCGGGATCACGATTGCTACGGCGCACGTGGAGTATGAGACGGCGAACCGGCACTACGCGCACGTCGATTGCCCGGGGCACGCGGACTACATCAAGAACATGATCACGGGCGCGGCGCAGATGGATGGCGGGATTCTGGTGGTGGCGGCGACGGATGGTCCGATGCCGCAGACGCGCGAGCACGTGCTGCTGGCGCGGCAGGTGGGCGTGCCGTACATCGTGGTGGCTCTGAATAAAGTGCGATGCGGTGGATGATCCCGAGCTGCTGGATCTGGTCGAGCTCGAAGTGCGCGAGTTGCTGAAGAGCTACAAGTTTCCTGGGGACGATGTGCCGGTGATCCGGGTGTCGGCGCTGGGCGCGTTGAACGGGGAAGAGAAGTGGGAGAAGCAGATTGACGCGTTGATGGAGGCGGTGGATAAGAGTATGCCGCAGCCGGCGCGGGAGTTGGACAAGCCGTTCCTGATGCCGATTGAAGATATTTTCTCGATTCAGGGGCGCGGCACGGTGGTGACCGGGCGTATCGAGCGCGGGAAGGTGAAAGTCGGCGAGGAAGTTGAGATTGTCGGCTTCCGCGACACGCGCAAGACGGTGGTCACGGGCGTGGAAATGTTCAAGAAGCAGTTGGACGAAGGCATGGCGGGCGACAACGCGGGGCTGTTGCTGCGCGGCATTGCGAAAGAAGATGTGGAGCGCGGGATGGTGCTGGCGAAGGGTGGATCGATCACGCCGCACACGAAGTTCAAGGCGGAGGTTTACATCCTGACGAAGGAAGAAGGTGGGAGGCATACGCCGTTCTTCAAGGGATACCGTCCGCAGTTTTATTTGCGGACTACCGATGTGACTGGAGTGGCCGAGCTTCCTGCGGGGACGGAGATGGTGATGCCTGGGGACAATGTCTCGCTGGTGATTGAGTTGATTACGCCGGTGGCGATGGAGAAGGGGTTGCGGTTTGCCATTCGCGAAGGCGGGCACACGGTGGGCGCGGGAACGATTGCGGAGATTGTGCAGTAACTTTGAAAATGCCGGCGGGATGCCGGCGCTACTAAACGCGGCTTGCTTCTTGCCGCTGGTTCTTTCCTTCCGGAGACGCCGGGAGGGGTTAGAGAGAGTGAAACGTGATTGGAAAAGAAAGAATTCGCATCCGGTTGAAGGCTTACGACTACCGCATTCTGGATCAGTCGACGGGCGAGATTGTGGAAACGGCGCGGCGCACTGGGGCACAGATTGCGGGGCCGATTCCTTTGCCTACGATGAAGAACAAGTACTGCGTGCTGCGTTCGCCGCACGTGGATAAGAAGTCGCGGGAGCAGTTTGAGATCCGCACACATAAGCGGTTGCTCGATATTCTCGAGCCTACGCAGCAGACGGTGGATGCGCTGATGAAGCTGGATCTGCCGGCGGGCGTGGATGTGGAGATTAAGGCATTCGGGAAAGAGCATAAATAGCGCAGGCAGGCGCGGGCTTCGCCCGCGGAACGGACGAATGCGTCCGTTCCCACACGAGCAGACTTAGCTCCCCAGCCAATAGCAGTCGCTGCAAACGCGACTAGCCACGCTGGGAATGGAGATAGAAATGGCAACTCGAGTTACTGGGATTTTGGGCAAGAAGGTTGGGATGACGCAGCTGTTTGACTCGAAGGGCGATGTGCGCCCGGTCACGGTGCTGCAGGCTGGTCCTTGCGTGATTACGCAGCATAAGTCGGCTACGCGGGATGGTTACGAGGCGGCGCAGATTGGGTTGGTCGAGTTTGTGAAAGAGTCGCGGCTGACCAAGCCGGCGCGGGGACACCTGGCGAAGAACAATCTTCCTCCGGTGAAGTTCATGCGCGAAGTGCCGCTTGAAACTGATGGCGCTGCCGACAGCGACGTTACGGTGAAGATCGGCGACCGGGTGCTGGTTGAGATTTTTGAAGGCGAGAAGTTTGTCGACATCGTGGGAGTTAGCAAGGGCAAAGGCTTTCAGGGTGTGGTGAAGCGGCATCATTTTGGCGGCGGTCCGAAGTCGCATGGATCGATGTTTCAGATTACGGGATCGATTGGGTCGTCGGCGTTTCCTTCGCGTGTGTTCAAGGGAATGCGCATGTCGGGACACATGGGGCATGCTCGCGTGACACAGCGCAATTTGCGCGTGCTGGGTGTGGATAAAGACGAGAATCTTTTGGTGGTCGAAGGCAGTGTGCCGGGGCCGCAGGGCGGATATCTCGTGATCATGAAGGCTAAGAAGCCGCCCAGAGAGCGGCGTGGATTTGCGGGTTCGGCTACGGTGGATCCGTTGAAGGCGGCTAAGAGAGCGGCTAAGAAGGCGTAAGAACAGTGGTCGTACATGATCAGTGGCCAGTGGCCAGTGATCAGAAATGCAAAAACAATGGCTACTATTGATATTTACGATTTAGGCGGTAAGAAGGTCGGGACCTTCGATCTGGCCGATGAGATTTTCGGCGCCGTTAATGAAGATCTGCTTTGGGAGGCGGTGAAGCACTACCGCGCCGGGCAGCATCGCGGCACGCATGCTACCAAGGCTCGCTGGCAGGTTTCCGGGTCGGGCAAGAAGCTGTGGAAGCAGAAGGGCACGGGACGGGCGCGCATCGGCTCGATCCGGTCGCCACTTTGGCGGCATGGCGCTACCGTGCATGGTCCGACGCCGCGGTCTTATGACTACGCGTTCCCGCGCAAGAAGCTTCTGGGCGCGCTGCGTTCGGCGCTGGCGGCCAAGTTTGCCGACGGCAAGCTGACGGTGGTGAATTCGTTCGAGCTGAAAGATGCGAAGACGAAAGCGTTCCGGGAGGCGCTCGACGCGCTCAAGGTTGAGAAGACGGTGCTGATTGTGGAAGCGCCGAACGCTGCGAACCGCAATCTGGAACTGAGCTCGCGCAATATCCACGGGCTGGAGTTGATTGCGGGGAATGAGGTTCATCCTTATCACTTGCTGAAGTATGATCGCGTGATTTTTTCTCATCCCGCCATTGAGAAGTTGCAGCTTACGTTGAAGGATAGTTTGCCGAAGCGGCAGCGCAAGGCGAAAGAAGAGAGGCGCGAAGAAGGCGTCGGCGGCTCCGCGGAAGCGTGCGCGGCATGAAAAAGCGGCGGAGGTGGCGTAATGAAATCCGCATATCAGATTATTCGGCGTCCGGTGATCACGGAAAAAGGGTTGGCGATCAAGGAAAACCAGAACACGCTGGTGTTTCAGGTTGCGCCCAAGGCTACGAAGACTGAGATCAAGCAAGCGGTGCAGACGATTTTCAAGGTGAAGGTGTTTTCGGTGCGCACGGCGACCTATCCGGGAAAAGAGCGGCGGAGGGGGAAGTTTGCCGGGTACCGTCCGGACTGGAAGAAGGCTTATGTGCGGCTGCGGGCCGGAGAGAAGATGCCGGAGTACGCGCAGAATTTGTAGGACGGGAGCAAGAAGCAGGTTCCTCACCCGCGCTTTGCGCGGGTTCGGAATGACAACGAGATTTGAGCTGAGAGCAGATTATGGCAATCAAGACTTATCGACCTACTACGCAGACGCTGCGGTATCGGACGACGATCGTCAACGACGATATTACGACGCAGCATCCGCATAAGCCGCTGGTGGAGAAGAAGCAGCGCACCGGCGGACGGCGCAATTCCGGCGACATTACGAGCTGGCACCGGGGTGGCGGACACAAGCAGAAGCTGCGCATTATCGACTTCAAGCGCGAGAAGGCGGGCATCCCGGCGACGGTGACTACGATCGAATATGATCCCAACCGGTCGGCACGGATTGCGTTGCTGGCTTATGCCGATGGCGAGAAGCGTTACATCCTGCAACCGGAAGGTTTGAAGGTGGGGCAGAAAGTTGTGAGCGGTCCTGAGGCCGACATTTTGGTAGGCAATGCGTTGCCGCTGCGGAATATCCCGCCTGGCACTTCGATTCACAATCTCGAACTGAAGCCGGGCAAGGGCGCGCAGATGGTGCGCTCGGCGGGCGGAGCGGCGCAGTTGATTGCGAAGGAATCCGACTACGCGCTGGTGAAGTTGCCTTCAGGCGAGACGCGGAAGATTTCGCAGGATTGCATGGCGACCATTGGGCAGGTGGGGAATCTGGATCACGAGAACATCACCATCGGCAAGGCCGGACGCATGCGCTGGATGGGTTGGAAGCCGCGTGAACCGTGGCGTTTCGATGAATCCGGTGGACCATCCGCATGGCGGTGGGGAAGGCAAGACTTCGGGCGGACGGCATCCGGTTACGCCCTGGGGACAGCCTACGCGCGGGTATAAGACGCGGAACAACAAGCGGACGGACAAGTTTATTGTGAACCGGCGGGCTAAATAGCGGAGCCGGCGGAAGCAGATTCCTCGGGTCGCTTTGCGACCTTCGGAATGACAAAGTTCAGTTTGAGGTTAAGAAGTTTTATGGCACGTTCAACCAAGAAGGGCGCGTTTGTGGATGGCTTCCTGATGGCGCGGGTGGAAGGCATGAATTCGCGCAATGAGAAGAAAGTGTTGCGCACCTGGTCGCGGCGATCCACCGTGGTTCCGGAGATGGTGGGACACACCATTGCGGTGCATAACGGCAAGAAGTTTATTCCGGTGTATATCACCGAGAATATGGTGGGGCACAAGCTGGGCGAGTTCAGCTTCACGCGCAACTTCAAGGGCCACTCGATGCGGGCGGCAACGGAAGTGGCGGCGAAGCCGGCGGGCATCCCGGGAGGTCCGGGGGCGATAACTCCGGCGGCAGCGCCGGCGGCACCGAAGGCATAAAAAGGTTTAGGCCCTAGCCCTTAGCTTAACCGAGGTTAAGAGAGCGAAAGGCTTAGGACAGAGACAAGAATATGGAATTTCGAGCTGAAATGCGTTACTTGCGAGTGTCGCCGCAGAAGGCGCGCCTGGTGTTGGAACTGATCAAAGGGCGCAAGGTGGAAGAGGCGCGCAACACTCTTTTGTTCACGAAGAAGCGGGTGGCGGCGCATGTGGGCAAGCTGCTGCAGTCGGCGCTCGACAACGCGAACTTTCTTAGCGCTGAGAAGAATCTCGATGTTGAGATCGACAATTTGTACGTGAAGAGCGCGATTGCGAATGATGGGCCGCGGATGAAGCGGATTCGTCCGGCGCCGCAGGGACGGGCTTACCGGTATCAGCGGAGGATTTCGCATATCACGCTGGTGCTGGAGGAGCGCGGGAATGGCTCTCATGCAGCTGGCGGCGGGACGGCGAGTCAGGCTCCGGCTAAGCGGCGGGCGCCGGTGGCGAAAAAATCTGCGAGGGCTTCGAAGAAGAGCAAGGCAGCCGCGAAGTAGGGATAGAGTTCCCACTTCTCGCGCAAAGAACGCGCGAGAAATGGGGCACCCAGTGAAGTAAAGCAACAGCAGGTTCCTCACCCGCGCTTTGCGCGGATTCGGAATGACAAGAGTTTTGCTTGGGATCGACAGGAGTTGATTAGGAGAAGCAATGGGACAAAAAGTCCATCCTTATGGTTTTCGGCTTGGTTATACGAAGCCGTGGAAGTCGCGCTGGTTTGTGGAGCGTGACTACGACAAGTTGCTGTTTGAAGACATTAAGCTGAAGAAGGAACTGAAGGAAAAGCTGAAGTCTGCGGGCGTGAGCTCGATTGAGATTGAACGTCCGGGCAACAAGCTGCGCATCATTGTCAAGACGGCACGGCCGGGAATTATTATCGGGCGCAAAGGCGCGGAGATCGACAAGCTGAAAGCCGACTTGCAGAAGCGGACGTCGCGCGAAGTGTTTGTCGATATCCAGGAAGTGCACAAGCCTGAGCTCGATGCGCAACTGGTTTCGGAGGCGATTGCTTTGCAGCTGGAAAAACGCGTCGGGTTCCGGCGGGCGATGCGGAAAGCCGTGGATTCGGCGCTGCGTTTTGGTTGCAAGGGCATCAAGGTGCGGGTGAGCGGAAGGTTGAATGGAAATGAAATCGCGCGCTCGGAGTGGTACTTGCAGGGACGGTTGCCGCTGCACACGCTCCGGGCTGATATCGAATACGGTTTTTCGGAAGCCAGGACTACTTACGGCGTGATCGGCGTGAAGGTCTGGGTGTACAAGGGCGAGATTCTTCCGGCCAAGAAGCGGGAGCAGCAGACGGGTGTGGGAGCGTTTTAGGGACGTGGCCAGTGGTCAGTGACCAGTGGCCAGTAGGATCAAAAGCGACGAAAGATTTGGCTTAAGAGCCAAGAGCTGACTTTATGTTGATGCCGAAGAAAGTTAAGTACCGCAAGCAACAGCGCGGGCGCATGACTGGGAAGGCCTGGCGTGGCAGCACGCTGGCGTTTGGGGACTTCGGGCTGAAGGTGCTTGAGCCTGGGTGGATTACCGACCGGCAGATTGAAGCGAGCCGCGTGGCTATGACCCGTTTTGTGAAGCGGGGCGGAAAAATCTGGATCCGGGTGTTTCCCGACAAGCCGGTGACCAAGAAACCGGCTGAAACCCGTATGGGTAAGGGCAAGGGAGCGCCGGATCACTGGGTTGCGGTGGTGCGTCCGGGAAAGATTCTGTTTGAGATGGAAGGGGTCACGATTGTGGATGCGACCGAGGCTATGCGGCTGGCTTCACACAAGCTGCCGCTGCGGACGACTCTGGTCAAGCGCGAGACGGCGCACTAGAACCTCGGCTAAAGCCGGACTTGGACGGCACGGCTGAATGGCTCCGACTGCAAGAGAAGTCTGGAAACTGATGATTTTATGAAATCCGACAAGATTCGCAACTTAACTGACGCTGAGCTGCAGCACCAGGGGCAGGATCTCGCCGACCAGCTGTTCAAGCTGAAGTTTCAGCTAAACATGGGGCAGACCGAGAGCCTGAAGAAAATTCGAGGGCTGCGCAAGGACATTGCACGGGTGAAGACAATTTTAGGCGAGCGCACACGCGCCGCCGCAACGGAGAAACGCTGATGGCGGAAACCGCAACCAAGAAGTCCGCAACGCCGCCGAGCGCGCAGGTGCAGGGCCGGCGCAAGGAAGTGGTGGGAGAAGTGGTCTCGAACAAGATGGCCAAGACCATCGTGGTGCAGGTGACGCGCAAGAAGGCGCATCCGTTCTACGGGCGGGTGGTGGCGCGGAATAAGAAATTTTACGCACACGACGAGAAGAATGAGGCGCACGTGGGCGATGTGGTGCGGCTGGAAGAGACGCGTCCGCTGTCGAAGTTGAAGCGCTGGAAGTTGAAGGACATTGTGCGGAAGACGGCGCTGGTGCCGGAGATCGTGCTGGAGCAGGACATTAAGTAAGAAGCAATCGAGCGTCCCCTCGTGGGGACGGGTCCGGTGAGGCTGAGATCCTTCGCGAGACAAAAAGCGTCTCGCTCAGGATGACAAAGCTCAGGATGACGGATTGGACGGGAGATTTGCTATGGCAGTGATGATGAGAAGCATGCTGGAGGTGGCCGACAACTCCGGCGCCCGCAAGCTGCAGATGATTCTGCCGCTCGGCGGGGCCACCGGGCTGAATGCAGGCCTCGGCGACATAATCACCGCCGCGGTGAAGGAAGCCGCTCCGGACGGGCAGGTGCAGAAGGGCAAAGTGGTGAAGGCGGTGATTGTGCGTACGCGCAAGGAGCACCGGCGGCGCGACGGCACTTATATCCGCTTTGACCAGAATGCCGCGGTCCTGATCAACGATGCGGGGGAGCCGGTGGGGACGCGCGTTTTCGGTCCGGTGGCACGAGAGTTGCGCGAGAAGAAATTTTTGAAGATTGTTTCGCTGGCGCCGGAAGTTATTTAGTACCAAGTACCTAGAAACACGAATCAGGAATTGAGAGTTGGAAATGCGAACTGTCAGCACAGTACACAAGCGAGTGGATATCCGCCGCAACGATACCGTGAAGGTGATTACGGGGCGGGACAAGGGCAAGGAAGGGCGCGTGTTGCGCGTGTTTCCTGATGACACCAAGATTCTGGTGGAGCACGTGATGATGGTGAAAAAGCACGTGCGGCCGAACCCGCAGCGCAACATCAAGGGTGGCATTGCCGAGCAGGAGAGCCGCATTGCGCTTTCGAACGTGCAACTGGTTTGCCCGAGCTGCGGGCCGGTGCGCATTGGACACGAAGTACGCGGCGACCGGAAAGTGCGGGTTTGCAAGAAGTGCGGAACGACGCTGGATAAGTAAATTTGGCAATTGGGTAATTTTGTAATTTTGTAATTTGAAACCACCGAGTTTTCAATTACCAGATTATCCGATGACGAAATTGCTAAATGGTAGCGGGAGACGCGATGGCAAAAGATAAGAAATCATCGAAGGATTCGGGACAGGAGCAGAAGGCTCCGGAGCAGGCGCGGCATAGCGCGAAGGAGCGGCCGCGGCTGCGCACGAAGTTTGACAAGGAAGTGGCTCCGGCATTGTTGAAGGAACTGGAGCTTACGAACGCGATGGCGGTGCCGCGGCTGAACAAGATCGTAGTGAATATGGGCATGGGCGAAGCCACGCAGAATTCGAAAGTGATGGATCCCGCGGTGAATGAACTGGGACAGATCACCGGGCAGAAGCCGATTATCACCAAAGCCAAGAAGTCGATTGCTGCGTTTAAGGTGCGCGAAGGGCAGGCGATTGGGACCATGGTTACGCTGCGCGGCGATCGCATGTATGAGTTTTTCGACCGGCTGGTGAATATTGTTCTGCCGCGGGTGCGCGACTTCAAGGGAGTCTCCACCAAGTCGTTTGACGGGCGGGGGAATTACACGATCGGGCTGCATGACCAGTTGATCTTTCCGGAGATTTCCTATGAGAAGGTCGACAAGCAGAAGGGCATGAACGTCACCATTGTGACTACGGCGGCGAATGATAACCAGGCGCGGACGCTGTTGAAGCATCTGGGAATGCCGTTTAGGGCGTAGGAACTTAGAGATTGAATCATTGAGACATTGATTCGGGAGTCGAAAGATAAACATGGCAACAATGGCAAAGCGAGTTAAGGACGGCACTGAGCAGACTCAGCGTCCAGCGAACGTAAAGAAACCGAAGTTTTCTACGCGCAAGCACAATCGCTGCAAGCGGTGCGGACGGCCGCGGGCTTATCTGCGGAAGTTCGGCTTGTGCCGTATGTGCTTCCGGCAACTGGCGCTGCTGGGGGAGATTCCGGGAGTGTCGAAGTCGTCGTGGTAGGGGAATAGGGAAGCGCGCCAAACGCGCGATTTAGCATTCTCGCAAAAAGCGCGAGAATGATCGCGCGGCGCGCCCGGATCCTTCGCGAGACAAAAGCGTCTCGCTCAGGATGACAAGGCGAGTGGTGACAATAGCGTTAGGAAGTAAGGGAGCCGCTGCAGGTTCTCCGCTGGGTGCGGAGCGAACGGGCGGCGAGAGGAGAAGCAAACGATGAGGTTGACCGATCCGGTCGCAGATATGCTGACGAGGGTGCGTAACGCGCTGCAGGCGCGGCACCAGAAGGTGGACGTTCCGGCTTCCAGGCTGAAGGTGGAGATTGCCCGCATCCTGAAGGAAGAAGGTTACATCTCGAATTTCAAGGCCACGGAAGAAGAAGGCCACAAAGTTATCCGGATTTATTTGAAGTACGGCGCGCACAACGAGGCGGCAATTTCAAAGGCGGAGCGCGTGTCGCGGCCGGGCTGCCGGGTCTACGTGCGGCGCAGCGAGATTCCACGCGTGCTGGGCGGAATGGGGATCAACATTCTTACGACGCCTCGCGGAGTGATGACCGGGCGGCAGGCACGCAAGGAAGGCGTGGGCGGCGAACTTTTGTGCGAGATCTGGTAAGGACGCGCGAGCACTTAGCCGTAGCAGCTTACCGTAGCGTGCTCTTCGAATTGAAGCGAAATAAGAGCTAGAGCTTATGTCACGAATTGGAAAAAAGCCGATCCCGATCCCCAAAGGGGTGACGGTCAAAATTGAAGGCAACACGGTGCTGGTGCAGGGGCCGAAGGGCAAGCTGGACACGGCTCTTCCCACGGGCATCAAGGTGGAGCAGAAGGATGGGAACATTGTTGCCATCCGCGAGAATGATTCGCAGGCTGCTCTGCACGGATTGGCGCGCGCGCTGGTGAACAACGCGGTTGAGGGCGTGACCAAGGGTTGGACGCGCGATCTGGAGATCGTCGGCATCGGCTACCGCGCCGAGATGAAGGGCAAAGGGACGGTCGTGTTTAACCTGGGGTATTCGCATCCGATCGAGTATCCGCTGCCTACCGGGGTTGAGGCGGCGGTCGATCCCAAGCAGACGAAGATTTCGCTGACTGGAATTGACCGGCAGCAGGTGGGGCAGGTGGCGGCGGAAATGCGGTCGCTGCGTCCGCCGGATCCTTACAAGAATAAAGGTGTGCGGTATGCGGGTGAGAGGTTGAAGAAGAAAGTGGGCAAGACCGGAGCGAAGTAATTGTTGATCGCTTCTGCCCGGTAGAGGACAGATTCTATGTTTACGAAGAAATCGAAAAACCAGAAGCGCGATCACATTCACGATCGCATCCGCAAAAAGATGCAGGGGACGGCGGAGCGTCCGCGATTGAATGTGTACCGCTCGCTGAATCATATTTACGTGCAGGTGATCGATGACCTGCACGGCACGACGTTGGTTTCGGCGAGTTCGGCCGAGGGTAAGAAGGAAGAACGGAAGACCGGCGGCAACGTGGCGGCGGCAAAGGCCCTGGGCAAAACGATCGCGGAGCGAGCCAAAGCCAAGGGCGTGAGCAAGGTGGTGTTTGACCGCGGCGGCTACATTTACCACGGGCGGGTGAAGGCGCTGGCGGATGCGGCGCGTGAAGCGGGATTGCAATTCTAGGAGATTTGGGAATTTGGTAATCGGGTAATTTGGTAATTTGAAACCCTGCTGCGTAAGCGGTTTCGATTGCTTAAATCACTAGATTACTAAATTGCAAAGTTACAAAATTACGAAATTAGGTTTGAGAATGCCAACTGTGATTAAGAAGCTTGATCCGAATTCGTTTCAGTTGAAAGATCAGGTTGTAGCCATCAATCGCGTCACCAAGGTGGTGAAGGGCGGGAAGAACCTTTCATTTGCCGCGCTGGTGGTGGTGGGCGATCCCTCGGCGGCGGTGGTGGGACATGGCGCGGGCAAGGCCAAGGAAGTTCCGCAGGCCATCCGCAAGGCGATTGAGGCGGCGAAGAAGAATCTGATCAAGGTAAATTTGACGCAGACTTCGATTCCGCACCTGATCGTGGGACGCTATGGCTCGGGGAAGGTGCTGCTGAAGCCGGCTCCGGAAGGCACGGGAGTGATTGCCGGGGGTGCGGTGCGCGCGGTGATGACCTCGGTGGGAATCCAGAACGTGCTGACCAAATCGATTGGCACGACTAACCCGCACAACGTGATCAAGGCGACTTTTGATGCGCTGCGTCATTTGAAGAGTCGTGAGGGTGTGGCGGCGATGCGCGGGAAGTCGATGCAGGAGCTGTAGAAAGTACCGAGTTGCGAGTGCCGAGTAAGCCGGGCTCTTGAGATTGAGGAATTAACGATGACTACGAAGAAGCCGAAGGCGGTTAGCGGAAAGATTCACCTCAAGTGGGTGGTTTCGGCCATTTGCGCCCCGGTGAAACAGAAGCTGGTGGTTAAGGGATTGGGATTTACGCGGTTGAACCAGGTGATCGAGCGTCCGGACAATGCGGCGATTCGCGGGATGGTGGCCAAGGTTCCGCATCTGGTGGAGATATTGAAGTAGAAAGGTTTCAAGGTTTCAAGGCGGATTCAATATCCTCGAAACTTCGAAACCTCGAAACCCTGAAACTTTGAAACTTGGGTTCACTTATGAATTTATCCAATATTCGAGCACCGAAGAAGGCTACGGAAAAGCGTAAGCGCGTGGGGCGTGGTATGGGCTCCGGCATGGGGAAGACGTCCACTCGTGGACATAAGGGGCAGCGTTCGCGCACCGGTATGCGCTTGATCCGCGGGTTTGAAGGCGGACAGATGCCGCTGCACCGGCGCATGCCGAAGCGCGGGTTCACCAACATCTTCCGCAAGGAATTCAATATTGTCAGCCTGGAGCGACTGGCGGCGCTGGGCGGGGAACTGCTGGGGGCGCCGATTACGCCCGAGGTGCTGCGCAAGGCAGGGGTGATCAAAGCGAAGCATCCGGTGAAGATTCTGGGCGATGGCGAGTTGACGATTGCGATCACGGTGCATGCGCACAAGTTCTCCAAGTCAGCGCAGGAAAAAATCACCAAGGCGGGCGGCAAGGTTGAGGTCTTGCAGTAATGGCGGCTGAGAGTGGAGTGTTTCCAATCTGGGGGAAGATGGCCAACATCTTCCGCGTCCCTGACCTGCGGAAGCGGGTTCTATTTACTTTGGCGATGCTCGCGGTTTACCGGCTGGGTGGACATCTTCCCACGCCGGGCGTGAACTTCCTCAAGCTGGAACAATATTTCAATCAGAATGCGGGATCGCTGCTGGGGTTCGTCGATCTGTTTTCCGGCGGCAATCTTCGCCGTCTCACCCTCTTTGCGCTGGGCATCATGCCGTACATTACGGCATCGATCATTCTGCAACTCTTGACTGTGGTGTATGAGCCGCTGGCCAAGCTGCAAAAAGAAGGCGAGCTGGGGCGCAAGAAGATTACGCAGTGGACTCGCTACATCACCGTCATTCTCAGCGCGGTGCAATCATTTGGCATAGCAATTGGATTAGAGAAGGCCGGCGACTTTGTGCTGCACCCGGGCACCAGCTTCATACTGATGACCATGTTGACGCTGACCACGGGAAGCGCGTTTGTGATGTGGCTGGGCGAACAGATCACCGATCGGGGGATCGGCAACGGGATGTCATTGCTGATCTTTGCCGGCATTGTAGTGGGCCTGCCGCGCGGGGTTCAGGATTTGATCGAGAAAGCGAAGAATGGCACATGGGGAGCGATTACACCGGTGCTGATGGGAGGCTTGGTCATATTCATGATCGCGGTGGTGGCGTTCATTGTGTACGTAGAACGCTGCGAGCGGCGCATTCCGGTGCAGTATGCCAAGCGGGTAGTAGGGCGCAAAGTGATGGGCGGACAGTCGACGCATCTACCGTTGCGGGTGAATGCGGGCGGGGTGATGCCAGTCATTTTTGCCTCTTCGATTCTTACTTTGCCGCAGACGATCGGCTACGGGCTGAAAAACAGCCGTTACTTCGGCGACCTGATTCGCATGCTGGGGTGGGGCGAGCCGCTGTATACCTTGTTGTATGCGGTGGGCATTATCTTCTTCGCGTATTTCTATGTGTCGATCGTTTTCAATCCCAGCGAAGTTGCCGACAATATGCGGAAGTATGGCGGGTTTATTCCGGGCATACGTCCGGGTAAGCGCACGGCCGACTACATCAATGAAGTTCTGACCCGGATCACGCTGGTGGGCGCGCTGTACCTGATTATCATTTCGTTTATTCCGGAGTGGATGATCACGGGCATTCACTTGAACCATTTGCCGGTCTGGCTGGGAGGGTCGCTGTTTGAGCGGCTTCCAGTGTGGGTGACGAACGGATTGGGAGTGAATTTCTACTTTGGCGGAACGTCGCTGCTGATTGTGGTGGGCGTGGCGATGGACACGGTTACGCAGGTTGAAGCGCAGCTCATCATGCGGCACTACGATGGATTTACGCCGCGCAGCGGGCGCATTCGCGGGCGCAGAAACTGGTCTTAGGAGATTTTGTAATTTTGTAATCGGGTAATTTGGTAATTGAAGAGCAACGGTGCGGTGGCAGATTTCCAAATTACCCGATTGCTCGGTTACAGATTTTTGTGGGGTTGCTGAACACTGTTCGGGAGGCTTTGGCCAACTCGATGGCGCAGGAAACCTCACGGGATGTCGGCCCCATCGTGCTGCTCGGACCTCCGGGCGCGGGTAAAGGTACCCAGGCCAAACGCATCATGGAACGCTATTTGATTCCGCAGATCTCCACCGGAGACATCCTGCGGGAAAACGTGGTGCAGGGTACGGAACTCGGAATGGCTGCCAAGGCGGTTATGTCTCGAGGGGAGTTGGTTTCCGACGACCTGGTTTGTGAAATGGTCCGGCTGAGACTGAAGCAGCCGGACTGCAAGCGGGGCTACATTCTGGATGGGTTTCCGCGAACCGCGGCCCAGGCCGGGTGGCTGGATGCGCTGCTGGAAGACAAGTTCTTTGACAACTCGCGGCCCACGCGGGCCTGGCCAATTGTGATCCGCCTGGACGTGGACTATAATCAATTATTGCTCCGGATCTCTGGACGCCGTTCTTGTCCCACCTGTGGGCGGATCTATAACGTCCACTTCCAGCCGCCCCACGTCGACGAAGTTTGTGACATTGAAGGGGCGAAGCTGGCGACCCGCAATGATGACCGGTTGGAAGTGATTGCGCCACGGCTGGCGGCTTATCAGGAGCAAACTACTCCGGTGGCGGATTACTACCAGCGCACGGGGAGGTTGATCTCGATCAACGGCGACCGGCCGATGGACGAGGTCACGGAGCAGATTTTCAGAATTATCGAGGACCATAACGCATAAGAATGGCGATTGTGTGCAAGTCGGCAGCAGAGATCGAGCGGATGCGGCACAGCGGCCACATCGTGCGGCAGGTTCTAGACGAAGTGCGCTCGATGGTTGCGCCAGGCGTGACGACGATGGATTTGGAGCGCGCCGCCGAAAAGAAGATTGCGCACCTGGGCGCCAAGCCGGCGTTTAAGGGGTATTACGATTATCCCTGTGTGTTGTGTACGTCGGTGAATGAAGAAATTGTGCATGGGATTCCGTCGGAAAAGCGGGCGCTGAAAGAGGGCGACATCGTTTCGATTGATTGCGGTGTTGTGCTGGATGGGTATTACGGTGACGCCGCGATTACGGTTCCGGTTAGTGACGCGGTGAAGCCGGAGTTGCGCAAGCTGTTGACGGTGACCGAGGAGTCGCTTTATCGCGGAATCGACCAGGCGCTCATTGGAAACTCGGTGGGCGATGTGGGAGCGGCAGTGCAGGAGCATGTGGAAGCCGCGGGGTTCAGCGTGGTTCGGGAATTCGTTGGGCATGGGATTGGGACGCGGTTGCACGAAGAGCCGCAAGTTCCGAATTTCGGAGCGCGGGGTCATGGCGCGAAGTTGCGCGAGGGTATGGTGCTCGCGATTGAGCCCATGGTGAATTACGGCAAGCCGGAAACGCGAGTGCTGGGAGATAAGTGGACGGCGGTCACCGTGGATGGAAGTTTCAGCGCGCACTTCGAGCATTGCGTGGCGGTGACGAAAGATGGGCCGGTGATTTTGACGAAGTAAGTGGCCAGTGGTCGGTGACCGTGGCCAGTAGGACCAAAAGCGGTTGATGGCCACTGAGCGCTAATTTCTGGCCGCTGACCACTGATTTTAAGGAGTCGATGAGCAAAGAGGACGCGATTGAAGTGATGGCGGTGGTTTTAGAGCCACTGCCCAACGCCATGTTCAAGGTGGAGCTGGAGAATAAACACCAGGTGCTGGCGCATGTGTCGGGGAAGATGCGTAAGAACTTTATCCGTATATTGCCCGGTGACAAAGTGGCAGTGGAGCTTTCGCCTTACGATCTGAATCGCGGTCGGATTGTTTATCGGTATAAGTAGGCACTCATGTTTTGGGATCGGAAACGGAATTATGAAAGTACGAGCATCGGTAAAGAAAATCTGTGACAAGTGCAAGGTTATCCACCGCAAGGGTGTGGTGCGGGTGATCTGCGTCAACACGAAACATAAACAGCGCCAGGGCTAAACGGCTGGGAGAGGTCAGGATCAATGGCACGTATCGCAGGCGTTGATTTACCGCGCCAGAAGCACATCAACATCGCGTTAACGTATATCTACGGGATCGGGCACCCCCGTGCCGGCACCATTCTCGACGAGGCCAAGGTGGATCCGATGAAGAAGGTTCAGGACCTCAGCGAAGAGGAAGTGAACCGGATCCGCACCGTCATTGAGGCGCAGGGGATGGTGGAGGGCGATCTGCGGAAGGAAGTTTCGATGAACATCAAGCGGCTCATCGAAATCGGGTCCTATCGCGGGTTCCGTCACCGCCGCAATTTGCCGGTTCGGGGACAGCGTACGCATACAAACGCGCGCACCCGCAAGGGGCCGCGCAAGGGAACTGTGTCGACCAAGAAGAAGGCGACGTCGAAGACCTAAGAGCAGGTTTCAAGGTTGCAATGTTTCAAGGTTTCGAAACCTTGAAACTTCTGAAACTTGAAACCTCGAACGAAACTTAAGAACTGAGAAGCTCTCTATGGCTAAACCAGTAGCAGCGGGCGGCACGGCCGCACCGGAGAAAAAAGGCAAGAAGAAGACGTTCAAGAAGAAGGAGCGCAAGCACGTTCCGCATGGGCTGTGCTATGTGCAGGCTTCCTTCAACAACACGATCGTGACCATCACCGACATGAACGGCAACGTTCTGTCGTGGAAGAGTTCGGGATCGCTGGGCTTTCGCGGGTCGCGTAAAGGCACGCCGTTCGCGGCCCAACAGGCGGCCTCGAATGCGGCTAGCCTGGCGCGCGATCATGGAGTGCGCAGCGTGGACGTGCGGGTGAGCGGTCCGGGTTCGGGGCGCGAGTCGGCGGTGCGAGCGCTGGCGTCATCGGGCATTGAGGTGCGATCGATTCGCGACGTTACGCCGATTCCGCATAATGGATGTCGTCCGCCGAAACGGCGTAGAGTTTAGCAAAGTGGCCAGTGGTCAGTGATCAGTGGCCAGTAAGATCAAAATCAAAAGCGGTTTGCTGGCCACCGATCACCGGCCACTGACCACTGATTTTCGTCCGGGACGAAGGGTGAAGCCAAACCTGTAAACCGGTCATCTAAAAGGAGAACAATTTGGCACGTTATACCGATGCAGTTTGCCGTTTATGCCGCCGCGAGGGCATGAAGCTTTTCCTCAAAGGCTCAAAGTGTTTCAGCGATAAGTGTCCCATCGAGAAGCGCAACTTCGCTCCCGGACAACATGGGAAAGACCGCAAGGCCAAGATTGTTGGCTATGGGCTGCAGTTGCGCGAGAAGCAGAAGGCCAAGCGCATCTACTTCACGCTGGAAGGCCAGTTCCGCAACTACTTTGAGAAGGCGGCGCGCTCCCGGGGCGTTACCGGCGAACTATTGCTGCAGCAACTGGAACGGCGGTTGGACAATGTTGTATTCCGGCTGGGCTTTGCGCAGTCCCGGCGGCAGGCGCGGCAGTTGGTGCGTCACGGACATGTCGCGGTGAACAATCGCAAGGTCAACATTCCTTCCTACGAAGTGAGTGCGGGGGAGGAAATCTCGATTCGCGAGAACAGCAAGAAGCTTACCGTGCTGGAGTTGGCAAAGGAATTTGCCAGCCACGGCACGCTGCCCAACTGGCTGGAAGTGAATCGCGATGCGTACACGGCGCGGGTGCTTTCGTTGCCGAAGCGCGAAGATATTCAGTTGCCGGTGAACGAGCAGCTGATCGTTGAGTTGTATAGCAAGTAAGAAATTGAGCAATTGCGTTATCGGATCATTGGGCGATTTTCAATCACTCAATCGCCCGATTACCAAATCGCTCAATATCCTGGGTCCATATTTCGAGCCAGACCAGCCTTTTCCGGCGTTGACCTGAGTTGGACCACTCAGCGAGCTGGGACTGAGCCAAACGGCCGAAGGAGAAACAAATGCTTTGGAGAGGTTTTCAGAAACCGAAACGTCTCGCTGTAGACACCTCCACCCTCACCGACAAGTATGGAATTTTCTGGGCGCAGCCTTTTGAGCGGGGCTTTGGCACTACCGTGGGCAACGCTCTGCGGCGCGTGCTGTTGAGCTCGATTGAAGGCGCTGCGGTTACGGCGGTGAAGATGGAAGGCGTGCTGCATGAATTCCAGTCGATCCCCGGGGTGGTGGAAGATGCTACCGACATCATTCTCAACCTGAAGCAGATTCCGTTCAAGCTGGCGGGCGATGCTCCGAAGGCGATCTATTTGCGCGCGGACCAGCCGGGTGTGGTTACCAGCGGCATGATTGAAGCCGACGGCGACGTTGAGGTTCTGGACAAGGATGTTTACATTGCCACGGTGAGCGAAGGTGGCAAGCTCGACATGGAAATGCGGCTGAAGCGCGGCCGCGGCTATACCTCTGCCGACAAGAACTTTGACGAGGACCTTGGAATCGGATTTATTCCCATCGATTCCGTGCACTCGCCGGTGCGCAAGTGCAACTACACGGTCGAAGCGGCGCGTCTTGGCCAGATCACCGACTACGACAAGCTGACTCTTGAGGTATGGACCAACGGATCGATCACGCCGGCCGATGCCATCGGCCTGTCGGCGAAGCTGATGAAAGATCACATGAACATCTTCATCAACTTCGAGGAGGAGATCGAAACTGGGACGTCGTCGTCGGACGATCGCAAGCCGGAGATCCACAACGAGAACCTGAATCGTTCCGTCGAGGAGCTTGAGCTTTCGGTGCGCAGCTATAACTGCCTGAAGAACGCGAACATTCAGACCATCGGCGAGCTGGTGCAGAAGACGGAATCGGAAATGCTCAAGACCAAGAACTTCGGCCGAAAGTCGCTGAACGAGATCAAGGAAATACTTTCCTCGATGGGTCTGAGTCTGGGCATGAAGATTGATGAGCACGGGAACGCCGTGCCGGGACCGACTTCGAATCTGGTGCTGCCGGCTTCGGCTTACGGACCGGACGATCAGCTGTAAGAACAAGTGGTCAGCGGCTAGTGGTCAGTGGTCAGAAAATCGACCCCAAAGACTCGCCGCTGACCACTGACTTCAACATCTGGGACTGGCCACTGACCACTGGCCACTGGCCACTGAGGTTTTGCCATGCGTCACAAAGTTGCGGGATATAAACTCGGACGGAACACTGCGCACCGGCGATCGCTGCTGCGAAACCTGGTCACGTCGGTGATCGTGGAGGAGCGGGTCGAGACGACCGTTCCCAAGGCAAAGGCTGCGCGTCCGATCGTCGAGAAGATGATTACGCTTGGGAAGCGTGGCGACCTTGCGGCGCGGCGTCTGGCGGGAGCTTACCTCATGACGGACGAGGCGCTGGTGAAACTGTTTGACACAGTTGGCCCTCGCTTTGGCGATCGCGAAGGTGGCTACACTCGTATCATCCGCACTGGCTGGAATAAAGGCGACGGCGCGGACAAGGCCTTTCTTGAACTGCTGGGCAGCGAAAAAGTGCTGGACGAGAAGCGCGAGAAGCGCGCCGAAGCCCGCGCCAAGAAGCTTGCCGAGGCCAAGAAGGCGATGGAAGATGCGGAAGCGCAGGCCCAGCACGATGGCGGCGTCGAGCCGGCGAAGGAAAAGGAAGAAGACAGCAAGGAATAGCCACTTCAGATGTTTCGGACTAAGGCGCGGCTCAGGCTGCGCTTTTTTATTGGACAATCGCCCCAGCAAAAATACTTTCTTGTTTAAAAGTCGCAGGAGTATTATCTCTACCCTGATCGCGTGGGGGACTCTTTGTGACAAGTGACCCGGAGCGGGTGAAACGCCTGACCACCGCAAGCTCTTTTTGCCTGTTCGACAACCGACTTCGTTCAAGCGGAAATGGAAGCATCATCTGGGGGCTGCTTAACCTAGGTATCGGAGCTCTAGCCATCTCGGCCCGGGGCCCTTGGGGGATCGTGAGCCTCCTTCTGGGCCTGGCGCTTATCATTGCGGGCATCTATGAGAGGAAGGTGCGCGATCCAAACGTGATCATAGTTGCCGCGTCGACGCTCGGCGTGCTCGCGCTGTGGAACTTTGCCCTCATCGGATTGGCTGCTGCGGGAGTGCTGCATCTGGTTATGGGCGGCAAGACTTTGTACTGGGCAATTGCGCAAGCCGCTGGTGCCTATGCCACATGGAAAACATATGCAACTTATAGGACACTTCGAGCTGAGGTCGACCCGGTCGTCGCGGAACAAGTGCGCGGCTACATAGACGAATTGAAAAAGGCGAAGCCAAGCCAGAGCCTCGACCTAGTCGAATTTGATGTAAATGCAGGATTCGTGCAGGGAACCAATCGATATCGGCTTAAGCCGGTTGAGGACTTGTACCTCGCGGCACGGTATAGGGTGCAGCTTGGATCCATGCATCTTGAAGAAGTAACGTTTGTCCCGCGCAGCGAAGTTCTCCTAACGCCGGTGGGCGGCAAGTGGGCGAGCAAGAAGCTTAAGGCTACGGTGCAGCTCGGGTCGCTTACGCTCAACAAAGCCACGATCACATGCGAGATGGCCGTACGCATCAATCCGGCTGCCGAAACTCTCGTACTCGGCGCGACGTAGGTCGTGTCCGAGTCTGCGGTTTATTTAGGGTACCTTCCCGCTCGTACATGTCCTTCCGCGGCTTCCGGCGGTAATCTTGCCGTAATTTGCCATCCAGATAAACTTTCTCTCAGGATGGGATTTACTCGCACGCAGATTGCTATTGCCGTCACTGTTGGCGCGGTGCTGGTGTTTGGATTTCTCGGCTACATCTGGTGGCTGAGCAATCAGGGACCTGTGCTGGCACGGTCGGAGGACCACGATCCGCTGACTGGGCTGCCGGTGAGCATCCGGATGAATCCGCTACGCGACCGCACCATTGAGCACAGCGCCAACCTTTTTCTTCGGCAGCTGCGCGATGGGCACTGCGACGAATTGCTGGCCGGCTGGGAGCACGACTACCGCAAGAAGTATGCCCACTTCATCTGTAACTCGGAGGCGCAGCATCCGCTGCTTTCGTGGGATTTGGCGGAATGGGAGAGCGCGCCGCCACTCACCATCCTTCACTACCGCGGCAGACGGCTTACCAAGCCAGGTGAGTCCGCCACCTACAGAGAACTCTTCACTGTCACCACCGAGAACAAAGACGGGCAGTGGGTTGTGACAAAGTACGACGCAATGTACTGAGGTCCGCAACCGGAGCGATGGAGCGGGACACGTGGGGACGATCGGAGACTGGGGCCAAATCATTGCGATTGCAGTATTCGTGGGCCTGTACGAGTGGGCCCGAGACATGGGCCGCAAACCTTACCCCAACAAGCTGGGCAGATCGTTGGCTGGCTGGGTCCTGATAAGCACTGCGCTCTGTATTTGGTTGACTTTCCATTCGCGGGCTTTTCGAGTTCCGCTTGTTTTCATCAGCGTCCCTGCCGCCGTGGGCGGCATGATCCTATGGCACCTTGCCAGGCCTAGAGGCGGCCAACAAGCCACAGCACAACCGCCAGCGAACAACCACAAGTAGCGATCGAGTCCGTTTGGGGCAACACCGAACGACGACCCAGCGCGGCTTCTGCAAAATTCTCCTGTCCGCGTGATAAAAACTAATGGATGCCCGTTGCCACACTTGAGCCGCAGCCCTCTGCCGCTCGTAACATCTATGCCTTCGGCATTACCTCGTTTCTGAACGACACTGCTTCGGAGATGGCGTACTGGGTGTTGCCGGCATTTCTGGCATCGCTGGGGGCGGGACCGGCGCAGTTGGGATTGATCGAGGGAGTTGCCGAGAGTGTTGCGTCTTTTGCCAAGCTTTTTTCTGGATACCTTACCGATCGCATCTCCCGCCGGAAGCCGGTTGTGGTCGCGGGATACTTTGCCGCTAATGCGGTGAAGCCGTTGCTGGCGATAGTCACGGCGTGGCCGCAGATTCTGCTGATTCGCTTCACTGACCGACTGGCCAAGGGTGTGCGTGGAGCGCCGCGCGATGTGATGGTTGCGGAGTCAGTGCCGAAGGAGCGGTTGGGATCGGCGTATGGGCTGATCCAGTCGATGGATTCGGCTGGAGCTATTGCCGGGCCGCTGATTGCTCTGGTTCTGCTGGGGCGTTTTGGAATTCGGAGTGTGTTCTGGGCGGCGGCTGTTCCAGGGGCGTTGTGCGTGCTGGTGGCGCTGGTGGGTATACGCGAAAGGCGCCGGGCGGCGCCCGGCGGACAGCCGGGGGCGGCTGTCCCAACATCTGAAGAGCTGAGGAGTGCGGCGTTCTCTTCGGGGGAACGGAGTGTCCTGCCCGCTTCCTTTTACTTTGTGCTCGTCGCGGTGAGTTTGTTCTCTCTAGGAAACTCGAGCGACATGTTTCTGGTTCTGCGGGCGCAGAATGTTGGAATTCCGGTGGCGCTGGCACCTTTGCTTGGGTTGATCTTCAACATTACTTACACGCTGGCTTCCTGGCCGGCGGGATGGTTCAGCGACCGCGTCTCGCGGCGGCTGGTTGGGTCCGCGGGCTACGTGATTTTTGCGGGGGTCTATTTTGTTTTCGGGCGAGCATCCTCGACGCTGGCAATCTGGATCGCGATGGCTGTGTACGGTTTCTATTACGCTCTGACGCAGCCTGTGCTGAAGGCTTTGGTGGTGGAGAGTGTTGGAGAGCAGGTGCGCGGGAGTGCTCTCGGGATTTATTTTTTCGTGACCAGCATCGCAACTTTGGCAGCGAGCTTGATTACGGGCGAGCTGTGGAAGCATTACGGGGCTGCGATTCCGTTTTACTTTTCGGCGGGGATGGCTTTGGTTGCGGCGGGGATTTTGCAGGTGGCGAAAAGCCGATCTACCTTGAACGTGACTAGAAACTAACGAACACCTCAGTGGCTAAAGCCATCCTTCTGGCGGGTTTTAGATGGCACGAGTGAACTCGTGCCCTTCCCGAACATCTTCCACCACAGAAGAATTAATATCTGCGCTGCGATCCCTGCGCAGGAGTCGAGAACGACATCGTGCACCGTGCCGGTGCGAGACGGGATGAAGGTCTGGTGCCATTCGTCGAGGCTGGCTACGAGAGCGGTTCCCAGGATGGAGATATTGGCCCAGCGAAAGGTCCATCTTAGGTTGCCAGGGGCGGGAAGGGTGGCGCGCCAGGCGCGGAAAAGCAGGATGCTCAGGGTGC
Source organism: uncultured Acidobacteriaceae bacterium (assembly GCA_963763285.1). GTDB lineage: Bacteria > Acidobacteriota > Terriglobia > Terriglobales > Acidobacteriaceae > Sulfotelmatobacter. The sequence goes on along the minus strand of CAVXOK010000016.1, from coordinate 67,210 downwards.
CGTAGCCGATGACGTGGCCTGACTTGCGAATGTAGAAGTGCCAAACGTGGAAGCGCTCGCGGTCGATGCCGAAGAGGAAATGCAGCAGAGGATAGAGAATGCGTCCCGTGTTGCTGGCGGAGAGCAGGGCGCTGGATTCGATGGCAATGACGATCAGCCAGAGGATGGCGGCGATCCAGGCTTTGAGAACTTCGTGTCGATCGGAGCTCAAGCGCGGGAGCCAAGTCCCGGCTGCGCTGGGCCGGACAGCCGAGGACGGCTGTCCCCACATCGGCGGAGTCCCGCCGGACAGGGGTTACTCGACGCCATAGTTTGGGGCCTCGCGGGTGATCATTACGTCGTGGACGTGGCTTTCGCGGAGTCCGGCGCCGCTGATGCGGACGAAGCGGGTTTTCTGCAGAAGTTCGGCAATGGTGGCGCAGCCGCAGTAGCCCATGCCTGACTTCAATCCGCCAACCATCTGGTGGACGATCATGGCGACGGAACCGCGATAGGGGACTCGTCCTTCAATGCCTTCGGGAACCAGTTTGCCGAGGCGGTTGGACTCGCCATCGCCGGCAGAGACGGCGGCGGAGGATTCGCCTTCGGTGTTCTGGAAGTAGCGCTCGCTGGAACCTTGCGCCATGGCGCCAATCGATCCCATGCCGCGATAGGACTTGTAGGAGCGGCCTTGATAGAGGATCAGTTCGCCGGGACTTTCATCGGTGCCGGCGAAGAGGGAACCGATCATCACTGCGCTTGCGCCCGCGGCCAGGGCTTTCGTCACGTCGCCGGAATACTTGATGCCGCCGTCGGCGATGATGGGAATTCCGGCGTCTTTTACGGCGCGGTAAGCTTCGGCGATGGCGGTGATCTGGGGCACCCCGGCGCCGGTGACTACGCGCGTGGTGCAGATGGAGCCGGGACCGATGCCGACCTTGATGCCATCGGCTCCGGCGCGAGCCAGTTCGCATGCGCCGTCGAAAGTGGCGACGTTGCCGGCGAGGAGTTGCATTTCGGGCAGCTTCGACTTCACGAGCTTTACGGCTTCGAGAACCTTGGTGGAGTGGCCGTGGGCGCTGTCGATGGCGAGGACGTCGACCTTAGCTTCGGCTAATTCCTGGGCGCGCTCGAGAAAGTCGCCGGTGGCGCCGATGGCTGCGCCGACGCGCAGGCGTCCTTGAGGATCCTTGGCGGCGTTGGGATATTTCAGTTTTTTCTGGATGTCTTTTACGGTGATCAGTCCCTTGAGGTTGTATTTGTCGTCGACTACGAGAAGTTTTTCTACGCGGTGCTCGTGGAGGATTTCTTCGGCATCTTCGAGCGTGGTGCCTACCGGAACCGTGATGAGATTTTTCTTGGTCATCACGCGATCGATGGGAATGTCGAAGCGGGATTCGAAACGCAGGTCGCGGTTGGTGAGAATGCCGACCAGCTTGCCATGCTCGGTGATGGGCACGCCGGAAATTTTGTAGCGGCGCATGATCTCGAGCGCGTCGCTGACTTTGTCGGTGGGCGACATGGTGACGGGGTCGACGATCATGCCGCTTTCGGAGCGTTTTACCTTGTCGACTTCATCGGCCTGCTGCTCGATGCTGAGGTTGCGATGGATGATGCCGAGGCCGCCCTGCTGGGCGAGTGCAATGGCCATGTGGGATTCGGTGACCGTGTCCATGGCGGCGCTGACGATGGGAATGTTCAGGCTGATGTTGCGGGTTAGCTGGGTTTGCGTGTTGGCGGTCGCGGGAATTACGTCGGAGCGCGCGGGCAGGAGGAGAACGTCGTCGAAGGTGAGAGCTTCGGGTACGGGAAAATGAATCATAGGGTTCTCGGAGTTCTCCCTGGCTGTGGGTGAATCTTTATTCTAGAGAGTGGTGGTTGAGGCAAATGGAGTAAGGAGGCAAATGCGGGGCCTGATATCATGGCTAATCCCGGGGATGGGCGGATGCGGACGCCCGTCTTGGCATCGGCGCAGCGGGCAGGCGCCCACAGCCGCCGGGACGGCGGCGCTACGGATCAACCATGCGCAGACTGATTCTCTTTTTCTGGATTTTCGGGTGCTTAACCACTTCGCGGCGGCCAGCAGTACGATCTTGTGATCGAGGGCGGACGGGTCATCGATCCCGAGACTGGGTTGGATGGGGTGCGCAACGTTGGGATTCGCGATGGGAAGATTGTCCGCGTCTCGGCCGAGGCTCTGAGTGGACGGCGCGTGGTTCATGCTGGCGGGCTGGTGGTTGCTCCTGGCTTTATTGATCTGCACCAGCATGGGCAGGACATGGCCAGCCAGCGGGTCAAAGGCGCTTGACGGGGTAACTAGCGCGCTGGAGTTGGAGATTGGCGCGCCCGATGTCGCACAGTTTTTGAAATCCAAAGAAGGGCACTCGCTGATTCATTATGGCACAGCGGCCAGCCATGTGGCGGCTCGGGCTGCGGTGTTTGGCGCGCCGCTGCCGGCTGAAGTCATCGGGCCACGTGCCGGTATTCCTGAGATTTTGCCGAAGAGCGGGCCGGCCACCGATCTGCCCGCCACACCCGAACAAATTGAAGCCATCCAGCAGCGGCTGCGCGCGGAGTTGGATGCTGGCGGTTTGGCGATTGGGATGGGGATTCAGTACACGCCGGGGGCGACGCGGCTGGAAGTGATTGACATGTTTCGTCTGGCTGCCGAGCGCGGGCTGCCGGTTTATACCCACATGCGCAGCGCGGGGCGGGTTGAGCCGGGATCGGCGATTGAGGCGGTCAGCGAAGTGATTGGCGCGGCTGCCATCACGGGCGCTGCGCTGCATATCGTACACATCAACAGCACTTGCGCGCGGGATGCGATGGAGTGTCTTGCCATGGTGGAGGGAGCGCGTGCCCGCGGACTGGATGTGACCACCGAGGCCTACCCTTACATCCCGGGTATGACCTCGATAAACTCAGCGCTCTTCAATCCTGGCTGGCGGGAAAAATTTGGCATCGGCTATGGCGATCTCGTGCTCCCGGAAACTGGCGAGCACCTTACCAAAGAACGTTTTGAAGAGCTGCATAATTCCAGCACGCCGCACTCGGTGCTGGTTTTTTCCAACACGCAGGAGATGGTGGACAAAGTGATTCCGCATCCTCTGGTGATGATTGCGAGCGATGGAGCGGAAGGGCATCCGCGCAATGCCGGGACTTACTCGCGAGTGCTGGCGCAATATGTGCGCGGGAAGGGAACGGTCACGCTGATGGATGCGATCCGCAAAGATGAGTTTGATGCCGGCCGAGATGCTGGAGCGGTCGACGCCGGCGGGGCGGCTGAAGGGCAGATTGCAGGAGGGGTGCGACGCTGACATTGTGGTGTTCGATGCGGCGACTATCAGCGACCGGTCTACTTTCGAGAAGCCGATGGAGCCTAGTGTGGGCGTGCGGTATTTGGTGGTGGGAGGGACCGTTGTGGTTGACGAAGGCAAGATTGTGCCGGATGTGTTTCCGGGGCGAGCGATTTTAGGGCCCGGAAGAAGCTCTGACGACGGGACATTGACGAGCTCCCTTCAGGGGTCTGAAGCCCAGCGCAAAATGGCTGCTGTGAACGCAGGCCTAAAGGCTGCTCCGACCCTTGCGCCGCGTTTGTCTTTTACCCCCATCCGGGCGTATATTAGAAAACTGAGAACTGTTGTGTAATACCGGCATTTGGCGAAGCACACCAGTGGGCGCAAGCCCACTTTTTCGTTGCAGAGGAATCGGCTGGGTGGGCTGGGCTGCAAGTTATTGGATGCATGGCACTTGAGCTTGATCGGGTACGCGAGATTGCGGAGCGGGTAGCGGCCTCCAGCGGGCTGGAAGTGGTCGAAGTCGAGTTTCGCGGGAGCGGCAAAGCCCGCATGCTGCGCGTGTTTCTGGACAAGCCCGGAGCGGCGAGTGGCGATGTGTTGGCGGGAGTGACGCACGGAGACTGCGCCAACTTCAGCCGCGAGTTTGGGACGATCCTCGATGTTGAGGATGCGATCTCGGACAGCTACACGCTGGAAGTTTCGTCGCCGGGGCTGGATCGGAAGCTGACGAAGGCGCCTGAGTTTGAGCGCTTTGTCGGCAGCCGGGTGAAGCTGACGACGAGGAATCCGGTGAACAACAACCGGTACTTCGAAGGACGGCTGGAAAGTTTTCGCGATGGGCGCTTGACGCTGGATTTGAGCGTGGCGAGCCACAAGTCGCGCCGCAAGATGAAGATGGGCGCGGCCGGCGTGGAGCAAGGGCAGAAGATCGGGATTGAATTCGCCAATGTGGAGAAGGCGAATCTGGTGCCGGAAATCTAGGAGCCGGGCTTCCCGGGTACGGCAAAGCAAAGTTCCGAGGTCGGTGTTGAGGTTTCGAAGCCCGAAGCCGAAGCAGCCGGCAGCCGATTTATAACGGAATTATCTTATGGCTAGTGAGCTTTACAACACGATCGACGCGTTGAGTCGCGAAAAAGGGATTGATCCGCAGATTGTGGTTAGCGCGGTGGAAGACGCCATTGTCATGGCGACGCGCAAATACTACAAGACGCAGGAAAATCTGCGCGCCGAGCTGGATAAAGAAACCGGCAAGATCAATGCCTTTGCGGTGAAGACGGTGGTGGAGACTCCGGAGCAGGTGGAAGATCCGCTGCTGCAGATCACGCTGGAAGATGCCCGCAAGGTCGATCCGAACCTGGAAGTTGGCGGAGAGTTGCGGACGCCGAAGGTTACGGAAGGGATTCTCGGGCGCATTGCGGCGCAACTGGCGAAGCAGGTGATCTTCCAGAAGGTGCGCGAGGCGGAGCGCGACACGGTTTACAACGAGTACATCGGACGCGTTAACGAAGTGGTAAACGCGACCGTGAAGCGGGTGGAAGGTCCGGATGTGATCTTCGACATCGGCAAGGCGGAAGCGCGCATGCCGCGCAAAGAGCAGTCGCGGCTGGAGTCGTTTGCGATCGGCGAACGGGTTCGGGTGGTGATTGCGCGGGTGGAAAAAGCTTCGAAGGGGCCGGGCGTGGTGGTGTCTCGCGCCGTGCCGGATCTGGTGCAGCATTTGTTCCAGACCGAAGTTCCGGAGATTTATGACGGGACGGTGGTGATCCGCGCGATCGCGCGCGAGGCCGGTGAGCGCACGAAGATCGCGGTCATGTCCAAGGACAAGGACGTGGACGCGGTGGGCGCCTGCGTGGGCATGAAGGGGATGCGGGTGCAGTCGATCATCCGCGAACTGCACGGAGAGAAGATTGACATCATCGAGTATCACGAAGATGCGGTGACGTTCGCCGAAAAGGCTTTGCAGCCGGCGAAAGTCAGCAAGGTCACCGTGGTCGATTCCGGCGGAAAGCATCTGGAAGTTGTGGTCGACGACAGCCAGCTTTCGCTTGCCATCGGCAAGAAGGGGCAGAACGTGCGGCTGGCGGCGAAGCTGCTGGGCTGGAAGATCGACATCAAGAGCGAGGAAGAGAAGCGGCAGGAAGTGGAGCAGCAGATGTCGGCGATGGTCACGCAGACGGCTACGCCGCTGGAGAGCGTGCCGGGCCTGGGCGAGGGATTGGTGGAGAAGCTGAACGCCGCGGGCGTGAGCACGGTGGAAGCGCTGGCTGACATGACGCCGGAACAACTGGAGGCGATCGAGGGCATTGGGCCGAAGACGGTGGAAAAAATCAGTCTTGCGGTGAATAATTACTTTGCCAGCCTGGAGAGGGTGCGGCGGTGGAAGGCGAAGTGGCGGTGGAAGGCGAAGCCGTCGCGGCGGAAGCTTCTGAGGCGGGCGCGGAAGACATTACCGCGGAAGTTCCTGTGGCGGTGGAAGAAGCGGCGTCCGCTGACGAAACGGCGGCGAGTGCGGAAGTTGCGTTGAGCGAGGAAGGCACCGTGGAAGCGGACACGCTTGCCGCGGACGAGCAGCCCGAGCCCGGACAGCGGAATCCGCCTCCGAAACCAAAGAATAATCATGGCACGCTGGCATAAGTTCGACGGCGTGGGACCGAAGAAACTGACTCCGTGAGGTCGATGATGACCTAACTTACAACGCGGAGAAATGAAAGGCCGGATGAGTAAGGTTCGAATCAACGATCTTGCCCGAGAGCTGGAAGTCAAGAGCAAAGCCATTCTCGACACGCTTCCGCTGGTCGGAGTGACAGAAAAGAAGACGCACTCCAGTTCTCTGGAAGAGCACGAAGCGGAGAAAGTACGCGTGTATCTCCGCTCCTCGGCGGAAGGTTCGTCCACGGCGAGCAAGTCGAGTTCGCGCGCGCTTCGCGGCGAAGAAGAAATCAAGACCAAAATTGATCTGTCAAACATTTCCCGTCCCGGGGATGTGCTGAAGGCGATTACCCAGCGCAAGGAAGCTGTGGCGCCGGCGGCGCCGCGTGCGACAGCACCGGTTACGCATGCTCCAACGCCGGCAGCGGTTGCGCCTCCGGCAGCGAAGCCGGTGGTGACGCCTCCGGCAGCGTCGGTGGCTCCGCCGCCAGCGACTCCGGTTGCTCCGGTGCGTGTGGTCGTCCCTCCGACGGTATCGGCGCCGGTGGTCGCGCCGCCGGTACGGCCGGCGACACCACCCCCAGCGGCACAGGTTCCGGCCGCAGGAGCGCCGCCGGCGGTTTCAGCGAGTGCTCCACCCGTGGCGCCTATTGCGGCGCGTCCGACGGCTGCTCCATCCGCGCCTCCGCCGCCGCGCATGATCGTTCCGCAAACCGGGCCGCGTCCGGTGTACAAGGCTCCGCTGCGTGCGGCTCCGCCGCCAGTACAGCCAGGAGTGCCGATCGGCGGTTCGCGTCCGATACCGGGACGTCCTGTACCCGGTCAGCCCATTTTTCAGCGACGTCCGCCGATGGCGGGCGGAGCTCCAGGTGCACCGCGTCCGCCGCTGCGTCCGGGCGAGCGGAGGCCGATGCATCCCACGCGGCAGTCTCCTGCGGGAGCGCGTCCGCTGGGCGTTGGTCCGGCGCTTCCACCTCCGGGAACGACACGTCCGGGAAGTCGTCCGGGTGGACCGGCGCGGCGGCCTGGGCAACGCTATGTTCCGCGCGGCGTGAAGGAAGGCCCGATGAAGGGCTACACGCCGCCGCCGCGCATGGTGGTGTCGAACGAGCCGCTGCCGATCACGCGCAGCATCACGATTACGGAAGGGATCAGCGTGAAGGATCTGGCGGAGAAGCTGGAGATTCGCGCCAAGGATTTGATTTCGCGGCTGCTGTCAAAGGGCGTATTCGCCACGATCAACCAGACGCTGGACGCGGAACTGGCCAGCGAGATGGCGCGCTTCTTCGGCGCCGACACGAACGTGATCACGTTCGAAGAGCAGACGGCGAAAGAAATTGATGCCGCCGCGGCCAGCGAAGAGTTGGTTCCGGAAACCGGGATACGTCCGCCTGTGGTTACGATCATGGGCCACGTGGACCACGGCAAGACCACGCTGCTCGACTCCATCCGAATCACGAATGTGGCGGGGGGCGAAGCGGGAGGCATCACGCAGCATATCGGCGCCTACAAGGTGCGGATTACCGACAAGGAATCGCCGGCGTTTGGGCGCGAGATTGTGTTCCTCGATACGCCGGGTCACGAAGCTTTCACGCGCATGCGGTCGCGCGGCGCGAAAGCGACGGACATTGTGGTGCTGGTGGTGGCGGCCGACGACGGCGTCATGCCGCAGACGGTTGAGGCCATCGACCACGCGCATGCCGCTGAAGTTCCCATCATTGTGGCGGTGAACAAGATCGACAAGCCGGATGCCTTGCCCGACCGGGTGAAGAAACAGCTTGCCGACCGCGGGCTGGTGCCGGAAGAGTGGGGCGGCAAGACGGTGTTCGTGGATGTTTCGGCGAAGAAGAAAACGAATCTGAATCTGCTGATGGAAATGATTTGCCTGGTGGCCGACCTCGGCGAATTGAAGGCTACGCCGGAACGCGCGGCGACTGGCGTAGTGCTGGAAGCGAAGCTCGATCGCGGGCGCGGTCCGGTGGCTACGGTGCTGGTGCAGAACGGAACGCTGAACGCGGGCGACAATTTTGTGGTCGGCAACGTCTACGGGAAAGTGCGCGCGATGTTTGACGACCGCGGCGCACAGTTGCAGACGGCTCCGCCTTCGACTCCGGTGGAAATCATTGGCATGGAGGCGCTGCCGCAGGCTGGAGATCAGTTTGTGGTGGTCGCCGATCGCGACAAGGCGCGCGGCATTTCGGAATACCGCGAACAGAAGTCGCGCGAAGCGGCGCTGGCCAAGAGTTCCCGCGTGTCGCTGGAAGGTCTGGCGGAGCAGATCAAGGCTGCGGGCACCAAGGAACTGAACGTGATTCTGAAGGGCGACGTGCAGGGATCGGTGGAAGTGATTACCGACCTGCTTACGAAGCTCTCGAATGAGAAGGTGCGGCTGAAGCTGCTGCGATCGGGTGTGGGCGCGATTACGGAGACTGATGTGCTGCTGGCCTCGGCGTCGAATGCGATCATCATCGGCTTCAACGTGCGGCCGGAGCGCAAGGCGCAGGAAATTGCCGAGCAGGAAAAAGTGGACATCCGCCTGCACTCGATCATTTACGAACTGCAGGATGAGATCAAGCGCGCCATGAGCGGATTGCTCGAACCTACCTTCAAGGAACACTATCAAGGCCGCGCTGAAGTGCTGAATGTTTTCCGCATCCCGAAAGTTGGGACCGTGGCCGGTTGCCGCGTGAGCGATGGCTTGATCAAGCGCGACTCCGAAGTCCGGCTGCTGCGCGACAACGTGCAGGTGTTCAAGGGCAAAGTGGGATCGCTGCGGCGCTTCAAGGACGATGCCAAAGAGGTTACGAACGGCATGGAGTGCGGCATCTCGATCTCCAACTACGGCGACATCAAGGTCGGCGATGTGATCGAGGCGTTTGCGACCGAGCGGATTGCCGCGGAAGTAATAGCTTAAGAACAGTGGTCAGTGGTCAGTGATCAGTGGCCAGTTTAACCCGTCAATTTGTTGGTTGTCGTTTTACTGGCCACTGATCACTGGCCACTGATCACTGACCTTGATCGCCTTTCTCACCCTCGAACTTCACATCGAAGCGGCGCAATCGCTCAAGGATAAACGGCAGGTGGTGCGCAGCCTGAAAGACCGGCTGCGCGCCGGTTTCAACGTTTCTGTCGCCGAACTCGACCCCAGCCGGCTGTGGAATCGCGCCACCATTGGCGTGGTTGCGTTCTCCGATTCGCGTGACTATCTTGATGGATTGATGAAGAACGTGGAGCGGACGGCTACGCGCATCGCCAATAACCACGGGGCTGAAATTGCCGATTCGTTTGTGGAATATCTGTAGGATTGATCGGTTCGATCCGGAATATCGAATAGCACTTGAGCCGCTATCGCATTGTTACTTCTGTACTTACCTCGACTCCTCCTTTGTGCGCGACAATAGCACTTCGAGGGCCAACATCTCGGGCTGATTTTCTGATATTCTCATGCGTTTTACTTCGAGGTGAGCAGTGGAGAAGCGCGGGGTCAAGTACCATCGCGGGCGGTTGGGCGAGGCCTTGCGCGAGGAGATCGAAACGCTGGTGGAAGGAGAGTTGGCCGATCCGCGCATTGGGCTGGTGGGCGTGACGGCGGTACATGTGGCCGATGATGGCCGCTCGGCGCAGGTTCTGGTGGATGTGGATGGCGACGACCGGGAAGCGGATCGCAGCCTCGAGGGCCTGATCGCCGCCAAGGAATATATAAGGCACGAACTGGTGGATCGTTTGCGGCTGAGGCGCGCGCCGGAATTGTATTTCCGGCTGGACCGTTCGGAGCGGGAAAAAGCGCGAGTGGAAGAACTGCTGGCGCGGGCGAAGAAGAGGATGAAGTCTCGAACGAAAACGAGTGGAGAGAAAGCATAGCGATGTTGCAGGATGTTCTCCAGCAAATCGAGCAGCGCGACCGATTCGTGCTTACGTCGCACGCGCGGCCGGATGGCGACGCCATCGGATCGGCGCTGGCGTGCTGCCAGGTTCTGCGCGCCATGGGGAAGCAGGCCGACGTAGTGCTGCACGATGGCGTGCCGCGGATCTATCGCGCGCTGCCGTTCGCGGATCAGGTGATGCAGGCCAATCGGGTCGCGGGCAATTACGAGGCGGCGATTATTCTGGAGTGCGACAGCATTCACCGCACGCGGCTGGAGGGCCTGGAAGACCGCTTCCTGATCAACATCGATCATCATGTCAGCGGGCGGCCGTTTGCCAACGTGAACTGGATCGATCCGCATGCCGTGGCGACGGCGGAAATGGTGTTTCGCCTGGCGCGCGAAGCGGGAGCGCATTTCTCTCCGGAGATTGCTACCTGCCTTTACACCGCGCTGATGACCGATACCGGGTCATTCATGTTTCAGGGAACGAACCAGAATACGTTCGCTCTGGCGCGCGAGCTGGTGCTGGCGGGCGCCGATCCTTCGCATTGCGCGCGCAGTATTTATTTTGCGCACTCGGTGGCCAAGATGAGGCTGCTCGGCGAAGCTTTGCGCAACCTCAACACCGAAGGCCACGTGGGCTGGACCTGGGTCACGCAGGAACAAATGGAGCGTTGCGAAGCGAAGGAAGAAGACTGCGAAGGTCTGGTGAATTACGTGCTTTCGATCGGCGAAGTTGAAGTGGCGGCATTTTTCCGCGAGCTTCCCGGCGGGCGTTTTCGAGTGAGCCTGCGCAGCAAGGGCAAGCTCGATGTGGCGCGGGTGGCCGAGCGCTTTGGCGGCGGCGGACACGAGTGCGCCAGTGGTTGCTCGCTGGATGGTCCGCTAGCCCAGGCGGTGCGCCAGGTTCTGGATCTGCTGCACCGCGGTCCTTCCGTTCAGTAACCTGCGTACAATCAATTGCATCAATCAGCAATTCACTCCATGACGAATCGCACCCGCACCGACTCGCTGTTGCTGGCGGGCTTCTGCGCGTTTCTGTTTTTCTATGGATTGGGGCAGTTCGGACTGATCGGCGCCGATGAGCCGCGTTACGCGCAGGTGGCGCGCGAAATGCTGGAGCGACATGACTGGGTCACGCCCACGCTCGGTGGCCAGCCCTGGCTGGAGAAGCCTCCGCTTTATTACTGGCAGGCCATGCTGGCTTACGCGATTTTCGGCGTCAGCGACTGGGCGGCGCGGCTGCCTTCGGCGCTCGATGCCACCTTGCTCGTGCTGGCGGTGTACTTTTTTCTGCGGCGCTTTCGGCCTGGATTTGAGCTGGATGGCGCACTGATCACGGCTTCCTCGCGCCGGGATTGTCGGCTATGCCCGCGCCGCCTCGATGGACATGGCGCTGGCCGCGGCTTTCACGATCGGAATGCTCGGTTGGTGGGCCTGGCGGGAGAGTGGAAGGAAAAGTTATCTGGCAGTCTTTTATGGCTTCATGGCTTTGGGGACGCTGGCGAAAGGGCCGGTCGCGCTGTTTCTCGCCGCTGTGGTGATCGTCCTTTATGCGGCTGCGAGTTCGCGAATTGCGGCTGGTCCTTAAGACGCTCTGGCTGCCGGGAATTCTCTTGTTTTGCGCGGTTGCCCTGCCGTGGTATTTCGCGGTGCAAATGCGCAACCCGGAATTCTTTCGTGAATTCATCCTCGAGCAAAATCTTGGGCGGTTCTCGCAGAATCTTTATCACCATACCGAGCCCTTCTGGTATTACCTGCCGGTAACGGCGCTGGGCTGGTTCCGTGGACGGTCTTCGTGATTGCGGCTTTCGTTCAGCGAGTTCGTTTGTGGTGGGCCGAACGAAGGCTGGCGAACGCAACCGAAGGTGATTCCGAATATCGATTCGGCATGTTCGCCTGCTGCTGGCTGATCGTGCCCGTCGTATTTTTTTCGATTTCGCAATCGAAACTGCCTGGCTATATTCTTCCGGCGATTCCGGCGGGAGCGCTGTTGTTAGCGGAATACCTGCGGCAACATCTGAGACAGAGTGATTCTGAGCCAGCCGCGGCCGGGCTGGTGGTGCTGCATGCGTTGCTGGCAGGCGGGTTGATTATTCCCGCGTTGCTGATTGCCTATCTGGTCACGCAGCATCGGCTTCCGGGAGGGCAACCGATGCTGGTGGCGCTTGCCGTGGCGTTTGTGCTGTGCGCCGGAATTGCGCTTACGCTGGTTCGCAAGGGCGGCCTGCGCATGCTGCGGTTCGTTACTCTGATTCCGGTCGTGCTTACGGTGGGCGCTGTGTTGAGACTGGGTTCCGTGGCGCTGGACCAGACGCTTTCGGCGCGTCCACTAGCCTTGGAGATTGCGGGCATCGAGACGCATCCGCTGCCGTTGGCGGTCTATCATGTTCGGCGCGAACTGGAATACGGGCTGACTTTTTATCGCAACCAGTTAACCTTCAACTACGATTGGGGCAGCGTTCCACAAGAAGAGCATTTGCTGGTGGCGCCGGAGAATTCGCAGGTGGAGATTGCGAAGCTGGTGCCGGGCCGCCGCGTCTCGTATCTTGGACACTATGCGGCGCAGCATGTGGATTATTACTGGGTTGCCGCGGCGGGGGCAGTTGCGCTGCATTCAGATCTGTGTTGCCGCCCGTTGTTCAGCCAGTTTGCCTCGCGTCCTGGAACCCACTAAACTCGGAGTTTCTGCCGCTGCGAACGAGCCTGGATTCTTTGGCTGACTTTGCAGGAGCCCCGTGGAGATTCTCGACCTCAGACATTTTTCTTCCGTGGATCTGCGCCCCCTGCTCGACGATGAGGCGCGGGTCTGGGCGAGCCTGCTCTCCTGGGACTACAACGGATCGGCGGAAATGATTCTGCGCTATGTCGATGCGAAAATCCTTCCGGGATACGCGGCCATTGAACGCGGCCGCATTTTCGGCTACAGCTTCTTCGTGTATGAAGGCAGCAAGGGAGTGGTCGGCGATCTTTTTGTGGCGAACGGCGAGCCGTCTCCCAAACGCGCGCGAGGTCGAAATCAAGCTGCTGACTCACGTGATCGAGACGCTGCAGCAGTCTCCCGGGATTCACCGGGTGGAAGCGCAGTTGCTGGCGCATGAAGCGGGGAGCGTTGCCCGGCCGTTTCTCGATCAGGGATTCCAGCGTCATCCGCGGCTGTTCATGGTTCTCCAGCTGAGCAACGCTGTGCCGCAGACTCCGGCGGCGTTTCCGGATGTCGAAATCCGGCGCTGGACGGAAGCGGACTACCAGCCTGCTGCCGCTGTGATTACCGCGGCTTATCGAGGCCACGTCGACGCCCAGATCAACGATCAGTACCACACGCTGAGCGGATCGCTGCGCTTTCTGAATAACATTGTTCGTTTTCCGGGATGCGGATTGTTCGATGCGGAATCGTCTTATGCCGCCGTGGATCGCAAGGCGAAAAATCTGATTGGGCTGATCCTGTGCTCGCGGGTTCGTAGCGATGTGGGCCATGTGACCCAGGTGTGCGTGCTTCCCGAATACCGTTCGCGCGGGATTGGCGAGGCGCTGCTGGCCGCGACCTCTGCGAATCTGCGCAAGCGCGGCTTCTCCATGCTCTCGTTGACCGTGACCGAGGCTAATGCAGGAGCTGTCGCGCTTTACCGCCGGCTGAATTTCGAATCGAAGCGAGTATTTGATGCGTTTGTGTGGGAGGGGTGAAGAACTCTTATCTATCTTCGCACCAGCCACATTGCCCAGCCCGCCACCAGGGCGCCGCCCAGGAACATGACAAAACAATACAGGCCGTAGCGGACCATGTCGCGGGTGGTCTCGCGGTGCGTGATGCCGAAGACGATCGAGGCAAATAGCGCGAACACAAAGGCGGCGCTGAAGTGAGTGAGCTGGATGGTCATTGTTTTTCCCAGATCATTGTTTCTTCCCGATGGCGATGTGGTAGGCGTCGGCCACCGCAATGAAGTTCAGCAATCCGGCGACGATCATGAACTTGGTTCCGTAATCGGCGATGGCGAAAGCGATTGCGCCCTGGCCCCAGTTCATGGCGAGGGTGACGATATACATTCCGCCGGCGCCCAGGTCGCCGATGAATCCGAGAATGTCGAGGATGTCGCCGCCATTGGCTTTGTAGATGTGGCCCTGCATCATCAGGCCGAGCACGAACAGGGTTCCGATGGAGACGAACAGCAGGGCGCCGCGAATCCAGTGTTTCTGGATGATGTGGCCGGCGCCGGGAATCAACCAGCCCAGGGCGGGCGCGATTACGGACATCGTGCTGACGGGCTGCGCCGGCTCGGCCGCCTTGGTCGTTGTCTTGGCTGTAGTTTGATTTGCCATCAGATAATTACGATCTCGCGTTGAATGTTGCCGGTGACTTCCGCCGACTTGGGACGGACCAGCATGTTGACCTCGCTGCGCACGCCGAACTCCGGCAGATAAATGCCGGGCTCGATGGAGAAGCAAGAGTTGGGAAGAATCTGGCGCTCGTCGTGAATTTCCAGATCGTCCATGTTAGCCCCATTGGAATGGACGTCGGTGCCGATGGAATGTCCGGTGCGGTGAATAAAATATTCGCCGAAACCCTTCTTCTTGATGTGGCCGCGGGTGGCGCGATCGACTTCCCATCCGGCGATGCGCCGCCCGGCGTTGACCGCATCGGTCACGGTCTTCACGCCGGCGTCGCGCGCGTCGCGCACAATCTCGAACACTTGGCGCATGCGGTCCGAGGGCGTGTTGCCGACGAAGCCCATCCAAGTGATGTCGTAGTACACCGCTCCTGGAACGTCTTTTTTCCCCCAGACATCGAGCAGAATCAGATCGCCTTCGCGAATGGGCACGGGATGATCGGCGCGAGGCTCGTAGTGCGGGTTTCCGGCATTGGCGTTGACGGCCACGATGGGCGGATCGTCGGTGAGCAGGTTCTCGCGGCGAAATGCCTCCACGAACCATTGCTGGATTCCGTATTCCGTGGTTCCACCGTTGCGCACACGCTCTCCAATTTCCTTGAAGGCAGCGGCTACGATTGAATCGACGCTGTCGCGCGCGGCAAAGTGAGTCTTGATCTGCTCTTCGCTCCAGGTGGCTTCGAACTGCGCAACCAGATCGGCGGAGCTGACCACGTTCTTTCCCAAGCCGCGCAGCAACTCGATGGTTCCGCCATCGACCAGAGAAATGGTGAAGACGATGTTATTGGGCGAATACTGCATGGCGATGTCGCGGTAAGGGGCGAGCATCGATTTCAGCGTGTCGAACAGTTCCTGCCATCCGGAATACTGGCGCTTGCTGCCGGGCAGGGAATCGAGATGGCCGGCTTCGATCTTGTGGACCAGCTTTACGGGTTCGCCCTGCGCCGGTATCAGGTAAAACCAGCGCCGCGTGACCATCAGACCTGCGGGCAACCCGAGTACCCGGTAGGCGATGGGATCGCGATGATGGTGGTCGTAGAACAGCCACGCGTCGATGTTGCGTTCGCGCAGCGCAGATTGGATGGCAGCCAGGTCCATGGGCAAACGTCTATTGTAAACAATGGGGGGGATTTGGGCGAATCTGAGCTTGGGAGATCGCGTTAAAAGTGCCATCGCTCTGGGCCGATTCTTTGTTACACTATGTCGCTAGATGCCTGCAATAGCCGAGCCCGTGGTTGAGTCGGTGGTTGCGACCCGCGTCCGCATCGAAGCGATCGATGTGGTTCGCGGCGTCATCATGATTCTGATGGCGCTCGATCATGTGCGGGATTTCTTCGGCAATTCCGGCTTGAATCCGACCGATCCCGCTACCACAACGATTCCATTATTCTTCACGCGCTGGATTACTCATTTTTGCGCACCCGTTTTCTTCCTGCTGACCGGCACTGGCGCTTATCTCTCTTTGCGTAAGAAAACCAAACGAGAGCTGTCACGATTTCTTTTCACTCGCGGGCTCTGGCTGATTTTTCTGGAACTGACCGTGACGCGCTGTCTCGGCTGGCAGTTCAACTTCGACTACCACGTGACGATGCTCATAGTTTTATGGGCCCTGGGTTGGGCGATGATCGTGCTTTCCGCTCTGGTTTACCTGCCGGCTTCCGTGGTGACGACGTTCGGCGTCGTGATGATCGCGACCCACAATCTGCTCGACTCTATCGATTCCTCGAATCCGCTTTGGTCCATTCTGCATTCGCCCGAATGTCATCGTGAACCATCCGGGCGCGTCGTTCGTGTCATCTATGTACTGATTCCATGGGTTGGAGTCACGGCGGCGGGCTACGGCCTGGGACAGATCTATAGTTGGCCCTCGGCACGCCGCAAGGCATTTCTGTTGCCGCTTGGCATCGGCTTGAGCGCGACATTCCTGGTTTTGCGTGGCATCAATGCTTACGGCGATCCGCTGCGCTGGAGCACGCAGAAATCGGCAGCTTTCACCGCGCTTTCATTTCTGAATACTACGAAGTATCCGCCGTCGCTGCTGTACCTGCTGATGACGCTGGGCCCGGCGTTGATTTTCTTGTGGGCGGTCGACGCCCGAACGCCGCGATGGCTGCGGCCAGCGCTCACTGTCGGCAAGGTGCCGATGTTTTATTATCTTTTGCACATACCTCTGATACACCTGCTTGCCGTTGCGGTATGTTATGCGCGCTACGGGCAGGTGCATTGGATGTTCGAATCCCCGACTCTCAGGCAGTTTCCCATTACGCCGCCGCCGGGATGGGGATACTCTTTGCCGATCGTTTATCTGGTCTGGGCTTTGGTGGTGCTTACGCTTTATCCGCTTTGCCGCTGGTTTGCAGATTTGAAACGGCGCCGCAGCGATGCTTGGCTCAGTTATTTCTGAAGCGGCGAGAGCTATGCTCGCCTTGGAGCTCAGAACCCGCTTTCTCATCGGCG
The DNA here is from genome assembly GCA_963763285.1 of uncultured Acidobacteriaceae bacterium. Classification (GTDB taxonomy): domain Bacteria; phylum Acidobacteriota; class Terriglobia; order Terriglobales; family Acidobacteriaceae; genus Sulfotelmatobacter. The sequence continues at coordinate 50,575 of CAVXOK010000016.1, read as the reverse complement.
GCGGCAGAGTCTCGCAGGCCGTGCGCAGTACCAGACGCGGAGCACGCCCGCGAATCTTCATCAGATACGGAACTGTGCGTTTGGCATCAAACTTTGCGGTTTCGCGCAGCAGCCAGCCCAATCCTTTCTGCACCATGTCGTCTTGGTCGGCGAGAAGGAAATCGGAAAGCTTCGTGATCTCCGGGAAGAACATCTTGGCGCGTGATCCGCGAATCAGGGCCACGCAGGCGGCGCGGCGATGCCAGCGGTTGGCTGACTTTGCCCAGCGGAAAACAGTCTTGGCGCGTGCGGGTTTGGACGCGATCATCGGAGCAATCAGATCATGCACGAGCGCGTCGTGATCGGCCCAACTGCTGATGCGGTCGAGCCAGGACTCGAACAGCTTGAACTCGGCGTCGCCAAACTCGCCGTCGAGTTTCTCCAGCAAGAACACGGCGGCTATCTTTTCTTCCAGCACCGAGCCGGAGAAAAGACGATCGGCAACCTTGATCAGGAAATCGAGTCCGTGTTCTTTCCTTACTTCCCGGCGAGAACGGACGGCAGCGCGGCGCAAGTCTGCCGTATACCATCCGTGTGATTTGATTTCGTCTTTGAAGAACCACTGCACGCCCGCGGCGTGCTCGGCGGAGCCGCCGTCTTTCAGCGCGCGGCGAATTTGGCCAGCAACGGCGGCGGGCGTGGTCTTGGGTTCGAGGCATCGTTTACCTGAGATCGTCTGACAAGAAAAGGCGGCCTGCCGAGGCCGCCTTATGTTCCTGCCGGCTGCAATTTCGTTTACGCCGCGCGGGAAGTGACCGCAGCCGGCCGATAGCCGCACTCCCCGGCCTTCTTGAAGGCTTGCACAGCTTCCTCCGGGGACATCAGCGGCGTGGTTTGGACGGCCTTGCAGGCGCCACCGCCGGCAAACGCGATGGAAATTGCCGCCGCGCTAACATTGTCGGGCAGTTCGGTGATGACTACTACGTCGTACTCTCCGAAGGCGAACCAGGCGGTTTCGATCTTGCCTCCCAGCTTCTCGATCGCGGGCCTTACCGCCTCGATGCGGTTCTGGGGATGCGCCAGCAGCGCTTCCCATCCCTCGCGGGAATACGCGACTTGGTGAAGATAATGTGGCATAGAGCCTCCTTCGATTCACTTGCGGAGCGAATGATTCCAGAGGCGGGACGCGAAGTCAAGCATTCGAGCGCTTCATTCCACGCGCACGATGCGGTCGTAAATCCAGAGCAGCACCGTCGTGGCCACGCCAACGGCGACCACCGACCACCAGACGAATTCCGGCCGGTGCATCTCTTCGCCAAAGTGATGCATGAGCCATCCGCTGAACTTGCCGGCGACGAACGATCCGATGCCGAGCGGAAGAAACGCGAACCCCATATAGGTGCCCTGCTGCCCCTTGGGAGCGAGACGCGAGATGTAGTCGTAGTAGCGCGGCTGTTGCACGATTTCGCCGATCGCCACCACAACCAGCGTGGCTACCGCCATCCAGACGGAGGGATGCACGATCAGAAGGATCCACGCCAGGCTCGAGATCAGCGTTCCTAGAATGATGGCGTGAAACGCTTGCATGCGTTTGGTGAGAAACCCGATCACCAGGGTGAACAAGATGACTACGATCGGATCGGTCGCCAGAATTCGCGCCGTGTCCGCCTTGGGATCGATGTATGCGGAAATGTAGAGCGGCAGCGCGATGAATTCCTGCCAGAAGACGACCCAGTATCCGGTGAAGATCAGCAGAAACAACATGAACCGCGGATTCGAAAGTACAGTCAGGAAATTCTTTCCTACCTGGCTGAGACTTGCGGTCTCGCCTTCATCGGCGCGGCGCGGCTCTTTGAACAGCAGCAGCACGACGAAGAGCATCAGGAACACGCTCAACGCGGCGATGCGAAATACATTCTCGACGGCGCCATGCTCTTGGGCCCACGAGGCGAGCAACGGTCCCGCCGTACTGCCGACGTTTACCAGCGTGTAGTAGATGGAATATCCGACCGAGCGGACATTTTCTTTCGAGGCGCGAGCCGTAGTCCCGACCACGCAAGGCTTCACCAGAGCAACGCCCAGGGCGGGAAGAATCAGGACGAACGCCACCAGCGCTACCAGAGGCACACTGTTGCGCAATGGAGCGAGCCACGGGGCACCGATCGACCCCAGCAGGAAATAGGCGAAGCTGAGAATCAGATACGCGATCGAAAGCGCCCGCCGGAAGCCGAGCCGGTCGGCAAGCGCGCCACCACCGATGGCGAGAAACCAGACCCAGCCGCCAAACATTCCGGTGAGGCTGCTGGCACGCTCGACGTCAAAGTGAAGGCTCTCGTGCAGATAGCGCGCCAGCACGGCAAACACGGCGTAGTAGGAAAGCCGCTCGAAAAGCTCGCTGATGTTGGCGACCCAGAAGGGACGCTCGAACCCGGTGCGAATTTCCTGCAAGCGTTCGGAAAAGCTCAAGAAGTGGCTCCCGTTCTAGCGGCTGGTCTGGCCGGAAGCAATGGTAATGGAAGAACGGGGTAGCTTCAAAGGATTCGCGAAGAATTCGATGGGCGAGCATGAATCTCACTACAGAGGCACAGAGTGACAGGGGAAACCAGACCTACAGACTGTGCCTCTGTGGTTAAATCGCTTTCCTTTCTCCGAAGATCGCCGTACCCACGCGCACGCAGGTCGAGCCCTCTTCAATTGCCACTTCGAAATCGTGCGACATGCCCATGGAAAGCTGGTCCATCGAGATGGCGGGCAGCTTGCGAGCGGCGATCGTATCGCGCAACTCGCGCAACTTGCGGAAGTAGGGCCGCGCACCCTCGGGATCGTCGGTGAATGGCGGCACGGTCATCAGTCCGCGGAAGACCAGCGCCTCCAGCCGGGGCGCGGCGATCAGCAATTCTTCGAGCGCCGGGCGAGTCTAGTGCGATGCCGCTCTTCGCCGCTTCTCCGCCGACGTTGATTTCGATCAGGACGTCGAGCTTTCTGCCTAGCGTGCTTGCGGCGGCGTTCAGCCTCTCTGCCAGCTTCAGGGAGTCGACCGAATCCACGGCTCGGAAAAGTTCTGCTGATTTTGCGGCTTTGTTGGTCTGCAGGTGTCCGATCATGTGCCATTCGGCTGCGCGCAAATCTTGAAGTGCCGCGGCTTTGGTTGCAAATTCCTGAATGCGGTTCTCGCCGAACAGGCGCTGTCCGGCGTTATAAGCTTCGCGGATGCGTTCTGGGGATGCGTCTTGCTGACGGCCATCAGAGCAATGTCACCGGCATTGCGTCCTGCAGCGCGCGCGGCGGAGGCGATGCGATCTCTGGACCGAGGCAATGTTTGCAGCGATGGACATAGGAGAACAGAAAGACCGCGGCGCGAAGGTCGCGGGCGAGCCCGCGCCACACAGATCCTTACATCATTGCCGTTGGCGGCGCCGGCTCGTTCGGGATCTCCGGCGCTGGAGAACGGCAGGAAGATCATCAATGCCGCCAGCAGAGCCATCACTACCATTCCACCCAGATAAAGGGGATGGCTCAAAGATCTGCGCCGTCTTGATTCGTCGCGGCCCACGCCGAGGCCAGGTGCAACCACGGTTGCTGAGCAAACGACAATGCGATGACCCCTGCCCAGAGCAGCCCACAGATAGCTTCGCCGGCGATCAAGCCGGAAGCGGTGAGCACTCCGGCATTCTCCGACGCGCGCCTTTTGAGCCGCGTTGAATCCGCGGCGCTTGGCCATCCAGTCTCCGAGCGAGCGGAAGACTCCGCCCAGGAAAATCGCGAACGTGGTTCTCGAATGGCAAATACATCCCCACGGCCACCAGCATGGGACTCTTCACCTGCATCATGATCATGCGCGATGCCGAAGAAACTCCCACCACCACCAGCGGCCACGGCATGTCGCCGCCCACGATGCCGATCGCCAGAGTCGCCATCAGCCCGGCCTGGGGCGCCGAAAGATCACGGCTGCCGAAACCGAACGCGGTGTGCAGCAGGTAGAGCGGCCAATACATCACCAGGCTTGCCACCACGACGGCGATCAATTCGGCGATCTGAATCTTGCTGCGGCGTGCCGCCTAGAATGTAGCCGACTTTGAAGTCCTGCAGCAGCTCGCCGGCCACCGCCGACGAAACGCAAACCACTGCGGCCACTCCCAGCACCGCGGCCACGCCGTATTCCGTGAGACCCCCAGTGCAACCATCAATAGCGCGGCAATCAGCAGAGTCGAGAGCGTCAAACCGGAAATCGGATTGTTGGATGAGCCGATGAAGCCGACCAGATTGCCCGAACGGTTGCGAAGAAAAATCCGACCACCAGCATCACGACGGCTGCCAGCATCGCCGGCCAAACCAGCCCAGAAATATGGATATAGAGAAAACACATGAGCACGAACATGACCGCGATCAACCCGAACACAATCTTCGAACTCATGTAGCGCTCGGTGCGCGCGAGTTTGGCCTGCTGTTCGGCGGTTTGGCGCAGATCGGAGAATGCCTTTCCCAGTCCCGCCGTCAGACTTGCGCGCATTTTGTAAAGAGTGTAGGCCGCGCCCACCAGCATTCCGCCGACGGCGATGGGACGCACAATATACTTCCACACGGCCGCCGCCATGGTCGCCCACTCATCGGGCGTATCGGCCGGAATATATTGCCTTGAGTTGCGGGCCGAGAAAATACATCAGTAGCGGAACCATCAGTCCCCAGGCCAGCACGCCGCCGGAAAACTGAATTGCGGCCAGGCGCAGCGCCGATGATGTATCCCACGCCCAAGATAGGCCGGGCTCACGCTGGGCGCAGCCAACATGCTGGCCCCGCCTGTTGCCAGCACACTTGTACCTTCCACCCTGACCAGACGGACCTGACTGCGGCCCAGCATGCCAACGCCAAAGTGGAGATCCTTGTCTGCGGCAAACAACCCAAAACGTCCCAGCAGGTACACCACGCCGCCGACGCCGATATTCCAGAAAAGATATTTGGCGGCCTGCGCGCCCGCGTTGTCCAGCCTTGTGAATCTCCGACGCAGCCAGCGATTCCGGAAAGGGCAGTTCCGGATCTTCCACCATGCCGCGCCGCACCAGCGAAATGAATAGCACTCCCAGAATGCTGCCCACCATGATCAGTGCCGTCGATTTCCAGTACGCGACGCCGGGCTCGAAGGAAGGCCACGCCTTGGCAATCAGGAAAGCAGGGATGGTGAAAATCGCTCCCGCTGCGACGGACTCACCGATTGACCCCGCGGTACGAGCAATGTTTTCCTCGAGCAGCGATCCCTTCCAAGCCCGCATGGCCGCCATCGCAATGACCGCGGCCGGATACGTGGCCGCGATCGTGATGCCGGCACGCAGGCCCAGGTAGGCGTTGGCCGCTCCGAGGACGATCGTCATCAGAAGTCCCAGCAGCACGGCGCGCAGAGTGAATTCCTTCATCTCCATGCTCTCGGGCACGAAGGGGACGTGTTTCTTGACACCAGTTCCTGATTCGGGGACTGGACTGCTCATACGTGGAATCCTCGTAAGACGTGAGATGAAAGCAATTTCGTGCCGTAACTTATTCAAAACACTAAACGGCGGCACGTTAGCACGCGGGTGGGCTGCATTACAAGTGCGATGCGGGTTCCGGAATGGGCCTACTGGCGAAAAACTAGATTGTTTGCTTCTCCTAGGCGTAAAATAGTATCAGTTGGTCTTCGCCCCTTCGAAGTTTTGTCGTTCCGAGGTGCAGCGTGGTAAAGAACTCCCCTGACCAGATCTGGTTCCAGAAATATCTTGAATTTCATTGCGACGATTGCGGCAGCGAGACTGGATTCCGCTCGCGCCGACGCAGCTTCTTTGAGCGTTATCTTCTGCCGATTTTTCTCCTGCAGCCGGTGCGCTGTGCGGAATGCTTTCGGAGGGACTACCGGTTGCTGTTCGTGCCGGTGAAGGAGCGGTTGCCGGAACCGATCAAGAAGGTGGCAACCCCGGCGCCTCGACCCAATCGTAACGTTGCTTAGCGGACCCGGCCGCCGTTATACTGCTATTTAAGCAGGCAATCGCACAGTCGCCCGCCCCAGAAGTATTTTCCTGCGGGCCACACGGAGGCCGTCTTCAGCAGTAGCGGGGACAGAACTCGGGCTAGCCAGGCCAAAGCTGCAGTGGCAGGCCCTTCTATTGCTTCTGGAACTGTCGGGATCCGAATCTGGGCTGGCCAGATTGCCGAAAGTCTCTTCGCCGTTTTGTTTCCTTCCGACTGCCGCATTTGCGGAATCCCGCTAGTGAAGATTTCGCGTCTTCCGGTCTGCCAGGAATGTCTTGATGCCATGCCCGCGATCGAGGGCGGAGTCTGCGCCATATGCGGCGAGCGGCTGTTTTCCCCATATGCGGTTACCAGCGCCTCAGGCGAGCCGCGGTGCGGGCTGTGCCGCCGCGTCGAACCGCCCTTTGCGCGTGCGGCCGCATACGGCAGCTATGAGAGTGGGCTGCGCGAACTGATTCATCTGCTGAAGTATGGCGGCGTGCGTCCGGCTGCGAATGTTCTTGGACGAATGCTGGCCGAGGCCATTGCAACCCTCGAACCGGAGTTTCGGGCAGACTCGGTGGCTGTGATCCCCGTGCCGTTGCACCGTACGAAGCTTCGGCAGCGCGGCTTCAACCAGGCTGAACTGATTGCGCGCGCCGCTATGAAACTCAGGCCGCCGGGAGATCGCCTGCGTTTGTGCGCGGGAGTGCTCGAGAGAAAGCGCGAGACCGCATCGCAAATTGGCCTTACCAGCCATCAGCGTCGCGAAAACCTGCGAGGCGCTTTTGGGGTGGCGCAGCCGGAGTTGGTGAAAGGCCGCGAAGTGCTGGTGGTGGATGACGTTTACACCACGGGAGCCACGGTTTCCGAATGCGCGCGGGTCTTGCGCCGCGCCGGCGCAACCAAGGTTTGGGTCGCAACCGTGGCGCGGACCCTCAAAATCTCGGCGCAGCATGCGGAGATCGGGCCGGGCCACGAAGACAGTGAGATGGAAGAAAGAATCGCAGTGAAGCCGGTTCCATTGGCTAAAGCCGTAGGAACTTAAGAGTTATGTCAGCCAGGATCGAAACCGACGCAGGACCACCGGGACGCCATGCCGCCGGCCTGTTCGCGGCGGCGGCGATGCATCGCGACAGCAACGGCAACGCGCTGCACGCGCCCGTGCTGGTGCTGAATGCCTCCTACGAGCCCATCAATGTTTGCGCGGCGCGGCGCGCCCTGGTGCTGGTGCTTAAGGGCGTGGCCATGACGGAAGAAGAGAATGGACACTTCCTGCATGCGGCTCGCATCGCCATGCGCGTGCCCTCGGTGATCCGGCTGCTGGAGTACCGCCGCATCCCGCACCAGAGCCGCGCTCTGTCGCGGAAAAATATCCTGCTGCGCGACCGCAACACCTGCCAGTATTGCGCGACAGTGCTGCCGTCTGGCGAGTTGACGCTCGATCACGTGATTCCCCGCTCCCGCGGAGGGTCGTCCACCTGGGAAAACCTTGTGGCCTGCTGCCATCCCTGCAACCGCCGCAAGGGCAACCAGTTCCCCCTCGAAGCCGGCATGAAGCTGATGCGCGAACCCCGCGCCTTCAACCTCCACACCAGCCGGCACATCATGCGGCTGATGGGCCGGTCGGATGATAAGTGGCGGAAGTATCTTGTTTCTACTAAGCTGACTCTACTTTCTGCGGAGTTGCTGGAAGATTCGACTCGCGATCCGGCTTCTTCGGATCTGGCATTCTGATCCGGCGTCTGCGCCGGTTTCTGATCCTTCTGATCCGCCTTCGGCACTTCCTGGCCTTGATACAGAATCTTTACGCTGGAACCGAAGCGCTTGTAGTCCTCGTACTTCACGATCTCGCGGATGTGAATATCGCCCGTGTTGAAGCTGCAGCGTGTCGTCGGCGCGCGTGTAGGTGGGGAACCAGTACTGGTTATCGATCTGCTCGCGCCAGGTGGTGAACTTCGGGTAAAGGTGTTCTGTCTTGCCCTTCTTTTTCGTGTCGCGAATCTCCGGGACCGCCTGGCCGTAGGTCTTCACGATCTGGAAATCCTGATCGTCCACCCAGATGCGGCCCTGGAAATAGCGTTTCTTGCCGACGATCTGTTTGGGCGCGATATCGAAGACGTAGCAGTGCAACTGGTCTTCCTGCTGCTGGCCGACATAGAGGATGTTGTATTCCGGAACCTCTTCGGTGGTGAGCACGAAGGGCAGCCGGTTGCGAAAATCCTGGACGTCGCCTTCGTCGAGCGACAGCCCACCTTGCTCCAGCGACGACTGCGGCGCAAATACGACGTTCTCGATGCGATGGCCCTTATCGTCGTAAAGCACGTCGAAGACTTCGTGATATTCCCCGGTGACCGTGTTGCCGTCGCGAGTCTGCACCTTGATGTCTTGGCGGTAGGTGTAATGCTCGCGCGCATCCTTGAACAGTTTCTCCCGGGCGGCGAAGTGCGTGATGATTTCCTCGGGCGTGACGCCGGTGGGGGGCGTGTTCTCGAGCGGACCTTCCTGCGCAGCAGCGGGCAGCGGCCAGCGCACCCGCCACGAGGACAAGGGTGATGAAAAGCGGAGCACTGCGGGAAGCCAGTCTCATATCTCTAGTTTACTGGATTGGGTAGAGACGTTCTGCAAGTCGCACCGCGGCGGCCCTCCCCCGACCCCTCTCCGCTCAGCGAGGCCGGGGGCAGGGCGCTGCAGTTCTGCCATCTAGTTGGATGCCGGATGAGCAAAAGGGTTTGCCGCTCGGAAGACGGACTTGGGCCGCCGAAGCGCCGGCGTCCCGCCGGCTGTCCCTAGGGCATCGACTGCCCTGAGCGTAGTCGAAGGGACGGCGGCGTCTATCCAAACCTGCTACACTTTTCCGTTTGCCGAGGAGGTTCCGCATGCGCCGTTTTTTCTTGTTCTCTCGCCATCATCGCTTTCACTTTTCCCGCCATCGCGCAGGCCAAGCATCCCTTCACTTTCGAAGACATGATGAAGCTCAAGCGCGTCGGCGAGCCTGAGGTTTCGCCCGACGGCAAGTGGGTGATCTTCAGCGTGGTCGATGTGGATCTCGAGGCCAACACCAAGACGCCGCATATCTGGATCGTGCCCACGGCCGGAGGTCAGGAGAGAGAGATCATCGCCGATCAGGACGCCGACCGTCCGCGCTGGGCGCCGGACGGGAAGCGGTTCGCGTTCATCTCGACCAAAGAAGGCGGCTCGCAGGTCTGGATCGCGGATTTCGATGGAGCGCTGCGGGTACGGTGACCGGCAGACATCAAGCTGACCTCGATCGCGACCGAGGCGAGTGGCGAGCTCTGGTCGCCCGATGGCAAGAATATTCTTTTCACTTCCGATGTCTATCCCGAATGCGATCGGCGCGCCGACGAGGCAGAGTATGCCTGCAATCGGAAGAAGGTGAACGAAGCCGATGAATCGAAGGTTAAGGCGCAGATCTTCGACCATCTGCTCTATCGCCACTGGAACTGCTTACAAAGAAGGCAAGCGCAGCCACATCTTCGTGATTTCCGTTGAAGCGTCTGACTCGTGCGTCGAACCGAGTGCACAATTCGACCGCCACGGACCCTTCCTCGCGATCTCACCCCCGGCGACTACGACGCGCCCGTGTTCTCGCTCGGCGGGCAGGACAACTATGCCTTCTCGCCCGACGGGCAGGAGATTTGCTACACCTCGAATCACGACAAGAATCCGGCCGCTTCCACCAACAACGATCTGTGGATCGTCCCGGTCAATGGAGGCCCAGCCAAGAACATCACCGCCGACAATCCCGCCAGCGACTCGACGCCGCTCTATTCGCCCGATGGCCGCTACATCGCCTACCGCGCCCAGCAGCGTCCGGGATACGAGAGCGACCGCTTCCGGCTGATGCTGTACGACCGCAAGACCGGGGAGAAGAAGAATCTGACGGAGGACTTCGATCGACTGGGTCGGAACGTTTGCCTGGTCGCCGGATTCGAAAGACGATCTATTTCAGCGCCGAAGACGAGGGCAGTGCAATCGTCGATCTATCTCTAAAGTCCGGTGGACCGATGCTGCATGGCAAGCGACACGAGGTTCCTCATGATCTGCCAGGATATCGAACGAGACGACCTGCGACTGATCTAGCTCCGCAGATCGGCAAGAGACTGTTGTTCACGCGAATGTCTCTGCAGTGCGCCAACTCGAAATCTATCGCAGTGACTGCGAGTAGTCGGTCCAAGCATGCCACTCTGGAGGCCGATTCATCCGTAAAGCGACGACTCAGCTCGATCCGCACACTCAACGACGCCGTCCTCTCCCAAGTCGCCATGTCCCCGCTCGAATCCTTCTGGTTCACCGGCGCTCACGACGACAAAGTCGAAGGCTTCCTGGTCAAGCCGCCGAACTTCGACGCCAGCAAGAAGTATCCCGTGAAGTTCCTCATCCACGGCGGGCCGCAGGGCGCCTGGGGAGACGACTGGAGCTACCGCTGGAATCCCGAACTCTTCGCGGCACCAACTTCATCGACGCGCAGCGGCTACGTGGTCATCATGATCAACTTCCACGGCTCGACCGGCTACGGGCAGAAGTTCATCGACGCCATCAACGGCGACTGGGGCGGCGCTCCGTTTGAAGACCTGATGAAGGGCCTCGACTACGCGGAGAAGACTTATCCGTTCATCGATAAAGACCGCGAGTGCGCGCTGGGCGCCAGCTACGGCGGATACGATCCAACTGGATCCTCGGCCACACCGACCGCTTCAAGTGCATGGTGTCGCACGACGGCATGTTCAACGCCGAATCCGCCTGGGGCACCACCGAAGAACTCTGGTTCAACGACTGGGAGTTCAAAGGCACTCCCTACGACAATCGCGCAAGCTATGAGAAGTGGTCGCCGCACCAGTACGCCAAGAATTTCAAGACGCCGACGCTGGTAATTCACGGCCAGCGCGACTACCGGCTCGACGTGAGCGAAGGCTTGCAGCTTTTCACCACGCTGCAGATGGAAGGCGTGCCGTCAAAGATGCTGTATTTCCCCGACGAAGGCCACTGGGTGCTGAAGCCGCAGAATTCGCAGCTCTGGTACAAAACCGTGAACGACTGGGTGGATCAGTGGACGAAAGATCAAGGGACGAAGTGAGTCGGGCTTCGGGCTTCGGCTTTCGGGCGTCGGTCGTGGTTGGCCTTTGGAGCCGAGATTCCCCAGAGGCTAAAGCCTGACTTCATTTGTGCTCAATCGGCACGGCTGAAGCCGTGCCCTTCCCGATCCCTTGAAGTGAAGAGTTCAATGCGAAGCCGGAAACCTACAAATCGCAACGCCAAGCAAGCTTCCGCCGACCTTTCGCAAGCCGAGCTCAAGCGCAACTCGATTCTTTCCTTGCGAAATACGATCCGGAGGTCGAGACCGTTGCCCGCCGCGCTCTCGGGAAAATGCGCAAGCTTATGCCCGGCGCGATCGAGATGGTCTACGACAACTACAACTGGCTGGTCATCGGCTTCAGCCCCACGGAGCGGCCCTCAGAGGCAATCTTCTCCATCGTGCTGCCTCCGGGCCGTGTGACTCTTTGCTTTCTGCAAGGCGCAGGCCTGCCTGATCCCGCGAAGCGCCTGGTGGGCAGCGGCAATGTGGTTCGGAACATCCGGCTTTACGACGCGGGAGAGCCCGACGTCGAGGTGCTCGATGATCCCGAAGTCCTCGCCCTGATCAACGTGGCACTCAACCGCGCCAAAGTTCCCATGCCCGCTGGAGCGCGCCGCAAGCTGATCATCAGGGCGATTTCGGCGAAGCAGCGGCCACGCCGGGTCACGACCGGGAAGAAGTAAATCGGACCTCAAGCCCGACGCTCTCTTGCTTATTCTCGACCTTGTCATCTTCAACGATTCGTCCTCACTGCTCGTCCTTTACTGATGCTCCTTTACTGATCGGCGACGCGTCGTTGCCGCGCTCCCCAAGCACGGGAACACTTCCATGCACTGGCCGCGGGTGGGCGGTGAAGTGTTCCCGCTGCTGCTGGCTGGAAAAGTTTCCATCACGTCCTGCAGCGCGGCCGTGGTTCCGGCCGAAACCTGAATCTCAATCTCCAGCGGGCCGGTGAGCGATCCTACCGAAGGATGAAGCTGGCCAGGCCGTTGGCATCGCTCTGCACGGTGGTCTGGCTGGAGCCGAGGAAGACGGGCATTCCTGTTTGCGTGACAGTGGGGTCGCCCGGCGTGAGCATTAGATCGTTTCCCACCGGACGCAGCACAGTGGATTGAAACAGCACGCTCGCCCCGAGCACGGGATTCGGCGGCGTCGAGGAGTCGGTTGACGCGGACCGTCAAAGGTTGAAACGGTCGATCCCGCGACAACCTGGCCCGCGCCGGCCACGGCTTGCAGGTTTATCATTGCGGCAGCCACCGCGTTCGCAGAGATGTTTTGGCAAGGGTTGTTGCCGGGCGCAACGCAGGCGCTGAGTTGCACGCTGCCGGTAAAGTTCGTCAAAGTGAGCTTGACCGACGCGTTGCCGTTGCTGTTGGTCACTGCGCTCCCGGAACTGAGCGATCCCGAGCCTTGATCGATGAAGAAGTTCACCTGTTTGCCGCTCTGGGGTACGCCCAGGCTTACCACGCGCGCCGTAAGCGGCACGCTGAGCGATGCTCCCTGGGCGATCCAGAGGTTGGGCGTGGTGACTCCGATGTCCGAAGAGGAAGACGTGGCGCTCATCGTAGCCCCGACCGACTGAGCCGGGCTGTAGACGCCGGGGGCGAGCGTCGCAGTGATCACCGCATTCCCCGTAGCGGCGGGCGTGACCCAGGTGGAAGCGATTCCGCTTTCGTCGCTGATCGCCGAGCAGGTGGAAGCTCCCGCGCAGGCCGAGAGCGTGGCGCCGTTGGTCGTGGTCCATCCTACGGTCGCGCCGTTCACCGGGGTGATGCCGTCGGAAGCGACCACCCGCACGGTCACTGGGTTGGCGGCCTGAGTTCCCACCGGCGTGGGAGGATTCACTCCCTGCAACAAGATGATGCTGTCGGTGGAAGCGGCTCCGAAGGTGAGCGCGTTGGTCATGATCGAGAATGCTCCGCTCACCGGATCGCTGATGGTGATGGTTTGCGGTCCGTCGCTTTCGGGCGGGAGCGGCGCCCAGCATCTGGCTGGCGTTGGTTGCCAGCAGGGGCATGCTCGTGCTGCCCATGGCGACTGTGAGTCCGGGCGCAAAGCCGGTACCCTGCAAAGTGATCGGGCCGCCGTTGACCGGGACGCGCGGCGGGCTCACCGAGTCTCCGTAGAGCACATGGGCGTGGTAGTGGAAATCGGGGCGGCCGTCGCCGCGGAGATCAGCGATGCCAATGATGAAGCTGTTCGAACTCAAGACCTGCGCATCGAGACGGCTCATGCCGAAAGTTGCCGAGTTGAACGGAGCCGCAGTGAAAGTCGGCGGAGCCGTGCCCTGCGGATCGCCCAGGGTCCATATGCCAACCACAGGTGCGGCTTTCGATTCGCTGGGCGCGCCAGTTTCATCCAGCGCGGTGACGGCTACCGACAGGGTGCGATTGGCCTGCGCGGTGATCGGGAAGTAGCCGACATCGCCGTAGCCGCTCAGCGAGCCGACCCAATCGCCCGGCGACGGGAACCGCAGCTGGAGCGCTCCAGGTCTCTGTCGCAGCCCACGGAGGGACCGCCTGCGCGCTGCCGGACATGAGGATGTCCTGCTCAACATTGCCGCCTGCCCCCACGGTCACCACAATGGTGCTGGAAGGTTCCCGAAGGCGCGACTTGCGACGGGTCGTAGGGGCACACGCCAGCGGACCACAACGGATCCAGAGCCTCGACCGCAAGCTGGTACTGCGCGGTGCTGGCGCCGTTCGGGATGGGCAATCCACCGAGATCGAAGAATCCTTCCAGCGTTTGATCGGTTGATCCAAATTCGCTGTAGGGATTTCCCAGCGGATCGGTTAAGCCGGTGATGGGATTGCCGGCATTGCCGGTGAAGAGGAATCCGGAAACCGACGAAGCTCCGTACTTGTCCGAGGGCTGGTTGGTAGAAGGATCAATCCAGCGCGCGACCACGTTCACGCCCTGCATGGGTTGGCCGATGCCACCCACATGATCCACGAAGTAGACCGAGCCGTGAATGCGGGCGGTCGCAGGCGAGCCGCCCGGATAGAGGCGCGACAGCGCGGCCACGTCATCCGAGGCGAGTTGGTAAGGATTGGCGTAGCAGACCGTGATCGGCACGCAACTCACCAGGTCGATGTAGTGCATGACGGGAAACCCGGCATAGTCATCGGACGTTGGGGGCGGATTGCGGGTGATCACATTCAGATTCATCTGCGACCAACCCAGGCCGAGCACGCCGCCTAGCACGCGCACCAGCCGGTATTCCACGTCAGTCAGTTGCGACGACTGCAGCGCGCACTGGCCGTTGATCACCACCAGCGCGTGGAGGAAATTCGCACTCGCACCGAAGTTATCTGCGCCGCCGTAGACTGCGTTCCAGAAGCATTGCGAGGGATCGCCCGCGCCTGCTCCCAGCAAGGCGTCCGTTACTGAGCCGTCGAAGTCGTAGACGATGCCTACCGGCGTGTGCGTGGCAGACGGAGTGATGTCGGCTGGGGCGGTCACGGTTCCGCTCGAGTCGACGGCGATGTTGGCGCCATTCACGTCTTCGGCGAACTGGCCGGCGCTGGTGACGGTGAGGGCGGCGGTGGAAACGGAAGTCCATTGGCTGAAGGCGTTGGCGACCAATAAGTTCGCCGCGTCGTTAGTCAATATGGGACTGAGGTCGCCCTGGTCGGTGTAATAGTTCACCTGGCCCAGCGACCAAATAATGGGCTGGCCCATGGTTGAGGGGTTGAAGTAGCTGGAACCTGCCACGTACTTAGGGCCGCCAGCGCGGGCGAGTACTGCGAAAAGAAGAACGATCACGATCGCCGTTGCGAGCCGGAAGAAGAATGACCGCGCGACGTGTTCTTTGGTAGGGTCACGTCTGGCTCATTCCTCCCCGCTGGAGCGGCGCACGGCCAGCGCGAATTCGGCATAAGGGACCACGGTTTTTCCGCCGAGCATGGGATCCGCCGCCAAGGCTACGACGTGCTGAGCGCTCATCACGACCTGGCCCTGGGAATTCATCGCGAATCTGCCCATAGCCCCCGCCACGGGACTGGTAAGGCCCAGCTTGCTCGGGGAATACAGAAACAATAGGACGCGCTCGCCGACGCGGTAGTGCTCGCCGTTCGACCAAAGGCCGGCCCACTCGTGGATCGTCAGATTCTGACCGGGTAAAGCACCGCGGATCGCATGTTCAACCTGGAAGGTGACGGCGGTAGAGGCAGGATCCGGTCGGGAGGAGGAGACATGTCCAATGGAGGTGACGCGGCCGGAGAAGATGATCCCGGCGGCTCGAACAAGTTGCGGGAAAATGAGTTCCGGGAAAACGCCGCCGCCTAAGGATCTTCTGGGTAGCGCGGGGGCAGATGGGGAGACGGAATGGTCCAGACCGGCGCTGTCGGCGTGGAATAGCCTGGCGAGGGCCTTGAGGCAAGAACAGGGCCGCGAGCGGAGGAACGATCCGCGGCGCCATCCTGCCCGCGCAGAAGCATAGGTCTGCGAAGATCAGCAAGAAAGCGGCGAGCAGACGCCAGCAACTCGCGGCCATGGCCATCCCCTGGAAACGAATGTCTGCTCGGAGGAATCTGGGAAACCGAGAACATGCTAGCCGTCGAGAAAGGTCGATGCAGTGACGGATGTCACAGCCAGCCTGTGGATTACAGGCTTCATTCCCACTCTGGGCTGGCCGGTGCCGCTGATGTTCTTCGGCGCTCAGATTGGCGCCCGCGAGCAGCAGCAGCCCAGTCAGGAAGGCCCAGAACATCAGGCTCACGGAGAGCGCGAAGGGTCCGTAGACTTCGGCGAAATTGAGCCAGGGCAGCGCCAGGATGTAGCCGTACTTCAGCGCTTCCGACAGCAGTCCCATGATGATGGCGGTGGGCAGCACGGCACGCGCCGGAACCTTGCCGTTGGGCAGCACCCAATAAATGAGGAAGAAGATGGCGATGCTGGCGGCGATAGCGAAGACCTTCATCGCCAGGAATCCTGCCAGACGCACAAACCACATGCCGTGGCCATGCAGCAGAAACTCGAGCGGCCGCACGATGCCTGCGGTCATTCCGATGGAAAGCAGGGCCAGAACGCCACAAGCAAACGCCAGGCCGAGCGAAACCAACTGATTGCCGAGGTAAGAGCGGTTGTTGGGGAAGCGCCAGATGCGGTTGAGAGCGACCTCGAGCGGCACGAACACGCCTGTCGAAGTCACCAGCAGGATGATCAGCGAGACGACTTGCACCCGCTGGCGCGCGTCCACCATGGCGTTCAGGTTGCGGATGACGAACTCCTGACCGGCGGGGAGGTAATCGCGCAGTAACTCGACCACCACGTCATACATCACGCGCGAGTGAAACACGCGCCGGATGAGCGTCATCAATAAAACCACGAAAGGGAAGAACGAGAGGATGGAGTTGGCGGCCACCGAGAAGGCAAAGGTGTGCACGTCGGTGCGCAGAAGGTATTTCAGGGTCGAAATCGCCATCCCGGAGAAGCGCGGGCGACGCGGGCTCCGCGGCAGGACCGGGGCGTCCACCGTGGGGCGGGAAACGGGAGCTGTGATTTGATCGGGCACGAGCGCTGGACTAATCCTATCAAAGGGTTGCGGCCGGGTTTCGGCTCTCCGGGGAACGAAGGTCTAGGGGCTTAGGCGCGCTGTTTCTTATACCGTGTTAAAGATTTAAATGTGACCCTCGGTTATTTTCTTTACTAATTTTTCTTGCGTAACGATTTAATACTCCTTATTATCTGTTGCGCATGACCCGATGAGAGTCGGGGAATGAATCGGTAAGGCAGGTTGATGTCTTGAGCAGGGCAGTAGAAATCAGCGCCGATGGTCCAGGGCTCCGGAAGTTCTCGCCGCATTTCCTTCACGCGTCGTAGAACCGAGGAGTCTTTTGCTTTGGGGCAATTTCTCCGGCACAGAAAGACGCAAGACGCAACCGAGTTTCACTGGCTTTCTCGAGGGGGCGCTCCGCTCCTGGAGCAACGATACGAGGAGACTCAGGGAACTAATTCTTAATGAACAGGGGAAAGGAGTTTTTCTGTGAGAGAGAAAGGAACAGTAAAGTGGTTCAACGGGGCGAAGGGATATGGATTCATCCAGCGCTCCACGGGAGAGGACGTTTTCGTGCATTTCTCCGCTATTCAGGAAAACGGCTACCGCTCGCTCAACGAGGGTGAGACCGTGGAGTTTGATCTGCTCAAAGGCCCCAAAGGCTTCCAGGCGGGCAACGTCGTCCGCGCCTAAACCTGCTGGTTCCGCAGTTACCAAACCCTCCCGCTCCCGGCGGGAGGGTTTCTTATTGCTTTTGCGAAGGCCAGTTCCTCGTCACCTCAACCACCATGTCATTCCGACCGGAGCCGGAGCGGAAGCGACGGCGGAGTGGAGGAACCTGCTGTTTGCCTGCGCCGCTGCGAGGCCGGCACGCAAGGGGATTTTTGCCGCGAAATAAATCTTGCGCGTTTGCAGGAACGACCCTCGGATGGCATTGGTCTCTACCACCTCTGGGTACCCCTCCCCCACCCCCCTAATCTTTGGAATCATCGACTTAGGCATGTTTCGGCCCGCAAAATCCAGATGTCAAAGAGCTTAGATATCAAAATCTAGACAACAAAAGACTTAGCATGCGACGACTTGCTGTGTAGCCGATCGTCACGGCTTCGCCCATAATCGCTGATTTAAATTGTGGGCGCAAGGTCAGATGTCACAGACAGGCTGTGGAAAAAATGCTTACTGTTAGAGTGCGTTTGATGACTACTGGTATCCCGTAGTACTATGAAACTGGAATTTGAGTGGGACAAGGCCAAGGCTAAAGCGAACTTCCGCAGACATGGAGTGAGCTTCGATTTGGCGACGACCGTGTTTAGCGACCCGTTCGCCATTGAACGGCTGGATGACAGAGAGGAATATGGCGGGGAGCGCATTCGCATTATTTCAGCCCGAAGGGCAACCCAAAATGAGCAAGACGACTACTTCCGGCAAAATGCTTAGGCCTATGACGCCCGCGGCCGTCGAGGCAGCAGCCCGTGCCGACCGCGACGCGCGGCCGTTGAGTGCCGAAGATCTCAGGCGGATGAAGCGAACGCCCCAGGCAAAAATCATTCGCCGCGCTCTGGCGTTAACGCAGGAGGAATTCGCCGTCCGCTACCATATCCCTCTGGGCACTCTTCGAGACTGGGAGCAAGGGCGCGCGCGGCCGGACCGGCCAACCCAGGCTTACTTGAAGATCATCGCTTGCGAGCCGGAGAGAGTTGAGCGGCTGCTGAATCAGAGAGCTTCGAGAGCGGCTTGACCCACCCACTTGTGCAGGCATTTCCGACTCCCGCCCTTCGCAAAGTGCGCGAAGGACGGGGCACCCGCTGTGTTGCCGGTGCCAGGCAGATTGAAGGCCCGGGCCACCCGCCCCTTACCCCGGACTTACGTCCGGGGCTATCATATGCCGCCCCTTCGGGGCTGGAGTTAGGTGCTCGGTCCGCGTCTTTCGCCTCCTAACGCAGGCCACGCAAACAGCAGGTTCCTCCGCTCCGCCGTCGCTGGCGCTCCGGCTCCGGTCGGAATGACAAGATCGTTAAGGTGACTGGAAAGTATCTGAACCTCACCGCACTTCCAGCGACACCAAATCGCCATCGGACATTCCGCCGGGCTTGTAGTTCACCGAGACGGAGCGATTATTCCATTCGCAGGAGAAGGTGTCGGCTCCGATGAGCAGCAGCGACTTGTAATCGGCGGTGCGCAGCTTGAGAACCACTGCGCCAGAGGTCACGGTGAGAAGTGCGGCCGGGGATTGGGAACAATCCACATCCACGAGCCGTCCTTGGAGGAACTTTGATGGCCGCCGATCTGCGATGCTGGATTGTGCCGCCTGGGCCTGAGCGGCGCGCTTGGCGGCGTCCTGCTCCAGCACGTCGAACGGAGAAGGTTGGGCAGGCAGTTTCTTGGCGGAAGCTGCGGTCGCGGGCGAGACGCCGTATTTCTGCTCGGTGGCGAGCTGATCGAGGCGCTCACTAGCCTTGGCGGCGACCTGCGGATTGCTGCTGGTCTTCAGACGTTCCAGCAAGGCGCGCGCGGCGTCCCACTTCTTGTCGGCAACGTAGATTTCGGCCAGATGGTAAACGTACTGCTGGTTGCGCGGACTGAGTTGCATGGCAGCGCGCTCGGCTTGCATCGCTGCGATCGGCCCGCCGCCTTCCATGCGCGCCATGGCCATCAGGTCATCGGCGTCGGCGAATTCCGGATACCACTCGAGCACTGCGCGCAGGTCCTGCATCATGTTAGGCAGGCCCTGGATGTCGGCGTGCTTGGCCTGTGACATGCGGTATTTCAGCACCGAAGAGTAGTAGCGGATCCACATGTCGCCCTGGTTGAGGGCGGCGGCGTTGCCCAGTTCTTCGACAGCAGCTTCAAACTCCCCGTGCTGCAGGTGGTCCCAGGCGAGAGCGCGGTGTGCGACCTCATTGCCGGCTACCGCGATCGGAAGAACTTTCTCGCTGGCGTCTTTCTGATCGGCTTTCTTGACGGGAGTG
This sequence comes from uncultured Acidobacteriaceae bacterium, assembly GCA_963763285.1. Taxonomy (GTDB): domain Bacteria; phylum Acidobacteriota; class Terriglobia; order Terriglobales; family Acidobacteriaceae; genus Sulfotelmatobacter. The sequence goes on along the minus strand of CAVXOK010000016.1, from coordinate 31,056 downwards.
GGTGCGGGCGCCGTGGCCAGCGTCTGCAATTCCTGCAGGCCGGCTTCGCGGCGCTCCGGGATCCTGATCTTTACGGCTGCGACTATGGCGCGGGCATCCGCCTCGGGAATAACCTTGGATGTGATGACGCTGGCGTCCGGCCCCACGATCTCGGGGAACTGGTAAACCTGCGGCGAGTTGGCTTGGGAGCCCGCGGCCAACAGGGGCGTGAGCGAGTGGAAGTAGTCTTTCACCGCCTGGTCGAACTGAGCGGCAGTCACGCCATAGGCCGTCTGAATCGCTTCGTCCACCGGCTTATGCTGGTTCTCGACCAGGTCAAAATAGGTTCCGGTTTCGGGCAGCTTTTTCTCATGGAGCAGGTAATGCAAGGTCATCCAGGATTGGGCGTAGAAGAGTGTCCGGTGCGTGCCTTCGGCGGTGGTTGAAGGGTCATGCTTCATCGTGAGCAGGTCGGGCAGAGTGAGCCAGGTTTGGCTGTTGAGCAACTCCGTGAGGGATTTCGATGGACTGCCGGTTCCGACGGAGCGTAGTTCGGGGTCGCCGCCGATTTCGTACTTCCTGTCATCCACGCGGATGGAACTGAAATATTCGGTCAGCCCTTCGTCGAACCACGCGGGAGCCTCGGGATAGTTGTAGCTGAGGAGCAGGTGGGCGAAGTCGTGGGCTACCGCACGCCATGATTCCTCTTCGAGCAATTTCAGGACGATGAAGTTCTGATCTTCGCCGGGCAGAAAGAAGCCGGGGGTGTCGATCGGTTGTCCCTGGCGCAGCGGCGCGGTCTGGTAGTAGTCCTTATCGTTCTTGAAGGCGAGAATAGTGAGCGGCACCGGTTCGTTGAGGCGCTCCTTCATCAGCAGGACGGCGAAGACAGCCCGCATCTGTTCGAAGCGTAGGGCGACTTCCTTGCCTTTTTTCTCCCCTGCGTCGGTGATTACGGTGAAGTGTGTGGAGTGGATCTCAAGCCACGGAGACTGCTCGGAGGCCGGGGCGGCAAGAGAGAAAAAGATGGCGCAGCCCGCCAGGAGAACGCGAACCCAAACGCGAACGGAAGTGCCGTGAGAGCGGGCCATGTACGCCTGCAGAGAGCGGAGAGGAGAATGCCACTAACGGTTAGATGCTAACACGGGCCAGCCCTAGTCGCCGCTGGCGTGGTTTTGCGTGGGAACGAGAACCAGTCGTGGGCGTTTTTCAGCGGGACGAGGCTGCTGTTGCTGCGAAGCTCGGCCGAAGGCGTGCAGGATGCCGATGACCGCGGTATAAGCGGCCAGAACGCCAATTCCAACGGAGGCGACTACCGTGAGGCAGAGAATCAGAGGCATGAAGAGCGAAATCAAGATCAACCACCCTATCCAGAGTTAGATGACAAAATTGCTGCAGCCGGTGCGCATCTCGAATTTCGTCAATGCGGCTTCTTCAATCTACCTGCGTTGACGCTCGCCGCTATTGACGATTAAGATACGGAGTAGAGCTGTGCATTCCTAATGTCGAACAAGTCTGGTGACCTGTCGACATTACGGAAGGGCAATCCAACCCAGACTAAATGGCTATTACCAAGATTTCGGTGCGCGGGGCGCGCCAGCATAACCTCAAAAACATCGACGTTGAGATTCCGCGTAACACCCTGACCGTGGTGACCGGCCTTAGCGGGTCGGGTAAGTCCTCGCTTGCTTTTGACACCATTTATGCGGAGGGACAACGCCGCTACGTGGAGACGCTTTCGACCTACGCTCGGCAGTTTCTGGACCAGATGGAGCGCCCGGATGTCGATGCAATTGATGGACTTAGCCCATCCATCTCGATTGAACAGAAGACTACCAGCCGCAGTCCGCGTTCGACGGTCGGGACCATCACCGAGATCTACGATTATCTTCGCCTGTTGTTCGCTTCCATCGGAGTGCCGCACTGTCCTAAGTGTGGCCGGCCCATCAGCCGCCAGTCAGCCGAGCAGATCGTGCAACGAGTGATGCTGCTGACGCCTGAGGACCGTGTCATGGTGCTGGCGCCGATCGTGCGCGGCCGCAAGGGGGAATTCAAGAAAGAAATGGAGACCTTGCTCAAGCACGGCTATGAGCGGGCCCGCGTCGACGGCGAAATCGTGAATCTGGATGACGACCTGAACCTCGACAAGCGCAAGAACCACACCATCGAAGTGGTGATCGACAGGCTCCTGGTAAAGCCGGGCATCGAGCATCGCCTCGAAATGTCTGTTGGCCTGGCGATGAAGTTGGCGGGCGGCCTGGTGCAGGTGGCCGTGGTCGGGGGGGATGAACAGCTGTATTCGGAGAAGCTGGCCTGTCCGGATTGCGGCATCAGTGTGCCGCAGCTCGAGCCACGGTCGTTTTCTTTCAATAGCATGTATGGAGCTTGTCCCGAGTGCCATGGCCTTGGCAGCCGGTATGATTTCGATCCCGCGAAGGTGATCACGGACTGGTCGAAGCCGTTGCTGGAAGGCGGGCTGGGGCCAGGTTCGGCGTCGCAGGGGCTGATTCATGCCTTGCAGGTGGTGGCGGCTGCGCATGGGATTGACTTGAACACGCCATTTGAGAAGTTTCCGGAGAAAATTCAGGACTTGCTGTTGAATGGCGAGTCGGGCCGCGGCAAGACGGGCTTCCGGGGAATCTTTGGATACTTGAAACAAAATCTGGAGGAGTCGACCTCGGAGGGCTATCGCGACTGGCTGATGGATCACATGTCGGCGACGGAGTGTCCGGCTTGCCAGGGCAAGCGGCTGCGGCCGGAGAGCCTGGCTGTTAAGGTGAACGGCATTTCGATCGCCGATTTTACGGCGCTACCGATTTCGCGGGCACTGGAAGTGGCGCAAGGCATCAAGCTGGCAGGGCGCGAGGAGAAGATCGCAGGCCGCGTCATGCATGAAGTCGTCGAGCGGTTGCAGTTCCTGAATGCCGTGGGACTGAACTACATTTCGCTCGACCGCTCGGCAGCGACTTTGTCCGGCGGCGAAGGCCAGCGCATCCGTCTCGCGACGCAGATTGGGTCAAGGCTGCGCGGCGTGCTCTACGTGCTGGACGAGCCGTCGATCGGCCTGCATCATCGCGACAACGGCCGCCTGTTGAACGCGCTCGAGAATCTGCGCGACCTCGGCAACACTGTGCTCGTCGTCGAGCACGATGAAGAAACCATTCGCCGCGCGGATTATGTGATCGACCTCGGCCCGGGCGCAGGACGCCACGGCGGCGGGTTGGTCGCGCACGGGACGCCCGAAGAGATCATGCGCGAGCCGAATTCGCTCACCGGAGCTTACATCTCCGGCCGGGTGCAGATTGAGATGCGCCCTGAACGACGGCAGAAGAATGGCGCGGCGCTGACGATTCTGGGCGCCAAGGAAAACAATCTTAAGAATCTCGACGTGACGTTTCCGCTGGGCGTGATGACGGTTGTGACCGGAGTTTCGGGCTCAGGCAAGTCAACCCTCGTCAACGACATTCTCTACCGTGCCCTGGCCCGCCAGCTTTACCGTTCGCGCGAGAAGTCTGGCGAGCACAAAGCGATCATGGGCGCGGAGAACATCGACAAAGTGATTCGCATCGATCAGTCGCCGATCGGGCGCACGCCGCGCTCGAACCCTGCGACCTATACCGGCGTGTTCACCGCGATTCGTGATCTCTATGCCATGCTGCCGGAAGCTCGCGAGCGCGGCTACAAGCCGGGACGTTTCTCCTTCAACGTTTCCGGCGGACGTTGCGAAGCCTGCCAGGGTGAGGGCCAGCGCCGCATCGAGATGAACTTCTTGCCCGACGTTTATGTGCTCTGCGAGGTCTGCGGCGGACGCCGCTACAATCACGAAACCCTGGCGGTGAAGTACAACGGGAACTCGATTGCTGATTTGCTGGAGATGCCGGTGTCCGATGCGCTGCCCATTCTCGAAAACATTCCGCAGGTAAAACAAAAGCTGCAAACGCTGGTCGACGTCGGCTTGGGCTACATTCATCTTGGTCAATCTGCGGTAACGCTTTCCGGCGGCGAAGCCCAGCGCATCAAGCTGGCCCGCGAGTTGAGCAAACGGCAGACTGGCAAAACGCTTTACCTGCTTGACGAACCCACGACTGGCCTGCACTTCGACGACGTCAAGAAGTTGCTCGACGTGCTGCACCGCCTGACGGACCTGGGCAATTCGATCATCATCATCGAACACAATCTGGACGTGATCCGCAACGCCGACTGGATCATTGACCTCGGCCCCGAAGGTGGCGAAGAAGGCGGCCGCATCGTGGCTCAGGGCACACCGGAGCAGGTGGCGCGAGTGAAGAAGTCGTATACGGGGCAGGCGCTGGCGGGATATTTTGCGGGGAACGGGAAGCGAAGCGCTTGATGGACGAGGCGGAACAAGAGCAACCTGCCAGGATGATTCCCGCCGGCTACATGGCGAAGCGCGTTTACAAGAAAGACGATTGGCTCAAGGTCCGTAAGAAGACAGTCCTCTTCGAAACAGCACCTCAGATCGTTGACATATATTCCGTGAGCAATTGCCTTTCAGAAGATTTCGCTGACTACATTTCCTCTTGGAAGCATAACGGCTATTGGCTCTTTGACTCTCCAGAGGTCATTAGGGACGTTGCCCGACAAAACTCGATTCAACTTGAAGGAACCGCGCTCTTTTATTACGAGGTTTATAGCATGGAATTCGATGGTGAACGCTGGACCGCCTGGTCACCGGAACTATCATTCCCGACCAACGTTGTTCCGTCGACTCGGAAACGACTTGAGGGCTTCGACGTGGTCACTTTCTATGCCAGAACCAACCCGGAGTGTTCCCCACTCTCGTGCAACTCGATGGCGGGAGAGCTGCACACGAATGCTCACTGTCTCTTCGAGTCGTTTGAAGACGCTGAGAAAAGCATCCGCAAAGGAGCATTTAAGAATGCCGAACCTGGCCCATACCGAATATTCGCCGTGTATTCCGTAGAATGGCCGTGAAACAGGCAAGGGGAAGAAGTCGTACACCGGTCGGGCGTTGATGAGGTATTTTGCCAGGAACGGCAAGCGGAGTGCCCGAACGGCCGATCTTTTACGGGGGAAGAAATCGTGAGCATCAAGAACGAAGGTCCGGCGGGTTGGGCAGTACATCCGGGAGAGATTCTTCGAGAGGAATTTCTGGAGCCGATGGGCATCTCCGCTTACCGGCTGGCGGTGGAGTTGCATGTTTCTCCTCCCACGGTCAACGATATTGTTCGCGAGAAGCGTGGAATCACCCCCGAAATGGCGGCTCGCCTGGCTAAGTACTTCGGAACTTCCGAGCAGTTCTGGCTCAATTTGCAGGACGCCTTCGCGGTTCATCAGGTTCGGCGGAAGTATTCCAAGGAACTCAAAGCTATCAGGCCCCTCGCCGCGGCGGCGGCGGCGGCGCGCTAGTTTCGGACGAAGCATATCGCCGAGGAAGACGGCCACATCGTAGCGCAGGGGGCGATTTCTGCAACATTCCCTTTTCAGAAGGCCAGTAACGGGTGTTTAATAGACGCCGCCGCTTTCCCAGCTTCCCCCGATGCAGCGGCTTCCGACACACTGCGGGATAAGGTTTGTCCCCAATGAAACCGTGACTCAAGATAAGGAGAGCCATATGAAAAAGTATGTGGTTTGTCTAACCCTCGCGCTGGCGTCTCTCTCGACAGTCTTCGCTCAGCAGGCAGCCCAAACCGACGATCCGGATTGGCAACACAAGCACAGATTCCAGGTAAGCAGCACGACGTTCACCAATGGCGATGAATTGCCGTTGAGTATGGTCGTAGGGTCGAGCATCTGCCCGTACGTTAGCGGCGGCGGAGACCAATCGCCCCAGTTGTCGTGGGAGCATGCTCCACGCGACACGCGAAGTTTCGTCGTAACCCTATACGACGTGACTGCCGCGTTCACGCACTGGGGCATGTACAACATTTCTCCCAAGACCACCCAGCTTCCCGAGAACGCCGGCGTTGCGGGAAGCAGCTACGGCCAGCAAGTCTTCAATGACTTCTTCCTGGGCGCCGAATACGATGGCCCGTGTCCGCCCCCCACCCTCACTCCGTTCAGCCACGACTACGTCATCACCGTGTATGCTCTCGATACTGATCTGAACTTGCCCTCGTCGCCGCCAAATTTCCCCGCGTCCGCCGAGACGCTGTATCGGGCAATGTTCGACCATGTGCTCGAAAAGACAAGCATTCACGGCTTTTTCTCGACGGCCGACTAGTTTGCACGTTCGAAACGCCGCGACCTCCGGAGGCTTCGCAGCCTTGGAGGTCGCGGTATGCATTGAGGAAGCACTTGTTTGAATCAAGGAGACAGAAAAGCGTGGCGGCGGCAACTGTCGTAGAATTCTGATTGCAGGGAAAGGATATGTTTGTCAGCGCCCGAAAATCCGCACCTTGAAGCTCCGCCGCTAAACAGCGAGCCGCAGACTCCGCTCCAGTTGGCAATGGACCCATTTCCGCCGCCTGGGTTTGCACCCGCAACACCTGCTCCCAGAGCCGGAGAGAACCCCGTGTGGAATGGGTGGGATGTACTGTTAATCGCCGTGCTCACGGCACTGCTCGCGTTTTTCCTTGTGCCGCTGCTCGTCGCCTTTGGGGCACACCAATTCGTTTATCCGCATGAGAGTTTGTTGGAACTCGCGCAAAAGCCGGCGCTCGCGCTGCTTTCCCAGTTTCTCGCTTACATCTCCGTCGCGCTGTATATGGTCGTGTTGATCCAGGGGAAATATCACAGAGGATTCTGGCTCGCGGTCCGCTGGAATTGGCCAGGGATCCTTGGAGTGAGCATGTTGGGCGTGGGAGTTCTCATGCTCGGCTTCGATCTCTTGGGACGATTTCTGCCCATGCCGAAAGACACGCCTTTCGAACAATTCTTCAATCGGCCTCTGGATGCTTATCTCCTCGCGTTCTTCGCTGTCACGCTCGGGCCTCTGATGGAGGAACTCTTCTTTCGCGGATTTCTTTATCCCGTGCTGGCTCGGCGCCTGGGGGCAGTTTGGGGAATTCTTCTCACCGCGCTGCCCTTCGGCCTGATCCACTTTTTTCAGTACGGGCGTTCCTGGGGAGCGGTGCTGATCATCTTTTTAGTTGGCGTGGTGCTTACTGCGGTCCGGGCGGTGACCAAGTCCGTGGCCTCAAGCTTCCTGGCGCATGTGGGCTACAACGGAACGCTGATGGTGTTGGCGGCCTTGCAGACGGATGGCTTCCGGCACATGGACAAAGCAGGGGTTCTGTTAGGCTGGGCTGTCAATTAGGGGCCAGGTACCTACTTCACGGTAATCGTCAGCAGCTGCACTCCAGAAACCACATAATCCAGCGGAGCCGTTGCCGTTTCATCCACATTCGATTCGCCCGAGACCACCATTTCCTGATTCCCGCGCATGCCATCCATCACGTTCATGATCGAGATAGGCAAGGTCGGCATCACTTTGTCGCCGACGCGGGCTTCCGGGTCCGCTTCGAGCAGCGACACATAGAGGCGGTTGTTGGAGTGCTCTTTGTTGAGCACGCGATGGTAGAGGCGAGGTCGAGCTTGCGGCCGAAGGCCGGGTTGGCGTGTCCGATGCGGTCGAGAGTCTCGCCGTCACTCACCAGGATGCGCAAAGTTCCCTTGCTCGCCGAGGTTGGAATCTTCACGGGAATCTGCCGCACGATGCGCTCGCCGCGGTAGGGAGCCAGCACGGTTTCAAGCATAATGTTGTCGCCGGGACGGGCCTCGGTAACATCGGTGCGGGCGCTCTCCAGACGCGCCCAGCGGCGCTCGCGGACCAGATCGAAATCTAGCTTCACGCCCGCGATGGCCGGAGCGTTATAAGGATTGTCGTAGATGCGTCCGAAACGCTCGCCGAGCGAGATCGCAGCCTGCATAGCCGCGGGCTGTCCATTCTCCGCCGGAGCGAACATATTGCGCATCGTTACTTCGGGAAATCCCTTCACTCCGATGCTGCCGGCGAGCCGGTAGGTAATCTCCTCGCCGAACTCGTTCACGCCGTGCAGCGCGTTGAACACTGTCACCATCAGCGCCACGGGCGTCAGCTTGGGATTGTTCAGCACTTCGTAATGGAATTGCTTCACGCCAGTGCTGCTGTGGATGCTCAGCGTGACCGGAATCATCTCCGGCTGGCGGTCGAACACACCCATGATGCCGGTGTGGCGATCCTGCACGAAGGTTCCCACGGGCTCTGTGGTGTTGACGATCTTGAAAGCATTGAGCGGCGAAGCCAGCGTGGCCAGAACTTCGGCCTTGTTCATGGGCAGGTCGACGGAGCCGAACTGCAGCAGGGGATGTCCGCAAGCCAGCAGCCGCTGTGCATCCACATAGGTCACGCTGCAGGTGGCCTCAATGTCCATGTCACCGCGCACCAAGACTGCGCTCACGGCAGAGCCGGCTTCGAGCGGCTCCGGCTGTTTGTCGTCGCTCACCGAGCCCGCCCCCATGACGGGGACGATTCCCGCTGAGGAAAACTGTCCTGAGAAAAGATGAATCGCCTGCTCGGAGAATCCGTTGAAGACCAGAGGAGTCTCGATGGGCTTCAGGTAATTAGCAAAATCTTTCCCCTCGGAATTCTGAGCCGAACCTGGCAGCAGGGAATTATCGCCGGGCGCAGCAGTCTTGCCGGCGACCGCAGTTATCGAGGGCTTGACCGCGGACGTCTCTTCTGCGGGCGAGCGGTCGAGCGCGCTGATTTCCAGCATGTCGGCGATGGGAGTGACGCCGGCGATGGGCTCTTTCGAGAATTCTCCGATGCGGAAGGCAAGCGCCCCGGCGAGTTTGCCGTCGAGATAGACCGGACTGCCGCTCATCCCCGCGACCACGCCCGTGTATTCCACCTTCTGCCCGTGCAGCCGGACCAGAATAATGTCGCCCTTAGGTCCATTCACGTTGTGCAGCACGCCAAGCACTTCCACTTCCATGGCTTCGGGCTTCACGCCCTCAAACACGGTGTAGGCGACCCCGCGCATGCCAGCGTGAATCTGGCTAACAGCAATGATTTGAGGATTTTGCGCGGTTTGCACCGAACCGGTTTGAGCAGACGGAAGGAGCGAAAAACGACAGGGAAGCGACAGCAACGAAGAAAGCCAGTTTTCTCATGAACGACGCCCGGAAGGACTAGTGCCAGCCCTGCCTTACTCGGATTAGACTCCGCCAGATTGTAAGTCGTTGCCAGGAGGGGAATACCGGGAGCCGGGCAAAACATCCCAATCGCGAATCCCTGCGTCTATACTAGCACAAGGTATTTTCGCTCCCATAGAGCCTATCATCTCCCAGGGGTTTCGTATGTTTTTCGATATGGCTGACTACAAACCAACGCTCGCGTTTCGAAAATTTGAGCCGACTGATGCTGGCCGCTGACGGTCTCGCTGGTCCTGCTTTTCGGCGTCACTCCAGCATCTGCCCAGGATCAGTCCCAGGCGCCGCCGCAAGACAACACGCAAAACAACGGCAAGCCCAAGCAGGAAGTTCCGGCAGAAGCCGGTGGGCCCACCGGCAACGTCGGTCCCTACGCCATCCCGAAGAAAAATCCCGAGGCTCCTCCGCCGCCTCCGCCGCCGGCTTCGGCCCCCAAAACTGAAGGCATGCCTGACTACTCCATCAAGGTCAACGTGCCGCTGGTGAATGTGGATGTGATGGTCACTACCAAGAGCGGCCAGTTTGTCCCCGGCCTGAAAAAAGACAATTTCCGGTTATTTGAAGATGGAGCCCAGCAGCAGATCACCAGCTTCAACGTTTCGAAAGCTCCCATCACCGCGGTGCTGCTGGTGGAGTTCGCATCCACTCGCTACAGTTTCATGATTGACGCTCTGCAGGCTTCCTACGCCTTTGCCAACACGCTCACCAAAGACGACTGGATTGCGGTTTCCTATTACGACATGCAGCCGCACATTCTGGTGGATTTCACCCAGGACAAGAAAGCCGTGTACGGGGCGCTGAACCAGTTGCGGATGCCGGGATTCTGCGAGACCAATCTGTTCGACGCCTTGTATGACACCCTGGATCGCCTGGACCGGGTGGAAGGGAAGAAATACGTCATTCTGATCACCACCGGATTCGACAGCTTCAGCAAGCTCACGCTGGATAAGATCACCAAGAAGGTCAAAGATACGAAGGATGTGACCATTTTCCCCATCAGCGTGGGACAAATCGCCCGGATCATGGGCTCAGCGCTGCGGCAACCGCGGCATGGGCATTCACGCCAGCGAGATGGATTACCTGCAGGCCGATAATGAAATGAGAACCTTCGCCGCCATGACCGGCGGCCGCGCCTACTTCCCGCGCTTTCAGGCAGAGTATGGCGAGGACTTTCAGGATATCGGCGACGACATCCGCCACCAGTATTCGCTGTCTTATCACCCCACCAACAGCAAGCTCGACGGCACTTACCGCAAGCTGAAGGTCGAAGTGCTGGCGCCCGACGGCGCCCCGCTGAAAGTGAAAGACCAGAAGGGCAAAGACCAGAAGATCGACGTCGTCTCCCGCGACGGCTACACCGCCAACTACGGTGGACTAAGGGGCGGTTCCAGCGGGGAGCTCACGGATCGGGAAGGGCACGAGTTCACTCGTGCCGACAGGGGATCGCTGGCATCAGCCTATCCAGTCGCGAAGCGACGGCTATTCATTAGCCCAGCACGTAAGTAATGGGAAGGCATGGTGAGACCGAACTGAGAGTTCCGGCAGGGACGGCGCATAGTTGCAGAACACATAAGACTATGACAATTGCGTACGCAACCGTTAAGGCTAAGGGCCGGGTCGTAATCCCGGCACATCTCCGGAGCAAGTTCCGGATCGAGCAGGGAACTCGCATCGCTTTTCTGGAAGAGAAGGGTCGTCTCGTAATTCAGCCGGTGACGAATAGGTTCATTGATAGCATGAAGGGTGTGCTTGCCACGCATGGGCTTCCCGACTGGTCGAGCAAGGCACGGATCGTCGCCTGCGGTGAAGATTCCTGATCTAGTGCCCATGAAACAAAGCATCCAGCAAGAACACGACCCCGGCTCCAACAAAAACCAATAAAGCCATCCTCGCTCCCGGCTCCCTGTTTACTTCCGGAACCAAGTCGGAAGCCGCCACGTAGATCGTCACCCCTGCCGCCAGCGGCAATCCCGCGTCCACGTGTTGCCGGAAAACCGCCATCGTCAGAACCCCGGCCAGCGTTGCCCCGCCCAGGATCACGGACGCGCCCCAAGCCGTACCCCGGCTGCGCCCGCTGGCCAGCATCACCGAACTCACCGTGAAGCCTTCGGGAATCTTGTGCAGGAAGACGGCAAAAAAGATGATCCAGCCCAGAGCGTTCGATACCAGAAATCCCGAAGCGATGGCGATGCCATCAAAAAATGTGTGGATGATCAGGCCGAGCAGCACCGAGTATCCCTTGTGGGAATGCATGAACTCATCTCTGTGCGTCTCTTCGCCGAAGTGGAAGTGCGGCGTGACCGTGTGCTCGAAGAAATGAATGATGAGGTAGCCGAGCAGGATCAGATAAGCGGCGCTTCGTCCCCGCAATTCCAGGCTCTCCGGAACCATCTCGACCAGAGCGGTCGCCAGCATGAATCCAGCGCCCAGCGCGACGAAATAGCGAAGATAGCGCCGCTCCCAACTGCGCTGCACAATGATCGCCCCGCCGAAGACGTTGGCGGCAGCGGCGGTTAGGCCGAGCAGAATGCTGGTGAGCGATCGGATGCATTAAGTATAAAGCGCGAGTACCGAGTACCAGGTATCGATTACTGAGGAATCGTCAACTCGCCGACGATGGATTCGCTGTCCGAGTGAGTTGATGAGGCCGCTTAGGATTCGGCTTACTTCGTCAGTTCGTTTCAGGAGTTCTGCAGCCTGGGATTCAGTAAGATAATTTCTTCGTCGGGCGATCATTACCTGCGTTTCAAGTTCGGCAAGCGATCCTCGCGAGTGGCGAAGAAAGTGGCGAAACTCGCGACGTGTAGTGGGCTTGTCCTTCTGCGATATTACTTGGAATCGGAGACGGCGGCGCGGCGCATCTGATCGGTCAAACTGTATGTTTCACGCTTGGGAAAATGATTCAGTCGCGTCGTAGAGCGCGGATACCAAGTCCATTGACTTCTGCCACGCGATCAGGTCTTTGTAATGCTGTGCCATCAGCTTCAGCTTACAGGCATTGGTTAATCGAGTGAGCCACTTGGAATTCGCATTGTGATTTCTAGTTCCCAAAATAGGACATCAGGACTGGGGTCTGCGTCTCGTGCTCACAACAGGTACTTGGGACTCGGTACTCGACACTAACCGCTGTGCCGGATGTGCATCACGTCGCCATCCTGCACGATGTAGTCTTTGCCTTCGAGTCGCAGAGTTCCCTTGGCGCGGGCATTGGCTTCGGACCCGGCTTCCAGGAGCTGATCCCAGCGAATGGTTTCGGCGCGGATGAAATGTTTTTCCAGATCGGAGTGGATCGCTCCCGCCGCATCCTGCGCGCGGGAATTGCGCCGGAACCTGCCAGGCGCGGCACTCGTCTTCGCCGGCGGTGAAGAATGAAATCAGGCCGAGCAGTTTGTAAGTGGTGCGAATCAGCCGCACCAGGCCGCTTTCTGTCAGCCCATAGCTCGACAAGAAATTCGGCGGCGTCGGCATCGCTCATCTCGGCGAGTTCGGCTTCCACCTTGCCGCAGATCGCGGTGGCGGCGGCATTCGGCCGCGCGGCAATTTCCGTGAGCTTGTACTTGCTCACCGCTTCTTCCAGTTCCTTGCCCAGTTCGGTCGACTCGCCGATGTTGAGCACGTAGAAAATCGGCTTCTCGCTTAGGAACATGAAGCCCTTGATGCGCTTCTTGTCTTCGGGAGTCATCTCCATTTCGCGCAGCGGCTTGTCGGATTCCACCTGCGCCTTGGCGCGCTTCAGCAGCTCGAATTCTTTTTCGAGTTCCGGCGTCTTCATCTTCTTGAGATCTTTTTCCAGCCGCTCCAGCCGTTTTTCGATCTGGCCGAGATCGCTGACCAGCAGATCGAATTCCACGTTCTTGATGTCGCGCAGCGGATCGATCTCGCCCGTGTGCGGCACCGAAGGATCGTCAAACACGCGCACCACGTGGGCGAGCGCGTCCACGTTGCGCAGATGCGCGGCGTAGGCGCTGTCTTTCAATGCTTCCTGGCCGATGGCGCCAACGTCGACATATTCGACCGACGTATGTGTGAGCTTCTTCGGGTTGTAAAGCGCGGCCAGCCGGTCGAGCCGGTCGTCCGGAACTTTGGCGACGCCGATGTGCGCCTCGCGCGGGTTGGCGCGCGCCTGATCCGAAAGATGCGCCTTGGTCAGAATCCGAAACAGCGATGTCTTGCCCACCTGAGGCAGGCCAATAATTCCAGTTTTCATAGGAAAGCTTCTAGCTTCTAGCTCCTGGCTTCTAGCGAATGCGCTGCAGTGATGTGCAATCGATATGCACTGCGGGCTTAGCGACGGTCGTACAACCTTTCAGGATAAATGATGAGGAGGATATTGCCCAACTGACAGGGCTCAAGAGATCGGGAAGGGCACGACTTCAGTCGTGCCGTAAGTCGAGAGGAGGATGCTGGCTTTAGCCGCTGAGGTCGGTTTGTCTTTGCCCATCGGCCGAATCGGCTAGCGCAATCCGAGCTGCTGCGCCGTGAAATAAACAACCACCAACCCCAGCAGCAGCACCGCGCCTTCCACGCGCGTCGACCACACATGCAACGCATCGAACTGAATGCGCTCAGGATTGTCGATGGGCGCAGCACTCACTTCGCCGAGCGACGCCCGCAGAGTGTCCATGCGAGGCATGATGCCGAACTGCGAGATCAGCGTGAGCGCCAGCATCGCACAAAGAAGCACGTGGCGCGCGGCGAAGACATGCGCCGTTCCGTCGGTCAGGCGGCTGTAGAGCAGGGAACTGATCAGGAAGACGATTCCGGAAACGATGGCGATCCAGTGCAGCTTGCTCAGAGCGCTCCTCACGACGTTGCCGGCAAGATGAGTCTTGGGCAGAACGGATATGAAAGCTGTCGGCGCGAGCACGAAAGCAAAGAAGATGAGCCCGCCGATCCAGACGACCAGCGAAAGCAGCATAAGGAAACGCAGGAAAGACATGAGGAGAGAATTATATCCTCGACGCTGATCGAGGGTTTGCGACTGGCCACTGGTCACTGATCACTGGCCACTGCCTAAACCGGCACTGCCACGTTCTCCACGATCTCGCGCAGCACCTGATCGGCCTGCTCGGATTTTTTCAGGGTCGAGGCATAGCCTCCGTTGACCACCACGCGGTGGGCGAAGACCGGAACGGCCAGCGGCTTGAAATCTTCCGGAGTGCAGAAGCTGCGGCCGTCGAGGAACGCCATGGCTTGCGCCGCGCGGTAGAGCGCCTGCGCGCCGCGGGGCGAAACTCCCAGCGACAAATATTCCGACTCGCGCGTGCGGCGCACGATTTCGAGAGCATAGGTCACCAGCGATTCATCCACGCGAATGCGCTTGACGGCTTCCTGCATTTCGAGCACGTCAGCGCCGGTGAGCACGGGCCGCAGATCCTGCAGAACTCCTGCGCCGGCTTCAGAGCGCAAAATCTCGCGCTCGGCTGCGGCCTCGGGATATCCCATGCGCACCCGCATCAAGAATCGGTCGAGTTGCGACTCGGGCAGAGGATAAGTTCCGTGATGCTCCACCGGATTCTGCGTGGCGATCACCAGAAACGGCTGCGGCAGTTCGTAAGAATGCGCGTCGACCGTGACCTGGCCTTCGTTCATGGCTTCGAGCAGCGCCGATTGCGTCTTCGGCGTGGTGCGGTTGATCTCGTCGGCCAGCAGAACGTTGGTGAAAACCGGGCCGCGCTTGAACTCAAACTCCTGCTCCAGCGACGAATAGACCGAGATTCCGAGCACGTCGGAAGGCAGCATGTCGCTGGTGAACTGCACGCGCTGAAAGGTGCAATCGATGGCGCGGGCGAGGGCTTGTCCGAGCGTGGTCTTGCCGACTCCGGGGACGCCTTCGATCAGCAAGTGTCCGCGGGCGAAAATGCTGACCAGCGCTAGCCGGACGACGTCGTCCTTGCCGCGAATCACGCGGCGCAGCGCTTTTTCCAGTTCGGCAGCCTTGTGGGATACGGCGATTGCGGTCTCTGGGGACATTGATATGAATTTTACTAGCTGGCGCAGCAGCGGCGGAGTTACCGATGTCACTGGACTTCAGCTTCTAGCTGTCTAGCCCTCAGCTAGCCGCTAGTTGCTTCTGAGCGGCTCGACTGAAGTCTTGCATCTTTCCACATTCAGAACGCTGAGCACGATGCCAGCGTCTTGCAGACGGATTTAAGCAAAGCTTGCGACGATTCAGAAGCTGAGCAGCTAGAAGCGGTTCTACTGCATGAACTCCGCCGGGCGTCCCGTTAGCCGCTCGATGCGCTTGGCGATTGGGGGATGGGTCGAGAACAAATTCCCGAAGTTCATGCCCAGCAGGGGCTGGATGATGAACAGATGCGCGGTCGAGGGCGTGGCCTGCATGGGCACGCGGCGCGAGTAGGCGTCGAGCTTTTGCAAGGCGCTGGCCAGGGCATAGGGATTGCCGGTGAAGTGCGCGCCGGTGGCGTCGGCCTGATACTCGCGCGAGCGCGACACGGCCAGCTGAATCAGGCTGGCGGCGATCGGGGCTACGATCAGCATGAACAGAGCAGAAAGGCCGCCGCCGCGGCGGTCGCGGTCCGCCGCCCATGCCGCCGAAGATCATGGCGAAGCGTCCCATGCTGGCGAGCATGGTGATCGCGCCCGCGATGGTCGCCGCCACTGAGCTGATCAGGATGTCGCGGTTGTTTACGTGGCCCAGTTCGTGGGCCAGCACGCCTTCGAGTTCTTCGTCATTCAGTAAACCCAGAATCCCGTGGGTCACGGCTACCGAGGCGTGGCTCGGGTTGCGTCCCGTGGCGAAGGCGTTTGGCGACTCGGTTGGGATCACATAAATCTTCGGCATGGGGATGCCGATCTTCTGGGTCAGGCGCTCGACGATCTCGTAGGCGCGCGGCAGTTGCTCGCGCGTGACCGGCTGGGCGCGGTACATCGCCAGCGCGATCTTGTCGGAGAAGAAGTAGGCGACGAAGTTCATCACGGCGGCGAAGACCAGGGCGAGCAACATCCCATTCTGGCCCGCCGAAGTAGCGGCCGAAGAACATCAGCAGCAGCGTCAGCGCGGTCAGCAGGAACGCGGTCTTGAAAGTGTTTCCCATAGTTGATTCTCAGCTATTTGATGTTACGCGTTGCGGGGCGATGCAGTTCGGTCCGGTCTCGGGAATTTGCTGTTGCCAGAGATATACCCCCCTCCCCCTCGATCTATTGGAATCATGATGTTAGAAAGAAATTGCGAAATATCTCTTGGAATCAATCGCTTGCGGGCAAAATCTTGAAAACAAGATAGTTCCTACGCTACTGTGCGAACGATCGAGCAGCTTCCTCTCGGTGATGATCGGCGAAAGGGCTGTGGAAGGCAAGGTCAGATGTCACGGCGTGGTGGAAACGCCTTGCGGCGCTCAGGATGACACTCACTCCACACGAGCAGCTAGGTCTTTCTTTTGGGTCGCGATCGGAACAGCGGGAAGCCCCAACTGCCTGCTGCCAGCAGGGACCCGAAGAGGATTACGGCGTCGATGCTGGAGCGTCCCTCGGGCGACCAGTAGACGTCTTTCAGATTTAGCCAGAGGGCGAATTCGTCGAGGGTCAGGGCTGCGCCTACGCCGTAGAGGATCGACATCAGGCGGCTGAGAAGGAGTGACGTATCGTCCTGGCCGGTGCCGATGTCGGCCAGCCATCCGTAGCCTACGCCCAGCAGAATGATGATGCCGAAGACCAGGTGATGAATGTGGCGGCCGTCGTGCTCGATGAAATGAAAGGGCGGAATCTGGTGCAGGATGGCGAAGACTACGGCGCGGACTCCGGCGAACGTCAGGAAGAAACTTACGGAGGCTACGAAGAGACGGCGGCGCGGGCGATCGGGGATGCGTTCGTGGATAGCTTTGCCTAAAGACGTGCCGTAGGTTAAGAGCAGCAGGAAAGCCGTTACCACGATTGCGAGCAGGAGTATGAACCAGGTATAGGCCATTAGGTATTAGAGCATTTCCAAGGCCGGGGTACCGTCTCGTGGCGGGGAAACAGCAGGTTCCTCACCCGCGCTTTGCGCGTGTTCGGAATGACAAATTCTTTTGTGCCTTCCGCGTCACAATAAGACCTCAACGTTACGCTTTCTGCGCTTCGCGTTTCAGGGCGCGCTCGAGGGTTTGATCGAGGGCGGACTTGGCTTTCTCGTATTCCGCTTGCGAGATTTGGCCTTGGCGGCGTTCGACTTCGAGTTGGAAGAGTTCTTCTTTTAATCCCTCGAGCAGCATCGAGGTGGGACGTGCTGCCGCTCGCGTGTTCGTTTCGGCGGCTGCGTAGTCGTCTTCCAGCATGGTTGCGGAGGCGGAAGAACCGGGCGTGCGGCGCGCCAGAGTGCGTGCTGCGGACTGTTGGCGCATGGCCACGTAGACGCCGCCGACGATCAAGGCGAGCGGCGATGCCGCCGAGGATCTGCCAGCGGTATTTCTGCAGTGGGTCAGGAGCGTCGATGGGCGGGCCGAGTCCGCCGCCGGGGCGGCTGGTGGCTTGTGCTCCGCCTGCGCTGGGTGCGCCTTCTGAGGCTTGCTCTTGTCCCTGTCCTTGTCCCTGCGCGCCGCCTGCCTGAGATTCCTCTAAGCGTGCCTTCGCCGGAAATCTTGAAGGCCAGGTTCTGGCCGGGCGTGGTGTTGGAAGCCACTTCCAGGCTAGCGTTGGGCTCGTTCGGGTAAGGTCCGGACTTAAAGCCGGCAGCCGTGTTCGCTGCGGTGAACTGCATCGCCTTGGGGATCATCACGCCGAAGTGCTCCAGGGGATACACGGACTTGGGATCGAGATTGGCGCTGCCGCTATAGGGAAGCTGGTAGGCGACCTCGAAGCGCGTGAGTCCCGGGCGCAGCGGGAAGATGAAGGAATAGCGATTCTTCTCGCCTTCGGGCACGGGCGCGGATTTCAGCGGGTTGCCGTTTTCGGTAGTGGCTGAGGCTGAATCTTCGATGATCTGAGCTCCGTTGGGAATGTAGAACTCGAGGTTGCGCTCGTTCATCTGGGTGCGCGGCGGCTTGGAATTGTTCTGCACGAAGAATTCGCGGACTATTTCGAGCTGGCCCTGCGTCGCATCCTGGATGCGCATGATGTCGGCGACCACGGAGACGCCGTCGATCTTTTTTCCGACATCGTAGACCTCCAGTTCGACCGAGGTGGTTCCGGGAGGGGCCATGCGGTGGTAGGTGACTTCCTGATGGATGGCGCGGACCAGGTGCGGAGACTGGGCGTCGTCGAGCTTGAAGCTGAAGTGGCCCTGGGCGTCGGCTTTGGTGCGGCCGGCTTCTTCCATGCCCTGGCCTAGCTTGAGGAGAACGACTTCGTCTCCGGCGGCGGGCTTGTTGGTGGTGGAGTTCTTGACGGTGCCGGTGAGAGTTTGGGCGGCGGCGAGGGAGGTCAGGAGCAGGACAGCGAGCGCATGCTGCTCGAACGCGCGTGAAAACAGAGTGAGGAGAGAACTCCTTGCGAGGACGCTCGCGCAGTGCCAGCTAGGCATGGGGTCCTTCGACTGCGTAGGTGCTTCGCTTCGCGAAGCATCTGCTCCGCTCAGGATGACAGCTCGGGAATCGTTCAAGATCGGGTTCCTTTTTGAGGTGCGGGATTTTTCTCCAGGCGGGCGATTTCGGCCAGGAGGGTGGCGGCTTCGTCCTGCAGGGAAGATTTCAGCGAGGCGTAATCGGCGTCGGGGACTTTGCCGGCTTTGTATTCGAAATTGAGATCGCGCAGGTTTTCGTAGACGGCGTCTTTGCGTTCGCGGAGATAGCCGGCGCGGGTTTTCTCCGGGCCGAGGAAGAGTCTTCCGGGTTGGTAGAGAACATAAAAAAGAGATCCGGCTAACAGCAGGCCGCAGATGAGCCAGGTCATAGGTCGGTCTCCTTGCCGGCCTGATCGCGGAATTGTTCGAGTTCGGCGCCGCGGACGGGGCTGCAGACCATCGGCGATGGCGGGGGCTGGACGGTTCTTCCAGGAGCGAATCACGAACACGATCAGGCCGAAGCCCGAGAACCAGAACGACTGGCGGGATGATGTAGGCGGCGCGGTCGAAGCCTTGCATGGTCGGGGCGGCGAGCACCGTGGGGCCGTATTTCTGCACGAAGCCTTGCTCGACCAGGCTGTCGCTGTCTCCGCGCGTGACCGCGGCCATGAGTTCGTTGCGCATGCCGTCGGAATCGGGGCAGCCGACGTGATTGCATTCCAGAAGAATCTGGTTGCAGCCGCAGATGCACATCATCTGGTGGCCGATTTCGTTGAAGCGGGTGGCGGGGTCTCCGGCGCCGAGGAAGGCGAAGACGGCGGCGCATAGCAGGAGGGCTTGGGCTGCTTTGCGGCGCAAAGCCCCACCCTTCGACTAGCTCAGGGCAGGCTTTCTCGCAAAAGACGCGAGAAATGGGGCACCCGAGCTTCGAAAGTGGATTCAAGGAACGCAACATCAGTCTCCTGTGGCCACGGGAGCCGGGTGCGCTTGCCCCAGCCTTGCGGGCGCGGGAACACGGACCGGCGCGGGCGCGTTTGGAACCAGAGCTAGAACCGTTCCGCCAAGCATGATCCAGACTCCCAGCCAGATCCACATCACGAGCGCATTCAGGTGTGCGCGGAGGATGGGGCGACCGTTATCCTGGTTCACTCCCTCGAAGACGAAGTAGAGATCCTCATTCAGAGTGGAGCGGATAAACGGCATGGTCGAGGTCTGCTGGCTGGCATGGTAGAAGCGGCGCTCGGGGGTCATGGTGCCGATGGGCTTGCCGCCTTTGTAAATGTCGAGCACGGCCCACTGGCTGAAATAGTTGGGATTGTCGTCCTCGGTCGAGGAGCGGCAGATCGCGGTGTAGGGGCCGATGGTCATCTGGTCGCCGGTTTTCATCTCCATCTCTTTCTCCTGATTGAAGGCGGCTCCGGAGAAACCAATAATGACGACGACCACCCCGAAGTGGACGATGTATCCGCCGTAGCGGCGGGTGTTGCGGTGGGTGAGCTGCACCATGGAGGCGAACATGCCCTGACCGGTGTGTTTGGAGATGACGCGGCCGCCGCGGTAGAACTCGCTGGCCACGGTGAGGGTGACCAGCACCGAGAGTGCGATGGCCATCAGCGAATAGAAGTAAGAGATGTCCTTCCAGGGCCTGAGGCCGAAGGCTGAGCCCCAGCTTTGCGGCGTGATCATCAGGAAGATGGCGACTGCGATCGCACCGATGGTCGGCCACAGGAAGTTGCGCTTCAGGCTTTCGAGCGAGGTCTTGCGCCAGGCCAGCAGCGGGCCTACGGCGGTGAGGATCAAGAGCAGCAAGGCTACAGGGATGGCGACGCTGTTGTAGTAACGGCGCTCGATACCGTGACTTTCTTTTCTTCGATGAGCTCGGTAATTTTCGGGAACCAGGTTCCCAGGAGCACGACGATGCAGAGAATCACGAAAAGCAGATTGTTGAACAGGAAGCTGGACTCGCGCGACACGATCGACTCGAGCTTGTGTTCGCTGCGCAGGCTCGACTTGTTCTTGAAGAAGAAGAAACAGAATACGGCCAAGGTGATCAGCGAGGAACCAGCCGAACCATTCTCCGATGGAAGATTGGGCGAAGGCGTGCACGGAGCTGATGATTCCGCTGCGGGTGAGGAAGGTTCCGAGGATGGCGAGCCAGAAGGTGGCGAAGACCAGCCACATGTTCCACATCTTCAGCATGCCGCGCTTTTCCTGCATCATGACCGAGTGCAGGAAGGCGGTGCCGGTGAGCCAGGGCATGAGCGAGGCGTTCTCGACGGGGTCCCATCCCCAGTAGCCGCCCCAGCCGAGCACCGAGTACGCCCAGTGCGCGCCGAGAAAGACGCCGCAGGTGAGGAAGGCCCAGGTGACCATGGTCCAGCGGCGGGTGATGTTAATCCACTTCTCGCCGGGATACTTCATGATCAGCGCGCCCAGCGCGAAGGCGAACGGGACGGTGAATCCGACGTAGCCGAGATAGAGCATGGGCGGGTGAATCACCATCTCGGGATACTGCAGCAGCGGATTCAGGCCGCTGCCATCGGCACGGAGCGGGCCTTCGAGAATGCCGAAGGGATTGGCGGCGAAGTTTACCAGCAGCAGAAAGAAGATCTGCACGCCGGCCAGAACTACCGAGGCGTAGGCGAAGAGGCGCGGGTCAGTCTTGTAGCGCAGGCGCAGGACGAATCCGTAGGCCGCGAGCAAGAGCGACCAGAACAGCAGCGAACCTTCCTGGCCGGACCACAGCACGGCGAACTTATAAGGACCGGAGAGATCACGGTTGCTGTGGTGGAAGATGTAGGCGATGGGGAAGTTGTCCTGGAAGGCGCAGATGACGAGGACTGCCGCTGCGAGAAGGACTGCGGCGAAAGTGGCGATGCCGGCGCGGCGGGCGGTTTCGCCATGCGCTCCGACTCCGAGGCGCGGCCCGTAGGGATGACGAGCCGGTGCGAATCTCGGTTCTGGAAGGCCAGCGCGATGATCCCAGCGAGGAACGAATAAACGCTCAGGGCCAAAGCGAGAAGCAGTGCGAAACTTCCGATTTCCGCCATGTGGGGGAACCCCGGGCTATTTTTTCAGAAACCTCCCAGCGAGGCAACCGCGAAAGGGCATGCGGCGGCCGAATTGTGCCGCCGCATTGTCTTGAAAAGAACCAGATGCGACTACGCGCTTTGCTTACGGTAGCGCTGCTTTATTTCACGTTCGGCAGTCAGCCAGTCCTCGGCCTCGCTGCCGGACGCGGTTCCGCGCTGCTGGTAGAGTTCGTAGGCGCGGCGCCGGATCTCGTCCTCCAGATTGATAGGAACCAGGTTGACTGGGGTCGCAGCGTTTTTCCGGGGCTCGGTCTTCACGACTCCCATCTTCCGGGGTTCGGGAGCGACTTTGACTTCTGCAGCGACTTCAGCGGCCGTGGTTCCCGCCTCGACTGCGTTCACATCGGGCATGCCGGCTGGATTGCTGTTATTGGGTTGCTCTTGATTTGTATTTGGATTGAAGCGACTGGACTTGCCGCCTGAGGTAGATTTCGACCTTGCCATATTCGGATACTCCTTACATATACCTAGATTTAGGAATGAATCGAATTGTTCAACGAACCACATACACTCGTCCCGCAACATTTAGGAGAACGTTAGAATTTTTGTGGCAGAGTGATTCCAGTATAAACCTCCGGAGGCTGTGGAAACGTGCCTTCCCGAAGAAAATGACACGGATTGCTTTGTTATAATCGAAGCTCTCAAGATGGCGCTATCGTCTAGGGGTTAGGACGGAAGATTCTCAATCGTGCTAAGACCCAGTGTTCATGCGTGTTTTCAATAACTTACGCTCTGCACTGTTAGGCACAAATAGGCATTATTTGGGGGTCGCAGTGAAAAAATGGTGAAAAAGTAGAAGGCGAAAGGTCTGCGAAAGCCTACCATCGCCGCTCACGCTCATTTTCTCTTCATCTTCAGAACGAATCTAGCGGTAGAATCCCGCCTATGGTGATACGCAGGGTAGAAGGAACGCCCACAACCGCGGTCAACATGTTTTGGGTCGCAGCCAATGTCATGTTCGACCTTGGAACGGGTGAGATGAAGCAAATCTTGCTCCTGGTCAATCGAGCCGAGGATGCCACGGTCTTCACTCTGGACGATGCCCAGAACTACCTCGCCTTTGTCTCTAGGCGAGCGACCAACATACATTTTTCCGTCGAACAATTGACGACTGGTCATAACCTAGAACGCCTTGGGCGTTTCGTCATCAAAGGCGTGCAACATGTCTGATAACCCCGTCAATCTACCCGACGAAGGTGGTGAATCTCTACCATCGCAGGCAATGCAAGAAGATGACAGGCGGGGCTTTCAACCGCCGTCGAACACCCCTCTCCCAAGTCTCAAAGAGGAGCGTGAATCCCAGACTGCACGAACCATCGCAATCACGCTCGTCATAATGCTCGGTGTCACGTTTCTTGCTCAATATGTCTCTCTCTGGGTTCTCACCGTTTACAACCATGTTGATGCCATCCCGCACTTTGAACACCTGTTCAATGTGTGGTTGCCAGTTCTCGCCAGTCTTGTCGGTACGGCTATCGGTTTTTATCTCAAAGAGAAGAAGTGAAGGTGCGGGGGTTTGCATCAACACCGAACCTAGAAGTGTCGGGGTACTCGGGGTGTGCATTTGGCTTTACACTAGAGTGAGGCGTCGAAATGGCCATCGTCAATCTATTCTCGAAACGGCAGAAGGCACTCCGCAAGGAAGTGCCCGATGTCTTCGAGTACGCCCAAATACCCGTCCCTTTGCGGGTGCAGATTGCTCACATCCTGCGTGACCTTTTTGGTTCCCCTGTGCCATATGATGTCAATGGCTGTTCGGCAGCATTCACAGAAATCGAAAAAATGCTATGCCGTGAGTACGGCCTATTTCGGCTTCCCTTCACAACGGGCTCATCTCACGAAGGTGCGGACGAGCGAGTCATAAAGTTTGTTATCAGCGAACAAAACCATGAACGCGTGCTCGACGTGGTTGAAGTCTCATTTCAATATCTGGGTTACCTACGTAGGTCGAACTCGGAGTGGCAGAGCCGAGTGCCACAGGGCAGATTCGATAGAGCAATAGTCGAGTTGAACGCTCGGTTTCGTGAACATGGCATCGGCTACCAGTTCGAAAGCGGCGAAATAATCAGGGTCGATTCCCAATTGATTCACGCTGAAGTCGTCAAGCCTGCACTAGTGTTGCTCACATCCAAAGAATATGCCGGAGCCAATGCTGAATTTCTCAAGGCGTTCGAGCACTACCGCAAGGGCGACACCAAAGAATGTCTCAACGAGTGTCTCAAAGCGTTCGAAAGCACGATGAAGGCGATTTGTACGAAAAAGAATTGGGCGTTCAAGCCAACGGACGCAGCCAAAGAGTTAATCGATGTGTGCTTAAAAAATGGGCTAATCCCGCCGTTGATTCAGTCTCACATTGGCGGCGTGCGGGCTGCACTGGAGTGGGTATTCCGGTGAAGCTGAACGCTGTTTCCGGAAGGAAGCCGAACGGCATTCCGAAGGGAAGGTGAACAGCAGTCGGAGCGAAGCGACGCTGGCGTTACGATTGTGCAAGAAGTGTTCGGCTTCGTCAACTGAAAGTGTTCCGGAGCGAAGCGGAGGAGCTTCGGCGGGGATTTGGGGTGCAGGGGAAAGGGGCGGCCAGCCCCTTTATCCCCTGCTTCCTCTATGTAGAAAGGATTGACTAAGTTTCTCCAAAGCTAAAGATCTATCGCCGGACGTATCGCTACGTGCCACGGCCCGAGGACCCGCGACTGCGCGTGCGGTTGCGCGAGTTGGCGGCAGAGCGGCGAAGGTTCGGATATCGCCGGTTGACGCGAATGCTGGTGCGTGAGGGATGGAAAGCGAATCATAAGCGCGTATACCGGCTGTACGTCGAAGAAAAGCTGAGCCTTCGTCGGAAGCGGGGCCGACGCCGACGCGCGGGATCGCGCCTGGTGCTACCGCCGCGCCCGACGCAGCCCGATCATCTGTGGACGATGGACTTCGCCAGCGATGCGTTCACCAGCGGGCGCAAGTTCCGGACGTTTAATCTCATGGACGGCTTCACCCGCGAGGCGCTGGAGATCGAGCCCGATACCTCGCTGCCGGGAGCGAGGGTGGTGCGTGTCCTAGAAGGACTGAAGCAGCAGGGACGCAAACCGGAGGTGATCGTGATCGACAACGGGCCGGAGTTCGTCAGCCAGGTGGTGGACCAGTGGGCCTATGAGAACGGAGTCCAGTTGCACTTCATCACGCCGGGGCGACCGATGGAGAACGGCTACATCGAGAGCTTCAACGGCAAGTTCCGCGATGAGTGCCTGAACGAAAACTGGTTCTTCGATCTGGCGGACGCACGTCGTAAGATCGCCGAGTGGAAAGTGGACTACAACCACGTGCGACCGCACTCGGCGTTGGGATACAAAACACCGATGGAGTTTGCCGCTTCGTGGAAGGCAGGCTTCTACATTGCTGGACTGGGGCAAGGGGCCTCAAACGCCGGCCCCTTGCCCCAGACCCCCATCCCCGCTACGCTGCGGGGCGAACAAAAACCGGAGAAAGTCTCATTATCCCTGGACTAAAAATGGGGGGCAGGTCACCCATAGAAACGTTCCAGGGAGTCGAACTGAACCCATTCATGGCAATGCCGTACTGCGCCTGCTGATCGTCGTTGAAGTCGTCGCAGCCTGCCGGGCCACCGTCTCCGGCCGAAACGAAAGAGGTCTGCCCTTGCGCCGCTGCCTGCTGCCACAAGGAATACCAGAATTGGTTTCCGGCCGAGCCCAGAGACGCCGAAGAATGGGAGTACCTGAATACTACGACTGGAGACATTATTGGAGTGCTGGCTCTGACGATGGCACTCTTGCTCCTGTTCCCCATTAATCCACGTACCCCGTAGACGCTAGAAGTTGAATCGAGCAAAAGCGGCCCACGTCTGCGCCGGGTGCCTCCCGATAGTTGTTGAAATCAGGCGAGTACACTCATTGACCTCTTATTGAGTGTAATGGCGATTATTTCGCCAACTGACCAGCAGCTCAATCACTTTTCGCTGACAATCCCCTAGCTATCTGCTAGGCTTTCTGCGTGACCAAGCTTGGCCCCTCGATCCCTCTCTGCGCGATCTGCGGGAAGCCCGTAGACCTTACGACCAGCAAGACTGACAGCAATGCAGAGGCCGTCCATGAGGAATGCTACATCGCTAAAGTAGCCTCCAGAAAGCCACAAGAACCATCGACGCTCAAATAGGAACACTTGGTCAAAATTGACCAGTTCTCCCATGCCGGATTTGGGTATTGTCTCTCCGTCATGAAAAAACCGCTCAGCCCAAAACAAATACTCGTTGTCCGTTGTCCTACCTGCGGCGCTGCTCCGGGCGAGAAGTGTGAGCTGGCCACTGGGCTACCGCGTACCACTCCGCACCGTGACCGCCGACTGACCGCAGCAGACGAATCCTAGCAACGCACCTGTCGAGTCGATGATTGTTGTAAACAGGCGATTACACTCAAAACCCGCGCTCTGACCGATCAGTTTAGCGAAGGGCAGAGGCGGGCACAGCCAAAAACGGCCAATTCGGGCACCATCAACCGAGATCCATGAGAGAGTTGACGGAGCCCAGGACAGAGATTCAAGTGTACGAAATACCTAATACCGAATAGCAATGAGCCGTACGCCGTGTTCAATTAGCCGTGTGCAGCCACGCCCGCGCTGCTTCGGGTGAAGTACGAATCTTTTCGTAGAACAGGAGAATATTTCGAGCCGCAGTGAAAACACGGTGAAAGCGCTTCATAACATATTGATAGCAAAGGGCCATTCTTGGGACGGAAGACACACCATCTCTTGCGCTGACCCCTTAAAACACGTCAATTCCAGCACTCAAAACCCCACTTCATGCATAAGCAAAACCGCACTGGACGCCCTAGGGAGAGGGGGGTCTACATTTTCCCGCCCTTGGCGTGCCTCGGGAGGAGAACCGCGTTCTGAGCAAGCCAGAGCCCCCGTTCATGGGTATTCCAGAGCAGAGCGAACGGAACACGAAACGGTAAAGGGTCCCCCGAATAAGGAGTCTCTAAGCATGCTTCGAAGAGGGCGTGCCGCGGTTACCCTCGCCGTACCTTGCCAGAGGTGGTCTAGCCGCCTAGTCAATGCGGCGTGCGGCTGTCCCGCGTGCGGCGTCCTGCGTGCGGCATCCTTAACGGGGTCCTCCTGATTCGGATTTCTCCAGATTCCTCAGTTTGCATTCCCAGGAAGGTACCATCTGCAGGAGTCCCGCTCGGGGTGGTACGGGATAGGATTTTGGGGTGCTGTATCTAATACCACCCCTACTTACTACACTCACTATGTTGCAAGAGTATACCCCCATCTCTCACAACATAGTGAGTTCACTTTCACAGTAATATGTGTAAGAAAAGAAGATAGCCCCAGCCCCGAACCCTTGAGTATATTAAATACCGATTGGGGGCGGTTCGGTATGTCGTACTGATTGGTCACTCTCACTTTCGCCTTGACTTCGCCCCTCGTTTGTGATATTCTAGGAACAATGGAGAGAGGGTTTATCTCCCACGAGAGGGCGGGGCTTTCGTAAAAGGCACTCCGCAGTTGACGCCAGTCAACGCTGAACCGCACACCTCAGCAAAACAAATCCACCAAATCTTATCGCATAGTTGTGTCTTTTGCGTTGCCACAGATACGAGGAGGACAGGAGCCCAGGAGTAGAAGCACGACGCACGACGCAAGGCTGAAAGGAGCATTATGTCAAGTACGCCAAATACTACAGTTCTATCCACAGATGCCAAGGAAGCACTTCGGCTCATCTTAATCATTAGAAAATATCCATCCAGTCAGTCACCCCAAGCAGAAAAAAGAGTATTGAGTAATCTCTCCGTCAAGGATTATCTCAGCGTCATTGCTGCCCTTGAAGGTCAAGTAGGTGCGCGATGACACCCTCACCTGAACAACCTGATTTCGTTTCCATCGCATCGCCGCTTGTCAAGCGAGGATTCAGAGTTACGCCAGTCCACGCCTTGACGAAGATGGGCGTAATGAACAACCTCCACCAGGCGACGACTATCGAGGAAGTTCTCGCCGTCGCCAAGTATTATCCGCAACATAATGTGGGCGTCGTAGGCAAGCGGGGCGTAGGACGGATGATGTTCCTTGACGACGACTCAGGGATTGCGGAACGGATTGAGGAAGAGTGCGGGCAGAAGATACCGAGGACATACAAAGTCGCCTCTCGCCCAGACACGAATAAGAATAAACAGCATTTCTACTTCCTGCAGACGGACTATAGTTTCAAGCGGTTTGCAATCTTCGCTGACGGGGGCAACCCGTATAAATCCAAGAATGTCAATCGTAGGGACACAACGAGATTTGAACTCTCGCGCTCAGGGCTGAAGATACATCCAACCTTGTATGACATCAAAGGAACGGGGGGTGTCTCGTTCGTCGTCGCAGCGGGCAGTCTACGGGACAACGGGGAGCGATACACCTGCATTGATGACTCGCCTGTCGCCCGTATCCCTGACTGGTTAGTGGACTGGTTCATCAAAGACATTCAGAGTTATAACGCTGCGAAGATGAAAGAAAAGGAAGCGAAGTTTACAGAGCGAATCGCATATCCCAGGGAAATCGCGGTCATAGCGTCCGAAGATGTCTATGACTATCTCCGCTGGCGTGCGCACGACCTTGTAGGTCTTGGTCTCATAGAAGACGGACTTGAGAACGCATTGACCAGTTTAGCAAGGTTGGATTGTGACAAGGGCGAGGCCTTCGTCTCATCAGAACACGGCAAGGAAATGATTCACAAAATCGCATTCTCTGACTGGGAGCGGGGAATTGCGACTTGGTTCTATCGCACAGGGGAGTTGAAGTCAGAGGTATTGGAGGGACATGTCATGATTCATAAAACGACAACGAAACAGGGAGTTATGGAGGGGATTATCAAGACATTCCCTGACAAGATTGGAACGGCGGACGCTCTTGAGAGGATTACAAAGGGACTGGAGGAAGAGGACTATTCTTTTGAGCGGCACAAAGATAGGTCAATGCTCTGGCATGCACGAAATGCCGCGGGCTTTACGCTTGAGGGACATCTCTATTGGGTGCGAGTCACGCCTGAAGTCACGCCTGAAGTCACGCCTGTACAGCCTGACAGCGTGATTTATTAAGGTCAACCAATCCAGACCAGCCGCTGCTTGAAATTAGTGGGCTTAGCAAGGAGAACTTATGAAGCAGAAAGACGGAATCGAATCTGGGAATCGGGGTCCAAATGTATGCCACTAACCCCGCCAAATCCCGAACTCGCAAAGTCCGACCGCTTAGGGATGTCCAGCCTCTAACACGACATGCCCATCAGGATGCAACCCTCGTCTTAGGGGACTATTCCGAAGCGTCCATATTTGAACCTCGCTACGATTTGCTGAAGACGACCATCCGTAAGGTAATTTTGCGGGGTGGGCTGGAATCCTTGTGGACGGTAGACCCCCAGGACGGTCAACGGAAACCCTCTGCCCTACTGAACGGTCTGATTGAGGACGCAACCCTGTCAGGACTCTATCTGCTACGACGCCCGCAGATTACAAAAAGAGAACTGCCGTTCGTTGAACTATTTGAACGGGGGAAGTTATGACCAAGTCAAGGACTCCATCGTATCGTTGACGCTGCCCGCTTTCTCTGACGCTGAACTCGTTCGGGAAGCGAAGTGCATTGCGGACAAAGTTGTCAAGCAGCAGAAAATCATCAAGAGACCGTATAAGCGGGACGAAGCGGGCAACCTCATCCTCAACGACAAAGGCAAACCCGTCAAGGGTTATAAGTGCGTCGGATTGCGGATTGAACATCCCGTTCAAAATCGGGACATCCACGACAAACCAGTAAACGCTTGGACCGACCCGACAGACGGTCTCGTTAGCGGCATAGATGGACGACCCGTCAATGGAGGACGGACGACGGACTATGCTCAGGCTGCCACAAGCCAGCATGTCGCCAAATTCCAAAGACAGTTGCTTCACGAGGTTCTTGCGAAATACCTCGGTCAGGACGATGCAGAGTTCCTTCTGGACTATCTCAACGGGCGTTTTCCTGAATCTGACCAGACCGCGGAGATGGCAGAACTCCTAATACTTAAACTCGCACCGTATCGTGAGGAGTTAGAGCAATTCCGAGACCTGCTTACCTAGCCTTACCCTCTGAAATAAAGTTCACGAATCGGGTCAACAACGCCAACCATTCCACCGTAATACATAGGGGAAATGCCTGCCCGTAACACCGCAGCCTGTAACGGTCACACACAATCAAGGAAGGTATTTCGTACACAGGAGACTTATGAAAGCATCGACAGACCTGCACGGCGGTTACTACTCTGACGCTATCATCTCGTTAAATACGGGACGGGGCACGGGTACCTGTTGGAACCCAGAGAAGATTATGAATTGCCTCAGGAATCTCGTCCGCTGGCAGTCGGCTCGTAAACTCAGAAAGCATCAGACGCGCCTTTATTGTGAAGAGTGTCGTGATATGTGCTCCGTCAGTGACTACAAACCCCTGGCGAGTTTAGCGGTTCTGAGTTGTAGGCACGAACGTCCAGTGTCAACGATGTCCGCTGAAGAATATAGCGATTTAGTCACCCTGGCAAAGGAGTTGAAGATTCAGGTTATGAGGAACCCCGTTCTTGGGGGCTACTCGGCGGTAAGTCAGGAGGGGTAATGAAAAAGATAATCGGAGCGTTGCTCTGCTCGCACCCAGATTGCTGTCCTGAGTCGCAGCGTATCGACATCGGGCAAGCACCTGAGGCAAAGCAAGATTTCAAACTGCTTGACGGCACGACTAGGACGATAACCATTCCCGCCGTCGCTGTCACCCTGAGCACGAAGTTGCAGGATGTCATCCGTAGGCACGAGAGTGGGCTATACCTGTTGAGTTGCGGTCACCTTCACGCAGGATTGCCGCTAATCAGTGCTCAAGAGTGGCTGACCCTTCCGTCGGGAGATATTATTCGAGGCGAGGGATTACCCGCTTAAGATTCGCATGTCACGCATCGTGCAGCGTATCGGACTCGGGCGGTTCGATGAGTCGGCGGGATGTTTCAACCACTGATGACATCTGGTTTGCGAGCGTGCTCTTATTTGTGGGCTACGAGTTGTGCAGCATCACAGAACAAGACGGTAGGCAGTGCACCTATAAGATTCAATGCCCACAACTGGATTTTGAAGAATTGGAATCGCAGTATCGAAATAATGAGTTGCCGTTGTCTGACGCAAAATCGTTTGTCAACGCATTCAACACGATTTCGCAACTCCAGAAGGATTACCGACGACGAGGCAATACGCAATGGACGAACCCAAGGTGGGTCTCGGGTGAAATAGGTTAGGGAGGGAAAAAATGGACGGACTCAAGATTTCAATGAATGGACCCTGCGACCTCGATTCTATGAGCGAGCCTGAAATCATAGCACTTAAGAATGCTTTGATTCAGAAAATGCAGGAAGGGCACGACGCTTGGTTAGAAACGCTCAATCCA
>CAVXOK010000015.1:0-30002 GCA_963763285.1 uncultured Acidobacteriaceae bacterium | reverse complement strand
AGCGTTCGGAAAAGCTCAAGAGTGGCTCCCTGGGGACGCTATCTTTGCAGCTCTATCTTGCAATCCTTCTGCGTAATTCTTCGGCCGAGAGCCCCGAGACACGAATCACTTTCTGGCGGCTGGTCTGGCCGGAGGCAATGGTAACGGAAGAGCGCGACACCTTCAAAAGATTCGCGAAGAATTCGATGCAGGCTTCGTTGGCGCGGCCTTCTACGGGAGGTGAGGTTAAGGAGAGCTTGAGCGCGTTGCCGTGTTCGCCGGTGATAGCGTTCTTCCTGGCGCGGGGGTGAACCTTCACCGCAAACGTCACACCCCCGGACGTGGCTTGCACGGCAAACATAAGATCTCACCGCAGAGTCACAGAGACGCAGAGAAAAGCTAAGTCTTATGGGTCTGCTTTTCTCGGTGTCTCTGTGCCTCTGTGGTTAAATTGCTTTCCTTTCTCCGAAGATCGCCGTACCTACGCGCACGCAGGTCGATCCCTCTTCGATCGCCACTTCGAAATCGTGCGACATGCCCATGGACAGCTGGTCCATGACGATGGCAGACAGCTTGCGGGCGGCGATCGTATCGCGCAACTCGCGTAACTGGCGGAAGTAGGGCCTCGCACCCTCGGGATCGTCGGTGAACGGAGGCACGGTCATCAGTCCACGGAAGACCAGCGCCTCCAGCCTCGGCGCAGCTCCCAGCAATTCCTCGAGCGCGGGCGAGTCCGGCGCGACGCCGCTCTTAGCGGCCTCTCCGCCGACATTGATCTCGATGAGCACATCGAGCTTTCGGCTTAGCCTACTCGCGGCGGCGTTCAGCCTCTCTGCCAGCTTCAAGGAGTCGACTGAATCCACGGCTCGGAAAAGATCAACCGTTTTTGCCGTCTTATTGGTCTGCACGTGTCCGATCATGTGCCATTCGGCAGTGTGCAGATCTTGAAGTACTCCTGCTTTGGTTGCAAAATCCTGAACGCGATTCTCGCCGAATAGGCGCTGTCCTGCTTCGTAAGCTTCGCGGATGCGTTCTGGGGGCTGAGTTTTGCTGACGGCCATCAACTTTATGTCGCCGGGTCTGCGTCCGCTGCGATGGGCGGCAGCCGTGATGCGTTCCTGGATCGATGCAAGGTTGGCGGCGACGGACATTAGATGAGTTAATCACGAAAGCCCGTCGCTGCGCTAAGGTCGCGGGCGAGCAGCCCGGGCCACACAGATCACATCATGGCCGTTGGCGGTGCTGGCTCGTTCGGGTCTCCGGCGGCTGAGACGGGCACGAAGATCATCAAAGCCGCGAGGCCGGCTAGTACGATCATTCCTCCCACCAAGTACGACGGGTCGCTGAAAAGCTGGGGCGGGTGGTTCGGAGCGCCCCAGGAGGGGACGAACTGCAATCCTGCCCAAACCAGGCCCAGTAGGGCTTCTCCGGCGATCAGTCCGGAAGCGACCAGGACTCCGGCATTTTCCACGCGTGCTTTCTGAGCGCTGTTGAATCCGCGGCTTTCGGCGACCCAGTCTCCCAGAGTGCGAAAAACCCCGCCCACGAAGATTGCGAACGTGGTTCCGAAGGGCAAATACATGCCGACGGCCACCAGCATGGGGCTCTTCACTTGCATCATGATCATGGCGATGCCGAAGAGAATTCCCACCACCACTAGCGGCCACGGCATATCGTGCCCCACGATGCCTAACGCTAATGTCGCCATGAGACCCGCCTGCGGAGCCGGAAGTTCCGGCCCGCCAAAACCCACGCCGCCGGCTTTAATGCTGCCTTCGTGCAGAAGCATCAGAGGGAAATACATCACCAGGCTTGCCACCACGACAGCGATCAACTCAGCCGTCTGAATCTTCTGCGGAGTACCGCCTAAAATGTAGCCAACCTTGAAGTCCTGCAACAGCTCGCCGGCCACGGCCGACGAAACGC
Source organism: uncultured Acidobacteriaceae bacterium (assembly GCA_963763285.1). GTDB lineage: Bacteria > Acidobacteriota > Terriglobia > Terriglobales > Acidobacteriaceae > Sulfotelmatobacter. The sequence continues at coordinate 28,097 of CAVXOK010000015.1, read as the reverse complement.
AGACCACTGCGGCCACTCCCAGAACCGCGGCCACTCCAGAGGTGCCGGAGACTCCCAGTGCCACCATCAAGAGCGCGGCAATCAGCAGCGTCGAGAGTGTCAAGCCGGAAATCGGATTGTTCGATGAGCCAATGAACCCCACCAGATTGCCCGATACGGTGGCGAAGAAGAATCCGACCAAAATCATCACCACGGCTGCAAGGATGGCCGGCCAGAACAGGTGCGAAATCCTGATGTAAAGCAAACACATCAGCACAAACATGACGGCAATCAAGCTGAAAACTGTTTTCGAACTCATGTATCGTTCGGTGCGAGCCAGTTGGGCTTGTTGATCGGCCGTCTGGCGCAAGTCTGCGAGTGCCTTGCCGATTCCGGCGGTCAGACTTGCTCGCATTTTGAACAGTGTGTATGCGGCGCCGACCAACATTCCGCCGACGGCAATCGGGCGTACGATGTATCTCCATACTGCGTCGGCCATGGTCGCCCAATTATCGGGAGTATCGGCCGGAATGTAGGCTTTCAGTTGCGGCCCGAGAAAAAACATCATCAAGGGCACGAGCAGTCCCCAGGCCAGTACGCTGCCGGCAAACTGGATCGACGCCAATTTGACGCCGATGATGTAGCCGACGCCAAGATAGGCCGGACTCACGCTGGGGGCCGCGAACACGGTGGTGCCTCCTGTGGGCAAGATGTGCGTGCTTCCCGCCGTGCCTAGACGAACCTGAGTGTGTCCTAAACTGCCGACGCCGACGTGGAGGTCGGTATCCGCGGCGAACAGCCCGAACTTTCCCAGGATGTATACCACGCCGCCGATGCCGATATTCCAGAAAAGATATTTCGCGGCTTGGGCGCCCCGTTGCCCAGCCTTGTGAATCTCCGACGCCGCCAGCGATTCCGGGAAGGGCAATTCTGGATCTTCCACCATGCCGCGCCGCACCAGCGAAATAAATAGAACTCCCAGGATGCTGCCGACCATGATCAATGCCGTAGATTTCCAATAGGCGTCGGCAAAGCGAAACGAGGGCCACGCTTTGGCGAGGAGGAACGCAGGGATCGTGAAGATCGCTCCCGCTGCGACGGACTCGCCGATTGAACCCGCGGTTCGAGCAATGTTTTCCTCGAGCAGCGATCCCTTCCAGGCCCGCATGGCCGCCATGGCGATCACAGCGGCGGGATACGTGGCGGCGATCGTGATGCCGGCACGCAGGCCTAAGTATGCGTTGGCGGCTCCGAGGACGATCGTCATCAGAAGTCCCAGCAGCACGGCGCGAAGAGTGAATTCCTTCATCTCCATGCTCTCGGGCACGAAAGGGACGTGTTTCTTGACACCAGTTCCTGATTCGGGGACTGGACTGCTCATACGTGGAATCCTCGTAAGACGTGAGATGAAAGCAATGTCGTGCCGTAACTTATTCAAAACACTAAACGGCGGCACGTTAGCACGTGGGTGGGCTGCATTACAAGTGCGATGCGGGTTCCGGAATGGGCCTACTCGCGAAAAACTAGATTGGTTTGCTTCTCCGAGGCGTAAAATATTACTAATTGGTCTTCGCCCCTTCGAAGTTTCTTCGTTCCGAGGTGTAGCGTGGCAAAGAACTCCCCTGACCAGATCTGGTTCCAGAAATGCCTTGAATTCCACTGCGACGATTGCGGCAGCGAGACCGGATTCCGATCGCGGCGACGCAGCTTTTTTGAGCGTTATCTCTTGCCGATTTTTCTCCTGCAGCCGGTGCGCTGTGCGGATTGCTTTCGGCGAGACTACCGGTTGCTGTTCGTGCCGGTGAAGGAGCGGTTGCCGGAACCAATCAAGAAGGTGGCAACTCCGGCGCCTCGACCCAATCGTAACGTTGCTTAGCGGACCCGGCCGCCGTTATACTGCTAGTTAAGCAGGCAATCGCACAGTCGCCCGCCCCAGAAGTATTTTCCTGCGGGCCACACGGAGGCCGTCTTCAGCAGTAGCGGGGACAGAACTCGGGCTAGCCAGGCCAAAGCTGCAGTGGCAGGCCCTTCTATTGCTTCTGAAACTGCCGGGACCCGAAGCTGGATTGGCCAGATTGCTGAAAGTCTCTTCGCCGTTTTGTTTCCCTCCGACTGCCGCATTTGCGGAATCCCGCTAGTGAAGATTTCGCGTCTTCCGGTCTGCCAGGAATGCCTTGATGCCATGCACGCGATCGAGGGCGGAGTCTGCGCCATATGCGGTGAGCGGCTGTTTTCCCCATATGCGGTTACGGGTGCTCCAGGCGAGCCCCGATGCGGGCTGTGCCGCCGCGTCGAACCGCCCTTTGCGCGCGCGGCCGCATACGGCAGCTATGAGAGTGGGCTGCGCGAGCTGATTCATCTGCTGAAATATGGAGGCGTACGTCCGGCTGCGAATGTCCTGGGACGAATGCTGGCCGAAGCGATTGCAACCCTCCAACCGGAGTTTCGCGGGGACTCAGTGGCCGTGATCCCCGTGCCGCTTGCACCGTACCAAACTGCGCCAGCGTGGCTTTAACCAGGCTGAACTGATTGCCCGCGCCGCTTTGAAACTCAGTGGGCCGAGAGGATGCTTGCGTTTGTGCACGATGCTCGAGAGAAAGCGCGAGACCGCCTCGCAAATTGGCCTTACCAGCCATCAGCGCCGGGAAAATCTGCGAGGCGCTTTCGGCATATCTCAGCCCGAGTTAGTGAAAGGCCGCGACGTGCTAGTGGTAGACGATGTTTACACCACCGGAGCCACCGTTTCTGAGTGCGCGCGGGTCTTGCGCCGCGCCGGCGCAACCAAAGTTTGGGTCGCTACGGTGGCGCGGACCCTCAAAATCTCGGCGCAGCATGTGGAGATCGGCCCAGGTCAAGAAGACGGCGAGATGGAAGAAAGAAAGGCAGTGAAGCCGGTTCCATTGGCTAAAGCCGTAGGAACCTAAGAGTTTATGTCAGCCAGGATCGAAAGCGACGCAGGACCACCGGGACGCCATGCCGCCGGCCTTTTCGCGGCGGCGGCAATGCACCGCGACAGCAATGGCAACGCGCTGCACGCTCCCGTGCTGGTTCTGAATGCCTCCTACGAGCCCATCAATGTTTGTGCGGCGCGGCGCGCTCTGGTGCTGGTGCTTAAGGGAGTGGCCATGACGGAAGAAGAGAATGGACACTTCCTGCACGCAGCTCGCATCGCCATGCGCGTGCCCTCGGTGATCCGGCTGCTTGAGTACCGCCGCATCCCACACCAGAGCCGTGCACTGTCGCGGAAGAATATCCTGCTGCGCGACCGCAACACCTGCCAGTATTGCGCCACCGTGCTGCCGTCTGGCGAGTTGACGCTTGATCACGTGATCCCCCGTTCTCGCGGAGGGTCATCTACTTGGGAAAACCTTGTTGCTTGTTGCCATCCCTGCAACCGCCGCAAGGGCAACCAGTTCCCTCTCGAAGCAGGCATGAAGCTGATGCGCGAACCCCGCGCCTTCAACCTCCACACCAGCCGCCATATCATGCGGCTGATGGGCGCGGTCGGATGACAAGTGGCGGAAGTATCTCTTCTACTAAGGTTTCAAGGTTGCAGAGTTTCAAGGTTTCAAAGTGGGAAGAAGGCCAGTACATTTCTGCTTTGAAATCTTGAAACTTTGTAACCTTGAAACCTAGACTTAGTCGTGGCGCGTTCCTACCGTGAACTGCTCGTATGGCAGAAGGGACGTCTGGTGAATTCTGTCACTTCCTCGGGCAAGCGCGGGGCTCTCTGTTGGAACTAGATACCCAACTGGCCATTGCACTGGATCTGAATTATCTCCAGCAGGATCGCTACAAGGCTCTAGACCGGGACACCTACCAAGTCCTAGGTCTCTTAAACCGTCTGATCGACTCCTTACGCAAAAGCCAAAGCTAGCAGCGTTCGAAACCTTGAAACGTTGAAACCTTGAAACCTTGAAACCTTATCTCTGCGGACTCGTCGTCGCATCCGGCTTCTTCGGATCAGGATTCTGATCCGGCGTCTGCGGCGGTTTCTGATCCTTCGGCTCCGCCTTCGGTACTTCCTGGCCTTGATACAGAATCTTTACGCTGGAACCGAAGCGCTTGTAATCCTCATACTTCACAATCTCGCGGATGTGAATATCTCCCGTGTTGAAGCTTAGGGTGTCATCGGCGCGCGTGTAGGTAGGGAACCAGTACTGGTTATCGATCTGCTCGCGCCATGTAGTGAACTTCGGATAAAGGTGTTCTTCCTTGCCCTTCTTTTTTGTGTCGCGAATCTCCGGGACCGCTTGGCCGTAGGTCTTCACGATCTGGAAATCCCGATCATCCACCCAGATGCGTCCCTGGAAATAGCGTTTCTTGCCGACAATCTGTTTGGGCGCAATATCGAAGACGTAACAGTGCAACGTGTCTTCCTGCTGCTGGCCAACGTAGAGGATGTTGTATTCCGGCACCTCTTCGGTGGTGAGCACGAAGGGCAGGCGGTTGCGAAAATCCTGGACGTCGCCTTCGTCGAGCGATAGCCCGCCCTGGTCCAGCGACGACTGGGGCGCAAATACGACGTTCTCGATGCGATGGCCCTTATCATCGTAAAGCACGTCGAAGACTTCGTGGTACTCCCCGGTGACGGTGTTGCCGTCGCGAGTCTGCACCTTGATATCTTGGCGGTACGTGTAATGATCGCGAGCATCTTTGAACAGCTTTTCGCGGGCGGCGAAGTGCGTGATGATTTCCTCGGAAGTGACGCCGGTGGGGGGCGTGTTCTCGAGCGGACCTTCCTGCGCGGCAGCGGGCACGGCTAGCGCACCTGTCACGAGGACAAGGGTGATGAAAAGCGGAGCCCTGCGGGAAGCCAGTCTCATATCTCTAGTTTACTGGATTTGCGCTCACCGCGGCGGCCCTCCCCGACCCCTCTCCGCTCAGTGGGGCCGGGGCGGGCGCTGCAGTTCTGCCATCTAGTTGGATGCCATGGCAGCAAAGGGGTTGCCGCATATCGGACAGGAGCGCCGGCAGCCTGCCCTGAGCAAAGCCGAAGGGTCCCGCCGGCTGTCGCGATCGCCTGAATAGTGAGTTTGAGGCAAATAAATTCTGTCATTCCGACTGGAGCGCAGCCAAGCAAGCGTAAGGAGGAACCTGCTGTTTGCTGCAAGTCACGATGGTCCTTGATGCGGAATCGCGATCCGAGCGGTTCAGGCTTTCTGCTACACTTTTGCGTTTGCCGAGGAGGTGCCCGCATGCGCCGTTTATTTTTTGCTTCTCTCGCCATCATCGCTTTCACTTTTTCCGCCGTCGCGCAGAGCCAAGCATCCCTTCACTTTCGAAGACATGATGAAGCTCAAGCGCGTCGGCGAGCCCGAGGTTTCGCCCGACGGCAAGTGGGTGATCTTCAGCGTGGTCGATGTGAATCTTGAAGCCAACACGAAGACGCCGCATATCTGGATCGTGCCCACAGCTGGAGGGCAGGAGCGCGAGATCATCGCCGATCAGGATGCCGACCGCCCGCGCTGGGCGCCGGACGGCAAGCGTTCGCTTTCCTCTCGAATAAAGACCGCGGCTCGCAAGTCTGGATCGCCCATTTCGACAGCGCGGGAGGAACAGTCTCGACAGTCGGGCGATACACGGACATCGCGACCGAGGCGGGTGGCGAACTCTGGTCGCCGGATGGCAAGAATATCCTTTTCACTTCGGATGTCTATCCCGAATGCGACGGAGCGTCTGACCCCACGGCTTGCAATGCGAAAAAGGCGAAGGAGGCAGAAGACTCGAAGGTCAAGGCGCTGATCTTTGATCGCCTCCTCTATCGTCATTGGAATGCCTACAAGGCGGGCAAGCGCAGCCACATTTTCATCATTCCGATTAAGCTTCCGCCGCCGGGAAGCGCGGGCGACTATGGACCCCAGTTCCCTCGCGACCTCACGCCCGGCGACTACGACGCGCCCGTGTTCTCGCTCGGCGGGCAGGACAACTATGCCTTCTCGCCCGACGGGCAGGAGATTTGCTACACCTCGAATCACGACAAGAATGAGGCCGCTTCCACGAACAACGATCTCTGGATCGTTTCGATCAATGGCGGCCCCGCCAAGAACATCACCGCCGACAATCCCGCCAGCGACTCGACGCCGCTCTATTCGCCCGATGGCAAATACATCGCCTACCGCGCCCAGCAGCGTCCGGGATACGAGAGCGACCGCTTCCGGCTGATGCTGTATGACCGCAAGACGGGAGAGAAGAAGAATCTGACGGAGGAATTTCGATCGCTGGGTCGGAACGTTCGCTTGGTCGCCCGATTCTTCGAATGCTCTATTTCGTCGCCGAAGACAAGGGTGAGTCGCCAATCTATCGATTGAGTGTGAACGTCTCAAGTAACATGCCGACAATGATGCCCAGGCTTCAACGATGCACGACACCGCTGTAATGTACATCGTAGCTGGCAGCACGGAGGTTCAATGACGACATGCGCAGTAGGTACGCTGATGACGCGACTCTTTTCACGTGGAATGTCGTATTCGCCGCATGTCAACGAAATGCTATCGGCAGATCGCTCAGCACGTCGGCCTAGCAGAAGATGACAATCGGACTGCTCGCAGCATCGACGGCAGCTCACGCACCTGAACGACGCCGTTCTCGCGCAAGTCGCCATGTCCCCGCTCGAATCCTTCTGGTTCACCGGCGCTCACGACGACAAGGTCCAAGGCTTCCTGGTCAAGCCGCCGAACTTCGACGCCAGCAAGAAATATCCCGTGAAGTTCCTCATCCACGGCGGGCCGCAGGGCGCCTGGGGAGACGACTGGAGCTACCGCTGGAATCCCGAACTCTTCGCGGCTAATGGCTACGTGGTCATCATGATCAACTTCCACGGCTCGACCGGATACGGACAGAAGTTCATCGACGCCATCAACGGCGACTGGGGCGGCGCTCCGTTTGAAGACCTGATGAAGGGCCTCGACTACGCGGAGGAGCATTACCCTTTCATTGATAAGACCCGCGAGTGCGCGCTGGGCGCCAGCTACGGCGGATACATGGCATCAACTGGATTCTCGGCCACACCGACCGCTTCAAGTGCCTCGTGTCGCACGACGGCATGTTCAACGCCGAATCCGCCTGGGGCACGACCGAAGAACTCTGGTTCAACGACTGGGAGTTCAAAGGCACTCCCTACGACAATCGCGCGATGTACGAGAAGTGGTCGCCGCACCAGTACGCCGAAGAATTTCAAGACGCCGACGCTGGTCATCCACGGGCAGCTCGACTACCGGCTCGATGTGAGCGAAGGCTTGCAGCTTTTCACTACGCTGCAGATGGAAGGCGTGCCGTCGAAGATGCTGTATTTCCCCGACGAAGGCCACTGGGTGCTGAAGCCGCAGAATTCCCAGCTCTGGTACAAGACGGTGAACGACTGGGTAGATCAGTGGACGAAGACAGGGGACGAAAGATCAGGGCTTTGAGGTGAACTTTCGGGCTCTCGGGCTTCGAGCTAGCGAGGAGCCTACGGCTTGTCCGTCAGCTGACAAAGCCGGTTTCGCCATGTCGACCGGGCGTTAGGAGGCTGTGCCCTTCGTCGAAAGGTTCTGCTCCACTGAGCTGGGTCGGGTCGTCGAAAAACGGCATGTCGATGGTCCACGGTGACCTAGAGTCGTATGCGTAAGCAAAATCGTCAATCCGCCGAGCCGTCCGCAGACTCGCACGCGGCTCAAGCGCAACTCGATTCCTTCCTCGCAAAATACGATCCGGAGGTCGAGACCGTTGCCCGCCGCGCTCTCGGGAAAATGCGCAAGCTTATGCCCGGCGCGATCGAGATGGTCTACGACAACTACAACTGGCTGGTCATCGGTTTCAGCCCCACAGAGCGGCCCTCAGAGGCAATCTTCTCCATTGTGCTGCCTCCGGGCCGTGTGACTCTCTGCTTTCTGCAAGGCGCGGGCCTGCCTGATCCTGCGAAGCGGCTGACGGGCAGCGGGAATGTGGTTCGCAACATCCGGCTGTACGACGCGGGTGGTCCCGATGCCAATGTGCTTGATGATCCGGAAGTCCTCGCCCTCATCAACGTGGCTCTCAACCGCGCCAAAGTTCCCATGTCCGCTGGAGCGCGTCGCAAGCTAATCATCAGGGCGGTTTCGGAAAAGCAGCGCCCGCGCCGGGTGACGCCCGGGACGAGGTAGGTCACACCTGCATTCGCAACGCTCTCTTTGCGTTTCCCGACCTTTTCATCCTCAGCAATGGTCGTTACTGATCGTCGACGCGTCGTTGCCGTGCTTCCCCAAGCGCGGGAACACTTCCGTGCCAGAGGCTACCGCTGGGTGGGGAAGTGTTCCCGCTGCCGGCCGGAAAAGTTTCCATGACGTCCTGCAGCTCGGCCGTGGTTCCGGCCGAGACCTGAATCTCAATCTCCAGCGGACCGGTCGACGATCCTACCGACGGCGTGACACTGCCGAGGCCATTGACGTCGCTCTGTACGCTGCTCTGACTCGCGCTGAGGAATACAGGCATTCCTGTCTGGTGTGACCGTGGGGTCGCCGGGTGTCAGGAACAGATCGTTTCCTGCCGGACGCAAGACGGTGGATTGAAACAGCACGCTCGCCCCGAGGACGGGATTCGGCGGCGTGGAGGAATCGGTGACGCGGACCGTGAGGGGCTGGAAGGCCGCTCCCGTGACAACCTGGCCCGCGCCGGCCACAGCTTGCAGATTCATCATCGCGGCAGACACTGGGTTTGCAGAAATGTTCTGGCAGGGGTTGTTGCTGGGGGCGACGCACGCGCTGAGTTGCATGCCGACGGCAAAGTTCGTCACCGTGAGATTGACTGAGGCATAGCCGCTGCTGTCAGTTACCGCGCTGGTGGAACTGAGTGATCCCGAGCCCTGATCGATGAAGAAGTTCACCTGCTTGCCGCTCTGCGGTGCGCCCAGGCTTAGCAAGCGCGCCGTAAGCGGCACGCTGAGCGACGCTCCCTGGGCGATCCAGAGGTTGGGCGTGGTGACTCCGATGTCCGAGGAGGAGGACGTACCGCTAGTGTCGATCCGACCGACTGAGCGGGGCTGTAGACGCCGGGGGCCAGAGTCGCCGTGATCACCGCATTTCCTGCTGCGGCGGGCGTGACCCAGGTGGAAGCGATTCCGCTTTCGTCGCTGATCGCCGAGCAGGTGGAAGCGCCCGCGCAGGCGGAGAGCGTGGCGCCGTTGGTGGTGGTCCATCCTACGGTTGCGCCATTCACCGGCGTGACGCCGTCGGAAGCAATCACCCGCACGGTCACCGGATTGACGGCCTGAGTTCCCACCGGCGTGGGAGGACTCACTCCGCGCAACAAGATGATGCTGTCGGTGGAGGCGGCTCCGAAGGTGAGCGCATTGGTCATGATCGAGAACGCCCCGCTCACCGGATCTCTGATGGTGATGGTTTGAGGTCCGTCACTGCGGGCGGGAGCGGTAGCCAGAATCTGGCTGGCGTCGGTAGCCATCAGGGGCGTGGTCGCGCTGCCAATGGCGACCGTGAGCCCAGGCGCGAAGCCGGTACCCTGCAACGTGATCGGGCCACCGCTGACCGGGACGCGGCGCGGGCTGACGGAGTCTCCGTAGAGCACGTGGGCGTGGTAGCGATAATCAGGGCGACCGTCGCCGCGCAGATCAGCGATGCCAATGATGAAGCTGTTCGAAATCAAGACCTGGGCATCGAGACGGCTCATGCCAAAAGTTGCCGAGTTGAAAGGAACCGGAGTGAGAGTTGGAGGAACAGTTCCCTGCGGATCGCCCAGGCTCCACATGCCAATCACAGGCGCTGCTTTCGATTCGCTGGAGGCGCCAGTTTCATCGAGCGCTGTGACGGCTACTGACAGCGTGCGGTTGGCCTGGGCAGTAATCAGAAAGTAAGCAACATCGCCGTAGCCGCTCAGGGAGCCGACCCAATCGCCTGGGGAGGAAACCACAGCTGGCGCGCTCCAGGTCTCCGTCGTGGCCCACGGAGGGACCGGCTGTGCGCTGCCGGACATGAGGATGTCCTGCTCAAGGTTGCCGCCTGCCCCTACCGTCACGAGAACGGCCGGGAAAGATCCCGAAGGTGCGACTTGCGAAGAATCGTAGGGGCACACGCCAGCCGACCACATGGGATCTAAAGCCTCGACCACAAGCTGGTACTGCGCCGTGCTGGCGCCATTTGGGATCGGTAGTCCGCCTAGATCGAAGAATCCTTCCAGCGTTTGATCGCTGGACCCAAGTTTGCTGAAGGCAGTCCCCGTGGGGTTCGTTAGCCCGGTGATGGGATTGCCGGCGTTCCCGGTGAAGAGGAATCCGGAAACCGACGAAGCTCCGTATTTGTCCGAGGGCTGGTGGTGGAAGGGTCAATCCACCGCGCGACCACATTCACGCCCTGCATGGGTTGACTTTTGCTGCCCACGTGGTCCACGAAGTAGACTGAGCCATGAATGCGGGCTGTAGCGGGCGAACTGGGGGGATAGAGGCGCGACACAGCGGCCACGTCATCAGCTGCAAGCTGGTAGGGATTGGCGTAGCAAACCGTTATCGGCACGCAACTCACCGGGTCAATGTAGTGCATCACAGGAAATCCCGCGTAGTCATCGGGTGTTGGAAGCGGATTGCGGGTGATCACATTCAGATTCATCTGCGACCAACCCAGGCCTAGCACGCCGCCGAGTACCCGGACGAGCCGGTATTCCACATCAGCCATTTGCGACGGCTGCAGCGCACACTGGCCATTAATCACCACCAGCGCGTGCGAGAAATTCGCACTTGTACCGAAGTTATCCGCACCGCCGTAGACTGCGTTCCAGAAGCACTGTGAGGGAGCGCCCGCGCCTGCTCCCAGCAAGGCGTCCGTTACCGAGCCGTCGAAGTCATAGACGATGCCCACCGGCGTGTGCGTGGCCGAGGGAGTGATGTCGGCTGGGGCGGTGATGGTTCCGTTTGTGTTGACGGCGACGTTGGCGCCAGTCACATCTTCGGCGAGCTGGCCCGCGCTGGTGGCGGTGAGGGCGGCGGTGGAAACGGAAGTCCATTGGCTGAAGGCGTTGACGACCAACAGGTTGGCCGAGTCGTTAGTCAGGATGGGACTAAGGTCGCCCCGGTCCGTGTAATAGTTCACCTCACCCAGCGACCAGGTAATGGGTTGGCCCATGGTTGACGGGTTGAAGTAGCTGGAACCTGCCACGTACTTAGGGCCACCGGCGCGGGCGAGCACCGCGAAAAGAAGGACAATCGCCAGCGCCGTCGTGAGCCTGAAGAAGAATGTGCACGCAGCTGTGTTCTTCAGTAGGGTCACGGCTGATTCATTCCTCCCCGTTGAAGCGGCGCACGGCCAGTGCGAACTCGGCGTAAGGGACCACGGTTTTTCCGGCCAGCATGGGATCCCCCGCCAAGGCTGCGACGTGTTGGGCGCTCAATACCACCTGGCCCTGTGAATTCATTGCGAATCTTCCCATAGAGCCAGCGACCGGACTGGTAAGCCCCAGCTTGCCCGGAGAATACAGAAACAATAAAACTCGCTCGCCGATCCGGTAATGCTCGCCACTGAGCCGAAGGCCGGCCCACTCGTGGATCGTCAGATTCTGACCGGCTAAAGTGCCGCGGATGGCGTGTTCAACTCGGAAGGTGACGACGGTGGCTGCAGGATCTGGGCGGGAGGATGAGAAAAATGATCGTCCGATGGAGGTGACGCGGCCGGAGAAGATGATCCCGGCGGCGCGAGCGAGTTGCTGGAAAACGAGTTCATGGAAAACATCGGCGCCCGGATCCCCGGGGTAGCGCCGGGGCAGAAGGGGAGACGGAGTGGTCCAGACCAGCGCGGGCGGCGCGGAATAGCTTAACGGGGCGGGTTTCGGGGCAAGAACTCCGCCGCGAGAGGAGGCACGATCTGCCACGCCATCCTGCCCGCGCAGAAGCGTAGGTACAGCGAAAATCAGCAAAAAAGCGGCGAGCAGACGCCGGCAACTGGCTGCCATAGCCATCCCTTGAAAACGAATGTCTGCTCGGAGGAATCTGGGAAACCAGGCACATCCTAGTCGTCGAGAAAGGTCGATGCAGTGACGGATGTCACAGCGAGCCTGTGGATTTGAGGTTCATTCCCACTCTGGGCTGGCCGTTCCGCTGATGTTCCTCGGCGCTCAGGTTGGCTCCTGCAAGCAGCAGCAATCCGGTTAGGAACGCCCAGAACATCAGGCTCACCGAGAGCGCGAAGGGCCCATAGACTTCGGCAAAATTGAGCCAGGGCAGGGCCAGAATGTAGCCATACTTCAGCGCTTCCGACAGCAGCCCCATGATGATGGCGGTAGGTAGCACCGCGCGCGCCGGAACCTTGCCGTTGGGCAGTAGCCAGTAGATGAGGAAGAAGATGGCGATGCTGGCGGCGATGGCGAGGACCTTCATCGCCAGGAATCCTGCCAGACGCACAAACCACATGCCGTGCCCGTGCAGCAGGAATTCGAGCGGCCGCACGATGCCTGCCGTCATCCCGATGGAAAGCAGGGCCAGAACGCCGCACGCAAATGCCAGTCCGAGTGAGACCAACTGATTGCCCAGGTAAGAGCGGTTGCTGGGGAAGCGCCAGATGCGGTTGAGCGCGACCTCGAGTGGCACGAACACGCCAGTCGATGTTACCAGCAGGATGATCAGCGAGACGACTTGCACCCGCTGGCGCGCGTCCACCATGGCATTCAGGTTGCGGATCACGAACTCCTGGCCAGCCGGGAGGTAGTCGCGCAGAAGTTCGACCACCACGTCATACATCACGCGCGAGTGAAAAACGCGCCGGATCAGAGTCATCAACAAGACCACGAACGGAAAGAACGACAGAATGGCGTTAGCGGCCACCGAGAAGGCAAATGTGTGCACGTCGGTGCGCAGGAGATATTTGAGGGTCGAAAACGCCCTCCCAGAGAAGCGCGGGCGATGCGGCCTCCGCGGCAGGACGGGGGCGTCCGCTGTGGGATCGGAAACAGGAGCTGTGATTTGATTGGGCACGGGCGCTGGACTAATCCTATCAAAGGGTTGCGGCCGGGTTTCCGTTCTGCGGGGAACGAAGGTCTAGGGGCTTAGGCGCGCTGTTTCTTATACCGTGTTAAAGATTTAAATGTGACCCTCGGTTATTTTTACTAATTTTTCTTGCGTAACGATTTAATACTCCTTATTATCTGTTGCGCATGACCCGATGAGAGTCGGCGATTGAATCGGTAAGGCAGGTTGATGTCTTGAGCAGGGCGGTAGAAATCAGCGCCGATGGTCCAGGGCTCCGGAAGTTCTCGCCGCATTTCCTTCACGCGTCGTAGAACCCGAGGAGTCCTTTGCTTTGGGGCAATTTCTTCGGCACATATTTCTCTGGCATGAGACGCAACCGGGTTTCACTGGTTTTCTCGAGGGGGCGCTCCGCCTGGAGCAACGATGCGAGAAATCAGGGAACTAATTCTTAATGATCAGGGGAAAGGAGTTTTTCTGTGAGAGAGAAGGGAACAGTAAAGTGGTTCAACGGGGCGAAGGGATATGGATTTATCCAGCGCTCCACGGGAGAGGACGTCTTCGTGCATTTCTCCGCCATTCAGGAGAACGGCTACCGCTCGCTCAACGAGGGTGAGACCGTGGAGTTTGATCTGCTCAAAGGCCCCAAGGGCTTCCAGGCGGGCAACGTCGTCCGCGCTTAACCTGCTGGTACTGCAATTACGAGCCCTCCTGCTCCCGGCGGGAGGGTTTTATATTCGCCCCGCTGACGGTGGCGGTCCGCATGTACAATAATTCCGCTTTTGAGGTAACCGACAGGTCGTGTGTCGCCATGAGAATCCCCTTTCAGATTGCGTCGCTGAATTTGGTTGTACTGTGCAGCCTGATCCTGCTGGCCGCCTCCTCCCCGGACGAGCGTCAGATTACCGATCCCAAGGCCGTGGCCTCGGCATCAAACACCGCGGCTGGACCGGTTTCTATCAGCGAGCTTTATTACACCCGCAGTGTCTCCGGTCCATCGTGGTCACCCGACGGCCGGCAGGTCGTTTTCACAACCAACCTGACAGGAAGAATGAACCTCTGGAAGGTGGCGGCCTCGGGAGGCTGGCCAATCCAGTTGACCGAGTCCGATGACCGCCAGTTCGACGCAGTATGGTCGCCAGACGGGAAATGGATCGTTTATGAACAGGATGCCGGCGGCGGCGAGATTTTCGATCTGTACGCAGTTCCGAGCGATGGCGGCGACGCGGTGAACATCACGAATACTCCTGATGTCTCAGAGACGAACCCGCGCTGGTCTTCTGACGGCGCCGCCATCGCCATCTCGGCCCGCGGCAAGAACTCGTCTAACTATGACATCGAGTTGCTCGACTGGAAGTCTCGTCAGATTCGCAAGCTGACAAACGAGCAGACCAAGAACCGGGAGTGGGGCGGCGAGGTTTGGAGCCCGGATGGCAAGGCCATCTATGCCGATCGCGGGAACGCCGGAGGTACGGATTCCGACGTGTATCGCATCGACGTGAACAGCGGCAGCCTGGAGAACCTGACCCCGCACAAGGGAGAAATCCTCTACTCGGTGTCCTCAGTTTCGCCCGATGGGCGCACTCTGCTGATAACTTCGAATGAGAAAGGCGGATACGATAACATCGCTCTGGTCGATGTTGCCAGCAAGAAATTGACCTGGGTCACTGATCTTAAGTGGGAGGCAGAGGCGGGACACTTTTCACCCGACGGCAAGAGTTTCACCTACGTGGTGAACGAAGACGGGCGAAGCGATCTGTACCTGGTTGATATTCGTCAGGGCAATGGCGCAACTTTCCACACCGAGAAACTGGATCTTCCCTTAGGCATCAATTCCGCTGCCGGCGCTCCCAGCGCTTATTCGCCTGCGGGGGGCAGCCTGCTGGTGTCGCATCAAAGTTCGACCCAGCCTGCCGACTTCTGGGTTTACGATCTGGCTGGCCGTCAGGTTCGGCAGCTAACATTCTCAGCGCTGGGAGGTTTGAATCCCTCCCGGCTTCCCGCGTCGCAGCTCGTGCATTATCGGACGTTCGATGGAAAGATCATCAGCGCTTTTCTGTGGGTGCCCCTCAATCTGAAGCGGGACGGGAGCAATCCCGGAGTGGTCCTGCCGCATGGTGGCCCCACTGGCCAGACGGTCGACTCCTTCAGCAAGACGGCAGTTGCTCTGGCTTCCCGCGGATACGTTTGCATTGCGCCGAATGTCCGCGGATCGACCGGCTATGGCATGGAATTTCAGAGGGCCAACTACAAAGATCTCGGGAACGGCGACCTTCAGGACGAGGTCTACGCTGCCAGGTTCCTTGCAGCTACCGGTTTTGTGGATCCGAAGAGGATCGGCATCACCGGAGGGTCTTACGGCGGATACATGGCGATGATTGCGATCGGCAGAACACCCGACGTCTGGGCTGCCGCGGTAGAACTGTTCGGCATCACTGACTGGCTGACCGAGCAGGAACATGAAGAACCAACCCTTCAGCAATACGATCAATCACTCCTCGGAGACCCGGTCAAAGACCGCAAGGTCTACGAAGATGCCTCTCCGATCAAGTACTTCAAGGATGCGAAGGCTCCGTTGCTGGTTTTGCAAGGCGCCAATGATATTCGCGATCCCAGCGAAGAGGCGGAGCAGGCGGTCACGCTTCTCAAACAAGCAGGCAAAGTGGTCGATGCCCATTACTATCCGGACGAAGGCCACGGCTTCGCCAAGCGCGAGAACCAGATCGATGCGTTAAAGCGGACCGTGGAGTGGTTTGATAAGTATCTGAAGAACGGACATTAGGAGCATCCCGAACCTTCTTGTTACGTCTGCATCCGTAGACCGCTTTCGTAGCTAATTCTGGTGAACCGCATCAGTAGAGATCGAGGCGTGGCGGGCGGTATGCTTGCTTTTCCACGACTCCAGGCGGCCGTAGAGATTCAAAACCGGATCTCCTGAACTGATCAGGGCGTTGATCACGTCGGACCGTTCCGCAGGTTGGGTGCTAACGTCAAACAGCCTTCTCGAGTATACAAAACCAATCCACTTTGCCGACCTGTTGATACGAATTCTGTTCCAGGAACTTGACGAAATCCATCAAAACGCTCGTGCGCAGAGCCGAAGGGCCTAATCTTTCAATCACTCCCAAATAGAACAGGGACTTCTGGTGAAAAAACTCGATCTCCGGTTCGCTCTGGTTGGACCAACCATTCAAGTGCAACAAATAGTCCTGGTATTTCGCTTCAATCGATGGGATCTCTCTGGCGCATGTCCGGTAATCCTTGCAATGAAAAAAGCAAATCGGAATATTCCTTTGAGTTCCAGCGAGGAGGTTCACTTTCCACTGTCGAAGTGTCTTTCGCGTCGTTCTTGATTTCATCGGCAGTGATCGCGGCCGATCCTGCGGCCATCAAACGAGTCGAAAACTTATCGTTGAACTCTTGCAGCGCCAAGGGTAACTTCCCGGTATCCGGAGCCTTGAAAGGAGTGCATGGAGTTGATTTGAAGTTGGCAACCAGGTACCTTCGGAATGAAGTTATGAGCGGAAGTCCCGCAATACCCTGCCTGTCTAATCGAGCTACTAGAGCGGCAAATTCATCCACAGATTGCCCGGTCGCCGTCGCGTAGAAGGAATGGGCATCGCCACGGAGACCATCCAGGATATATATGTATGAGGAAATGACGTTTGCCAGTTCCGCACCTGACAGATCGGAAGCCGTGATTAAACGAGTAACGGGCGGCAATTGGGAATGAGAAACAGACCCGGCTCACTACTGACCTCAGAAATTCTCCGCGCTGGCCACTGGAAATTTCTTCTGGCGAGAAGCCTGCCACCATCACTCTGGCAATAGCCTCATAGTATGCATCGGGCAAGTAGAGCCAGGTTGCGTAGCAAGTCGGCGGGTCAAAACGGGGCAGCGCAATCGTCCCCAGCTTTGCTCTAGCCAGTTTCGGGTCGATCCCGGCCATATCCTGGACCGCTCTACTTTGTTGGGAGATTCGATCCAGTCGCCCTACTGATAAAGCGATTGCATGCAGTCCTTCCGATGTTTCCTCCACGCTGGTTCCCCACGGTCTGCGTAGAACTTCATCTTGGGCCTGTGCAGCTTGTCGAACGCGCTTTTAAGAGCCTTGATTTTTTGGGAAACCGTTAACGAAGTGTCAGTTTCGACAATTTGCAGAACAATATCCGCCGCAAACTCAGGCGGCAGTGACTCCGCATCATGAATTAGTGACGACGCCGTCTTGTCGGATGCAGCGACCTTTGTTCCGTGCGACGTCTGCGCACAGCACGTGTGTTGCATCCCGCCTGATAGGCAACCAAGGAATACCAGGCTAAGGGTGGTTCGAGAATTCAAACTGAAAAACCTCAATTTCCCGAACGGCATTGGCGGGCCTTCCGATTCCACAGCGCGAGATATAGCTCAGCGCACTTCCAACGATACCAAGTCACCGTCCGACATTCCGCCGGGCTTGTAGTTCACCGAGACCGAGCGATTATTCCATTCGCAAGAAAAAGCGTCGGCTCCGATAAGCAGAAGTGACTTGTAATCGGCAGTCCGCAGCTTGAGAACCGCTGCGCCAGAGGTCACGGTGAGAACCGCGGCCGGAGATTGGGAACAATCCACATCCACGAGCCGTCCTTGGACGAATTTCGACGGCCGCCGATCCGCAGTGCCGGATTGTGCTGCCTGGGCCTGAGCCGCGCGCTTGGCGGCGTCCTGCTCCAGCACGTCAAACGGAGAAGGCTGGGCAGGCAGTTTCTTCGCGGAAGCTGCGGTCGCGGCTGAGACGCCGTATTTCTGCTCGGTGGCAAGCTGCGCTAGGCGGTCGTTTGCTGCGGCAGCGACTTGCGGATTGCTGCTGTTCTTCAGCCGTTCCAACAAGGCGCGTGCGGCGTCCCACTTTTTGTCGGCAACATAGATTTGCGCCAGATGGTAAACGTACTGCTGGTTGCGCGGACTGAGTTGCATGGCAGCGCGCTCGGCCTGCATCGCCGCCACCGGCCCGCCGCCTTCCATGCGCGCCATGGCCATCAGGTCATCGGCGTCGGCAAATTCCGGATACCACTCGAGCACCGCGCGCAGGTCCTGCATCATGTTAGGCAGACCCTGGATGTCGGCATGCTTGGCCTGCGACATCCGGTATTTCAACACCGAGAAGTAGTAGCGAATCCACATATCGCCCTGGTTGAGGGCGGCGGCGTCGCCCAGTTCTTCGGCAGCAGCTTCAAACTCGGAGTGCTGCAGGTGGTCCCAGGCAAGAGCGCGGTGGGCGATCTCATTGCCGGCTACCGCGACCGGAAGAACTTTGTCGCTGGCGTCTTTATCGTTGGTTTTCCTGGCAGGAGTGGCTGCGGCCGCCGTGGCCAGCGCCTGCAACTCCTG
Source organism: uncultured Acidobacteriaceae bacterium (assembly GCA_963763285.1). Lineage (GTDB taxonomy): Bacteria > Acidobacteriota > Terriglobia > Terriglobales > Acidobacteriaceae > Sulfotelmatobacter. The sequence goes on along the minus strand of CAVXOK010000015.1, from coordinate 9,832 downwards.
CAAGCCAGCTTCGCGGCGATCCGGGATTCTGATCTTTACTTCGGCAACTAAGGCGCGGGCATCCGCCTCGGGGATAACCTTGGATGTGATCACGCTGGCGTCCGGTCCCACGATCTCAGGGAACTGGTAAACCTGCGGCGAATTGGCTTGGAGGCCCGCCGCGAACAGGGGGGTGAGCGAGTGGAAGTAGTCTTTCACCGCCTGGTCGAACTGAGCGGCGGATACGCCATAGGCCTTCTGGATGGCTTCTTCTACCGGCACGTGCTGGTTTTCGACCAGGTCAAAATAGGTTCCTGTCTCGGGCAGCTTTTTCTCGTGGAGCAAGTAATGAATGGTCATCCATGATTGCGCATAGAAGATTGTCCGGGGCGTGCCTTCGGTGGTGGTTGAAGGGTCATGCTTCATCGTGAGCAGATCGGGCAGAGCGAGCCAGGGCTGGCTGTTGAGCAACTCCGTGAGGGATTTCGATGGACTGCCGGTTCCGACGGAGCGTAGTTCGGGGTCGCCGCCGATCTCGTAGTTCCGATCGTCCACGCGGATCGAACTGAAGTATTCGGTCAGCCCTTCGTCGAACCATGCTGGAGCCTCGGGATAGTTGTAGTTGAGGAGCAGGTGGGCGAAGTCGTGGGCCACGGCGCGCCAGGACTGCTCCTCGAGCAAGTTCAGCACGATGAAGTTCTGGTCTTCGCCGGGCAGGAAGAAGCCGGGAACGTCGATGGGTTGCCCCTGGCGCAGCGGCGCGGTCTGGTAGTAGTTCTTGTCGTTCTTGAAGGCGAGAATAGTGAGCGGCACCGGCTCGTTGAGGCGCTCCTTCATCAGCAGGACGGCGAACACAGCCCGCATCTGCTCGAAGCGCAGGGCGACTTCCTTGCCTTTTTTCTCCCCTGCATCGGTGATGACAGTGAAGTGCGTCGAGTGGATTTCGAGCCAGGGAGACTGCTCGGCGGCTGGGGCGGCGAGAGTGAGAAGGATGGCGCAGACCGCCAGGAGAACGCGAACACAAACGCAAACGGAAGTGCCGTGAGAGCGGGCCATGTACGCCTGCAGAGAGCGGAGAGGAGAATGCGACTAACGGTTAGATGCTAACACGGGCCAGCCCTAGTCGCCGCTGGCGTGGTTTTGCGTGGGAACGAGAACCAGTCGTGGGCGTTTTTCAGCGGGACGAGGCTGCTGCTGCGAAGCTCGGCCGAAGGCGTGCAGGATGCCGATGACCGCGGTATAAGCGGCCAAAACGCCAATTCCAACGGAGGCGACTACCGTGAGGCAGAGAATCAGAGGCATGAAGAGCGAAATCAAGATCAACCACCCTATCCAAAAATTAGATGTCAGAATGCCGCAGCTGGGGGTATCTCAATTTCGCTAAACGGCTTCTTCAATCTACCTGCGTTGACGCTCGCCGCTATTGACGATTAAGATACGGAGTAGAGCTGTGCATTCCTAATGTCGAACAAGTCTGGTGACCTGTCGACGTTACGGAAGGGCAATCGACCCCAGACTAAATGGCTATTACCAAGATTTCGGTGCGCGGGGCGCGCCAGCATAACCTCAAAAACATCGACGTTGAGATTCCGCGTAACACCCTCACCGTGGTGACCGGCCTTAGCGGGTCGGGCAAGTCCTCGCTCGCTTTTGACACCATTTATGCGGAGGGACAACGCCGCTACGTGGAGACGCTTTCGACCTACGCGCGGCAGTTTCTGGACCAGATGGAGCGCCCGGATGTCGATGCAATTGATGGACTTAGCCCATCCATCTCGATTGAGCAGAAGACCACCAGCCGCAGCCCGCGATCGACCGTGGGGACCATCACCGAGATCTACGACTATCTTCGCCTGTTGTTCGCTTCCATCGGAGTGCCGCATTGCCCCAAGTGCGGCCGGCCCATCAGCCGCCAGTCGGCCGAGCAGATCGTGCAGCGGGTGATGCTGCTGACGCCTGAGGACCGTGTAATGGTGCTGGCGCCGATCGTGCGTGGGCGCAAGGGCGAGTTCAAGAAAGAGATGGAGACCCTGCTCAAGCACGGCTACGAGCGGGCCCGCGTCGACGGCGAAATCGTGAATCTGGATGACGACCTGAACCTCGACAAGCGCAAGAACCACACGATCGAAGTCGTAATCGACCGCTTATTGGTCAAGCCGGGCATCGAGCATCGGCTGGAAATGTCGGTAGGTCTGGCGATGAAGCTGGCGGGCGGCTTGGTGCAGGTCGCCGTAGTCGGCGGCGATGAACAACTCTATTCGGAGAAGCTGGCCTGTCCGGATTGCGGCATCAGCGTGCCACAACTGGAGCCGCGGTCGTTTTCTTTCAACAGCATGTATGGAGCTTGTCCCGAGTGCCATGGCCTGGGCAGCCGCTATGATTTCGATCCGGCGAAGGTGATCACGGACTGGTCGAAGCCGTTGCTCGAAGGCGGTCTGGGGCCGGGTTCGGCGTCGCAGGGGCTGATTCATGCTTTGCAGGTGGTGGCCGCGGCGCATGGGATCAATCTGAATACGCCGTTTGAAAAGTTTCCCGAGAAGATTCAGGACTTGCTGTTGAATGGCGAGTCGGGTCGCGGCAAGACGGGCTTCCGCGGAATCTTTGGGTACTTGAAGCAGAATCTTGAGGAATCGACCTCGGAAGGCTACCGCGACTGGTTGATGGATCACATGTCAGCGACGGAATGTCCGGCGTGCCAGGGCAAGCGGCTGCGGCCGGAGAGCCTGGCGGTGAAAGTGAACCGCATGTCGATCGCCGAATTCACCGCGTCTGCCGATTTCGCGGGCTCTGGAAGTGGCGCAGGGCATCAAGCTGGCCGGGCGCGAGGAGAAGATCGCGGGCCGCGTCATGCATGAAGTCGTCGAGCGCCTGCAATTTCTCAACGCTGTGGGATTGAACTACATCTCGCTCGACCGCTCGGCAGCGACGCTATCCGGCGGCGAAGGCCAGCGCATTCGTCTGGCGACGCAGATTGGCTCGAAGCTGCGCGGCGTGCTCTACGTGCTGGACGAGCCTTCGATCGGCCTGCATCATCGCGACAACGGCCGCTTGCTGACTGCGCTCGAAAACCTGCGCGACCTGGGCAACACTGTGCTCGTGGTCGAGCATGATGAAGAAACGATTCGCCGCGCCGATTATGTAATCGACCTCGGCCCCGGCGCCGGACGCCATGGCGGAGGCCTGGTCGCCCACGGCACGCCCGAAGAGATCATGCGCGAGCCGAATTCGCTGACCGGGGCTTACATCTCCGGCAGAGTGCAGATCGAGATGCGTCCCGAGCGGCGGCAGAAGAATGGCGCGGCGCTGACGATTCTGGGCGCGAAGGAAAACAATCTCAAGAATCTCGACGTGACTTTTCCGCTTGGCGTGATGACGGTCGTGACCGGCGTCTCCGGCTCGGGCAAGTCCACGCTGGTGAATGACATTCTTTACCGCGCTCTGGCGCGCCAGCTTTACCGTTCGCGCGAAAAGTCCGGCGAGCACAAGGCGATCATGGGCGCGGAGAACATCGACAAAGTCATTCGCATCGACCAGTCGCCGATCGGCCGCACGCCGCGCTCGAATCCCGCAACCTACACCGGCGTGTTCACCGCGATTCGCGATCTTTATGCCATGCTGCCGGAAGCGCGCGAGCGCGGCTACAAGCCGGGACGCTTTTCCTTCAACGTTTCCGGCGGACGTTGCGAGGCCTGCCAGGGCGAGGGCCAGCGCCGCATCGAGATGAATTTCCTGCCCGATGTTTATGTGCTATGCGAGGTCTGCGGCGGACGCCGCTACAATCACGAAACCCTGGCAGTGAAGTACAACGGCAACTCGATCGCTGATTTGTTGGAGATGCCGGTTTCCGACGCGCTGCCCATTCTCGAAAACATTCCGCAGGTAAAGCAGAAGCTGCAAACGCTGGTCGATGTCGGGCCTCGGCTACATTCATCTCGGTCAGTCGGCAGTAACACTTTCCGGCGGCGAAGCCCAGCGCATCAAGCTGGCCCGCGAGTTGAGCAAGCGGCAGACGGGCAAGACTCTTTACCTGCTCGATGAGCCCACGACCGGCCTGCACTTCGACGACGTGAAGAAGTTGCTCGATGTGCTGCACCGGTTGACCGACCTGGGCAATTCGATCATCATCATCGAACACAATCTGGATGTGATCCGCAACGCCGACTGGATCATCGACCTCGGCCCCGAAGGCGGCGAAGAAGGCGGCCGCATCGTGGCGCAGGGCACGCCCGAACAGGTGGCGAGAGTGAAGAAGTCGTATACCGGCCAGGCGCTGGCAGGATATTTTGCCGGGAACGGCAAGCGAAGCGCGTAGTGGGTCGCCAGATTTCTCCAAACATCGTAATCTGCTATGTGTTGGTTCTTCATTGACGAGAGGATCTCTTTGTCGTCGCCCGAAAATCCGCCGTTCGGCCCGCCGCCGCTGAATATCGAGCCGCAGAACGCCCGCCCCGTCTGTTGTCGACCCATTTCCGCCGCCCGCGGCTCAGCCCGCAGCGCCGGCGCCCGAAAGCCGGCGAGAACCCCGTGTGGAGCGGGTGGGATGTGCTGCAGATTACCGGGCTCACGCTGCTCACGCTTTTTGTCGTGCAACTCCTCGTTGTGCTGGGAGCGCGACCGGTTCGCTTATCCGCACGAGAGCTGGTTCGATGTGGCGCAGAAGCCGGTGCTGGCGCTGCTTTCCGAGTTGCTGACTTATGTCGCCGTGGCGCTCTACATGATCCTGCTGGTCCAGGGTAAATACCGCACGCAGCTTCTGGCAGGCCATTCGCTGGAATTGGCCGGGGATGGCCGCGGTGAGTTTGCTCGGCCTGGGAGTTCTCATGCTCGGGCTCGACCTGCTCGGGCGGTTCCTGCCCATGCCCAAAGAAACGCCGTTCGATCAATTCTTCGCCCGGCCTTCCGATGCCTATCTCACGGCAGCTTTCGCCGTCAGCCTGGGCCCTTTGATGGAAGAACTCTTCTTTCGCGGATTTCTTTATCCCGTGCTGGCGCGGCGCCTGGGGGCAGTTTGGGGAATCCTTCTCACCGCGCTGCCCTTCGGCCTGATCCACTTTTTTCAGTACGGGCGTTCCTGGGGAGCGGTGCTGATCATCTTTCTGGTTGGCGTCGTGCTCACCACGGTTCGGGCGGTGACCAAGTCCGTGGCCTCAAGCTTTCTGGCGCACGTAGGCTACAACGGAACGCTGATGGTACTGGCAGCGTTGCAGACAGATGGCTTCCGGCACATGGATAAAGCGGGGATCGCTGGCGGGATGGATATAGTGAACGCGCCGAACCTATGACCGTGAAATCAGCCCTGGCGATGGCGCTACTGCTAGTTCTATGCGCCTCGTTATTCTTGATGTGGCGTCGCAGCAGGAGCGGGGAGCGAGCCTTCAAGAGCACTGACGAGTTCATCCAATGGTTAGCGTCTCAGGCGGTAGAGGACGCCGAAAGTCAGAACCACATCCATCTCGATTACAGCGTCGAGTCCATTAAGAGCGTGGAGAAAATTCTGGGCCAGCTCCATGAGCAATATGCGAAGAACCCATCGTCGATCAGCGAAAAAGGGCTCGGGTCGGCGTACGGTGCGTATGTTGGAGAGGTAATCCGGCGGAGCGAACCTGGAGCGAGATGGGAGAGAGACGACGCTGCGGCAGGAGAAAAATCCTATCCGCTGATCTGGGCGAGCCGGGCATTCCTACCCGCTAGCTTGGTGCAGAAGGCGGATCATCGACGGACGATGGCGATAACGTTTGGATCAAGTATTACATTCTCAAGGAACGCGCCTCGCGACCGAAGACTCCGGATTCAAAGTAACCAGATCGCATTCGAACCAAGGACAGGCGCGCATGTCCCGATTCACTTCACCGTGATCGTCAGCAACTGCGCTCCAGACACCACGTAATCCAGCGGAGCGGTCGCGGTTTCATCCACGCTCGATTCGCCGAGACCACCATTTCCTGATTGCCGCGCATGCCGTCCATCACGTTCATGATCGAGATGGGCAGCGTGGGCATCACTTTGTCGGCGACGCGGGCTTCCGGGTCAGCTTCGAGCAGCGAGACGTAGAGGCGGTTGTTGGAGTGCTCTTTGTTGAGCAGCGCGATGGTGGAGGCCAGATCGAGCTTGCGGCCGAAGGCCGGGTTGGCGTGGCCGATGCGGTCGAGAGTCTCGCCGTCACTCACCAGGATGCGCAATGTTCCTTTGCTCGCCGAGGTGGGAATCTTCACGGGAATCTGCCGCACGATGCGCTCGCCGCGGTAGGGAGCGAGCACGGTTTCAACCGTAATTTGTCGCCTGGGCGGGCTTCCGTCACGTCGGTGCGGGCGCTCTCCAGTCGCGCCCAGCGGCGCTCGCGCACCAGTTCGAAATCGAGCTTCACGCCCGCGATAGCCGGAGCGTTGTAAGGATTGTCGTAGATGCGTCCGAAACGCTCGCCGAGCGAGAGCGCGGCCTGCATGGCCGCGGGCTGTCCGTTCTCCGCCGGAGCGAACATATTGCGCATCGTTACTTCGGGAAATCCCTTAACGCCGATGCTGCCGGCGAGCCGGTAAGTAATTTCTTCGCCGAACTCGTTGACGCCGTGCAGCGCGTTGAACACCGTCACCATGAGCGCGACCGGACGTCAGCTCGGGATTGTTCAGCACTTCGTAATGGAATTGCTTCACGCCGGTGCTGCTGTGGATGCTCAGCGTGACCGGAATCATCTCCGGCTGGCGGTTGAAGACGCCCATGATGCCGGTGTGGCGATCCTGCACGAAGGTTCCCACCGGCTCGGTGGTGTTGACGATCTTGAAAGCATTGAGCGGCGAGGCCAGCGTAGCCAGCACCTCGGCCTTGTTCATGGGCAAGTCGACGGAGCCGAATTGCAGCAGAGGATGTCCGCAGGCCAGCAGGCGCTGCGGATCGATGTAGGTGACGGTGCAGGTGGCTTCGATGTCCATGTCGCCGCGCACCAGAACCGCGCTGACCGCCGAGCCGGCTTCAAGCGGTTCCGGCTGCTTGTCGTCGCTCACCGAGCCTGCGCCCATGACCGGCACGATTCCGGCGGAGGCAAATTGCCCGGCGAAAAGCCGAACGGCTTGCTCCGGAGAATCCGTTGAAGACCAGAGGAGTCTCGATTGGCTTCAGGTAATTCGCAAAATCCTTCCCCTCGGAATCCTGAGCCAAACCCGGCAGCGGGAATTCTCGCCGGGCGCGGCGGTCTTGCCCGCGACGCGCAGTCACCGAGGGCTTGACCGCAGACGTCTCTTCCGCAGGCGAACGGTCGAGCGCGCTGATCTCCAGCATGTCGGCGATCGGAGTGACGCCGGCGATGGGCTCTTTCGAGAATTCTCCGATGCGGAAGGCGAGCGCGCCGGCAAGTTTGCCGTCGAGATAAACCGGGCTGCCGCTCATGCCCGGCGACCACGCCCGTGTATTCCACCTTCTGCCCGTGCAGCCGGACCAGAATAATGTCGCCCTTAGGTCCGTTCACGTTGTGCAGCACGCCGAGCACTTCCACGTCCATGGACTTCGGGCTTCACGCCCTCAAATACTGTGTAGGCGACGCCACGCATGCCGGCGTGGATCTGGCTCACAGCAATGGTTTGAGGATTTTGCGAGGCTTGCGCCGAGCCGGTTTGGGCAGACGCAGAAGAGGAAAAGAACAGGGAAACGACTGAACGAACGCAAAGCTAGTTTTCTCATGAACGACGCCCGGAAGGACTTGTGCCAGTCCTGCCCTATACTCGTATTAGACTTCGCCAGATTGTAAGTCATTGCCAGGAGGGGGAATACCGGGAGCCGGGCAAAACATCCCAATCGCGAATCCCTGCGTCTATACTAGCACAGGGTATTTTCGCTCCCATAGGATGTCTATTATCTTCCGGGGTTTCGCATGTTTATCGATCAGCTGATTACAAACCAACGCTCGCGTTTCCAGAATTTAATCCGGCTGGTGCTGATCCTGGCGGTCTCGCTGGTCCTGCTTTGCGCCAGGCAGTCTCGGCTTCTGCCCAGGACCAGTCGCAGGCGCCGCCGCAAGACAATCACGCAGGACAACGGCAAGCCCAAGCAAGATGTTCCTCGCCGAGGCGGGCGGGCCCAGCGACAATGTCGGCCCCTACGCCATCCCGAAGAAGAATCCCGAAGAGCTCCGCCGCCTCCGCCACCCGCTACGCCCGAGAAAGCTCGAAGGCATGCCTGACTATTCGCATCAAGGTGAACGTGCCTCTGGTCAATGTGGATGTGCTGGTCACCACCAAGAGCGGCCAGTTTGTCCCCGGGCTGAAGCAAGGACAATTTCCGCATTGTTCGAAGACGGAGCGCCGCAGCAGATCACGCACTTCAACGTTTCAAAAGCGCCGATCACGGCGGTGCTGCTGGTGGAGTTCGCATCGACTAGCTACAGTTTCATGATCGACGCTCTGCAGGCTTCCTACGCCTTTGCCAATACGCTGAAGAAAGACGACTGGATTGCGGTTTCCTATTACGACATGCAGCCGCACATTCTGGTGGATTTCACCCAGGACAAGAGAGCGGTCTACGGAGCGCTGAACCAGTTGCGCATTCCCGGATTCGCCGAGACCAATGTGTTCGATGCTTTCTATGACACGCTGGATCGCCTGGACCGGGTTGAAGGCAAGAAGTACGTCATTCTGGTTACCACCGGATTCGACACTTTCAGCAAGCTCACGCTCGATAAGATCACGAAGAAGGTCAAAGATACCAAGGATGTGACCATCTTCCCCATCAGTGTCGGGTGGATCTGCGCGAGATCTGCGAAGTCCAGCATTGCACGGGCAACGCGCACGGCATGGGCATTCCCGCCAGCGCACATGGATTACCTGCAGGCCGATAACGAAATGAGGACCTTTGCCGCCATGACCGGCGGCCGCGCCTACTTTCCGCGGTTTCAGGCAGAGTATGGCGAGGACTTTCAGGATATTGGCAACGACATCCGCAATCAGTATTCGCTGTCCTATCATCCCACCAACGCCAAGCTCGACGGCACCTACCGCAAGCTGAAAGTCCAGGTGGTAGCGCCCGACGGCGGCCCGCTGAAAATGAAAGACCAGAAGGGCAAAGATGTGAAGATCGAAGTGGTCGCGCGCGACGGCTACACGGCCAAGCACACGGTGGATTGAGTTTCAGTAGCATATGCTCCGGAGGCACGGTCGGGTGTACTAAGTAAGGCAACTGCTTCAGTGCCCTTGAAACAAGGCGCGTCAGCAAGAAGCACAGACTCCCGCTCCCACGAAAACCAACAGAGCCATCTTGGTCGCCGGCTCCTTGTTCACCTCCGGAACCAGATCCGATGCCGCCACGTAAATCGTAACCCCCGCCGCCAGCGGCAGTCCCGCGTCCACGTGTTGGCGGAAGACCGCCATCGTCAAAACGCCAGCCAGCGTTGCTCCGCCGAGAATCACCGACGCTCCCCAAGCCGTGCCCCGGCTGCGTCCGCTGGCCAGCATGACCGAACTCACGGTGAAGCCTTCGGGAATTTTGTGCAGGAAAATCGCAAGAAAGATCATCCAGCCCAGCGCAGTTCGACACCAGAAATCCCGATGCGATGGCGATGCCGTCGAAAAACGTGTGGATGATCAGGCCGAGCAGGACGGAGTATCCCTTGTGGGAATGCATGAACTCGTCCTTGTGCGTCTCTTCGCCGAAGTGGAAGTGCGGCGTGACCGTGTGCTCGAAGAAATGGATGATGAGGTAGCCGAGCAGAATCAGATACGCGGCGCTGCGGCCGCGGAGTTCCAGGCTCTCCGGGACCATCTCGACCAGAGCGGTCGCCAGCATGAATCCCGCGCCCAGCGCGACGAAATAGCGAAGATACCGTCGCTCCCAACTGCGCTGCACGATTATCGCCCCGCCGAAAACGTTT
>CAVXOK010000014.1:0-104693 GCA_963763285.1 uncultured Acidobacteriaceae bacterium | reverse complement strand
GTGTACTAAAGGTGGTGTTCGCGCCCCAGGGCGTGCTACCTGAAAGCTGTATGTCGGTATTAGCGTATGACTCGTTGTCATACATCAAAATGAGGCAGTTGTAATCGGGATGAGTGAGGGTAGCTGAGATGGCACCCACGCCCATGTCCGCCCCACCGCCGTCGCCGCAGAATGCTATCACGTTGATGGGCTCCTGCTTCATTTTTCCCTTGCGCATGAGAACTTTCAAAGCCGCAGAAGCGCCCAGAGCCGCTGAGCCGCTGCTTCCTAACTGCGTGTGCATCCAGGGAAGCACCCATGACGTGCTGTAGTACGTGGTGTTCGCCACATACATGCAACCCGTGCTGCCGAGCACGATGGTTCTGGGGCCGGCGGCCTTGGCCATCATCTTCATCACCAGCGCCGATTCACAGCCTTGGCAGGTGCGGTGACCGGAGGTGAAATATTCCTCCAACGGAATCTTCTTGACCGCTTTGTAGGGATCTAGTTTCTGGGTCGGATCGATCTGTATGTAGGTTTCCATAAATTCTTCATCCTCTCTGAGATCTCAAAAACCTCGCAGCGAAAGCGGATTACTCACGCAATCCGATCCATTGAGTTAAGGGTTGCTTTTTACCATCGGCAGCGTTATAGACAGCTTCGGCCATCCTCTGGACGTCGGGCACGGTCACTTCGCGCCCACCGAGGCCACAAATGAAGCCCACCACCGGCGGTTTCTTGCCCGGCCCCGGATACAGGGCATGACGAACTTCGCCGGCGAGAACGCCTCCGGCATAGGGCGAGCCGAAAGAGTAGTCACGATCGATGACTCCAACGGCGGCAAAACGCTGCAGAGACTTCGACAATTCCTTGGCCGCAAAGGGACGGAACCATCGCATGCGCACAAACCCCACTCGTTTCCCTTGCTTGCGCATTTCGGAATCGCCACCTTTACTGAAATCGATAGCGTCCCCATGCCCATGAGAACGATATCCGCATCTTCGGTCATGTACTCTTCAAAGAACGGATTGCCATAAGAGCGCCCGAAAATGCGCTCGAAATCGGCGTAGGCTTCCTTGATCACGCCAGGGGACCGCTCCATCGCCGCATAGTTCTGGCGGCGAATTTCCATGACCCAGTCTTCATTGCCCTGCGGCGCCACTGTGATCGGATTGTCAGGGTGAAGCAACAGGTCGCCGCGGTTGTATTGCGGCAGGAATTCGTTCACTTTCTCTTGAGATGGGATCTTTACCAGCGCCTGTGAGTGAGTGAGGAAAGCGCCGTCGCAACTGATGGCCAGGGGCAGGAAGATGCGCCGTCCTCGGCAACTCGGTAAGCAATCAGCGCCGTGTCCAGCGCCTCTTGCGCGTTATCGACCCAAACCAGTTGCCAGCCCAGATCGCGGACGGCGAGGGCATCGTTATGCTCTACGCCAAAGGCGCCGGGATCATCCAACGCGCGGTTTCCCACCATGGCGATCATGGGAATGCGAAGCGCGGGAGTAACCGTCAGAGCTTCCATGGCATACATCCAGCCGACGCCGCTGGAGCCGCAAAACACGCGGGCCCCGCAGGCCGAAGCATGCTTCACGATTTCAAACTGCGAATGTTCGCCTTCCGCGACGATATATTCGCAATCCATTTCACCGTTCGCCACCAGCTTGCAGACGTATTGCATGACGGTGTCGTAAGGACGGATCGGATAAGCCGTGATCACATCTACATCGGCCAGCTGGCAGGCGACTGCGATGGCTTCACTACCGGTGATTAAGGCTGTTTTGTCGACTTGTCTTTCTGTTCTTCGATTACTGTTGCCACTGCCATGACGGACTCTCCTCGTTTGGAATCCTATGAATGTTATTTTTCCTGAGCAATCTCGAGCATTTCAGGAATCTGCTCTTCATACTGCCCACGATAGCGGAACCCGTGCGACCGTTCCGGCGGATGTTTGATTTTCTCTTCCAGCCACACTTTGTAACCGTCTTTGTCCTTGCGCCAGTCTTCCCACTGGCTATCGTTGCCTTTAAACTCCGTCTCATTCACCATGGTCACGCATTCTTTGACGGGGCACACCGCCTCGCACACGCCACACCCGCAGCAGGCTTGCATATTCGCATCGTACAAACCTTCCGGAGTCACGTCGAAACATGAATCCGGACACTGCAGCCAGCACAGCGTGCATTTAATGCAGGTGTCGAAATTCACCACTGGACGCATGGTCCTGGTGCTGAATTTTTTGAAGGTGGGATTGCGATCGGGCTGGAATCCACCCTCCGCCTTGGAGGTTGGATCGTCCATCTTGTGTCCGGCGGGAATACTTGGGATGGCGATGCCTTCGCCCATCTCATGCCACTTGGGAAGGTCGAATTTGTACGGCACTTCAGGATTGCCCTGGTCCGGAGTCACCGTGATGCTGGTGGTCCGATCGTAAGCCTTGGCGGCCGAAGTGGCCTTTAGTTCATCGTGCCACTCGTCGACGATGGCTCGTTGTACGGATTTCAGGCTGAACAGCTCGGGAAGAATCTTGGCAACCGCGCCCAAAATGCGAACATCGGTGTGATCGTCTTTGTAAACCCACAAGCCGGAGAAGCTGACCGTTCCCTTGAGGATGGAGAGTTGGTACGGAGTCTCCTTGCGATGCGCCATCGCAATGATCGCTTCCGGGCCCTCGCGCGAGGTGACGATCAGCGTGCCGCCGGGCTTCAGCAAACGATTGACCGGTTGCAGACCGTACCAGGCCCACGACTCGACGCCCTTGCATAGCGTGTCATCGACACAAATAGTGACGTCGACTTCCTTGGGTTCATATTTCGCCATGCCCTCCTGCAGAGTCTGCTTGTCAGTGGCCACGATCGCGAAGCCCTTCGCGGGAATTCCGTTGCGCTCGGGACTGTCTCCGTAACGGCCAAAAGAAATACCCACTTTGCCTTCGTGATGGGCAGCGAGCACGATCGCCCGGCTAAGCCTGCCCGCCATTGTTTTTTGAAAAATGCCTCGATAAATAATCTCGATTGCAAATAACCGACCCATAACCAACCCTCCGTTGACTAGAACTTGGTCATCAAAAGTTGTTCAGCAGAACCTATTCATCAAAGCTTGTTAAGTACGATCTCTTCTACGTCTTCGATGTGCCGCCGCATGGCATCCTTAGCAGCTTCGGCGTCGTGACGCTTGATGGCCGCCAGAATCCGGCGGTGCCCGGCCAACGACTTCTGCGGGCGACCTTCCACCTGTAGAGATCGTTCCCGCGTATCGCGCAACAAGTCCATGAGTATGTCGAGCACCTTCAGCACGACGCTGTTTTCGGAAGCCAAAGCAACGCTATAGTGAAATTCCGTGTCTTCCGCGACTGCAGCGTCACCCTGCGCCTGCTTTTCCTCCTGCCGCCGAAGAATCTCTTCCATCTCGGAAATTTCTTCAGGAGAAGCGTGGGTAGCGGCGCGTGCTGCTAGCGGCGGTTCGAGCATTCTGCGAAAATCCAAGAGCTCGCTGACTAGTTCCTGGCGGCGTTTGAGAGCATTTGCAAAAGGATTGACCAACGAGTCCGCGGAAACTTCGCGAACGATTGTGCCAGCGCCCTGACGCGGTTCCACCAACCCCATTAATTCCAGACCTCGAATCGCGTCGCGGATCGAACTGCGGCTTACTCTAAGCATCTCTGCCAGTTCGCGTTCTGATGGAAGTTTGTCGCCGGGTTTCAGCTTTTTCAGGATCAGGCGCTCGATCTGCTTGGCGACTTCTTCGTAGACTTTGTTCCTGCGGACAACTTCGAAGTCGGATTTGATGGCAACTGGCATTTGGCAAGTGGTCCGATAAGTGGACCAGCCGACGAGGGGAGTATACCCCCGTTGTCAAGCCCGTGAGCAAATATTTTTGTTGCCCGGATAAAAATGGCTGATAAGGGCGGGGTCAACGAGACCGTATTGCGCTGCCTTCGGCCAGCAATTTCGCGCAGTTGTACACCGTGCGGGTGGAGGTCATGGGAAGTCCCACCCTCTCACCCAGCTCCACGACCGCGCCGATGAGCGCCTCAAGTTCCATCGGGCGGCCGGCTTCCAGATCCTGCAGCATAGAAGTTTTGTGCTCGCCCACCTTTTCCGCGCCGGCGATGCGTTGATCAATTGAGATGGGCAGCTCCATACCTAACTTGTGGGAGACGGCTTCCACTTCCTGCATGATGTTTCGAATCACAGAAGAGACTCCCGGGTCGCGCGCCATCTGGGCAAGCGTTGCGCGCGTAAGTGCGCTGACCGGATTGAAGGACGCGTTACCCAGAAGCTTTACAAAAATCTCATGCCGGATGCGTGCGGTGATCGGGGAGCGGAAGCCGGAGGCGACGAGAGCCTCTGCAATTGATCGGACGCGATCGGATCGTGAACCGTCCGGTTCGCCCAGCGTAATGCGGTTGCCTTCGATGTGCTGAATCACTCCCGGTTCGGTGATTTCAGTCGCAAAGTAGACAATCGATCCGACCACGCTGCGTGCTTCTATCGCCGCCGAAATCACGCCGCCGGGATCGACGCGCTCCAGGCGTAATCCTTCGTACTCGCCGCCAAAGCCCTGAAAGTACCACCATGGAATTCCGTTTTGAGTGCTGACGACGGTAGTATCAGGACCAAGAACCGGCTTCAAGTGAGGAGCCAATTGCGGCAAGGCGTGCGCCTTCACGCCGAGGAAGACGACGTCCACCGGCCCCACTTGTTCGAGCGAGGCGGCAATAGCGGGCCGCGCCACGAAATCTCCCTCGCCACTTTTCACTTGCACGCCGTGCTCTTGCATGGCGCGAAGATGCGGGCCGCGCGCGAAGAGCGTGACTTCGAAACCGGCCTGCGCCATGCGCGCACCGATGTAGGCTCCAATGGCGCCGGCCCCGGCGATCAGGAATCTCATCGTTGCTCACTCAAGCCGCTACCCACGTTGATCGTCCACGAGCGCGGCGGCGACGGCACGGCGGCGAATTTTTCCAGTGGCCGTTGTTGGAATACTCTTCACCAGATAAATCTTCTTTGGACATTTGAATTCTGCCAGCAGCTCACGGCAATGCTTGAGGAGCGCCGATTCGGTGGCGCCATGGGTTTCATGCAACACCACAGCTGCAGCCACTTCTTCACCCAGCGTGGGATGGGCACAGCCGAAGGTGACAGCCGCCGCGACCGCGGGATGTCGCAGGAGAATCTCGTCAACTTCGTGAGGCGCAATGTTCTCGCCGCCGCGAATGATGATGTCTTTAATGCGGCCCGTCAGATGCAGGTAACAATCGTCGTCGAGATAGCCTTGATCACCGGTGCGAAACCATCCGTTAACGAAGGCGCGGGTGTTTGCGTCCGGATTATTTTCGTATCCCCGAAACACATTCGCGCCCTGGATCGCGATTTCTCCTCGCTGATTGTTTTCGAGAGAATTGCCCTGTTTGTCCATGATCCGCACGCGCAGGCCTGCGCCCACTCCCACCGATCCGGCCTTGCGATGGCGCGGCGGCAGCGGATTCGAAGTCATCTGATGCGAAGCTTCGGTCATGCCGTACGCTTCAACGAATGGCACGCCAAATTCGTTCTCGATTTTATCAATCAGTTCCGGCGACAAGGGCGCGCTGCAGGAACGAATGAAGCGCAACGTGCCCGCCTCGGCCGGCTTGTGGTGCGTCCGAGCCATCAGAAGCTGATGCATCGTAGGCACCCCGGAATACCAGGTAACCCGATGCTCACGGACCGTGCGCCAGAAAGAAAGCGCATTAAATTTGGTAGGAACTACCACCGCTCCTCCGGAAAGCAGAGTGGCCATGGTGGAAGCGATCAAGCCATGAATGTGGAACAGCGGCATAATGCATAAAGCAACGTCTTCCTCGGAAAGCGTGTAAGTGTTCGCGATGTTTGCCGAAGAAACAGCGAGGTTGAAATGCCGCAACGGAACCCGCTTGGGTTTTCCCGTGCTGCCGCTAGTGTGCAGAACCAGAGCAATGTCGTCCGCGGTGGGCGCAGTCGCAGTGGCTCCAGACGGAGCACCGGTCAGGCGCACATCGCCTCTCTCGTTCATTTCCACCGAGACATGACTGGTATCTTGCGGTCGGCTGCTGCGGTGCGGACGAATTCGGCGCCCACGGACGGACAGATCAGAACTCGTGCATCGGTGTCGCCCAGAAAAAAATGAAATTCTTCGTAGGGATACGCCGGATTCAAAGGGGCTGCCTTGCCCGCGATGGAGGCAGCCAGAAAGCTCACGATTGCAGGCAAACCATTGGGCAACGCAATCGCCACGGCGTCGCCACGGCGAATGCCGGCGGAAGCCAAGGCGTTCGCCATCTCGAGCACCTGCCGCCGCAGCGAATCGTAGGTGACATGGAGGTTGAGTTCGGGAACGATAACTGCGGTATGACTGTCCGCAAAATGCAAAACGTCAAGGATTGTCTCTACTGACTTCAGTGTCATTCGCCGCTGTCCCTGCCCCTGGGTGCCTAATTTTAGTTCGAGTAGCCCGCTGCCTTGAGCGCCTTGTTGAACTCTTTCAGGAAAAACTGCACGTTCTCTTCAGTCGCCAGCGGACCCATCACGCCGATGCGGAAGACTTTGCCTGCGAGCGGCCCAAACCCGCCGGCGATTTCAATCCCCGGACCATCCAACAACTGTTTACGGACCTTGGCTTCGTCCACTCCTGCGGGCACGCACACGGTGTTGAGGGTCGCGATGCGGTGCTCCGCGGGAACGTGCATGCGCAGACCCATCGCTTCAATTCCTTTGACGAAAGACTGGTTGCTACGGCGATGCCGCTCCCAGCGGTTTTCGATTCCTTCTTCGGCGATGACCAGGAGCGCCTCGCGCAAGGCGTAGAACATGGAAATCGGCGCCGTGTGATGGTAACGATGCGACACGGTCGAGTAGTCGTGAATCAGCTTGAGGTCCAGATACCAACTGCGCGGCGGAGTCGTGCGGGCGCGCAGAAACTCCATAGCCCTCGCCGACATCGCCATCGGAGACAAGCCCGGTGGACAACTCAGCCCTTTTTGCGTGCAACTGTAGGCCACGTCGATGCCGGTCTGGTCGAACTCTACGGGCACTCCACCGAGCGAGGTGACGCAATCCGCGATCACCAGAGCGCCCGCATCGTGGGCAGCGGCGCAGATGGCCCGGCCCGATTGCAACGCGCCCGTCGAGGTTTCGGCATGAACATAAGCCACGACCTTGGGCTTCTCACGCCCGATGAATTCTCTGGCCTCATCATCGGTGTAGGTCTCACCCCACGCTTTCTCAAAGCGCACGACGTTCGCGCCGTTGCGCTTCGCCATCTCGGTAAGCCGGTCGGAGAAATATCCATTGGCGAAAACCGCGAATTTGGCACCGGGCTCGACGAAGTTTGCGACGGCAGCTTCCATGCCCGCGCTGCCGGTGCCGGAAATTGTCAGCGTGGCACCGTCGGTGGTTCCGTAGGCAGTCTTCAGCAGTTGCTGCACGTCTCCCATGACCTGGATGAAGTAGGCGTCGAGGTGTCCGACGATCGGTTTTGACAACGCCTCGTAAACGCGCGGGTGAACCATGCTGGGGCCGGGACCGAATAAGTAGCGGCGGGGCGGTTGCAGGGCAGGGAATTGAAGTGTGGAACTTGCCTGTTCCAGGGCGCTCATAGTCCTCGTTTCTGTTCCAACATGTGCTTAAAGAATATTACGGTACGGAGCGGACAATCGCCAAAACTCTACCGAAATGCGACCATGTAAGGTACGGCGAAAACTACCGCACTCGGCGCCGCGAGGACAGTGACGCGAGCGAGACGGGCATATATGACATTTCGGCGTGTCCTCGGAAACTCACTGCAGAAGAAATCGGGGGCATGCACGGTCCGAAGTGCCTTCTGGGTTGCGCGGCTTCAGGTGCACCCACAGATGCCAGCCGAGCACGCCGGCCAGCGGTTTCAACCATCCGACAGGGAGCGGCGGTGCGTGCATGCAATCCTGATAGCTGCGCTCGATCACGAAATCCGGGAAGTCTTCGCGCACTCGGGACAGGTCATAGACCTTGCTGTAGGGATTTTCCGGGCCGTCGGTGCTCACGTGAATAAAGTTCGCCAGCTTGAGGTAGCGCCGGACCCCGACTTTTTTGGCGTTCAAGAGATGGACGCCGACTATGCCACCCGGTTTCGCGCCTAGCCCGGAAAGCCCGAAGATAGCAATCCGGCGTACGATCGCGATTGCGACCAGATAATTCAGCGACCAGCGCGCATATAGCATCACGATGAGCTCGCCGTTTGGCTTTAGCACGCGCGCGATTTCTCTCTGCGCCGTTTTCACATCCGGGATGTGGTGCAGGACGCCGTGCGAGAAAACCATGTCAAAGCGTCCGTCGCCGTAGGGGATGTCGAGTGCGCTTCCGCAGTCCAGCCGCTCGTAAGGGAGCTGCCGCAAGCGTAGGCGGGTCCGTACCCGCGCCACCGACTCGGGAGTCAGATCCAGTCCAAACCAGATCGCGCCGCGCCGGATTAGCTGCTCGGATTCCGTCCCTTGCCCCAATCCGATTTCAAGCACCCGCTTACCCTTAACGTCGATTGCATCGAGCCGTCGGGGAATGTGGCCTTCGTTTTCAGGGCTATATCGGTAGGCGTCATACCGTTGAAAGAAGGCATCATAATCGGCGTGCAGGCGTTCCACCAGTTGATCGCCGCAGGGATGGGTATTCCAGAAATTGCGGATGGTTTCCTCGGCGGGAACCGGTTCTGCGTTCATGGCTTAATTCTCCAGAAAGCTTGTGCTGAACCCTTCCATCCTCGGAATAATGCCGTGGCGCCGACCGTTCGAGATGTAAGAAGAGATCGTTAATGTTGAAGCCCATGTGCAAAGTAGTTTGACAGTGAGCGCCTATGACGCCATTGCGGTCAAATCAATCTTTCTAATCAGCTTCGATTTGTTTTTCAAAAGCCGTGTCCTACTCATTACTTCATAGGTCCGTTCATCAAATCGGCGAGTGATGCCCCTGGACAATCATCTGCTCGGCGATGCGCCGCGCTTCGGGCAAGGTTGCGGAGGCTTTGCGATCGATCTCTGCCGGAAGGTCTTTCTGAATTTTTGCCAACTCCTGGTCGAACAGACGAGTTACCAATTCGGACGAATGCTGCAGTGGCTTGCCCTCATCTCCGTCGACCCTCACCTTATGCCGCACGCGCTGTGCAATCATCAGGCGGTAAATGCGGTCCGTTGCCAGATCTTCCATGTAACCATCGAGCAGGCTAGCTCCTTTTCCGTTGAGTACGCCGTTGCGATAGCGAATCACGGTGCGCACGGCAGCTCGGGTTCCGGCTAGGGTTATTTCGCCGACGCCCTTCGGAATAGGCCGCAGGTCGGGATGGGGGTTGGGAAGTTTAGGTCGTTTAGCAATCTGATTGGGATAAGGGAACTGAGCAACAGCGATTTCGTTTTGATCGGGATGGCCAGTCCAGGCTCCGTCCATCAGGCAGTCGGCCTCGTTCTTTTTGTCTTGCGTTAGGACCTTGAGCGCGCGCTCGTTCAATTCCGCATCAGTTCGGCTAGGAAAAAGCGCGGTCATGCCGCCGATTGCGAGCGCTCCGTGCTTGTGGCAAACTTCCGGCATCAGCGTGCGGAAGTTCTGGAAGAACGCCACGTCGTGCGGGATGGTGTTTCGATCCGGCAAAATCCAATTCGGATCCTCGATCATGAAGTCGATGAGCGAGGCCATGTAATCCCAGCGGCCGAGGTTCAATCCGAGGCAGTGCTCGCGAAGATGGAAAAGGAATTCCTCCATCTGGTAGGCCAGTGGGTGCGCCTCCACGAGCGCCATGCATTTGATGTAGTTCTTCGGCAAACCCTTATGCTTGGCGAGAAGCTGGAAGAGTTCGCGCCACCATAGGGCTTCTTCGGCAGACTCGCTTTTGGGGATGTACACGGAAAAGTTGTGAGGCAACCATGCGGGATCGATCTGGTACCAGATCAAAGCCAAATCAAACAGGGAAGCAGACATGATCTCATTCTTGACTACTCCACCCTGGCTGACATGCAAGCCACGGGGCCGCACCCAGGTAACGGTCTTCGACCGCTGGACCGTGACTTTTTTTTGCCGCTTCTTGTCGTCGTAGCTGAGTTCGTATTTATAGGCGGCGATTGTGTTCTTGACCGCCACCATGATGCGATCCCATGTGTTCGCTGTGGAGTCTTCCAGATCGATCATGACGGCGGGCGATCCGGAGTTCAGCAGTTTTACCGTCAACTCAGCATCGTCGGCCGGTCCGGTCATCTGGTTGCGCTGATCCGCGCACCAGTCTGGAACTTCGATCCGCCAATCGGAGGCGGTTGCCTCTGAACCTGGCAAATAGTCAGGCGGCTGCCCGCGATGCGACCGCTGTAACGCCTCTGCGCGCTTCGCAACCAATTTCTGCTGCCAAGGCGTGAACTGTTTGTGGAGTGGCAATAGAAAATCAAAGAATCCCTCGGGGAGATCCCGGTGGGAATTCAACTCCGCGGGCGCGTAATTCATGGATTGTGACGTGGTGTTTTCAGCGTGCGACGGCATAGGATCAAATCCTTCACCCCGTCGATCGCCAAGGCGGCAAGCCCTCGGGGTTCGGTGGTTGAGTTGCTGGGATTATCCTATCGCAAGGACGCCGATAACCGGGTGTGCGGAGGCTGTATCGAAACGCGATTGAAATGAGGAGGCCGCTTACCGGATGTGGTTTAAGGCATCGTCGACGGCACCCTCTTCCGGCCGGCACTCATGCTTTTCAAAGTCGGCTTGCAGTTGCGCTTTGGCCTTGTCGGCGTCCGTTATAAATTCCCGTCGCGTCCGGAATGCTAATTTGCAGACATCGCAATATGCAGTGTTCGGAGTGCTCCCGATAAATCGGACGATTCTAAGCCTTCGGTCCGGCATGTCGAACATGATGGCAGGGCGTTCGAGGCGAGTCAAATTCTCCCGCGCTGGCTGGCGGATTGATCGGCGGAGCTTGTTCGGTCCGGCGCGCCGGATCCCAAAAATTTCGATCCTCTAATTCTGCCAGTCTTTGCCGAAAGCCGCGGAAGGTTACAGTTTTTTGCACGCGATCGAGGCTGTCTTCCATAGAGCGTCAGACAGTTACTCCTGACTAAACTTCGTGAGGGTTCGGAGGTAGTGCGGGAGTTATCTTAATCGGGATGCCAGAAAAAACTTTTCTTGACAGCATTCATTTCTTTATGGTAAACCCGCCCGCGTAACTGGTCCGCTCTTCATACCGGACAGGAACTCATTCGCAGCTCTGGAGACCTTTTGGTTCGTCGCCCCGAACGGACAAGGAAGTGCGCGGCCTTCTTGTCCGAATGTCTTGATGGTAGGCCCGCCTTGCAAATCATCCGGGAGAGGAAACATATGCGCTTGCTCACCACGTTGTTCGTGCTTCTAGTCGTTTTCATGGCGCCAGGTTCGCTCGCCCACGCTCAAGGCACAGAACCCGCGAGCAAGGCTGACGGGTCGACGTCAGGAAGCGCCACCAAGGAAGAAGTCAACGAGTTGCGTCGCGAGGTCGCGGAACTGAAGGCAGAGATTCGACACCTCATCGAGACGAGCGCGCAACCCCAGGGCGGCACGCCTCACGTCGCCTTGGTTAACGCTGTCACAAGTCCTGATCCGGTGGCCTGGCGATCTGCGCCCGCTACCGTCGAGGAAGTCGAAGCCCTGGCGACGGAGGTCAGCGCTCTTGAGGAGAAGGCTAAAGAAACTCCCCCGATAACTGCCGGTTGGAACGGCGAGCACTTTTTCCTGAAGAGTTCCGATGGGAACTTCACGCTGATGCCGGTCGGGTACTTGAACGGGCAATACACGTTTCTACAAGGGCGATGGTGCGCCTGCGGACACGTTTAACATCACGCGTGCCCGCTTCGGCGTACAGGGCAACTACGGGAAGCAACTCGACTATGCCTTCCTGTTCGAAACGGCCTCCGCGCTCACCATCCGCGATGCTTACATGGATTTTAAACCTTGGAGCGCCTTCAGGATCATGGCGGGTCAGTACAAGGTGCCTTTTTCGATGGAAGTCGGAACTGCGGATACCTCAGTTGAGTTCTACAATCGCTCGCTCATTTCAGTGCTCTACCCGGATGCTGGCGGAGCTTTCCGCGCTCCCGGAATCGATATACACGGTGATTTGGTTCACGGCGCCGCGGAATACTGGATTGGTCTTTTCAACGGACAGGGGCTCCTGCCATCGGGAACCACGAATGAGCCCGAAGTTGTCGGCAGGCTGCGCTTCAGCCCGTGGAGAAACTCCAAAGGCAGTGGGATGAAGGGGCTGTCTTTCGGCGGTTCCTTTGAGCACAGCCGGTCCAAGGGCCTGGCGAACGAACAGAGCTTCAGCGGCGCTCTTGGTCGACAGCACTTACACTTTCTTTCCGCAGTTCAGGATCAACGGCGGAGTCGAGCGCTATAACGGGTTCTTCTCGTGGTTGAGTGGACCGTTGGGCATTCGTGGAGAGTATGCACATCTCTTACAGAAGCGTAGCGATATCGGCTCCTTGACAGCCGGGGGCATTGGATTCAACACCATTCCAGGAGTTTTGGGCAACGGCGCGTACGTTTCACTAACGTATTTGCTCACCGGCGAGCGCGAACCGGAGAACGCCATCCCCCGCGTAAAGCATCCCGTAATTGGCCCCAATTCTCCCGGAGAATCGGGGGCCCCGGGTTGGGGTGCCTGGGCGGTGAAGGCCCGCTATTCCTGGTTGGAAGGTAGAGCGAATGGCGCAACTTGTGACGCGACGACGATCCCCGCCTGCCCGATTACGCCAGGAATCGTCCCGGGATTCAGCGACCACACCGATCAACTCACTGTGGGGTTCAATTGGTATCTCAATTACTGGGTTCTTGTGAAATCGGATTTCAACTTCAATCAGCTCAAGGATCCAAGCGTTCAGGGCATTCTGCCCCGCAATTACTATGTGTTTCTTGAAGGTATTCAGTTTCGGTTTTGATCCGGGCTTTGAGCGGTCTGGATAAGCTGATTGCTGGTTAGCTGGAGAGGCCGGCATAAGCAAATCCAGGCGGCACAGATCCTGCAGAACATTGCTGTGGAGTTAGGGTGGTTCGGCTGACGCTTCATATCGACGGAGGAAATTCGATGAAACCGAAATTGTTTTCCCTGCTGGCGATCGTCGTGCTCTTCGGAGCGACTCTCATCCTGAACAGTTGCGGAAGTAGCCAGGCTAACTGTCCGGTCTGCGGCACGGATAAGAACGGGACGATCGGGTTGATCGATGTCATGCTCGTGCCGGAACACAATCCCAATGGCGAGCCCGGCGGGCCTTTCAATATTTTTGACATCAGCTGGACGGATCCGGTCAACCGCCTGTACTACGTGTCGGACCGGGTTGGCCTCGACGTTCCGGTGTTCAGCACAACCAGCGACACCGCGTTGTGGGCCATCGGCGGGGACAACTCTGTTGCCGAGGGGGGAAACAACGCCAGTAAGTGCTGGTTTGATGGCACGACGGGAGAGACCATTCCTCCCACCACCACGGCGCAGGGCAACTACACCCGGTTCGGATGCAAGACCAATACCTTCCGCCTTCCGGGCTTCTTTGGTCCCAACGGCGATTTCGGAGGATTTGTGGGCGGCCAGTGCTGCGCCTCGCGCGCCAACAATCTGAATCCGCTTTCGGGTCCAAATGGCTTGGAAGTCTCGGGCGACGGTAATTTCGTGTTTGTCGGAAATGGCAGCTCTTCCCTCTTCGTTTTTGACCTGGGCGCTTGCGTCCCCGCGGGATGCACGCCCTCGCTCGCAAGCGGTTTTACAACGGCGCCGATGTTGACCGCCGTCATACCAACCGGCTCTTCTCCCGACTATGACGGCCCAACCCAGCTCACGGCTTGCATGGCGTCAGCAGATGGAAGAGCTTTTTCCGATGCCGACCTGCGGCGACCTGCGCGCCGACGAACTTGCCACAACCGGCGGCGTGGTGAATTTCCCGCAGGACGGCTCCTCGCGGTATCTCGTTGCGATCATCAATGGCGACCCAGGACTTCCCTTTGTCAGCATCATTGACGTGACCGGGGTCGTGACACGAGGCGCGAACGCGCCGGCCGGCGCCACAGCGGCGCAGGTCGATCAACTAGCCCACTGTCTCCCCTACGCACCATTCACTGCTGCCGGCTCTCAGCCCCCCTTCAGTCCCGGCGGGCCGGGCACAACCTTCACCGCGAACTACGCTTCGTGCATCCTTGGTCAGATCTATTATGACAATGCCCTCCCAACGGACAACACGGTGTTAGTTGATGAGAATAACGGTTTCGCCTGCCCCGATCCCTCTCTCCAATTCTATGGAACGCCGGGCCACCCTGGTCTGCCCGTTCCGTCCGGCGCATCTGGCGATGCAGCTGGTTTTAACCCCGCCGTTGCTTGCCATCACGCGCCTATGCTGCGGAACTCAGCCCCTGGCACGCCCACGAACGGTACATACTGCCCGACAGCGACTTCCTTCCCCGACTGCTTCGGAGCCATCGCACCTGCCGGGCTGGGTGGGATGATCTATTACCCCCCCACGAACAGCTTCCTTCTGACCAACGGGAATGCGACTACCGACATCACCGTGGGAAGCATCGACGTCATCAATCCCCTCACCCCGATCACCGTCGGTGGCGTTACTCAATACGTTCCGACGATCGTCAACAGCTTCCCGATATACAACTGCATGCCTACGGGCTTGAATCTCGGGCCGGGCACGGATGTTCTGGTCGGTTGCGCCGATCACGATGGGCGCGCGTTCGCGCCATCCGAGGTCATTATCAATGGCACCACCGGCGAGGTTCTCACTACCATCAACAATGTCGGGTTCGTGGACCAGACTTGGTACAACCCCGGCGACAACAACTACTATACGGGCTCGAGGGACATGCCCACCGGCCCGGTTCTGGGAGTCATCAATGCCGGAACCAGACAGTGGCTGCAAAACGTCCCGACCAACGGCAACGCGCACAGCGTCGCGGTTGACCCGAAGAACAATCACATCTTCGTGCCACTGCCGTCGGGCGGCAACAATTGTGAAACGATCAACGCCGATGGTTGCGTGGGTGTTTACGCATCACAGTAATCGGTGCCAGTGAGGGTTCTCCAATCGGGAGACCCGAATTCGTATTCGTGGATTCGGGCTTCTGTTTTTCGTGGCGACGAACTAGCGGACCAGCGTCTCTTGATAGCGCATCATCTTCCATTGTCCGTCTCGCTGGGTCCAAAGTTCGCCGACGAAAACCCTCCTGAAGCGAAGCGTTGAGGTTTTCGGGAATTGCATGCTGCTCTCGTAGGTGACGAAAGCATAGTCCGGCCCGAGGGGCTGAACCTGAAATAGCTGAAGCGTGTAATCGGTATACATGCAGTGCTCGACTTCGGAAAGAACATGAAGCTTGGCTCGCTCGCCGTCGCCATCGGATTCTACCGCCTGGAAGTCATCCGTGAGAAATTCTGCGTAGGCCTTCTTGTCTTTTCTCTTGAACGCGTCCCATGTAGCCCTCACCTTCGCTTCCAGGAGGTCGGCCAGCTTGGGTTGAGCCGGCGTATTCTTGGATGCCGTGCTTGAGGACGCGTTCTCTGCTGCCGCGGGCTGCTGGGCGAATGCAATACAGGGCAGCGCAAGCGCAATACATGAACCGAGAATCCAATTTCGCATCTCTTTCTCCCGTGACCAAGTCGTCGGAAATCTTACAAGCCTTCCGCTCCACGGTCAAAGAGCATAGTGCACCAGCCGCGGCCCATTTCTCGAGAATGGGCTTGAGTCGGGGTTGTCGTCCCCCTGGCTCTCGGCTACTATGGGATTCCGCCACGGGTGCGTTTGTCCTCATAACAATCGCGCGGCTCAGGGTGCGGATTTCACGGAGGGCTACCAAGGACACGGAACGATGAAACCAACCCCACTGGTTCTGCTCGTGCCACTCGCGTTGGCATCATTCGGATTCTCAGCGATGCCGCCGCAACAGCCCTCAGCCTG
Organism: uncultured Acidobacteriaceae bacterium; assembly: GCA_963763285.1. GTDB lineage: Bacteria > Acidobacteriota > Terriglobia > Terriglobales > Acidobacteriaceae > Sulfotelmatobacter. The sequence goes on along the minus strand of CAVXOK010000014.1, from coordinate 88,778 downwards.
GCGGCAGGCGCAGAAGACAGATGCCGCGAATGGAACTACCTACACTCGATTCACCTTATCCGGGAAATACCTTAAACCGCCGCAGGGTGACGCTCCGAATCGCCCTTCTTTCGTTCTGGATTGCGTCCCCGGCAAGGAATCTTACAGGCACAAGGGCCGACTGCTGACGGGGAATCTTGCTGTCGGTACTCTCCTGAAGATCGTCTACGTTGAGCCGGAAGAGATTCATGGAACGTCTTACTACCCAAAGGTTCGAGTTCAATATCGCCTTGACGATGCCAAGGAAGAGTCGGAAAGATGGTCACCCGGAACGGAGAAGACTTCCGCCTCTATCCCTGGGGACGTCCTGAAAAAAATACTTCGCGCGCACACCGTGGAGTTAACTGTAGACGATGATCATGGAGTACCAGTCGTCATGCAGTTTGACATGCCTGACCCAACGCCGGTCGAGACAGGCTGTGGCGTAGATGACCATAAGTAGATGCAGATTGGCGACTGGCAAATTTGTCTGCTAGACCAGCTCGAATTTCAATTCGCCCAGCTTTTCTAAGCTGCACGCGATCTTGTCACCCGGCTTGAGCCATACCTGCTGGTCTTTGGGCTTGCCCTGGATTACTCCCTGAGGGGTGCCGGTGAAAATAATGTCGCCGGGCTTCAGTGTAATGACGCGGGAAATGTAGCTGATTATCTTTCGCGTATTGAAGATAAAGTCATTCGTATTGGAGGACTGCCGCGTCTCTCCGTTCACCCGACACTCGAGCTTCAGGTTGTCAGGATCAATCTGGTCGGCGGTCACCAGGTACGGGCCGATCGGCGCAAACTGGTCCGGGGTCTTGCCCACCATCCATTGCCCACCGGTTTCGAGTTGCAGGTCCCGCGCAGTGAAGTCGTTGCCTGTTGCATAGCCAGCGACGTAGGAAAGCGCGTCCGTTTCGCTGACAGCTTTCGCTTCGCGTCCAATCGCGATTACCAGCTCAACCTCGTAATCGAACTTCTGGGCGAAATCAACGGGGAGTTTTATAGTGCCGTTGTGATGATTCAGGGTCGTGTTGAACTTATTGAAGAGCACCGGCTGTTTCGGAATCGGGACGCCGATCTCGATCGCATGCTGCCGATAGTTCAATCCCACGCACACGATTTTTTCGGGCCGCGTCACCACCGGACCGTATTCGACCCTCTCTTCTCTGAGCAATGCTTTTTGCGCAGCCGGCGACTTGGCCGCTGCGTCTACGAGTGCGTTCAGGCTCGGACCATCTTCATTCTGAAGCAAATCGTCGATCGTGGCCGGCGCATGCATGTGCAGAATCTTAGCGGCGTCGATTACATCCAGTATCCCTTTGTCGGTCTTCACACCCAGGCGGCATTCCAACCCGCGGCGAATGTTCAGCAAAGTGAGTCCACGCGCCAGGCCGCGTGCGTCCGTCGTGCCGGGCTTGGCGTCCGCAAGTGCTGCCGGGAGCCGGCTCGTCGTCGCCAGTGCGCAGACCGCGCCCGTGCTCTTCATAAAATTTCTGCGATTTTGCTCCATTGAAGGCTCTCCTTCAATCCTTGGATTTTCTCCACGCCGGGAGTCTGGTGGACGCGCTAGATTATAAAGCCATACGTCGCTGGGAGCGAATTCCGCGAGTCGATGCGCGGCTTCCGAGAGACCAGCAGCAGGCGCAGCTGAGCACTATTGCAAATCTTTAACTTTGGTTCTCACTGCGGCCAGCAACTGGGGTGGCAGTTCGGCATAACCTTCTTGCGTCGCGAAGCGCTGGCCATCGGTGTATATCCAATTCAAGAAATCGCTCAACGTGGCACCGCGAGCCGAATCCGTCAACTTTCCGCGCAGGTAAATCCAGGTGAAACTGGTAATGGGAAAAGAATCGGCTCCGGATGCGTTGGACAGCGAGGCGGAGAAGCCATTCCACCGCGGTGCTTCTGCCGCCTTGCACGCCGCGGTCATACTTTCAATGGAAGCTGTCACGAACTTTCCGGAGGCATTCGCCACCGCGGCCTGGGAAATACCGTTCTTCAGCGCATATTGATACTCCACATAGCCGATGGATCCCGGATTGTTTTTTACCCGGTCAGCCATATCGGAACTTCGTTCCGCGGGCTCGCCAACCGGCCAAGCCGGGGAAGGGCTAACTCCCACCTGTGCGCGAAACTTAGAGCTTACTTTAGAAAGAAACTCCGTCAGGACAAAGTTGGATCCCTTTCCTGCGGGGCGATTGACCACCTGGATCGAAAGACTCGGTAATGGGATACCGGGGTTGAGCTTCACGATCTGTGGCGCATTCCACATTTTCACATTGCCCAGAAATATTTCAGCCAAGACCTCGCCCGAAAGCCGAAGCTGCTCGTGGACATCGGGCAGGTTGTAAATGGGAACGATGGCGATGAGCACAACCGGCAACTCGATTAAGTTGCCCTCTTTCCGTTCTTTTTCACTGAGCTGAGCCTCGCCGGCGCCAAAATCGCCCGCTCCATGAGAGATTTGCTTGATCCCTTCGCTGGTGCCGACCGGAAGGTATCTCATCTGCATGTTAGGTTTGCGCTTGCCGTACTCTTGCGTCCATTTGTTGTAAAGCGGCGCCGGGACACTTGATCCCGATCCGACGAGAACAACCGCCTCCTGCGCTCTGGCGGGAGCGCTGTACAGGCCCAGAATAAGAAGAAACACCAGCCCCGCATGCGAGAGCAAACGAAAGCTGTGGCGTAATGATGCAGTGTCTGAAGCCGACAATCTTGCGCCTACCTTCATGGTGTCGCTCCTTGTTGAAGCTGAAATGACGTCAGAAGAACGCATCGTGTCGCCGGTGGGGAACTGATGCAGCCGCACATCTGTAAAGCTACCACCGTTTTGAGCAAACCGAATCGTCAGCGTCTGGCAGCTGTTATCACATTAGTTACACCCACCGACAGTCTCGGCACGTGACAAGATGAACCGGAGTTCTCGCTTCGTCGGGACGCCAACATGCGAGCTGTGGACGAATAGCGGATGCTAAGATGCTGAAGGTCCAGGCTCACTGCCGGGGCGAGTCGCGGTGTCCTTTTGCACCTTGGCCTCGCTGAAGACCACCCGAAAGCCACACCGACTTATGTCGAATTTCGACGCTGAAACTTTAGCGCGCGAACTGCGATCCGCGTATGAGGCGGGCCTGATGGTCGCCGTTCCTCCATCTGATCGCCCTGTTTTCGACCTCAACATAGCTTACGAGGTTGAAGAAAAACTCAAGCAGTTCCGCGAAGCCGACGGACACCGAGCCGTTGGCCGCAAGGTGGGTTATGCCAATAAGGCCATGTGGCGCGTGCTTAAACTTGAAACCCTCGTGTGGGCCCACATGTACGACGACACGGTGCACTACAGTGACCATAACCTCGCCACGCTGGCGCTGGCACACTTCCGTTCGCTAAAGGTCGAACCCGAGATTGTTTTTGGTTTAAAGGAGAGCGTCACTGGCGACCGTGCGGATGCAGCCAGTGCGCTGGCATCAACGGATTGGCTGGCAGTGGGATTTGAAATTATTGATTGTCCGTTCCCGGAATGGAAATTTCAGCCCAGCGATTTCGTCGCATCGTTCGGACTTCACGCGGCACTCGTTATCGGCGAGAGACTGCAAGTACGACCCGACCTGATCGCCCAACTAATTGAAGAGCTGCCACGGTTTAAAGTGCGAGTATTGAAAGGAGGAGAATTTGTAGAAGAGGGATCGGGCAGAAATTCTTTGAAGAGCCCCGCTCTGTGCATGGCAGAACTCGGCGCGGCCATAGCCAAGCGGTTTCCGGCCCAGCCCCTTAGCGGCGGAGAAATTGTCAGTTCGGGGACGCTTACGGCCGGACATTCGGCTGCCAGAGGTGATGTTTGGACGGTTGAGGTCGATGGACTCTCTCTGCCGTCCCTTACTCTGCGCTTGATTTAACTGACTTGCCGATGCGCTTTCGGCGTTGCTGCGCTTGTACGACCCAAGGTTGTAATCCCTTCGTAATAGGTTGTCTTCAACAAGGCTGCTAGAATCGCCCCAGCGCTACTTATACAAAGGCATTCTTAAGGTGTTCATGGACCCTTCCCTCAGGGCCGTTGCTGTTTTGCTGCTAGGCATAGCAGTGTGTTTCCCAGCGCCTGTCGCGGGCCAGGCGTCAGCCGTGCCCTCGATTCGCCGGGTGCAAGTGCTTCCAACCCGAAACCAGGTCGAAATCGAGATCGAGGCCAGCGACCGCGTCGTTCCACAAACCAACGTTTTGACGGCCCCGGACCGCCTGGTGGTCGATTTTGTGAACGCGGCTCCCGGCGCGCAGTTGCGCGGCCAGGCAGTGAACCGCGAAGGAGTAAAGAGCCTGCGCGTGGGTCTGTTCTCAAAGAATCCGCCGGTCACGCGACTTGTGCTGGATTTGAACGGCCCCCAGCATTACCAGGTTTTTCCCTCAGGAAGAACTGTGATCGTAAAGGTCGGAGGAGCCACGGGCACAGAAACCGCCGTATTCACTCCTACCTCCGGAGCAGCTCTGGTGAATACGAGCTATCACGCGCCAACAGAGGTGGTCGCTGCCACGGCCCCGCCCCCAGCGAAACCACCGCTTGCAGTTTTGTTCCAGGGTGGTTTGCTGTCGATCAGTTCCAACCAGGCCAGTCTCTCCGAAATTCTGTTTGCCGTGCACCAGAGAACGGGGGCGGAGATCGCCATCCCAGCCGGCGCCGAACAGGAGAAGGTCGTGACCGACTTGGGCCCGGCGCCTGCGTCGGAAGTTCTAGCTCGCCTGCTGAATGGTTCACAATTCAATTACCTGATCTTGAGTTCGTCCACTGATCCCGCCGCCCTGGACCGCGTTATTCTCAGCGCACGGCCCGACGGAGCGATGCCGACTCCCCTGCCTCAGGCTCAGCCGTTGATCGGTTCCGACGACGAAGCCGACCCCCAGACTCCGCACCGGTGCAGCCCGGGGGGAATCCCTCAACTGACGGCCCTCCGGTCCCGCCGAATAACGACCCTCCCAACTAGCCACGGCGTCTTCCGAATTCCCGTCGGCTATTGCTTGATTATTTCAGGAGCGCCGGATTGCGCTGCGCGATCATGGCCGCCAAATTATGGCGGCGTGATCAATCGGATCGGCACGGGAGAAGTCCCGGATACCGGAGAGTTCGTTGCGCTGTTGCTGCATCCGGTGACGTTCAGGACGGTTACATTGGGGTGTCCATTGCCGTCAAGGTCTTTGACGAAGACCTGTAAGAATCCGACGATCGTCACAGTCGGTTGATTGCCTGCGGTCAATGGCGTGCCATCGTAGATTGGTAACGTGGCGATGGAACTGCTGGCGGTGACAATGCCATTATTGGAGACTAAGCCATCCTTGACTAGCGGATTGTCGGAACCCGCCTGGACTTGAAAAGGGAAACTCCCCGTATCAATCTGGTCCTGCCCTTGGCCTAACCCCTGCGCTGCAGCATGGGTTAGACATTGCACGGCAGTGCCTGTATCGCCGTTAGCGCTACTGGGCTTAATCGGGTTTTCCGTCAGGTCGACTTGCCCCCCAAGCGAGGTCCCGCACGCGTAGGTAGTGGTCTGATCGCATCCTGCGATCGCCTCCTGGAAGGTATCGCCGGTCGCGCAAGAGGACACCGCAACGGGCGTGCCTTGAACTAGAGCGGGAAGATAATGGATGGTGCCTCCGCCGCTCGCCGGTGGGTTCGGGTAGTTGATATAATTCGCGCCCTCGCAATTAGCTCGGTTGCGGTGACAGTTGGCAGCCATAACGAAGGACTCGCCAATCACTCCGCCAGGAGAAATTCCCGGGTTACTAATTGCCCCAGTCGCCGTGCTGACAAACGGGTTGCCGCTTGTGGGGTCAACGTTCGGGATGATCAAAGGTTTCACGCAACGCGGTTGTACGGGAATCATGCTGGCCGCCACGCTGCCGGAATTCGAAGAATTGAATACCTCGGCGGTCGCAGTCGCGCTCGCTGTTGTATTAGAAAAGTTGCCGTTCGGGAACAGCCTAAAAATGCGGGCGAAGAAGATCGGCAGTTTTCCGCTCGTGACCGTCACACTCACCACGGGATTTACGCCGAAGGCTGCTCCCGCGCCCGTGCAATTGGTGTTGGTGGCGCCCGCGCTTCCCCCGCCGTATTGCACAGAAACGTTACCGCTTGTGGCCGCGACACCGCTGATCAGGTTTTGTTGAGCCACGTTGATCGCGGCCAGGGAAGCGGGGCTGGTGGCGCCGCCGCAGATCTGCTGCCACGAATTGCTTAGGTTTCCCGGGTCTCCGGTTATGCCCGAGATCGAAATCATCCTCGCTGCCGTCAGGGCCGCCGCATCCGCAGCGCGCTGAGCTTCGTCCTTGGCCTGGTAAAGGGTGCCGATATCGATTGACAGCGCAGCCATGGCGATGATGGCGACCAGCGCCACCGTCACCAGCGCCATGGTGAAACCGCGCTCCGCCGAACGTCGCTTCGCGTGACTTCGTTGGCGGACGATTAGCGGTGGCAGCATGCGCGGACCCTCAATTCTCGTTAAATGCAGTAGCGGAAGTAGTAATACCGGTCGGACCGATGAACGTCATGCCCAGCACACCGGCCACGCTGCTGTATTGCCACTTGTAGGGGTACAGAAGAGTGACGCAGGTGCCGACCAGATTTACGGTGTTGCCATTGATTGCCTGCGTCTTGACGCAGCCCCGGTTAATGGTGAGCGTGAGCGTGCCGCTTGGCCCGCCGCCGGGACATCCCGAGACAGTCGAGACCCAGGTAAGAGTGCCACCGGTTTGCGTGGGAAGAGTACCGCTTAGCCCGCAATCGTTGAGCTTTTCGGATATCAGGTAATTATCCACCACGTAGAACGCATCAAGCACTGATGCGGGCTGCGCACCTGACGGACTGCCGAGATCATTGGCCGGATCGGCCGCAGCCACACGGGCAGCCTCCCGTGCAGCATTGGTAAGCTTCTGCTTCAACGAAATCGCGCCGCTGAAGTCAAAAATCCCGACAACGAAGAGCACCAGCAAAGGCAGCGACAGAGCGAATTCCACAATCTGGGAAGCGCGGTCATCGGTCCCGAGGTGCCGGAAGGCACGCGTTCTCCAGGCTAAGAAATGACAGTTCCTCATTGAGTTTCCGCCCGCATCTGGGCCTGCGCCCGCAGGTTGACAGTTTGATTGTTGAGAGAACTGAACGGCAGCCAAAATTTGTAAGGATATTGGAAACTGACGGAAACGCCGCACTCTCCGGCGCCCCCCAAGCCGGGAGCCGATAACTCGATATTATCCTCGACCGCAGGCTTGCTATTGCCGTTAGGGTGGGTTACGCCCTGGATGCAAATGTGGGTCTGGCTGCTGTCGCACGCCACTGTAGTGGCGCTGCAACTCGTCGTGCTGGCGCTGGAAGAGCAGGCGCACAACCCGGGTTTAGTAGTGGGTTGCTGCAACAGAGTGGGATCAACGTGGGCAGCCTGCATTGCACTTTGGACCGCAGTCCAAGCGTTCGCCGACGGATCATTCGAGCCCGAGCACGTCGTGCAAGCCGGAGCCACAGCGGCGCGCGCGCCTTCGCGGGCGGCGCGCGTCATTGTGCCATAAATACGAAAGCCTTGCCCAAACCAAAAGATCCCCAGAAAGATCATGAAGAACAAAGGTAGGATCATGGCAGTTTCCGCGATTTCAGAGCCCCGCGTATCGCGCGCCGCATCGCACCATCCTCCGCTGTACCACGCTCTGCCACACCCTATTGTCGATCCCGGCTTCGCCATCGCTATCGCACTCCCCACATCTTCCCGATGCCGAAAAGCAAAGTAGTCAAGGCCAATGCTACGCCATATGGAACCTTGAGCGATTGCGGATTATCCAGAGAAACTTCCGCGTCGGGCATACGGAGAGTTAACATCGACGCCAGTAGCCGGCCAATGTTGCGCAGCGTTTCCTTAAATCGCCGCTTGTAGATCACCAATCCCAAAGCCATGAACCCGGCCACGAAGACGGAACCCATAAGTAGATCTACCAGCATCTGCCACCCTACGAATGCTCCCAAAGCGCCTGCCAGCTTCCAGTCGCCCGCGCCCAGGCTGCGTAGAAAAACGAAAGGCAAAAGTACCAGCAGCCCCAATCCGGCACCCAGCAGGGAAGTCTTCAATCCGGCCCTGCCGTCAGCGAGAACATTTACCAAAACCCCGACCAGAAATCCCGATACGGTGAGCCAGTTTGGAATGCGGCGGCTACGCCAATCTGTCCACCCGGCAATCAGCGCCAATGCGACCGCGAGCCCGGGCACGGCCGCTTTCAAACCGACCTCGATTCGCATTGGGAAGGCCGACGTCTCACCGCAATTTGCCAAAGTAGTTGCAAACGCTCCACCTCGGACGGATGACCTTGCGGGGAAGAAAGAGGCCGCTCCCAGACCTCAAAAGCCACGCTACAAGCCTTTCTGCCGCGGATTCTCACATAGCTTGATAGCGAAGTCAACAAACCAGGAAGAAGGTGTCAAGTTTCAAAGTCCTTAACTTGAAGCTCTGCGAAACCTCGAAGCTGGGAATCGTGGATCTGCGCCAACAAAGAAAGGCCCGGAATCTCTCCGGACCCATTCTCATTAGACTCTTGAAACCCCTGCTACCTAATCTGAGCCTAGCGGTTGAACGCTCCCGCACCGTTATGCTCCGCCACGATGCGCTTGGCACTGTCAGCCAGCGCTTTTGCCTGCGGAAGCAGTTCCAGCCCTTTCTGCACTTCCGGGTCCGATTCCGCACGCACCTTCATGCCCTCATCCTGACCGTAGGCGTCCACCAGGATCTCGGCTTTGATGTTGGACCTGATCCAGTCGTTGTTATCGACAAGATCAGCCTGGGTATAGGAGATATCGGCCTCGTCTAGCGATTTGCGGAAATCCTGCAGGAGGGCATCGTCGACTTCCAGGTTTCTCGCCGGATGATGATTCACCACATAGCGCTTGGCAAAATTGAAGAATGCATAATGCTGCAAGAGCGTGTCCTGAAAGTGATTGCTCTTGAGCGGAGGAATAGCAACATCAGGCGTAATGCCGCCGCCACCATACACTGTGCGACCGCTGTCGGTCAGCTTTACTTCACGGTTGGCGTTGCTGCCGGGTTCAGCCTCGCGGTTATAGTAATAATCGTAAAGTGAGATATTGCTATAGTCGCGCTGGATCAGCCGACCGCTGGGTGTGTAGTAATGCGCCGTAGTCAGAGCCAGCCCCGTGTTCTCTGACAGAGGATATACCGTCTGCACCAGGCCCTTACCGAAGGTGACTTCACCCACGATCAAGCCGCGATCGTGATCCTGAATGGCTCCGGAAACGATCTCTGCCGCCGACGCTGTTAAACGATTTACCAGCACCACTAGTGGATAATCCTTGCCCCCATTGCCATGCTGCGCCACGTAACGCTTCTCCGCCGAAGCGCGGCCATGGTGGGAAACGATGAGCTGGCCCTTCTTAAGGAACTTGTCAGCCACGCCCACGCCTTCGCTCAACAAGCCGCCGGGATTTCCCCGCAGATCAAGAATCAAACCCTTGAGATCGCCAAACTCATCCAGAGCTTTCGAGACCTCTTCTTCCGTAGTCTCGTTGAAGCCGGTCACGTGCAGATAACCGATTCCGGGCCGGATCAGGAAGTGCACGTCGACGCTGTAACGGGGAATCTCGTCCCGCACCAGCGTGAATTCCATCGGCTTCTCCACGCCCTCGCGCGAGATGCTGATGTGCACGGTTGTTCCCTTGGGCCCTTTGAGCAAATCGGCGACGTCGCCGGTGCTCATGTTCTCCGTGGATTTGCCATCAACCGCGATGATTACGTCCCCCGGATGAATGCCTGCCTTGTAAGCGGGCGTACCGGTGAAGGGGAAAATCACAATGACTTTATTGTTGCGAGGGCCCACCGTCATGCCCACGCCGTAGTACTTGCCGCGCTGGTCCTCGCGCATCAGAGCGTAAGACTTGGGATCGAAGAAATTCGAGTGCGGATCAAGTGCGTGCAGCATTCCCGGGATAGCGCCGTTATAGATGGCTTTGTCCGGGTTGACCTGCTCGGCGTAGTTATTCTCAACTATGGCGTAGACGTCGGTGAACTGCTTCAGGCTGTCTTTGACGTCAGAATCGCCCGAGAGAGAGGACTGCTGCCCCGTTCGCTGGGCGAAAAGAATTCCCAGGAAGCCGCAGGCAAGAAGAAAGAAAACTACGAGGAAGAGTGATCGGCGAGAACTACGAGCCATCTTAAATTTTTCCTTCGGTTGAGGGTTGTCGGCCATCCCAAACACCGCCCTGAATAGACGCAGTATATCACCTCTTTAGACTGCTCCGGACCCAGATAGTCACCACGGTAACCATCCCAGAACAGTCTCTACTCCTGAGATGCGCCCGGAAGAGGATAGGGTTCCCAGCTTACGGAACCATCCCTGAAGGGACCCTCGAAAAGGGGTTCTGAGAGCTGCCGGAATCCCGCTCCGCAGAGTGCTATTGACGAGGAGACCGTATCGCTATATGGTGACCGTCACCAAACGTGCAGGGGGCCCGTCTGGTTGAGGCAAGAGCTCGGGGAGTTGACCGTGCCATTTCGTCGAGTAGGCTTTGTTGTGTCCTGCGCGTTTTTCCTGGTTCTGGCCGCCGCTGATTATCCTTGCGCGGCGGTCCATGCCGGAGTGGGCTTTCAGCCTATTTCTCCTGAAGAACTGAAAATGACGAGCGAGCCGCTCGCTCCGGGCGTGCCTGCCGTCATCCTGTATCGTCAAGTCGACCGCGATGACAACGGGCGCACGTCTCACGAAGACAACTACCTCCGGATCAAGATCCTCACCGAAGAGGGACGGAAGCAGGCTGACGTCGAGATCCCGTTTGTGAAGGGAGGCAACGACGTCGTGCACTTGCACGCCCGCGCCATCAGGCCTGACGGTTCGGTCACTGATTTCGACGGAAAAGTCTACGAGAAATCGATTGTCAAGGCGCGTGGTCTACGATATATGGCGAAGACGTTCACGCTGCCGGATGTGCAGGTCGGCGGCATCATTGAGTATTCCTACACTTACGATTTCAAGGAGAATGCCCTCTTTGACTCGCATTGGATGCTGAGTCAGGACCTCTTCACCAAGGCCGCAAGATTTTCGCTGAAGCCCTACTCGGGAGAAGGCAATGTCTGGGGTGTGCGCTGGTCCTGGCAACGTTTGCCGCCCGGTACGCCGCAGCCGCAACAGGGCGGCGACCGGGTGGTCCGGCTCGAAGCGCACAATATTCCCGCTTTTCAGACTGAAGACTTCATGCCGCCGGAGAATGAACTCAAGGCGCGGGTGGACTTTGTCTACAGCGATCAAACTTTCATTCAGGATCTGGACAAATACTGGAAGAAGGTTGGGCAAGAACTAAACGGACGCGGTGGAAAGCTTTGTGGGCAAGCGGAAAGCGATGGAAGAGGCGGTGGCGCAGATCGTCTCGCCGAGCGATACGCCGGACGTGAAGCTGCGAAAGCTCTATGACCGCGTGCAGCAGATGCGCAATACCTCCTTCGAACTGCAGAAGACGGAGCAGGAGCAGAAACGCGAAAAGGAAAAAGAACCAGGCAACGTTGAAGAAGTATGGAAGCGCGGCTACGCCAACGCGCTCGATCTGACCTGGCTTTACCTGGGACTGGTGCGGGCGGCTGGGTTCGAGGCTTACGGAGTGTACGTTTCGGATCGCCGCAACTATTTCTTTTCGCGTGAACTCAAGGACCGTACCAAACTGGATTCAAACGTAGTCCTGGTGAAGGTCAACGGAAAAGAGATGTACTTCGATCCCGGGTATTCCATTCACACCATTCGGGCTTCTGGATTGGTCAGAAACAGGTGTGCCGGGGTTGCGGCTCGATAAGGATGGCGGAACCTGGATTCAGAGCCCGCTTCCTCAGGCCTCGGAATCGCGGATCGAGCGTGACGCAAAGTTTAAACTCTCCGAGACCGGTGATTTGGAGGGCAAACTTACCGTTACTTTCACCGGCCTGGAGGCGATGGACCGGCGGGTAGAGGAACGCCACGGCGATGACGCTGAGCGAAAGAAGGTACCTCGAAGATCAGTTGAAAGAATGCATTCCCGTAGGAACCGAACTGGATCTTACCAACCAGCCGGATTGGAAAAGCTCATCTACGCCCCTGGTGGCGGAGTTCAGTCTGAAGATCCCGGGCTGGGTATCCGGAGCAGGCCGGCGGGCTTTGTTTCCCGTCGGAATCTTCAGTGCTCCGGAAAAACACATCTTCGAACACGCCAACCGAGTACACCCGATCTATTTCCAGTTCCCGTTTGAAAAGGTAGATGATGTGACCATCGATCTACCCTTGGGGTGGCAGGTGCAGAGCCTGCCCCAACCACAAAATCAAGATGCGCACGTCATTACTTACGACCTTAACGCGGAGAACGCCGCGAACTCCCTGCATCTGACGCGAAAGGTGAAGGTTGATGTCCTGCTGCTGGAGACCAAGTATTACGCGGCATTGCGAAACTTTTTTCAGGTAGTGAGGACCGGCGATGAAGAACAAATTGTGCTGCAACCCGGAGCCGCAACGGCGGCCAACTAGCCGACGCACGGGCCTGTCCGTCTTTGTAGCCGCAGTCTGCGTCCTGGCTTGGGTACCGCGGGCCGCGGCAGGAGATGCCCCTGCATGGATGCACGCGCTGGTGAATGCCCCGCTGCCGGCCCACGATGAGAAGACCGATGCCGTCCTTCTGTATTCCGAGACAATCATAACGGTGCAGTCGGTCGACAAAATTAAGGAAACCGAGCGCATCGCGTACAAAATCCTGCGTCCCAGCGGCCGCGATTACGGTTTTGCTCTTGTTTTCTTCAATTCCCACAGCAAAGTCACCAGCCTGCATGGTTGGTGTATCCCGGCGCAGGGAAAAGATTACGAGGTAAAGGACAAAGATGCGATGGAGATGTCCCCACCCAAGATCGACGGGGAGTGAACTGATTCAAGACGTAAAGGTCAAAGCGCTTAACATTCCCGCACCCGATCCCGGAAGCATTATTGGCTACGAGTACGAAAAAGAAGAGCAGCCGTTTGCCTTACAAGATTCATGGGATTTTCAACGTGAAATTCCCGCTCGTGAGCGGCACTACTCCCTCCAGCTTCCTCCTGGCTGGGAGTTCAAAGCCTCGTGGTTAAACTATCCTGAGATAAAACCCATTCAAGCAGGAGGCAATCAGTGGCAATGGGTTGTGAGCGATCTGAAGGCGATCCGCAAAGAAGACGAAATGCCGCCTCTGGATGGGGTCGCGGGCCGGATGATCGTAACCTTTTTCCCGCCCGGCGGAGGTAGCCAGAATGGATTCGGCAATTGGCAGCAGATGGGGAACTGGTATCTGAATCTGACCAACGGCCGCTTCGAGTCCTCCGCGGAGATTAAAGCAAAGGTCGCATCTCTGACGGCGTCCTCTTCCACAGAACTCGCCAAGATGAGGACTCTGGCGGAGTTTATGCAACACGACATCCGCTATGTCGCCATCGAACTGGGCATCGGCGGTTGGCAACCCCACCCGGCTGCGGAAGTGTTTTCGCACCGTTACGGCGACTGCAAAGACAAGGCCACACTGATGCGCGCCATGTTACACGAGATCGGCGTCGATTCGTATTATGTCGTCATCAACTCGGAGCGCGGCTCAGTCACCCCAGACGTACCGGCACATCTTGGCGCTTTTGATCATGTGGTCCTCGCTATCAAATTGCCAACGGACGTCATCGATCCTTCGCTGATCGCCACCGTCCAACATCCCAAGCAGGGAAGGCTTCTGTTTTTCGATCCTACTAACGAACTCACGCCGTTCGGCCAAATTGGCGGCTATCTCCAGGCCAACTACGGTTTGCTGGTGACGGCGGACGGCGGGCGAATTGGTTGAACTGCCGCAACAACCGTCAGCGATGAATAGCATCCAGCGCACGGCCAAACTGACCCTCGACGCCACAGGCACGTTGAAGGGCGAGGTCAAAGAGATGCGGCTTGGCGATCGAGCCGCGTCCGAACGGTGGCGATTGCGCACTGTAACCAAAGATACGGACCGCATCAAGCCGATCGAGGACGTTCTTGCCGGTTCGCTTTCCAGCTTTCACATCACCCGGGCCAGTTTCCTTAATCTCCAGCAAACTGACCAGCCTTTTGGCTTCAACTACTCCTTTGAATCGCCGAACTACGCCAAGAATGCCGGAAACCTGCTCCTGGTGCGGCCCCGCGTGATCGGCAATAAGGGCTTGGGATTCCTGGAGACGAAAGAACCTCGGAGGTTTCCCATCGAGTTCGAAGGGCCGGCTCGCGACACCGATACGTTTGAGATCACAATTCCCCCCGGCTACGTGGTCGATGACCTCCCGCCCCCGTGGATGCGGACTTCGGCTTCGCCAGTTATCACGCCAAGACCGTGGTGAACGGCAATGTCGTCGACTATACCCGTACATTTGAGGTAAAGGAGTTGAGCGTTCCCGTCAGTAAAGCCGAGGATCTTAGAAAGTTCTACCGCATCATCGCTGGCGACGAACGAAACACCGTTGTTCTCAAGCCAACGCCATAACGGTTCGGCCCTCACTCTATCGGAAAACGTCACGATGATTCGAGGGGCCTGCGGACGAATTCGACATAACGCCGCAACTCTTCAATAGACGACTCGGCCAGCAAGGAGAAGGGAATCGCGCGGCAACCCGCGGGCAGTTCCTTTGCCGTGACCGAATCACACAGCACGGCGGCGGTCTGTTTCAATCCCCGGCGCCAGTTCGCTTTTCGGGCGTCGCGGAACACAAGGGCGTCAGGAGAGAAACCCGCGGCATTCAGCATGGTGCGGGCCAGCTTCAGGAAATCCGGCCATCTTGAGGCAATGCCGACTAGAGATCCGGAGGGAGCCGGCAACCAGTGACCCAAAGAGGACAAGACAGAGCGAAAACGAAGCGTCAGTAGCTCGGTCCCATCCGGCAGCGCTTGGCGCACCGCCGCCAGACGGTTCGGAAGCGCGACTGGAATGCTGCCGTCGAGCGCTTTTGGACTATCCTGCAATCCACAGCTCTGAACCGGCATTCCGACAACTTGCTGTATTTCCGCCGCAACAATTCGCCTGAGTTCTTCGTCCGGTTCAACCAGCAGAAAATGATCGGGAGGCTGCAATTCCAGCCACTGCCGGAGGCGCGTGCGCAGGACCGGCAGAGAGACGCCTTGTGTGCGCGCGGAACGGAAGAGGCCAGCGATCATTTGGTCTAGTACGGGGGCAAGCGAGTCTGACGTTTCAGGCTTGTTCGCCCGCACAAAAACGCCGCTTCCCCTGCGTTGCTCAACCCAGCGGTCGCGCGCCAGTTGACGGTAGCCCGCACTGACGGTATTTGGATGCAAGTGAAAGCGCCGCGCCAGTTCCCGCGTGCTGGGCAAGCGCTGGCCTGGATTAAGATCGCCGCCCAGAATGCCCAGTACGACCTGCGTCACCAGTTGCTCGCGAATGCTGACTTCACTTCCCCGGGCAAACCAAAGCTGCATGGCCGACTATGTTAAAGCCAGTGTAGGAGCTGTGCATAGTGCCGTGAGACATGCGGCGAGGCCCTGCCGTAGAAAAAGTCGCGAAACCGCTGCGCCGCGTTGCTGCCTTTGCCCCGCCGCATTATGATGAGGCCATGAGTTTTTCCGACACGGTCTTTCTGTTCTTCCTGGCCCTCATTCTTTTCGGGCCAAAGAAGTTGCCGGGGATGGCTCGTCAAGCCGGACGTCTTCTCGCCGAACTCCGGCGCGCCTCGAACGAATTCAAGTCGCAGATCGAAACCGAAATCGCGCATCTGGAAGTCGAAAAGACTCAAACCGTCATTCCGCCCAGCCCGCCGCCGCAGGGGACTGTCGCCAGCCTGAGTTTGAACACCACGACCAGCGATCCCGCCCCGCTCCAGCCCGAGGCGCCTCTCAACTCTGACACCCCTGTAGCCCAGGCCACGCCGCCAGAAACGACTCCAGTCACCTCACTGAATTCAACCGCCCCAGCCGATGCCGTCGTAGAGCCCATCGCGTCGACCTCGCAGGAATCACATGTTTGATACGGCGGCCGAGCTTCCCGGCGACGAGCCAAAGCGCGATGCCATGCCCACCATGGGCTTTCTTGATCACTTGGAGGAACTGCGCCGCCGGTTGGTTTACTCGATTGCCGCCGTGGCTGTCGGATTCTTCATCTGCTGGTGGAAGGTGGAGCGCATCTACGACGTCATGCAGAGACCGATCATGGAGGCGCTTCGCGCCAATGGCATGCCGGAGAAGCTGGTCTACCTGAATCCCACCGAACCCTTCAACCTTTACTTGAAGATCGCCGCGCTGGCCGGTCTGTTCCTTACTTCGCCGTTCGTGCTCTATCAGGTCTGGATGTTCATCTCGCCAGGTCTTTACCGCAATGAGAAGCGTTATGTCGTACCCTTCATGGTCTCGACGATCGCCCTGTTTACGACCGGCGGATATTTCGGTTACAAAGTGGTCTACCCGCAGGCTCTCGGCTTTTTGGTTCATTTCGGCCGGCAATTCCAGCCCATGATCACCATATCCGAATATACGTCTCTGTTTCTGAGCATCATCCTCGGGATGGGATTGATCTTCGAGATGCCGATTCTCATCTTTTTTCTTTCGTTGATGGGCATCGTTAGTGCCGGTTTCATGTGGAAGAACTTTCGCTATGCCATTCTGTTGATTTTCATCGTCGCGGCTATCGTTACGCCGACTCCTGACATCTTGAGCATGTGCATTTTTGCCGCGCCCATGGTCGCGCTCTACGGAGTCAGCATCGGGATTGCTTATATTGTCCATCCCAAGCAACGGCGCGCGCGGGCAGAAAAACAGGCAAGCTGAGTGGTCGTCCCTCGCTTTGTTCGGGATGACGGGTTGTCTTACCCATGGGAGAAACGATTTAGTCTGGGACCGATTCCGAGGCTTGCGCATCGATAATGACAAGTAAAACGGCTGTTCTTTCGATTCTATGGCTCTCGTTCGCGGTCAGCTTCCTCGCTTGCGACCACGATAAGGATGCGAGTCAAGTGGGGGCACAGACTGCGGCTCCGGCTTCCAACGATACAACTCTTCCCAAGCTTTCGCTTCCGCCAGACAGCGGTCCGCCGCCAGCCATCGACTCCGCGCGCGCCTTCCAATACATGAAAGAGATCGTTGCTTTCGGCCCGAGGCCCCTGGGCAGCGCAAATCACAAGAAAGTCGAGGACTACATCCTCGCCCACTTGAAAGGTGATGAAGTCGAGAACGACACGTTCATTGCCAACACGCCCGAAGGCAAGTTTCCCGTCCACAACATCGTCGCCAAGTTTCCCGGAACGAAAGACGGGATCATCGTTATTGCAAGCCATTACGATACGAATTACCCGCTCCGCAAAACCTCGTTTGTGGGAGCCAACGACGGCGGCTCCTCCAGCGGGCTGCTCCTCGAATTCGCGAACCAGCTCCGCGGCAAACCTCGCGCGGGCTACGGCATCTGGCTCGTGTGGGACGACGCTGAGGAGGCGATTAGGCCGGATACCGAGGTTCCTTTCCTCGATGACAGTTTGTATGGCATCCGGCATCTGCAAGAGAAATGGGAAGCCGATGGAACGCTCAAGAAGATCAAGGCATTTCTATTAGCAGATATGGTCGGAGACGCCGATCTCAACATTGAACATGATTCGAACTCGACACCGTGGCTCGAAGACGTTGTATACGAAGCAGCCACCCGCCTTGGCTATCAATCGCATTTCTTCGCACGGACCATGCCTGTCGACGATGATCACATTCCCTTCATGAAGCACGGCATCGCCTGCGCGGACTTCATCGATTTCAACTACGGCTATAACGATGTCTTCTGGCACACGACGCAGGACACGGTCGACAAGCTCAGTCCCAAGAGCCTGGAGATTGTCGGTGCAACCATGCTGGAAACAGTCGGCATCCTCGACAAAATGGATCCGCTGCCGCCGAAGTAAAGCTACGCTTCAGTTTCATTCGCGATGAGCTTTGCTCTTTTCCATAATTTCGTTTCTAATGCACCCGATATGAAAATGAAAGCCTTGGGGCTCTGCTTCATTCTGGGCGCCGTTTGCCTTGCTGTTACACCTCCCACAGATACCGACGATGAGGTCCGGATTATTCAGGCCGCACTGCAGCCTTCTCCACTCGAGAGCAACTTGCAACATCTGACCGACGAAATCGGAGGGCGCGTGCCTGGCACTCCGGCCATGCAGCACGCGATCGAGTGGGGAGTAAAAGCCCTGACCGTTGCCGGCGCCGACAGCGTGCACACCGAAGGCTTCACGATCCCGAATTCCTGGGCCGAGGGCGAGACCGAAATGACGGTGAGCGCTTTCTACGAGGTGGGCAATGCAAAGGTGGGTGGACTGCTGCCCACGATTTTCCGTGCGCATGCGGTATCGGTGGCATGGGCGCCTGGCCTGGCTCCGGTGAAGCATGTGCCGGTGGTCGATGTGGGCAGGGGCAGCGCAGCCGACTTCGCGAAAGCCGGAAACATTTCAGGCAAACTGATATTGGTCCATTCTGGTGTGCTCAAGACCTGGGACGATCTCTTCGCCGAGTATTCCAATGCGCCGCCTGTGATCGCTGCCGCGGTGAAGGGAAAAGCTAGGGCGGTCGCGTTCATCGCTACGCGCGAACACTATATCCTCTACCGGCACACCAATTCTAACGAGGGCGAAATCGATCAAATCCCGGAGTTGTTGGTAGCGCGCGAGGATGGCGAACGCATCGGCCGCCTGCTGGCCTCCGGACATCCGGTGTGGGCAGATCTGAGTATCCCCAACCAGGTCGGAGGACCGATCAAGTCCGCCAACGTGATTGCGGAAATCAAGGGCAGTGAAAAGCCGGACGAATTTGTGATTCTCGGAGCGCATCTGGATTCGTGGGAACTGGGCACCGGAGCGCTCGACAACGGCTGCAATGCCGCGCTCGTTGTGGATGCGCTGCGGGCGATCAAAGCTTCTGGCTTAAAGCCGCGTCGGTCAATCCGCTTTATTCTCTTCTCTGGCGAAGAGGAAGGTTTGCTCGGCTCGAGGGCTTATTCGCGGGCACATCGCTCCGAACTCGACAAGGCTGCGGGGGTCATCATTTACGACTCCGGCACGGGCAAGACCACCGGTTTCTCCGACGGAGGCCGCAAGGACGTGCTGGACACGGCCAGGCGCCTCATCGCCCCGCTGCAACAGTTCGGCGTCACGCAAATGAAGACCGACATGGAATGGGGCACCGACCACTTCGACTTTATGTTGGAGGGTGTCCCTACCTTTGTGGCGGATCAGGAGGAAGCGAACTATCTGGAAAATTACCACGCCGTCTCGGATACCTACGACAAAGTAGACTTCACGCAACTCAAGAAAGACGTGGCCGAGGCCGCCGAGTTCAGCTTCGCGCTGGCCAATCTTCCGGAAAAAATTGGTCCGCGCTTCACTCGTGAGCAGATCGAGCAGAGCATGCGCGAAACCCACAGTGATGAAATGATGAAAGCTAATGGGCTGTGGGAGGCCTGGGAGAGTGGCCGCCTCGGGCGGCAGAAGTAATTCTTGATTCAGGGACGCCAGTTGCTCTACTTCTGGATTCTCTTCAACCTGTTCGCGTTGGGCATGTTGGTGCTGGACCTGCTCGTCTTTCACCGCAGCGGCCGGGTCGTGCGCTCGCGAGAGGCGCTGGCCTGGAGCGCCATGTGGATCGGTCTCGCCGGCGCCTTCGCGGGATTGGTTTTCTTCTGGCAAGGGCGCCAGGTCGCTCTTGAGTTCGTGACCGGTTACGTGCTTGAACTCTCCCTTAGTGTGGACAATCTGTTTCTCTTCCTCGTAATCTTCCGCTATTTCTCCGTACCGGAGAGGCAACAACACCGTGTGCTGTTTTGGGGAGTTCTTGGGGCACTCCTGATGCGCGGCTGCTTCATTCTTGCCGGCGTCGGTCTGATCCACCGTTTCCATTGGATTGTCTATGTCCTGGGAGCGCTGCTGGTTTATAGCGGCATCCGGCTGGGGTTTGCCGGCGAGCATCAAATTGACCCAGCCACGAACCCGGCAGTGAAACTGCTGCGGCGCTGGATGCCGGTCACGGATGACTACCAGGGCGGGCGTTTTTTCGTGCGAGGATGGAAGGGGGATCCCGGACTTTATGCCACGCCGCTGCTCGTCGTTCTGGCGGTAATCGAGACCACAGACTTGCTTTTTGCCGTGGACTCAATTCCGGCGGTGCTCGCGGTTACGCTCAACGCTTTCATCGTTTACACCTCGAACGTATTCGCTGTTCTCGGCCTGCGGTCGATTTACTTCGCTCTTTCGGGACTGATGAAGGCTTTCCGCTTCCTTCACACTGGTCTGGCGCTGGTGCTGATTTTGGTGGGTCTGAAGATGATTACTGCGAATCGCTTCCCGGTCTCGACCATGGTCACGCTGGGTGTAGTGGCTGGAGTGTTGGCGGTCTCAGTGATTGCATCGGTCCTGCATCCAGGAAAGAAGAAAGCCTAGCCCGCTACACAAACCGCGGGCTCTCTCCCTTAACCACTGAATGCTTTAGAAACTTCTTGTCGTCGTGTCCAGGGAAGTCAGTGCGGTAGTGCGCGCCGCGGCTTTCCTCGCGTGCCAACGCGGAACGCGCCACCAGAAGGCCTATCCACCTCACGGGGGCTGCAGGATCAAACCTGCACTCCTCATAGGCTATTATGGGATTCCATGGCGCAGGTGACCATCCATGTCCTGCCGCGTCCCTACCAGGCGCGAATCGAAAACGGCCTGCTCGCACGAGCCGGAAGTTTGCTAGCGGAGTTACTCCCTCACGCCAGCAAAGTGTTTGTGGTAACTGTTGCACCAGTGCGGCGGCGGTGGGGGACAAGGCTGGTTCGCTCACTAAAATCGGCAGGCCTCAAGCCCCAGGTAGTCCAGATGCCCGACGGAGAGCCTGCCAAGAAGTTACGGACGATCGAGGTGCTAGCGGAAAGATTGTCCCGCCTGGGCGCCGACCGCAAAGCTGTTCTGATCGCACTCGGCGGCGGCGTAGTTGGCGACGTGACGGGCCTGCTGGCTTCCCTTTACATGCGCGGTGTGGAATTGGTGCAAGTTCCAACCACAGTGCTGGCGCAAGTGGATGCATCGGTCGGTGGCAAGACCGGCGTGAACCTTGGGGCAGGGAAGAACCTGTTGGGAACCTTTCATCATCCCCGCGCTGTCTTGATTGATCCCGAAGTGCTCCGCACGCTACCGAACCGCGAGTTTCGTGCGGGACTGTATGAGGCGCTCAAGTGCGGCATCATCGGGGATCTGGACCTTTTTCTGCGTTTCGAACAGAAACGAGCGCAGATCCTGAAGCGCGACCCGGTGGAACTCGAAGGTCTGATCGCGCAATCCGTAAAATTGAAAGCCGAAGTTGTTTCGGCCGATGAACACGAAGGCGGCCTGCGTCGCGTGCTCAACCTCGGTCACACTATCGGACACGCTCTCGAAGCGGAAACCGGTTACCGCAGCCTGCTTCACGGCGAGGCGGTCGCCTGGGGCATGATCGCTGCGACCAACATCGCCCTCGCGGTGGGGCGCACGGATAGCGTGACGGCGGGTCGCATCGCCGATGCCGTGCTCAGCCTGGGACGCCTGCCGGAACTCAAGGTGAGCGCACGCAAGATTCTTGCGCGTTTGCAGACGGACAAGAAAACGCAAGGTGGCGTTGTGCATTTTGTGCTGCCTCGTGAAATTGGGAAAGTCGAAATCGCCGCCGACGTGCCGGACCGCGTCGTGATCAGTGCGGTTGAGGAATTGCGCCGCCTATCCCATGGCGGATGGGGGAAGTGAGAAGCAGTGGCTGAATCCCAAAGGTCAAGCGTGGTCGGTGCCGCTCCAGAGGGCGCGAAGGATGTTCGTTCCGCAACTCGCGCCGTCCGCGAGATGTTCACTTCGATCGCTCCGCGCTACGACCTGCTTAACCACGTGCTCTCTTTCAATGTGGATCGCCTGTGGTGGCGCCGCACAGCGCGTTCGTTCGCACAAACCATCGCCCAGCCCAACGCTCGGATTCTGGACCTCTGCTGCGGCACGGGGGACATGGCTTTCGCTTTGCGCAGACAGGCGGGGAACGATAGCCCCCCGCTTTTGGGCGCTGACTTCTCCCATGCCATGTTGCAGCGTGCCCGGTTGAAGTCTCTCGAGGGTGTACCGACAAACGGCAAGCCGAGACTACCTCACTGGATCGAAGCCGACGCTCTCTGTCTACCGTTTCCTGACCAGCATTTCAGCCTCGTGACTTCAGCCTTCGGCTTCCGCAATCTCGCGGACTACGATGCCGGACTGCGCGAGATCGTGCGCGT
Organism: uncultured Acidobacteriaceae bacterium; assembly: GCA_963763285.1. Lineage (GTDB taxonomy): Bacteria > Acidobacteriota > Terriglobia > Terriglobales > Acidobacteriaceae > Sulfotelmatobacter. Next base: position 66,513 of record CAVXOK010000014.1, on the reverse strand, counting down.
ACTGCGGCGGGGCGGCGAGTGCGGGATCCTCGACTTCAGCGAGCCCAAGGGAATAGTCGGCCATCTGTATCGCCTCTACTTCAAGCAGGTACTGCCGCGTGTCGGGACCATTCTTTCAGGAGTGCGCGGCCCTTACGCATATCTCCCTGATTCCGTCGAACGATTCCCTGAGCCGCATGAGATGCTCGACCGCATGCGGCTCGCCGGCTTTCATGAAGTGAGTTGGACGCCCTACACTTTCGGCATTGCAGGCTTGTATCGCGGCAAGAAATGACTGGTCGTGTCGAAAGGAAGCTACTTGATACTCGCGCTCTGGGGAGTTGCCGGAAGAGTCTTCAAGCTGTCCGCGAACGCGTCAGCAATCGTGTAGTGCATCACGTGCTCGTACTCCCCGCCCAGGAATGCTCGTAGCCGGTCCGTATTCATGATGTACTCACCAGTCATGTAGGGGAGTGCCTCCGGCGGAATCGCCGAGATCTGTCGCTTCCACAGAAATTGCAGCACCAGGCGCATAGCCCACTTGCCTGGAACGCGGACCAGTTTTGCTCGCGCCATTTCAATGCAGCGCCCGAACGTGAGCGGCTCGCCGCGCCCGGCTACATTCAAAACGGTCAGCCGTTGCGCTTCCGGATCGCGGTGCAGAATATACGCAATCAGCCGCGCCATATCGTCCACGTGGACGAACTGAATTTTGTTATCGAGATATTGTTGGCCGCGCGGCAGCATGCACGGCAGCCGTTTTCCTTCGCTCCGCATTTTCTCTGCACGCGCGCTTTTGCCATTGGGAGTGCCGCGAAAGGCCCCCAGCAGATAATTCTCCACGGTGGCGCCAGCAAAGATATGAGGCCGCAGAATATACACACTGCACCCTCGCAGCGCTGGTGCGCGCTGCTGCACCACCTCGTCGGATTGCTTCTTGTGAATCGCGTAGGGCAGCGTATGTGCCGCCATTACGGAGTCTTCTGTCGCCGGCCGCGGCAGGCTGGGCCCATAGGCGGAAACACTGCTGGGAAAAATGAATTGCTTGACTCCGAGATCTCCCGTGCGGTTCGCCTCGGTGACGGCTTCCATCACCCGAGCCGTGCCTGCGACGTTGATCTGCCACATGCGCTCCACACCGAGCACTCCCGTGCGCACAGGATCAATCACGAAAGCAAGATGCACCACTGAAACGGGCTGCGTGTCCCGTAGCAGCTCGTAAAGCAAGCGCGTGGAGGACTCCTCGCCCAAATCCAAGCGCTCGAACTGTAACGAAGAATCGGTTTGGGGTGGATTCAGGTCCACTCCAATCACGGAGAAATCCCCCAGCAGCGGGAGCAGCCGGGAGCCCAGGTTCCCGGCGACTCCAGTGACCACGACGACAGGTTTTGCGCTTGCCATTAGTTCGGCTTGGACGGTGGTGGCTGTTGTGCCGGAGGCTGCGTCGGCGTCGGCGTCATCTGCGGACGCGGCATGTGCGGCGGTAGTGCAGGACGTCCTCCCGGTCCGGTCGGTCCCGCCGGTCCAAAGTACGCCTCATTCGGCGTCGCTTGGAACGAGTTGGTGTACTTCTCCATGATTTCCTTCAACCGCTCGCTCTTCAGCTTGTTACGAACTTCTTCATTCACCTTATCCAGGGGGAGAACCTCTTTGCTCACGACCTTGTAGACGTAATGGCCGCCATTGTCGCTGATGACGGCCGATACTTCGTTCACTTTGAGATCAAAGGCCGCGGCATGCGCCGCAGGCAGTCCCGTTCGGCGCATCGGGGGCAGGTTCACCGTAGGATTGGCTACTTTTGTGCCAGCCGCGTCGAAAGCTTCCTTCTGCAACTTAGCGAAATCTTCACCGGCGGCCGCCCGTTCACGCAAGCTGTCGGCCAACTTGTTCAACTCCTGCTCGCCTTGTTCCCGTTTAGCCTGTTCCGCGGCTTCCTTGGCCTTCTGCTGTTCTTCGGTCGGTTTCTCCTGCTCTTTCGCATCTGCTTTGTCCCCGGCTTCGGCCTGCTTGTAGCGCGGTATGAACAGCCGCTCGAGCGAGAACTGCTCGAATGCCTCGGGATTATCTTTGTAGTACTCGGCAATCTTCGCCGGCGGCACCTTGTCCGCCTCTTCCTGCAGGACCTGTTGCAGTTCCGAGGTGAGAATCCGCATCTTAACGAACTTCATCGTCTCGGCGAATCGTGCAGTCTTGTCGAGACCCTTGGCTTTCGCGGCGTCTGACATGGCCATGAGTTGAGGAAGCTGGGCCGCCAACTGGCGCTTTTGCTGGGCATTCAGCGGATTCGGACCTTGTTGCAGGGCACTGGTTAGCTTTTCGAACTGGGCCCGCGTGATTTCTGTCTTGCAGTCCGCTGGCTTCTTTACAGGTGCTGCGGTTGTGCCGCCGATGCTGGTTTTGGACGCTGCCGCCGTCTTCGCTGTCGGGGCGCACACTCCCTTGATTGTGAGCACAACCGTATTTTCCGGCACTTCAGGAGGAGGCGCAGGAGCTTTCGCGGCGCTCGGGGCTTGAGCTGGGCTCGGCTGCGCCGACGGCGTCCCCGGCTGGGCCTGCCCCCAAGCCAGTGTTGCCAATAGCACACACAGCAACCAACTGTTACGCATAAAAAAGTCCTCCAGGATTGGTAGATCAGGAAGTCGCAAAACTCGAACTAAGCATCGTAGCATAGAGGCCGTTTACCACAGAACCCTGCTCCGGACCACCGATTCTCTTGGCGCAATTCCGCGTGAGCGGCGATAATCCCTTCATGTCCGGGACTCCGGCCCTTTACTCGCCTAACGCCATGCGTGCCGAAAAGCGCGCGGTGGCCGGAAACTCGGTTGTGGCATCCGTCCTTGTCACCAGTGGAAAAATCGTTGTCGGCATTACAACCGGTAGCCTTGGAATCCTCTCCGAGGCAGCGCACTCCGCTCTGGATCTGATTGCCGCCATGCTGACGTACTTTTCTGTCGGAGTCTCGGATAAACCTGCCGACGCCGACCACCAATATGGCCACGGCAAAGTAGAGAACTTCTCGGCTTTCGTGGAAACCGGATTGCTTTTGCTGACTTGCGCCTGGGTGATCTACGAGGCCGTCATGCGATTGTTCTACCGGCACGTCGAAGTCGAACCTTCTATCTGGGCCTTCGCCGTGATGCTGATCTCCATGGGCGTGGACTGGTGGCGTTCACGCGCCCTTGGACGCATCGCCACAAAATACGAGAGTCAGGCTCTCGAAGCGGACGCGCTGCACTTCTCCACCGACATTTGGTCATCGGGTGTAGTCGTGGTTGGGCTGGTGCTCATTCTCTTGGGCCGCGTCTATCGTCTGGCCTGGGTTCGTGTCGCCGATCCCATCGCTGCACTGTTCGTAGCTGGTGTCATCGTTTCAGTGAGCTGGCGTCTGGCCCGCCGAACCATCGATGCTCTGCTCGATGCTGCCCCGGCCGGAGTCCGGGCTCAGATCACTGATGCAGTCTCGCGCGTGGATGGTGTGCTTGAAGTCGGGCGCGTGCGAATTCGCCGTGCCGGCAACCGTTATTTCGCCGATCTAGCGGTCGGTCTGGCCCGCACCGTGACCTTTCAGCGTTCCGAACAACTGGTAGAAGCAGTGACAGCGGCTGTTCATAGCGTTCTTCCCGACGCAGACGTTACCGTGCAGCCCCTGCCCCGCGCGCAGCGCTCGGAAAACATTTTCGACCGCATTCGCGCCGTCGCTACCCGACACAACCTCAACGTCCACGACATCAGCGTGCAGGATCTCGCCGGACAGCTGCACGTCGAGCAACACGTTGAACTTGACGAGAACATGACCCTGAAAACCGCTCATGATCAAGTTACCGAACTGGAAGCTGATATGCGCCGCGAAGTACCGGAGATCGCCGACATTCTTACACACATCGAGAGTGAACCCGCCACCATTGAAACCGGCGACGAGCCCGTTCGCGATGCCGATCTCGAGCGGCGGTTGAAGTCGCTAGCCAGCCAGTTTCCCCAAATCGTTGACATGCATGATGTGCAAATCAAGAAGGTGCGAGGACGCCTTTACGTCTCCTGCCACTGTACCTTCTCTGACGATCTCTCGCTCGCGAGTGTTCATGACATCCAGACCGAACTCGAGATTAGATTCAAGCAGGCCGCACCCGAGCTTTTCCGCGTGCTGATTCATCCCGAGCCCAGCACCGACAATCGCAGGTAGAACTTAGAATCGATCTTATGACGGAAGCGAAGACAACGTGGATTGAAAAGCAGCGCTTCGAGGGCAGTCGCCGATAGCGGCCACCCGATCGCCGTTGACGGCGACAAATCAACAGGAAACAGTCCGATGGAACTCGTCCTCATCGGCCTGTGCGGATGCACTGGTTACGATGTCGTCTCCATCTTGCAGAAGAAGCGCGAGGCGTTCACCAGCCTCGAAGTCCGCGCTCGCGCCGAGCGCGCGGCCGGCCCGCCCTCCGTCTACACGGAAATCAAACTGATCTATCGCGTCGGTGGTAAAGTGTCTCGCAAGGCGGTTGAAGACGCAGTCCGCCTATCCAAAGAGAAATACTGTTCGGTCTCGGCTATGCTCGAGAAAACCGCGAAGATCACCGCCGAGATTGAATACGTGGACGTATAGAACGGACAACGATGACTCTGAAAATCCTTCTCTTCACCCAGTCCGGCTGCCTCAACTGCGAGGTGATGAAGATTTTTCTGGAAGCAAAAGGGATAGCCTTCGAAGAGCGGGACATGAGTCTTGACCCTGCCGTCCGGATTGAACTGCTAGAAACCTACCACAGCCGTACCGCTCCCACCTTGGTGATTCTCACCGCAGCCGGCGCCGAAGTCATCGAAGGTTTCGATCCCGACCGCCTTGACCAGTTCCTCTCTGCTGCCTGATCATCAACTCTCCAGAGGGGCATATCTCGAACCCAAATCCGCAAAGCTCGGGCCCACATCCTCTCCGTGGCTATTTCTTCATCGCCTCGGCGGCGTTTCTTTGGGGAGTTTCGGCCGCGCTCGGACGCGCCGTCTTTACCGGGCGCCTGCCTTTCCCGGATCGCGGTTCTTCACCCCGCGCTTCGTCCGATTGATCCCCTCATTCTTTCGCAGACCCGCACGACGTTCTCTCTGCTGGTGCTGCTTCTTCTTCTCGTAGGGTCCCAGGGATGGCGGCGCGTCATCCTGCCAACGCGCGACCTTGCTTACTGCTTCCTTCTGGGCACGCTTGGCGTGGCGGTCTCGAATTATTTTTATTACGTCGCGATCCAAAGGACGAACGTCGCCACCGCCATCATCGTGCAGTACACGGCTCCCGTGTGGGTTCTGCTGTATGTGGTGGCCCGCGGTCAGCAAAAGCTCTCCTGGGAAAAACTCGTTGCCGTGGCGCTGGCAGTTACCGGCATTGCCCTCGTGATCGGCATCATCGGAACAAAGCCACATGACGATCGAGGCCTTCGGCTTGATTCTTATGGCCTCATCGCCGCGCTGCTGGCCTCCTTCTCCTTTGCTTTCTACAACGTCGGCGGACATCAGATCCTGGCCCGTTACGACCGCTGGCGCGTGCTGGTTTGGACGCTGACAGCCTCCGCCGCCTTCTGGCTCGTCGTCAATCCTCCTTGGAAAATCCTGGCCGCCCACTACGCCCCCGCACAATGGGCGTTTTTGTTTGTCTTTTCGATGATCTCCGTCCTGGGCGCGTTCTCTCTTTACTTCCTCGGACTGCAGCATCTCGAGCCAACTCGCGCCATCATCGCCAGTTGTCTGGAGCCGGTGTTCTCGATTCTCCTGGCCGCCCTGCTCCTCGGCGAAGTGCTCCGGCCGGTCCAGACTGCCGGGATCGTCTTCGTGCTGGCGGCAATCGTGATCGTGCAGCGTCCGGGTCGGAGCATGGCTGAGAAGTCCGTTGTAGTTGAACCGATCGAGTAAAGTTCCGCGAGCGGATGCTTGCACTCGCGCGTGGGTCCGCGCGATCAGCTGAGTTGGGTGTCCTAATCCTTAATCCAGGATCTTTCCCCGCGTTTCCGGCAGCTGCGTGGTCATCAATGCGGCCAGCAGATACCCTGCCGCGCATAAATAAAATGCCCAGCCTAAACCTTTCATCTGACCCACACTCCCGATCACCAAGGGCGCAACGGAACTCATCGTCCGAGCTCCGTTGTAGGTGAAACCCAGCGCACGCGCTCGCACGCCGGTCGGGAAGATTTCACTGCCCATGATCCCAGAACCGGAGAAGATTCCGGTTCCAAAAAACGCCACCACGGTCCCCAGCACCAGAAGAACTGCAGGAGAGCGCGCCGCTGCATAAAGTGGGATGAGAAGAGCTGCTGTTAAGCTATAGGCCAAGAATGCCTTGCGTCGCCCCAGATGATCTGCCACCCACCCGAAACTGGCATAGCCCGGAAACATGCCAAAAAGATTCAGGACCACTAACAACGTGGTGGTCCCCATCACGCCAAAACCGCGTCCGCCCTGCGACACTGGAAGCGACAAATACGGAGGCAGCCAAGTGAACAACCCCCACCAGGCAAACATGCCGCAGAAGTTAAACAACAGCAGAGCGAATGTCGCCTTGACATAGGGCGGTCGAAAGATCGCCGAAAACTTCATGTCTCGGCCGGCAGCGCCAGGGGTGCGGCTATTCGCCTGGAATTGCCTCTGGAACCCGCGCTCCGCCCACATCGTTGACTCAGGCACTCCACGCCGAATCCACAACGTCAGTAAGGCCGGCAGAATTCCAACGAAAAATACTGCCCGCCACCCGAAATACCGCGCCACCGGTCCCGCTATCAATGCGGCCGCGGCAAAGCCTAACGCCCACGAACTCTGCACCACCGAAATCGCCTTAGCGCGAAACTCCGCAGGCCAACTCTCCGCTACCAGCGTCGCCCCTGTGTTCCATTCGCCCCCCATGCCCAGGCCGAGGACAAAGCGTGCCGCCGCAAGCATTGCAATGCTCGTTGCCATCCCGGACGCGAACGAACATACCGAGTAGGTCAGGATGCTCGCCATCAGCGCCTGCTTGCGCCCGATGCGGTCGGCGAGGAAACCGAACAACACACCTCCCAATCCGGAGGCCAATAATGTCAGCGTTCCCAGCAATCCAGCTGTTGTCTTGCTCATGCCCAGGTCGCGCATCAGCAGTGCCAACACCAGCGCATACAGCATGGTGTCGAAAGCATCAAGCGCCCAGCCCATGGCCGCCGCCAGCAGCGTGCGTCGCTGCCCCGGTGTGGCCTTTCGAATCAATTGAATGGGGCCAATGGTCACGCAGGCGGAATTGTACGGGCCGCCGGGGGATTGTCAATTTTTCGTTTGCGGCGTGTCCGCTTCCCCTCAGCCAATTGTTGGCGCGCCAGGTGTTTTTGGCGGCAGCGTTTCTTCTCCATGTCGCATGTTTCCTTCTTTGGTACCTCACCGGCTTTTACAATGTTTTTACTTCGCGGGGAGAGATTCTTCGTTAGTCTTGTCGTGTAGCCTTCATGTGACGACGCGCGAAGCTGGATGTGCTTATGAAATTTCAGCGGATTGCCGTACTGGCTGCTTTTGTCCTCACCGTCCTCACCCCTTGCTTCGCCCACCACATGGCGGTTGTGGTCAACAAGGATAACAATGTCGAAAACGTCACTGCCGCCCACCTGTCCAGGATTTTCCGCTCGGAGATCAAGAAATGGCCGGACGGCAAGGCCGTCGTCCTGGTGCTGCACAAAGACTCCGCCGGCGAAACCGAGACCCTGCAGCGGTTGAACAAGATGAATGCCGATGAATTGAAAGCGCTGATCGCCGCTCACAAGGAGTCGATCGTAATCGCGGATTCCGACGCAGAAGTGCTCAAGATCGTGCAATCCACTCCCGGTGCTATCGGGTTCGTGGACGTCCGCTCCGTCGACAACACCATCAACGTAGTGCGGGTGGACGGCAAACTGCCGATGGAATCAGGTTATCTGCCGCATTAACTGCGCGCCCTCTACGCCACCAGCTTGCTTCGGGACAGCGGTAACTCACGGACACGTTTTCCTGTAGCCGCGAAGATCGCATTGCAAAGAGCGGGTGCAAACGGCGGTACGCCCGGTTCCCCTACCCCCGCAGGCGGTGCGCTGCTCTCGACGATGTAGACATTGGTCTGGTACGGCGCCTCGTTCATCCGCGTTACGGGATAAGTATCAAAGTTGGATTGATCGACGACGCCGTTAGTGGCAGTGATCTCCCCAAAGCGCGCCAGGCTGGTGCCGAAGACCGCAGCGCCTTCGAACTGTGAGCGCGTGGCCTCCGGGTTGACGACCAGGCCGGCATCCACTGCAGTGTCGACCCGCGGGATACGCAGTTCGCCTTGATCGTTCACTTCCACCTGGACTACTGTGGCCACATAGGTGAGGAAACTCCTGTGGACGGCGATGCCGATGCCCTGGCCCTTACCGGCTTTCGTTTTCCCCAGCCGGATTTCTCAGCTACGAGTTCGATCACGCGGCGGTAACGCGCCGTGTCGATCGGGTAAGCTTCGAGCGATCCTCCGTAGTTGGGATAGTCGGGCACGGATTTTTTCACATCGACGATGCGCGGCGGTCCGATCAAAGCCATCAGGTAATCGAGCGAGTCCCGGCCAGCGGCATGGGCGCATTCGTCGGCGAAAGACTGCGCGGCGAAGGCATGATAGATGTTGGCAACAGAACGAAGCCATCCGATGCGGAGATGTGCCGGCAGCACCGCTGTTTTCCGCACGGATGTTAGGAATATTGAAAGGAAGATCCGTCCAGCCCTGCTGCAGCTCCCCAGCACTCGCGGCGGTTGCGTTCACGTTGAAAGTGGAGCCGATGCTGGGGAAAACGGAACGCTGCAGCCATGCGGTCGGAAGCCCGTCTGCGCCCAACGCCGCCTTCATGTACATCGCAGAGACGGTATGGTAATAGTCGAATCCGATGTCATCTTCGCGGCTCCAGACAACTTTCACAGGTCGTCCCACGGCCTTCGACAAGATCGCCGCTTCGGCGGCATAGTCCGGTTTCGATTTGCGTCCGAAGCCTCCGCCCAGTAACGGGACATGGCAGGTGACTGCCTCTTTAGGGATACCCAGTTTCTCTGAAATGATTTCCTGCACAGCTTGCGGATTCTGGGTGGAAGCCCACACGGTGACCTTGCCATCGCGAAAGTCGGCCAACGCGACAGGCGGCTCCATCGAAGCGTGCGCCAGGTGCGGAACGTAGTACTCGGCTTCGATCACCTTGCTACCCTGAGCGAATGCGGCGTCTACGTCTCCCTGGTTGCGCGCGGGTTTGCCAGGTTTGCGCGCGGTCTCCTGCAACTCCTTCTTGTACCGGTCGGAGTTGTAAGCGGCATGGGGACCGTTGTCCCAGACCGGGTTGAGCTTCTTTCGTCCTTTCATCGCAGACCAGGTGTTGTCGGCGATGACGGCGATTCCGCCCAGCGGTTGAAAATGATGGGGAGGTGTGAATGTGTCAATAGTCAGCGTCTTGGATACGCCTTTCACCTGCAGCGGAGCCTTCTCATCAAACGACTTTATTTTGCCGCCTAGGACCGGTGGGTGCTCGATGGAGGCATAGACCATGCCGTCGATGTGGGCGTCCATGCCAAATTTCGCTTTCCCGGTGCAGATATCCTCGAGATCGTAGCTAGTCTGACCCTTGCCGACATATCGCCAGGCGGACGGTGGCTTGAACCTAAGTTCTTCTTTCTTTGGGACAGGCAGTTTGGAGGCGGCTGCGGCTAGATCGCCGTAACCAGCCTTCTTTCCGCTAGCTTTGTGAACGACTACGTGCGGGTCGGTCGAACATTCGGCTTCCGGTACGCCCCACTGTTGCGCGGCGGCGCGGATCAGCATGAGGCGTGCAGTGGCACCGGCTTGCCGCATAGGTTCATAGAATTCGCGAATCGAGTGGGAGCCATCCGTATCCTGCGAGCCATAGCGGGCATCGCCTATCGCCTGCTCCACCTTCACGCGGTTCCAGTCGGCATCGAGTTCTTCGGCAAGCACTAGCGGAAGGGAAGTCCGGCTGGTGGTGCCCATCTCGGAGCGATGCGCGATGATGTAGACGGTTCCGTCCGTGTCGACGCCAAGGTACACGCTGGGATGGAGAACCGACTCATCCGCGCCGGAGTCCCAGCCCCCTCGGCGCCCATAAGACCTCCGGGACGAAACGCACACTGAGAACCAACGCTCCTGTAGAGAGAACTCCTTGCAGAAAGCCACGACGGCTGACATTCGTGAGCGTGTTCATGCGCGTTCTCCAGCCGCAGCTTTGATGGCCGCGCGAATCCGCTGATAAGTTCCACAGCGGCAGATGTTTCCCGACATGATATTGTCGATGTCGTCGTCGGTAGGCTTAGGCTTCTCGCTGAGCAAGGCTGCCGCCTGCATGATCTGTCCTGACTGGCAGTATCCGCACTGCGGGACGTTGACTTCCATCCACGCCTTTTGCACCGGATGCAGGCCGTTCACACCGAGATCTTCAATCGTACGAATCTCGCTGCCGGCAGCCCTTTGCATGGTTGTGACGCAAGAGCGGATAGCCTTGCCATTCTGATGCACGGTGCAGGCGCCGCATAGCGCCATGCCACAGCCGAACTTGGTTCCGGTTAAGGCGAGTACGTCGCGCAGGTACCAAAGCAGCGGCATATCGGTCTCGCCTTCGAAGGAACGGGGGATACCGTTGACCTTGAGCTGGATCATGGTTGCCTCCAGGTGAATGCGAATATCTGCTGTGGCAACATTCTAAACCAGAGTGCGGAGCGGGTAAGCGACGATTTACGAGATTGTCCGTAGTGCGTTTAGCGAGTCCCAGGAGATGGAAGTACCTCCGCGCCTTCTTTACATCGCGTGCGATCTGCTCGCGCAACGCCTCCACCGACGGAAACTTGATCTCATCGCGCACGCCGGTCGAGAAAACAGATCTCGACTTCGCTCTCCGGTGTCAGCTCGATGGGATGAAAGTTCAGCAGGTGAGTCTCAATGGCAAACGAATCTGTCCCGAACGTCGGACGATTGCCTACGTTAGTGACGGAATCGAAGCGCTCGGCGCCCACGCGCGTCCATGTGATGTAGACTCCGTCTTTCGGCACAAGCTCTTCATAGCGTGCGAGATTGATGGTAGGCACAGTGTACTTCGATCCCAGCCCGCGCCCGCGCCCGGGCGTGCCCAAGAATGCCGAATGGACGCGCCAGCAGATGCCGCGCCCGACTCACCTGCCCCTCGCGGATCAATTTCCGGATATGACTGCTGGAAACGGGCTCGCCTCGCAACTTTTGCTCCGGGTAAACCTTCACTTCAAAGCCCATCTCCTGGCCCAGTTGCGAGAGCAGATTCACATCGCCGGCTGCCTTGTGTCCGAAGCGGAAGTTGTAGCCCTCATGCACCTCGCGCGCATGTAGTTTCTTCTTCAGAATGCGTTCGGCGAACTGCCGCGGCGTCATCAGCGAAAGATCCCGCCCAAAAGGCAGGATCACTACGGCGTCGATGCCGGTAACCTCGAGCAAGCGTAGTTTTTCGGGAAGTGGAGTGAGCAGCTTCAATTCAGCGTCAGGTCGCAGAATGCGCGCCGGATGCGGCTCAAAGGTGACCGCAACCGCCTTGGCTGCGTTTTTCCGCGCCCTCCTCACAATCTCGCCGAGCACATGCGCATGCGCCCGATGCACTCCATCAAAATTGCCCACGCTCACCAGCGAAGGCCCGAAGGCTGCCGGAACGTCATCGAGTTTGTGAAAGATCTGCATAGCGGTGGCCAGTGATTAGTGACCAGTGTTCAGAAGGCCAGCGTTCCGAACGCTTCACTGACCACTGATTCACTGGTCACTGAACACCAAACTCTAGGTCTCAAACTCGAGCTTCATTCCGTCATAAGCCAGCCGCACATGCGGAGGAAGAGTTGCATTGGTCGCTTCATGCGCCAGATCGTGGCAGATGTGGGTAAAGAATGCCCGCTTGGCTTTCACGCGCTCCACAATGCGCAGTGAATTCTCCACTGTCGAGTGCGTGGGATGAGGCTTGTGCCTCAGCGCATCGAGGAAAAGAATGTCCAGCCCCTGCAATTGGCGGAAAGATGTTTCTGGAATTTCGCTATGGTCGGTGAGGTACGCGGCGTTGCCAAACCGGAAGCCGTAAATCTCGGCCTCGCCATGAATCAAGCGCACCGGCTCGAAGCGCGCCCCAAAAAGCTCTACCGGGCCGTCAATCGGGCGCAACTCGAGTTGAGGCAAGCTGCCGTACTTGTAGTCGGCATCAAAGATGTAACTGAACATCTTGCGCAGAAAGGCAGCCGCGTCCGGTCGCGCATAGAGCGGCAGCTTCGCCGGTTTGTGCCGGTAACTGAGCGGTCGCAGGTCGTCGATGCCGAGGATATGGTCCGCGTGGGTGTGGGTATAAAGCACGGCATCCACACGCGAGATTCCCTCCCGGATGGCCTGCGCATAAAAATCCGGCGAGGTGTCGATCAGCACAACCTTGCCCGCGTATTCAAGCATGATCGAGGGGCGAGTGCGGCGGTCGTGAGGGTCACTGGAGTGGCAGACCGCGCAGTCGCAGCCGAGCGTAGGCACACCCATGGACGTGCCGCTGCCCAGTACCGTGAGCGTGGCCTTCATGTGCTGACCTTCAATCCTTGATGTTCACGCGGAACCTTCATCGTCCACTGGTTCCCGTGGCCGACCCCGGCTGCGGAGGGCGCGACAGCGCGTTGGTTACTTCCACATAGGCCATGCGTACTTCATAGAGACTGTTCTGCAGAAAGTTCTCTTCCGTGGGGGTAAGGTTGCCCTTAGTTTTTTCAGCAATCAGGGAGAGTGTGTCGATGGTTTGTCTCGCCCCGAGAATATCAATGCGGGGTTGCTCACCCTGCTGATGCATCAGCCCCAGTTGCAGCATCGCCGTCATATAGAGAGACGCCAGGAAGCGCTCGAAAGTCATCTCGAACTCTTTGGCGGAGCGTCCGCTGAGCTCGACGCGCGAGTCCAGCTCCTGCGCGGATTCGCGGTAAGCGTCAGCCTGCGCCTGTTGCTCGGCAGCAGTAGGGGGCGTCGGTGAGCCTTGCCCCAGGATTCCCTCTCCTTCCGCCGCAGATCCTTGCGCTGTATTGTTGGACACGGCTTCGTTGACGGAGGTCGTGGAAGGCGCAACTGCAGGCGCCGAGGCGTTCGGCGCCTCTGCTTCCTCGGGAGCATCTTTGCGCAACTCTCCGTCCTCTGTGAACAAGCGCCGGTCGGTTACGGTAAAGCCTGAATCCTGTCTCTTCTCAGCCATAGTGTCTTTCCTATAGATTTTGCCAGAATCCTGATGAGGCTTTTCTATACCTGGTTCACCTACACTCGGTGCAACAGTGAATCCTCCGCTCGATTCGGTGCGACGCTATCCAGCGGTAACTGGATCACGGTAGCCTTAGCCGTTCCAATCGTCATTTCACGGCCCGGTACTCCCACTTCGCGGCGAATGTATCCTAGGGCCACCATCCGCTCGCCAGACGGCGTAGGCAGAGTAGCAACGCTGGTAACTTCTCCCACTTCTTTTTCGTTGGAAATGATCTTAGCGCCCGCTGCGATTGCGGCCGCGCCTTCCACCAGCAAGCCTGTAAACTTTCGATGCACATTGCCGCGAGAGCGAATGCGCTCCACAATCTCCTGCCCCACGTAGCAACCCTTGTTGAAGTTGAGGGCGCGCATCTGCTCAGTCTCCTGGGGCAGATCGCGTTCGCGAATGTCGACGCCATACAGAGGAACACCAGTCGCAATCCGGTGCATTTCCAGCACCTCTGAGCCCACCGGCGTGGCTCCTGCAACTAGCAGCGCCTGCCAAGTCTTATAAACATCCTGGGGCGCGAGCCAGATTTCGTAGGATTCGTGCCGCTGATCCTCGCCGCGTATCACCGTGCACTCCACGCATCCACACTCGCAGTTGCAATGCGGCGTGATCATCTGCAAAGGCCGCAGTTCTGGCACTTCAATGCCTGCGGCGTTCAGGATGGCCCGCGACTTTGGTCCCGCCAGGCCCACAGTCGTCTGCTCCTCGCTGATATCCGCGACTTCCACGTCGTCCATGATGATGTAATGGTCGAAAGTAGCGATAATCTTCTCCACCTGGCTGCGATCGGTCTCGACCACGATCGTCTCACCAAGGTTGTAAACAAACATGTCGCCGAGAATGCGGCCTTGCGGGTTGAGCAGGAAGGCATACACGCCGTATCCAGGCGCGAGGTCGCGAGTGTTGTTCGTAACCATGCCGTTCAGCCAGCGCATGCGATCACCGCCCGCGAGCGAAATCCGGGCGCGAAAACCGAGATCGTAGACTCCACATCCGCCGAGCAAAGCTGTTAACTCCAATTGGGGATCGCCAAAACGCATCGCCGTCGTAGCTCCCCGGTAGTCTGCCTCCGGGAGCGATTGCGCTTCGTTCTCCGGTCGCGCACGCAGTGCGTCTTGGAGCGGGGTACGTTGCATCGGAATATTGATTATAGCGAACGGCCTCGCGATTCATTCCCAATTGACGATTGGCTCATTCTGCTTGCCTTGTGTTAGCTTTTCTGCCGTGGACCAGCAACCACCTTCCAGGAAGCGCATCGCAGTCATCCCCGGAGACGGAATTGGCCAGGAAGTAACCCTGCAAGCTCTCAAGGTCATCCGCGCGTCGGGAGCTTTTGTCGAACTGACCGAGTTCGACTGGGGCGCCGACCGCTATCTTCGCGACGGGATGACCGTTCCTCCCGATGGCTTCGCCATGCTCGGGCGTGATTTCGACGCGATCCTGGCCGGGGCTTTCGGCGATCCCCGCGTCCCGACAAACATCCATGCCAGGGAGATTCTCCTCGGGATGCGCTTCAAGATGGACCTCTACGCCAACGTTCGGCCAGTGCGACTGCTCGATGCCGCTTTATGTCCGCTGAAGGGGATGGAGCCCAGGGATGTAGACTTCGTCGTCATCCGGGAGAATACCGAAGGCGTCTACACCGATGCCGGCGGAGTTTTCAAGCAGGGCACCGCGGATGAGGTCGCGATCCAGGAAGACATCAATACGCGGAAAGGCGTGGAGCGCATCATCCGCTACGCCTTCGAGTATTGTGAGCGCCACACGAAGCTTGACGGCTCGCCACGGCGGCGAGTCCTGATGTGCGACAAGTCGAATGCCATGACCCACGCCGGCGGCTTGTGGCAGCGCGTGTTCAAAGAAGTGAGCGGCGAGCATCCGCAGATCGGCGCGCAGCACATGTACGTGGACGCTCTCTGCATGCAGATGGTACGCGATCCGCGGGCGTTCGATGTGATCGTGACCAATAACATGTTCGGCGATATCATCACCGACCTCGCTGCTGGTCTGCAGGGCGGACTGGGCATGGCCGCCAGCGGGAATATTCATCCCGGAAAGACGTCGATGTTCGAGCCGGTACACGGTTCGGCTCCGCCCATTGCGGGGAAGAACGTGGCCAATCCGTTTGGCGCGATGCTAACCGCGTCGATGATGCTGGGGCATTTGGGATTTACCAAGGAAGCCGAGAGGATTGAGGCGGCAGTGCTCGAAGCCGTGCGGCAGAAGAAGACCGCACAAGACATTGGTGGTACGCTCGGGACCCGAGAGGTGGGCGAGTGGGTGGCCGAAAGAGTGCGCCACGCATGACGGGCTTTGCCGCTTACGCCTTCCTGCCTGCCAGCACTGCCCGCTCTCGCCATTTCCAGTGACAATCCACATCCCGCAAGCTCATGAACATGTTTGTCCTTGAAGAGAGTATAGGCAAACAGGATAAACTCGTTCCAAATGGATACAGTTAAGCTGCGCTGCGATAAGTCTTGGAGGCCGCTTTTAGTGGTTGCTGTGCTGTTGGTTTTGAATTGCACCCTCTGGGCGCAGAATCAGTCGGCGCAGGGTCCCGCCCAGGAATCGCAGAACCGCAGTCAAGAGCACAATCAAGATCAGAGTCAAGAGCAGTCGGACAAGCCTACCCTGAGCGGAGCCGAAGGGAGTGTCCGACCCACACAGGCAAGTCCCACACCAGCGTCTCCCACGCAGGCGCCCGAAGACAAAGAAGTCAAGATTACGCCGCATGAGGCAGAAGAGTTGTTTCACTCAGTGGATGAGATCCTGGCCTTCGACAGCAAGCAGACGGGCCTGCCGATCAGGAAGCAGGTCAAACGCCGCCTGACCAGTCGCGACGAGGTCGTCGCCTACCTGACCAAGCACATGAAGGATGAAGACGTGAAAAGGCTGCAACGCTCCGAACTGGTGCTGAAGAAATTCGGTCTGCTGCCGCACGACTTTGACATGGAAAAACTGCTGGTCGATTTGCTGCGCGAAGAAGTGGCAGGCTACTACGATCCCAAGACGAAGACCGTGAACCTGCTGGACTGGGTCCCCCTGGAAGAGCAAGAGCCGGTGCTGGCGCATGAACTTACGCACGCCCTCCAGGACCAGGCGATCGGCCTCGACAAGTGGATGAGGAAGGGCGAGAAGGATCTGGGCGAGACCAAGAAAGACCCCACGCCCGAAGACATTGAGAACGATGAGATCGATGACGCCCGCGAGGCCGTGATCGAAGGGCAGGCGCAAGCCATGATGTTTCAATATGCGCTGGCTCCGGCGGGGCGCTCGATCGCCGATTCTCCCGACCTGGTGGAAGGGATGGAGGCAGAAACCCTGACGGGGACATCGAGCACCAAGGTGTTCAATGACGCTCCTATTTTCATGAAGGAATCGCTGACGTTTCCCTACAGCTATGGGATGGACTTCGTGGTGAAACTGATGGCGAATGGCGGCAAAGAAAAAGCGTTTGCCGCCGTACTTGCGAATCCACCGCACACGACGCGGCAGATTATGCAGCCGGAGACTTATCTCTCGGGCGAGAAAATCGAAACTATGCGCTTGCCGGAGTTTAAGCATGACTTCAAGGATTACGTTAAATTTGATGTCGGAGCGATGGGCGAATTCGATGTTGCGATTCTGATTGAACAATACGCGGGGAAGGAAGCATCGAAGCGGGTGTATCCGGAATGGCGCGGCGGGTACTACTATGCGGCGCGCCCGAAAAATGACATGGCGGCTCCGCTCGGGCTGCTTTACGTGTCGCGGTGGTCGAATTCCGAAAAGGCGGCAGAGTTTGCCGAGATTTATGCCCGGTCTCTTGGGCAGCGGTACAAGAAAGCTGAAGAAATACGGGAGGCTTCCCCCAGCCAAGCGGCGCCGCAGACTCCAGAGTCCATGGTGGAAGCGCTGAGGGGCCGGCACGCGTGGTCCACCGAAGATGGCATCGTCGTAATTGAGGAGCAGGGCGACACCGTGCTAGTGAGCGAAAGTTTGGATCCGGCCACGACCCAAACTTTGGAGAAGGAAGTGTTTGGCAAGTAAGGTCCAAAAACGATCTCACTTTTTCTTGACAGACCGCTTCTCAGTTTGGTTTTCCGGTCGCAAATCCCCCAAAAAGTGCTGCACTTGGGCGACGACGGTGAATCGATGGCCGGCGCGCTCAACGGTAAGCACACGTTCTTGGCCGGGCGAGCCTCCTAACATTTGCCAGACTTGTCCCAGAGTGGACGGGACGGGGATGCTGTCGACTGCTATGAGGTGGTCGCCCGCCTGTACGCCATTACTACCTTGGGGTACGGAAGGTTTGCCGTCGTAATCGGCGACGCCGAGAATTGTGAAGTGTCCATCGTCTTCGGGACGCAAAATCAGGCCGATGACGTCGAAATCGGGGACGTTGAATAAGCGGCCGATGTCGAAATAAACGGTAGAATGAGCGTAGTCGATGCCGATGCGATAGTTAAGGAGCGCCTCTGCGCCAAGCAGTCCGGCAGTGGGAACGCCGGCCCGTTTTTCGAAGAAGGCGAACCGATCGGCGGGAAAATCAACCACGGGAACATCTGTCAGGAAAAGTGGCCCATACTCCACGCGATCCACGCGCGTTAGCCTCCACTTGGTTTCATCATCGAGTCCCCACATATTTGCGGGGCCGACAGCTCCCGTCATATGCGGCCAGTCGGCGTGTGTCGTGACGAGCTTCTCGAAGAGGTCGTCTGACAAAAAGCTGATCGAGGCGCCCAGGTCGAGCCCGAGATAATATTTCTTGTCTCCGATTTGGCTGGGGATCTGAACCAGGCCGTTCCCGCCGTTCACGATTGCCTTGGTTTTAACGCCATTGAATCTCAGGCTGCCGGGTTGGGCGATGGTGAATTTGTGGTCCGGAAAATCAACGAGTACATCGTAGCCCCGCAGGACCGTGGATGGAACATTGACTTCGACGTCCAGTCCGGGAGCGATCGGAGCGCCGCCAGCCGGGACTTTCGCTTCTTTTATTCCTGCGTCAGGCGGTCCCGCGCCAAGAGGGATTGTCATGCTGCCGATGGTCATGGTAACCGGTGGAGTGCCCACGCACAGTTGCCCGTCACAGGAGACATTTCCAGCAAGTGTGGCCAATCGCCGCGACAGGTAGAGGTCCGGATTTCCGTTGTCGATCCAGGCATGAACATGCTGCGTTGTTCCATCAGGAAATGAAAGGACAACATCGACGATGACTCGGTTGTGACTGAGCGTGATCGGAACGGTCACGCTCCCGGGCTGAGACGCGAGCCTGGGGGCGTTCTGTGCGAATGCGGCAGCATAAAGAATAACAATAATGAGGGCGGATCGAGACGCTGCGAATCGCATCGGGAGATTGTAGCGGGTTAGCAAAGGTTGAACCACCGCCGCACAGAGGTGGGCTTAGGGTCTTGTATAATCACGAGTTTGGCTTCGACGTCCGGAAGACTTCTATAGGTGCGAACTCTGGAGGATTGGGTGGTACAAGCGGAGATTGGAATCATCGGCGGCAGCGGGCTTTATGCTATGCCGGGCCTGAACAACGTCAAGGAAGTGCGCGTGAAAACGCCGTTCGGTGCGCCTTCCGACGCTTACATTTGTGGCACGCTGGAGAGCCGCAAGGTGGCGTTCTTGGCGCGGCACGGGCGCGGCCACCGGATACTGCCAAGCGAGCTAAATTTTCGCGCCAATATTCACGGGTTCAAGCAACTTGGAGTTGAGAGAATTGTTTCCGTTTCGGCAGTTGGGTCATTGAAAGAGGAGCATAAGCCCCTCGATTTCGTGATCCCGGATCAGTTCTTCGATCGTACGCGGCATCGCGTGGATACGTTCTTCGGCGCCGGAGTGGTGGCGCACATTGCTTTTGCCGATCCGGTATGCGGTGAACTGGCGGGCGTGGTCGAGGGTGCTTGCAAGAGGATCGGAGTGACCGGCAAGCGCGGCGGCACTTACTTATGCATGGAAGGCCCGCAATTTTCGACCAAGGCGGAGTCGAACGTGTATCGCGAACTGGGGATGGATGTGATCGGTATGACCAATCTGCAAGAGGCGAAGCTGGCGCGAGAAGCGGAGCTTTGCTACGTCACAGTGGCCATGGTAACGGATTATGACTGCTGGCATCCGCATCACGATTCGGTGACGGTGGATCAGATTCTGGCGGTGTTGCTGAAGAATGCGGAGAACGCGACCAGAGTAATCCGCGAGACCGTGGCGGCAATGCCGCGTGGGCGTTCGTGCAAGTGCGGGTCGGCGCTGGCGCATGCGATCTTGACAGATCCCAAGAAGATTCCTGCTGCCACGAAGAAGAAGTTGAAGCTGATCATTGGAAAGTATGTGAAAGGCAGCGGCCGATGACCAGCGGCCAGTAACTCCGCCGTTCCGCAAGTTTAACTGGCCACTGATCATTGATCACTGGCCACTGATTACTGAGGTTAAGATGAGCATTGTTGTTGTGGGTTCGGTTGCGTTCGATGACATCGCGTCGCCTTCGGGTAGCGTGAAGAACATTCTAGGCGGAGCGGCGACGTACTTCTCGCTGGCCGCCAGCTATTTCACTCCGGTTCGCATGGTCGCAGTTGTGGGCGAGGATTTTACTGCGGAGGATGAAAACGTTCTGCAAAAGCGAGGGGTAGACACGCGTGGCATCGAGCGTGCCCTGGGCAAGACATTCCGCTGGGGTGGGACGTATGGCGAGAATCTGAACGAGGCCAAGACGACTTTTACCGATCTGAATGTGTTTGAGACGTTTAATCCACGGATTCCGAAGGAGTATGAGGATACGGAGTTCCTGTTTCTGGCCAACATTCAGCCGACCCTACAGGCTAACGTGCGACGGAAGATGACCCGCGTGCGGCTGACCGGATGCGACACCATGAATTACTGGATCCAGGGTGCGCGCAAAGAGCTGGCTGAGACGCTGAAGCTGGTAGATGTGCTGCTCATCAACGATACCGAGACCAAGATGCTGGCGGAAGAAAAGAATCTACCGCGCGCAGCCCAGAAAGTCCTCGCCATGGGTCCGCAAGCATTGGTCATCAAGCACGGAGAATATGGCGCGACGATTTTCTTTCGCGAAGGAGCGTTCGGGATTGGGCGTCATCCTTTTCGCGCGCCGACCTTACCGCTTGATGAAGTGAAGGATCCAACCGGTGCGGGTGACTCATTTGCGGGGGGATTCATGGGCTATGTGGCATCGCAAGAAGAATTGAATCGCGAGGTGCTGAAGCGGGCGCTGTTCTACGGTGGCGTGATGGGATCATTCGCCGTCGAAAGCTTTGGCACAGAGCGGCTACAAGCGCTGACCCGCGAAGAAATCGACGAACGCTTTCAGATTTTTCGTGAACTTACCCACCTCGAATGAAGCCGCAACCTCCGCCGAGAACACATTCCGAAGTTGAGATCGTGCGGCTGGTATGGCTAGCGATCTTCGCCTCGGTGTTTTCCTTCCTCTTCTACTACCGGCATGGAGATGTCCTTCTGTACGGCGACGCCGTCGCGCATATCAATATCGCGCGCCGTGTGTTCGACTCGAAGACTCCTGGCTTGCTGGAACTCGGCACAGTGTGGCTTCCGTTGCCCCACCTGTTGATCGTACCGTTCATTGTGTCGAAGCAGATGTGGGAAACCGGCTCGGGAGGCTCGATCCCGTCGATGGCGGGGTATGCGTTTGGCGTGCTGGGAATATTTCGGCTGGTTCGCGCAGTCTTGCACCGGAATGGACAAACGAACATGGTCGGGACGATCTTGCCGTGGGTTGCCGCCCTGGTCTATGGCGCGAATCCGAATCTGATCTATATGCAATCGACAGCGATGGGCGAATCGCTGTATCTCGCGTTTTTCATCTGGGCGGTGGTGTACTTCGTTGAGTTTACGCAGGGCAATGCAAAGGCGCTGACAAAATGTGGGCTGTGTGTCGCAGCAGCCTGTTTAACGCGATACGACGGATGGTTTTTGGCAGTCGTGCTGATCCTGGGAGCCGCGCTTGTCAATTCCTATACGCGAAGAGTGCCCCTGCCTGGATCCTTGCCTTTGCCTTCACCGACGGCGCTTCTGAAGTTTATCTTACTGGCGGCAGCCGCTCCGTTGCTTTGGATCGCATACAACGGCCTCATCTACCGGAATCCTCTGGAATTTGCGAATGGGCCTTACTCCGCAAAAGCGATCGAGCAAAAGACCGCGACGGTTAATCCGGCGAAGGGAAACCTGTTGGCGGCGGGTTCGTATTTTCTGAAGGCGGCAGAATTGAATGTGGGGGAGGCCAGCTGGCAAGGGCGGCTCTGGCTGGCCCTGGCCCTGCTGGGAAGCCTGGCGGCTTGGCTCAAGCGGACTGCCGGGTTGCGTTGCTGCTCTGGGCGCCGCTGCCGTTTTACTCCCTTTCCATCGCTTATGGCAGCGTGCCCCTTTTTGTTCCGACGTGGTGGCCGTTTTCACAATACAACGTTCGCTACGGTCTGCAACTTCTTCCAGCGTTTGCGGTGTTTGTGCCTCTGGGGATTTCTTTTCTCTGC
Organism: uncultured Acidobacteriaceae bacterium; assembly: GCA_963763285.1. GTDB lineage: Bacteria > Acidobacteriota > Terriglobia > Terriglobales > Acidobacteriaceae > Sulfotelmatobacter. The sequence goes on along the minus strand of CAVXOK010000014.1, from coordinate 44,783 downwards.
CAATCTGTGGGAAAGATTCCTCGCTTTCAAGTTTCCTGGAGCCACTGGACAGAGGCGGTAGCGTTCGCTGAGCATCGTAGCTCTTGCAGTCACGAACTACGGCGCAATCTGGCGCGCTGACCCGATTTGTTATCGCGAAGCCGTGATCAACATGCGCGGGCGCGTCTCGCTGGATCGGCAACTTGCGGGCTGGATCAAGTCACTGCCGCCGGATTCCACACTGCTGATGTACTTGGGTGAGCACGTGGGCGCGCTGGAGCAGGCCGGCGTTCCTTTGCGGCGGGTGATCAACGAAAGCAACCATCGGGTGTGGAAGCGACCGCTCGATCCGGAAGGATTGTGGGAGCGCGCGCTGGCGAATCCGGCGGCATACGCGGATTACCCGGTGGGATTCGAGGGTGACCCGGTGTGGGCGGCGGCCAAAGACCAGCATCTGCTGGCGCTGGTCGAGATCCACACCATGGGGCAGCCACGGGCGGCAATCTTTCAGGGGCGAGCCCAGGCACCCGCGCAGCAGCTGAAGTAAGAGCGGAGCGGTAATCAGCCAGGTTAACGCGGAAGGCCGCCAACGGCGATACGCTCCGGTGGTAGAATCCGGCCATCTGAAATCCATTTGGCAGGCGTTGAGTCCATGAACTGGCAACACATCGTCAATTTGCTTCACGGGGAGATGGCGAGCGGCATTGTTGCAGCCTCGTTGACCCGTCTGGTGTTGGCGGCGACCCTCGGCGGAGTCATCGGATTGGAACGGGAGTTGCGGCATCGGCCAGCAGGGCTGCGCACGAACATGTTTATCTGTTTTGGCGCCGCGATGTTCACGATCCTCTCGGACGCGCTCGCCGTGAGGTACATGGGCGACCACACTCGCATTTCGGCGCAGATCATTCCCGGAATCGGCTTCATCGGCGCGGGATCGATTCTGCACACTCGGGGACTGACCACCGGCTTGACCACAGCTTCAACACTGTTCGTTGTCGCGTCGATAGGCATGGCTACGGGGGGAGGCCTTTACCTGACCGCGATCTTTGCCACGGTCGCGGTTCTGATCGCGCTGTTCGTGTTGGGCCATCTGGAATTAACTTTCAACCTGAAGACGCTCGTGAACTGCTACGAAGTGACGGGCAAGAGCGTGGAAGACATTACGCTGGAGGTAAACCGCATTCTGGAGCACAGACACCGCATGATGCAAAACATTGTAAGCGGCAGCACGAGCCAGCACATCCGTCTACAGTTTGATGTGATGGGATGCAACCGCGAACAGAAGGAGTTGCTGCGGGAGCTGAAAACATCAGCGGTCCTGGGCAGTGTGACATGGCTGGGGCCGGTGGAACTGGAGTGAGCCTGCCGGTCGTGATGATTCCGTTTGTGAAGGCAAGTGCCTGCGGAAATGATTTTCTGCTGATCGATTCTCTAGACATTGAAGACAGCATCGCCCAGACGGACATGACAGTCCTTACGCGGCGCCTCTGCGACCGGCACGAGGGTGTAGGAGCGGACGGGATAGAGTGGATGTATCCGCACCCATCGGCGGATCTGGAGCTTCGGCTGATCAATGCTGACGGCTCCGAGGCTGAGGTTTCCGGCAATGGCACGCGCTGCGTGGCAGCATATGTTTGCGCCGAGCAGGGAAAGGAAAGGATCACGATCCAGACTGGAGCTGGATTGAAGACTTGCGAGCTGACCAGCCGGAGCGAATCCGAGTATGAGTTTGAGGTCGAGATGGGCGAGGCTGCGGTGGGAAGGGAGTTGGCTGTGAAGCTGGGTGCTCGCCAGGTTCGCGGCATTCCAGTTTCGATCGGGAATCCGCACTACGTGGTTTTTGTACCGGAGTTTTCCGCGAATTGGCAGGTTGAGGCCGCCCAGATTCAGCGCAGTCCTGAATTCAAGCACGGAATTAATATCGAACTGGTTGCGGTCGATGGCGAGCACGATGTGAAGGCGCGTTTTTTCGAGCGCGGAGTGGGAGAGACGCAGTCGTCAGGGACGGGTTCCTGCGCGTCTGCCGTAGCCGCGATGGTAACGGGCAGGGCAGAATCGCCGGTTCGGGTGCATACCCCTGGCGGAACTCAGACAGTTCGCAAGGAAGGGAATCTGGTATTTCTGCGCGGGGCGGCGCGGTTAGTGTGCCGCGGCGAGTTTTTCTTAAGTTAGACCGCTTACTTGTCGCAGCTTAGTAATTCGAAATCTTATCTGTACGGATCGCGTTTCATTTTCATAATTAGGTTCTGGAAACATGTCTTCGTCACCCACTTCTCGTGCCAAGCCGCCTGCCCTTCGACCGGGCGACACGGTCGGCATTGTCGCGCCGGCCAGCAACATCAAGCGCGGTGATTTGGAGGCTGGGTGCGAAGGCCTACGGCGCGCCGGTTACCGGCCGATTTATTCTGAGTCCATCTTCGATCACGATCTCTTCTTCGCAGGTTCGGTGGAACGCAGAGCGCGCGAACTGGAAGAAATGTTTGTGCGCGACGATGTTCGCGCGATTATTTGCGCCCGCGGCGGGTACGGCTCAAACTATCTGCTTGAAGCGCTGGACTGGGAGAAGATCAAGGCACACCCCAAGATTTTCGTCGGGTATAGCGACGTAACCACGCTCCTCACTCATTTTGCCGACGCAGGTAGTTTGGTCAGTTTCCATGGACCGATGGTCGCGAAAGACTGGCTACACGAAGATGGTGTGGACCTGGCTTCCTGGCAGTCGGCGCTGGCGCAGACAAAGCCTTGGGAAGCCGATCTGGGCGCGGGTTCTGGAGCGATCGGATTGGTAGACGGTGCCGCCGAGGGAACTCTCTACGGCGGCTGCCTTTCGATTCTGGTGGCCTCGATTGGCACGCCCTACGAGATCAAAACGGCGGATACGATTCTGTTTCTTGAAGACCTGGCCGCGAAGCCATTTCAAATCGATCGCATGCTGATGCAGTTGAAGCTCGGCGGCAAGCTGGATGGAGTGAGGGGAATCGTGTTTGGTCAGATGCGGGACTGCATGCAGACCGCGAATCAATCCTACACGCTGGAAGAAGTTGTATCTCGGATTGTCGGCGAGTTGGGAGTGCCGGTAGCTTATGGCGTGCGGTCCGGACACGTGACCTCGAGAAACATCACTCTGCCGATTGGAGTGCGAGCTGGGTTGATCGTAGGTGGTGGGCGGGTGAGTCTGAAAATTCTGGAAGCGGCTGTAACGGCTGCCGGAAAGAGCTAGCCTTCGAGAGAATGAACCAGGCAAAGCACATTCACTTAATCGGAATCTGCGGCACGGCGATGGCATCGCTAGCGGGGATGCTCAAGCAGCGCGGGTTTCGCGTGACGGGCTCCGACGCGGCCGCTTATCCCCCGATGTCGGATTTTCTGGCCGACCTGGGGATTCCCGTGGCCCAACCCTTTGATGCCCGAAATCTCGAGCCTCGTCCCGACCTATTGGTTGTTGGGAATGCTATTTCGCGGGGGAATCCCGAACTGGAGCACATGCTCGACCGCCGCATTCCGTTTTGCTCGCTGCCGCAATTACTGCATGATGAATTCCTGCGCGGCAAGGAAGTACTGGTGGTCGCCGGGACTCACGGAAAGACGACGACGACTTCAATGCTAGCGTGGATCTTTCACAGTGCGGGAATGCAGCCTTCGTTTCTGATCGGTGGGATCGCGGAAAACTTTGGTTCCAGCTTTCATCTTGGTCAGGGGAAGTATTTCATTCTGGAAGGCGACGAGTACGACACAGCATTTTTCGATAAGGGCCCGAAGTTTCTGCACTATTTTCCCGATGCCGTGATTCTTACCTCGGTGGAGTTTGATCACGCTGATATCTACAAAGATCTGGAGGCCGTGGAGACGGCATTCAAACGGCTGGTGAATCTGATTCCCCGGCGCGGGCGGATTATTGCGTTCGACGGCATGGCGGGAGAAACCGAAGAAAGCGCAAGCCTGAAGCGCTGTTTAAGCAAATCGTTCTGCCCCGTGGAACGCTATGGTGCCGGTCCGCTTTCGGGTTGGCGAATCACGAACCAGAAATTTGAAGCGGGCCGAACCACGTGGTCGGTACTGCGAGAAGGGCTTGCCTGGGCTGATCTGGAGTTTCCCCTTGCGGGCGAATACAACGTGTGGAACGCAACTGCGGCCGCGGCGATGGCTGCGGCCTACGGCATCTCGAAAGACGAGATTGCGGCAGCACTGAAGACGTTCAAGAGCGTTAAGCGGCGCCTGGAGGTGAAGGCGCAAGTGAATGGCATCACTATTATCGACGACTTTGCACATCATCCCACGGCGATTGCGGGCACGCTGAAGGCGTTGCGTGCACGGTATGCCGGTGCGCGGCTCTGGGCGATTCTTGAGCCGCGGTCGAATACGTTGCGCCGGCGTGTCTTGCAGACTGATCTCGCGCGGAGTCTGGCGCTGGCTGACGAAGTAATTGTGGCGAATGTGTTCCGTTCGGAGTCTCTTCCGGAGAATGAGCGCCTCAATTTGCCGGAACTATCGAAGGATATTCAGAAATACGGCGGCCGCGTACGGTTGATGCGTGATGCGGACGATATTGTGCAGGGGGTCGCACCGGAGATGCGCAGTGGCGACGTGGTGGCGATTCTTTCCAACGGCGGATTCGGCGGTATCTACGAGAAGCTGCCCGCGAAGCTGCGGTCATTAATAGACGAAGGTGGAACCATCAATTCGGCGAATGCGGCAGGGAACCGATGAGGCATTCGACGGAGACGGAAGTCTGGGTGCGACGAAGCTTTTTCTTTTATCTTCTCGTGTCGATGGCTGTCGCGCGTTCCAGCGCGGCGACCAGCTACACAATTTCTCTGGTGAATCCCGAGCAGCATCAGATCGAGGTGCAAATCCTGCTGCCGGAAGGATCGGCGCAACGGGAGCTGCAGATGCCGGTTTGGAATGCGCTCTATCAGGTGCGCGACTTCGCGGAATACGTGAACTGGGTCCGTGCCAAAGACCGTGCCGGTCGCGCACTAGGGGTGCGCAAGCTAGACACGAGTCGCTGGCAGATCACGGGCGCGGAAGGCGGCGCTGTCGTGGAGTATCAGATCTTTGTCGATTCGCCCGGGCCGTTCGGAGCGCAGGTGAATTCACATCACGCTTTTTTCAATCTGGCTCAAATTCTCATGTACCCGGTGGACGCCAGGAACGGGCCGATGGTCGTCCGTTTCAGCGGTATCCCCGAAACGTGGCACGTCGCCACGCCGCTTACTACATTGCCTGAGGGCAAGTTCAGCGCGGAAAGCTATGACCGCCTGGTTGATTCTCCGGTTGAGATCGGAGACTTTAAGGAATCTGATTTCGAGGAAGCCGGCGGACACTATCGCGTAATTGTTGATGCCGAATCTGGCGACTACGACCCGGAAACAATTACTGCCATGCTCCACAAGCTTGCGGCGGCCGCTACCAACTGGATGGATGACCGTCCCTTCGACCACTACATGTTTATCTATCACTTTCCACGAGCGCCATCCGGCGGCGGTATGGAGCACGCCTACTCAACCGCGATTGCGGTGAATGCCGAGGTACTGTCGAGGGCTCCGGAGGTGTTGACGTCGCTGACGGCGCACGAGTTTTTCCATCTGTGGAACGTAAAACGCATCCGTCCCCAGACGCTTGAACCCGTGGATTACACGCGAGAGAATTACACACGAGCGCTATGGTTCAGCGAAGGCTGCACAACTACGGCGGCCGACATCATTCTGTTGCGCGCTGGACTGCTTGACGAGCGCCATTTCGAACAGCAACTCGAATCGGCAATCAGCGAATTCGAGCGGCGTCCGGCGCACCTGACGCAATCGGCGGAAGAGTCGAGCCTGGACGCGTGGCTAGAGGGTGACGCGTACTACCGTCGCCCAGAGCGCAGCGTTTCTTATTACAACAAAGGCGAGTTGCTCGGAATCATGCTCGACTTAGTTGTGCGCGAGGCCAGCCACGGACGGGCATCCTTGCGCGAAGTCTTTCAATGGATGAATCAGAACTATGCGAAGAAGGGACGGTTCTTTCCTGATTCCGATGGCGTGCGCCAGGCCGCTGAGGCAGTGAGCCATGCGGATCTGGGATGGTTTTTTGCGAAGTACGTCGCCGGGACAGAGGAAATTCCGTGGAACGATTTCCTCCAAGGGGTCGGGCTGAAACTGGTGGAGGAACGGAATACCAAAGCGGACGCGGGGTTCGTGGCCTCGCGAAACTTTGACGGTCCGATGGCGGTGGCGGCGGTAACTGCCGGTAGCGAGGCGGAGCGAACTGGTCTGCAGACTGGCGATAACATTCTGGAAATCAACGGCAAGGCTGCGGGACAAGAGTCTTCCGAGGAAATGGCTCGATTCACCGCGGGTGACACGATCACGGTGAAGGTCCGGAGCAGGCGCGGTGGCGAGCGCGAGTTGAAGTGGAAGGTGGGAAGCCGCGAAGAGGTTTCCTACGAAATCAAAGACATGGAAAACGTTACGGCGGAACAGAAGGCGCGCCGGGCAGCATGGCTGAAGGGCGAGGCGCAGATTCCGCACGAGGCACATCCGCACTAGGCGTACAGACGCCTCAGGAGCGCTCCACTCAATATGATCCGCACCATCGCGATGCTGGTCTTCTGGGCGTTGGCCGCGCCTCTGGCGGCGCTGATCGGCTTTCCCTGGACCTTCATCTCAGGGGACGTCAGCCTGCTTTATCGCATGTTCATGTTTGGCGCGTGGAATGGAGTGCGGCTGGCTGGAGTACGTGTGAAATCCGTGGGGCTCGACAAACTTGACCCGAAACGCACCTATATCTTCATGTCGAACCACGTGTCGAACCTGGACCCGCCGATTACGATTCCCCTGATTCCGCGGCGCACTTCGGTGATGGTGAAGAAAGAGTTGTTCAGCGTTCCGATTCTGGGCCGGGCGATGCGGATTGGATCGCTGGTGCCCGTGGATCGCGGTAATCGCGATGCTGGGATTGAATCAGTGCGCTACGCGAAGCAGGTCGTGCAGCAGGGGATCAATATGACGATCTATGTGGAAGGCCATCGCTCGTTTGATGGCAAGCTGCTGCCCTTCAAGAAGGGGCCGTTTTATCTGGCAATGGAGTGTGGAGTGCCTGTAGTCCCTGTGACAATTGCGGGCACACACTACTTGATGCCGAAGGCAAGATTTGCGATCAAACCCGGAGTTGCGACTGTGATTTTTCATCCTCCAATTGAACCCAGCGATTTCGGCAACCGGGAATGTTTGATGGAGAAAGTGCGAGCTGTGATTGAGGGCGGGCTTCCGGAGCAGTATCGGCAACGCGAGTCAGCGACTGATGGCGTCAAGACGCGCGAAGGTGGCGCTTCAGCGTGAGTCCATCGGAATTCTATTTTTTTTCTTTCTGCGACTTGGCTCGCAGCGCGCGTGCCATCTCTGGCAGCTTCGGAAGCAGAGCAGAATACTTCAGCCACAGTTTGTGATCGACGGCCGGCGCGCCGCTGACCAGGGCCCCTGCGGGAATGTCGTGAGCGACACCGCTTTGCGGAGTGACGATGGCAGCTTCTCCTACTTTGCAGTGTCCGACTACGCCGACTTGACCAGTCAAAATTGCTCGCTTGCCGATTTCGGAGGAACCGGCGAGGCCGACCTGCGAACACAGGAGGGCGTCTTCGCCGACCTGTGATCCGTGGCCTACTTGCACGAGATTATCGATCTTCACCCCGCGCCCGATGTGAGTTTCGCCGACGCTGGCGCGGTCGATGCAAGAGTTTGCCTGAACTTCCACGTCGTCTTCGATGACCACCGGAGCGGGTTGGGGAATCTTATGCCAGTGTCCGTCGCGTGTTTTGGCGAAACCAAAACCGTCTGAGCCGATTACGACGCCGTTCTGCAGCAGAACGTTGTCGCCGATTCGGCAGTTCTCTCGGACCACGGCATGTGCGTGGGCAAAGAAATTGTCGCCGATCTTTACCCCCCGATAGATGACGACATGGGCCAGCAACACGGCGTGGTCGCCGATCTCGACGCTCTCGTCAACGACGACGTAAGGGCCGAGGTGAGCGCCGCGGCCGATCTTCGCTGTGGGATGGACGACCGCCGTGGGATGCACTCCCGGGGAATAGCGCGGCGGCTGGTGGAAAAGCTCGAGAGCGTGAGCGAAGCTGAGATAGGGATCCTCGACGCGCAACGTGGCTGCAGGGATGACGGGAAAGTTCTCGGCAACAATCACTCCTGCGGCCTTGGTGAGGCGGGCGGCGGCGGCGTACTTGGGGTTGGCTACGAAAGTGAGTTCTCCGGGACCGGCTTGTTCAATGCCGTTGAGGCCGGTGATTTCGATGTCGGGCGAACCGTTCTCGAGGCGCGCGTTGAGGGCGGAGGCGATGGCAGAGAGTTTCATGGTGAATGTCTGGTGAAGCGCGAGTAGATCGTACACCAGTTCCAGAAGTCATCATGCGCTGCTGTTTACCTTCTTATAACAGGGTACCCCTCCCCCCCTCCCCCCTCGGTCTCTGGAATCATGGAGTTAGACACGTTTTGGCCCGCAAGATCCATGAAACAAACGACTTAGAGGTCATAATCTAGATAACAAAGGAGTTGCGAGCCGGTCGCGGCCGGGGATCGATATTGCCTCTGCCAGGGCAATCATGAAGGAGTTTTTTGTGAGACGCAAGGTTGGATGTCACAGGGGTAGGCTGTGGAAAATCTGCGGGGCGATAGCCGGAGGGATTTGCATTTTGGCATCCCATCCTTTCGAAAGCACCGCGAAAGGATGGGCCCCCCGCCCGGCGGATTCGCTTATTGCACGGTGAGCGTGAAAGACCCTTGCTCGGAAAGCGACCCTGCAGTTGCGGTTACGGTCACTGTATAGCTGCCCGCTGGAGTACCAAGATCTTGCTGATGACCTCCGACCCCACCCCCGCCCCCGCCCCCGCATGAGGGCAGCGCCACCAGCAGGGCTAGTATTGTCAGCCCCAGCAGGGTGCTCCCGCGCCGTCGCTTGGGCACTGCCAGCAGCAGGATGCCGAACATTGGCAGTCCCTCGCCGAGAATCGCGGCGAAGTAGTAAGGCCGCTGGATGGGCTGAAGCATTGTGGTGTGCGGTGCGGTCGTGGTTACGGTGATGGTCTCGTTCACGATCGTGTTCGGTCCAGTCCCAGTGACCGGCGTAGAAATACATGTGGCTTCCGCGGGCAAGCCGGTGCAAGTGAAGCTGATGGCGGTGGAGAAATTGCTTGAGGTGATGATGCCCACAGTGCTGGTTCCCGCCATTCCAGGACTGACGACGTTGACGTTCGTTGGCCCAGAGACTCCGGCGAATCCCGGTTGAATCGTGAAGGTTGTGGAGTTGCTGACGGGGCTTGGATTAAAGCTGTTGTCGCCCGCGTAGGTGGCAGAAATGCTGTGACTGCCCGCGTCGAAGTTGACGACACCTGCGCCGATTGATGTGTTGCCCTCGCTATTCAAAGGAACGGGATTGAGAACAGGATTAAAAATCGGTCCGGGCAAATTGCCGAAAGTGTCCTGGAAATTAACCAATCCCGTGGGCACTCCCTGGCCGGAGGAACCGGTGACATCAGCGCGGACAAATAGACCCGTGCCGAACGGGAACGTGCTTGCGTTAATCGGATTGCCGTTAAAGTCGACGCCCGAAACAGTGGTGGCGCTGCCCTCTCGGGTAACCGTCACCTTCACGGGATTGGAATCGCTCGGAGCATAGGTGGCATCGCCGGCATAATGAGCGGTGACGCTGTAACCTTGACCGCCGGGGAGTTGGGTGGTCGATGAGGCCACGGTGCCCGCGCCGCTCAAAGTGAAGCCGTCTACCGAGATCGGCGTGATGACGGTCGGCGCCGCCAGAAGAGACACGTCACCCGATGGATGTCCGGTCCCGCTGTTGGGCGTGACGGAGATGTTGACACTAACGGATGAACCATGCGGGATGTTGTTGAGGGGACTGAGGACGAGCTCAGTGGTCGTCGGGGTGAAGGTAATTGAGTTCCATTGAGTCACGAGGTTGGTGACGTTGACGGAGCCGAGACCGGTAGTCTGATCGTAGCCGGTTGTCGCCTGGTATAGACTCCCCTGCTCACCCGGGACCACATTGTTGCCGACCGTTACGTCATTGAAGATGCAGGTGGTGGCGGGCGGGGTGGTGATGTTGGAGCCGTTGCACTGCCCCAGGTTGGCATTCTGGGAGGCTGCCAGGCGATAGAGCACATAATTCGCCTGACCTTGGCGAGGCCCTTGGGATGGATTCAAAATCGCCATCTGCTGGTCGACGAGAGCCATGATGCCTGCGAACGAAGGGGCCGAAGCAGAAGTGCCGCCGACGAAGTAAATGAAAAATTCGCCCTGCCCATTCGGAAGGCAGGAGCCCTCCAGGCATACGAGATAGGGATCATGAGTGGCCGCGGTCAGGGCAACGTCGGGCAGGTCGCGGACCAGATCGGGGGGAATCCCGGTGACGCCGGATTGCCATGACGGTTTGGGAACACCCCGTGTTGTGCCGCCCTCTCCATTTCCAAAGTTTCCAGCGCTGGCACCGCCGCTGCTGGACCACAGACCGAGGGTGGGGCCACTCTGGTTCCACACATCCTCCGGAATGTAGGAAAGGGCCGACTCCTGTACTGGTTGCTCCGTCCCCCAGTATTTGGTCTGTCCATTTTCGTTGAACATGGTGCCGCCCACGGCAACGTTGAAGGGCGTCGAGGCAAGCAGGTTGACCGAGATGGGATGAGTGGCGGGCGGGGAGGAAGGATCGTCGCAGCCTTCGGCTCCATTGTCTCCCGTGGAAACAAAATATGTAATGCCCTGCGCCGCGGCTTGTTCGGCGAGGCCATAGCTGAACGCCAGCTGGGTATCGGTGGCATAGAGCTCGCAACTGCTGAAGCTCTCGGTCATGATATCGGCAAAATTATTTTCAACGATATAGACCTCAGAGAGGTCGATGCCGTCGGTTGTATCGGTTGAGGCGGACACGACGAGATCTACGGTTGCATTGTAGGCAATCGCGCCGGACCACGTTGAATCGAGGGTAGCTTCGCCTTCGTCGCCATCGCCTAAATCGCCGGGATCGGGGCCATTCAAGACGATGTTGAAATCGCCACAGCACAGTGGGAAGGCATAGTTGCGAAAATCGCTGATGTCTTCGCCTCCGTTGTAAGGATCGCTGCGCCCGACCACACCAATCGTTACCCCAGAACCGGCGATTCCATTGCCGTATGTGGGATTAATGTCATAGATCACCGCGTAGTCTTGAGGGCCGAGGGCATTGGTTGCGGGCTGACCGTTTTGCGCAGGGAAGGTAACCTGAGGCTTTTTGCCCGGGATGATCCGGGCCCCTGCAGGCTCTTTGATGAGGTGAAGCTGTGGCTTCTTCAGGAAATTATGCAGAGTCGCTACTCCCGCCATTGCTGGAAGTAACGCCGTCGGAATCTGCGGGTCGCTGGAATTGGCCCAGTGCTGTTCTCCGTTGACGATGTATTTGTGAATCGTGGTGTGGAACGCTTCCTGAACCTGGCTGGCGGAGCCGGAGAACTCCAGTACGGTGCGGCCTTTTGTGGTGCCCACTTCGAATCCGTGGGACTGCAGCCAGGAGGTGATGGTCTGAATATCGGCGTCGGTGGGTCCGAACTGTGTGCCGTACTCGGCCGGGGTTAGCCATTTGTGATAACTGGGCGAGGCTTTGTCTTGCTGATCGTCCAGAAGCTTTCTGAGCGCGACCTCCTGCTCCGCGCTGCGCTTTAATACCAGGAGCATGCGCTGCATGGGGAGTGTGGCCGGCGCGGTGCCGAGGTCGAACTGCGGACGCGCTAGGGGATGGGTGTTGCCATGAAGTACGGTCAACTGCGATTCGTCGATTGGTTGCACGATCAGAGGGGTGGGCGTGGTTAGGGTGGCCGGCTGCTGGGCGCTAGACAGCTTGGGGTTGGCCTGTTGGGCGCTTGACCCTTGGGCGCTTAACCGTTGCACCTGGGCTAACGTGCAGGAGAAAGCAACTGCGATGAGAGTAACGGCTAATCGTCGGTTAGACGTGCGGGGAAAGAAGGCCTTCATGGCACACCTCAACCTCTGAATGTGGCTGATGCAAGAACCTAGGACCAAAGATCAGACGGGAAGGAGGAAGGAAGTGGTCCCGGCTGCTCTCGCCGCGCGGGAGGTTGGCCGCGCCCAGACCACAGGTTTTACCTTATACAGGGAGAGATTGCAACACTAGATTGTGGGTTCGCGGATTTGAACGCCAAATGTTCAGGAGCTCACCGGCATCGCCGTCAACTTTACCAATCGCGGGCTGCATCTCCCGTTTATTCAAACTGACGCCGTACGCAGTTTTATTCACACTAGACACGGCAGGCGTTCGAGGTTAAGATTCCTTCGCTTCGGTGACGCACCAACCCCCTGCGGACTGATTCGACAGAAAATTCAAAGCTTCCAGGAGCATGCTATGAAGGCCTTCCATTTCGCGGTGGCGGTGTTCGTCCTCGCGCTCACATCGTCAGCGTTCGGACAGGACGATCGCCCCCTGCCCGCTAGCCCAAATCAATTACATGTTATCCATGCCCATCCGAACATGTATCGCGACACTGAGCAGGTGCTCCCGCCGGTGGCTTTCACTCTTCCAAACTATAGTTACAGCATTGTTTCACCCGTGGACGGCAAGACGTATACCGGACAGATTCTGGGCGCGAACCCGACCACACGCCCCGCGCACCCCGTCGTGATCCCCGAGGTCATCATTCCGGTGCGGCTGGTGTTTCAGTACAGCTCCACTGTGAGTTACATTTTTGACCCCACGGTCACCGACCCGGGCTGCATTGGCTCTGGCCACACCGCTCTGGGCCTCACCGAGCAGTCGCCTCTGTTCAACGACGCGACGTATAAGCTGGGCACCATCACCGTTGGCAATACGCAGTACATTGACGCATTTATGCGAGGCAATTTCTGGGGCGATGTTTCCGCTACCGGAGCGAATTATCACATTCTGATGGGAATCACTCCCATGCCATTGCAGACCGTCACCATACCCAGCGGAAACACGGGGACCACCAATGGAACTGTATTTGTGTTTTCCGGTCTGTGCGGTACTAACACAGGCAACGTCAACCCGCCCGGCGACCTGGGCGTGGTGAGTATTTCCGATTGGGACCCGATTGCGCGGAAAATCATCACCAACCTGGGCATCTCTCCGAACACCTTTGTGTTTTTCCTGTTCTATAACGCAGTGATGTCCCAAGGCACGTCGGACAATATCAACAACTGCTGCATCCAGGGCTATCACGACATCACGGGCACCCAGACCTATGGCACCGGCGAGTTCGAAGGGCGCAACCAAACGCTGTTTACAGGAACGTCTGACACGTCTGTGCTGGCGCACGAGCACGGCGAATGGATTAACGATCCCACCGGCGCGAATCCCACGCCTGCCTGGGGCCACATCGGTCAGGTCAGCGGCTGCCAGGGCAACTATGAAGTGGGAGATCCACTGTCCGGCACCCTCATGCCTGCTGTGAAAATGCCCAACGGCTTTACTTACCACGTCCAGGAACTGGCATTTTTTGATTGGTTCTACCGCGTTACCCCTTCCATCGGGGTGAATGGGCACTACTCGTTGAATGGAACATTCACCACGGATGCGGGAGCGGTTTGCAATTGAGTAGGATCTCTTTGGGCTGCCCAGCTTTGCTTCTTTAGGAAAGCTGGGCCAGTCTCCCAAGGACGGGCACGCCGCCTCAGCTTCAAGAGCAAAATCAAAGCAACGTCAATAGCGACGGACAAGACTGTCCGTCCGACACAAGCGATCGACCTCAGGATCGAAGGGTCACTCCTGGATATTTTATTCTTCGAACATGGGGACCTGGCGCTGATCGTCGGTGGGGCCGCGGCGGGGGCGGCGAGTGGCGCCGATTACGGCGAGAACGGTTAGCGATTCGAGGGCGGTGCGGGGGACGAAGATGCGCTGCGTGTTCGAGCGCTGGTCGGGAGGGTTGACCAGATAGCCTTCCGGCAGGTTCTGCGTGAGGTCGGAGGGCATAAGGCCTTCGAGGATTTCGTTGTCTTTGAAGCGCAGGCGAACCCAGAGGCCCTCGGAGCGGGGGCGGGTGGTGAAGGTCTTGCGGGTTAGGGATTCGGAGTCGCCGAACTCGCGGACGAAGTAGACACCCTTGATCTCGCGCAGGTCCATGGCGACGACGTTGCCGGAGGTGTTGAGCAGTTCGAGTTTGCCCTCGGTGACGAACTGCGCCGGGGAGACGTAGCCGGAGACGGAATCCCGGTCCATCTTGCGGACGATGACTTTCTTATGGGTCGAGGGCATGAGTCGGGCTTCGGGCTTCGGCTTTCGGGGCTCGTTAATGACAGAGCTCAGCCGAAGCCGCAGCCGCTCGACTTCCTCAGGGCAAATTCCGCAGCTGAAGCCCGCAGCTCATTCTCGCACTAAATGGGAAGAAATCCGCGAATCCACGTTGGCAGTAGCCAAATTATAAACGTTGTGTTATTCCTTTAAGTTGCCTTGGTCTCGACTCAAGTCTGTTTAAGTGGCTTTGTATTTAATGACTTGAGTATTGATCGGTGTGAAGGGATCGGTCTGGGCCCCGTGCAGTCCTGTGGAAATCCTGTGGAAAAGCAGTGGATGTTGTCCGGACCGGCTGGGCCGGGATGCGCAGGCAAGTGCGGCCTGCGGGATTGTTTGAAGTCGGTTGTCTGAAGACGAATGGCTGATTACATTTACACGATGGAAATCCGGTTGACGCCGGATCAGATGAAAGGCGTCAATCTGGTGCAAGAAATAGCCCGCGCCGCGGGAATCACTCTCTACCTTACCGGCGGGGCAATTCGCGACATTATCAGCGGGTTCACCATCCGCGACCTGGACTTCACGGTTCAGGGCAATCCCCTCAAACTGCAGAAGGACTTCGAGCGGGCGGGCGCGCAAGTGGCCGGCCACGACGAAGACGTGCGCACGCTGTTTCTGGTGCTTCCGGGGAATGTGCGCGCCGAGATCGGCATGGCGCACACCGAACATTACGAGAAGGTGGGCAAGGCGCCGGTGATTGCGCCGGCCAGCATTCAGGAAGATCTGCGACGGCGCGACTTTACGGTGAACGCGATGGCGCTGTCGCTGAATGAGGGCTCGCGCGGGCTGCTGCTTGATCCGTTCAACGGCGTGGCCGACATTGAGGCGAAGCTGCTGCGGATTCTGCACAACTATTCGTTCGTGGAAGATCCTTCGCGGCTGATTCGGGCTACGCGGTTTGCGGCGCGCTTTCACTGGCCGCTGGAAGAGCGCACGCAGCAGCGCTACGACGCTGCCAAGGAAAACAAATACATTGAGCACATCTCGCGCAGCGCGGTGGGGCATGAGATTGCGCAACTGGCGCATGAAGACGATCCGCTGAATGTGGTGAAGGCGCTGGAAAAAGAAGACTGGCTGAAGGTGCTGCATCCGCACTGGTCGTCGGCCAAGGTGGATACGAACGGGCTGGGGCAGTTGATGAAGACGCGCCAGCAGATGGTCGACCTGGGTTACACAGTCGATCCATCGCCGGCGGTGATGCACTTCCTGACGGCGCGGCTTTCGGATAAGGACATCTCCGATTTGCGGCGGCAGATTCCGCGCAAGGATTTGATCGAGTCGTGGCGCGACATTGAGGATCATGCCAAGGAACTGGCCAAGCGGCTGACCGGGAAGGAAGCGGCGACGCCGTCGCGCACGTGGAATCTGCTGTCTGCGGCGCGGCCGGAGATGATTTTGTTTCTGGCGGTGACGGCGCGGCATCAGACCGTGGCGCAGAAGATCAAGAATTTCCTGACCAAGTGGCGGCAGGTGCAGCAGCGGATTCCGCTGCCCGAGATGACGGAATTGCTGATCACGCCAGCGCTGCCGGAGTATCCGAAGATTGCGCGCGATGTGTTCATGCTGCTGCTCGACGGAAAGCTGCGCTCGCGGACGGAGACTTTGAAGTTCTTGAAACCGTTTGCGCCGCCCCCACCGCCTCCTCCGCCACCACCACGGCGCGGGCGTGGGCCGAAAGCAGCGGCGGCTGCGCCTGCCGCGGCTGTGGTAGGCAAAAAAGGGCGAAGTGGCGAAGGGCAAGGGGAAAGGCGCGGCCGCAGCACCTGCGGCTGCGGCTGCCACGTTGCGCCGCCGGCGAAAGCGAAACCGAGTGCCAAAGCTAAGCCGGCGCCGGTTGCAAGGCTAAGGGTAAACCTGCGAAGCATGCGGCCAAGCCAGCCGCTAAACATCCTGCAAAATCGAAGAAACCGGCTCCTAAAGCCAAGGCAAAGGCGAAGGCCAAGAAACGGTAAGCGTCCTGCGCTTGACGCCGGGCCAGGGTACTGTCCTACTTCGCGCCCGACCAGCACCAATTTCTCTCTTGACCGCCCTGAGTCAGGCATATAATAGGGGTATGCATCGACCGCTTGTGATCGCGGCGCTCGTGCTCCTGCTGGCTTCTGTGCCGCTTTCGGCGCAGCACGGCGGAGGCCACGCTTCCGGTGGCGGGCACGGGTTTAGCGGCGGAGGCGGTGGGTTTGCTTCGCACGGCGGGTTTGCCAGCCACTCGAGTGGTTCCTCTTTCAGCGGAGCGCACTCCGGCTCGAGTATTGCGGCGCGTTCCTACGCTTCTCGCGCTGCTTCCCGTCCGGCATTTTCTTCGCGAACGTACAGCCGGGGCTACGGCCGTTCTGGCGTCGGTGTGCGAATCCGGACTTATGGCCGCGGAAGCAACTGCTACTACTACGGCTACGGATGCGTGGGTGCTTATGGGTGGGGATACGCGGGTTTCTACGATCCCTATTGGTGGTGGGATTCTGGTTCGTCGTTCGACTATGACCAGCAATACCAGACTGGCCTGGCCAACGAGATGAACCAGCAGAGTCTCGACGAGCAGAGGATGCGGCAACAGGGCGATCAAGATCTCTATGCGGGGTTGGCGCCTGCGCCGCCACGCCAGCATCGAGAGCACGAGGAACTCAATGAAGCCGCGCCGGCCACGGTGCTGGTTTTCCGCGATGAGCACAAGCAGGAAGTGCACAATTACGCCATCGTCGGCCAGACCCTGTTTAACTTCAACCCGCAGCACACGCAGAAGATTCCTCTCTCGGACCTCGACATTCCTGCCACTACTAAGGAAAACGACGAGCGCGGCGTGGATTTCCACGTGCCTGGGGCGTCACGCCAGGTCAGTAGCAGCGTATTTCCTGAGCCTAACTCCGCGCTGTGGATAACTTGCTGCTCTTTGTTCTGCCTTTCCCGATAGAATGACGCCAACGTAAAATCATACTGAGGCCTATGTCCCAATTCGTTCACCTGCACCTGCATACCGATTACTCCCTGCTGGACGGCGCCTGCGACGTCGAAAAACTTTGCCAACGCGTGAAAGAGCTAGGCATGCCCGCCGTGGCCATGACCGACCACGGAAATATTTTTGGCGCCGTGCATTTTGTGAATGCGGCGAATCACGCTGGCGTGAAGCCGATCGTGGGCTGCGAACTTTATATCTGCAAGAAGGATGATCACAACATCGAGCGCACGCCGCCCGACGGCGACACCTACAACCATCTGCTGGTGCTGGCCGAGAACGAAGAGGGCTACCGCAATCTGGTGAAGATTACGTCGGAAGCTTCGCTGCACGGCTTTTATTACAAGCCGCGAGTGAGCAAGAAGTTTCTGGCGGAGCATTCGCGCGGACTGATCGGGCTTTCGGGATGCCTGAAAGGTGAAGTCGCGGAGCGGTTGATGGAAGGGAAGTACGATGCTGCGCGCGCGGCTGCCGGAACTTTTGTCGACATTTTCGGCAAGGACAATTTTTATCTCGAGATTCAGGATCAGGGCCTGGCGATGGAGCACAAGATCCATCCTGGACTTTTCCAGCTGGAGAAGGATCTCGGGCTGCCGCTGGTGGCGACCAACGACAGCCACTATCTTTGCGAGGACGATGCGCATGCGCAGGATGTGATGTTGTGCATTCAGACGGGCAAGTCGATTCACGATACCGCGCGGATGAAGTTTGAGGGCACGCAGTTCTTCGTCAAGAGCCACGACGAGATGTATCGCGTGTTCAAGGACTCGCCGGAGGTCCTGACGCGCACGCTCGACATCGCCGAGCGCTGCAGACTGCGCCTCGAAAAAGTAGCGACGCCGTTTCCGCAATTCGAGGTTCCTGCCGGGCTACACGATCGACAGCTATTTTGTGCACGTTACTCGCGAGGGCTTCGCGCGCCGGATGGAAGCGCTGCGGCCGCTGCACGAGCAGGGCAAGTTGAAGCATCCGATTTCGGATTACGAGCAGCGGCTGGAGCGGGAGCTGGCGATCATCCAGCAGATGAAGTTCGCGGGATATTTCCTGATCGTGTGGGATTTCATTCGCTACGCCAAAGAGCGGGACATTCCGGTGGGGCCGGGGCGCGGATCGGCTGCCGGATCGCTGGTTTCCTACGCGCTGGGCATTACCGATCTCGATCCCTTGCAGCACGAGTTGCTGTTTGAGCGCTTTCTGAATCCTGAGCGGGTTTCGATGCCGGATATCGACATCGATTTCTGCATGAACCGGCGCGGCGAAGTGATCAACTACGTCACGCAGAAGTATGGCCGCGATAACGTGGCGCAGATCATCACCTTCGGCACGATGGCGGCCAAGGCGGCGATCAAAGACGTGGGACGCGCGATGGACATTCCTTACAGCGATGTGGATCGCATCGCCAAGATGATTCCGACGCAGCTCAACATCACGCTCGACCAGGCGATTGAAGACTCTCCGCAACTGCGCGAGGCGATGGAGAAAGATGGGCAGATTCGCGAGTTGATTCAGACCGCGAAGAAGCTGGAAGGGATGGTGCGGAACTCCGGAGTTCACGCTGCCGGCGTGGTGATTTCGCCGCGGCCGCTGACCGAACTCGTTCCGCTGCACCGCACGAAGAACGACGAAATCGTGACTGCCTTCGACATGGTCGCCATCGAGAAGATGGGCCTGCTGAAGATGGATTTTCTCGGGCTGACCACGCTTACGATTCTTACCGACACGCTGAAGCTGATCGCGCAAACGCGCGGAACTCCGATCACGCCTCGAACAGATTCCGCTGGAGGATGCGGAGACTTATCAGAAAGTCTTTCACAAGGGATTGACCTCGGGCGTGTTCCAGTTTGAATCGCACGGCATGCGCGATGTGCTGCGCAAGTATCAGCCGAATTCGATCGAAGACCTTACGGCGCTGAATGCGCTCTACCGGCCCGGGCCGATCCAGGGCGGAATGATTGACGACTTCATCGACCGCAAACACGGGCGCAAGCGAGTGGAGTACGAACTGCCGGAGCTGAAAGAGATTCTGGAAGAGACGCTGGGCGTGATTGTGTATCAGGAACAGGTGATGCAGATCGCGAACCGGCTGGCGGGCTACTCCCTCGGTGAAGCCGACCTGCTGCGGCGCGCCATGGGCAAGAAGAAGGCCGAGGAGATGGCGCAGCAGCGCGAGCGTTTTGTAGAAGGCGCGGCGCAGCGCAAGTTTCCTCCGAAGAAGATCGAGAAGATTTTCGATCTCATGGCGCAGTTTGCGGGATACGGCTTCAACAAATCGCATTCGGCCGCTTACGCGCTGCTGGCCTATCACACGGCGTATTTGAAGACGCATTATCCGGTCGAGTTCATGGCGGCTCTGCTGACTTCAGTGACGGGCAGCACCGATGATGTGGTGAAGTACATCAACGAATGCCGCGAGATGGGTATTTCAGTAGAAGCGCCGGACATCAATGTTTCGGATGCGAACTTCACGCCGCATGGAGAAGCCATCCGGTTTGGTCTGGCGGCAGTGAAGAATGTCGGCGGCAATGCGATTGAATCGATTGTGGCCGCGCGGAAGAAGCTTGGACGCTTCAAATCGATTTACGAGTTCTGCGAGAACGTCGATCTGCGGCTGCTGAACAAGCGCGTGCTGGAGTCGTTGATCAAGAGCGGAGCGATGGATTCGCTCGGCCGACGCGCGCAAGTGATGGCAGTGCTGGACCGCGCCATGGAGCGCGCCCAGAAGACGCAACGCGATGCGGAATCGGGCCAGCACGGGCTGTTCGGAGTGTTTCAGCAGGAAGAGTCCGAGGCCAACAACGACAAGCTGCCGAACATTCCTGACTGGGATGAGCAGGCGCGGCTGGCGGCGGAGAAGGAAATCCTCGGCTTTTTCATCAGCGGGCATCCGCTGGAGAAATATAAAGACAAGCTGGCTGGACCTGCAGGCGCTGAGCATCGTGGAAATCGGTGCGATGACCAGGTCGACCGGCAAAGATGAGACCATCGCGACGGCCGGAATCATCGGCAACGTGCGCGTGCAGAAATCCAAGCGCGGAGAGTTCTATGCGCAGGCCACGCTCGAGGATATGTCAGGCTCGATCGATATGATCGTCTTTCCGGAAGCGTACAA
This sequence comes from uncultured Acidobacteriaceae bacterium, assembly GCA_963763285.1. GTDB lineage: Bacteria > Acidobacteriota > Terriglobia > Terriglobales > Acidobacteriaceae > Sulfotelmatobacter. Next base: position 24,447 of record CAVXOK010000014.1, on the reverse strand, counting down.
GCGTCTGGGCGACAAGGTGAAGCTGGAAGTTCCGGTGCTGGTGCAGGGCCGGGGTGCGAATTGAAGAAGGAGCGAATCCCAAGATTACGGCGGCTGAGATTATGCCGCTGGAAGACGCCAAGGTTCCGCTGCCGCGTGCGATCCGCATTCGCGTGCCGCTGGAAACTGCGGGCGAGGCCACCGTCGACGATCTTCATTTGCTTTTTAAGGAGCGCAAGGGCGAAGCGCGAGTGTTGTTTGACGTGGAACGCGCCGGGGATTTCATGGTGGTGATGGAAGCGGAAGGTTATAATGTCCTGCCAGATCGCAACTTCATCGCCCGTGTGGAACAATTGTGCGGGCGCGGCAGTGTCCGCGTGATCAGTTAGGACGCAATCGCATAATCGCTAATCATGGAAGCAACCCAAAAGGCGCAGCAGGAATTGGAGCAGATCGAGCGGCAAGTGGCGCTGATCGAGGCCACAGCCGGGCAGAATGAAGAGACTCATCGCCAGCTCGCGAAGCTGCAGGAGCGCGTCACATACCCTCAGGCAGGAGATGAAGGCGTTGCAGACCGCCTGGCAGAAAACGGAACTGGCCCGGCATCCGCAGCGTCCGCAAACGCTCGACTACATCGAGCGCGTGTTCACGGACTGGAGCGAGATTCACGGCGACCGCGGTTTCGGCGACGATCCCGCGATTGTTTGCGGAATGGCTCGCTTTCATGGCGAGGAAGTTCTGGTGGTCGGCACCCAGAAGGGGCGGGACATGAAGCAGCGCGTGTACCGCAATTTTGGGACGCCTCATCCCGAGGGTTATCGCAAAGCGCTGCGCGTGATGCAGGTCGCGGAAAAATTTCGCAGGCCGATTTTCACGCTAGTGGATACGGACGGCGCCTACCCGGGAATTCACGCGGAGGAGCGCGGACAAGCCGAGGCGATTGCCTACAACTTGCGCGAGATGGCGCGCTTGAAGTTCCCATCATCGCGACGGTGATTGGGGTCGGAGGCAGCGGCGGGGCGTTGGCGATTGCCGTGGCCGACCGCGTGCTGATGATGGAGAATTCGATTTACTCGGTGATTTCGCCCGAGGGCTGTGCCGCCATCATGTGGCGGGACTCCACCAAGAAAGAGTTGGCGGCGGAAGCCATGCGCATTACCGCCACGGATCTCAGCGAACTGGGCTGCATCGACGATATCGTGCCCGAACCCGAAGGCGGAGCGCACCGGGATCATGAAGCGGCGGCGAACTTGCTCGATGTCAGCCTGCAGAAGCACTTCTCGGAGCTGAAGAAAATCCCGCCGGCAGAGTTAATCGTGTCACGATATAATAAGTTCCGCACGATTGCGCAGTTCTTCAAGGCCGAGTAGTGAGTCCGCAGTGAATTTCTTGCTTCTCGTTTCTTGCTTCTCGTTCCCAAATAGGTTCCTCCCGGCTTCGGGCGGGCGATTTGGCGTGCTGAGGGAGCGCCGTCGCCGTATAATTATATGTTTCCTCTCAAGTATGGATTTTGGGCGGATCTACTCCGCCCCAATCATAAGGAAGGTGTCGGGATGGCCACTACGGATGTTGCGCCCCAGGGTACCGGCGGGCAATTGGGACGCAAGCGCATCGTCAATGACATGAGCATTCAGGTTGCTACGGTGAATGGCTCAGGTTCGCAGAGTTCGAACACAGTGCTATTGCGCGCCATCTTTCAGATGGGCGTGCCGGTTTCCGGCAAGAACCTGTTTCCCTCGAACATCGCCGGTCTGCCCACCTGGTATACGATTCGCGCCAACAAAGACGGCTACATCGGCCGCAAGAAGGAAATTGATTTCCTGGTCGCGATGAACGCCGAAACCGCCCAGGACGACGTGATGTCGCTGGCGCCGGGCGCTTCGGTGCTCTATGACGAACCCCTGGCGCCTCGACAAGCTGCGCAACGATCTGATTTTCTATTCGGTTCCTTACGACAAGCTGGTCGCGACGGTTTGCCCCGAGGCCAAGCTGCGCAAACTGGTCAAGAACATGGTGTACGTGGGCGTGGTCGCGCAACTGCTCGAAATTGAGATGGGCGAGGTGGAGAAGGCGATCCGCAAGCAGTTTGCCAAGAAGGTAAAAGCCGCCAACCTGAATCTGGCCGCGGCGCAGGCGGGATTCGACTATGCCAAAGCCAGTCTGCAGAAGCGCGGAGCGTTCTACATCGAGCGCATGAATAAGACCGCGGGCAAGATCATCATTGACGGCAACTCGGCCGCGGCTCTGGGCTGCATGTTTGCCGGATGCACGGTGGTCACGTGGTATCCCATCACGCCCTCGTCTTCGCTGGTGGAGACGATGATCGAATACATGAAGGAATACCGCATCGGCCCCGATGGCAAAGCGACCTTCGCCATTGTGCAGGCGGAGGATGAACTGGCGGCGATCGGCATGGTGATCGGCGCCGGCTGGGCGGGCGCGCGCAGCATGACCGCGACCGCCGGCCCGGGCATTTCGCTGATGTCGGAGTTTGCCGGGCTGGCTTATTACGCGGAAATTCCGGGCGTGATCTGGGACATTCAGCGCGTCGGGCCCTCGACCGGCTTGCCCACGCGCACTTCGCAGGGCGACATTCTTGCTACGGCTTTTCTTTCCCACGGCGATACCAAGCACATCATGCTGATTCCGTGCTCGGTGGCGGAGTGCTTCAGCATGGCGTCGGATGCCTTCAATCTGGCGGAGCAGTTTCAGACGCTGGTTTTCGTCATGTCCGATCTTGATCTCGGGATGAACAACTGGATGTCCGATCCCTTCGAATATCCGACTACGCCGATCAAGCGCGGCAAGGTGCTGGCAAGGAAGATCTCGACGAAGCTGGGCGGCTTTGCCCGCTACAAAGATTTGGATGGCGACGGCGTGGGATATCGCACGCTGCCGGGAACGGACCATCCCGCGGCTGCCTACTTCACGCGCGGCAGCGGCCACAACGATAAATCCAACTACAGCGAGCGGCCTGACGATTACGAAAACAACATGGAGCGGCTGAACCGCAAGTTCGAAACCGCGCGCTCCTTCGTGCCCCGGCCGGAGATTCTCAAGGGCACGAATGCAAAGATCGGGATCATCGCCTACGGCACGTCGCATTGGGGCATCATCGAAAGCCGCGACCAGTTGCGCAATGAATACGCGATTGAGACCGACTATCTGCGGCTGCGGGCTTATCCCTTTACGCGGGAAGTGCATGAATTCATCGAGCAGCACGAACGCGTTTACGTGGTCGAGCAGAACCGCGACGCGCAGATGCTCAGCCTGCTCAAGCTCGACCTGAAACCTGAACTGACTACGCGGCTGCGCAGCATCAGCCATCTCGACGGGCTGCCGCTCGATGCGCGCTCCGTTACCGACGAATTGAGCACCATGGAGGGCAAGTAAATGGCGACCACGCCTGCTGCTGAACCGAGATCTCCGAACCAAAGACGAACCATATCGGCTTGACGGTGATTGACTACAAGGGCGGCAAGACCACGCTGTGCGCCGGCTGCGGCCACAACGCCATTTCCGAGCGCATTATCGAAGCCATGTATGACATGGGCGTGCAGCCGGAGCGCGTCGCGAAGCTGAGCGGCATCGGCTGCTCGTCGAAGAGTCCGGCTTATTTCATGAACCGTTCGCACAGCTTCAACTCCGTGCATGGACGCATGCCGTCGGTAGCCACCGGCGCCATGCTGGCCAATCGCAATCTGATTGCGCTGGGCGTGAGCGGCGATGGCGACACCGCTTCGATCGGCATCGGCCAGTTCGTTCACCTCATGCGCCGCAATCTTCCGCTCATCTACATCATCGAGGACAACGGCGTGTACGGCCTGACCAAGGGCCAGTTCTCCGCCACCGCCGATCTCGGATCGAAGCTGAAGTCGGGAGTGATCAACGATCTGCCGCCGATTGACACCTGCGGGCTGGCCATCCAGCTCGGCGCGACGTTTGTCGGCCGGTCGTTCTCCGGCGACAAGCGGCAGCTGAGCACCATGCTGAAAGCCGCCATCGCGCACCACGGCACCGTCATGCTCGACGTGGTCTCGCCCTGCGTCACCTTCAACGATCACGAAGGTTCGACCAAATCCTACAAATACGTGAAGGATCACGAAGAGACCTTGCAGGAAATGAGCTTCGTGCCCCACTTCGAAGAGATCGACGTGGAATACGATCCCGGAACGACGGTCAACGTCACCATGCACGATGGCTCCCACCTGCAACTGCGCAAGCTGGAAGAAGACTATGACCCGACCGACCGGATCGCAGCCATGACGCGTCTGACCGAAGCGCACGACAAGGGCGAAGTGCTGACGGGAGTTGTTTTACGTGAACACCAAAGCGCCCAGCTTCCTCGACATGCTGAATATGGTCGATCAGCCGCTGGCCACGCTGCCGGAATCGGTGACGCGGCCGGGCAGGGAAGCGCTGGAGGCGGCGATGGAAGAATTGCGGTAAGGGCGGCTTCGGGCGTCGGCCGCCGGGCTTCGGCCAAACCTCTTGTCATTCCGAACTGGGCCGAGGGCCGGTACCTGCTCGTTTGCGGCGATCGGAAGTCTCCACCTTCTACTTCGCCCCAGTTGAGCTCGCAGGCTCAAGCCCGAGTCCTGAACCGTAATATTCCGCCAGCGCGTGCCTCTCCTCTTCGGTGAGCAGCGCCGCGATCGTGCGCATCGGCACGTTGATATCGTTGGCGCGACGTCCGGCTCGCGAATGCTTCGAGCTGGTTCAGAACGTAGTCGGCATTCTGGGTCGCCAGCGACGGAACTCCCGGACGATAAGCGACCGGACCATGGCACGCCTGGCACGGCGGAATGCCGCGCTCGCCGTCTCCAAACGAAATCAGACGCGATGCGATCGCCGCATGACTCGGATCAGGCCGCGCCTGCGGAAAGATCCGGTTGTCCTGGGGATCGGCGAACACCGGCAGCTTCGCGTAGTAGGCCACCACGTCAGCCACGTCCCGCGGACGAAAGCGATTCCGCGATCGGCTCCATCGCGCGCGATCTCCGCTTGTGACTTCGGAAATCCTCCAACTGCTTCCAGATCGCCAGCCTATCCATGCCTGCCAGGTTGGGAGTTGTACGCGACCGCGCTGAAGCCTTCCGCGCCGTGGCAATGATCGCAACGCTTGGCCAGAAGCATTCCGCGAAAGGCGTCTCCGCGCGAGGCCGCCGCGATGGTTTCCGGTGTCCATGCCACATAGGAGGGAATTCGATCCGGCGGATTGTCGCTCGCCTGCAGCAACAGCGAACCTGCCGCCAGCACGGACGCAAGCACAGAGCTACGTGCGAGACTCCAGCGACTCGAAGAGCCGCGCCGTCTATTGCGCCGCACAGTTTCCCCTTTCTCCCGGCCGCAATGCAGGGAACTGCTCGCGAGGTACGACTTTCAACTTCGGATCGCATGGCGTAATGTCCCGCCCCGCAAAATTCGCGGCAAGCCGTCTTGATATTCGCCCGGGCTGGGAAACTGCAGTTGCGCCTCGCTGATCGTGCCCGGCAGAACCTTCACGTCATAGTCCGTGCCGTTGAAGGCCAGCGAGTGGACCGCGTCGGCGCTGGTGATGCGAAGATGAACCGGAACCCCGGCCGGAACCAGAATGCAATGCGGAATGAACAAGTATTGCTGCGCGATCATGCGCACCGTGACCGAGCCGTCCGGCTCCTGCTCGGTTCCCAGATTGTTCTCGACAAACTCTCCCGCCAGGTGAAGCGACAGCGGATCGACGTGGCGCGAGCCCTTCAGAAAACGCAGCAGCGGGACATCGATCTGATAGTAGCGTGTGGCCGGGATGAGGCACAGAACCAGCACCGTGAGCAGGAACGTTCGCAGCTTTCGCCAGTTCACAATTGGTCTTGACCCTTAAGTCGATCGGGAAGGGCACGAGTTATACACGCATGCCGTCAAGTCGCTAAATGTGTACTCGCGCTTCAGCGCCTGAGGTAATCTTGTCTACGCTCGAAGCTAAGCGCCGCCAATTTCCTTCAGCACCGCGCTGCAACGCTCGCACACCGTCGGATAAGTCTTGTCCTCGCCCACGTGGGTCGAATAATTCCAGCAGCGCTCGCACTTCGCTCCGTCCGCCTTCTTCACCTCGACGTGCACCTGCCCCGTGCCGTTGCCCGAGCCTGGACAAGCGTCACTGCGGAAACGATGAACAGATAGCGAAGCTGGCCAGCGTGCCGCGCCAGCACCGAATAAACCGGATCGGGCGCGGCCACAGTAACCTGCGCCTCGAGGCCGGTGCCGATCAGCTTGTTGTTGCGGGCCTCTTCGAGAGCCTTGAGAACCTCGTCGCGCACCGAGCGCAGCGTCGTCCAATCCTCGCTGGTCTTAGCGCTCATGGCCGCCGCAGTCTTGCGCTTCGCCAAGAATCTCCGCCGCGGAAGGAAACAACGCCAGGTGCACGCTTTCCTCGCGTCCGCGCCGCCTTCGGCAGATAATCCCAAACCTCTTCGGAGGTGAAGCTCATGATGGGAGCAAGCAGCCGCACCAGCGCTTCGCCGATGCGCCAGATCGCAGTCTGCGCGCTGCGGCGGCCCTGCGACTTCGGCGCCGAAATTACAGCCGGTCTTTCAGCACATCGAAATAAAACGCGCTCAGGTCGACGATGCAGAAATGATTCAGCCGGTGATAGATCTTGTGGAAGGCGAACTCGTCATACGATTTCCTCACGTCCGTCGCAAAGGACGACGTCTGGCGCAGCATGTATTGGTCGAGCGCTTCCATTCTCTCGAAGGGAACCGCATCCGTCTCGCGGATCGAAGTCTCCGAGGTTGCCCGAGATGTAGCGGAACGTGTTGCGAATCTTGCGATAATTCTCCGCCACGCGCTGCATCAACTGCTTCGGAGCCCACCACATCTTCGCGGAAATCGACCGACGCCACCCAGAGCCGCACCACTTCCCCGCCCAGCCGGTCGGCGATATCCACCGGGTCCACGTCGTTGCCGCGCGACTTCGACATGGCCTGGCCTTTTTCGTCGAGCGTCCATCCCGGCGTCACCACGCCTTTGTAGGGCGGCGTTCCGTGCGTGCCCATGGCGCAGAGCAGAGACGACTGGAACCAGCCGCGGTATTGGTCGCCGCCTTCCAGATAAAGATCGGACGGCCAGGGATACGTCGGCTCATCGGCGATCAGCGCCAGATAGCTCGCGCCGGATTCCAGCCACACGTCGAAGATGTCAGTTTCCTTCTCGAACTTGGTGCCGCCGCAGTGCGGACACTTCGTGCCTGCGGGAAGAATCGTGTCTGACTCCGGACGTAAACCACGCATCGGCGCCGGAGCGCGCGAACAGCTCGACCACTTTGCGATTGACTGGCGTGATCGTTCAGCGGCTTGCCGCAGCTCTCGCAAAGAAAAACGGCGATCGGAACGCCCCACACGCGCTGCCGCGAAATGCACCAGTCCGGGCGCGTGGCGATCATGTTCGAGAGCCGCTCTTCGCCCCACGCCGGGTCCCACTTCACGTGCTTGATCTCTTCGAGGGTGCGGGTGCGCAACGTGTCGTCCTTCGACTTCCCGCCCGGCATGGGCGTTTCCATCGAAATAAACCACTGCTCGGTCGCGCGAAAAATCACCGGATTATGGCAGCGCCAGCAGTGCGGATAAGAGTGCTCCGTCTTTTCCGCATGCAGCAGAGCGCCGCGGCTCTTCAGCAGGTCGATGATCGGCTGGTTCGCTTCCCACACGCGCTTGCCGGTATATTCCGGCAGGCCGTTGCGCAGGATGCCTTTTTCGTCGACGTTGCTGGTGGCGTCGAGACCGTACTTGACGCCGGTGATGAAGTCCTCCGCGCCGTGCGAAGGCGCGGTGTGGACCACGCCGGTTCCCGTGTCCATGGTGACGTACTCGGCCAGCACGCCGAGAATTTTGCGATCGAGAAATGGATGCTGGAAGTTCAGGCGCTCCATCTTGCGGCCGGGAAAATGGGCCAGCTCGCGCGGATTCGCGAAATTGCATTTCTCCGCGACATCTTTCGCCAGCTTCGACGCAACGATGTAAACTTCGCCGCCAGATTCGAGCGCAACATATTCTTCATCGGGATGAAACGCCACCGCCATCGACGCAGGCAGAGTCCACGGAGTGGTCGTCCAGATGATCGTCGAAACTTTTTTCCCCGCCAGAGCCGCATCAATCTTCGCGGGATCGTCGAGCAACGCGTACTTCACCCAAACCGTCGGGCTGGTGTGGTTCTCATACTCGACCTCGGCTTCGGCGAGCGCGGTCTCGTCGTGCATGCACCAGTAAACGGCGCGCAGGCCTTTGTAGACGAATCCATTCTCGTAAAAGGAGAAGAAAGTCGACAGCACCACCGACTCATACTGCGGATTCATCGTGGCGTAAGGCCGGTCGAAGCGGCCGAAGACGCCGATGCGCTTGAACTGCTGGCGCTGCAAGTCGAGAAACTTCTGCGCGTACTTGCGGCATTCCGCGCGCACGTCGGTGGGACGCATCTGCAGCTTCTTGCCGCCCAGTTCCTTGTCCACCTTGATCTCAATCGGCAGGCCGTGGCAATCCCACCCCGGCACGTAGGGCGCATCGAATCCCGCCATGGTCTTCGACTTGACGATGAAATCCTTGAGGCACTTATTCAGCGCCGTGCCCATGTGGATGGGCCCGCTGGTGTAAGGCGGGCCATCGTGCAGAATGTAGGTGCGGCGAGCCTTTGCGGGCCTCGCGGATGCGCTCGTAGATGCCGCATCTCCTCCCAGCGAGCCAGCATTTTCGGCTCGTTCTGAGGCAGGTTGGCCTTCATGGGGAAGGCGGTTTTAGGCAGATTGATGGTAGCTTTCAGTTCGAGCGGCACTCGGTTGGATTCTCCCAAATGATTGAATCTTTTCATTATAGGGAGAGGCGCCGGTAACGTCCATGCGGCAGACGCGCCGCCTCGAAGCGAATCGAGGCAGGTAACCGAGCTGTGTAACTAGGCTGTTTACCTGCGGCATGTACCAGGCAGTACATTCGCCAAGCGGAACCCGAAATACACTTCGTAAAGGGACACGAGAAGAGGTACAATTTTAGAGACGCAAGGTTCGGGAGTTTGACGCTTCCGTTGGGAGCGGCCATGCCCGATTCGAGCAACCAGAGAAGAACCAGATAAGAATTTAACAAGAGGCAACTTGTTGGAAAGACGGATCATCTGTGTAAGAGGCGCGTCGACCAACAAGATAGCCCGTTCACCGTACCACCAGGGAGAACCAAACCGGGGAACAATGGCATCAACAGAAGTCAATCCGAACTCACCCCGAAACCTGACGACGAGCCCGAGCTTCACCTGCTGCTGGCTCCCGACACCTTCGAGCCGCTGTGGAAGTCGCTTTCCGCGGCTTGGACGACTTCTTTTTCCCCAAGAAACTTCCCCCGCTCAAGCTGGAATCGAAGCCCATCCCGGTGAAAGATATCTGGGGCTTCTACAACTATAAGAAGAATGGCGCCCTGGGTTCGACCGCAGCCCACGTGGTCGTGATCGCATTGATTATCGGCGGCACGATTCTCGGACGGCGCCTGGTCACCAAGGTCGAGGCCAAACCGCAGATCGAAACCAAGTTGATCGATCCCGGCGACTACATGCCGCTGAAGCCTGCCAAGACGCAAGCCGGCGGCGGAGGCGGTGGCGGCGACCGCGATGTGCTGAAGGCTCGCAGGGACGCTTGCCGAAGTTCTCGATGCAGCAGATCACGCCCCCGGCCGCGGTGATCCGGAATCCGAACCCCAAGTTGGCGGTTGAGCCCACAGTGATTGTGCCGCCCGATATCAAGGTGGCCATGAACAACATGCCAAACCTTGGCGACCCGAAATCCACCGCCGTGATTCCGTCGAACGGCACGGGATCGGGTAGCGGCATCGGTTCCGGCTCCGGCGGTGGCGTCGGTCCGGCAACGGCCGTGGCGTAGGCCCCGGCGAGAGGCGGCGGCATGGGCGGCGGCGTTTTCCGTCCGGGCATGGGAGTAACTCCTCCGCGCGTCGATTTATCGATCCCGACCCTGAGTTTTCCGAAGAAGCGCGCAAAGCGAAGTACCAGGGCACTTGCGTTCTGGGCCTGGTGGTTGACGCCAACGGGCATCCCACCAGCATCCGCGTGGTCAGTTCTCTAGGCATGGGGCTGGACGAAAAAGCCATCGAGGCGGTCAAGAACTGGCGCTTCGAGCCCGCTATGAAAGATGGCCATCCCGTAACGGTCGAGATCAGCCGTGGAAGTCGACTTCCACTTGTACTGAGACGAGCGTTACTCGGTTCGCAGTTCTCAGTTAAGGCTAATCCTAATCCTTCCGCAGCACTGCAAAGTGCAGCAGCACTCGTTGCTGAACCCCAGCCTCTGATACAGCTCAATCGCGCGCACATTGTCTTCCCGAACGTGCAGAAACGGCGTTTCCCCGCGCTCCAGGATGCGCTGCATCACTTCGGTCATCAGGATGCGGGCATAACCATGGCCAGTGTGCTCTGGGTGGGTGCAGACTGCGCTCACTTCGGTGTAGCCCGGAACCTTCAATCTCTCGCCAGCCATGGCCACAAGTTTTCCCTCGCGGCGAATTCCCAGGTAGGTGCCCAGCTCGTGAGTGCGTTTGTCGAAGGGACCGGGCTTGGTGAGCGCGGTAAGCTCCATCATCTCAGGCACGTCCGCAGCGCCGAGTTCGACGATCTCTGGATCGGAAGAAGATGGCGTCGCAGCCGGAGCGCCGTCGCCTCGTAAACCATTTCCGGCATCGGGAGCGCCTGCGACAAACTCCAGCCGGCCTGCGGCTGGTAAGGCGCGTCCAGGAACAGCCCAATCGTCCCGCCCGTACCGACTAATCCCGCCAGCGACTCGTAGCCCTCCCGCGTGGGCTCAGCGAAAAGCCGCCAGAGGCGAGACCTCAGGCATAAACCTGCGCGCCGTTGAAGGACTCGGCGAACTCAGCCTGCCGCGTGGTGAGCGCCTTCCAGATGACGTTGTCGAGGGGATGCATTGTGCTTAGCTGAGCCTGCGTTTCTGATTTGAGTGATCGGAACGTCGCTCGGACACAGTAATTCTGTGCGTGCGGAAATGCGCTATCCGAACCTTGCGCGCAAATGCCGATTGTCGCCAGTCGTTCATCTATTCCTTCAAATCCACATGCTGAACATCTTCGATCGGATGCCCGAGGAATCGCTCACCCAGCCGCCGAAATTTCTCCACCGAATCGGTGGCGAAGAACTTGAGACGCGGAAGCTCCCGTCGCTCCTCATGGACAGCCCGGGTCAGCGGCAGGAACCTCTCCAGACGGGCGGCGACGGCCCGGGCAGTAGATTCCGCGGAATCCACGATGCTCACGTGCGGCGGCGCCACGCGATGCAGCAGCGGCTTAAGCAGCGGATAGTGAGTGCAGCCGAGCACCAGAGCATCGGCATCGTGGAAGCCGTCGGCAAAAGCCTCACCCAGATAAATGCGCGCGACCTGCTCGGTGACCGGATGCTCGACCCATCCCTCTTCCACCAGCGGGACCAGCAGCGGACAAGCCTTCTCCCGCGCCTCGAGCCCCCGCGCCTCAAGAGCCTTGCGGTAAGCGTGGCTGCTGACCGTAGCCTCGGTGCCAATGACCACGACTTTCCTGTTCTTGCTGACGGAAGCGGCGGCTTCAGCGCCGGGCTCGACCACTCCTACGACCGGCACATGCGCTGCGGCGGTAATGCGGTCGAGAGCCAGCGCCGTCGCCGTGTTGCACGCGATCACCAGCAACCCGGCTCCGTGGGCCTCAAGATAGTGGGCGGCCTCGACGGCATAGCGCGCCACGGTTTCCACCGACTTGGAGCCGTAAGGAAGGCGGGCAGTATCGCCAAAGTAGAGGTAATCGGCGTCGGGGATAAGTTCAAGTAAAGCTTTAAGAACGGTGAGGCCGCCGAAGCCGGAATCGAATACGCCGATGGTGGGACGCCGACTGGTCATGATCGCGTGAACTGCATTCCGATGATAGCAGCGCGGGCAGGTTGAGAATTGATAATCGGAGATGACCAGAATTGTTCCTCTGAAAGCTATGAGCGTTCTCGGCTGGTCGAACTGGAAACCGTAGTCTGCGGCAAACTCAGAGCTTCTTCCGCAGCACAGCCCCGGCGGAATCGGCGCACCATGCGGGCAAGTCCGCGGGTGTCCGAGAAAGGTGCAGATCTTGTCAGTAGCTTCGGGCGAAAGAATGTGCTCGAACTTGCAGGCCTGCTGCTCGATCTCCGATTCGCTGTCCATCGCCAGGCTGTCGGTAAAGAGCCGCTCGGCCAGACGGTGGCGGCGGATGATGCTGCCAGCGCGTTCGCGGCCGCGCGGCGTGAGTTCCACGATCAGCGTGCCATCGCCGAGCGACGCAGCCACGGGTTTCAGCGCATCGTGGCAGGGATTCACGAACGGCTTGTGATCATGGGGCATGCGGCGGATGCGGCGCGGAGACGACCAACCCCATCTCGATCATCTTCTCAATCGCCAGACTTACCGGCAGCGCGCCGTGCACCTCCATGCGCTCGACTTCGGCAATTTCGCCGTGCTCGGCCAGCACCCAGAGCTCTTCCAGCACCTCGTCGAACTGCTCTTCGTCGGCCATCGCAAAAACTTCCTGCGACTCGATCTTGCCGTGATGAAACTCGATGCGCCGATCGGCCAGTCGCGCCACGACGGGATCGTGCGTGACCATCACGATCGTCCGCCCTTGCTGGTGAAACTCGCGCAGCAGCCGCAGCACGATCTCTTCGTTCTGCGCGTCGAGGTTGCCCGTAGGCTCATCGGCCAGAATAATCTTCGGATCATTGATCAACGCCCGGGCAATGCAGACGCGCTGCTGCTCGCCGCCGGAAAGCTGCGACGGCAAGTGATGTGCGCGATCACCCAGGCCGACCCGCGCCAGCGCCTCAATCGCCTCTTTCTCATCGGTCATGCTGTGGAAATACTGCGCCAGCATGACGTTCTCGACCGCGGTAAGAAACGGAATGAGATGAAACTGCTGAAAGATGAATCCAATCTTCTCCGCGCGCACGCGATTCAATTCGCCGGAGGACATGCCGGCCACATTCTGCCCGTCAAGCCATATTTCGCCCGGAGGTCGGACGGTCGAGGCAGCCGATCAGATTCACCAGCGTCGATTTACCCGATCCCGACGGACCCATGATCGAGAGCCACTCGCCCGGCGCGACGTGCAGAGAAATGTGATCGAGCGCATGAATGCGCCGGCGCGTTCTGATCTCCCTTGCCGTTCGCGTTCTCGTTTCCCGCGGCCTTGGCGGGGTAGAGCTTGGTGACGTCTTTGATCTGAATCATTTCACTCTCCCCTCAGGATGACCGCCGGCTGCACCCGGCGCAGCAGCGAAATCGGGAGGATCGCCGAAAGCAGTGTCACCACCATGCTACCAGCCAGAACAAAAGGCAGGACACTAAAACGCGGCACCACGGGAGCATGAAAGTTAACCCGCCCAATCCACGCCGCGATGCCGATACCCAGAACAAATCCAATCACCGCGCCGGTCGCGCCCAGGGCCGCGGCTTCCGCGGCGAAGAATCCATTCAGCAAACGGTCGGAAGCGCCCAGCGCTTTCATGATGGCAAAGTCGCGGCGGCGGTCGAACACCCATCCCATCAGCGTGGAGAGCACGCACAGCGCCGCCGTCAAAATAATGAGCGCAGCGGCGGCCAGCAACGTAGCGCGAGTCTTGCCCAGCACACGCGCTTCGCCTTCCATAATTTGCCGCACCGGCCGCACCTCCGCCAGCCGGGATCGCCTGCTCCAGCTGATGCATGATCGCAGTGATCTCTTCCGGCGAACCGGTGGCCGCGACCTCAATCGTCGAAGGCTGAACTCCCGTCCAGGCAACAAAGTCCGCCAGCGAAAGATAGACGCGGCTGTCTTCCGCAGCGCCGGTCTGCACCGTTCCGGCAGACGTGAGGTGAATCGATGTGTCCCTGAAAACTGAGATCGAACGGCTGATTCTTGCGGCGAGACGACCGAAAGCGCACGCACGCCGACCAGCGCCTGCTGCGGAGCAGAAGGCCAGTTGCTCACCGACCACCAGCGATCCAGTTGCCGAACCCGGTCGAAATCCGTGCCTGCAACCACCATTGGCTGACCGTCGCTGGTGCGCGCCACCACCAGCGCGAAGGGCGCGACCACGCCCGCGGCCGGCGAGCACAGATTCCACCTGCGCGAGAGCGTCAGCGGGAAGGGAAGCGCCGTCTCTTCCCACCAGAATAATGTTCGCGCCATAGTTGCGGAACTCGCGCCGCAGCTTGGCCTGCACATCGACATAAAGATTCAGCATCGCGGTGGCGACCGCAGCCGCCACGACCATGGCAAGCAGCGCGGAGAGCGCGCGTCCGCGGCGCAGCACGGCGGCGCGCACCAGCATCCGCAGAAACATGGAAGTATGCGGAGACCGTGCGCGCGGCCCGCCGCCACTTCCTGCGCGGAACGGATTCCGAAATGGAAACGGTTCCCCGCTCACAGTTCACCTCGCAGCGCGAACACCGGGATCAAGCCTCACCGCTTTGCGGATCGCGGCGGCGCTTCCCGCAAACGTGACGATCACCGCAATCGCCAGAATCACCGGCAACAGCACCGGCGGAATCGTGATCTGCGAATCGAAGATGGAGCGGCCGATCTGGTGCGCCAGCAAGCCGCCGGCGGCGAAGCCCACGACAGCCGCCGATCAACGCCAGCAGCGTCGCTTCGGCAAAGAAGACGGACGCGACCGCCAGCCTTCCCGCGCCCAGAGCCTTCATCAGACCCACTTCGGCGCGCCGCTCGAAAATCGCCGTAGCCATCGCCGCGGAAACCGCCAGCGCCGAGGCAAATAGCGCAGCCAGCGTGATCAGAAAGATCAGGCCTTCAATGCGCGTGAGCACCGCGCCTTCGTTCTGCGCGACCTGTCGAATCTGCTCGGCATGCGAGTGCGGAATCGCCTCCTGCAACTGAAACGCAATCGACTGCGGATACGGCGAGCAGTACCAGCGGTCATACACCGCGCCAGACATGCTCTTGGGATCGCGGCGGGCGAAAGCATCTTCCGGCTTGGTGAGCGCGCTCACGTAGACGCGGCGCACCGCGCCCGGCTTGCCGAGAATTTCCTGCGCCAGCGCGATCGGCGCCACGATCTGATCGTCTTCGCTGCCGCCGGTGGAAAGAATTCCACTCACGCGCAGCCTGTCGGCCGGAAACCGCAATCTCATCCCCGGCCTTCGCCGAAAGCCGCGCCGCCAGCCGCTCTCCCAGCAAAACGTCGCGGGAATTGTCATCCGGCCACGCGCCCGAAACCTTCCACCACGGATGCGTCGATCGCACCCCGGTCGTGAACTCTTCTTTGCCAAAAGAAACCTGCTTCGCGAAGTAAGTGCCGAGCAGGGTGAGATTTTCCGTCTGACCGTCGCGCTGCAGCGCAACGTTCACCGGCAGCATCGGCGCAAATCCGGTGATGTTGTTGTGCCAGAAAGTGCCCTTGATTTTCGGCAGGTCGGCTTCGTTCAGGAAAGCGCCATCGCTCGGCGGCTTCAGGTTGACGCCGCCAATTTCCACGTCCAGCGTATCTTCTTGGGGAGTGACCAGCAGGTTCGCGCCGATGGTGCGCAGTTCGCGATTAATCTTGTCGCCAATATCGGTGGCGACCGCAATCATCGCCGTCGCCACGGTCACGCCAAGCGTGATGGCCGCGCCGGCCAGCAATTTGCGCCGCTTCTGGCGCCGGAAGGATTCGTAAACGAGCCGGACGAACATCCCTTATTGCTTTTCGAACACGCGGCTGCCGGCCGCGATGTCCGCCTCCTGAATAATCACGGAGTCAGCCGTCTGCGTCGCCTTGAGCGGAATCGGATTGCAGCCGCCCGCCGTGCCCACCGACTGCGGATTGATGGGCGCGGCGCAGTTCTTGCAAACCACTCCGTTGCCCGACTTGTAAAAGCCGACCGCTCCGCAAATCTCGCAGGCATCGAACACCGTAGCGATTTTGCCATCCGGCTTCTGATAGAGCCAGAAACGAATCGCCGCGCCGTTCTCCTGCGCCTGGAAGCGGTGCAAGTCGCCATCGGAAACCTGCGCCAGCGGAATCTGTCACCTGGCCGTTCACGAAAGCTGACTTCCGTTGCCGGCGACAGCGCGCTCTGGCTCTTGGCATAGACAAACTCCGCGGTCAGCATGGCAATAAAGATGAAAGAAAAAACGTAGACCGAGGCCATCCAAAGGCGCTCGCGGCGCGCCGTCCATGCCGCCTTGCGGCGCTCCGCCGGAGAAGCGGGCTCAGGCACGGGCTCGCGCCGCTTGGCGTCAAACAACACCATCAGCGCCGCCAGAGCGAAAATCGTTACGAAGAAGAAAAGATCATTGCGCACGATCGGCCCGATCATGCGCCATCTCGCGCTTCGAAGAAGGAATCACGCCGCTTTCCGAAAGCTCATGCAGCCCCGCGATCACCAACTGCGCTGCCACCAGGAACAGAATCGCCGTCGTGACCCGGAAAAACTTCTGCAGATTAATCCGCACGCTGCCCTTTACGAACATCACGCCGAAAGCAATCGCTGCCATCACGCCCAGCAGCGTGCCCAGAAAGCTCATCAGTTCCGTGGAGTTCAGCGAGACCGCCGAAAGAATCAGCACCGTCTCCGCGCCTTCGCGCAGCACCATCAGAAACACAAAAAAGAACAGCCCGATCCACGCATCGTTCTCGCCCGCCCGCAGCAACCCGACCTTGCCCTCAATCTCGCCCTTCAGCTTGCGCCCCGTCTTCATCATGAAAATCACCATGGTGATGACGAAGAACGCGGCAGCCAGCATGATCCAGCCTTCGAACACGTCTTCGTTCCAGTTCAGCCGCGAAATCACAACCGCCACGCCGATGCTGCCGAGGAAGGCCGCGCCCAGCGCGGCATAAACCGCCTTGCGCAGGTCGTTGCGGCCAATCTTGGCCAGATAGGCCAGCGTGATCCCCACGATCAGGGCGGCCTCGACCCCCTCGCGCAGCGTAATGATGAATGCCTGAAGCATTTATGAGTTGCCCATATCCTGAAAATGATCTTGAAAATGAATTTCAATTTCAACTTCAAGGATATGCCGTTAGCGCGCAGGGCGTCAATCCGCCATGTCACAAATGTGCGTGATCCGCATCACACGGGGAAATCTGGGATTAAACGGGTTCCGAAGCGCGGCCGCGTGGGCAAGTATCAGCAGTTCCCCGGGTCGTCGCACTCGGATAAAATCACTGAGCGCATACTGGAAGCACTCCCGACCGCTCGGAGTTCGGAAAACAGTCTATGCCGGCACGCAAGATTCTGAAACCCGTAGCTGCCACAATCGGGGTCGTACTTCTGACCTGCTTGGGCAGCTTTTTTTGGCTCAGGTTGGGCAGGCCGGGCGCACGCTCAGAGATCAGCTCCGATGACGTTATTCTCAGGCTGAGCGGCTCCAACACCATCGGGGAGAGCTTAGCCCCCGCGCTGGCAGAGCAGTTTCTCAGGATGCAGGGTGCGACAGAAGTGAAAACCCTACCTGGGGATCGCGAAGATGAAGTGTTTGTCCGTGGAGTCCTTCCCGGCGATCGCACTCCCAAAGCTATTCAAATTCATGCCCATGGCTCGGCTCTGGCTTTTGAAGACCTGGCGAATGGCAAGGCTGATATCGGAATGTCTTCTCGCAAAATCAAAGCTGACGAGGTGACGCAACTGGCTAGTCTGGGAGACATGACATCTGCGGCCTGCGAACACATCCTTGGGTTGGACGGAATTGCCGTGATCGTGAACAGAAGGAATCCGGTTAGGACGCTCGCGAAAGATCAGATCGCACAAATCTTCCAGGGCACGATCGGGAATTGGCTGCAAGTGGGCGGTTCCGACGGCGCCATCCACTTGTATGCCCGCGACGACAAGTCCGGAACTTACGACACATTTCTAACCCTTGTGCTCGGAAACGCCCCGTTGGCGGCTTCGGCCACGCGTGTCGAAGACAGTCGCAAACTTTCCGACGCCATCGCTCAGGATCCCAACGCAATCGGTTTCATTGGTCTGACCTACGTTCAGGAGACGGAAGCCCTAGCCGTCTACGAGAACGGCGCCGCAGCGCTCTTGCCGACTCCCTTTACCGTCGCGACTGAGGACTACGCTCTTTCGCGGCGGTTGTTCCTTTACACGCCCGCGCAACCGCGGCAGGAACTGGCTCGCAGATTTGTTGATTTTGCACTCTCCCGCCTGGGACAAAACATCGTGGCGGAGGTCGGCTTCGTGGGACAGAACGTCTCGGCGGCGGCAGCGGCAGCCGCCAGTTCGACCGCCGTGCCTGCGGACTATCGCCGCCTCACCAGCGGCTACGACCGCTTGTCGCTCGATTTCCGTTTCCGTGAAGGCAGCTCACAACTCGACAATAAAGCAGTCGCCGATCTGGCCCGTGTCGTCACATTTGTTACCGACCTTCACTACAGCGGCGACCATCTGGTGCTCCTGGGTTTCAACGATGGCAAGGAAGCCACCGAAAATCTGTCGAGAGCTCGCGCCGATGCCGTGGCCCAGCAATTCGAAGAGCGGGGCGTGAAGGCTGCCACCGTGATGGGATTCGGCTCGCAGATTGCCGTAGCCTCGAACGACACCCCAGAAGGAAGGCAAAAAAATCGCAGAGTCGAGATCTGGCTGAAAAGGTAAGAACGCCCTGCAACCTGACCTACCCGTTATAAGCGCTTCAGAAAGGCGTTCGCCTGCTCCAACTGCGGAAACAGCTTCTCCTCAGCCTGAAACTCCGCCGAGTGCACGCACCGCCGGCTTCCGCGCAGCCGCACCGGATGCTTCAAATGCAGCATCTCGTGGTAGACGATGTACTCCACGGCATAGCGAGGAACGGAGAACTGGTCAAAGATGCGGCTGATGACAATCGCATTATGCGCCGGATCATAATGCCCGAGGATGCGCCGGGTCTTAGTCGGGCTCCAGCTCATGCGAGGCCGGCCCAACAGCCCATGAAAAAAACGCCGGTTCAAATCCTCAAAAACCGAGTCGAGATCATAGACGCGACCCTTTGGAGAATGCAGCCGCTTGCGTCCGCGCATCTGCCGCACCAGGTGTGCCTTGCTTACGAGTTCGTGGCTGGCGACATATCTTCGATAACGAGCTGCGTGGCCCCGATCGATGGGCTTGCGGTACATCTTCGCCAGCAGAATATGGGCAATGGCCCCTACCACCGCGTCAGGCGCGCCCTCGAGCAGGTCGGACAGCCTTACCAGAAGCCGGCCCTCGCGCAGGCGGATGGTGTTATTGATGTTGGCGAAGGCAAAAAACTCAATCTTCAGCTCAGGCGGCGCGATGCCAGGACGCAGCTGGCGGTATTCCTGATGAAAGATTTCGAGCAGTCCCTCGCGCACGGTGAGCACAGATTAGCACGCTTCCTTATCGCTCCGGATTGCCGACGGCATGGCCTCTCATCAGATTTCTTTCTTGTGCTTCGCCGCCTCTTGCTGCTCCACCAGCAGCTTGCGATGGTCTTCCACTGAACCGTCAACCGTATCGAGGGCGTTGGTCAGAGCGAATTCGTATTGCTTGCTTCTTCCGCGGGCACGCCGGCCGCATCCCTCAGCGCAAGCAGTTTGGCCTGGAACTCTGTGTCGGCATCGATGATTACCTTCAACGGTTTGCGAATGTCGTTCTTGCGATCGACGTAGGTATCGATGTTGTCGTTTAACTCGTCATAGATCAGCAGGAAGTCGTCCAGCTTGTCGTGTGTTTGCTGCGGCCGGTCTTTCGTCTTGGGGTCGCTGCGCATCTGCTCCATCGCGACCAGGCGGCCCCGCGCAAATTTCACGTATAGCGACAGCCGTTGCTCGGGCTCCCAGCTGGCGTCGCGGATCTGGTCAATCTCCGGCTGGGTGAAGGGATCCCGGTGACGCTGGGCCGGCGGCTCCCACGGCCACCAATAGAAACAAGCCCAGGCAAGTGCAGGCGTCGAAACCGGCGAGCGTCATTTCTTACCACCCTTCGGAAACATCGCCAGCAGCAGGTCGTCCCGAATGTGCTGCAGGCGGTCAATGGCGTGTCTGTATCTGCTCCTGGTCTTCGTGGGAGACCGTGTGCTTGATGTCGTCGAGCTTGCGCGCCATCTTGCGAATGGCGATCTCGCTCTGTTTTTCGTGCTTGTGCGACTGAATCGCATAGTCGCGGGCCAGTTCCGAGTATGCGACCACGTCAGCCAGCGCGGCCTGCGCTTTCTCGCTGTCACCGGCCACGTACAACCTGTCGGCTTCCCCAAGTTGCCGCTCGGAGATGTGAATGCACAGAGGAGGACGGTCGGCGATGCGGGCATTGGCCACTCGTCCCTTTAATTCTTCGATGGAAGGTTCCGTCGCGAGCGCTCAGCAGGGAAGGCGCGACCAGCAATAACGCGATGCCTGCCGCCGCAACCCGCCAGAACCGTGAATGCTCCATCCCGAACAGCATTGGGTTCCCAGACGCTACTTCTTCGGCTCGATAGCAATCAGTCGGTGTTTCGCCTGCCACTCCTGATCAGGATACTTCCCGTTGGCCGTCTTGAGGAAGAGGTGATAGTTTGCTGCGGCATTCTTGAAATCCCGCAGGTGATCGTAGGCCGAGGCCCGCAGGAAATAAGTGATCGGAATCTCCGGCAGCAGCTTGACCCGCGCATCCAGCGCGCGAATCACCAGCGGATAATCTTTGTTCTCGCCCGCCGCGAAGGCCAGATCGCCATACGCTTCGCCAAAGTCAGGCTTCAGTTTCACTGCCAGTGACGAATTCCTGCTGGGCTTCCGGAAACTTCTTCTGCCGCAGCAAAGCCTGACCAAGCTCGCCGATGCAGTTCGGCTTCGTCAGGGTGAGCCGCCAGCAGCTTGCGCCGGTACCGCCTCGGCCAAGTCATTCTTCCCGTCAGCTGACATACAGATTCCGCCAGTTCGCGCTGCGCAGCATCGTCCCCTGGCGCCAGTTTGACGCCCGTCTCCATCTCAGGGATAGCCGCCTTCGTGTTGCCCTCGGCAGCCAGCACTCGCGCCAACTGAATGTGCACTGCAGCAGAGTCCGCATTCGCTGCCAGCAACTTTCGCAGATATTCCTCCGCTTCGGGGAAGCGTCGCCCGCGCATGTAAATGTTCGGCCAAACCCATGACCGCATCAGTCGATCGCGAATCCAGTGCCAGCGCCTGCTTGTACTCCTGCTCAGCCTGCGGCGTATTTATTTTCCCGTTCAAGAAGCATCCCGGCGGCAAGATGCGGCTCGGCCTCCTTGGGTTGAAGCGCCGCCGCGCGCTGGTAGGCCGCAAGAGCCTCTTCCGGCTTCGTTTTCCCAATCGTCTCGGCCAGCGAGAGCCATGCCCGGTATTGCCCCTCGGCCACATGACTGGTGGGCTTCAGCTGGGTCGCGGCGCGCAGAAATTGCTCCGCATCCGGCTGGCCGGTCTTTGCCAGTTGCAACCCAAGATTCAAATTCGACTCGAAAACATCGGGCTTTGCCGCCACCGATTTGCGATAAGCCGCGATCGACTCGTCCAGCTTGCCCAAAGCATTCTCCACGAAACCAAGATCGAACCACCCCACATAGCTCGCGGGCTCCCGGTCCACTAACTTGCGCAGCAGAGGTTCAGCCGCAGCATAGTTCTCGCTTTTCAATCGCGCTCTCCGCCTGGGTAAGTTCGGCGGGTTGAGAAGGAGAATCTGTCATCCTCAACCTGGATGTGATGGTCCGATCGGTGAGCCTTGGGTTTTGACGAAGAGTCTGATGAAGACTGGGACGAAGATGACTGCCGAAGCGGCCGCATCCTGCGCGACCGAGCACACGCCCGCCGCCACGAGCAGGCAGCCCGCGAGAACTCTACTTGCTCCCATTGGAACGCGACGCTCCATTGCCGTCTGTGCCCGCGCTGTTCCCATTCAGCAGCCGCGCCAGATATTTGCCGGTGTAAGAACCAGGCACCTTCGCGATCGCCTCCGGCGGACCCACTCCCACGATCTTTCCGCCGCGCGCTCCACCCTCCGGCCCCAGATCGATCACCCAGTCCGCAGTCTTGATCACTTCCAGATTGTGTTCGATCACCAGGATCGAGCCCCCTGCATCAATAAGACGGCGGAAAGCCGCCAATAGTTTGCTGACATCATCGAAATGCAGCCCAGTCGTGGGCTCGTCAAAAATATAAAGCAGACGCCGCCGCCGTCGACTTTCCTCCGGCCGCCCCGCGCTAGGCCGCCCAATCTCGCGTGCCGCGGGCTGCAGATGCGCCGCCAGTTTCATGCGCTGCGCTTCTCCTCCGGAAAGAGTTGTCGCCGATTGCCCCAGCCGCAAATATCCCAGCCCAACTTCGTCCAGCACGCGCAACTTCTCAGTCACCTTGGGCACTTCGGCAAAGAACTTGAGCGCCTCTTTCACCGTCAGGTTCAACACTTCATGAATGTTCTTCCCGTGGTAGCGCACCTCGAGCACCTGCGCCTTATACCGCGTCCCTTTGCACTCTTCGCAGATCAGCTCTACGTCGGCGAGAAACTGCATCTCCACCGTAACCGTGCCATCGCCCTGGCAAGTCTCGCACCGTCCGCCCGGAATGTTGAACGAAAAATGCCCGGACGCGAAGCCGCGCTTCTTGGCCTCGGGCAGCGAAGCAAAAAGTTCGCGGATGGCGTCAAACGCCTTGATGTAAGTCACCGGATTCGACCGCGGCGTCCGCCCAATGGGCGACTGATCGACCAGCACTACTTCGTCAATAAACTGATCGCCCTCCAGACTTTCCCAAGTCGCCGCGCCCCGCGCTGCGCCCGCGCCTTGCTGCTTCTTCGCCTCTCCCAGCGCCTGATAAAGAACCTGATGCAGCAACGTCGATTTACCCGACCCCGAAACTCCCGTGATCGCCACCAGCATCCCCAGCGGAATGCAGATGTCCACGCCCTTCAGATTGTTTGCCCGCACGCCCTTGATCCTGATCTGCTGCGCTCCCGGCTGCCGCCGCACCGCCGGAATCTGAATTCGCAAATCTTCCGCCAGATAACGCCCGGTGAGCGAAGCCGGATTCCGCAGAATCTCATCGTAAGTTCCCGCCGCCACCAGCTTGCCGCCGTTTTCTCCCGCTCCCGGACCAAGATCGAGAATCCGGTCCGCCGTGCGCATGATGTCAGGATCGTGCTCCACCACCAGAATCGTGTTTCCCAAATCGCGCAGATCCTGCAGGATCTTGATCAGCCGGTGCGTGTCGCGGCTATGCAGCCCGATCGACGGCTCGTCCAGCACGTAAAGCGTCCCCACCAGCCGCGATCCCAGCGAAGTAGCCAGTTGAATGCGCTGCGCCTCGCCTCCCGAAAGCGTGGACGACAGCCGGTCGAGCGTCAGATACTCCAGTCCCACGTCGTTGAGAAACCGCAAACGCTCGCGAATTTCCTGCAGCAACCGGTCCGCGATCTCAGCTTCCTCCGGACTCAACTGGACGCCGGCGAAAAACTTCGCCGCCTCCTCCACCGTCATCGCGCAGACTTCACAAATGTTTTTCCCGTCGATCTTCACCTGCCGGGCTTCCAGCCGCAGCCGCGTGCCCCGGCACTCGGGACAAGTCGAATATCCGCGATAGCGGCTCAGAAACACCCGAACGTGCAGCTTGTACTTCTTCCGCTCCAGATACTGAAAGAATCCGCGCACCCCCAGGAATTTTCCATCCCCATCCAGGATCAGTTCCTGCTGCGCAGCATCCAGTTCCGCCCAAGGCACGTCCAGCGGAACCTCCGCCTGCTTGGCAAAGCGCTTCATGTCCGTAAACAGTGGACGGTACTTGGGCTTGTTCCATGGATCGATCGCGCCTTCACCCAGCGATTTCGTCTTGTCCGGAATCACCAGGTCGAGATCGAAGTCGATCGTGTTGCCGAATCCCTGGCACCGCGGACACGCCCCATAAGGATTATTGAAAGAGAACAGCCGCGGCTCCGGCTCTTCATAGCGCAGATTGCAGTTCTTGCATTCGAAGCGCTGCGCAAACCGCAAACTGTGGCGCGCGCCTGGCTCGAATCGTCACTGCGGCGGCAAATCGAAAATCACTTCGCCCGCTTCCCGATACGCCGTCTCCACCGCATCCACAATGCGCGAACGCGACTCCGCCGAAACCGTCAGCCGGTCCACCAACACGAACACCGGCTGGTCGAAGCGAATATCCAGCAGCGACTCCGGCGTCGAAAACTCAAACACCTGCCCCGCCTGATACAGGCGATTGAATCCGGCCTTGCGCAAATCGAATAGCCGGGCCTTAATCTGATCTGTCAGTCCTGAATCCGGCGCAGCAGTTTTCTTGGCAGATTTGCGCGCCGCGCGCAGCCTTCTTCTCCACTTCCTGCGGCGCCGCAACCGCCGCCTGCAAAGGAAAAACCACCTGCACCCGCGTTCCCGGATCGAGCGCCAACACCGCATCCGCGATTTCGTCCACCGTTCTTTCTTCACTTCGCGGCCGCAGTTCACGCAATAAGTGCTGCCGACACGGGCAAACAGCAATCGCAGATAGTCGTAAATCTCGGTCGCCGTCGCCACCGTCGAGCTCGGATTCCTGG
>CAVXOK010000013.1:197500-327419 GCA_963763285.1 uncultured Acidobacteriaceae bacterium | reverse complement strand
ATCTGTGACGTTTTGAATGGTGGAAGCCTGGGGGAGCATCAGGGCATCAATCTGCCCGGCACTGCTTTGTCGATTCCTGCTATGACCGAGAAAGACCGCAAGGATCTCGAGTTCGGCCTAAAGCATGGGGTAGATGCGGTTGCTCTTTCGTTCGTGCGTTCCGCCGCCGACGTGAACATGGTCCGACAAATCGTTACCGGACACGGCAGCGACACCCCTCTCATCGCCAAGCTGGAGAAACCGCAAGCCATTGACCATCTCGAGGAAATCCTGGAAGCTTGCGACGGTGTAATGGTGGCGCGCGGCGATCTCGGCGTCGAGATGGCACCAGAAAAGGTCCCGGTCATTCAAAAGCATGTAATCCGCCGTGCCGCCCAGTGGCGCAAGCCGGTGATTACGGCCACGCAGATGCTGGAGTCGATGATCGAAAACCCGCGCCCCACGCGGGCTGAGGCCAGCGACGTGGCCAACGCGATTTTCGACGGCTCCGATTCAGTCATGCTTTCGGCCGAGACTGCCAGCGGACGCTATCCCCGCGAGGCAGTCGCCATGATGTCGCGCATTGTGGTAGAGGCCGAGAGCAACATGGGAGAGTTCACTTTGCCCCGTCGCCGACGCGACCGTCACGGCCTCTCCGTCGCTGAGACCATTTGCGAATCGATTGCTCACGCCGCCGAAGACCTGCCCATGGGCGCGATCGCCGTTTTCACCGAGACTGGCAACACCGCACGCATGATTTCCAAATACCGGCCGCACGCCGCTATCTACGCCTTCACTCACAACGCGAGCGTGGCCCAACGCACCAACTTGTACTGGGGGGCGCATCCCATGAAATGTGCCCAGGCGCTTTCCGTGGATCATATGGTCGATATGGCCGAGGAAGAGTTGTTGAGCCGCAGCCTGCTAAAGTCCGGCGATGTGCTGGGCGTGGTCGCAGGCACGCGGCAGGCTTCCGGTTCCACCAACTTTATGCGCCTGCACACGGTGACCGCGGAAGAGGCCAACGCGGTTACGCGCATTAAACGCAAACGCGCGGGCGCTCGCCGGAAGCTATAATCCCGGAGTATGTCGCAGGAATTCCTGTCGCTCGCGATCTGGCAGCCTCTGCCTGGCATGGAGGAGGCTTCACTCGCGACCATCCGCGAGCTTAATGCGATCGTCTCCAGCAAAGGATACGGCCGCGACCTGCTTTACCGTGACGGCGATTCTCAATACCTTCTGCTTCGGTACTGGAACTCAGATCAGGCGCGCCGGATCGCGCAAGAGGATCCCGAGTTGCTTCGCTGTTGGGCGAGGTTGGGAAATGAAATTAAAATTCTGAAGGTCTATGAGAAGTTGGAAGAAGTCGGCGTCTAAGGCATCACACGGTTAGTGCATCGGTGAAGAACATTCAAATTATCGACGGTGCCGATAATGCGACCTACAGCATTTTTCAGGCTACGGATGCTGAGTTCGGGACAATCTTCCCGGCTCCAGGGCAGGACATAGAGGTCGTCGAAGATTATGTCGCCCGGGTGAGGACGAGGCAAGTAGGACGCTCTCAGGCCTGTGGAAGAGGCCGATCCACAAGCACGATGCGCAAGGTATCCATGGAACTCTCTATTACGACTACAAAGAAAAGGCTAAATATCTGCCCAAATCAAAGCGCGAAGTAGATCGCCCCCCGGGGCAGATAAATGAGTCCGAACGAGCGCTGTACAAGGGATTGCGACATAAGCGTAACGCCAGGTAGAGGCCAAGAACAGACCAGTCACCATCAATGTCTCCCGAATCCAGCCCGCAAGTTCTTACCGACGTTGCAGTGGACCCGTTTGTTCGGGGCCTTCTGCATAGTCCTGTCAATCCCAACGGCGACGGCCTTGTTCTGACTCACGGTGCGGGCTCAAACTGCCAGGCCCCTTTGCTGATTGCTTTGGCGGACACGTTTGCTGACGCGGGTTTCGTCGTGCTGCGCTGCGATCTTCCCTACCGTCAGGATCGGCCCTACGGCCCGCCCGGGCCAGGCGATGCCAAACGAGATCGCGCCGGCCTGAAGAATGCAGTTGCGGTACTGAAGAATCTCGCGACTGGCCGCGTTTTTCTGGGCGGACATTCCTACGGTGGACGGCAGGCCAGCATGCTGTGCGCGGAGCTGGCGGAAAAAAATCCAGAAAAAGCTGACGGAGCTGACTGCTGGCTTACTTTTGCTGTCTTATCCTCTGCATCCACCGCGAAAGCCCGAACAGCTTCGCACTCAGCATTTCTTTCACCTGCATACCCCCGCCCTCTTTGTCGAAGGCACACGCGATCCCTTCGGCACGATCGCTGAAATCGAGCAGGCCTTGAAGCTGATACCGGCGAAGACGAAACTGCTGACCATCGAAGGCGCGGGCCACGATTTGGGATTCAAGGGGAAGGCCGGACGGGAAAAGTTGTCGGCTAACGTGTTGTCGGAATTTCAAGCCTTTTTCGCAGAGTAGAAGATGAATCGGTGTAAATCCGTGAAGATCTGCGACCGACGGACTTAGTTCACCCAGCCCGACTTCGATCCGCCGTTACCCTTGTTAGGATCGTCGTCCGGCGGAATGTAATTGCCGTGCTCGTCGAAATGGACATCGCGGTCGTGCTTGCGCATGTAGACTTCAAACTTCCTCGCCGCCCGCCGCCGCCGCCAGCGGTAATACTCATTGCGAGTCGCGTAGAACCGCTCCGAGAGGCGCAGCGTAAGCCCTCGTGAAAAAAACGCCGCATGCCACACGTATCCCGCGCCCAGCCCCAGCAGCGAGACGCAGTAAAAAAGCGCGAAGTGGCTGAGAAGCAAGTAGGCTGTTTCAATCCCGGCAATGCCCAGAACGATCCATTTCACCGGAATTTGAATGGGGATGGGGAACAACATTAAGGGCGCGTCCCGGTTGAAGAGGTAAAACACCATCAAAATCGCGTTGGCAGCGGCGCCAGAGCCGAACGCTGGGCCTCGCGCGATGACGCCGGTAAGCGAGAGAAAAAATCCAGCGATTCCTGAAAGCGCAATACTGCTGAAGAATAGGCCGTAGAAAGAGGCCCGGCCCACACGCTCCTGCACCGCCGACCCAAGAAAGTAGACTCCAACCAGCGACAACACGAAGTCTATGGGGTCCGTATACATGAACGCGTAGGTGATGAACTGCCACAGCCAGCCTTGCCGAATACGCGCCGGATCCAAAGTGCCCAAAGCGAGAAGCGTGGAACCGGCTGCCGGGGCAAATGACATCAAGAGAAGAATAACCACGTAAATCGCAATGCTGGCAATGATGATCTGGCGGACCGCGCCGCGAAACGGCGGCAGCGACATTTCGAAGGAAGTGTTTCTAGGCATAACTCGAAACCAACTCACTCATCCTAACAGCTTCGCCGCTATCGTTCGGGTACCGGTACGACGGGCAAACTCCGGTGTCCCTCCGCGTCCACAGCCCTGACTGCAAAGATGAAGTTATCTTTCGAAAGTTTCAGGGTAGCGCGGGTAACGCTGCCAAACTTTTCCACGTGTTCCCATTCCGGGCTGGTCGTGGCCCGCCACAGAACCTCGTACTCCGCCGAGCGTCCGCCGGGCGTTGCTTCCCAGGTGAGCGTCGAGTCGTTTTCCAGATCTTTGGTCAGCAAATGCACATTGACGGGAGGCGCGGGCGCCGACGCGAGCGATGCCAGCGTCGCGGCGTTCAGGCGCGCCACGTGGGCCACATAGTCGAAGTCGACAAACTTCGCCAGGTCGCCATATTCGATGCCGTTGTCATTGTCAGTGCGCACGTTCTGATGCTGGTGATGAAAATCTTCACGAAACTCGGTGAAGCGCACCGCGGCGAAGCCCTGTTGATTGAATGCAGAATGGTCGCCGCCACGCAGGTAACGGTCCAGCCGGAACACCAGCACAGGTTTGACGCCTGCCTCGTAAGCACGGCCCACATCGGCGACGTAGCGGGCCAGTTGCCGCGACCCGGAGTCGTTCTCTCCGCCTAACCCGCGAATGCGCCGGATTTCTTGCTCGGTAGCCGCGGCGGGCAAGCCCTCGGAAAAGACACGAACTACGGAATGATCCTGCTCGGCGCTCTTGTCGCCACCGACGATGTCATTGTTAAGCACGGCTTCAAGATTCCAACCTTGATCCTTGGCCATCTTCGCGAAGTGACGGCTGCCGTTCAGTCCCTGCTCTTCTCCAGCCACGGTCAGAAAGATAATGGTCGCGGGAAACTTCAGCTTGCTCAGGACCCGCGCGCATTCCAGGCTGACCGCAGTTCCGCTGCCGTCATCGTTCGCGCCCGGAGCGTCCGCCTTCACGTCGAGAGTGTCGCTGGGGCGTGAATCGTAGTGCCCGGTCACCAGGACGATGCGCTTTGCGTTCTCCGCGTCCGTCCCTTTCAAGACCGCATAAACATTAGTGATTTCAGTGGGCTGGGGGATGCGGTCGGCGGCCGGTTCGGTGAAGCTGTCGGTTTTCACCTCCAGGCAGCCGCCACAATCCTTGGCGTAGCGCTCAAACTCCGACTTGATCCACTCCCGTGCCGCGCCAATCCCACGTCCTGCCGCGATTGAAGCCGGGTCCTGCGCCGAGAGCGTCAACCGCGTGCCAAAGCTCGCCAGCTTTTCAATGTTCGACCGAATCCGTTCGGCGGAAACCTGCTGCAGCGCGGCCGAAATGCGACCGTCCACCGTCATGGGTTCCGACCTGGTAGAGTCCGGTTGGCTTTGGCAGAACGCCCCTGGGGCGAAACTCAGCACCACCAAAACGGCAATAAGCCGCGGTCTTTTCTGCAGAAGAGAAATCATGTAGGCTCCGGCGTAAAGAAGTGTCAAGGATGACGGCTGGGCACCTGAGGATTATAGCCTCTTGCTCTTTGGCGCTCCCCCTTGACCTGCGGCAGGGAAAGAATCTAAATATTATGAGACGGACGTATCTAAAAGGTCATCGAAGAGGTCGAAGTATGTTGCCGAATGGGAGTGGAGGAATCATGGTTCTTTGTCCCGAATGCGAAACTGATTTGGACGTCGAAGAAGACGAGGTCGACGAAGGCGAGATCGTTTCTTGTCCGGAGTGCGGCACCGACTTCGAGGTGGTGACGACCAGTCCGCTGGAGCTAAAGGCCGTCGAGGCCGGCTACGTCGAAGAGGAAGAAGAAGTGGAAAGCGAAGACGGTGACGACTCCTAGATTCCAACCCTTGGTTCTGCTTGCGCGCTTGTCTTCTTTCTGCCTGCTGATTCTTTTCTTGTTCGTTGCTCTGGGTCCGCACGTCTTGCCGGTGGCCAGTGCATCTCCTGAATCCGACAAGCTGAAACCCACCGATCCCTATGCCCTCATTTTCGGGACGGTCTGGGGACCGGATGACCGGGCTGTTTATGGGATAACGGTTAAGATCCGCCGCACGGCGGATAAAAAACCTAAGTGGCAAGTCTATTCCGATCATTCCGGCGAATTTGCGCAGAGGGTTCCCGCCGGACAGGCCGATTACGTGGTGTGGGCCGACCTCAAGGGCGTGAAAACTACGTATGGTTACGCGTTGCATCTGGCGGAAGAGGTCCCGGTCCACGTAGAGTATGACGAGCGTGTAGATGTTGGGTTGCATCTGGTCCGCGAGACGAAGTAGAGGTTCGACAGCGGAAGAGGAATAAGGCTTGTATGACTTCCAAAATGTCCTTTAAGAATGCCTGCCTCATTGTTGGGGCGTTCCTCGTTGTGATCTCCGTAGCCGCCCGCGCTGCCCCCGACAAGAAGGACAAGCCACAAGGCCGTCTGCTATTGGGCAAAGTGCTCGATCAGCAGGACAACCCCGTGGTCGGCGCCATCGTCTATGTGACCAACATGCGCACGCACGCGGTGAAGACCTACATCGTCAGCCAGGAGGGCACTTATCGTTTCCCAGGGCTCTCTACGGTGGACTATGAAGTCTACGCTCAGTACAACGGCCACAAGAGCGACACCAAGTCAGTGAGCCAGTTCGATGACCGGTCCGAGGTCTATGTCGATCTCAGGATTGACGCGCGGTAAGTTTGCCGAGCGCGAACCCGAAAAGGAGCGCTTGCCGTACAACTTTTGCTGGTCGCCAGGGTTCAATAGGTAAGGATGGTCTTTTTTTTGGGAGGACAACCTTGAACGCATCGCGCTTACTTCACGTTAGGAATCACTCCGCCTTGGCTGCGGGGATAATGTTTGCGACCCTTATCCTGATAGCCGCGGCGGCTGTGTCGGCTGGTGCGCAACAGGGCGCCATGAGCCCTTACCAGGGTGAAGGGGACGGCGTCAGCGCCGGCGGCAAGTGGATGGAGTTCCGGTCGGAAGACAAGATGACCGGCGCGAAAAAGGTCCGCTTTGAGCTGCTGTCGAACAACTATTTTCGGGAAGACCCGGACTACAAGCCGCGAGTCGAAATCACCTGCAGCGATGGAAAATACAAGCGCGCTGTCTTCAACCCCGGCGCCCGGCTGGGACGGCCCGACTATCCGGGCTTCTGGGGCCAGCCTAAGATGGAGGTCCTGGTCCGTATCGACGGAAGCCACGACCATAAGGGCTGGAATTGGGAAGCCGACCGCGTCCTTTCCATGGATAAGGGCACGGTTCGGGGCGCGATCGGAGCCCAGGTGTTCAACGTGGAAGTCAGAACCAGAACCGGCTACGCTATCGCCGAGTTTTCGCCCGCTGGTCTAAATCTGGATGAGGTAAGGCACACCTGCGATCTGACTCCGCACAAGCCGTAGGCAACGGCTGAAGCTAAAATCCTGTTATAAACGCTGAAGGGCTGAGCCTATGGGCTCGGCCCTTTTTGTGACTTTGGACGCAGCCCGGTCAGCACTTGCGCCCCTCCCCCGTCTGCTGTTTCACTGGGACTGTTCCAACAGGTGAGGTTGAGCTGGCGAGGTCAAACCGAGGTCAAACTTAAAATGGACGGAAACGTGATCACCGGGGCGGCGTTCCTGCTATTTGTGGTGGGAGTGGTGGTCTACGTCGTCATCCTTTTCAACGAGCTGGTGCGGCTGCGCAACGACAACGACCGCGCGTGGGCTAACATCGATGTACTGCTCAAGCAGCGTCACGACGAGATTCCCAACCTGGTCGAGACCGTGAAGGGATACATGCAGCACGAGCAGCAGACGCTGGTGGCGGTGACGCAGGCGCGGGCCGCGTCCATGAATGCGGCCAGCATCGGACAGAAAGCGCAGGCCGACCTGAGCATGACGGTCGCGCTGCGCAGCCTGTTTGCCGTGGCCGAGAATTATCCGCAGCTCAAGGCCAACGAAAACTTTCTCAAGCTGCAGAACCGCATCAGCGAACTGGAAGAGCGAATTGCTGACCGTCGCGAGTTCTTCAACGACGACGTCAACACCTACAACACTCGCATCGCGCAGATCCCCGAAGTATTTGTGGCCAGCTTCATGGAATTGAAACCACGCTCCATGTTCAAAGTGTCCGACGAGGACCGCAAGCTGGTGGAGGTAAAGTTCCGGGGCGCGGCCGGGGCTTAGCGGCCAGCTGTGTCTCTCGGCTCCACGCAATCCAAAACCCCGACCAGAATCTGGGCAATGTATGCCTATCAAAGTGTGCAATGTTGAACAGACTAAGGTGAGCCACTCTTGTTATGATCGCCATCAATTACACGTGCGGGAGACAGGAAGTACCACGATGGCAAGAGTCTTGCTGGCTGAAGACGACGATGCGGTCCGGGATATGTTGCGGATCTCGCTGGAACGTGACGGTTTCGAGGTGGTTGCAGTTCCGAACGTGTGCGAAGCGTTGAGCCGCATCGCGACCGAGAATTTTGACGTACTGCTCTCTGACCTGCACATGCCGCTGGCTGGCGATGGTTTTACTGTGGTCAGCGCCATGCGCCACACTCACCCCAATGCGGTGACGCTGGTGCTTAGCGGCTATCCGGAGCTGGACGAAGCTCTGTCGGCCATCCGCCTGCAGGCTGACGAAGTGCTTGTGAAACCGATCCAAATCGCTTCGTTACGGGAAATTATCCACGACAAACTCAGCCACCCTGTAGTTCGCAGGCCACTGACGACGGTGAGTGTAGCCTCGATCCTGGAGCACGATTTGGAGGCTACGGTTCAGGCCTGGGTCGCGCTGGTGGAGAACAACAAAGAACTGACCTGCATTCCATTGAATTTTGAAGAGCGTACCGGCCATCTCCCCAATCTTCTGGCTGACCTGATTTACCGTTTACGCATGCCTGCAACCGAGAAAGCCAGCTTCTCTCTTGCTGCACACGAGCACGGAATCCTGCGCCGTCAGCAGGGCTACACGGCGGCGATGATAGTTGAGGAGTCGCGAATCCTGCAGGTCAGCATCTTCAAGACATTGCAAAATAATCTATCGACTGTGGACTTCAGCCAGGTCTTGCTCGACGTGATGACGATCGCAGACGAAGTGGATTCGCAGTTGAAGCAGGCGATGCTCAGCTTCGTTGACTCAGAACCCACCCGGTCGGCCGCCTAGGCCCTCGGCCCGATCTACTCTATTTAAGAGCTGTCACACTCAACCTACGCCAGCAGCTTGGCGGCGTCTTTGGCGTAGTAGGTGAGGATGATGCTGGCGCCCGCGCGGCGGATGCTTTGCAGCGACTCCATCACTACGCGATCGCGGTCGATCCAGTTATTGCGGGCAGCGGCTTCGATCATGGCGTATTCGCCGGAGACCTGATAGGCAGCTAGCGGGACGTCGAAACGCAGGCGGGCGGCGGCGATTACGTCGAGGTAGGGCATAGCGGGCTTGACCATGATCATGTCGGCGCCTTCCTCGATATCCAGTTGGATTTCGCGCATGGCCTCGCGCACGTTGGCGCCGTCCATTTGATAGGAGCGGCGGTCGCCGAACTGCGGGGTGGAATCGGCGGCTTCGCGGAACGGGCCGTAAAAGCCGGAGGCGAACTTTGCGGCGTAAGAAAGTATGGGCGTGTTCTCGAAGCTGGCTTCGTCGAGCGCCCGGCGGATGGCGGCTACGCGGCCATCCATCATGTCGGAGGGGGCGATGATGTCGATGCCGGCGCGGGCGAGCGAAACTGAGGTGCGGGCCAGTAGTTCGAGGCTGGCATCGTTGTCGATTTCGAAGTTGGATTCAACAGCTTGCGCCACCCTCGAGGCCAGCTCGTCGATGACCTTTTCTTTTCCCTCGCGGTTCTTCACGGCCTTCACCGCTATCCCGCGCCGTGTAGCATCGTGCAAAGCGTCTCGGGCGGCAGCGCCGAGGGATTGGGGTGTAGGTCCTGATTTCACAATTCCGCAATGTCCATGAGACATGTATTCACACAAGCACACGTCGCCCATGAGGATGAGATTGGGGACCTCTCGCTTCATAGCGCGGGCGGCCTGCTGCACGATACCGTTATCTGCCCAGGCCCCGCTGGCGACGTCATCCTTCTTGTCCGGGAGACCGAAGAGAATCACTGCGGGCACGCCCAGGGAATGAACTTCCTGCGCCTCCTTCACCGCTTCGTCCACCGAGAGGTTGAACACGCCTGGCATAGAGCGAACTTCCTTGCGGACAGCTTCGCCTGGGCACACGAAAATGGGGTAGACGAAAGCGTCAGGCGTGAGGCGCGTCTCGCGCACCAGGTCGCGAAGCTGGGAGGTGCGGCGCAGACGACGAAGACGGGTGACCGGAAAGGCCATGGGGACACCAAATCACATACTGAAAGTCAAAGGCAGCGGCCGAGGGCGTCCGCTCCACGCACCAATGATTCTAGCAGGAGTGGTGAGCCGAAAGGACTTAGTTGGAGTGCAAGGTCCCGGATCGTCCCCGGCAGGTGACTATAGTAACCCGCGGGGCGGGAAGCCAGCTGAGAATCCCTGATCTTAATCCATAATATTGAATAGGAATACATAACAAACAGAAACCGATGATTCGGTACAGACGATATCGCTGGTTTGCGCTCGCGGGCGGAATTACGCTGGCATTCGCCGTGGTGTCGGCGAAGGTGCCACGAGGTCCAGTGCTGACCGGGATTGTCGATGTTGGATATCTTCTGCTGACCCTCGCGGTGGGCGTGGCCATGCTGGCTAATGCATGGTCGTTGCGGGGCGCCGACCGGCGCTTTTGGGCTCTGATGGGATCGGGCTGCATTCTCTGGGCTTGCAATGAGGCGGCCTGGGTCTATTTCGAGGTTTTGCACCAAGCGCCTTTTCCGGATCCTTCTCTCATGGACGTGTTTTTGTTCCTCCACCCGGTTCCGATGATCGCGGCAGTTGGTCTGCGTCCGCATCGGCGCGAGAGTGAGCAAAAATTCCGCGCCGGAACGCTGGATTTTCTCATGCTGCTTGTTTGGTGGATATTCTTGTATGCGTTCGTTGTATTCCCATCGCAATACGTGTCGATGAATGTGGCAGAGTACGACCGGAACTTCGGCGCACTCTACCTGGTCGAGAGTGGCGTGCTGGTGTTAGTGCTGGGGATTGCCGCTCGGAGGGCATCGGCTGGGTGGAAGAAGGTGTACCTGACCCTGATGGCCACGAGTGCGATCTACGCGTTGGGTTCGGAGGCGGTGAACCTGGCGATCACGAACGGGGGGTATTACACGGGTAGCCTCTATGATGTTCCGCTGATGGGAGCAGTGAGCTGGATGGCAGCGACCGCGCTGACCGCGCGCGAATGGCATCCGGAGGCCGCGGCGCCAGCCACGTCGAGCGACAAGTGGGGTGCGATGGCGGTGCGGCTGGCGATGCTGGCGATTCTTTCCTTGCCGGCACTAGGACTCTGGGCCTACCGGTGGGACAACTCGCCTGCTCCGGCGCGGAGGTTTCGTCTCTTTACCGTGTTGGCGGCAATGCTGGTGCTGGGAGTGTTCGTGTTTGTCCGCCAGTATCTACAGGACCAGGTGTTGATCCATCTGCTGGGGGATTCGCGGCGCAGTTTCGAAAACGAGCAGCGCTTGCAGAGTCACCTGGTGCAAAGAGAGAAACTGGCCTCCCTGGGCCAATTGGTCGCGGGTGCGGCCCACGAGATCGACCATCCACTTACGGCAATCATGGAGTATTCGGAGAAGCTGTGGTCGAACGAGCGGTTGACCAGCGAGCAGGACACGCTAGTGCGCAAGATTGTGAACCAGTCACAACGGACTCGCGAGTTGATCGCGAACCTTCTGAGTTTCGCGCAGCAAAGTTCCGGAGAGAAGACAATGGTGGATTTGGGGATGCTTCTGCAGCGCAGCGTGCAGATGCGCGAGCTGCAGCGGCACGATCAGAAAATCCGCATCGAAGCCGTGATTGAGCCGAACCTGCCGCGAGTGTGGGGAGACGGCCACCAGTTGTTCCAGGCGTTTGTGCAGATCGTCGAAAACGCGCTGGATGCGCTCGAAGAGGCGGGCGGAGGATCGCTTCAGGTCAACGCTCAGCATCGCGGGGATGAAGTGGTAGTCCAGTTTTCCGACAGCGGGCCCGGTGTAAAAGAGCCACTGCGGGTGTTTGATCCTTTCTACACAACGAAGCCGATCGGCAAAGGCACAGGCTTGGGACTGAGCGCCGTGTATGGCGTCGTGCAGGACCATCGCGGCCAGATTACCTGCCAGAACAAGCCGGAAGGCGGAGCGCTTTTTGTGCTGCGCGTGCCCGTGGCGCAGCAAAGCGATCTTCACGCGCTGGCTGCAGTCCAGTCGTAGCCCTGATGTAGTCCCGATGTGCCCAGCCCTGGTGCGCATCGCCCCGATGCGTATAGCCCCGTTTCGCGCTTCGCCTCTCGACCCTGTCATTCCGATTCCATTCCTGTAACATAAATTCCGATGCCTCAGCCGCTCATCCACAACTCCGCACGCGTGCTGGAGTTCGACGCTTTGCGGGAGTTGCTGCGCGGGTACTCGTCATCGCCGCTGGGTCAGGCGAGGATTGCGGCACTTGCGCCTTCAACCGATTCCGCCTGGATTCGTGAGCAACAGGAACTGACCGCTGAGGTGCGGGAGTTCCGGCGCGTCGGTGGGAGTTTCGATTTTTCCGGCTTGCTCGATGTTACAAAGCTGGTCGAGAAGTCTCGCATCGCGGGAACTGCGATCGAAACCACGGAGATCCGCGATGTCCTGCTGGTTGTGGATCGGGCTGCGGAGTGGCGGGAGATCGCGTTTCACCCTCCGGCAAACATGAAGAAGGAATGGCAACGAACGCGGACGCTTTCGGAAGGCGTGCCTGACTTCACCGAATTCCTGCGGTCGTTCCGCAACAAGATTCAGCCCGATGGAACGCTCGAAGATCGCGCCTCACCCGAATTGGCACGCATTCGCCGTGAGATTGAAAAGCAGAGGAGGGTGATTCAGGAATCGTTGCGCGGCTATTTGAGGCGCCTGGCCGAAGACGGTGCGGTGCAGGATGAATTGGTGACCATCCGCGGCGAGCGCTTTGTCATCCCAGTAAAGATTGAACAGAAGCGGCGCGTGCAAGGTGTGGTGCATGGAGCGAGTTCAAGCGGGCAGACGGTCTTTGTCGAGCCGCTGGAGACAATCGAGCAGAACAACGAGCTGGTGCGCTTGCTCGACGAAGAGCAGGCGGAGATTCATCGCATTCTGCTCGAGATGACGCGGCGTATCGGCGAGCAGGCGGCGGCAATTCTGGCGTCGGCCGAGGTGCTCAGCGAGCTTGAGTTGCAATTTGCCAAGGCACGCTTCGCCGAAGAATACAACTGCGTGGCTGTGCAGTTGAGTCAGGCGAGGCCAGGGCGGATGATCCTGCGCGGTGCCCGCCATCCGCTGCTGGAGCGGAATCTAAAGTTGAAGGGCGTGGCCGTGGTTCCGGTCAGCGTAGAGCTTGAAGGCGAGCAGCGGCAGTTGGTTATTACCGGTCCTAACACCGGCGGAAAGACAGTAGCCCTTAAGACCGTGGGCTTGCTGGGATTGATGGCGCAGTCGGGAATTCCGGTTCCGGCTGACCGGGCGGAAATGCCAGTGTTTGATGCGGTACTGGCCGATATTGGCGACTATCAATCGATCGAACAGAACCTCTCGACATTTTCAGCGCACGTCACCAACATCGATTTCATTTCGCGGACGGCAACCGCTGAGTCGCTGGTGCTGCTGGATGAGTTGGGATCCGCCACTGATCCGGAGGAAGGCGCGGCGCTGGCCGTGGCGATTGCCGGATACTTTGGCCGCATTGGCTGCATGACCGTGATTTCCACGCATCACACGTCTTTGAAGGTCTATGGGGCGAATACTCCGGGGGTAATCAATGCCTCGGTGGGCTTCAACGAGACAACGCTGCAACCTACCTACGAACTGAGGATGGGAGTGCCGGGAGCGTCGGCGGGAATCAACATCGCGCAGAGGCTGGGATTGAATCCAGCCATCATTGAAGGGGCGCGAGCGAGGCTGGGCACACAGGCCCGAGATGTCGGGGAGTTCTTGGACAAACTTCATGCCGGATTGCGCGACATGGAAGGCGAACGGCTGCGTCTGAAGACGCGAGAGCAGGAACTGGAACGCGAGAAGGCACGACTGGCAGCGGAGGGCAAGAGAGAGCAGCAGTCGAAGGTTCGGGAGATGGAGAAGAAACTGGAGAGCGTGCTGCGCGACTTCGAATACCACGCGCGCGAGGCGGTGACTGCGATCCAGGATCGCGCGGCAGCACAGAAGCT
Organism: uncultured Acidobacteriaceae bacterium; assembly: GCA_963763285.1. GTDB lineage: Bacteria > Acidobacteriota > Terriglobia > Terriglobales > Acidobacteriaceae > Sulfotelmatobacter. The sequence continues at coordinate 313,863 of CAVXOK010000013.1, read as the reverse complement.
CTCGAAAGACGCCGAGCGGCGCATCGCCAAGTTGCGGCGGGAATTTCGTGAGCAGTTCGATTCCACGGTTGTGGCCCATGCCAGTGGAGCCGACCAGGGCGATCCTCATGCCGAGCCGCAGGTGGTGAAGCACGTCTCCGAGGGCGACAACGTCAAACTGAAATCGACCGGCCGCGCTGCAACTGTCTTACGAAAGCTGGATGGTTCTCACTTTGAAGTGGCCATCGGCGCGATGAAGATGAAGATCGCGCGTGATGATATCGCAGAAGTGCTTAGTAAAGCAGTCGATTCTCCACTGAAAGCGGCGCGGGCGCGGGGAGTTTCCGTGTCTCTCGAAAACGAAGGTCAGAGCGCCGCGTCCGAAATCAATGTCATCGGCTACAACGTGGACGACGCTACGCGGGCGGTCGAAAAGTTTGTTGACCATGCGTTTCTCGCCGGCCTGCCTCGCGTGCGCGTGGTCCACGGTAGCGGCATGGGAATCCTGCGCAAAGCGCTGCGGCAGGCCCTGCAGCAGCATCCCCACGTGGAGTCGGTGGCCGAGCCTCCGCAGAATGAGGGAGGGGGCGGGGCGACCGTGGTGGAGTTGAGGGTGTAAGTTTGACAGAGGACCAAAGCTTCAATAGAGGCTACTTTTCCTAGGGTTCCAACGCGACAACGGCTTATTCCACAGCTTCTCCACAACAACCCGGCTCAGGTATATTCCCATCAGCGGCGTTCGGGCGCACAATCCCAAGGGGAGAACTGTTGGGGCCTTCGCGGCCCCGTAATCACTTAATTATCCATGCCCGTTGAAGATTTCAAAGAGACGGTGAAGCAGCAAGCGGATATTGTCCGCATCGTCGGCGACTACATCAAGCTGAAGAAAGCGGGTGCGCAGAACTATTCCGGCCTGTGTCCGTTTCATGGAGAGAAGACGCCGTCGTTTTCGGTGCATGCCACGCGCCAGTTTTATCACTGCTTCGGCTGCGGCGTGTCAGGGGACGTCTTCAGCTTCGTGCAGAAGATCGAAAACATAACCTTCCCCGAAAGTGTCCGTCTCGTGGCGCAGAAGCTAGGGATTCCGCTGCCCAAAACAACGTATTCCAGCCCGACTGAGGCCAAGGAAGCCAAGTTGCGCGCGCAGTTGCTCGACGCGCAAGAGCGCGCCGCCGCATTTTTTCAGGAATGCTTGAAGCGTCCCGAAGGAGCGCGGGCGCACGAGTATCTGGCCGGACGCGGGCTCGATGACGAGACGATCGCGCGCTTTCGCATCGGCTACGCTCCGGACTCCGGCTTCCTGCTGCGCGACCGGTTGGCGGGCGAGTTCAGCGGAGAAGTGCTGCGGGAGAGTGGGCTGTTTTCGTGGAAGCAGGAAGTTGGCCGTCAGACCTCAGACCTCGGACCTCAGCAAACGGAAGCCGAAGTCCGAGAGCCTGCCCTGAGCTTGTCGAAGGGGCCGAGGTCCGACGTCCGAAGTATCTATTCCAAGTTCCGCAACCGTGTCATGTTCCCCATCGCCAACGACTCGGGAAGGATCATTGCCTTCACCGGGCGAACCTTGGCCACCGACGAGAAATCTGGCCCGAAGTATCTGAATTCGCCGGAGACGGGGATCTATTCCAAGGGCCGGGTTCTGTTCAACCTGGACAAAGCCAAAGAAGCGATCCGCAAACTGGATTACGCCATCCTGGTCGAAGGCCAAATGGATTGCATTTCCGTCTACGCCGCAGGGTTTCACAACGTGATCGCCAGCTCCGGCACAGCCTTCACCGAGATCCAGGCGAAGCTCCTCGGGCGATTCAGCAAGAACGCTGTGGTCAACTTCGATCCCGACACGGCGGGTGCTAAGGCCACGGAGCGCACCCTGGGCTTGCTGGTGGAAGAAGAATTTCAGATCAAGGTGCTGACGCTTGAGCAGGGGTTCGATCCCGATCTCTTCATCCGGCGCAAAGGCAAGGACGCATACGGTGAAGCCCTGAAGAATTCGCAAAGATATTTCGATTATCTGATTGAACGTGCCCGAAGTCATTTTCCAGGACGTAGCGGCGAGAGCAAACAGAAGGCAGTGAACTATCTGCTGCCACACATTCAGCGCGTCCCCAGCCGGATTGTGCGCGACGAATTAGGCCAGGAGATCGCACAGAAGTTGGGCATCGATTCGGCGGTGCTGAGGCAGGAACTGCGCCATGTGGCTTCAGATCGCTCCGCGGCCTCGGTGAAGGCTCCGGCGGAGGCTCAGGCCACCGACGCAGAGCGCATTCTGATTCGTGCGCTGGCTTCGGCGCGGCAGATGCAGTCCGGAGCGGAACATCTTTCGACCCGCGATGGCGCCCATGACTTTACAAAAGACGAGGAGTTCGATCCGGCGCGGCAGGCTCAGTATGTGCTCCAAAGTGAAGGCCTGCATCGCGGACTCGCGACCGAATCGCTGGTCGATGCGTTACTCAATGCCGGAGCCGAACTTGCCGATGTAATGGAGATGCCCTGCTCCGAGAGCGAGCGCCGCATGCTGGCTTCCATCCTGTTTAAAGAGGACGAGGAACTCAGCGCGGAACGCCTGGAGGGCGCGGTGCGGGCCCTGCGCCGCATTCACCTGCGCCGTCGCCTCGAGCAGGTGCAGCGCGAGCTAACCAAGCCAGGAGTGGGTGACGATAAGGTACTTAGGAACGACTTGCTGCTGGAAAAGGATCGCTTGAGCCGGGCGCTCAGGGATCCCAGCCTGGCCGAAGACGGGTTAAGAACTAGCCCCGAAAACAAGAAAAGCGCGTGAAACAAAACTGCCATTAAAATCATCTAAGTATATAGCGGAGTTGGAGATAGCGGCGGACGACGGGGATTTTTCGGGGCAAGTGATAGACCAGGCAGCACTTATCTGCTAAAATCTGTAGGTTTGTGCTAGGCGCACAACTCCGCGCTACCCCAGATTCCCACCTTTCAGACCGTATCACACGCTCCTCGCGGGCGAATTGAAGAATTTGAGGAACACCTCTTGGCTCTTGAAGACAAGTACGACGACATAAAAAAGCTGGTCGATGCCGGTAAAGAGAAAGGCTATCTGACGTACGACCAGGTCAACGAATTAATCCCTCAAGACGTTGTCAGTCCCGACGATCTGGACGACCTGCTTACGACGATCGGCACGCAAGGCATCGACGTCCTAGAAGGCCCCAAACTGCCTTCCGCGGCGCTTGATAAGAAGTTTGAAGAAGGCGAAGAGGGCGAGGACGTCGAACTCGATCTCACTCCCGGCGCCCTCGAAAAGACTAACGACCCCGTTCGCATGTATTTGCGCGAGATGGGAACGGTTCCCTTGCTCACGCGCGAAGGTGAAGTGGAAATCGCCAAGCGCATCGAGCGCGGGCAGTTGCGCGTGCTCAAGGCGCTATCCCGCTCTCCGATCGTAATCCATGAACTTCTCGCTATGGGTGAGGATCTGAAGAAGGGTGTGCGCTCCATCAAAGAGGTCGTGACCTTCGACGAAGAGGAGATCACCGACGAGATTCTGCAGAACCGGCTGAACGAATTTACCGGCAAGATCGATGCTATGGCCAAGCTGTACAAGAAGGCCGGCATTCTGCAGGAGAAATACGCCGCAATGTCGCAGAAGAAGCGGCCTAAGGACCATCGCCGCGCCCGCCGCAATCTGGCCCGCGGCATCGTCCGGGTTTCACTCGCGGTGCGCAAGCTCGGCTTCACCAACGCTGAGCGCAAGCGCCTGATCGACCGGGTCAACAAAACCGTCGACAGCATGCGATCGCTCGACCGGCAGGCCGGGAACCTCGAGCGCAAGGCCGACGCCACGCGCAGCGAAGATCAAAAAAAAGAATACCGCCGCCAGGCGCGCGCCGTACGAAGCGAGATTGAAAAGCTCGAAGTCGAAGCCGGCCTCCTGTTCCAGGAGATCAAACGCACGCAGCGCGAGATCATCCAGGGGGACATGGACGCGGAGCAGGCCAAGCGCGAGCTGATCGAGGCCAACCTGCGTCTCGTGGTTTCGATCGCGAAAAAGTACACCAACCGCGGCCTGCAGTTCCTCGATTTGATCCAGGAAGGCAACATCGGCCTGATGAAAGCCGTGGACAAGTTTGAATACCGTCGTGGCTATAAGTTTTCGACTTATGCCACGTGGTGGATTCGGCAGGCGATCACGCGTGCCATTGCCGATCAGGCGCGCACCATCCGCATCCCGGTGCACATGATCGAAACCATCAACAAGCTGATCCGCACCTCGCGGCAGCTGGTGCAGGAACTGGGACGCGAGCCTACCAGTGAAGAGATCGCCAAGCGCATGGACATTCCTGTAGCGAAAGTGCGCAAGGTGCTGAAGATCGCGCAGGAGCCGATCTCGCTCGAAACGCCGATCGGCGAAGAAGAAGATTCGCATCTCGGCGACTTCATCGAAGACCGCGCCGTAGTCTCTCCAGCCGAGGCCGTGATCAACGTGAACCTCAAGGACCAGACCGGACAGGTCCTGCGCACGCTGACCCCGCGCGAAGAAAAAGTAATCAAGATGCGCTTTGGCCTCGAAGACGGCAGCGAGCACACGCTGGAAGAGGTCGGGCAGTCGTTCGCCGTAACCCGCGAACGCATCCGCCAGATCGAAGCCAAGGCGCTGCGGAAGCTGAGGCATCCGTCGAGGTCGCGGAAGTTGCGGGCGTTCATGGATGGAGTCAGAGACTAAGAGCTTTTTACCGAGCACAGTCACAGGCCAGAATTTCGAAGAAGGGCACGGCTTCGGCCGTGCCTATATATTTTGTGCGCTATTGGATCTGCAGCGTCGCATCGATTGAAGATATCGTGTTGCTCAAGCTCTTGATCGGCAGGATTCGCCCGTGGTTTTCCTCAGGCTTCCACAAGGAAGTCCTATCGTCCACAGTTTCTGCACAAGGGGGAAATGTTTTTCGGTTGCGGGTCGCAGGATTGTGACTGAGAGTGAGTGCAGCGAAACGTGGAAATCTCAAAGCTTGCCGGATGATGATTGCGGTGACGCCGGTGGCAGCTGGCAATTCTCGAGGGTGAATTGCTGGGGGAAATTGGAAACGCGCGCGAGCGCGAACCGGTTGCCCGGGCATTGCGGCCTCCTCTACAGCTTGCTCCTTGAGCAGGCTGGGCCGCTGGCCAACGCAGGGGTTGCAGAGAAGCGATTCTCCGAATCATATTCTCAGAATCATGTTCTGCAGCCAGTACTGGTAAAAGTGGCACTCTTCCTTTTTGGCGAGCGCTGTCGGACCAGTACCGTCGGCTCGCTGCTCCTAGCGGCGGGAAGGCAGGGCGAGAGATCCACGAGCGATGCGGCTCCGGTGGCTGGCCGGGGCCGCATTTGTTTTTGGAGAATCTTCTTGCCACGCATCGGCGCGGATCCGCAAGCTGATGAACCTAGGCGCTCAATCGGACGGCGCCAACTTTCTTTTAGGACCTGTTTTCTCGGGGCTTCCACAGGATAACGGTGGGGTTCACAGCTTCTGCACAAATTCATTTGAAATTTCGCCGTTTGTTCGCTTATGCTGGGCGAGAGATTAGAGCAGAGTTCAATTCGGAAACATGGCGACTACTGATTACAACCTCAGCACTCTTCCGGCGAACGTAGAAGCGGAGCGCTCGATTCTGGGCGCGATCCTGCTCGACAACTTTGCTTATAACCAGGCGGCGGAGCATTTGCGGATCGAGGATTTCTCGCTGGATTCGCACCGCCGGATTTATGGGCGGATGGTCGATCTGGCGGAATCTTCGCGTCCAATCGACATGATCACGCTGATCGAGGAATTGGACCGGCATAAGGATCTGCAGGCGATTGGCGATGTGGGCTATGTGTCGAGCCTGCTGGATGGGGTTCCGGACCGGCCGAGCATTGAGCACTACGTCAAGATCGTGCGGGACAAGGCTCTGCTGCGCGGGCTGATTCATGCGTCGAATACGGCCATTGCGCGAGCGTCCGATCAGTCCGATCTGGCGGAGGAAGTGCTTAGCGACGCGGAGGCTGCGATCTTTCAGCTCTCCGAGAAGCGCATTGGGCGCGGGTTCATGGGCGTGCAGGAGATCGTCCGCGAATCGTTTGGCTCGGTCGATGCTTTGCTGCAGCGCGGGCAGCGCATTACTGGATTGGCCACCCATTACGAAAACCTGGATGAGATGACGAGCGGACTGCAGCGGTCGGATCTGGTGATCATTGCGGCTCGGCCGTCGATGGGCAAGACGGCGTTTGCCATGAACATCGCGGAGAATGCGGCTATCAAGGACCAGCAGGTGGTGGGAGTGTTTTCGCTGGAAATGTCGCGCGAGGCGTTGTTGCTGCGCCTGCTGTGTTCGACAGCGGAGGTAGACGCGCACAAGATGCGGACCGGTTCGCTGTGGCAGGACGACACGAAAAAACTGGTGCGGGCGATGGAGCATCTGGCGCACGCTCCGATTTTTATCGATGACACGCCTGGTATTTCGCTGAGCGAGATGCGAGCCAAGGCGCGGCGGCTGAAGCAATCACAGGGCAGACTTGACTTGATCATCGTGGATTATTTGCAGCTGATGTCGGGGGGGAGCAAGCGCTACGAAAACCGGACGCAGGAAGTGTCGGCGATTTCGCGTGGGCTGAAGGGGCTGGCGAAGGAACTCAGCGTGCCGGTGGTGGCGCTATCGCAGTTGAGCCGTGCGCCGGAGAGCCGGGGCGGCGACCATCGTCCGCAACTTTCCGATCTGCGTGAGTCGGGATCGATTGAGCAGGATGCCGACCTGGTGATGTTCATCTTTCGAGAAGAGGTTTACCGGCAGGACGATCCTGAGTTGCAGGGCAAGGCGGAGATCATCATTTCGAAGCAGCGCAATGGTCCGACGGGGAAGCTGGTGTTAGCTTTCCGCAAGAACTGCACCCGGTTTGAGATGATGGCGGAGGGCGGGTCGCCGGCTGAGGAGTGATTCACGCAGGTACAGGAATGGCTGTAGTTTTGCATGGTAAGTACCTTAGGCGATTCGAGTTGCGGCGGGTTGCTCCGCTGTGGAAAAGCTTGTGGAATTGCTGGAGGGAGCAAAAATCGCTGGCGGTAAAGATTTGTAATGGCGTTCGCGATGCCGAATTTCTTGCTTCTAAGGCTCTGAATAGTAACCAGTTAGGCAATTCACTCCGCATTAACATTGTTAAGAGGCGCGAAAAGCCAGCCTAATCCCGCTTTGTAGATTTGCACATTTGGCGGTCATGACCTTTCGACGGTGCGTCCGCTAGCGGACAAACAAGACAGTTTAATTGCTGTCTTCGCCGACCTTCAGAACGGCCAGGAAAGCCTCCTGGGGGATATCGACGCGGCCGATGCGTTTCATGCGCTTCTTGCCCTCTTTTTGCTTCTCCAGGAGCTTGCGTTTGCGGGAAATGTCGCCGCCGTAGCACTTGGCGATCACGTTCTTGCGGATGGCGGAGACGGTCTCGCGGGCTATGATTTTGGCTCCGATGGAAGCCTGGATTGCCACTTCGAACATTTGCCGGGGAATGAGTTGCCTCATTTTCGAGACCAGGGCTTTGCCGCGCTCGTAGGCGAAATCGCGATGGACGATGATGGAAAGCGCATCCACCGGTTCGCCCGCCACCAGGATGTCGAGCTTGACCATAGGCGATTCCCAATAGTCGGCAAGGTGATAGTCGAGCGACGCGTAGCCGCGGGAGACCGATTTCAGGCGATCGTAAAAATCGAGCACGATTTCGTTCAGGGGTAACTCATAGTGCAACATCACGCGCGAGGAGCTGACATACTCGAAAGTTTTCTGCTTGCCGCGCTTGTCTTCAACGAGTTTCAGGATGCCGCCGACATATTCTTCGTTGGTTAAGATCGTGGCCAGAATCACGGGCTCTTCTACCTTGGCGATTTCGCTGGGATCGGGCCAGCGCGAGGGATTGTCGACTTCAATCATCACGCCATCGGTCTTGGTGATTTTGTAGCGCACGCCGGGAGCGGTGGTGATGAGTTCGAGCGCGAACTCGCGCTCCAGACGCTCCTGAATGATCTCCATGTGGAGCAGGCCAAGGAAGCCGCAGCGGAAGCCGAAACCAAGAGCTACAGAACTTTCGGGCTCGAAAAAGAACGAGGAATCATTGAGGCGAAGTTTCTCGAGTGCTTCGCGCAGGCGGGTGTGCTCGTGAGCGTCCACGGTGTAGAGGCCGGCGAAGACCATGGGCTTGATTTCTTCGAAGCCGGGGAGCGCGTCGAATGCTGGGTTGGCGTCGTCGGTGATGGTGTCGCCGATTTTTGTGTCAGCGACATTCTTGATGTTGGCGATGAGGAATCCGACCTCACCGGCTTTCAGTTCGTCGATTTCCACTGGCTTGGGGCATTGCACGCCGAGCGTTTCGGCGTCGAAGGTTGTGCCGTTCGACCAGAGACGGATTCTTTGGCCTTTCCGCAGTGTGCCTTGGAAAACGCGTGTCAATATGACCACGCCGCGATAGGCGTCGAACCAGGAGTCGAAGATGAGCGCCTGGAGACGGCTGTCGGGATTGCCTTTGGGAGGCGGAATGCGCTTCACAATCGCTTCCAGCACGTCGGGCACGCCTTGGCCAGTCTTGGCGCTGATGAGGACGGCGTCAGAGGCGTCGAGGCCGACGGCGCTTTCGATCATTTCTTTGGTGCGGGGGATGTCGGCGCTTTGCAGGTCGATCTTGTTGATGACGGGAATAATCTCGAGGCCGTTGTTGATCGCGAGGTAGGCGTTGGCGAGGGTTTGGGCTTCAACGCCCTGGGAGGCGTCGACTATGAGGAGGGCGCCTTCGCACGAGGCTAGCGAGCGCGAGACTTCATAGGAAAAGTCGACGTGGCCGGGAGTGTCGATCAAATTGAGTTGGTACGTGTGGCCGTCGTGCGCGGTGTACATCATGCGGACGGCGTGGGCTTTAATGGTGATGCCGCGCTCGCGCTCCAGGTCCATGGAGTCGAGAACCTGCGCTTGCATCTCGCGCGCGGTGAGCGATCCAGTGAGCTCCAGGAGGCGGTCCGCCAGCGTGGATTTACCGTGGTCGATATGCGCGATGATGGCAAAGTTGCGGAGGAAAGCGGCGTCCATAGGCTGTGGGCTAATCTTTCATTTTAGCAGGCGGGGAGAGCAGCTCTCAGTTTGTAGAGCAGTTCTCGATTCCTATCAGAACTGGATCGACTAGAATTCAGATCGCATGATCGTCCTTGCCTCCGCCTCACCGCGCCGCCGGGAGTTACTGCGCAACGCCGGGATTCCTTTCACCGTGCAACCGGCTGACATCAACGAGACCCCGCTTGCCGGTGAATCTCCGCAGGAATGCGCCGTGCGTCTGGCTCGGGAGAAGGCGCTTGCGGTTTCACAAAGTCGGCCGCGGGATTATGTTCTCGGCGCGGACACGATCGTTGTTATCGATGACGCCATCCTGGGGAAACCTCGCGACGCGGATGATGCTGCCCGCATGTTGCGAATGTTGTCGGGGCGCACGCATGAAGTGATCACTGGAGTGTGTGTGGTAAGCCCAGTGGGCAGTGGTCAGGGGTCAGTGGCCAGTAAAACCGACCTGCTTGCTGCTTCCGAAACACTCTAGTGACTTTTGCGAGTTGTCGGAGCGATGAAATCCGCGACTACGTTGCAACCGGGGAGCCTATGGATAAGGCGGGGCGTATGCGATTCAAGGCATGGCTTCACGGTGGATCCCGCGGATCGAAGGGGATTACAGCAATGTGGTGGGGTTGCCGGTGGCGCTGGTGTATCGGATGTTGCGAGAGCGAGGAGCGCTGTGAAGTCGTGCTTCAGGAGTGCGACTGAGTGCCGTCCCTACGGGACTCGGTTCTTTCCTACCCTGCCTGCCCGCACTTACGTGCGGGGTTAATGAATTCCGTCGCTTCGCGACTCCGATGCCGTTGCCGAGTTTGCGCAGACGAGGCTTAGGACTTTTTCTCTTCCTCTTTTTCCTTCTTCGGCTCTTCGCCATCTTTCATCGCGGCCTTGAAGTTGCGGATGCCCTCGCCGATACCCTTGCCGACAGCCGTGAACTTGCTGGTGCCGAAAAGCAGAAGTGCGATGGCTATCACTAACAGCCAATGCAAGGGCGACAACTCACCCATAACTCCTCCAAAGGCCTTTCGCGCGTCCCGAACACGACGCAGATCAGCGGAACTGCCTGTAAAAAGTCTAGGCTATGACACCTTCAGAGTCAAAAGACACGGTGCTCACCAAGTTGATCTCTCGAGGTCTATTCTAAAAGGCAAAAGCTTCCGGAGGTCCGCGGTGATTCAGAAGTGTTGCGTTCTGATGCTGGCGTTACTCGTTTCATGCAGGTCAGTTTCTCTCGTTTCCGCTCAGGGATCTGCACAGGCTGTAGCCAGTCCGCAAGGCGAGCATCGCAAAACCAGCGAACCCTATACGGGAGATCTCTCCATTTTTGATTCTCCAGGACGGGACGAACGCCTGCAGGTGAATCGCGTGATGGACATTCTGGGCATCACGGCGGGGAAGACGGTGGCGGATATTGGAGCTGGGTCAGGCTGGTTCACGGTGCGAGCGGCGCGGCGGGTAGGCGACGGCGGCGTGGTTTATGCGGTGGACATCAATCCGGATTCGATCCGCTATGTCGATGCTCGCGCTCAAAAGGAACAGTTGCGTAATGTCAAGACCATCCTTGGTAAAGCCGACGACCCGCTGCTTCCCGCGGGCACAGTGGATGCGGTTGTGCTGCTGAAAACGTATCACGAAGTTGCGGAGCCGGTTGCTCTGCTGCGAAACCTGCGGCCAGCGCTGCGCTCCGGGGCCAAGGTTGGAATCATCGACCGCAACGGAAATGGTGAGGACCATGGAGTCGGGCGCGATGTTGTGCTTCGCGAGGCCACGCAGGCGGGCTACCGGTTGCTGGAACAGTATGACTTTGTGAAAGGTGACAAGATGGATTACTTTCTGGTGCTTATTCCAGAACAGTGATCTCGTCGACCGCCGACCAGGTTGTACGAGTCAAATCAGCAAACGCGGGGAGATCTGCATCCGAAGCCGCACCTTGCGGACTTGCCCAGGCCGCTTCCATGCTCGACCGATCGTCGAAGTAGAGTTCTACCACCGCGTCCCATCCAGGCGACTTGCGTTTGGGATCGCTGCAGACGATGTTCTGAACGCACTTTCTAAGACCAGGCAGATTCTTCGCCAATGGGCCATGAATCTCTTGCAAGTGCCGCCGGAATTGTTGGTGGGTCAATTCTGGGTTCCGATAAATGACAACCATAAACTTGAGCATGCAGTTCCCCACCATCAAGCGCTTTCGATCATTCCCGCGAGAAGCAGCGCTCTGCGCGGCAATTCAGAAATTACGATGAATTCGTGGACGGCGTGAGCGCCTTCGCCCACGCCGCCCAGGCCGTCGAGCGTGGGAATGCCCATGCCGGCGGTGAAGTTGCCATCGGAACCTCCGCCTACGGCTGCTTCTTCGAGCTTCCATCCCACCTCGAGGGCGATGGTTTGGGCTTTCTTGTACAGGCCCGCTACTCCGGCAGTTCGCTCCATGGGGAGGCGGTTGATGCCGCCGGTCATCTCGAGTTTGCAGTGCTTGTCGAACGGCTTGAGGGAGCGCAGCTTACGATCGAGCCCGGCCGCTTGTTTCGCGCTCTTGATTCGGACATCAATGCCTGTGGATGCTTCAGCTGCAATTACATTGGTGCGGGTTCCGCCCTGAATCACGCCCAAATTAACCGAGATGCCCTGGCTCAAATTATTCAGCTTGGCGACTACCGCGATCTGGCGGGCCAGCTCGAGAATGGCGCTGTGTCCTTTGCCGGGATCGAGCCCGGCATGCGCGGCTACGCCTTCCACGCGCAGTGTATATTCGCCGACGCCCTTGCGCGCGGTCTTGACGGCGCCTCGAAGACCGGCGGCAGGCTCGAGAACGAGCACTCCGGCGGACTGTCTCGCCAAGGCCTCGGTGACCTTTCGCGAAGAATAGCTGCCGACCTCCTCATCGGAAACCAGAAAGACCGTAACCGGCCGAGGCAGCTGGCCGTGCCAAGCTTGCAGCGCCTCGATAGCATGGAGCATGAGCGCAATGCCTGACTTCATATCGAGAACGCCGGGGCCGCGCAGTCGGCCGTTCTCGATTTTGCAGGGCATGGTGGCGAGCGTGCCTAAGGGATAAACCGTGTCGTAGTGGCCGAGCAGCAGAACGGGCCTGCGATTGGCTGCTTCGCGAGAGGGCGAACCGAAGTCGATCTGCAAACTGTCGCCGAAGTCGCGGCTGCGATGGAGATTGGTCCGTCCGCCCAGGGCCTCGAACCTCTGCGCGAGGAAGGCGGCGATGCGGTCGACGGCTGGCTTGGTGTCGCTGGGAGACTCGATTTCTACGAGTTCGCGAATGGTTTCGACCATGCGGCCGGTATGCTCCGAGAAATAGCGCAGGCGGTCGGCCCACGCGGGCTGGGGTGAAGCTGCTGGTGATTTACCTGTTTTCCTGCCCGGCACGATTTCCTTTCGCCACCTGGAGTGGATGCTCCGCCGCGCACGCAACGCGGTACAGTATAATCTTCAGGCTGATTGGGGCGAACTATGGTTGAGAGTACTCCACTTGTGACTGACCCTGCCGCATCCAAGACCGGGCTCGACATTCATGAGATCCTGAAAATACTGCCGCACCGCTATCCGTTTCTGCTGATTGACCGCGTGCTGGAGTTGACACGCAAAGAGCGTATCGTAGCGATCAAGAACGTCACCATCAACGAACCCTTTTTCAACGGACATTTCCCGGGATTGCCCATCATGCCAGGAGTGCTGATTGTCGAAGCCATCGCGCAGGCCGGGGGCGCGCTCCTGCTTACCGAAGTGGAAGATCGTACGGACAAAGTGATGGTGTTTACCGGGATCGAACGAGCGAAGTTTCGCCGCCCGGTGAGTCCGGGCGACCAGTTGCGGATTGAAGTGGAAGTGATGGGCTGGCGAGCCGTGCCGCGCATGATTGCCGCGAGAATGCACGGCAATGCGTATGTTGCGGGCAAGCGTGTGGCGGAAGCGACGGTGTCGTGCCAATTAATAGACAGCTCGCGCGGGCGCGGAGACGGCGCTGATGGCGGCGGCGACGCCGAGGAGTGAAGCGGAGTCCGGCAGCCGCTGCGAGACGTCCTTCCCTGATGGTGCAATACTCAATCATGAATGTTGATCCCACGGCGGTCCATCCTACGGCCATCCATCCTACGGCCATCCATCCTACGGCGATTATTGATCCTCGGGCCAAAGTGCCAGCATCGTGCACGGTCGGTCCTTACTGTGTGATTGGTGCTGAGGTTGAACTTGGCGAGGGCTGCCGGCTGGTGTCGCACGTGGCTCTCGAAGGGCCAACCAAGATCGGCTCTAACAATGCATTCTTTCCGTTCTGTGCCGTCGGCATGGACCCCCAGGATACTTCGTACAAAGGCGAGCCGACGCGGCTGGAGATCGGCGACCACAACGAGATTCGGGAGTGCGTTACCATCAGCCGCGGCACGGTGAAAGGCGGCGGGCTCACGCGCGTGGGCAGCCACACGCTGATCATGGCTTACGCGCATATTGGACACGACAGCGTGATCGGCGACCACTGCATGCTGGTGAATGGAGCGACACTGGGCGGGCATGTGACCGTGGAAGAATGGGCTGTGGTCGGAGCGCTTTGCCCGGTGCATCAGTTTGTGCGGATCGGGGCTCACTCCTACATTGGCGGCGGCACAACCATCACGCAGGATGTCTTGCCGTTCTCAATGACCTCCGCCGCGCGCGACACGCATGCGTATGGGATGAACAAAGTCGGCCTCGGGCGCCGCGGTTTCTCCAAGGAGCGCATCGGCAAGATTCATCGTGCTTACAAGACCCTGCTGGCATCCAAGAGGAACACTTCGCAGGCGCTGGAGAAGCTGAAGGCAGAATCTGACCGCGGCGAAGACGTGGATATGCTGATTCGGTTCATCGAATCATCCCAACGCGGCGTTATTAAATAAAAGTATCGTTGAGACGGAGCTTGCTACGTCGTTGCCGCGAAGACGTTGCCGCGACGGCTTTACATTTAACTATGGAGCGCATCGGTCTTATTGCCGGGAACGGCACGTTTCCTCTCCTCGTATTGGACGCCGCGCGTGCGCAAGGGCTTGAAGTCGTCGTGGTCGCGATCAAGGAAGAAGCTTCGCCTGAGATCGAGGATCGCGGCGCGGCCGCGGTTCACTGGGTCTCGCTGGGAGAACTTTCGAAGCTGATTGAGACTTTCCAGCGAGAAGGCGTGCGGCGCGCCATCATGGCTGGACAGGTGAAACACAAGCAGATTTTTTCCGCGATCCGGCCGGACTGGCGCCTGGCCAAGCTCTTGCTCTCGCTTACCACGCGCAATACGGATAGCCTGCTCGGCGCGGTGGCCAAGGTTCTGGCGGAGGAGGGCATCACCTTGGAGAGTTCGACCGGGCTGCTGGAACCGCTGCTGGTGAAGTCCGGAGTGCTCACACGACGAGCACCCACCGAACAGGAACGCAAGAACATCGACTACGGCCGCGCCGTGGCCCGCCAGCTGGCACAGTATGACATTGGCCAGACGGTTGTAATTGCGGAATCGGCTTGCGTGGCGGTCGAGGCTATGGAAGGCACCGACGCGGCCATCGAGCGGGCTGGGCACATTATGGGATCGTTGCGCGGGGACGCCTCGACGCTAAGCCGGGCGCTTACCGTGGTGAAGATCGCGAAGCCGAATCAGGATATGCGGTTCGATGTTCCGGTGATCGGAGTTAAGACGATCGAAGTGATGCAGGCGGCGGGCGCGACTTGCCTTGCACTGGATGCCGTAAAATGTTTGCTCCTGGATGGAGAAAAAGTTCTCGAGGCAGCGAATGCGGCAGGGATCGCGGTGGTGGCGGACACCGCTTGACTGGATTCGATGTTTTCACGAAGCTGGACTGATGGTTCCCGGGAAGGGAGTTGTGAATTATGAACTCTCCGAGTTCTGAACCTGCCCTGATCGCCGAGCAGCTTCGCCGCGCATTCGAAGGCGATGCGTGGCACGGTCCGGCTCTGCTTGAGTTGCTGCAGGAAATGGATGCTGCCACGGCCGCGGCTCAGCCCCTGTCTGATGTTCACACTATCTGGGAACTGGTGCTGCACGTTTCGGCTTGGGATGATGCTGCCTCGCGCCGGCTCGACGGGGAGAAAGTCCAGCTGACGGGCACTGCGAACTTCCCTGTCGTTCCCCACCCCAGTGAAGCGCGGTGGCGCGAAGCCATCGCTGATGCGAAGCACACACACGATCTGCTGGTAAGAACCGTTGGGGCCTTGCCTGAGTCTCGGCTCCGCGAGAGGGTTCCCGGCAAGAGATACGATTTCTACTTCATGCTGCACGGAGTGGCACAACACGCGCTCTACCACGCCGGGCAGATTGCGATCCTGAAGAAAGTGCAAGCGCGTGCTCAGGCCGCGAAGTAAGGGGTCGCTTCTCTGGTCGCTTACCACTGCTTGAAAATCACTCCCACCGCGGCCACGATCATGGCGAATCCGACCGCGTGGTTCCAGCGCACCGGCTGCTTCAGGTAGAGCACGGAAAACACTGAGAAAACGACCAGTGTGATGACTTCCTGGATGGTCTTCAGTTGCGCCGCGCTGAACTCGTAGGAGCCAATGCGGTTGGCCGGCACCTGAAAGCAGTATTCGAAGAAAGCAATCATCCAGCTGATCACGATCACTTTGAACAGCGGGACATCGCGATATTTCAGGTGACCGTACCAGGCGAATGTCATGAAGATGTTGGAAACGGTGAGCAGAGCGATGGTTCGCATGGGCGGAGAGGCCCTCCTTTAATGGGGCGCGACAATAAAATTACATAGTCTATTGCAGATGCTCTTTCCTGGCTTTACGTTTACAATTTGTTGTTCCTGCTGGCAACCAGCCAGGTGAGAGTTCCTTCCTGCACGCTGAGAATCCGATTTCCGTCGCGGTGGTGGGAGTGGGCGTCTTTGGACGCAACCACGCCCGGGTCTACCAGGAACTGGAGCAGCAGGGCGAACCGGTGCGACTAGTGGGTGTGGTCGATCCCAATCTGGATCGAGCTGATGCCGTGGCACGCGAGTTCGGCTGCCGCGCCTTTGGTTCGGTCGCGCAGATGCTGACCACGCACAGCGAAGTGCGGGCGGCGTCGGTGGCGTCGCCGACCGTCCATCATCTGGAAGTGGCCCGCGATCTGATGGAAGCGGGCGTTGACGTTCTTATTGAGAAGCCGGTCGCCGCTTCGCTGGCTGAGGCGAACGAACTGGTGCAGTTGGCGGCCACCCATAAGCGCATCGCTCAAGCTGGACACCTCGAGCGCTTCAATCCAGCAGTGCGAGCCACGATCCCGCTGCTTACCCAACCGATGTTTTTCGAAGTGCACCGGCTCAGCGTATTCACTCCGCGCTCGCTTGATGTTGACGTAGTGCTTGATCTGATGATTCACGATTTGGATATCGTGCTCTCGTTCGCGAATTCTCCGGTGAAAGAGGTGCGCGCGGTTGGCTTGCCCATTCTTTCCGGCAAGGTTGATATCGCGAATGTGCGGCTGGAGTTCGAATCGGGATGTGTGGCTAACTTCACCGCCAGCCGGGTTTCCACTGAGCGCGTGCGCAAGCTGCGCTTCTTTCAGCCTCAGCAGTACGTTTCGGTCGACTATGGACGGCAGGAAGTGCTCGTGTTCACTGTTGGAGCGGATAGTGCGCCGGGCGCTCCCACGGTGAATCCCCAGATAAAAGTCGCCAAGCCACCGGTGACTTCCGAAGAACCTTTGCACGCGGAGTTGAGGTCGTTCCTGCACGCGGTGCGGCAGCGCTCAACCCCGGTCGTGCCGCTTGAAGATGGGCGCCGCGCGCTCGCGCTCGCGCTCGACATTGTGGGTGAGATTCGCGAGCATGGGAAGAAAGTCGGCCTGGCAGGCATCGCGAAGGCGAAGGGCTAGCGCTTCGCTTCGCCTTTGCCCAACGAATCCCTTGTACCCTGCCTACCCATATTCGCAGCCCTTTTACAAATGTTTACACACGTAAGTCCCTCTCTATTTGTGAGTAAGCAGAATCCCCGGAAAGATGCGAAAATGAAGATAGCTTGGCCGCTGTGCGCTCGGTGCCTCATCCCAGGGGAAGCGGGATGCAACGTGGCGAGGGGGATCTGTGTCTAACGGACAGTCCTCGCTCGGACAGCTCTGGTTCGCACAAGGCTGGCTCGGACAAATTTAGTTCATGCCCATCACGCAAATTCCATTCCAGGATCCGGTGGCTCCTCCCGAGAAGCCGCAGCCGGAACAGCTTGGCCTGTACGACGCCAAGGGATGGGAAACGGCATACAAGGCGCTGGATGATGATGCTCGCGTTCCGCACCTGCTGATCCAATTGCAGGATGACCTGGCGCGCTCGCGCCGCCGGGAAGCTGCGTGGATTTCCGTTATTGTCCACCTGATTATCCTGATTGGCATCTTCAACATTGAGAGATTTGAGAAATACCTGCCTTGGCACACGGCGCGGCCAACGAAAAGTCTGACGACGGGTAAGGATTTGACATTCCTCGAGCTACCATCGGACTTGCAAAAGGTGCCGAAGCCAAACACAAACATCTTATCCGACAAGAACCGCGTCGCGACGACGCGGCATCCTCAACTGGACGTCAAGGAACTGCGCAAGATTCTGACGCCACCGCCGGGAGCGCCTGGTTCGAGTGGCGCACCGCAGGCGCCGGCCCAGTCGTCTGCCGGGTTTGCGCAGAATCAGCCGGCAGCGCAACCTCAGCAAGCGCCTAATCCGCAGATCGCGCAGCTGCAGACACCGGCTGCGCCGAACATCAGCAATGAGTTCAAGAAATACTCCGGTTCGATGTCGGCGGGCAGCGCAATTCAGGAAGCAGCTCGAGCGGCTGCCCATCCCGGAAGCGGCCAGGGTAACGGCGGCGACTTCGGATTAGGGACAGGAGCGCACGGCCGCCAGGTGGGCAATCTTGAGATCCTTAGCGACACCCAGGGCGTAGACTTCGGCCCTTACCTGCAGCGTGTGCTGCATGACGTACGGGAGAATTGGTACCGCGCGATTCCGGAATCCGCGCAAATGAAACACGGGAATCTGATTATCGAGTTTGCGATCACCAAAGATGGAAGAGTCGCGGGCATGAAGCTGGTAGCCACTTCCGGGGACATTCCCCTGGATCGCGCGGCTTGGGCAGGCATTGTGGGCTCAGACCCGTTTCCAGCGTTACCCAGCGATTTTAGCGGACAGTATCTGGCTCTTCGCTTCCGCTTCTTTTACAACCCCACTAAAGAAGAAATGGAATAGTTCTTCTTGAATCGCGTGCGTAGACCGAGGGAAAGCCACGAGCGAGAATAACTACACAAATGCGGGGGATACCATTTTAGAGATCCTCTTCCAATTGTCTGCCGAAGACGCGCGGCGCAGTGATTGCCGTCAAACTCGAGAGCTGAGGAGCCGAAGAGGATAAGTCCTCGGATCAAGCCGAAAGCCGCTAGCTCTTTCTTAGCCGGATCGACCCGTCTCCGGTATGAATCACCAGCAGATTTCCGCCACCGTTCAGTCTGCCGCGAACCTCGCCCTCGCGAATCTTGCCTTCAGTCGCGACCGGCATATCCAGATCGATGTGGCCGTCTCCGGTGTGCAAGTCCACGTCTGCCGCCAGATTTTCCGGCACTTCCAGCGTCACTGTACCGTCGCCGCTTTCAAGCTTCCAGCCCGTGGCCAGAGCCGAACCGGCCGCGGCGCGGGCATCCACGCGTCCGTCCCCGGTCTTGAGGTCGAGTTCGTCAAAGCGGCCATTGGCATGGATGGGGCCGTCTCCGGTCGATGCCCGGAGTTTGCCGTCCACGCCGTCGATCTCTTGCGCGCCGTCGCCGCTGCGTAACTGCATCTCGCCCTTAAAGTTGCCGATCTCGATCTTGCCGTCGCCGGTATGCAGGTCCACCCGGCCTTCGCGCGGCATGTGGATGTCAATGTCGACGTGATGACTACCTGAATTGCCCCAATTGATCGTGACGCCGTGGTGCGGGTAGTGCACGTCAATCTCCACCACATTGCCCGTCTGGTGCTCCTCGATCCGGATGCCGTCTTCCCCGATCTTGTAGCGCGTGGTCGTCACTTTGGCCTCGACGGTGTTCTGGTCCCAGGTGGAAACGCGGATGTCGGCGTCGGAAGTCTCAACCCGGAGGTCGGGCTTGCCGGTAAGGGTATAGGTTTTCGACCAATCGTCGGCCCGCGCCGGCAACGCGGCCCACGAACAAACCAAGCCGCTGAGAACAAGGCCCGTGAACAACCACCGTCCATGACCCATACGTTTCATAAGAATCCTCCGCTGGGCGCAAACGCACTCCACCCAAGCCTCTTAGACGAGGTTACGCGCAATTCGTGAGTTTGGTTCCATGGAAAAATCGGACATGCTGATCGGCACATTCGTTCCTACTCTCGTGGCTTTACATACGCCATGCGAATCAGACTTCGTTCCGAAAAAGGCACATAGAGCAGGGCTGCGCTGGCCGCGAAGGCCGCACCCAGGCCGATCTTATTCATCAACAGGAATGGAGCCACGGCCCAGAGCTGATCGAGAGCCAGGATGAAAGGGAACATCTGCTTGAACTTCTCGCCCAGGCGCTGGTAGTCGAATCCTACGGCGGAGAGCAGGTAGCAGCGCAGCGGAATTCCTGCTCCGGCTGTCACCATGACTATGGCAGCGAGCGTGGTCGCGCTCCATTGCGGCAAAAAAGAATCTGCGATCGCCTGGATGGCGTGCAGGCGGAAGAGCGCGACGAGATAGAAGATGACGTACATCAGTTGGATCAACGCAAATAATCCGCGAGTCAGGCTGCGCCTGGAGGCTTCACTCCGGATTCAATCTCAAAAGGCGTTCAAGCAGAAATCGATGCGGCTGAATCCGCGCAAATACGTGGAATGGAAACCTAGCCCCGTCTCTTGTATAGGACCGCAAACTCAAACCCCGCATTCGCCGGAAACAGCTCCGCCACTTTCCGCAACCGCTCAGCCAGTGCCGAAGGAGCCAGCAGCGGATAATCGCGCTCCCTTAGATCGTGGTAATCCACATCCAAGTAAAGGGAAAGCAGGTAAATCGAGACCGTGTCGGAAAACGCTGCCTCGAAGTACTCATTCTTGAAGCGTTCCGCGTCCGGCCCACCGGCCGTAGCTAGTTTGCGTGCTTCAAAGGCATCGAGTGAGGTTTCCCCGCGCGTCCCGCTTTCCACCTGCTTCCATGCCAGTTCATTAAACTCCGCGGAAACGCCTGCAATCTCCACCAGCGCATGGCCCACATTGATGTAAAACTCAAACGCCACCGAAAACTTATCGTCCGTCAGCCGGGTCGAGATGAACACGCATTGCGAATCGCCCAGATTCAGGTTGCGATGGCATACTGCGTTATCGCTGAGAGCGACATCGTAGCGGTCCGCAATGAGGATATCTTCTCCCTGGCTAACCGTTAGTGGCACAAAGTAATAAGCCTTTCGCTTCAGCGCCGCAGCAATCTTAATAGGTACCGCCGCGACCATGCGCTCCAGGTCAAGTAAGCTGATGGAGCTCTCGCCCGCCGAGGCGTAGCATACCCCGTTGGCAGCCTGCGAAACCGGCGTCATCCGGACCACATCCGCGGGGCTCCGCGTAATAGCTGGCGCTGCCTGCGACATAATTACTCTTTTATACACTACGGTACTGTGTGGAACTGCTAGCGGGCACCTCTGTCCGCTGCCTTTGACTTTGCTGGGCCGTCGCACAGGATGGTAGCCTTGAGCCATGCCGCCGACCCCGCACCCGCCACGCTGGTATGCAATTCCGGTGCGCGTCCTGCTCGTGACCTTCATCGGCACGCTGCTCTCGTTCGCTGTCAGCTTAATGCTGGGCATCATCGGCATCGCAATCATTGCAGCGCTGCACCACGCACACCCCGACATGGCGTTAGCCTACCGCCGCATCGGCTTGCCAGGGGCCTTGATCGGAGGCGGCATGTTCTTTGGGGTTGGTCTGAACCTCGAAATCCGCCACTACCGCCAGTCGAAGACCTTGGCCGCAATCGAAAGGATGAGCTAAGTTCGAAAACATGTTGGAGACAGCCGCCCTCGGCTGTCCAACGAGCGAAGCGAGGAGCGCATTTAAGTCACCCCTGGCGCTAAAATCGAATCATGCCGCCCCGCATCGCCATCCCCCTGCCGCATTCGATCGACCGCGAATACGCCGAGCGGGCGATTCCGCAGTATGAGCGCGCCGTCAAACAAGGCGGCGGCGAACCCGTCCGCATTCCGCTCGACCAGACAGCATCTGAGGTCGAGGAGATCATCGAAACCTGTGACGGCGTCCTCCTGCCCGGCAGCAAAGCCGACGTCGATCCCGCGAAGTTCGGTGCCCCGCGCTCGCCACACACCGCCGGAGCCGACCCGGGCCGCGACTCCGTCGACGAAATCCTCCTACAGGACGCCTACCGGATGCGCAAGCCTGTTCTCGGCATCTGCTACGGCCTGCAGAGCTTGAACGTCTTCCACGCGGGTTCGCTAATCCAGCACATCCCGGATTTTCTGCCGGAAAACGTGCGCACGAGGGTCAACCATGAAGCGGGAAAGACGGTCGCGGTCGCACATACGGTTGAGATTGAACGAGATTCAAAGCTGGGGGACATCTTAGGCAAACGCCACCAGCTCATGATTCCGGTGAACTCTTCGCATCACCAATCCGCCGACGTGATCGGCGACGGCCTGCGCATCTCTGCCCGCTGCCCTGATGACGGCATCATCGAAGCGCTCGAAGGCACTGCACCCGATCACTTCGTGCTCGCGGTACAGTGGCATCCTGAGCGGTCCGTCGATCAAGACAAGGCTTCCCGCGCCATTTTCTGCGCCCTGATCAGAGCTGCAGAGACACGGCACCGCTAGCTCAGCGCCGTTTGGTCTTCTTGGTATTGGTCCGAGCTTTCTTTAAACCCCGCTTCTCCAGCAGCACCACCACATGGGCAACTGCGGCGTTCTCCAAGTTGAGTCCTTCCGGAGTCTTCGCCTTCAACCCAATGCAATCGGGGCGCACTTCCATCATTTTTGCCACTCCTGTGCGAATCGCGGCGGCGTGAGGACCGATCTTGGGAGCAGCCAGAATCAGGCTGGCGTCGACATTCGCCACGTCGTATCCCGCATCCTGCACACGTTTCAGCGCCTCGCGCAGGAAAACCGCCGAGTCCGAGCCTTTCCATTTCGGGTCGGAGGGTGGAAACAGCGCTCCAATATCGGGCGCAGCTACAGCTCCGAGCAGCGCATCAGTGATAGCGTGCAGCAGCACATCACCATCGGAGTGCCCGCCTAGCCCCCTGTCGTTCGCCAGGGCGATGCCGCCAATTTTCAGCGGAATCCCCGGACGAAATTCATGCGAATCGAACCCGTAGCCGATGCGAATGGCAGGACCAGCGGCTAGTTGTCGGTCGTTAGTTGTTGACATTTTGAGTCTGTGACATCAGTTCTTGGCACTCTTCAAGTAAAACTCCGCCAGTTCCATGTCTGCGGGAGCTGTGATCTTGATATTCCTCGGCGAACCCATCACGACAGCCACTTCGTGCCCCGATCGTTCCACGAGCGACGCTTCGTCGGTGCCGAGGAATCCGTCCGCTGATGCCTCATTGAACGCCCTCTTGATTACGCCGTAACGAAAGCCTTGCGGTGTCTGCGCCATCACGATCCCCGCCCGCGGAATGGTCCCCTTGATCAGGGCGCCCTCGGCCGTCCGCTCGACTTGCTTCACTGTATCGACGGCGGGGAGGCCGGCAATCGCAGCGCCATATTTCTCGGCCGCATCAATCACTTCCTCGATGATCTCGCGGGTAACAAACGGGCGCACTGCATCGTGCACCAGAACAATATCATTCGCCGACGCCGCAACGGCATTCAATGCATTCTCCACAGACTGCTGGCGATGTTCTCCGCCCACAACAAGTTCCACCTTTTTCCTGAGGATGTCTTCCGCTTCACTTTGGAGCCGCGCGCGAAACCCAGCAATCTCGGTTTCCCGCAAAGCAATCCAAATCTCGCTTACCGCATCGACCGCGGCAAACCTGCGCAGCGTCCGGATAAGAATCGGCGTGCCTCCCAGCTCGGTGAACTGTTTTGAGGGGGGCGCCTTCTTCTGCTTGACCTTGGCGCCGGCGGACAGTGGCGCCATGCGGGTTCCAAGGCCTGCAGCCGGAATGATCACGACCACCTTCATAGCGGGGAGTAAGTATACGGGCGCACGACAGGGAGTTCAAATACGGAGGCAGCTCACCGGCTAAGGCTGAGGCTTGGTCTCAACCAGCGCGCTTGGGACGACCGCCGCGGGCCCCACCGCGGTAGGAATTGGCGGCACTACGGGCTGGACCGGCGTACTCGTCCGGGCGAAGGCGCGTTCATCCCACTTGCCGAAAATCATCTTCCCCGCCGTAGTCTGCAGCACTGACGTGACAGAAACGTCGATTGTCTTGCCGATCATCTTCCGAGCGTTATCGACAACCACCATGGTCCCGTCATCGAGATAGGCAACGCCCTGATTGTATTCCTTGCCTTCCTTGAGGATGAATACCTTCATGATCTCGCCGGGCAGCACGATGGGCTTCAGCGAATTGGCAAGCTCGTTGATGTTCAGCACTTCGACTCCCTGAAGCTGCGCCACTTTGTTCAGGTTGAAGTCGTTGGTGATGATCTTCCCTTCATAAACCTTGGCCAGTTCGATCAGCTTCAGATCGACTTCGCGGACGGCAGGGAAATCGTCTTCCACAATCTGAATCTGCAGCGTAGCCATTTTCTGGAGTCGCTGGAGGACGTCGAGCCCGCGGCGGCCGCGGTTTCGCTTCAGCGAGTCGGCGGAATCGGCCACGAGCTGCAGTTCGCGCAATACGAATTGCGGCGTGACGATTATGCCGTCGAGGAATCCGGTTTCGGCGATGTCAGCGATGCGGCCGTCGATGATCACGCTGGTGTCGAGGATCTTGTAGCTTTTCTTGCCTTGCTTTTCGCCGCCAAAGATCCCACCCAGAGCAGCTAAATTCAGCAGATCGCCCTTGTTCGCACCCACGACGAGGCCCACATAAGCCATCAGCAGCATCACCAGGATCTGCAGGAAGCTTTGGGTGTTGCCCGAGGGCACACTGCTGCGAATGACCAGTGCAAAAAGATAGGCACCGCAGATGCCGAGCAGGCTCCCGATGGCCGCGCCGATCAGCCGCTTCAGGCTAACCCTACGCAGCTTCCATTCGAACAGAATAATCCCTGCCCCGACCAGCGCTCCGATTCCGGCGTCCAGGTTGCGAGGCAATCCAAAAGGAGCAATAACGTAGGAAGTGACCGCAACTAGAATGACAAAAAGAAGACGTACAAGAATCAAATCCACAGTATGACCTCCCCCGGATGCAGCTCCGCTAAACATCTGGCGCAATGCACCGGTGCCATTTCCTCGCCGCCCCGGGCGGGAATCGGCAAATCAGCATGCGGGGCGCGCAAGAATTAGGGAGAATGAATGTACGCCCCGTTCCGGCCCGTGGAGGCGTGGCCGGAAGACCTCAGTAAACCTGCGCCAAAAGTATATACCGGAAGGCGAGTTACCGGGAAAAGACTTGGCGATTCGTCCATCGGACGTTGAGGAAGGAGCGACAGGTCTACAGTCTCTCACCCTTGACTCTACAGTCACATAAGTAACTCACATTAGCCCGTGCTCGGCATCTCAAACCAGCAATTCCGCAAACTGCGGATTGAAGAGGCAGGTCGACCGGCGGCCCAGCCGTTTAAACGATTGCTATGGAGGATGCCCATGCGAGTTTTCAGATGTCTCAATCTAGCGATTCTTTCGGCGCTGTTAGGGTGTTCGGCGCTTATCTATGCCCAGGACGACAAACCGCAGCAGGAAGAAAAACCTCCGCGGCAGGAGGAACCCAAACCTCAACCAAAACAGGATGAAGTAAAGCCTGCTCACCAGGACGAGGCTAAGCCCGCAAAACAGGACAAGCAGGAAGACAAAAAGCAAGACGACAAGCAGATGCAAAAAGAGCAAGCAGGGCAAGCCCGGCCACAGGGCAAGAGCGCTCACATTCCGGACGATAAGTTTCGAGCCCATTTTGGCCACAGTCATACCTTCACCGCGAAGACAGTGATTGTGGAAGGCCAGCCGCAATTTCAGTATGGCGGCTACAGCTTTCAACTGGTCGATGCCTGGCCGATGGGCTGGGCCTATACCGATGAGTGCTACATCGACTACGTCGATGGAGAGTATTTCTTGTTCGACTTGCTTCACCCCGGCGTTCGGGTCGCCATTTTCGTTGTGATGTAGCGTAGCGCGCCGCCGATTTGACCGGAAAGGTGGTCCCTTTTGAGTCGGAGTTGAGTTTGCTGGATTCGATCTCAAGCCAGGGGCCACCTTCATTCTTCGTCGCCAAATCGTGGATTCTTCGCTGAATGAGCCGGGACGGAAACCGTCCTGCTAAACTTCCTCCCATGAAAGCCTTGGTAATTACCAGCCTGTCCGGCCCGGATGCGCTTGCCATCCAAGATGCCGCAGAACCCACGCTGAAACCGGGACAAACCCTGGTCCGCGTGGCGGCCGGAGGATTGAATTTTGCTGACTTCATGACCGCACAAGGCGGCTATCCCGGAACTCCTTCGCCTCCACTCATCGCCGGGCGCGAATTCTCCGGACTCGAAGAAAACAGCGGAGGCCGCGTAATGGGCTATACCCAATGGGCAGCCTTCGCCGAGAGAACTGCCGCTCATTCGCACATGCTGTGGGGCGTCCCCGAGCACTGGACCGACGAGCAGGCTGCGGCCTTCCCCGTCAACTACTTCACCGCCTATCTCGCCTACTGGCAGGCGGGGATGACCCAGCCGGCGCTCGCCGGCAAAACCCATCGCGTGCTGATCCATGCCGCTGCCGGAGGTGTGGGTACGGCGGCGGTGCAGATCGGCAACATCCTGGGCGTAGAGATGTATGGGACGTCGTCGTCCGACGAAAAGCTCGAGCGCGTGCGAGAACTCGGCCTGCAGCACGGCATTAACTACAAGCAGCACGACTACGAAGAGGTGGTGAAAGACCTCACTCATGGCGAAGGCGTGGACGCCGCCTTCGAAATGCTGGGCGGAGAGCACACGGCGAAGAGCCTACGGTGCTTGAGCGACTTCGGACGCGTCATCCAGTACGGCAGCGCGACCGGCAAGCCGCCGCAACTCGACGTACGGGCTTTGTATGCGAAATCCGCGAGCCTTCAGGGTCTGTGGCTGACCTATCTTGCCCAAAAGCCAGAGATCATGGAACCCGCCTGGAAGCAGCTCTCGGAATGGATCGCGCAACGCGAGTTGACCCCCGTCATTGGCCAGGTATTTCCACTCGAACGCGCAGTGGAGGCTTACAAGCTACTGCAGGAAGGTAAGAATTACGGGAAGGTCGTGCTGAAGATTTGAGCATCCAGATTTGAGAATGAGTCTGAGATCACTGTTTTCCTAGGTAGCGGATGCGACCGTCGAGAGCACGCCCGTTGCCATCGATGAAAATCGGGACCGGCTGGGAGGGAGGATTAATAATGCCGTTGGATAGCACGGCATCGGCGTGGTTGGTGACGTTGTCGAAGCCGGCGCGTACCTCCCAATAACGTCCGAACAGATGTATGCGTTTTTCAAACTCGAGATTTACGGTGTAGTACGTGGGAAACCGAAAGGCTCCAGGAGGATAAGCCGGATAGATTTCTCCCTGCTCTGAGGTCACGTTCACAGGCAGACCGGTGCGTGCTTCGACCGAATAAACCAAGTCGACTTTGTGGACGACGGGGAGCTTGAAGAACGGCACCACGCCGTATCCTACGAAGCGGTTAGGGGTATCCCAGGGTAAAGGACCGGGTAGTTGTGCGCTAAGCACCGGAAAATCCAAGCTGAAGTCGAACACCTGGTTGGTGCGCGCACGGGACCAGGTGTAGGCGCCGAAGATTTCATAGTGCTGGCGAAAACGGTGGCGCAGGCTGACTGTGAAAGCATCGTAGCGGTCGTCGCGTTGGTTTTCGAGGAAGAAGTTTCCGTCTACCGCGCCATTTAGCGTGTTGTAGGCGAAGCCATGGACACCGCGCTTTTCGATGAACTCGAGTTTCAGAAGAATGGCCTGCGGCAGTTTTTTCTCCAGGCCAATGCTCCAGTTCAGGAAGCGCGGGGCGGCCAGCGCGTTGCGGTTAACCGTGAAGGTTGTCGATACGGGCATTGGCCCCGATCCGCAATCTCCAGCGCTGCTGCCCAGAGCTTCCGGACACCCGCTGGGGTCGAAAAAGTAATCGACTCTCTGCCCTTCGAGGGCTTGATGGATCAACCCCAGGCTCGTTGCGTCGTAAGTAATCCCGATTCCCGCTGATAGCTTGGTATTGCTTTCGTCGTCGAAGATATAAGTCCCGGCCAGGCGCGGTGAGAACAGCGGCGTACGCACGATTTCATCCCAATCGAGGCGCAAGCCCGGCTCGATAAGCAAACGATTGGTGATCAGCCAGCGATCCTCTGCGTAGGCGCTCGCCTCGGCATTGTAAATTGTGGAGTAATTACCGCCGGTGAAGACCGAATAGCGCGCGCAACTTGGCTCTGGCACGACAGGAAGCCCGCTCGCATCCGTAGTACAAGGTTCGGGCGGTTGCCCCGCGGGCGGCTGACCCGGCTGCAGACGCGAGATTGGCTGCCGCAGGAACTGGGCGTCATAGTTCAGACGATCGAGGTCTGCGCCGAGCTTAAAGTCGTGGCGGCCGTACCACTGATGTGGCGGCAGGTAGAGGTTCGCCAGGGCTTGCTCTCTGCGGGCCGAAGCGTCCTCGTGCAGGTAGTAATTCCCGCCAGTGGCCAGGATGGTCTCGATGTAGCCGGCATCTCCATGAGGAGTAAGAGCCAGGGTGTACTGGTCCACGCCAAAGCCGGTTTCGAGCAAAGCCCCGCCGCGGAAATAGTATTGGTCCTTCAACGAGCCGAGGTAGGCGGTTTCGACTTCACTCGGGGTGGTCGGCTGAGGCATGAGAGCCCACATCCCGGCGTTGGGATCATGAAAGTAATCCGACAGAAAGCTGGCGGTCACGATGTTGCGGGTGGTGAGATTGGATTGCAGTTTCAGCAGGTTATCCATGCGCCAGACTTTGTCGGCATCGGCACCTGAGGGCAGTTGCTTGGTGATGTAGTTGTCGTACTCGCCGTCGAGCGCCTCGAAAAACCACATCTTGCCCTTGCGAATCGGACCGGACATGGTATAGATGGGCGTCCAGCTGGCGAGCGAGATCCCTTTGATATCCTGTGGCGCTGGAAGGAAATCGGTTGCGAGGAACCGGAAATGATCGTTACCCATGCGCGTGTTCAAAGCCATCACGCCGCCGGAACCCTTGCCAAATTCGGCCGGCTCGCGGCTTGGCGTGACTGCGATGGAGCGGAATGAATCTACGCTGGTCTGCACTACCAGCGCTCCGCTCGTTGGTTGGGTCACGTTGAAGCCATCCAGCAAGAGCAGGGTCTGGTAGGTCTCGGCGCCCGCCACATGCGCTTGACCGTACGCGTCCGGCGTAACTCCGGGGATAAAGGTCAGGGCATTGCGGTAGTCGTGCTCCCCCGGGTAGGGAATGTCAACAATCTCTGCGCCCGTGAGTTCTTCTCTCGAGGAGATTTGTGCTTGGTCGATGGCCGGCGCAGATTCCATGACATTCACAACTTCCCGCGCCTCTTGCTGATGGCGCACAGTCACGTCCACATTGGCCGTGATACCGACCTGTATGCCGGACTGAACCACAACGTAGAAGCCGGTCTTCTCCACGCGCAGTTCGTAGGCTCCAGAGGACAAGTCGGTGAATTCACAATGCCCGGTGAAATCGGTTCCGCAACGCCGGGGGATAGCGGGGGGCGGCGCTTGCAACTGCACGCGTGCAGACGCGACGGCCACTCCGTTTTCGTCAGTGACTGTGACCGTGAGCTTCTGAACAACGGGAGGGTGTTCTAAGGAGGGTGACGGTGAAGTTATCTGCGCGGGACACGATGTCACCCACCATGCCGCAAGGGCAAACACGAGCACGCATCTCATGATTGCGTTCCGCCCCGGCATGGTTCGAGTATGGAGTCATTTTGGCCGCGCAGCAAGCGCGGCGTGATCGTTCTTCGCTTCACCCGCAAACACCCACTCCTCGCTAACCATGAAATTCAACAGCGAACACAGCGCAATGGCGACGCCATTCGCGATCAGAAAATTCAAGCGACCCCGGCCGACCATCAACTTCATCAGCGCGAGATTGCCGAGAATGGAAACTGCTCCTACCGCAAGATTGAAACGCAACAGCCGCGGCAGCGATCTCCGCCACGACCGCTGCACCCTGCCTGCCCAGGTATAGCGTTCGTGACAGAGAAAGTTGTGTACGACCGCGGCTTCCACCGCCAAAGCAGTCGCCAGCAGATAGTTGAGATGCAGTGCACTCTTCAAGCCGAGCAACACAGCCAACTGCACAGCGATCCCGAGTCCTCCGACGAGGTTGAATTTCAACCAACGGAAGGCGGTTTCACGCCTTGCGCCTGTGATCAACTCTCTCCCGTGAAGGACGCGGAAGCCTGCCGTTAGGTTGTCTCGGATTCGGGCGCTCACTTCGGGATCCTCTCTTCGCGATAAAGCCGTACCGTGTTCTGTGCAGTAACGAAGACAACCATTAGCGTCATTCCGGCCAGGCCAATCGCTCCTCCCAGATCGAATAGTCGATACTGCGAGCCGAGAAAATGTACTTGCGGCTTCCACAGCACCGCCAGGTTCCCAACCAC
Source organism: uncultured Acidobacteriaceae bacterium (assembly GCA_963763285.1). Taxonomy (GTDB): domain Bacteria; phylum Acidobacteriota; class Terriglobia; order Terriglobales; family Acidobacteriaceae; genus Sulfotelmatobacter. Next base: position 284,162 of record CAVXOK010000013.1, on the reverse strand, counting down.
GAGCATAAGGCGCAGTTCAGTCGGGCCGAAGCGCCAGAACGACAGACGGAACTCGCCCAGCGCGTGCGTCGCCAGATAGGACTGAATCGAGAGCATGAGGAATCCAATCAGCAGGCCGATCGCGATCTCGGGACGCATGTATCCGGACAATGCCAGCCCACCCATCAGCGCGAGGGCGCCGAAGCTGTCGACCATGTGATCGACATAAAAGCCGTAACGCGGTCGCAGCTGTTTCCGCGCCCGGGCTAGCGTTCCATCGAGCGAATCTCCCAGCCAGTTCAACGCCAGGCAGGCGACCACCCCGAGGAGTGCATATCGGTTCCACGCAGCCAGCGTGTAACAAGCGCCCGCTCCAACCTGCGCCGCCAATCCCAGCGCCGTCAGGTGATCAGGGCCGATCCTTCGCGGCGTGCGCGCCGCCAACCATAGCAACGCGTGTTTTTCATAAGCCGCGACCCAGCTCTCCTGCACCCGCCGCATCTCCGGAAATGGCCGTGCGCTCCTCATCTCCAGCAGTCTGCGTGGGTTCGCTTGCTCACAAAACTCAGTCATAGTTTTAGAACCTGGGCTTACAAAAGAACGGTTCACGGCATGCCTCCAGTAGCAAGTGTCCGAGGCCACTTTGCCGTGGACGGCGTTCTGCGGCAATGCACTGGCGATCAATCGCAGCTCAATTCGACATCAACCGGCAAGTCTTTCATCAACATGTCGTTACAGGAGAAGGTCATCTGCATTGGACTCTTCGTGGCATAACCTTCACTCCGGCAGATCGATACGTCCGCTCCAGTGTCAATAAAGGAACCATCGCGGCCTGATTCGGACGATAAACTCGGTCTCGGATGCGACCCTCTGGTAGGCTTTGAAGGAACTTCGCTTCCTGCACATGTAAACCTGCGGCCCATGACCAGACTTCTACGGTTCTTCCGCCCATCACACCAGCACACGGCGTTCTCGGCCACGCTACTGCTGATGTCGGCAGTCATGCTATCGCGGATAGTTGGCTATGTTCGCGAGGCCTACATCGCTTATGCCTTCGGGGCCGGACCGCAGACCGACGCCTACGTAGCCGCCTTCACCCTGCCCGATTGGCTCAACTACATCGTGGCCGGGGGGGCGGCTTCCATTACATTCATCTCGATCTATACCCGGTTCCTCGCGGAGAAGCGCGAAACCGATGCAAAGAAAACTTTCTCTATCGTCATCACTGTGATGAGTACGGTGATGATTGCCGGTACCATCCTCACGGAAATCTTTACGCCGCAGTTCGTGCGTTGGATGTTTCATGGGTTCTCACCTGCGCAAGTGGATCTTTCGGTCCACCTGACCCGGATTCTGCTGCCGGCGCAAATCTTCTTTTACGTCGGAGGTGTCGTCTCGGCCGTCTTGCTGTCGCACCGCCTGTTTCTATTCCCTGCTTTTGGCCCGTTGCTCTACAACCTCTTCATCATTCTTGGAGGAGTAATTGGCGGCCACCACTTCGGGATTTCCGCGCTGGCCTATGGCGCGCTGCTGGGGAGCATAGTTGGTCCGTTCCTGGCCAGCGTAGTCGGTGCGGCGCGCATCGGGACAGGCTATCGTCCCTCGTTCGACATCGCCAACCCTGCGTTTCGCGAGTGGGTAAAGCTTTCCGTGCCGCTAATGCTTGGCGTTTCCTTGGTGACGGCAGACGATTGGATTTTGCGCCACTACGCCTCCAGCGGAATCGGCGACATCGCTCGCCTCAACTATGCCAAGCGCCTGTTCGCAGTGCCCATTGCTGTGCTGGGACAGGCCACTGGACAAGCCTCGTTGCCATTCTTTGCGCGCCTGTTCAACGAGAAGCGCCTGCACGAATTCGCGACAACGGTGAACGATTCTGTTTACCGCGTAGCGGCCGCATCGTTTCTCGCCACGGCATGGATGATGGCCGCGGCCTTCCCGCTGATCGATCTGGTGTATCGCCGCGGACGCTTTTTGGTCTCCGACACGCAAACCACAGCCATCTACTTCTTCTGGTTCTCGCTTTCCCTCGCGCTCTGGTCCGCCCAGGGGCTTTATGCTCGCGCCTTCTACGCTTCCGGCGATACGCTGACTCCCATGGTGGCCGTCACAGTGATCACCAGCGCTTCGTTACCGGTGTATTCGCTGCTCTTTCACCGGTATGGAGTAGTTGGTTTGGCTTGGGCTTCTGACATCGGCATTGGAGCGAACCTGCTGGCGCTGGCCTTGCTGCTGCATTACCGCAAACTGGCTTCGCTCAGGACGCTCCGTTGGGACGAGCTAGGAAAGTCTGCGCTGACCGCGATGGTCGCCGGCGGCATCAGCCTTGCAGTGGCGAGAAGCGTCATCCCATTCGTATCGGCTCGGGGTAGCCGAATCACTGACCTACTGCAATTAGGATTGATTTCCGTCACCTGGGCAGCGGCGGCCGCCGTGGGCCTGTGGCTGCTGAAGTCGCAACTACCCAATGACCTGCGCCGGCGTAAGACCGTGGCTTATCCAGCGGTCGCGGAACGCGAAAGCAACGAGATCATGGGCGCGGGAACGCAACCCTAAGGGTAAGCGTTTCGTCGTAAATACAAAGCGGCGGACATTCGCATGCTCCGCGAACTCCGCCGCTGATTCTGAGACGCTTCTATAGCGATCTTACGCGCGCGCGCCAACCGCCGCTGGCTCCGGCATGGCAACGCTCTTGTCCTCGCCGTTGGCCTTCTGCTGCGTGGGCTGGCCGCCCTTGCGGATGTCGATGCCGCCCTTAAAGTAGGCGCCGTCTTCAATGGAGATGCGCGCTGCAACCACGTCGCCCGTGAGCGAGCCGTCGCTGCGGATATCGACGCGGTCGCTGGCAGTCAGGTTGCCGCGAACCTTGCCGAGCACCACGATCTCGCGGGCATTGATGTTCGCCGCGACCACGCCATTTCGGCCAACCGTGACCCGATTGCCGGAAAGGTTGATCGAGCCTTCCACGCGGCCGTCAATGTAGAGAGATTCCGATCCCGTGACCTCGCCTTTGATCACCAGCGATTTGCCGATGGTTGCCTGGTCCGCGGTGGTGGTGGTAGCAACCGGACGCGGCCCAACGGCAGGCTCACTCGCCATCATGGCGGGCGGATTCGGGGTAGACGTAGTTGGACGCTCTGGCTCGGCTGGCCGTCCGGGGGTCTGAGGCTGATTAGTCGGCTTCCACATGGATGAAAAGTTCCTTTCCTGGTTGGGATTAGAGGTCACGTGCCGCACTTGCGTGACCAAACCGAATTGTACTCCGCCGTCTCAAAATGAGCGCTGTGGAAAAGCCTTTATTTTCAATAGAGTTTCCTAGCTTGGTACGCAATTGGGATCTATCCCAAAATGCTTATCGGGTCGCCCAACCGCAACCTTTCTGCCCTGCAACCGTGTAAGGATGCCCGAAAAAAAATACGCGCCGATAGCAGTTTCACAGCCGCTCGGAGTATGCTCTCTGGGTCGAAGATTTATCGAAACCGCAATCCAGCCTCGCAGGAGCAGGAACATGTCACAACCAGCCGTGATTACTCCTTCCGCTTTCACCGTTGCGCGTCCCCAGGCGGGCGAATACGCGCCATATTATGACCGCTACATTTCACTGATTCAGGCAGAAGACATTCTCAACACGCTCGACCAGCAGCGCCGACAGATGATGCTGCTGCTCTCCTGCCGCGACGAAGAAGAAGGCGACTTCCGCTACGCGCCGGATAAATGGAACGCGAAGGAGGTTCTCGGCCACATCTGCGATACCGAGCGCATCTTCGCCTACCGCGCCTTGCGCATCGCGCGCGCCGATGCCACGCCTCTCGAAGGCTTCGAACAGGACGACTACGTTCGCAACGGTCCTTTCGCGCAGCGTCAGGTGGCTGATATGGTCGAAGAGTTCACTGCCGTACGCCGCGCCACGCTGTCGCTTTTGCGCAATCTCGACGAAGCGGCGTGGATGAGGCGCGGTATCGCCAACAAGAATGAAGTCAGTGTGCGGGCGCTGGCCTACATTATTGCGGGGCATGAATTGCATCACCGTCGGATTCTGGAGGAGAAGTACTTTGTGAGAGAGTCTTAGGTAGGTCTTGGGCCTTAGACTCCGGGCCCCCGATGTCAGGAAACCGAAGCCAACACCTAAGACCTAGCACCCGAAACCTAGGACCTGATCTCCTATGCCCTCGCGCGCTCTCACTGAGCTCCTGCATGGCAAAGGCGCCCACGCTGATCCCTTCGCCTGCGTCGAAGATCTCTCCGCCGAATTGGCGGAGCGACACGTGGAAGGCTTTCCTCACTCCGTCGGGCAACTTGTCTTCCACATGAATTACTGGATGGATTATGAGCTGCGCCGCATTCGCGGCGATCGACCGGCTTATCCGGGGCATTCCTCGGAAGCTTTTCCGCTCGCGCCGTCGCCGCGCGATGCGCAGGACTGGGACCAGCTGCGCAGGCGCTTTGCCGGCCTGCTCGCTGAATTCACCAAACTGGCGCAATCCTCTCCGGACGAAATCCAGCGTCAAATCGAAACCGTGCACGAAGGCGATACGAAACTCGCAGGAACTCTCGAGGCCGTGCTTTGGCAGATGGTCGCGCACAACAGCTATCACGTAGGACAGATCGCGATGCTGCGGCGGATGCTTGGCGCGTGGCCGCCGCGCAGAGGTGGGGATGCGTGGTGAAAAGGTGAAACCGGCGATTTCGGCGATTGGCCTCTGCGGTATGCTTAGGCTGACCGCTAATAGTTGACAGCTTCTGATGCTTTCCGACTCCACCATCCTGAAACACATCGCCCGCCAACCCAAGCGCGCCGCGGGATTCAAACAACTTGTGCGCGAACTCGGCCTGCATGGGGACGCCCGCGGAGAGCTCGACGCGCATCTTCAGAAGCTGGTCGCTGCAGGCGAACTGATTCAGCTCAATTCCGATCGTTTCGCACTGCCTCAACGCGCAGCCGACAAGAACCTTGTCGTCGGCCGCCTCAGCATGCACCGCGACGGCTTCGGCTTCGTCATCCCCGACGCAAGCTCGCTGAGTCCGTCTCTCAAGTCGCGGCTGGCCGGAGATATCTTCATCGCACCCCACGCCATCGGCAATGCCATGCATGGCGATCGCGTACTGGTCGACATCATGGCGGTTCGTCCCGACGGCCGAGCCGAGGGCCGCATCGTGCGGCCCGTGGTGCGAGCACATCCTACTGTGGTCGGGATTTTTCATTACGGCAGCCGCCACAACTCGGTGAAGCCGATCGATAGCAAGATCACGCAGGACGTCGTGATCCCGGCAGGTATGGAGTATCCGGAAGTTGTGGCGCCACTGTCCCCGGCGGCTCCTGCGAGAGCCGGCGGGACGCCGGCGCTCCGAACAAAATCCGTCGACCGCGTGCTCGGCGATGAGGCTGCTCGTCGCTCGGAATGGGATGATCTCGAAGGCGTGGTGGTTGACGTTGAGATCACCGACTGGCCCACGCCCACGCACAATCCGCGGGGCCGCGTCGTTGAGATACTGGGCCGTCAGGAAGACTTCGGGGTCGACGTCGAAATCACCATTCGCAAGTTCCACCTTCCGCATCATTTCCCCCCGGCAACGCTGGAAGAGGCACAGAATATCCCCGCCATTATTTCCGCGACGGAACTTCGCCACCGCCGCGACTTCCGCACGCTGCCCATCGTTACCATCGACGGCGAGACGGCGCGCGATTTCGACGATGCCGTCACCGTGCGGAATCTGGCCGACGGCAATTTCGAGTTGCAGGTCCACATTGCAGATGTGGCTCAATACGTTACGCCGGAATCCGCGCTCGACCAGGAAGCGCGACTACGCGGCACCAGCGTCTATTTCCCTGACCGCTCCGTGCCCATGTTGCCGCTTGAATTGTCGACCGACATCTGCAGCCTCCGTCCAAACCTCGACAGGCTGGTGCTGTCGTGCGTGATGCGGATTGATCCTCGCGGTGAAATCATTGGTTATGAGCTGAGTGAAGGGGTTATCTGTTCGGCCGAGCGTATGACTTACACCGCCGTCAATGCCGTAATCGAGGGCGATGCCGCCGCGCGCCAGCGTTACGCATCACTGGTTCCCACATTCGAACTTATGCGGGACCTCGCCCTGATCCTCAACCGAAAACGCCAGCGCCGCGGATCGATCGACTTCGACCTGCCCGAGCCAGTCATCGAGTTCGATGAATTTGGATTGATGAAGAGCATCACGCGCTCGGAGCGGAACATCGCCCATCGGCTGATCGAAGAGTTCATGCTTTCCGCCAACGAATGTGTCGCGCACTATCTGGAATCGAAACGCGTCGCGTCTCTATATCGCATTCATGAAAAGCCGGACGCCAAGCGCGTCTACGATTTCGAGGTCATCGCCGCTACCTTCGGATATTCGCTTGGCGTGGGGCCACTGCCCATTCACCGGGTGCAACTGAAAACCGATCGGCGCGCGTCCCGCGGCACTGGCAAACAAGCGCACCAGATTGAAATCCCAAAAGACGTTCACATCACTCCCCGCATGTACCAGAAGCTGGCGGCCAAGATCGCGGGCAAACCGGAAGAGCGCATCCTGAGCTATCTGATGCTGCGTTCGCTCAAGCAGGCCCGCTATTCGGAAGAGAACTTGGGCCACTTCGCGCTCGCAGCAACCAGTTACACGCACTTCACGTCGCCGATTCGCCGCTATCCTGACCTGATCGTGCATCGCATTCTGAAAGACGTGTTGCGCGACTCGGCGGAGAAGCGGGATGGAGCTATATCAATCGGAGTCTCATCTGCACTCGACAGTAGCCCCAGCATGCGGCCGGCTCATTTACGGGACGAGGCTCACTCTGATTCAGTGGCGCCGAGCGGGCGGGACACCGGCGCTACTCCCTGGTCGAAGCGACGCGACCACGGCGTTCATCGCGAAAGGATCGAGCCTTTAGGCGGCCCAATCAAAGTCGAGGAACTGCACGAGATCGCCGAAGAGTCGAGCCAATCCGAGCGCCGAGCCGACGAGGCTGAGCGCGAGCTCATGGAGTGGAAAAAGGTGAAGTTCATGCAGGACCGCGTGGGCGAGGACTTCGACGGCCTGATCACCAGCGTCACCAAGTTCGGTTTCTTCGTCGAGCTGACGGATTTATTTGTTGAGGGCCTCGTCCCGCTGAATACGCTTACCGATGACTTCTATACTTACCACGAGAACACGCGCCAGATCATCGGCCAGCGCTCGCGCAAGACCTACAGCCTGGGACAGAGGATTCGCGTTTTGGTCGACCGCATCGATCCCGTGGAGAGGAAAATCCAGTTCGCCATCTTCGAAGAAACGCCATCGCGACCGGCAATCCGGCCTTCCCCTAGGAAGTCAAAACGCAAGCGCAAGTAACAGACCTCCAAGCCTCCAATTGTGCCAAGGTCAGGCGAAACGGTGCCGCTGGTGGTAAAATTCTCTGGTTACCCCCTCCGTTGCGGACGCGAAGCAGCGGGTTCCTTCCTAGTCGGGACGTGGCTCAGCCTGGTAGAGCACTCGCTTGGGGTGCGAGGGGTCGGCAGTTCAAATCTGCCCGTCCCGACCATTACTTAAATCATGCTGTTTCGCGCTTTTCACTCCGGGCCGATTGTAAGGCGTGGGGTCAATCAGTGCAAGGCCAGAATTCTTACTCCGTGTGCTGAGGAGCGGGAGGATCTTGCCGTGAGGACATCAGCCGTTGCAGGTAGCAGGTTTCGTGCATAATCTGGCCGTTCTCATCGGCGTAGCGATCGCGTTCCAAGTCAACTGACTTGTGGCAGATTGGGCAGGTGTATCGCGTCTCGTTCATTGGAGGCCGTCCCCCCTTGAATGAAGAACTCTACTACGTCCGTGCGGTAACGTACATACAGTGAATCCCTAATCGGAAACATGTTCACAATTGACCAGTTCCCTAAGAGAACTTCGGCACACAATCTCCCTGCCATGAAGACGCCGGAAACACATTCCAAAGAAGTCCTTGCCATAACGCTGCCCACTTGAGCCGACCCTCCGGGAATGCGGTGCGAACGCGCAAACATTGGGGGCTTTGGCTCAGCCTGGTAGAGCACTCGCTTGGGGTGCGAGGGGTCGGCAGTTCAAATCTGCCCGTCCAGACCATTCAGTTTTAGTTCCCTTGCGATGTACTAGTGTTTTCCGACGAACCAAGAAAAGCACTTTGACCGGAAGATGCGCTCCCGCACAATCATTGAAATGTTGGGTTTGCGGCACGCTAATCGCAACGCCGCTTCGTCAAAGCTCTTCTCCAGGATGCCGCTGCGAGAAGTCTATATTCGGGGGAATTTCTTATGTCCGGGCAAGTCATTCTGTATTTCGACGATCAGGCCGACGCACTGCGTTTTGCTTTAGCTGCGGGGTCGGTAATGGCGGGAGACGGAGCGACCGTCTCCGACGACCTGGTGCAAGAAACGTCACGTGTCAGCCGCATCCGGCTGGACGCCGCCAACGCGGGAAAGAAGCGAACTCCGGAGCGCGCTGCTTGAAACTGTAGCCTTGCGGGGACCGATCAGCGCGGGCCTCTGCGCGACAGATCAACCGGCTCGTGGCTAGACGCAAGATACGCTGGCTGCCATACTCCCCTGCTGAAACCCTAGAACGTGATCCTCATTGCCAACTGCCCGATGCGTGGCGCAGCTCCACGAAAGGTGCCGGTTGAAGTGATCTGCCCAAAGGTTGCGCCATTGATATTAGTGGCTCCATCGAGCACCGTAGGCTGCGCGAACTCGGGATGATTCAGGGCGTTGAAATATTCAACCCGAAATTCCAAGCCGACGCGCTCGGTTATCGCTGTTGTCTTGGCCAGCGCCACGTCGACATTCGTCAGGTGCGGCCCGCGAAGGACGTTTCGAGCGAGGCCGTAGGTGCGGTCCCCTGGATTATCGACCGGATCAAGCTGAGGGAAACAAGGGTTTGCACCGCCGTAGTAGGGGTTGTTCTGCAGTGGAATATTGGAAAAACTATTGGGATCGAAAATAATGCCAGTGACGGCTCTGATCGGTTGTCCAGTTGAAATCAGCCAGTGGCCGCTCGCGTCGCTGCCGTAAATGGTCGGAACGATTGTGGGCAGGCGCCTGGGATCGAGCATCTGTATCGGCGCGACGACGGCGGCGTGGGAAAGAAAAGGATCCCCGGCGCCTGAGGTACCGGGGTTTGCGGGGTCAGTGGTATCGCCCAACCCGGCCGGGATGTCGAAGGGGAAACCGGTACGCCAAGTCACGATGGGGTAAATGCTCCATCCCTTGGTGAGGCGCTTTGGACCCCTTGCCCACATCCGATCGAAAGGCAGGTCCCAGCCTCCGCTGAAACTAATACGCTGGCGCACGTCGCTGTCTCCGGAGGCGTAGAAAAGATCCGGGCTGTAAGCCGGCACCTGCGAGTTGCGCTGGGCGAACCCGGATGCGTTGTCCAGATTGTGACCGTAGGTATAGGCGAGGGTGAAATAAGCTGTACCCAGCTTGGAACTCTTGGGCTGCCGGGTAAGGCTGGCTTCGAGTGCGTTGTAGTTGGCATTCGATACGTTCTGGAACTCCGGAAGCTGGCCGAAGCACTGAAAGCAACTGCTGTCCAGTAGGCGACTGGTAGTTCCCGGTGCTTCGCCAGCACCATGGGGTTGATGTCTCTCAGGGACGTCAGTCCATGTCCGGAGCTGCCTACATAATTTGTTTCCAGAACTGTGTCGGCGAAAAGATTGTGTTGCAAGCTCAGGTTGTACTGGTAGACGTGGGGTGCGCAAGTGGGGGTCGACCAGATAGACGGCACCACGTGCTGTTGATGGGAAGAAACGGCGCGAAATCTACATTGGCTGGCAGGCGGTGTTGAAGGAAATGTATTCGCCACACCCAAACTGGCGCAGTTGCCGTTTGCTCCATACGCACCTTTTGATAAGGCTGCTCGATGATAACCGCACTGGACCCGACTCATGCAAGCGGGCCAATGCTGTTGAAGAAGTAAACACAGGCCCGGCATACTACAACGGGGCCTCGCCGTTGAATTGCAGGTTGTCCTCGCCCTTCAGGATGTCGTAAAAAACTCCGAACCCGCCGCGCATGCTGGTCTTGCCACTTCCGGTTGGGTCCCAGGCAAATCCGAAGCGGGGCGCGAAGTTCTTCTTGTCGGGGAAGTTCGACCCTTGGGAGCGCCCGGATCGCCGGGAAATACCATCCCCAGCGGGCGCGTTGGGAAATCGTTGCGACTGCACCCCGGGAATCACCGAAAAGTCCGGCCCTGGGTGTCAGACTTTGGGCGTGTTGTATTCGTAGCGCAGACCCATGGTTAGCACCAGTTTCTTGCTGACGTGCCACTCGTCCTGGCCAAATACATAAGTGCTCTTGCTGCGAATGTTGGAAGCGGCAAGCGGTACCCTGGAAATAGCCGTCCGGGACGCCCAGCAGAAAATCGGCGAAGGGATTTCCCGGAAGCCGGTGGAACTGCTAAGGGAATAGAAGTCGAATTCGCCATTCGTGTAATAGTCATAGACGCAGGTTCTCCTGGTACGGCGAGAATCCTGCGCCGAACTTCCAAGTTGTGTTTTCCTCGGGTCCACGAGACTGCATCAGTCCAAGAGAAGGTGTTTTCGACGAAGCGCGTTGGGCCATTCTCGCTGGGACCAAATTGGATAGCCAGTTGTCGAAGAATATATTGGTGGGGCCGGTTGCGAAGTCAGGAGTGATCCGAATGCCGAGGCTGGACCGGTGGGCAATGCTTTACCACACTCGTCCTGCAGATAATTGCTGCGATGAGCCACGAAGTGAAATTCATTCAGCAACAGCAGGCGAGAAGATCCGGGTATATGCCGATATTTGCGATATAATAATCGGCTTGGTGCGGCTGGGAAATCCCGGGAACTGTGGCGTAAGGGAGCGGATTTCATTGCCTGGGTAAGGGTTGCCCTGACGGTTCACACCGAGCGTTGCAGAGATTTTGTCTTTCGGCGCTGAGGTTCAAGTCAAATTTGATGGTCAGCTCATCGCGATCGTCCGTCTCGCTCCAGCGAAGTGGAAAGCAGTCCGCTGCATATTCCACCCGCGTTGCAAACCGTCTGCTTCGTCGGCGAGTCGTGACCAGGCCCGCATTGATGTAATTCTGGGCGACGGGGTCGATCTTGGTGGGATCGATGTGGGCTTTGCGGCAACGCCGTTGGAAAGAGACGCAAAATACGGATTGCCGCCGTCAGAAACGCAAGCGACGGCCTGGACCCGGCCAGAGGCCACACTGGTCCGGAAGCATTGGAGAAATCTCCCTGCAGTTCCTGCGGCGTATAAGACCGGGATATCCACGTCCGGAACAGCCTGCATCTGTCGCTGCCCCTGGTAGGCGAGGAAGAAGAAAGCCTTATCCTTGACAATCGGTCCTCCCAGCGTTGCTCCGTACTGGTTTCGCTTAAGGTCGAGCCGCGGAATTCCCAACGGAATGTTGAAATAGTCGTTGGCGTCGAGCACGCTGTTTCGGAAAAATTCAAACAGGCTGCCGTGGATCTGATTGGTGCCTGATTTGGTCACCTCACTGATGATCCCGCCGCCGTTACGTCCATATTCGGCAGTGTAATTGCTGGTCAGAAGGCCGGAACTCGGCGATGGCATCAGGATTGGGATCGAGAAGTTGCTGTTATCCAGCAGATCGTTGTTCAGTCCGCCATCGAGAAGGAAGGTTACGGAATCGGTGCGTCCTCCGGCGATACTGTAGTTGCCCGCGCCTCCATTGTCGTCGTTGCTTTCAGTCACCCCGGGCTGAAGCAAAGCAAGGTCCAGCATGTCGCGACCATTCAGTGGCATGTTGGTGAGTGTTCGTCCCGTTATCGACTGCCCCAGGGTTGGGTTGACGGTTTCCACGGGTGCGGCCTCGGCGCCGACATCGACCGTCTGGCTGGCCGCTCCTACTTCCATCTTGATATCGATGCGCAGGGCCTGGTTGATGAGCAGTTTCTGTTCCGCGCTGATTACTGTGCGAAAGCCCGCGTGTTCGGACTTTACTTTGTAGTTGCCGATGGGAAGCGCCAATACCTGGAAGTAGCCCTGACTGTCGGTAGTGGCGGTGCGGACAACTTGAGTAGCCGTGTTGGTCACGGTTATTTCCGCCGACGAGATCACCGCTCCCTGCTGGTCGTAAACAGTTCCGAAGATTCTTCCGTTTGCGTCCTGCGCCGAGGACAAAGCAGGAATTACGACGACAGCCAGCAAGAACAACGCAGCTCTTGAGATATTCTCTACGATATCTCCGAAATTCCCACGACCAAAGCCAGGTTTCTTATGACAAATCTCCATTTGTGCCCCGCCGAAGATGGAATTCTACACCCGGACGCTCATGGACACTCAGTCCTACGCGGATGGAGAAAGACAGATTGGTTGAGTCTAGATTGCTGAATGTGAAAGCGTGGCGCCGATAGAACGCATCATCCCGTGCGCCGCGCAGAGAGTAACGTCAGGATCTCGCGCAGCCCCTGGCGGATGCGCTGCATGTCGGCAGAAGCTTGCGCGGGAAATGGAATGGCGGTCTGTCCCTTATCGGTTTTCGCTTCGGAACGCAGTTGCTGGCGCGCGCCCACGATGGTAAAGCCCTGTTCGTAGAGGAGTTGCTTGATGCGCAGGACGCTTTCCACATCACGTCGGCGATACATGCGCTGGCCGGTGCTGCTTTTTACTGGCTTGAGTTGCGGAAATTCGCTTTCCCAGAAGCGCAACACGTAGGCGGGCAGCCTGCACAAGGTAGCAACCTCGCCGATGCGGAAATAGAGTTTGTCCGGGATGAAGATTTCATCCGTTCGGTTCCTGCTCACGCTCTTCTTTCTGGGACTCATGTTTTGCGGCGCTCGGGTGGGTGCACGAAAACCGTACCTGACAATTGTGACACACACTTGCGAGATCGACATCGAGAATTTTGAGAGGGCGAAGCAATCCGTAAACCGCGATTAGCCGTTTGGCGACCGATAGAACCGATTCCCCTGGAAGGCCACACAGCGATCCAAGTGCTAACCGCCCGAATCGGCGCCAAAAAGGAGAACGCCTCTCAAGAGGTGCTTCTCCTGAGAGGCTGGTTAAACTCTTGGCCCGTGCGAAGTATCGTTTCGCAGACGGTTAGTGCTTCTTCTTTTTTTTTGCCTTCTTCTTCGTTGCCATGAAGGATCCTCCGTGAACGATTTTCCCTTGCAAAAGACGTTAACTACGTCTTGGTTGCCGAACGTCACCCAACTTGTGGTACAGGCAGCGTCCTTAACACAAGATATTGCGGCAGCATCAAGGCAGTGTCAACACAATTTTGTTGGAAACCGAAGAATTTCGGAAGAGATTTTCTCTGAAGGCAAATCGCTGGCTCGTCAGACTGCTGTCGATTTTTCGACGCACTCAAGTCAGCTCGACCACGCTGCGCACCGACAGCATTCGACGAGTTGCTGGTTCCTCGTCACACCTTCCGGTACACTGCGCCTCATGCGGCGCGATCCTGTCGAACTGGAAATCTTCAAGAACCTCTACCATGCGATTGCCGAGGAGATGGGCGCAGCGTTGCGGCGTACGGCGTTTTCTCCCAATATCAAGGAGCGGCGCGACTATTCCTGCGCCATGTTCGACGGGGCCGGGGAAGTCATCGCCATGGGCGATCACATGCCGGTGCATCTGGGGTCGATGCCGATGTCGGTGCGAGCGGCAATCGCCGCATGCGAGATGGGTCCTGGAGATGTGGTCATGCTGAACGATCCATTCCGTGGCGGAACGCATCTGCCCGATATCACCCTGGTGGCTCCGGTGTTTATGCGGCGTGGGCCCTCTCGCTCACAGAAGAAGGCTGGGAAGCGCCCTGCCTTCTATATAGCATCGCGGGCGCACCACGCGGACGTCGGCGGAGCCTACGCGGGCTCTATGGGGTTGTGCCGAGAGATTTATCAGGAGGGATTCCGCATTCCCCCCGTGAAGATCATGAGCGAGGGCGTGATAGAGCGCGATGTGCTGGCGCTGCTGCTCAACAATGTGCGCACGCCCGTGGAACGCGAAGGTGATTTGGGTGCGCAGATCGCCGCCTGCCACACCGGGGCTGAACGCTTGCGGGAAGTTTGCGCGCGTTACGGAATCGACCGGGCGCAGCGCGCCGCGCACCAACTGCTGCAGTACTCTGAGCAGCTGATGCGGGCATTTCTGCTGCGTGTGCCCCCGGGGGTCTATCGCGCGGAAGATTTTTTAGATAACGACGGAATTAACGACAAGCCGGTACGGATCGCAGTAGAAGTTAATGTGCGAAGCGGCCGCCAGGGCCACGCCGTTACTGTCGATTTCACAGGGAGCGATCCGCAGGTCCAGGGGAGCGTGAACGCGGTCGAGGCAATTACGTACTCCGCGTGCTTTTATGTTTTCCGGTGTCTACTGGCCGACGACGCTCCGGCAACAACAGGACTAATGCGGCCCATCCGGGTGATTGCTCCGGAGGGGACAGTTGTGAATGCGCGGCCACCGGCGGCAGTGGCGGGAGGAAATGTTGAAACGTCGCAGCGCATCGTCGACGTTCTCCTGCGCGCTCTGGCCCAGGCCATCCCGGATCGCATTCCCGCGGCAGCCTCGGGAACCATGAACAATCTCACCATCGGCGGAATTGATCCCCACACGGGCCAGCCCTTTGCTTACTATGAAACGATCGCCGGAGGCATGGGTGCACGTCCGGGCAAGCCCGGCGTCTCCGGCGTGCACACGCACATGACGAACTCGCTGAATACTCCGGCAGAGGCGTTGGAGTATGCCTATCCTTTGCGCGTTCGCCGCTACTCGCTTCGGCCGGGTAGCGGCGGAGCCGGAGCGTATTGCGGGGGCAATGGGATCGTCCGCGAGATTGAAATGCTGACTGACTGCGAGGTCACACTTCTCGCCGACCGCCGCACCCGTGGACCATGGGGACTTACTGGTGGCGAGGCAGGAGCGCCCGCGAAAACCAATGTGATCCACAGCAGCGGTTTGATCGAAGAGATGCCGGGCAAGTTCAGCACGCGGCTCCGAAAAGGCGAACGGATCCGGATCGAGTCCCCGGGCGGCGGCGGCTGGGGACGTTCGACCTAACTTGGAAATTAAGGAGCGGACCATGCACATCGTCAAATCGGTTGGAGTATTGTCGGTCGCCAAGATCCTGGGATTGCTCTACGGCTGTATGGGCTTGATCATCGCGCCGTTGTTCCTGCTGATGGGACTGATGGGGTCTGCTCTCGGTCAGCAGCAGAACGGTCCTTTAGCCGGAATCTTTGGGGTCGGCTTTGCGATTGGTCTTGCTATCTTCGCGCCGGTGCTCTACGGGGCCATGGGATTCATCATGGGCGCGATTGGCGCGCTGCTCTACAACCTGTTCGCCAAATGGGTGGGAGGGTTCGAACTGGAGATGGAGGTGCGCGCCCAGACTCTGACTGCTCCCTACCCGCTCATCCCGCCGGCAAGCCCTGCATCTAATTCTTAACAGGTAGGTCTCATGACGGACGCTGCAGCACACTATCTCGACGAAGCCCGCCGCCAGATGCGCGGACACAAGCGCCTCGCCGAGGGCGCGATCGCGCAACTCAAGGACGAAGAACTGTTTATCACCCTCGACCCAGAATCGAATTCCATCGCCGTCCTGGTGAAGCACATGGCAGGGAACATGCGCTCTCGCTTCACCGACTTCCTCACCACCGACGGAGAGAAGCCTGATCGTTATCGCGACCAGGAATTCGAACTCAACCCTGCGACCAGACGCGCCGATCTTATGAAGTGGTGGGAAGACGGATGGGCGCGGGTGTTTGTGGCCATCGAGACCCTCAAGCCAGAGGACGTCATGCGCACGGTAACTATCCGCGGCGAGCCTCACACCGTGCTGCAGGCCGTCAATCGCCAGATTGCGCACTACGCGCAGCACACCGGGCAGATCGTTTTCCTGGCCAAGCACATTCGTTCCGGCGAGTGGAAGACGTTGAGCATCCCACGGGGGAAGTCGGAAGATTTCAAGCGCACTGCCCCGAAGTCCGACAGAGAATCGCCCTCGCGCTAGCCTTCAGGCCGCGACTCAAACGGCGCAGGCGCGTCGGGGCATCTACGGTGCTAAAATCATACGTTTTGTGTCCAAGTCTGAATTCATAAGGTAGCTGTCATGCCATCCACCATGCTTGCTGTCGTAAAGCCGGAGGCCGCGCCGGGCGCCGAGCTTCGCGAGGTAAAGATTCCCGCCTTCGGCCGGAACGACGTACTGGTCAAAGTGAAGGTGGCGTCCATCTGCGGGACAGATCTGCACATTTACAACTGGGACCGCTGGGCGCAGAACCGAATTCATCCCCCGCTAATCCCGGGTCACGAATTCTGTGGCGAGGTGGCCGCATTCGGCGATGAGGTAACCAGCGTCAAGGAAGGTGACTTCGTTTCCGCCGAGATGCATGTGGCTTGCGGCAAGTGCCTGCTATGCCGCACTGGCGAAGCTCACATCTGCCAGAACGTGAAGATCATCGGCGTGGATGCCGACGGAGCCTTCGCCGAGTACGTGGTCATTCCCGAGTCAAACATCTGGAAGCTTGATCCTGCAATCCCGCAGGAGTATGCGTCGATTCTCGATCCCCTCGGGAACGCCGTCCACACCGTCCTGGCGGGCGAGATTGCGGCAAAGACTGTCGCCATCACCGGCTGCGGGCCGATCGGACTGTTTGCCATTGCCGTGGCGCGGGCGGTGGGCGCGACTAGCGTGTTTGCCATCGAAGTGAACGAACACCGGCGCAAGATTGCGCGCGAAATGAAAGCAGATTACGTGCTCGATCCATCGAAGGAAGACGCCCGCGCGATCGTGATGGAGAAAACCGGCGGGCTGGGTGTGGACGTGGTGCTCGAAATGGCGGGGCATCCCGACTCGATTCGAACAGCATTCGATATCGTGCGGCGCGGAGGAAGAATTTCCCTCCTTGGCCTGACCTCAAAACCCATCTCGCTGAACTTTTCCGAAGACATTATTTTCAAAGGAATCACAGTGCAGGGCATCAACGGGCGCCGCATGTACCAGACCTGGTACCAGATGACCGCGCTGCTCAAGGCCGGCAAGCTCGACCTGCATCCCGTGATCACGGACCGCATCGCGATGAAGGATTTCTCCAAGGCCATGGAGCGGCTGAAAACGGGAGAGGCTAGTAAAATATTGGTGTATCCCAACGGCGTGAAATGATCGTATGGCACAGGTTGTGTGGCGCGGACGCTCCTGCCCGCGAACGCTTCAGCCGGCAGCACATGCAGGATCAGATTTCCAGATGGAAGTGAATTATGGCCCTTGATGCGTTCGTACGCTGCACCTGCATCCGGGACGGCAAAGCCAAGCCCCACCCGCTCCCCGACCGGCTCACCTTCGACGAGAGCGGCGAGCCGATGCTCACCGGCGATCCTACCGACGACGAATGGGAAGCGCATGACCAGTGGCTCGCTGACTCCTGCGAGCACGAGGGATTTATCCTCTCGTTCTTCCTGGGCAACATCACGAAGGTGGGCAATCTGCGCAGCTTTCTGCGCCACCTGCAGGGAAAACCCGGGCCACGATTTCCCATTCTTCTGGAGAAGGTCCTCTACGACGGCACGCACACCGGCGACTGGATCCCCATCAAGGAGTCCCCGGCGTTGTTGAAAGAAGTTGATACCGTACTCCACTCCAGCGACATCCTGGCCGACTCCGAAAAGGAGTTTTTCACCAACATGAAGCTTCTTTGTGAGGCTAGTATCGCGACTGGGAACCCGATTATGTTCTGAGCGGTTCGGATCCCGGCGGGAAATCGTTATGGAAACCATCCCGAAAGAGCTTGCCGAGACTTGATACATGTACAGCCTCTTTCTTCGTGAGATCTCGGAGCCACAACAGAATAGGCTGCGCCGTCTTGATCGAGGAAGCCGAGGTAATGCCCGAGGAAGTTACGATTAGGTTCGCCGGGACAGAAATGGGCACCGGTCATCTCGTCAGATCTACAGCAAACAGCCGCCTATTCGAGATTGTCTGGGATTTCTACGTGGCCTACTCCGTGACGAACGAATCCTATACGACGCGCGACGAATCGGAAGTGTTTTCGGGGCGATTTGCTCGTCTTTATTCTAAGTCACATTTTCTGGACTACATCTCGCGCGCGACCTTTGCGTGCAAGGAATACCCCGGCCCTCTGCAACACTTCCATTGGTCTCCGAGTGCCATATCATTGATGTGGTTTCGACACGGTCTCCTCGGGTTCGGCAGATGCGACCGAGACCCGTCCCTACAATAGCAGACGGCACGGATGTTCACTGCCTTGGTCCAGGCGATACACTGATCAGGCTTCAATCCGTGCTGATCCGCGTAAATCCGTGGCAAAGAAGTTTTGAGGTCTATCATGACCACCGCAACCCGCACCAACCCGCTCTCCTATCTCACCGACCAGCTCAACGAACTCAAAGCCAAGGGCACGCACTTCAAGCTGCGCGTGCTCGAGGATGAGCAGGCGCCGGTCTGCACCTTCGACGGCAAGAAGGTCATCAACCTCGCATCGAACAATTACCTGGGACTGACCACGCATCCCAAGCTGCGTGAAGCGGCGCTTGAGGCCACGCGCAAATATGGCGTGGGATCGGGCGCGGTGCGCACCATTGCCGGGACCATGAAGATCCACATGGAGCTCGAGGAGAAGATTGCGCGCTTCAAGAACGTCGAGGCCTGCGTGGTTTTTCAATCAGGCTTCGCAGCAAACGCAGGCACGGTTTCAGCCGTGCTGGGCAAAGAGGATTTCATCATCTCCGATGCCCTTAACCATGCATCGATCATCGATGGCGCCCGCCTGTCGAGGGCGCAAATTCTGGTCTTCCGCCACAAGGACGTCGCCCATGCCGAGGAGCAACTGGCTAGCGTGAAAGATAAGCCGGGCAAGAAGCTGCTGATCACCGACGGCGTGTTCTCGATGGATGGCGACATCGGCCCCCTGCCTGGCCTGTGCGATGTGGCTGAGAAATACGGCGCAATCATGATGGTCGACGACGCGCACGCTTCCGGCGTACTTGGCAGCAATGGCCGCGGCACCGATCGATCATTTCAAAGTGCACGGGCGCGTCGATATCCAGGTCGGGACGTTGTCAAAGGCCATCGGCGCGCTCGGCGGATATGTCTGCGGAACGCGCGATCTGATCGATTTTCTTTACCACCGGGCACGGCCGTTCTTGTTTTCGACGTCGCACCCGCCCTCGGTAGCCGCAACTTGTATCGCCGCCTTTGACGTTCTGGAAAACGAACCGGAGCGCATGGAGAAACTTTGGGAGAACACGCGCTTCTGGAAAAAAGAACTCGGACTGCTCGGCTTCGACATTGGCGGCCGCGCCACTCCCGCCAGTGAAACGCCGATCACGCCGATCATCATCGGTGACGGCAAGCTCACCATGGACTTCTCCCGCGAACTGTTCAAAGAAGGCGTCCTCGGCACCGGCATCGCCTTCCCCACCGTGCCCGAAGGCAAAGCCCGCATCCGAACCATCATGACGGCCACACACACGAAAGAAGAGCTGGAGCAAGCGCTGGAAGTGCTGAGCGGGGTTGGAAAGAGGATGGGGATCTTAGCCTGAGCGGTTGACGAACCTCCGCGGCACTTCTTAGTCGGCACGGTACACGATCTTCCCGCCTACGATCGTCGCCATTACTTTCCCGGTGAGCTGCCAGCCATCGAACGGAGTGTTGTGGGACAGCGATCGCGACTTGGCGGCCTCAAACGTCCAGCGCTTCTTGGGATCAAAGATAGTTACATCGCCGAAGTTACCACGGGCCAACGATCCGCGGCCCCGGAGATCGAAGACGCGCGAGGGGCCAGCGCTAAAGAGTTCGACAATGCGGGCAAGGGGAATCTTGTGCTCGCGATGAAGCTTTGTGATCGCCAGCGCCAGCGCGGTTTCAAGGCCAGTGACGCCGAACGCAGCACGCTCGAACTCGACCTCTTTTTCATGCGTGGCGTGAGGAGCATGGTCGGTGGCGATCGCATCCACGGTACCGTCGGCGAGCGCGACCAGAATGGCTTCGCGGTCGGTCGCGGAGCGCAACGGCGGGTTCATCTTGAAGTTCGTGTTGTACTCGCCCACATCCTGGTCGAGCAGTGTGAAATGGTGTGGCGTGACCTCGCACGTAACTCGCGCCTTAGCGCGCTTGCCGCGGCGCACCGCTTTCAGCGCGTCGGAAGTGGAGAGATGCGCTACATGCAGGCGGGATTCGCGAATCTGTTGCGCAAGGGTGACGTCGCGATCCACGATGTTTGCTTCGGCGGCGGCCGGCATGCCACGCAGGCCGAGGCGGAAACTGGTGGGGCCTTCATGCATGGAGCAATGCTCGGTGAGGCGAGTGTCTTCAGCATGCTGCACCACCGGCAGGTTGAGTTCAGCGCCGAGACGCAGGGCCGAGCGCATAATCTCGTCGTCAAGGATGGGCTTGCCGTCGTCGGTGACGGCCACAGCTCCAGCACGTTGCAGGGCGGCAAAGTCAGTGAGCGTGGTACCGCGCGACTTGCTCGTTGCGGCGGCGATGGGGAAGACGTTGACCAGAGCTCCCCGATCCGGATGCCGCAACCACGCGACCCACTCGGCCGAATCCACCACCGGCGCGGTGTTCGGCATGGTGCAGACTGAGGTGAAGCCTCCAGCCGCGGCCGCGGCGGTGCCGGTGGCGATCGTTTCTTTGTAGCTTTGTCCAGGCTCGCGCAGGTGAACGTGCAGGTCGATAAATCCCGGGGCGACGATCAGGCCGCGTGCATCGAACTTCTCCTCGGCGCTGCCGCGCACCTTGTTGGGCGGCGCGACTTCGGCGACGCGCCCATCGCGCAGAAGAACGTCCATGGGCGCGTTGATCTTCGCCGCGGGGTCGATCACGTGCCCGCCCTTGATGAGCAGCGACGCTTGCTTGTGTTTATCGTTTGCCATGGACCTACAGTCGGTTTCTCTCCATCGCCTCTTCCTAATTATCCGGCCTTGCCTAATGCTCGCAGCAAGATCGCCATGCGTGTAGGGACGCCGTTGCGGACCTCGTCCACGATGACGGATTGCGGACAGTCAACCACTTCCGAGGTCAACTCAAGACCGCGGATGATCGGCCCCGGATGCATGACGATAGCATCCCGCTTCGCCAACTTCAGCCGCGACGTAGTCATCTGATAGCGCGCCATATAGTCGCGCAGATGGATTTTCCTGCCAGCGAGGCGTTCTTGCTGCACCCGCAGCAGCATGATCACGTCTGTGCCGCGCAGCGCTTCTTCGATGTGGCGAGTAATGCGCAGGCCGGGAGCGAGGGTGGTCGCAAACTCCGGAACAAGCTCGGGAGGGCCGCAGAGCGTCACCTTCGAGCCAAACCGGCTTAGCAGATGGCAGGCAGAACGAGCCACTCGGCTGTGGTAGATATCGCCGATAATCGCAATCTGCAAGCCCTTGAACGATTTCTTGTGCTTCAAGATCGTAAACGCGTCGAGCAGCGCCTGGGACGGGTGCTCGTGCATGCCGTCACCCGCATTGATGACGGGAATGTCGAGGTGCCTCGCCATCAGGTAAGGCGCGCCAGCGGAGGGATGGCGCACCACAATGGCGTCCGCTCCTACCGCGCGCAGGGTATAGGCCGTGTCGAGCAAGGACTCACCCTTTTCGATGCTCGACCCTGAAGACTGCACCAGAACGGTAGTGGCGCCCATCGATTTGGCGGCGATCTCGAAAGAGGATCGAGTGCGGGTGGAAGCTTCGTAAAACAGTAGAACAACGCGCTTGTTGCGCAATAGAGGACGCGCCCTGAGCGGATTCATCCGCCGGGCCAGCTTTAGCAGACCCAGGATTTCCTTATCCTCCAGGTGCTCGATACCGAGCAATGAACCGCGCGCCGTTTTGTTCATGGTTTAAGAATACAAACGGTGCATCATACGCGGCCAGCGCGGGGCAGGCAAGGCCAAGGAGAAAACGCCGGTGGATCACGGCGATGTGCGCATTACGGGCGGTCGCGGCGTCCGAGAAGCGCCGCGCCGAGCGCTCCGCCGCAGATGGCCAGGACAATGAAGGCCACGCAGCCCACAACCAGCGAAGCCACCATCATAATGGCGAACCCATCGGGGGATCTTACAAAATCCAAGAAGGGCTGGACACCTGGGCCAGGATGACGCAAGGCGAACTGCTGGAGCTTGTCGAGCTGTTCGCTTCGCACTTCTGCGCTTTTATGCAGGACGGCCACGGCCAACGTTTGGAGAATGGTCAACGCTCCGAATAAGAGCAGGCCGCTAAGGGCACCCAGCCTTGCCCCGGATCCACTTCGGATTAAGGTTCTCGGGACGCGGCGTCGCGAGAAAGCAACTGCCAGAAATCCAGTGCCGAGCGCCGCTACAAACGGATTTAGACCAAGAATCGCAAGACCGAGGGCAACAGCCGCCGCGAGAGCGGACGGCTGTAAAGCGTGGACCCAACTCATGGGTAAGGGCACGGATGGGATGCCGGTGAAACTCGGCCCCACTTCACGGTCCAGTGCTGGCACGACTCCACCGCCTGCAGGGATGGGCTCCGGCGAAGCCTCTGGCATCGCCACGCGAATCTGGGGCGCGCCACACTGCGAGCAGAAGGCCTTGCCGTCCTCGACGCCGTTCCCACATTTATGACAGGGATGGTCCATTGGAACCCAGAAAGGCCTGCTTGAAGGTATAGCACGACAAGCGATAGGCGCAAGGAACACTCGTGACCGATACTCTAATGATCGATCGTCCGAGATTCTTCAGCTCCCGCTCTAGATGTCGCCTTGCTTACCGTGCGTGCGAACGTAGACCAAGGCGAAGGTAGAACCGCCGCGGCCATCGTGCGGCTCAATTGCAACGACGTGCTGGTTGTCCGCGGTGCCGACCTTCAGTTCGGTAACTGGGCCGGCATTGTCCCCTTCGCACTTGAGTTCTTTGGAATGCTGGTCATCGTTGACATCGGCATGCGCATCCCCGTCGTGTTTGCTCCTGTGGCACTCGAGGACCTTGCCATACTTCTTCAAGTGCTCGCGGTAGAAATCAACGACTTTAGCGGGAGCATCCTCGGAATCGTATTTCGCGACCACCAGCTTAATTCCAAACGCGTCGGTAAGAACGCCGAGGTTGAGCGCTTCGTCGTTATCCTCGTCGTGCCGCAGACGCGCCCCAGGATAGAGCGGCAATCCAGCTTTGCGAGCGTCCGCGTCGTTGCCCATGTGCAGGTCCCCCGCGGAGCTTTGGATATCAAAATGCTTGTCCTGACTGCTGTCTGTGTTTTGGGGCGCGGCGAAGCTGGAAATCGCCATAGCGACGCCGAATGTTACTGCGAGGATCGAACGAAGGATAAATCGAAAGACGTTCGGCCGAAACATGATTTCCTCCTTTAAGGAGACCCGAAAAAGCGCTTTAGATGTCGGCATCCTTGCCGTGGGTTCGCACATAGACGAGTGAGAAACTCGATCCCTTACCGTCCTGCTCGACGGCCACTATATGCTGATCATCCTTCTTGCCAGCCTTGAGCTCGATGTCGTTTCCGCCACTACCTTCGCAGGTCAATTCGTTCGAATCATTCTTCCCCATATTCATGTTCCAGTTTCCCCTGGAAGTGTGGCATTCGAGAACGGGGCCGTACTTCTTCAACTGGTCTCTGTAAAAAGACAGGACCTTGGTCGGCGCGTCGTCGGACTCGTACTCCAAAGCGACGACTTTTAGGCCGTATCCAAAGCCGGAGATATTCACGTTGGCGCTCTTGTCGCTGCCGTCGGAATCTTTTGCCTTCAACCGGGCGCCGGGATAAACCGTCAGACCGATGTCGGAGACGTCCGCCTGTTTGCTGACGTGGACTCCTCCTACGAGTGTGTTGATATCCACCTGCTTGTCCTGGCCGTTGGCCTCTTTCTTAACGTTCACGTTGCACGCTGCCAGGAGCAGGAGCGTGGCCAGGCCAGCAATCGCGACGAATGCAGAGAATTTGTTCCTGTGCATGTTAAGACCCTCCTCCACTGGCAACTTGAACCGGACGCTGGAGGCCTGCGCCGCGCCCGGCTACATTGGGAATGCTCACTGGAAGATGCCCGCGAATGGCAATCTCCCCAAACAGCGCCTTGACCGCACTGAACTCGGACACCGATGCGTTGGAAAACGTACACATATAATTCTCAGTCTTAGGGAAGTCCGCCGCCAAGTAAGGATTCCCCATGGCAACGACCGCGGTCTTTCCCGCTGCACGATCAAGCAGGTGCTTCAGCAGCGAACCGCTCGCATCCTCCATCGCAACCGCATTCCCCACTCTTCCCGCCGTGGGCACCACATAGACCGCTGCCACCACGGTTTTGGCTTCCTGCACGGCCTTCAGTACCTCATCGCTCATACCGGCCGCGATACGCGGATCCACATAGAGCACGCGTGCATCAGGAATTCTGGCGCGAAACTCGCGGCCGAATACTCGTCCGGACTCCGTCCGCACATCTTCAGAGAAGAGGACGGCGACCGTCTGATTACGTGTCTCTTCTTGTGTTGTATACGGAAGCGCGGACTTCGAGGTTCCCTGGGATTTGAGCGAAGATTTGAGGGGCAGAACCCTTCCGTTGTCGCGAACCAGGGTGATGGCCGCGTCCGCGACCTGCTGGCCGAAAGCCAGATTCCCCGGCTTGCCCACCAGATTGGCAAGAGCCTTCACATCTACGGTACGCGCATCCTGCAGCCCAAGAGACGCCTTTGTTTTCAGGATCTTGAGCACAGAGTGGTCAAGGCGCTCGCGAGAGATTTCGCCGGACTGAACCGCCAGGAGCATGGCGTTGTACGAGGCGGGAAAGTCGGCGGGGATAAGCAAGAGGTCATTGCCGGCCTTGAACGCCTCGACTGCGGCCCGGCCGATGTTACTGGCAAAAAGATGGGTCAGCCCGGCCATATCGAGCGCGTCGGTAACGATGATTCCTTTGAAGCCGAGTTGCTTTTCCAGAAGGTCCGAGACGATGGCGGGCGAAATTGTGGCGACGTGATTGGGATCGGAATCGAGAGCAGGCACAGTCACATGCGCCACCATGACCGACTCGACTCCTGCCGCGATGGCCTGGCGAAAGGGCGGCAGTTCAATGGAGTCGAGGTGGGCGCGGTCTACATTGACGCTGGCAACCCCGAGATGCGAATCGGTGGCCGTGTCACCGTGACCAGGAAAGTGTTTGACCGTGGTCATCATCCCGCCTTCATGCGCGCCTTTTATGTAAGCCGCGACCAGATCGCCGACCTGCTTAGGATCTTCGCCGAACGAGCGGGTGTTGATAATCGGATTGGCGGGGTTCGAGTTCACGTCGGCATCGGGAAAGAAATTCCAGTGAATGCCGATGGCCCGCGATTCGAGGGCAGTAATGCTGCCGAAAGTTTCGGCATCTTCAAGCTTGCCATCTCCCCCGAAAGCCATAGCGTGCGGGAAGACCGTGGTCCCCAGCAGGCGCATCGAGACCCCGCGTTCAAAATCAGCCGCGAACAGTAATGGCAACTTCGATTCGCTCTGCAGGCGGTTGAGCAGTTCCGCGGCTTCATAAGGCTCGCTGCGCAGAAGATACGGGCCGTCTACATGCACTGTCATGGCGAACGAGCCCACGTGATACTTCTGCATGTCTTCGCGCCACTGCAAGTATTCGGGGTTGTCAACGTTCAGAAAGCTGGCGCGGCACCAGATCATGAACACCTGCCCGATTTTCTCTTCCAGAGTTAGCTTTCGCAGAGTCTTGTCGGCCCATTTTTCGCCGTCGTGGGTTAAACGGACGGGGCCGGGGCGCTGATATTTGTCTTTCGCGGAAGCTGATGTCGTGAGCGCCAAGGCGAGCAAGAAGAACGCGAGTTTGCGATGCATGAACAGAACGATAGCAGAAGAGCAGGTCTCGGGTGTCAGACCTTAAGATCCAAAACGCGAGACCCAGGTCGCCGCACTCTCCTGAATTTGCTCATCGTCGCCGAAGCCGCGTAGCCAGTGCACCTCCGGCTCGCGGCGAAACCACGTCATCTGGCGCTTGGCATAATTGCGGTGAGCCTGCTGAGCCGCCTGCAGCGCCTGGTCGCGTGTGAGTTCGCCACGAAGTAACTGCACTGCCTGCTTGTAGCCGAGCGAAGACAGCGGGCCAGCCGCTTCACCATACTTCTCCAGCAGATGCTTAGTCTCATCCACCAGCCCAGCTTCAAACATCTGCTGCGCGCGACGGTTCACTCGCTCATAAAGCGCCTCGCGATCAGGATCCAGACCAAGGCGCAAAATGCGGAACCCGCGCAAGGGTTCGCGCCCGCCGCTGCCATAGTTCCGTCATCTTCTGGCGCGATGCGAGGCAAACCTCAACAGCGCGGATAAGCTTGGGCGTGTCGTTGGCATGAATCTTCTCCGCAGCCGCGCGATCGAGCCGGCGCAGGAGGCGATGAAGGTAATTGGAGCCGCGGCTTGCGGCTAGTTCGCGCAATCGTTCCCGTAGTTCCTCCGAGCGCTGTGGACCGGGGAAAAGTCCTTCGAGCAGTGCGCGCAGGTACAGCCCGGTCCCGCCTGCGACGATTGGCAAGTGCTCGCGCGCCTTGATCTCTTCAAGCACTTTTCTCGCCTGGCGGGCATATTCCCCAGCTGTAATATGGCTGGCAGGCGACACGCAGTCGAGCAAATGATGCGGCGCCCGAACGCGTTCGGAGGAGGTGGGCTTGGCGGTACCGAGGTCAAATTCGCGGTAAATGGCGACAGAATCGCAGTTCACAATCTCGCCGTGGAAGCGTTCTGCGAGCGCTAGCGAAAGCGCCGTCTTTCCGCTGGCCGTAGGGCCGATGATAACGACCAGCAGCGGTTCAGGCTGCACCGAAGGCTCCGTCAGCGCACACTCCAATGGATGGCGTGCCAGTAGCGACCCAGAATAAGGACGAGCAACAGAAAGGCGATCAACAGCAGGCCGGAAGTCTCCGTGGCATAAATCGCATGCCGGCGGTGCTTGCCGGGAGAATCGTTCTGGCTCCGGACGTCAGGCACGAAGGTATTGTACGCTCAGCCGCAAGACGCGCGGCCTGCCTGACGCATCGGGCGCGACCGCGCTTGGTGCTACACTACGCGTCGTTGGTCGTCTTCTCATGCCAGCTTCCTCAGGTAATAACTCTGGCAGAATCGCCCGCTTTGGAGTCTTCGAGCTCAACCTCGCCGCTGGCGAACTGCGAAAGAACGGCACCAAGCTGCGCCTGCAGGAACAGCCGTTCCAGGTTTTGGTTTTATTGCTGGAGCGCGCCGGCGATGTGGTCACGCGCGACGAGTTGCGCCAGAAACTCTGGCCCTCCGACACCTTCGTGGATTTCGATCACAGTCTGAACACCGCCGTAAACAAGTTGCGGGAAACCCTGGGCGACTCTGCGTCCAGTCCGCGCTACATCGAGACGCTGGCGCGGCGTGGATATCGATTTATTCCAGCCACGACATTCGAGCGGGATCCCCGGACCCTGCATCCTGAACTGGAAGTTCCGATTCCACGGCGCAGCCTGACTCGCGGATTATTTGCGTTGATCCAACTGATGTACGTCATCTTCTATCTCGTCGCGCTCTTCCGCCTGCGCGCCGTCCAGGCGATCGCAGATTCTTTTTTGCCGCAATGGAGCGCGACCACGCTCGCTGCCATAGTCATGGTGACGGCCGGAGCAGGAATTCCGCTGCGCTGCTACCTGCTCTCCGCCGTAGGATTCGACTACCAGCGCCTGGGCGAGAAGTTCAAGCAGATGTTCCCTTTCATCCTGGCTCTCGATCAGCTCTGGGCCGTGGCTCCATTCCTATTGATGAATAAGATCGGCCTGGGTGCGGCCTTCGCGGCCAGCGCAGCCCTGCTCTATGTGCCTTTTTCGGAACGAAGTTTGATTCGCATGGCCTATGTAAAGCCACGAGAGTAGGAACGAATGTGCCGATCAGCATGTCGCGCCGGCGATGTGGTCACGCGCGACGAGTTGCGCCAGAAACTCTGGCCCTCCGACACCTTCGTGGATTTCGATCACAGTCCGAACACCGCCGTAAACAAGTTGCGGGAAACCCTGGGCGACTCTGCGTCCAGTCCGCGGTACATCGAGACCCTGGCGCGGCGCGGATATCGATTTATTCCAGCAACCACATTCGAGCGGGATCCACCGGGCCTGCATCCTGAACTGGAAGTTCCCATCCCGCGGCTTTTTTGCTGCAAAGAGTTGGCGGGCGAGGGCGCTCACCCCACAATCGATCAAAACCTAAATTCTACTTGTTGCCTATCATGAAATTGACGGTGCTGGGTTCGTTGGCTTTGACCGTTACTGGCTTCTCCCAAGTCTTTGGCTCGGTAAAGACCGGGCGTTGTACGGTGCGCTCGGTCAGGACGTCGTAGGCCTGCTCCTTGCCCGCAAGTCCCCAGCCTTCATGCCAGGCGACGACCTGATAGGTACCGGGCGGGACGCTGGTGAATTCGAAGCGACCGCTCTCGTCGGTTACGGCGTAATAGGGATGCGGTACGACCATCATCTCCGCATTCATCCAGACATGGCCGCCGTTGCAGTGAAGATTGATTAAGCCGGGCGTCGCCATGGTGCGCGAGACGGGCTGATTGGGGAAAGGGAAGGGCAGGTTGAAGGTGGCCGCGCCGTCCATGTGGATGGTGTGCAAGGTAGCGTCGGAGCTTTGCATCTGCAGGGCGGCGTTCTGGGGCACGAGAAGAATGTGGGGTACGTAGCGACACTGCTTCTGGTCCAAGTGACGCCGCTGCTCGGGCAGTTCCATCGCCTTTCCGGCGGAGATGTCCTTGAGGTAGACGATGGTGTTGGCTACGCCGCCCTCCGGCCCGACGATCAGGCGCTCGAGGCTAACCGTTTTCTTGCCATCCGGGTCGCAGATCTGCGGATCCTTGGTAACGGGGAAATCCAGTTGGCGGGGCGCCGGTCCCGACCATTTAATGGTTCCGGAGATGGTTCCACCGTCGGTGACTGCGATGACTTTATAGTTACCCTGCGCCACAGCCAAGGTAGCAGCCGCGAGAAGTAACGCGAGCCCTGAAAGACGGCCAAACGCACCACGCATATAAAAACCTCTGGTGCCCCCGCTGTTACACGCGGCCTTTCCGCGGTCGTCGTGGAGCGCGGGCTGAATTTAGGTCGATCCGCACTGCTTCTCCGCAGGCAACGGCTTGCACCCGACTACGCGGGATAGCGCTCACAGAAGCCCCCTTTAGGCGGGTCAGCGCTCGTGTATGCGGTCTTAACGTATCCAACCGGGAGGGCCGTAGGGGGACGGTTCGCGTAATTGGAACAACAGTTAGTTGTTAGGTTGCGCTAATCCTTAACGGAGGTCGAGATTACCAAGGTGGTGTATCGCATGGGGGAGGCCTCAGTTCGACCGGGATTAACCGGGAACGGGACGGAGGCGATTTGCAACGATTCGGGTTGCGGCGTGTGATTAAATGCGGCCATGACGATATCCGTCCGATCGTTCGCGAAGATCAATCTAGGGCTGCGCATTGGCACTCGCCGCAGGGATGGATTTCATGAGCTGCTGACTGTTTATCAGACGGTTGGATTGCATGACGTGATCAGGGTAAGCGTGCAGCGAGGCCGCGGTATCGAGATTCGCTGCAGCCACCCCAGGGTTCCGAAGGATGAGTCGAATACGTGCTATCGCATCGTCGAGAAGGCGATGCAGGCGCTGAATGCCAAAGGGCGTGTTGTCATCGAGATCGAGAAGCAGTTGCCCGTGCAGGGCGGCTTGGGCGGGGCTTCGGCGAATGCCGTGGCTGTCCTGCTGGGTTTGGAGCGGGCGGTGAAGAGGGCTTTGCCCACAGGGGAGCGGCTTCGGATTGCGGCCGAAGTGGGTTCGGACCTGCCGCTGTTTCTGGTGGGTGGAACGGTGCTTGGCGTGGGGCGTGGGGAGCAGGTGTATCCGCTGGAGGATTTGCCGGCGACGGCTTGCGTTGTGGTGATTCCTGAGGTAGGAGTTTCGACGCCCGATGCGTTTGCGCAGTGGGATCGAAGGATGGGACAAACCGAGGCCTCAGAATTGACGATGCCTGGGGCATCCGATAGAATGGTTGAGCTTGGCCGAGAGCTTTCGGCGTGGCTGAGCGAGCGTTACTCCGGTGCTCCTCGTCAGATTTCCAGGAGGGGCCGGGCCGAGAATCCGCTTCTCGTGCTTGTCCGGGCCGGGATCAAGAACGACTTTGAACAGGTCGTCTTTCCTGAGTATCCCGAGCTGAGTAAAGGTAAGAGTGCGTTAGAGCGCGCGGGGGCAAAATATGCGTCCCTGTCTGGCTCCGGGTCGACACTATATGGGCTGTTTGCCTCGAAGCAGGCGGCGGCCGCGGCCGTGACGAGGCTGCGGAAGCAGGGGTGGGCGGCGCAGGCGACGGTGACGCTGACGCGAGATCAGTACTGGCGGCGAGTTTTTTGATTGTTGATTCTTGATTGTTGATTGACAATGGAGATGCCCGACTTTCGGGATCAATCAAGAAACCAAGAATCCTACTGGGCCGTCGACTAATGGTAGGTCAAGTGCCTTTGGAGCACTTTGTCTAGGTTCGAATCCTAGCGGCCCAGCCAGAAACAGTTCTCAGTTCTCGGTTCTCAGTTCTTAGCAAGAGCTGAAGCCGGGCTGAGGACGGGACTGAGAAACTTCTTATGGCTACTTTGGTGACGCCGACCGAAAAAGCGGAGAAGATGGAAAAGAACGTCCCACCCACGCCCGAAGAGAAGCCGGATCGCAAGCAGCGCCCGCGAGTGGACGAGAAATTCAAGATTTTCAGCGGGACCGCAAACGAACCGCTGGCCGACGAGGTTTGCCAGTTTCTCGGGATGCAGCGCGGGCAGGCGCAGGTGACGCGCTTCGCCGATGGCGAGGCGTATGTTCAGATCCAGGAGAACGTGCGCGGCGGGGATGTGTTCATCATGCAGCCCACGTGCCGGGTAGTGCGCGCCGACGGCAAGAGCACGAGCGTGGACGAGCACCTGATGGAGTTGTTGCTGATGATCGATGCGCTGAAGCGCGCGTCGGCGCGGCGCATTACGGCGGTGATGCCTTATTTCGGCTATGCCCGGCAGGATCGCAAAGACAAGCCTCGTAGCCCGATTTCCTCGAAGCTGGTGGCGGATTTGCTTACTACTGCGGGAGCGCACCGGGCGCTGATTGTTGATTTGCATACGCCGCAGCTGCAAGGTTTTTTCAATATCCCGGTGGATCACCTGTTCGCTTCGCCGGTGCTGGTGGACCACTTCCGGAAGCTGAACCTGCCGAACCTGACGGTGGTTTCACCGGACGCGGGCGGCGTGGAGCGGGCGCGGTTCTTTGCGAAGAAGGTGGACGCGGCGCTGGCCATTGTCGACAAGCGGCGCGTAGAAATGAACGTGGCCGAAGTGATGCACGTGATCGGCGATGTGCACGGGCGGACCTGCTTGATCATCGATGACCTGATCGATACGGCCGGGACGCTGGTGAAAACTGCGACGGCATTGATGGAGAACGGGGCGACTGAGGTTTATGCCTGTTCTTCGCATGCGGTGCTGTCCGGTCCGGCGGTTGAGAACATTGCGAAATCGGTGATCCGGGAAGTGGTGGTCACCAATACGATCCCGTTGACCGAAGAGGCCAAGCGGGAACCCAAGATCCGGGTGCTTTCGATTGCGGGATTGATTGGCCGGGCGATTCAGGCCAATCACGAAGAGACGTCGGTCAGCAAGTTATTTATTTAGGCGTTATTTGGCGGGCAGTGGTGACTACGGCAAACAGCAGGTTCCTCGCTCCGCGCCGCTTTGGCGTCGCTCAGGGTCCGGCTTACCGGTCAGGATGACAATAGTTGTTTGGACGGGAATAATTTATGGCAACCACATTGGAACAAAACATTCTGGAAGCGCAACCGCGGGTGGCTGGGACCAAGAACCATGCCCGGCGGGTGCGGCGGGAAGGCAAAATTCCTGGCGTGCTGTATGGCGCAAGCAAAAACGCGCTGCCAGTGAGCGTCGATCCGCGGCATGTGCTGCGCATCTTGCGATCCGACAGCGGGCATAACACGATTTTCGATCTCGCGTTGCACGGCGGCGAACGCACCAAAGCCATGATCGTGGATTGGCAATATGAGCCGATCAAAGGCCATTTGCTGCACATCGACCTGAAGCGCATCGCCATGGACAAGGCGCTACGGGTCAACGTGCCCATCATGCTGCAAGGCGTCCCGTTGGGCGTGAAGACCGAGGGCGGAATTCTGGAGCAGATACTGCGCGAGGTGGAGATCGAGTGCCTGCCGGCGGATATTCCCAGCCACATCGATGTTGACGTCAGCGAGCTTACGTTCGGCAAAGTGCTGCGCGTATCGGATTTGCCGCACAACGAGAAGCTGAAGTTTCTCTCGGACGCGAACCAGCCCGTGGCCCATGTGACCAGCGTGAAGGAAGAAGTTGTGGCTGCGCCGGAAGCGGTGGCGGCGGAAGCTGGAGCGGCGCCGGCCGAGCCTGAAGTCATCAAGAAGGGCAAGGCGGAGACCGAGGAGGAGGGCGAGGCGGCTGCGACGGCCGAGAAGCCCGAGAAGTCGGAGAAGAAGGCCGAGAAAAAGGAGAAGAAATAACGCCGTGGTCGCGGCGCGCCTCGCTTCGCTCGGCTGGACGGCCGAGGCGGCTGTCCCCACATTGTCCTTCTCAGAGTTTGGGATGGTGGCGTGAAACTGATCGTTGGGCTTGGCAATCCTGGCATCGAGTATCAATTCACGCCGCATAACGTGGGCTTTTTGGTGGTGGATCGCATCGCCAGCGAGCGCGGAGTTGAGATCAGGAACCGGCAGTGCCGGGCTCTGACGGCGAGAATACAGGTTGGGGATGAGGCCGTGTTGCTGGCCAAGCCCGAAACCTACATGAATCTGAGCGGTCTGTCAGTCCGGGAGCTGGTGGCGGAGTACGAAGTGAAGCCGGAATCGGACTTGATTGTGATTCAGGACGAACTGGATTTTCCGCTGGGCACGCTGCGGATTCACACGCGGCGGAGTTCGGCGGGGCATAACGGGATCGAGTCGATCATCGATGCGCTGGACACGCAGGATTTTTTGCGCATCCGGATCGGCGTAGCCCCGGAGCGCAAAGTGGAAGACGGCGAGCGGTATTTGCTGGCGCCGTTTCGCAAAGCTGACCTCGCGGTGGTGGATGGGATGCTCGACACTGCCGCAGAAGCAGTGAAGGCGATTTTGACTGAAGGTGCGGCGGCGGCGATGAACCGGTTTAACCGGAAAGAGAGCGATCAGTGACGAGTGGTCAGTGGTCAGAACTTACAAGGCTTGTGCCGAAAATGGTATTCGCGGCAGCGGGTGTCACTGGTCACTGATCACCGGCCACTGCTTAAGATTTGGAGATGCAAATGAATCGTACTTATGAGCTGATGTTTATTGTCCGGCCGGATATGGCGGATGAAGATCTTGAGAAGCTGATTTCGAACCTGGAAACCACGGTGACTTCGTCGGCCGGTTCGATCAAGAGCGTGGACCGCATGGGCAAGCGCCGTCTGGCGTATGTTGTGCGCAAGTTCCGCGAAGGCATCTACATTTTGCTGACGATCGAAGGCGCGGGCACGGTGGTGCACGAACTGGAGCGCCGTCTGCGGGTTACTGAGCCGGTAATCAAGTTCCTTACCGTGCGCATTGACGAAGAGCAGAAGCGGCTGGAGAAGATCAAGAAGCTGCGCGACGCGAAAAAGAAAGTGAGCGCGCAGCCCGCGGTCGTGGCGGAAGAAGCGCCGGCGGCACCGGCGGCGGAAGCAGTACCCAGTACCTAGTACCTAGTACCCAGTGGGCGTTGTTGGAATGGGTCATGGGAATTTGACGTTACTGGCTACTGGCGACTGGGTACCAACAACTGACTTTTGAAGGAGCATTATGGCTGACGAGACTAAAGCACCAAGCGAGCGGCCGGAGCGTCCAGCCGGCGATGGACCACGCGAGTTCAGGCCTTCTGGAGACCGTCCGCGTTTCGGCGGGGGTGGGGGCGATCCGGGCCTGGCGGTCCACCACGCGAAGGTGGACGCAAGTTTTTCCGGCGCAAGAAAGTCTGCAAGTTCTGCACGGAAAAGATCGCCGACATCAACTACAAGGATTACCGGCTGCTCGGCCAATTCGTGGCCGAGAGCGGCAAGATCGTGCCCCGGCGTTTGACGGGCGTATGCTCGCCGCATCAGCACCGGCTGGCGTCGGCCATCAAGCAGGCGCGCAACATCGCTCTGCTGCCGTTTGCCGGGCGAGCATCGTAAAAGGCAGCTTC
The DNA here is from genome assembly GCA_963763285.1 of uncultured Acidobacteriaceae bacterium. Taxonomy (GTDB): domain Bacteria; phylum Acidobacteriota; class Terriglobia; order Terriglobales; family Acidobacteriaceae; genus Sulfotelmatobacter. The sequence goes on along the minus strand of CAVXOK010000013.1, from coordinate 250,024 downwards.
TAGCTACTAGCTTCTGGCCCCTAAGCTTATCGGGGGTGCGAAGTGTTCGTTCGCTGGAAGCTAGGAGCTAAGAAGCTAGGAGCTATCATGGAAGTCATTCTCAAAGAAGATGTAACCAAACTGGGATCGCGCGGCGACGTGGTGAAAGTTGCCGAAGGATATGGGCGCAACTTTCTTCTGCCGCGCAAGCTGGCCATTGAGGCCACTGCGGGCAACAAGGCTGTCATCGTGCAGATGAAGGCGGCCTCGGTGCGGCGCTCCGCCAAGGAGAAGTCGCAGGCCGAAGAACTCGCCAAGCAGTTTGAGGGACTATCGGCTACGTTCCAGAAGCGAGCCGGCGAGCACGATCAACTGTTCGGGTCCGTTACTTCGGGTGACATTGCCGAGGCCATCGTGAAAAAGGGAATCAATCTGGACCGGAAGCAGATCCAGCTCCACGAGCCACTGAAGACGCTGGGCGAGTTCACCGTGCCGGTGAAGCTGCACAAGGACGTGACCGCGCATCTGAAAGTGGTTATCGAGAAGGAAGTGGTCGCGGAGTAGGATCCCGGATTTCGTGTCGACTATTTCTGCGGTCTCGCGTGTCCTAAGGCCTCCGCTACACCGATGAGAGCCCAAGTGCGTTCCTCAGTGACCGGTCTGGAATGCGCCCACTTGAGGACGACTTTTGGGCCGTCTTTGATGGTCCAGCATCGGGCAATTGTGTGCACCGCCTCGTCGCCTCTGGCCTGAGCAAGCACTTCGTTTTTCTGGTTTCCCACCACCAAAGGACTCTGAAGGTCATTCAGGAAGCGTAGCGCTTCCGGGATATTGCCTTGCTTCGCCGCGGCTATGGCGAGCTGATCCAACCCGAGGGCTAGATCCTGCGGGTCGGCGTGGGTGCGCAACATTCGCTCGGCGCCAGCGGGGTCGACGGCGTATTGCTGAACCGCAATGAAATATGTATACGAACAGTTTTTCTGCTCAATCACGGAATCGGCCGCAGCGAAGTCTCCGATCACGGCGTCGTGGTATGCGGCGCTACAGGGATCCGGCTGGAGGATCCGAACCTCATGCCTATACGTAAGACTAAAACGCGCCAGCTTCTTGAACAACGCGGCCATTTCCGGACTGCTCATGTGCGATACAAGCTCGCGAAGCCTGTTCTGCTCGCCTCGCCGGCGCAGGGCGTCACCAACTTCGTAAAAGACCTGACCTGCCGCTTTGGAGTCCATCCCTTCGGCGGTCTTAAGCGCCCCATCAAGATCGGCATTCGTGATCTGGCGGCGCGCAAATACAAGCAATACGTCATTTGAATCGCTGGGCGGAGGGTAGGTTTCGAGCGCGCCGGGCAAGTCGCCGCGATCAGCCTGGATCAGAGCTATGGTTTTGAGTGCTTTATTACCAAGCTCCGATCCAACAAATCTCGCGACCATGCGCTTCGCGCCCGGTATGTCCCCGTTCTCCGCGCGAATCTTCGCCAACTCCACGACGGACCACTTCTTGTCTTCTGGCGTCTTGAACAGGTGCGAGGTCGCCGCCGCGTCATCGTAATAACCCTGGGCCGCTTGTTGCTCGAAGATTTGATAGTTGGGTCCCCTGCCCGGCTCCCCCGCGCGATGCCATTCCGCGACCGCTTCCCGAAGCACGTCTTGATCTGTGATTGCGTGTGGGTGGCCGCGCAGCCATAGAATCCATGCGATACCAGCACCGCATAACACAAGGGTGAGCGCGCCTACTTTGAATGCGATGACCCGGCGGCTTGGAGGGAGTCGTTCCATATACACATTGGACACCATGCCGCAGGCACGAGTGCGATTACCAGAGACCGTCCCGCTGACGCGAGTGCACGAGAAACAGGGCATTTCCTTTGCCAAATCCGCGTTTCTCACCGTGCGCAACTGTTCTGTTTCCCGCTAAACCATTACGAAAGAAACACCTAGGCGGCATAAAATTCCCGGGCAGCCTATAATTTCTGCTCACGGTTCCACTGACTGACCGTCTATTCCTGTGCAAGCCCGGGTACGGCATTGACACCGGGCAATAGAGGACAAGACGAAACATGCCGGCCGATGTTTTGGCAGTAACACTTGCGGTTGGTGCACGGATTCACTCGAAGAAGAACAGAGTGGAGAAGGTCAGCGGTAACCAGGACCCCACGACGCGGGCCATGGCTGGGCAAGAACGCCGCATAGACGATACGATCCTCATCCGCGAGGCGCAAAGCGGGAACCGCGCCGCCTTCGAGGAACTGGTGCGTCATTACGACCAGGCGGTATTGCGGCTTGCGCTGCATCTTACCGGCACCGAGCACGACGCCCAGGACGTCTACCAGGACGCCTTCCTCAAGGCTTACAAGAACATTGGAAGCTTTCGTTTTGAGTGTTCGTTCTATACGTGGATTTACCGCATTGTGACTAACCTTTGCCTGGACCACCTGCGCAAGAAGAATGTGCGCAAGGAAGATGCGCCGGTGGTGAAAGACGCGTCCGGCGGGGAGTACGACCTGCTCGATCAGGTGCCGGACGGGCGGGCGGGGGCGAATCCGGAGCGCGATTTGATGCGGCGGCAGTTGGGGGCGCGGATCTCCGGGGCGCTGGAAAAGTTGACGCCGCGTGAGCGCATGGTCTTCGAGTTGAAGCATTACCACGGATTGAAGTTGCGCACCGTGGGTGAGATTTTGCATACCACGGAAGAGACTGCGAAGAATACGCTCTTCCGGGCCACGCAGAAGTTGCGCGGGCAGTTGGCGGATATGAGATGAAACGGTTTCAAAGTTTCAGAGTTTCAAGGTTTCGAAGACCTTGAAACTTAGAAACCTTAGAGACCTTGAAACGGGGTTGCTATGAAATGTGAATGGGTTCGAGAAAATATCACGCTGCATGTTTATGGCGAGCTGGCCGATGACGCCCGTCATGAACTGGAACAGCATGTGGCGCGCTGCGCCGACTGTGCTGCTGAGTTAAAAGCGGAGCAGGAGTTCCACGCGGTGTTGTCGGATGACCGTGCTGCGGAGCCGACGCCGAACCTGCTGGCGGCTTCGCGTATGCGGCTGCAAGAGGCTTTGGAGACGGCCGAACCGGGTGGATTCTGGCGGCATCTGGTCTTCGATCCGGCTAAGTGGCTGCGGCAGGTGAGCTTCTCGCCCGCTCTGGCGTCTGTGATCTTGATTCTCGGCTTTACCGGTGGAGTAGGAACTGCCTACAGAATATTCGCTCATCAGCCTCAGGGTCCGATCGCCGGCACTACTCCCAGTTCCACTCCAGCCGAGGCATCTATTACGGGCATCCGTTCCATCACGCAGGAACCGGGCACCAACAAGATCGACATCAAGTACGACACGGTTTCCACGCTCGAGACACAAGGATCGATGAATGACCAGCGCATCCAGCAACTGCTGCTGTTTGCAGCGCGGAATAACTACAATTCCGGCGTGCGCATGGATTCCGTGGATCTGCTAACTCAGAAGCCTGATGTTTCGCAGGTGCGCGATGCGCTGATCTACGCGCTGCGCTATGACACGAATCCGGGAGTCCGGTTGAAGGCCCTGGATGGCCTAGGTGGGTTCGTGAAGGATGATGTGCGGGTTCGGGATGTTGTTCTGGAAGCGTTGGTGAACGATTCCAACCCGGGCGTGCGCACCGAAGCTTTGCGGCTGATTGAGCCGGTCAAAGCCGACGGCAGCGTGCGCGGCGTGCTGATGACGCTGTCAGCCAAGGATCAAAGCCAGTACATCAAGTCGCAGGCCCGCACCATGCTGGCGCAGTTGCCGGAAATTGATTGATCGAGGTTGAGATTTAGTTGAATCCCGCTGATGACAGCGGGATACAGAAACTGAGGTGTTCATTTTGAAGCGTTTGCCACAATTCGTCGGCCTGCTTTCTCTGGCTTTGCTTGCGCCCCTGGCGCTGGCGCAGGAAGCAAATGGATCGCACGGGAGCGACGCCTGGAGCCAATCGAGTTCCGGCACGCTGGCCGCGGCGAGGAACGTCAGAATCAAGGTAGACATGGGCGCGGTGGTGGTGCGTGGTGGCCAGCAGTCGGGCATCAGCTACGTCGTCCGCAGTCGCGCTTACGAGTCCGAGCGAGAGGGGCGCCGCCAGAACGGATCGTTCAAGGTCAGCGCTTCGGTTAAGGGTGACACTGCCTGGATCATTGGGGAGTGGGAAGGCGGCCGGCCGCGCCGGTTCTCGGGTGAGTTTGTCATCAACATTCCTCGCGACACCGATGCGGTCAAGATCGAGACCGGCGGGGGCGGAGTGGAAGCGACCGGCATCGCCGGGCGTGTCGACATTCAGACTGGTGGCGGGAAGGTCCGGTTGGATGACGTTGGTGGCCCTTCCGATGTGCAAAGCGGAGGTGACTCCATCGACGTTGGGACCGTGGGCGGAGACCTGAAGGCAGAGACTGGCGGCGGTAACATTTCGATCCGGTCGGTGAAAGGAAATATCCACGCCGAGACTGGCGGCGGCAATGTGATGGTGATTTCTGGTGAGCAGGGTGCCGTAGTCGAGGCCGGCGGCGGTAACGTGGAGATCAAGCGTTGCATGGGAAGGGTGAAGGCATCAACGGGCGGAGGCAGTATCAACCTGGGCGAGATTGGTGGTCCCGCGGACATCGACACCGGCGGGGGCAGCATTCGCCTCACCTCTGCGAAGGGTCGAGTGGGTGCCAATGCCGGCGCCGGAACCATCGAACTCTACGGGGTTCCTTCGGCGCGGGTGCAGACTGGGGCGGGCGGGATCACAGTGAAGTTCATCAACACCGGGGCGGAACGCAGCGACTCCGTGCTTGAGACCTCCGCGGGCGACATCACGGTTTACATTGCCTCTGATGTGGCGCTCTCTGTACGTGCCAGCGTGGACCTGGGCAATGGGCACCACATTACGTCCGATTTTCCTGATATTCACATTGCCAGCGAAGGCGATCAGTGGAGTCCGAGGACGCTCAATGCTGAAGGGAAGTTAAATGGAGGCGGTCCAGTGCTAAAGGTTCGGACGACGACCGGGGATATTCGCTTCAAGCGCGTAAATCAGTAAGGAGGTTGGTGATGCGCAAACAGATTTTGACAACCGTTGTCCTGCTGCCTTTGCTGCTTAACCTGTCACACGCCGCGCAAAAGTGGACGTTTGATTCCGCACAACCGCTTGGTATTCCCAGCGAAGATTCGGGGACGAGCGCTTACCTGGGCGTGGACATCGTTGATATTACATCCGACCGGCTCGGCGCTCTGAAGCTGAAGGAAGAACAAGGCGTCGAAGTGACGATGGTCGACCAGGATGCCCCGGCGGGCAAGGCCGGCTTCAAAGAACACGACGTCCTGTTGACCATGAACGGAACGGCCATCGAGAGCAAAACGCAATTGCAGCGGATGATCCACGAAACTCCGCCGGGACGGGTGGTTGCGTTTGGCTTGAGCCGCGATGGGCAGCCTATAACGATCAAAGTGCAACTGGCCGACCGGCGCAACGAATTCGCCCACATGGCTCCGAAGGACCTGAACAAGGATTACCATTTCGAAATGCCGCAGCTGCCCAATATGCCGGATTTCGATGTTCCGAACGTTGGAGTCGTTGTGGTGCATTCGTCGATGCGCAGCGGCCTGATGGTGGAGAACCTCACGCCGCAACTGGGCGAGTTTTTTGGCGCCAAGAACGGAAATGGAGTCCTGGTGCGGTCGGTGGAAAAGGGCAGCCGTGCTGACAAAGCCGGCCTGCGCGCCGGCGACGTCATCACGCGCGTCGGTGACCAGCCAGTGCATGACACCAGCGACTTCACCCACGCTTTGCATTCCCGCAGCTCCGGATCGGTCAATGTTGGAGTGATCCGCGACAAGAAGGAGCAGACTCTTACCATCACCTTGCCGGAACGCAAAGACTCTGGCGAACTGATTGAGGAGAGCCTGGAGAATTCTGAGTTGACTGCCGAAGCTCAGACGGAATTGAGTGTGATGCGGAGTGAGATCGCCAACCTCCGGCCGCAGATGGAGTTGGCCCGGGAGGAATCCCGCAAGGCCGCGACCGAGATGCGTAAGGCTCTGTGCGATCAGCAGAAACAGCTCAGGGAGCAGGCACAAAAACTGAAGCAGGAACTCCGGCCAGAGATTCGGGAAGAAATGAAAAAGAGCCGCGAAAAGCTGCAGCAGGAGATGGAGCAGCTTCGCCAGCGGATGGCGGCTGACTCGCTCGACATCTAGAATCAGTGGTCAGTGGTCAGACCAGTGGCCAGTGAAACCGCATTTAGGATAATTTGCTGACCACTGACACTGGCCACTGATTTTAAGAGCCTGTGGAGTGGCTCCGCGCTAGCGTTCCCAGGCAGACCTTGTTCCGTCCCGCCTGCTTGGCCGCGTACAATGCGGCGTCTGCGGCCCTCACCAACTCGTCGCGAGTGGTGCCCTGTTCGGGGAAAGCTGCAGCTCCCGCGCTGATCGTGACCATCCGCGGCACGCCCGGGAACAGCCATCCCTCCACCATCTTCCGCAATTTCTCTGCAATCTTCATGGCGTGCTTGGCGTTGGTTTGAGTGAGCAGGATCCCGAATTCCTCGCCTCCATAGCGGCACACCACATCAATCTTCCGCAACTGCTGGTGAAAGAGCGAGGAAACCTGGCGCAGCACCTCGTCGCCCAGTACGTGTCCGAACTCGTCATTCAGCCGCTTGAACTGATCGATATCCGCCATGATGACGGCCATACCCGTGCCATAGCGCCGGGCGCGCTCAATCTCTTCCATGATGCGTAGTTCGAAAAAGCGCCGGTTAAAAATGCCGGTCAGACCGTCTAGATAGGCCAGCTGTTTTACGCGCTCTACATAGTGCGCATTCTGGATGGCGGTGGCACAGATATCGGCGACCGATTCCAGCGACTGCAGGTCGCCGTCGCGGAAGGCGTCTGGCCGTGCGCTGTCGAGTGCGAGAATCCCGAGCGTATGACCGAACGACACCAGGGGAATGCACATGCGCGAAGCCGATTCGGCGAAGAACTTCGTGGCCGTGGGCGCGATACAAAGATCGGTCTCCATCGCCGTATTGCTGCTGGCCAGGATGCTAGCCCAGGGTTCCGTACTCGCCGGGAAGCGGCCACCTTCCGGAACCCGCGGAGTGAGCGTTCCGTGATGAGCCCGCAGCACCAGGTCGTGGTCCTCCCGTAAGAAGAGCGAGACGTGCGATACTCGGAACGCGTCCTGAATTAACTCACAAACGCGAGACAGCAGTTGTTCGAGGTCCAGAACTGCAGTGGTTTGCTGAGCGATGGCATTAATCGCCTGCAGTTGCCGCGTCCGCTGTTCCTCCAGAGAATACAGCCGCGCATTCTGCAGCGCGATTGAGGCCTGGGTGGAGAAAAGTGTCAGCAGATCGATCGTTTCGGAGTCAAAGTGGTTGAGGTGGTCGCTTTGGCAATCGAGCACGCCCACTACTTCGTCGCGCACCATCAGAGGGATTGCGACTTCGGAACGCGTTGACTTCGCGGTGCACAAATAGCGTGGGTCCTGGGCGACGTCGGGGGCATAGACGGGCTGCTTCTTCAGTGCTGCCGCCCCTGAGATTCCCTGTCCTACAGGGAGTCGAACCTTGTCCTGGCCTTCGTCCCAGCCAATCTGCGAGCGGACATACAACTCCTGCGACTGCTTGTCGAGCAGCACGATGGCCACATTCCGCAGATGAAAATAGTCATGCGCGATGGTCAGGATGCGCTGCAGCACCTCGTCGAGGTCAAAGGTGGAGAGCACAGCCTGGCCTGCATCGTACAGGACTGCGATTTTATTCATACTTCAGGGGATATCGTAACGTGACGCAGGCGTTTGTTAGAGGTTCCTAAAGTAACCGGAAAATCCCGACGCTGAGGAGTCAGGGATTCCCTACTTCCACCTTCTGGCTGTGCGGATCAGGCCATAGGCAACCAGGCAGAACCAGAAATCCACGGCCATGCCCACATCAAGCTGGAACGGCCGGTGGCGCGGCAGGGGTAGCGAGGGCGCAAGCAGGAAGTACGCCACGTTGCCCAGGACGATGGCGCAGAGAGCTTGGATCAGGTTTATGAGCACCGAGGGTTTAGACACCGGCGTCATGATGAGTGGGCCTTCGAGCCTCCGACAGAATATTTATAGGACATGTTGCTGCTAACATTCTTCAGGAACCTCTGCCATGCTTGAACTCACCACGCCCGTGCAGTACGTCAAGGGGATTGGTCCGCGACTGGCCGAGATTCTTGCTACCAAGGGCATTGCCACGGTCGGCGACCTGCTCAATTATCTGCCCTTTCGCTACGAAGACCGGCTGAATCCGCGCGGGATTGCCGAATTGCGCGCCGGCGAAATGGCCACCGTGATTGGCGAAGTCCGCAACTCAGGACTGTTTCGCACCCGCAAGATGCCTATCTTTCAATTAACCGTGGGGCAGGGACGATCGAAGCTGCGCTGCCTTTGGTTCCACGGTACATATCTGCAAGACAAGTTCAAGCCCGGTCATTTGATCGCACTCTATGGGAAGGTGGAGCAGGACCAGCGCAGCGGAGAGCTGCAGATCGTACAACCGCAGTTTGAGCTGTTGGGGGACGCCGGTTCAGATGGCGCGGACGACAAGGCTGCGGCATCGCTCGAAGTGGGACGCATCGTGCCCATTTACGAGTCGGCCGGGCAAGGCCGCGTCACCGCTCGCTGGTTTCGCCGGGTCATCCGCACCGCGCTGGACGATCTAACCCCCGACCTGGCGGAAACCATCCCGGCGGCTGTACGCGAGCGACTGGCGCTGCTCTCGCCGCGCGAAGCTTTGTGGAAAGTTCATTGGCCCGAGGCTGGCGAAAGCCTTGCGGACCTACAGTCGTCACGTACTCCAGCACACATCCGCTTGATCTTCGAAGAATTGTTCTTCGTCGAATTGGGGTTGGAGCTCAAGCGCCGCCAGCAGAAAACGCAGACCGGCATCGCTTTTCGCCTGGACGACCGGGTGCGGCAGGCGATCAAGAAGATTCTTCCGTTCCATCCCACCGCGGCGCAGAAACGGGTGTTGAAGGAAATTGCTGACGACATGCAAAAGCCTTATCCCATGCGGCGTTTGCTGCAGGGAGATGTGGGCTCTGGCAAAACCATCATCGGTTTTCAAGCGGCGATCATCGCCATCGAAAACGGTTATCAGGTTGCGCTGATGGCGCCGACGGAAATTCTTGCGCAACAGCATTATTTCTCTGCGAGCAGGATTCTAGAAAACGCGGGTTATCGAATCGTCCTGCTCACCGGCTCTCTCGAGGCCGACCGCAAGCGCGAGACTCGCCGCCATATCGCCCAGGGAGACGCGCAGCTTGTGATCGGGACTCACGCGCTGTTGGAGGAAAAAGTCGAGTTCGCGAAGCCGGGGTTAGTTATCGTCGACGAACAGCACCGCTTCGGAGTTTTGCAGCGCTTAAAGCTGATGAAGAAGTCGGGCGAAGGCAGTGATGAAAAGAATCCGGCTGAGCCTGATGTTCTGGTTATGACCGCAACGCCCATTCCCCGCACGCTGGCACTCACTCTTTATGGCGATCTCGATCTCAGCGTCCTGGAGGAGCTTCCCCCCGGCCGCACTCCCATCGTCACGCGACGAATTACTGACGACCGCTCGTCTGAGGTGTGGGACTTTGTACGCAAGCAAGTCGCGAAGGGGCATCAGGCCTATGTGGTCTACCCCGTCATCTCCGAAAACGAGGAGACCGAACTGAAGGCAGCAATCAATATGTATCGCGAACTGAGTGGAAAGGTGTTTGCCGATCTGAAGGTCGGGCTGCTGCACGGCCGGCTTGATTCTGACCTGAAAGATCAGGTCATGCGCATGTTTCAGAAAGGCGAGTTGCAGATTCTGGTCGCGACCACGGTGATTGAGGTCGGCGTGGATGTGCCGAACGCGACCGTGATGGTGATCGAACACGCCGAGCGCTTTGGTCTGGCGCAACTTCATCAGCTGCGCGGACGCATTGGTCGCGGGGCCGCGAAGTCCTATTGCATCCTGATGACCGGCGGCAAAGTGACGGAAGAAGGCGAGCGCCGGCTCGAGGCCATGGTGCGCACCAACGACGGCTTCCAGATCGCCGAACTCGATCTCGAACTGCGCGGGCCGGGGGAGTTTTTTGGCACGCGACAGGCTGGCATGCCGAGCTTCCGCGTGGCCAACCTGATCCGCGACCGGAAGCTGTTGGAACTGGCCAAGCGCGAAGCCGCGGCCGTGGTGTCTGGGCCGAATTCTGAGGTCACGCAGGTGGAAATCAGCCGAGCGCTGATCGCCCTGCGCACACGCTGGCAGCATACTTACGGTCTGGTCGAGGTGGGTTAAGAGGATTGACGGAGATGGACGTTCACCTGGTCGACGGAACTTACGAATTATTCCGATACTTCTTCGCCGTGCCCTCTGCGGCGGACGCGGGCGGCCAGGAAATCGGAGCCGTGCGCGGAGTGTTGGGGTCGGTCCTATCAATGATCGAGCGCGGCGCAACCCACCTTGGAGTTGCAACCGATCACATTGTCGAGTCGTTTCGAAACGAGCTGTACTCCGAATACAAGACGAGTGAAGGGGTAGCTCCGGAATTGCTTTCCCAGTTCCCGATTCTCGAAGAAGGTCTGGAAGCGATGGGAGTCGTGGTGTGGCCCATGGTCTACTTTGAAGCGGATGACGCGCTCGCTTCCGCCGCAGCCAAAGCCGCATTAGATGATCGCGTGAACCAGATCTTCATTTGCACCCCTGACAAAGATCTCAGCCAGAGCGTTGTCGGCACGCGCGTGGTGCAACTGGATCGCCGGCGTGACCTGGTGCGCGACGAAGCTGGAGTCGTGGCTAAATTTGGCGTGAAGCCCCAATCGATTCCCGACTACCTGGCGGTTGTTGGCGACAGTGCGGATGGCTTTCCCGGCCTGCCGGGCTGGGGCCAGAAAGCAGCGGCGCTTACGTTTTCGCAGTATCCGCATCTGGAAGACGTTCCCAAGGATTGGCAGGAATGGGACCCCTCGATCCGCAGGGCTCGCCCACTCTCCGAATCGCTGTTCTCGGGATGGAAAGAAGCGCTGTTATTTCGTGAACTCGCTACTTTGAGGCTCGATGTGCCGGTGTTTGATACCGTCGACGATCTTCGCTGGCGGCAGCCTCGTGCGAGCTTTGTACAATTCTGCGAGCGAATCAGGGCCCCAGAGTTGGTTCGGCGCGCCGCCGCGGTACGGGCTAGTTGAGGTGGGTTTGAAGGCACGATCAGTTCTGGTCGCCCGCCCCATGCTTTCCCTGGCAAATCTTGCACACCGTCGGAGGCAAAGCGTTGTCCACGCGATGATGCACCGGCTTCAGAGTCCGCAAATACGCAAACACTGCCTTGAGGTCTTCGTCGGTCATATTCCGCAACATGTTCCAGGGCATGATCGGATTCAGTGATCGCGCTCCCACCTTGCCCGTCCGCATCGCCTGAACAAATAAATTCTCATCGTAATAAGAAATGCCTGAAGGATCCGGAGTGATGTTGGAGCTGGTCACGGTTCCAAACGGTCCCTGCAACACGAAGCCGCCAGCGAAATCCAGGCCCGGTTTCGGCTGCCCCCGTTCCTGCGGAGTGTGACAGTCGGTGCAGCCCGCCATCTGCACCAGATACTCGCCGCGCTTGACCGGATCGGCGGAATTGCCGACCGCTACTGGCTCCGTAACAGGCTGCGGCACGCTCCGAATCAGGAACTTCACCGGAAACACGATCTGGGTCTTCGGCAGCAAGTTCTGTACCGGATGCAAGGAGCGAAGGTAGACCACGACTGAAGCCAAATCCTCATCGGACATGGTTCGGAAGTGTTCGTAGGGCATCAACGGAAACAATGTTCTTCCATCATGTCCGATACCTTCACGAATGGCTCGAGCGAGTTGATCGTCGCTCCAGGAGCCCGCTCCGGTTGTGGGATCGGGTGTGAGGTTCGAAGCAACCACGGTTCCCGGCAATCCCACGAGGGGAAAAACCTGGCCTGCAGCCAGCTTGCTCTCAACCTCTGGATCGCCGGGGGCTTGCCAGTCGTGCTCTGAGTGGCAGAAGATGCATCCAGAGACTGCATTCGCCAAATAACGTCCGCGCGCCAGCCTTGCGGGCGTGGCCTCAAACTTGCGATCGGTGAGAGCTCGCGCTCGGGGGCCTAAGAACGGTCTCCACCCGATCGTTAGGCTGATTGCGAGGACCAAAACTACGGCTAGAACCAACAAACCCCTGCCCATCCACTGCCAGAAGGTGTTCATTGAATCCATGCCCCCAAGTGGGGCTGATTTTATGCTGGCATGCCGCCCAGCTCAAGGCTTAAGTTCAAACTGGTAGAATCAAACGAATGGCCGGAACTTCTCAACTGATTCAGATCGAGCTTGCGCCGCCGCCGCGTATGCCCAAGCCGGACTGGCTGCGCGCGAAAGCTCCGGTCGGAGATAACTTTCACGAGCTCAAGAAGCTTGCCCGGGGATTGGGGCTGCACACGGTTTGTGAATCCGCGCAGTGCCCAAACATCGGGGAGTGCTGGAATCACAAGACCGCGACGTTCATGCTGTTGGGTGATATCTGCACCCGCCGCTGCGGATTCTGTGCCGTGCCCAAGGGCCGCCCCGAGCCGATCGACTGGGACGAGCCGCGCCGCGTCGCTGAGGCAGTGGCCACGCTAGGTTTGAAGCATGCGGTCGTGACCAGCGTGAATCGCGACGATGACAATGTCGGCGGAGCTAGAGTTTTTGCCGAAACCATTCGCGAGATTCGCGAGCTGATTCCGGACTGCCGTATCGAAGTGCTGATCCCCGATTTTCAGGGTCTGGAAGAGCCGTTGAAGATCGTACTCGACGCCCTGCCCGATGTCCTCAACCACAACACCGAAACCGTGCCGCGTCTTTATCGCGCAGTACGCTCTGGCGCCCGATACGAGCGCACCCTCACCTTGCTGGAAAACACCAAGAAGTTTTCTCCGGGCATGGTGACGAAGAGCGGCGTGATGGTCGGCCTGGGCGAATCTACAGCCGAGTTGATCGAGGTCTTCCGCGATCTCGGCGGCCGCGGGGTTGACATTCTAACTGTGGGCCAGTATCTCCGGCCTTCGCGGGACCACCTGCCCATAGCCCGTTTCTACACGCCGGAAGAGTTCCGCGAGTTGCGAAATGAAGCCTTGCGCTTCGGGTTTCGCCATGTCGAGTCCGGCCCGATGGTGCGCTCCAGTTATCACGCACACGAGCAGGCCGAATCTACCTCCGCCTCGCGGGTGGTGTCCTAGACGCGGCATGCTGAGCGCGCTCCTGGTGTTGCTGGGCTTCTTCGCAGGATTGCTCGGGGCCATGACCGGAATCGGCGGCGGCGTTCTGCTCTCGCCTATCCTGGCACTGCATTTTGGAATCCCTATCCGGCAAGCCATCGGCACAAGTCTCGTGGCCGTCATCACCACCTCGGCGGCTAGTTCTTCCGTGCACCTGCAGCGCCACACTACCGACATTCGGCTCGGCATGACGCTCGAACTAGCAACGTCTCTGGGCGCGGCTGTTACGGCATATCTGGTCGGCTACTTCAACCGCAATGCGCTCGAAGGGATCTTCGCCGGTTTCCTGTTGTACAGTTCCGTCACCATTTTGCTCCGTGGCGGCAAAATAAGAAATGAGGAAGAACCAACGGTCGGCGACGACGGTGAGACGGTGATCCCGCCCTACGAGCCCCAGCGCTATCCCCTCGGCCTGGGCGCGTCGCTGTTTGCCGGCGGACTCTCCGGCCTGCTCGGCATCGGCGGCGGTCCCATCAAGGTTCCGGTGATGTACATCTTCATGGATGTTCCTCTGATGGTGGCCACGGCGACGTCGAACTTCATGATCGGAGTCACTGCTGCGGCCAGCGCGATCGTCTATTATCGGCGTGGAGACATTCTCGTTGATCTCGCCGCTCCGCTGGCGGTTGGGGTTTTTCTGGGATCATTGCTGGGCGCGCGCCTGGCACCGCGCATTCACACGAAATACGTCGTCTATCTGCTGGTTGCGATCATGTTGTACCTTGCCGGGCATCTGTTCGTGCACCTGCTGACTGGAAAAGCCGCATGAGCCAACTGCGTGAACCCGCCTTCGATCGCGTAGTAGCCCTGGTGCTGCGCGTAGGCGCGTTCGGGTGCTTCCTCATCATGCTGGCGGGATTGCTGGTTGGATTTTTCGTCCACAACCATGTTCCGGGAGACATCGAACGCGCCGGAGTCCTGCTCATGCTGGCCACGCCGGTCGTGCGGGTTCTGGTTGCGGGCGTTCTTTTCCTACGCGAAAGAGATTGGAAGTACGGAGCGATCTCGTTCGGAGTGCTCGCGATTCTCCTGCTGGGCGCGGTTTTCGGAATCGGAGAGCACTGAAGTGGAACTGTCATCCCTCGCTCGGGGATGGCATGCGTGAACCGCTCTCAGAAAATGTGCAACTTGATGCTGAGATACTTCTTGGGATTCTCCCGGATTGCCTTGATCAGGCCCTGGGTCTCTTCCAGAGTGTGGTTGAGATTGTTGTACAGCGTATCGTCTTTGAAGAGCTTTCCTACCGTGCCATGGCCCGCGTCGATCTCGCTGGTCAGAGCTGCAAGTTTGGTCATGGTCGTGTCGATCTTCTTCCCCAGTTCTTCGTCCTTCAGCAGCCTTCCAGCGGTCCCTTTGCCCGCGTTGAGGTCTTCGCTCACTTTCTTCAAGTTGGCGACGGTGTCGTTGGCATTGTCGTAGAGGGAAGGATCTTTCAGGAATTTTCCGGCCGTGCCTTTGCCTTGCTGCAACTCATCCACCACGGAATTCATTTTGTCGAGTGTGCCCAGGAACTTGGTGTAGGCGTCATTGCTGTTGATCAGCTGGCCCAGGCTGCCTTGTCCTTTGGCGATCTCGTCGACAACGGTTTTGAGTTCAGACACCGTCTGCGACAAGCGGTCATACAGCGTGGGATCGTAAATCATCTTGCCGAGCGATCCTTTACCGCTTTCTGCGAAGGCGAGAATGCGGTCGGCACGCTTGAGAAGAGCATCCATGTTCTGCAGCGTGCTCTGGCTGGAGCGCACCACTTCGTTGAAGTCAGGATGCACACGCGTGGGAAGTGTGTCGCCATCCCGCGCCGGCGGCCCGATGGCCTGCGAGCTGTCCATATCCATGAAGGTTTCGCCCAGCACGCCGGCGGTCTCGAGAGAAGCGAGGGTATCGCGGCGCAGATTGAAACTGTATTTCGTGCTCACCTTCATGACTATTTCAACGGGAGTGAGTTGCTTGTCTCTGTCGGGGACAACGAGAATCTTCGCAACGTTGCCGATATCCACGCCGCTGAGCCGCACCGGCGCGCCCACGCGCAGCCCTTCCGCGTTGTCGAAGTAGGAGACCAGCGTAATTCGCTTGGTGAAGAAGCCGCCCGTCCCGGACATTAGAAACAAGAGCAGCGCCAACACTAGACTGGCGATGATCACCGTGATGCCGACGCGAAGTTGCGACCACTTAAGCTGCTGTTGGCTCGGCAAGTGATTTCCTCAGACCGCAATCTGCGGTATCTTCCTGCGTTATCGTCGGCGACCCACGGAACTGCCTAAACCAGCCGCTGTCGCCTCGCAGCATCATATAACAAACCCGGAGCCCGCTCTTAAGCTCGTTGTGGGCGCAGAGCGGGCAGTAGCAATAAAGCCAGCAGATAGGCCGCAACCCCGCAGGCCAGGGTCACAGTCAGGCCAAATTGGATCGCGATCACCATGGCCAGCACGGACCCCAATACGCTGGCGGCGGCGTTCATTGCCCACGCCCATTCCACGGCATTGTCCGCAGCCGTTTCTCCACTCGGAACGTCGAGGACGGGACGCTCCGCCAGAGCGCGCAAGCCGGTCGGGAACGGCATCCCCATGACGAAGCCGAGCGGCGCCAGCAGCATTCCGCTCACCACCAGGCGGTAGCCAAATGCCAGGCCTACCCAGGCGGAAAGTGCCCGGGGCAGAAGAAATACGTTGGCCGCCAGCGCGAGGATCACGAGCATGAGCGGCATCCACGCCATTTCGGTGCGGAGAAGCCAGCGCCGCGAAAACAAGCTTCCTGCCCCGCTCGACAGCATCAGCAGAAAGATGACCACGGTCAGCGCATAGGTGGGGTGCCCCAGAAAAAGCACGAAGCGCTGGATAAATGCGATCTCCACCAGAATATAACCCAACCCTACCGCCACGAAATAAAGCAGCGGAAGCGGCGACTGGCGGCCTCCCTGCAGCGCCAGCGGCAGAATCAAGAACCCCAGCACTGCGACTAGCGAGATGACCAGCACTAGAATCAACACCAGCACTCCCAGGTTCACCTTCCAGTCAATTCCGCGCTGTCTCTCCTGCTGGAGAATTTGTCCTGCCTTGAGCGTAAAAAAGAAAAACGGCGCATTATCGCTGACTGGCGCCACATTGTAGGCATAACTTTGCGCAAAACGGTAAGGATCATTGCTCGCGATCAAGTCCGCAAACGGATTCAGACCGCCGTGACCTACCGCAGGTTGCGAAGGCAAATAGAGCGGGTCGAGTTCGCTATATTCGTGGAAGTGAGCCTGCACCGCGGCCTCCTCCTCCGTGGTAAAAGCAGTTTTCTTGGCCAGCACCACCACCGGAATCCCATCTTCATTGAGTGGCCCTTGCGACGCCACGATAAAGTTGCGCGCGGGATTCGCCACGCCGAGACTGTGCAACGCTTGCATCGCCACAGATACCACGCGCAGCGCTTCCCGCGGCTGGCGGAACTCCCAGCGGGTGATGGCGATCATGCCGTCCGGTTTCAGATGCTCGAAATATTCCCGAAAGGCCTCCACGGTGTAGAGATTGTTTTCGCTCAACGCGAAAGCGCCGGCGGCGGTGGAGGCCCAGGTATCCACCAGCGTCATCTGCACCACGTCAAATTGCTGCGGAGTGGAGCGCAGATAAGAGCGGCCGTCGGTCACGTGGATGTGAACCTCAGGTCGTTCGTAAAGATGCATGGCGTAATCGGCGTAACGCCCGCGCATGATCGTGTTGGCGATGATGGGATTGATTTCAATGCCCGTCACGCTGGGACTACCGTTGGCCACTGCGCGCAGTACGTCCACGCCGCCGCCCGGCCCGATAATTGCGAACTCTCCGCGCGGACGCAGAACGTTGGCCAGCGCGGGCGGAGCTGACATGAGATCGTGCTCCCACTCCGAATCGTGCCAGTGCGCCAGGTCGCAATTCATGATGTAAGTGGAAGCGTCGGCATCGATAACGATAGCCTTGGCTTGACCCTGGCGATCCACTTCCACACGCGACAGCGCATTCCAGCGCGCAAATTCCACCCACCCCGGATCGCGAAATATCCCTTTGGCATAAATTACGTCAATCAGCCGGTTCGAGTGGTTCGCCGCGATCAGCAAGACGAATAGAACGGCCAGACCGCCTGCAACCTTGCGCGCGGTTGCTGATCCAGCCCAGACCATGGCCGCCACAGCCATCGCTACCGCCGCCATCAAAATCGTATTCGGCCCTCCGATCCAGTTGAGCAGGGGAACTACGGCCAGGCACGCCAGCGCTCCGCCGCTCAAATCTGCTCCGTAAAGCCGGGAAACTCGCCAGGTCTCTCGCGCAAACACTACGGAGAACAGCAATCCGGTCAGGAAAAAAGGCAGGGCCGCAACCACGTAGAGCGCGGTCAGGTGCAGGAAATTCCTCCCCGTCACCGACAGCGCCACCGGGACATGCAGGACGACCTCCAGAGCGACAACTACCAGAATGGAGTTGTCAATGCACAGGCGCGCTGCCAGCGTGCGCGTGTCGGTTCGCGCCAGGCGAATCCTGAATAGATAGGCAAAAACTCCCCCTGCACCCAGCCCCAGCAGTGCAATCGAAATCGCGAGAAACGCGAAGTGATAGAAGAGCACCACGGAGAACAATCGAGTGAGCGCCAACTCCAGCAA
Organism: uncultured Acidobacteriaceae bacterium; assembly: GCA_963763285.1. GTDB lineage: Bacteria > Acidobacteriota > Terriglobia > Terriglobales > Acidobacteriaceae > Sulfotelmatobacter. Next base: position 232,162 of record CAVXOK010000013.1, on the reverse strand, counting down.
CAACGCCCCGAAACTAGTTAACCCCAGACCCGCGAGAAGGGTCCGTTCGGGAATCTCGGTGGAGGGCAAAACCGGCGCGGCAGTCTGTAGGGTTGCAGACATGATGAAAAGGAATGCGCCAGTCTAGCAGAAGGTCTGTAGAGACGCCGCGGCAATTGGTGTTTAGCGCTCGCCTTGTCTAAAAGGTTCTAACTTTCGAGAATGACTTGTGCGATCGCCTGCTCCGCGGTGTGCGAAATCGATAGCGCAGCATTTTTCACACCCAGCCGGGCAGCAATCTCGCCGGCCTTTCCGTGGAAGGCGATGGTCGGGCGTCCGCCTGGCAGCCGCGCCACTTCGCAATCCCGCCAGCGCACGCCGTGGCTCCAGCCCGTGCCCAAAGCCTTCATGGCTGCCTCTTTGGCGGCGAAGCGGGCGGCGTAACGCTCCTCTCGGTTCGCTTTGGAGTCGCAATAACGGATTTCACCCGCGGTGTAGATGCGCTGCAGAAAGCGATCGCCAAAGCGCTCGATCGATTGCCGGATGCGCGGAACTTCCGCAATGTCAATGCCCGTACCGACGATCATATTTTGGACACCTTACAGGTGGTTGTCGACGCCTTACAGTAGACGGTCTCCACGGTAAATCAATTCGCCGTCTATCATGCGAGCTTCTGAGGTCAGGTTATGTGGTTGGACAGGGCCGGTCCCATCGATGTGCATCACTTCATGGCCGTGTGCGACCAGCCAGTCCGACACCAGCATGCGGTGGCAGCGGAAGTATACGCGCTCGGCACACATGTAGGCGGTGCGGGAGCCCTCAGCCAGCGCCACCAGTTCGGCCATCGCATTTTCAAATTCCGTGGTCAACATGTAGTCGGCATAATTGCGGAAGCTCGCGTTGCGAAGCCCGATATTTGGCGAATCTTCGCGACTTTTCTTGCGATAGCCCCCAAGAGCTTTCATCCAGACATAGCGAATTCCAACAGCGCGCAAACTTTTTTCCAGAGATTCCCGATTAAATTGCGGCAGCCGCCGCGACATGGGGAAGGCGCGGATATCCACCAGGGTTTGAATCGAGTGGGACTGAAGCGTCTCGATTAACTCGTCGAGTGAGCGGGTCGAATGTCCGACAGTGTAGAGGGTAGCCACAATGTAACTGGGCAGCCTAGCCAGAGCCTCACGTTTAGATGAGGCTAGTCCGTGATCGAATACTCCAGGTATGGCCGTGAGATCTTGACGATCTTGTCGTCAGGATTCTCGGACGTCCCCCCTTGGCCCGTGCCGATCTCGTCGACGGGAGAGAACTCCACATCCACCTTGATATAAGGGCAGTGTTTGTAAACGTATCTTCTTTCGGTGCGAGTCGAGAGTCCACCTTCTTCCGTCAACACACGGAAAAGTTCCTTTCGTGCCATACCCGGCTTGATTGTCGCAATGGACCGCATGACGTGATCAATCCATCTCGTGTGTTCCTGGTCGGTCTGCACGCGGCTTTGAGCGTCGACTGCCGATTCCTGAGCTGGAGCGCCGGCGACTGTCGCTACCATCACAACCAACAATGTGCGAACTGTCTTCCGCATGTCGAACTTCCCTCTCGAGAGAAATTAGAGGCCCAGTGTTGCCAGAGTCTTCTTGATCGCATTCTCTTGCTCCGGAAACACAGTCCGCAAATCCAGCAACACCCGGCCTTCCTCAACTCGGGCGATGATCGGAGGCTCCGAGCGCCGCAGAAGCGCGGCCAGTTCATCAGCACTCAAGCTTCGCAAGTCATCGCCAGCAGTCGGGTCGGCAGAATAGAAGACGGCGCCGCACCGCCGCCGAGGATCGATTCACCATCCACAATCTCAACCTTCAACTTCGGCGCTGCAACCCGCGCCGCCAGCGTCTCAGCCCGCTCGCCGATCGCTTCTTTCGTGAGCCGCATCATGCGCAGCGTGGGAATCGCATCGTGATGCCTTCCGGACGTAAGCCAAGAGGGAGGCTTCCAGCGCAGCATAGATCAGCTTGTCCACGCGCAAGGCCCGGAACAGCGAATTCGATCGCATGCGTGCGATCAACTCCGAACCGCCGCTGATCAGCCCTGCCTGCGGCCCGCCGAGCAGCTTATCGCCGCTGTAAGTAACGATGTCGACGCCGCTCCGCAGGCTGTCCAGCACGCCCGGCTCGCCGCTGACGCCGATCGCTCGCAGATCAAACAGCGCGCCGCTGCCCAGATCCTCCATCAGCGGAATGCCGCGCTTACGCGCCAACGCGACCAGTTCCGCCGTAGAAGCCTGCTCGGTGAAGCCGGTGATCTCGAAGTTCGAACGGTGCACTCGCAGCAAAAGCCGCGTCCGTTCCGTGATGGCCCGTTCGTAGTCGGCGGTACGGGTGCGGTTGGTCGTCCCTACCTCGCGCAGGATCGCTCCCGACTTGGCCATCACGTCGGGAATCCGAAACGACCCGCCGATCTCGACCAGTTCGCCACGCGAGACGACGACTTCTCCACCGTCAGCCAAGCTGTTCAGCGCCAGCAGCACGGCCGCCGCATTGTTGTTGACCACGATGGTCGAGACGCCCGCTGGTGTGGGAACGGGCACTCTTGCGCGCTCAGCCGAGCGCAGCTCGGTGGTTTTGACTTCTTCATGCAGCAAGCGCCGAAACAGCCGATCAACATGCACATCCCGCTTGCCCCGAGCGCCAGCCTCAAGGTCAAACTCCAGATTGCTATAACAAGCGGCGGTCTCCCGGATGTGCTCGATCGCGGCCTCGCCCAGCGGCGCGCGGCCAAGGTTAGTATGCAGAATTACGCCGGTGGCGTTGATCACCGGCCGCAGAGAGTAGGCCATCGCCTGGCGAAGTTGGTTCTCCACCGCTCCCGCCAGACCAGAAAGCGCAAGCTCCAGCCCATCTGCATCCAGCAGCCCTGATGCGATCTCCTCCCGCAACCGGCCCAGCACGATGCGCGCTGCGTCCACAACGGAATCATGTCCGTAACCCGCAGCTAGTGAACCAACCGAAGGTCCGCGCATCACATCATCGACGGAAGGCAGCTTGCGAAAAAGCTCAGATGGCGCGGCGGTTTTCACCTGGAGATTATCCCACGAAGAGAATGAACTGCGCACAGATAGCTCGATGCCGCCACTACAGCGTGTGCATGTAGGCCAGCAAATCCTGCATATCTTGTGCGCTCATGACCTGGCTGTAGCCCGGCATATCAGGGCGGCCGTTTCGAATAATGTCAGTCACACGCTCGTCATTCGCAGGCAGTCCGGTCTGAGGAAGAAATTGATGCTGGAACACGCCCTTCAGTCCCGGACCCTTTTTCCCCTTCGTAGAATCGGGCCGGTGACAACGGTCACAGTAGTTGTCATAGAGCTTGCGCCCCGCGGCCTGCTGGGGGTTGAGGCCAAGTTCGGCATCCGATTTGCGACGCTCCACATCGCAAGCCGCCAGCGCCAAGCACGCAGCGAGAGCCGCGCCAATCCAGCGTCTTAAGCCTATCGCCAGTTTGCGGTTAGGCTGCCGTCCGAATCCAGCGATCACCCGAATCTTTATTTCCATCACTCGATCGGTCCCATTTGTTCCCAGTTTCCCACAGCCGCCGCAATTGCATTCGCCTTACAATAGTAGAGGAAAGCTGCGAAGCCATGCCAGTTGCGGTGAAGCGAGTATACGAATCGGTATCACGCTCCGACGGCGCGCGCGTTCTCGTCGATCGCCTGTGGCCGCGCGGCCTTTCAAAAACTGACATCGCCTTGCAGGAGTGGCTGCGCGATCTTGCTCCATCCAACGAATTGCGAAAGTGGTTTCACGCTCAGCCGGAACAGTGGACAGTTTTCCGCAAGCGTTACCTGAAGGAGTTGACCCGTCCCGAAGCAGAAAAAGACCTGCAGAAACTTTACTCTCTGGCCCACAAGAGGAAACGCCTCACGCTCCTGTTCGCCTCGAAGAACGAGACGCGCAACAACGCAGTTGTGCTCAAGGACTTGCTCGACGGCATGCGCAAGCCGCCCTCCGGCACGGGCCCCGGGGCGCTTCGGACTCTGGGCAAGCGGGATGCAGCCGTCCGACGCCGGTAACGGATCCGCTTTCACTCCTTCACCTTCCTCTTTCATTTAGAATCTGCCCAATGAGAGCCGTTTTTCAGTGGAGCCTCGGCGCGCGCACCCTGGAACTGGGCAAGCGCACGCTGATCATGGGTATTGTCAACGTGACGCCCGACTCTTTCTCAGACGGCGGTCTCCATCTCGATCCCGAAAAAGCGACAGCGCACGCCCTCCGATTGCTCGACGAAGGAGCAGATATCATCGACATTGGCGGAGAATCCACCCGCCCCGGCGCCAGGGTCGCCGTGAGCGCGGAAGAAGAGTCGAAACGCGTGTTGCCCGTGATCACCGCTCTTAAGAAACAGCGTCCGGGTACAGTGATCTCCATTGACACCTACAAAGCCAGCGTGGCGCGCGCTGCCGCAGCGGCCGGAGCCGAGATCGTCAACGACGTCAGCGCTCTGCGCTGGGACCCGCAGATGGCCGCAACGATTGCCGAAATAAAATGCGGAGCGGTTCTCATGCACATGCGCGGCCGTCCTGAAGAATGGCGCACATTGCCGCCGCCCGTTGATATTTTTCTTCTGGTTAAGCGCGAACTCAGAGAATGGGTGGAGGCGGCCGTCGTGGCCGGCGTGCGCCGGGAAAGAATCGCCCTCGATCCCGGCTTCGGCTTCGGAAAGAACTTCGAGCAGAACTATCCGCTACTGGCGCGCTTTCAGGACTTCCAATCGCTCGGCTTTCCCCTGCTGGCCGGGACCTCGAGAAAATCTTTTCTCGGACGCACCTTAGCGAGGGATGGAAAAGACGCCTCCGCCACAGACCGGCTCTACGGAAATCTAGCCGCACACACCGCTTTGATTCTCAAAGGAGCGCACATCTTACGAACGCACGATGTAAAAGCCGCGGTCGATGCCGCCCGCGTAACCGATGCCATCCTCGAAGCGCGTTGACGATTCTGTCCCAAGTACTAAGGATTATTGTGGGGTGGCCGGCGAGGCAGCGGCCGGTAATTCGGCGACCCGCATGATGATGCACTCCACTTGTTTACCGCTGGCGTTTTTCACCTTACCCTTGTCGCCGTTGATCTGGTACTGCACATCGCTGCCCACGACGAAATCGGTGGCCTTCAAAGACTCCTTCTCGACCGAGCGGCAAGTGTAGAGCTTGCCCATAGCGGCGAAAGAAAGATCGTATTGCTGATTCTTGTGCGTCTTCTTCTCGATCGTTCCGAATGGCTGGAAATCCTTCAGCGCGGTCGTGCCCTCGATCTTCGACCCCGCCGCTGCCGTCATCGCGAACGTAACTATCAAGAGCGCGATCGTATTGCCCTTACGCATGTTTTCACCTCCGCGCTGATTGTACGTTGAGAAAAGTGGCCGCCGCCAGAGGAGGACTCAACCTGGAAACTTCTTCTGCTGATAACAGCGATCAAAGATTCCAAACATCAACGCGATCACCACAAAGACCATCCAACTGGCTTCCGGACCGAGTAGCCCGCCGGTGAGCCATTGTGGCCCTTGCCAGCGAGTTTCAAGAAGGTGGCCGACGGCATATTCGCCCGCGTTTTGTCCCGACCACACGAAGAGGTTAGCCAGATCGAAGGCGGCGTGGAAACCGATGGCAAACGCCAGTGAGCCAGTTCGACGCAGCGTGAAGCACATAAACAGCCCGAGCAGCCCAGTCGAAGCAAAGTCCTCCCAGCGCTCATGGGGTTTAAGAAAATAGTGCAGCGCACCAAAGCCGATCGAAAGCAGAATGGCCGCCGTCCAGAAGCCAATACCATCGGCGAGCGTGGCGAGAAGATAGGCGCGGAACTGGAGCTCCTCGGCAAACCCAATGAGCAGATTGGCGATGATCCAGACGCCGGCAAAATACCAGAGCGTGCTGCCATGGAGCGCAAGCCCGAGGATGCGATAGCCGCCGAAAACTGCGATCAGGCCCACCAGCAAAGAAGTCGAAGCCGCACCCCAGGCAAGTCCAACCCAGAAGTTGCCTCCAAAGGCATTGCGCACTGGAACGCCGTAATCAGCGAAGCGCCGGCGTTCGATGCGAGCCATAATCCAGGTCGCGATCAGCACCTGGATCATTGCCTGCAGCTCGTCGAAGATGGCACCCACCGGATCAAGGAACGGCCGTTCTTCTGGATGGAAGATCTTGGGAATGATCCAGTTCGACAGGAACTTGAGTCCCACGAAAATGCCTACGAAAATGAGCAACCGCCAGCCCGCGCGCAAGCCACGAGAGTTAAAGAAGATTCTTTTCATACCCTGACGCGAGTATTGCTAAAAGCTCTTCTCTGAATCCAGCAAAATCGTCACTGGCCCCTCGTTCACCAGTTCCACCTGCATCATTTCCTGAAACCGACCAGTCTCGCAGCGCAATCCGGTGCCGCGAATCTGTTCCACGAAGAACTCATAGAGCTGGCGTGCTCTTTCCGGGGGCGCCGCCGCGTCGAACGACGGCCGCTTGCCTCGCCTTACGTCCCCGTACAGAGTAAACTGCGAAACCGCCAGTACGCTCCCGTCTGCCTCTTGCACGTTGCGGTTCATTTTCCCCTCGGCGTCTTCAAAAACTCGCAAGCCAGCAATTTTCTCCGCCAGATAAATTGCGTCGGCCTCGCTATCGTCCCGGCCGACGCCCAGCAAAACCAGCAGCCCCAGGCCGATCTTGCCCACGATTTCTCCGTTCACCGTAACTTGGGCGCGGCTTACTCGCTGCACGACGGCACGCATCGCCCAATCATAACTTGCCCGCAGTTTGACCACGAGAACTTCCAACCGTTACGATCAAGTGTCCCGATCCGAAGTTGGCCAAGGGTTTTGCCCTGTGTGGCGATCCCTTTCCTTTACACTAATTCACCGGGCAATTAGACTACACGTTCGCCTATTTTCAATGCGGTAACACCTGCGAGGAACAAAATCGCGGAGGGTCCGGGCGAAGGCCGGACGGGAAGCGGAGACTGCGGTCCCCGATTCCCGGCATCGAATTTCAAATCAAATCGAGTTTAAGCGAGGAAAAACATGGCAGCCGTTGACGAGAAAGTAAAGCAGATCATCGTAGAGCAGTTGGGTGTCGATGAGGGCGAGGTCACCTCCAGCGCATCGTTCGTCGATGACCTGGGCGCAGATTCACTGGACACAGTCGAACTGGTGATGGCTTTTGAAGAAGGCTTCGACATCGAGATTCCCGGACGAGGATGCGGAAAAGATCCGCACCGTGCAGGACGCCATCGATTACATCGGGAAGCATTCGAAAGGCGGCAAGTAGTTTGGGACGCAGGGTCGTAGTTACGGGCATCGGCCTGATCTGCGGCGTGGGAAATACCACCGGAGAAGTGTGGCAGGCCGTGCTCGCCGGTAAAAGCGGCGTGGCCCGCATCACCCAGTTCGACTCCACCAATTTCGCCTGCCAGATCGCCGCTGAGGTCAAGAACTTCGATCCCCTCAACTTCATTGAGAAAAAAGAAGTAAAGAAGATGGGACGCTTCATCCACCTGGCCATCGCCGCCGCGGACGAAGCGTTCAAAATGTCGGGCCTGAAAATCACTCCTGAGAACGACGAACGAGTCGGCGTGCACATCGGCTCCGGCATCGGCGGGTTCGATATCATCGAGCGCGAACACACCGCTCTGTTCGAAGGCGGCCCGCGCAAGATTTCTCCTTTCTTTATTCCTGCGGCCATCATCAATCTTGCTGCTGGCCATGTTTCCATGCGGCTTGGGGCCAAGGGTCCGAACGAGGCCACTGCCACGGCCTGCACCACCAGCGCTCACTCAGTTGGAGATTCTTTCCGCATCATTCAGCACAACGACGCGGATGTGATGATCGCAGGCGGTTCAGAGGCCGCCATTACGCCGATGGGTGTCGGCGGATTCGCCGCCATGCGCGCGCTCTCAACCCGCAACGACGATCCCGAAAAAGCCAGCCGTCCCTGGGACAAAGATCGCGACGGCTTTGTCATGGGCGAAGGCGCGGGCATCCTGGTGCTCGAAGAACTCGAACACGCCAAGAAACGCGGTGCGCCCATCCTCGCCGAAGTCGCCGGCTATGGCATGTCCGGCGACGCCTACCATATGACGCAGCCCGCTCCCGAGCATGAAGGCGGATTCCGCGTGATGCGAAACGCCACCCGCGATGCCGGAATCACTCCAGACAAAGTCGATTACGTCAACGCCCACGGCACGTCCACGCCCATCGGCGACACGCTCGAGGCGCACGCCATCCGCAACTTCTTCGGCGAGCACAAGCTTCCTGTCAGCTCCACCAAGTCCATGACTGGCCACCTGCTCGGCGGCGCCGGCGGCCTCGAAGCCGGCATCACCGTCCTCGCTCTCCGCGATCAGATTCTGCCCCCCACCATCAACCTCGTCAGCCAGGACCCCGAAACCGTGGGTATGGATTTCGTCCCCAACCACGCCCGCAAAGCCAAGCTCGAATACGCCATGTCGAATTCTTTCGGCTTCGGCGGCACCAACGGTGCGCTGCTGTTCCGCAGATGGTCAGAGTAGAAGCGGACTGAAAGGATTTGGGAAGGGCACGGCTTCAGCTGCGCCGCACGAGCTAAATCGAGACGCGGGCTTTGGCCCCTGAGATTCCGCGGGTCTGGCCTCGCCCGATTGACTTGCCCCTTCCCTCCACGTAAGATTCGCCACGAAATACAAGGAGGCGGAGATGCAGCTGCGTCTGGAGAGCCGCCCAGTCGGTGATGTCCTGATCGTTCAGTGCCACGGACGGATTGTGGCCGGCAATGAAGTCTTTACGTTGCATTCCCACGTGGGAGACTCCATCGAGAAGCACGGCGACGTCGTGCTGCAGCTCGACCAGGTGGAGTTTCTCGACAGCAGCGGGCTGGGCGCACTGGTCCGCCTGATGCAAGCCGCCCGATCCAAAGGCGGAGACGTCAAACTCAGCGGTGTTCCGCCCAATATCCGCAAAGTGCTGCAGCTCACCAACCTGCTCGCGCAGTTTGAAACCTACGATTCGGTCGAAGAGGCCATCACCGCCGCTTATTTGGGCTCCCGCTATTCACGAGGGAAAGCCGGGGACGCAAGGCCGCGTCTCCTCTGCGTCTTCGAGTCCACCGATGTGTGCACGTTCCTGCGCGAAGTGCTGTGCAGCGCCGGTTACAACGCCTTGACCACTCTGAGCATCAACGACGCCCGCATTCTGCTCAAAGCAACCAAGGCAAAACTCGTAGTAATTTCTTCGAAAATGCAAACCATGCATGGCAAACCCACCACCAAGGTGCTGGAAGAAATCGATCCCACCGTATCAGTCCTCGTCTTGGACGAAAACTTCGCCACCCAGGACCCCGGCGAAGCCGCCGAGAAGCTTCTGAGCAGCGTGGGCGGCCGATTGGCCATTCCCGACTAACCCGAGCCTCCTCAGGCCCACCTTGCTCCCTAAAATCATGCCCAACTTTGGTGCCACTCTGATGGCACGTTGGGGCGTTGTCCCAAGGTGGAGGGTTGATTACCCTTAGTTACCAATAAAATCGAATTACTCCCCCCAAAAGTAATCTTGAATGGGTGTCGTCGAAAAAATTCCGACATTTTTGACCGTAGGTGTCCTGGTCATTATCTTTGTCTGCCTCAAGCGCCAGGGGCGCAGCACTCGCCTCACACTTTGGACCATGGGCTGGGCGCTGGTCTTCACCCATTTCATCGCGCAATTGCTCGAGCCTGATCACGGCTCAGTCAGCCCCCTTCTGTTAGCTGTCGATTCCGGATCGCTGCAAGCGGCTGCGGTCACTTTTCTGGTCTCCGTCTCGATTGTGGTCGAAGACTACGCCCGGCGCACGCTACTGTTACTGGTGTTGGGCGTGCCTTCAGTGGTGTACGTGGCCTGCACGTGCTACGACGTCCATGCCCGCTGGCCTTATGTCCTCTGCCTGCTGGCCTGCTTCGGCGGAGCCGCGTGCTTCTTCTTCCGCATTAGCCGCAACGTAACTCTGTTTCTGGCCACAACTACCTTCTTGTGTTCGCTCGCCGGATCCTGGGCGATCCGCGCTGCTCTTCGCGGTTCCTTTGACGAAGGAACCATCGCGCTGCTGGGAATCGGGTTTGCCTTATCAGGCGTGTTCATTTGCCGGAACTACTCGCGCTCCTCGCCTGCCATGCTGACTATCGCGGGCGGATTCTTCTGCTGGGGAGCGGTCTTTCCTCTCGGCTTGCTGGTCGATCGTCTTGCTCCCAACCTGATTATTCCAGGCGAACTCTGGAACACTCCCAAGTTTTTTGTCGCTTTTGGAATGATTCTGGCCGTGGTCGAAGACAAGTCCGAATCGATCGCGGGCATGCAACACAAAGCAGCCGTCCTGAACCGCCAGTTGGAGCGCTTCTCGGCCATCACGTCGCAGCTGCTCGGCCGCGGCCGGCCCGATGCTGTTTGCCCCGCCATCGCTTCGGCGATCACCGAAGTCAGCAACTTCAGCGTGGCTGTGGTCCAACTCGAAGATGCAGAGCGCAAGCTGCGCGTGGCTGGTTCCAGCGGACTCTCCCCGGCGCAATTGCAAAGGCTGGAGGTTCAAACCCAGGCCTGGACGCTTGACCACATCGAGACTCTGTGTTCCCAAGCCCAGCTCATAGGAAAGAATTCGTACCCTCTGCCCGCGAACGAAGCCATCCTGTTTCCGCAGAACCGGAACTCCAATGCACGCGGCGAAATCAACCAAAGAACCAATCGCCAGGAACTGCTGATTCCCCTCTCGCTCAGCCGGAGGCGCATACCTGGGCTGCATTCGATTAGCCGCACCCAGCAATACGAATGCGATCGACGCGCTCGAATTGTCCCGCATCGAAATGCTTGCAGCTGATCTTGCGGTAGCCGTCGAGTTGAGGGCCTTGCACTCGCAGCTGGTCTGGTCCGAAAAGCTGGCTGCCCTGGGCCAACTGCTCGCCGGAGTCGCACACGAACTCAACAATCCTCTGACCGTAATCATGGGCTACAGCGAACTGCTAAGTGACGCCGTTGCGGGCCCAAACGCTCGGAATCAGCTCGGCAAGCTGGTGAATGAAGCCCGCCGCATGAAGCGCATTACCGACAACCTCTTGCGCTTTTCGCGGCAAAGCACCCGCGACCAGCACGCCGTGCAGCTCTCGCCCGTGTTGCAGGAGGTGCTGGCCCTGCGCGAGTACTACACCCGCACCCGCAACGTCCGCGTTGCACTCGACATCGCTCCAGATTTCCCCCTGCTGGCCGCCAATGAGGACGAAATCAAGCAAATCCTGCTGAACCTGTTTAACAATTCCAGCGACGCTCTGGAAGGCACGGCCGGCAGCAAGCAGATCAGCATTCGCGCCTACCAGCGCGGCCTGCGAGCCGTCATCGAAGTAGAAGATTCCGGACCAGGATTTGACAATCTTAACCGCGCCCTAGACCCGTTCTACACGACCAAACCGGTAGGAAAAGGAACCGGCCTGGGGTTGAGCGTCTGCTACGGCATCGTCAAAGAACGTGGTGGAGATCTCCGCATAGAGAACGTAAAGCCCACACGGTGCGCGTGTAACCATCGAGTTACCGGTCGCGGACCTGCCAGCCCAAGCTCTCCTGGCAGCCGTAGCCAACGCCTGACCCAAGAGACTCGCACTCCTGCCTTCCTACCCACCAGTCCAACCAAGGTAATGAGACTTTTGTACTCCGGCCCTGCCCCTTAGGGTCTTTCTATCTCGTTCCCGGCGCGCCACAATAAACTTTCGTACTGGAAACCGGCCCCCGACATGCAAAACCTTTGGCACTGCCCCTGCGTTCACTTCCTCCACCAAAAAGGCATCGGCCCGCGCCGCCTTGGTCGACCTGAAAGAATCTTCCCGAGCCCTGCTGACCGAGTGTTTCCGCCAGTTCGGCATCGAGACCGTGCTTGTGTCCTCCAGCGCGGCCGAACGCCTGCGCCAGGAGAAATTCGAAGCCTGCGTGATCAGTCTGGGCACAGGCGCCGAAGCGGTCATGGACGCCGCCCGCACTTCCCCTTCGAACAGCCGCATCGTGCTCTACGGTCTTGGCGGCAACGCGCAGGAGGCCATGCGCTACTCCAAGTTCGGCATCAACGCCATGTTCCAGGAACCTCTGGAGCGGCCCGCGACCCTCAAACTGGTCCGCGCCACCCACATGCTCGTGCTCCACGAATTCCGCCGCTACGCCCGCGTCCCGATCATGACAGAAGTCACCATAGTCAGCCCTGATAACCAGCGCATCACCGCCTCCAGCCTCGAGATCAGCTCCGGCGGCATGTCCCTGAAGAGTGCCGAAGATATGCCTTCTGGAGCCAATGTAGAGATCTCGTTTTCTTTGCTAACTCTGCCCCGCGTCACCGTCCGTGGAGTCGTGACCTGGCGCAAGCCCAAGTCTTTCGGAGTCCGCTTCGACTCCGCCGACGACCGCCGCCAAAAAGTAAAGAAGTGGATCGAAGCCTACCTGGAAAGCTAGCGAAGATTGATAAAGTCATGTGATGTGGGACGGGCGCCTCGGCCGTAGCGGAGCGCCCATGTGGGAACGGGCGCCTTCGCCCGTTCAGCCGAGCGCAGCGAGGCGCGCCTTTGACTTTGGGCAGCGCGCCTTGGGCGCGCAGCGCTTCAGCGCTGCGATAGGCATCCATTCTGACCGTGGGCTTCAGCCCCCGATCTACATAAGCAAAGCGAAGCCCTCCTCCACAACCTTCCCATTACAATGATCTACTGTGACCGAAGCCAGCACTAGCGAAGCCCCCGCCGCAACGGAATTGCCCTCATCCCCGCCGCTTCACCCTCCTCCAGAGAATCGCCCTGCCCATCATCATCGCCGCCGGATACTCCTTCATCCGCCTGATCGGCCCCACTCTGCGAGTAAGCATCTCCTACGAAGAAGGCGCGCAGCAAACCGTCAACCAGCGCCCGCTGATACTTTCCTTCTGGCACGCCTGCATCATCCCCGCGACCTATCTTTTCCGCAACGTCGGCATCCGCGTGATGAGCAGCAACAGCTACGACGGCGAATACATGGGACGCATCATCCACAAATTCGGATTCGTAGCCGTCAAAGGCTCCAGCAGCCGCAACGCCGTCCGCGCCCTGCTAGGCCTGCGCCGCGCCCTGCAGGAAGGCTGGGCCGTAGCCTTCAGCATCGACGGTCCCCGCGGCCCGCGCCACAAAGTAAAGCCCGGCCCGGTAGCCCTGGCGCGCTCCTCGAGCGTTTCCCTGAGCACATTTCACATCGCCGTCGAGAATGCCTGGGTCCTAAACACCTGGGACCGCCTCATCATCCCGAAGCCGTTTTCCCGAGTCCTGATGCGCTTCGGCAAGCTAATCCCGGTTCCGGCCAACGCTACTGATGAAGACATGGAACACTATCAACAGGAACTGCAGGTTTCGCTCGACCGCGTGCTGCGAATTCTCCGAGACCAACATGAAGAAAGTCGGTACCCCTGAATTTCCTTATAATGCTTGACGGTTCTCGTGAAATTGGGAGATCTGAGATGGAGTCCGCAGTGACCGCAACCTATACCGCCAAAAAAATAAGTCCAATGCTGGCAGTCGCCGACATGGAAGAAACCCTTGCTTTCTACCACGACATTCTCGGATTCACCCCGAGGATGGAGTCTGCGGAGTACGCCATCGTCGAGCGCGACGGCCAGACCATCCACTTCATGAAGGCCGCCTCCGAAGAAGTCATGCGCTGCGTCCGCGGCCATACCGAGATCTACATCGAAGTTTCCAACATCGCCGCGCTGTGGGAGCACGTGAAGACGTTCAAAGACCGCTACAAAATCCGCGATCTATTCGACCGAGACTACGGCATGACTGAATTCCACATCGGCGATCCCAACGGCTGCCTGGTCTTTGTCGGAGAGCCGTCACACAAGCGAAAATAAACTCCAGGGCACCGGGTTTATTCTTTGAGGATTTGACTTCCACCACCCCCACCCGCTAAATTCCTGACACCACTATTTCGCGTTCTTTGAAATGTCCTTCGGTTTGCGCGTCTTTGCCCCATGGCAAAGACAGGGAAGCGGGTGCAATTCCCGCGCTGCCGCGCAACTGTAAGCGAGAAAACCGCAGCCGTCCACTGGGAGCATTCCCGGGAAGGCCGTCTGCAGAATCCGGAAGCTTCAGCCAATTCCTAATTGCTGCTAGAAGCCTCCTCACTCGCAAAGCCAGGAGACCGGCGTAAACCGTCCACCTTAACCCCTTTCGCGTGAAAAGGAGGATGGTTATGCGCGCACTATGCGCCTCGTTTTTGCTCTTCGTACTTCTCACGGCAGCATCCGCTGCCGACCTCAAAGTCAAAGTAGTCGACCCTCAATCCGCCGCCGTCTCCGGCGCTCAAGTGACATTGTGGGGGACCGGAGCCAACCCGTCGTCAACAAAAACCGCGACAACATCCGCCGAAGGAGTCGCCCTCTTCGGCGGGCTTCCTTCCTCTGCTTATCAGTTGCAGGTCCTGGCTCCCGGATTCGCTCCCTACAAAGAGCTCGATCCTGGCCGCGCCGAACTCGTCACGATCCAACTGCATCTGGCCCCAGCATCTGAAACCGTAGTCGTCACCGCAACCAGAACTCCGTTACCCGCCGAAGAAACCGGTGCCAGCATCTCCACGCTCGAGAACGCCCAACTCGAAACCATGCGGCCCGTGGACGCGAACGACGGCGTCCGCTATCTCCCCGGTGCAGTGGTCAACACCGCCGGCCAGCGAGGCGGCTTGTCTTCCCTTTTCGTGCGCGGCGGCGATTCCACCTACAACAAAGTAATTGTCGACGGCGTCACCATCAACGAACCCGGCGGCACCTTCGACTTCGGCACGCTTCCTCTCACCGAAGCCAACCGCATGGAATTTCTCCGCGGCGCGCAGAGTACGCTCTACGGCTCCGACGCCATGACCAGCGTGGTTCAGGTCTGGACCCGCACCGGCAACACCCCCACCCCCGAACTCCGCTTCGGCGCCGACGGCGGAAACTTCTCAACCACCAACGGCTTCGCCTCCCTCTCCGGAGCGAACCGCCGCTTCGACTACAACCTCTTCGGTGATCAGTTCAACACCGACGGAGCCGGCATCAACAACGCAAATTCCGATTCGCTCGAAGGCGTCAATACTGGAGTTGCTCTGAGCGACAAAGTCTCCCTCCGTCTTCACCTCCGCCACTCCAACAGCCACACGGGACTTCCCGGCGAATGGAACTTCAACGGCGATCCTCTTCTGCCGCCCGATCCCAGCGAATGGGCGCAGCTCAACAGCTTGCTCGGTAGCACCGAGCTTACCGTGGCCGCTCCTTCAGGCTGGCAGCACAGTTTCACTGTCTTCGATTATCTCTACCGCTATAACGACCTAAATCTGAATGGCGATCCTGCGCGCGTCAGTCCGGTTTTCGGCCCGATTGACTTTCCCGCTCACGAATACGATCACATTAATCGCGTGGGCTTTGAATACCAGGGCGATTATTCGGAACGAACCTGGTCCCACACCAACTTCGGATATCGTTTCGAAAACGAAAACGGAGTTGTCGGTGATCTGGATTTCCCTCCCTCGCCCTCCGGCCAGCGCTTGAATCAGGACGCCTACTTGCAACAGCAACTAACCTGGGGCAGGCTTTCGGCGATCGCAGGCGGGCGTTTCGTCCACAGCAGCGTGTTCGGCAACACAGGCGTACCGCGGGTCGCGCTGACTTTGCTGGCTCTAAAAGGTGGAGAGATTCTTTCCGGAACGCGCCTCCGCTTTTCCTATGCCACCGGGTTCAAGGAGCCGCGCCTGGAAGAGACCTTCGCCGGGCCGCCTTATTCCATCCCAAACCCCGGCCTCAAACCCGAGCGCGTCCGCGCTTTCGAAGCAGGCCTTCGCCAGGACTTCTTCCGCGGAAAATACGTCTTCAACGCCACCTACTTCAACAATCTGTTTCACGACCAGATCAATTACGAGACGGTCGACCCAACCACCTTTGTAGGAGAATACTTCAACGTCAACCAGGCGTTTGCCCAAGGCGCGGAAGTCGAACTGCAAGCCAAACTCCGCAGTAGGCTGCTGCTCTCCGCGGCCTACACCTATACATCCACCGAAATTCTTGACGATCCTGCTCCTATCGACTCGCTCTACAACCCGGGCCAGCCGCTCCTGCGCCGTCCCAAACATTCCGCCACCGCGCTGTTGTCGTACCTAGGCAGCCGCTGGGGATCGAACCTTAGCGGAAGCTTCGTCGGCCGTCGCCCGGATGACGACTTCGACGGTTTCGGTATCAACCACGCCGCTGGCTATGTCCGCGCCGATCTAGGTGGCTGGTATGCCGTCAATCACCGCGTCACCGCCTACGCGAATATCGAAAACGCTCTGGACCGCCACTACAACGAAGTAGTAGGCTATCCCGCCCTACCCATTAACTTCCGCGCAGGCTTCCGCTTCCGCATAGGAGGGGAATAAATCAAGAAGCGGAGCGTAGAGATTATGTAGGGACAGCCGTCTCGGCTGTCCCGCCGAGCGCAGCGAGGCGCATTCTTCACACTGCCGCAAGCTTAAGATTGTTCTTGGAATACAGTAGGCAGCAGCGGATAGCTCAACTGACTTTTTCAGGAGGCCGCACCATAGCGATCGGCATCGACGCCGCCATCTTCCCGCCAAAATATTTCGTCCGCGCCAGCAACAGCTTCTCGATATCAACCCCGCTCAACGGTTGCTGCCGCCCCAGCAAGTGCGTAACCAGCGCGATCTGCGCAAAGTGTTCGACAGTCTCCATCTTCATGTAGGCGTGCTCGATGGTATCCCCGTAAGTGACCACGCCGTGATTCGACATCAGGATGGCATCGTAATGCGGAACATACGGCTCGAGCGTCTTCGCCAACTCCGAGGTCCCAGGCGTCCCGTAGCGGGCTAGCGGAATGCATCCCAGTCCCATTACCACTTCGCAAACCAGCGGCTCGGTGAGTGCCATTCCCGCCGCCGCGAATCCCGTCGCAGTCGGTGGATGCGCATGCACAATCGCCTGAATGTCGGGCCGCGTGCGGTATACCAGGAGGTGCATCCCAATCTCGCTGGTCACGTTCCGCCGCCCCGCCACCCGTCTGCCATCCAGGTCCACGATCACCATGTCCCCGGCTCGCATCGCGCCCTTGCTCACGCACGTCGGCGTAACCAGGATCCGCTCATCGTCCAGCCGTACAGACAGATTTCCGTCCATAGCCGCCACGAACCCTCGTTCGTGCAGCATCCGCCCGTAGCGGACAATTTCTTCCCTGTGTTTCCGTTCAGCGGACATGGAAATACTCTCTCGGGGGAGCGACGAAAAAGCGGCTAAAGCTTCAGCCCCCGCATAGTACCGCACCTGATGCGAACAGACAAACAAATTTACCAAAAAAGACAAACAAACTTACCAGGAAAAAACGATAAACCGCTCAGGTTTAGACCCGATCCGTTCTAACATTCCTCCTATAATCTGACACCGTGCGGGTTTCCGATTTCCACTTCCATCTTCCCGACGAACTCATCGCTCAGGAGCCCCTCGCCGCTCGCGACGGCTCCCGCATGCTGCACCTGCAGCGCACCAGCGGCGAATATTCCGATCGCCTCTTCCGCGACTTCCCCGACCTGCTACGCCCCGGCGATCTCGTGGTCTTCAACAACACTCGCGTCTTTCCCGCCCGCCTCTACGGCCGTCGAGAAGGCGTTCGTGCTCAAGCTATCAGCCCACGCAATCCAGCGTCTCGTGATTTCCTACACGGCCGGGTTGAAGTTCTGCTTACCCGCCAGCTCTCCTCCGATCCCAACGATTGGGAATGCCTGGTTCGTCCTGGCCGCAAAATCGGCATAGGCGAACGCCTCTTCTTCGGCGAGCAAAACGAACTGCAAGCCGAGGTCCTGACCCGCGCCGACTTCGGCGAGCGCCACATCCGCTTCGAGCCCGTCTTTCACAGCGGCGACGATTTCTTCGCCACCCTCGATCGCATCGGCCACGTCCCGCTCCCGCCCTACATCGCCCGTGCAGATTCTTCCCGCGATCGCGAGCGTTATCAAACCGTCTACGCTCAGCAGCGCGGCTCAGTAGCCGCTCCCACCGCCGGCCTCCATTTCACTCAGGAAATTCTCGGCCGCATCCGCCAGCGCGGCGTCGCGACCGCTGAAATCACGCTCCACGTGGGCCTCGGAACCTTTCAGCCAGTCCGCACCGAAAAAGTCGAAGATCATAAGCTCCACTCCGAGCCTTATTCCATCTCCGCCGATACCGCCTCCGCCATCAACCAGGCTCTCCGCACCGGGCGTCGCATCATCGCCGTCGGAACCACAACGGTCCGCACTCTCGAACACGCGATCCGCCTCGGCGCAGGAGAAATCGTCGCAGGCGCGGGCGCTGCCGACCTCTTCATCTACCCAGATCCAGAAATAGGTTTCGAATTCAGAGCAGTCAAAGCGATGCTAACCAATTTCCACCTGCCGCAGTCCACATTGCTGATGCTGGTAAGCGCCTTCGGAGGACGAGAGAATGTCCTGGCAGCCTACCAACACGCAGTAGCCGAGCGCTACCGCTTCTATTCCTACGGCGACTGCATGTTCTTAGAATGATTTTGACCTACCCTGTGTTTCCTCTGTGTTCTCTGTGGTTAAAGGTTTTCCCCGCCGACCGCCCAACCACAGCTGCGTTATACTTTCTCGGGAGCACCCCATGGCCACCGCAGTAAACCAAGTCCCAATTCAAGATTTCGTAGCCCAACTCCGCAAGTTCCCCGAGTCCGCCTTTGATCAGACCGAGCAACTCCGCAAATTCCTGCAAGATAACCCGCTAAACCCCGACTCGCTAGCCCCCTATCTAACCTGGGACCGCCAGCACTACACCCGCAACCTGATCGACAAAAATTCTCTCTACGAACTAATCGCCGTCTGCTGGGAGATCGGCCAGGCCAGCTCCGTCCACAACCACCGCGACCAGAACTGCTGGATGGCCGTCCCCATCGGCCGCTTGCTGGTTGAGAATTTTCACGTCGTCCATCAGGATCTCGCGCAAGGCAAATCCACAATCAAGCCCACCGAAACCGTCGAGATGAATGTGTCCCAACCCTGCGCCGTAGACCCGCTAGCGCCCGTTCACCGCGTCTTCAATCCCCGCGAATTCAATCAGCGCGCCGTCAGCCTTCACGTCTATTCCCGTCCTTTCGATACTTGCGTCGTCTACTCCGCCGAGCAAGGCACCTGCGGCGAAATCCAGCTCCACTACACCACCGAATACGGCAAACCAAGGTAACTTCCACAGCCAGAAAGACCGTTGGTCACAAGCGCTCCCTGGGGTTAGGTTTAAGACATCAGGAGGGAGAACCACGTGCATAGGGCGTTGACATGGCTGCTGCTCGGCGCTGCCGTGGTGGTTGGCTATACCTACTACCAGAATCACTCTTCCCAACTGAAAGCGCAGGCCATCGCGCGCCTACAGGAAGCCGCATCCAGGTCTGAGGCCAGAGACAGAGAAAAAGATAAAGATAAAGACCAGGCCCCGACCAACACAGTCGTAGGACCGGTCGTGAGTCCGCTCGCGGACTTGATGGCAAAGGCCGACGGATCGCAGACCACATCCGACGAGCCGACGCGGCCATGGAAGGCACATCCCAACGACCACATCTCTCCGTCTCCCGTCGGCACCGGCGGCCGCGATCGTGCACAAGACTTTTACCGTCACCTCCACCGCACAATTTCTCTTCGAAGTTCCGCCCCACGCTGCCAGCCCGCAACTACATGGCACCTATCACTCGTTTCCGAAAAACTCCGCAGTCCAATCCAACGTCCAATCCGCCGACGAAACCGGAGACATCGATCTTCTCCTGATGAATGACCAGCAATACACAGATTTCCTCAGTGGCCGCCCCGCCGATGTCGTCTACTCAGTCGATTCTTCCCACGATCAGGATGTAAGCCTGGGCCTCCCGCCACGCAGGACCTGCCCGTGCGCTATTACCTCGTCTTCCGCAATAATCCCAACAATCCCGGCAAGAAGGTAGTCCAGGCAGATTTCCGAATCGATTTCTAGCCCCACTCCTCATGTGGGGACAGCAGCCTCGGCTGTCCCGTCTCGTGTGGCGACGGGCGCCTTCGCCTGTCCCGCCGAGCGCAGCGAGGCGCCCGCCTGCGGCACTTCATGTGACGGATTTCCGTGCCCGTCCCGGCTGCTAAACTACAACCTTGCCCCCGCGAACAAAATCTCCGCAGCCAGAGTCCACCGCCACATCCTTCGCTATCCTCCGCGCCAAACCGCATCTTCCTCATCGACACCATGTCGTTCATCTTCCGCGCCTACCATGCCATGGCCCGCCAGCGCTCCATGTCCACCAAATCCGGACTCCCCACCGCCGCCATCTACGTCTTCGTCAACATGCTCCGCAAACTGCGCGACGATTTCTCCCCCAACTACCTGGCCGCCGTCTTCGACGTAGCCGCCAAGACTCACCGCGCCACTCAGGCCGAAGCCATCACCACCATCCGCAAGTTCGACATCAAAACTCAAACCTTCACCGAGGTCGAATACAAAGGCTACAAAGCCAACCGCGCCGCCATGCCCGAGGACTTAGCCCAGCAAATTCCCTACATCCGCCGCGCCCTCGAAGCCTACCGCATCCCCATCCTCGAACTAGCCGGCTTCGAAGCCGACGACGTAATCGGCACTCTAGCCCGCAAAGCCGCCGCCGCAAAGCATCCCGTCTACGTAGTCTCCAGCGACAAAGACATGATGCAGCTCGTCAACGACGATGTTCACATCCTCAATCCTCCCAAAGACAATCTCATCTGCGACGCCGCCAAGGTCGAAGAAATTCTAGGAGTCCCTCCCGAACGCGTAATCGACATCATGGCCCTCCGCGGCGACTCGGTCGACAACATCCCCGGAGCCCCCGGCATCGGCGACAAAGGCTCGGTAGAAATCATCAAGCGTTTCGGCACCGTCGAGCAGGCTCTCGATCGCGCCAACGAAGTAGAAAAGAAAACCTACCGCGAATCCCTCCAGAACAATCGCGACACCATCCTCTTCAGCAAAAGCATGGCGACGATCGACACCAACGTCCCCGTCGAGCTGAACGTCGAAGCCATGCGCGCCGGCAATCCCGACCTGGATCTACTCCGCCAGCTCTTCACCGAACTGGAATTCACTTCGCTGCTGAAAGAATTATTGCCGGAAGTCCAAGTCACGGAATCTCACTACAGCGAAGCCCAATCCGCCGCAGATGTAGAGAGCGTCCTCAACTCCGTCGCGCCGGAAGGCCGCGCTAGCCATCGCGGTGGAATCTGAAGTGGCAGAACCGCCTCCAGAAACCGACGAAGAAGCGGTCGAAGAAGAACCGCAGTCAGGAATGCTCGCACTAACGGACGACGTCATCCCCGGCGCCCACGCCCGAGCCCGCCGCCCGCCGCATAGCCATCTCCGCAGCCGCAGGTTCGGCCGTCATCGTGAAACTAGACTCCACCAGCGCAGCCGCAAAGCTGCGAACCAGTCCTCACCACCGCAGCCACACCCAAGTCAATCCACGACTACAAAGCCGCAATCCACGCCCTGGATTCCCTCGGCATCCCGCTGCAAGGCGTGCAGCACGATCCCATGCTCTACTCCTACCTGCTAGATCCCACGTATTCCTCGCATCGCCTCGCGGACGTAGCCCTCCGCCGCTTCAATCTCAAACTAAGCGGCGATCTGGCCGAAGCCGCCGACGTAACCGGCAGGTTGACAACCGCACTGAAAGAAGACGTGAAACAGGCGGGACTAACCAAGCTCTACGAAGAAATCGATCTCCCGCTAGTCCCCGTTCTGGCCCGCATGGAGCAAGCCGGAGTGAAAATCGACACTGCCGCTCTAACGAAAATGTCGACAGAACTCGAGCGCGAGAGCAGCGCCAAAGCGAAAGAAATCCACGAGCTAGCCGGAACCGAATTCAATATCGGCTCTCCCAAACAACTCGGCGACATACTCTTCAACCGCCTGAATCTTCCCAAGCCCGTGAAATACGGCAAGGGACGCACCATCTCAACCGCCGTCGATGTCCTCGAAACTCTGGCCGAAGAACATCCCATCGCCAGAAAAGTTCTCGACTACCGCCAGCTAACCAAACTGAAGTCCACCTACGTCGACACGCTGCCAGCGCTGATCAACCCGGCCACCGGACGCCTGCACACCACGTTTTACCAGGCAGGCACAGCAACGGGCCGCCTCTCCTCCGCCAATCCCAATCTGCAAAACATTCCCATCCGCACCGAACTAGGACGCGGCATCCGCGCCGCCTTCATCGCCGAGCCCGGCCACGTCCTTCTAACCGCCGACTATTCGCAGATCGAACTCCGCCTCCTGGCCCACTTCTCCGGCGATCCGCTCCTGGTCGAAGCCTTCCGCCGCGGCGACGACATCCATACTCTGACTGCCTCGCAAGTTTTCGGAGTCCCGCCGCTTAATGGTCACGCCCGACCACCGCCGCCAGGCCAAAGTAGTAAATTTCGGCATAGTCTACGGCCTCTCCGCCTTCGGCCTCTCGCAGAATCTAGGCATCGAACCCGCCGAGGCGAAACTATTCATCGCAAACTATTTCGAAAAATACAAAGGCGTCCGCGCCTTCATCGACAAAACGTTGGAAGAAGCCCGCCGCGACCTGAAAGTAAAAACCCTCCACGGCCGCATCCGCCCCATCCCCGACATCAACAGCAAAAATTTCACCCAGCGAGGCTTCGCCGAGCGCACCGCAGTAAACACCCCGTTACAAGGCACCGCGGCAGACCTGATCAAAGTCGCGATGATCCGAATCGACGCAATTCTGCAAGAACGAAAACTGAAATCAAGAATGACCCTGCAAGTCCACGACGAACTAGTCTTCGAAGTCCCCGAAAAAGAAGTGGAAACCATGCAGTCCCTAGTCCGCGAGCAAATGGAAAAGGTTCACGACGCTAGCAGTCCCACTGCTAGTAGAGATGGAAGCAGGCCCAAACTGGAGAGACTTAGATTAGCTCGTGTGGGTCGGACACTCCTGTCCGACAACTGCCGGCAGCAAGAAGAAAGCGGGTGCCCCGTCCTTGTCCCTCCGTTCTTTGGAGGGACAGGGCGGGGGTTTGACTCCTCTGTCCGACGTACTCACATGTCGGAGTCAGCGAACGGCACGGCTACGATTTGAAATTCATCTTCATACACCACATAACCCGGTCGCGCTATCTTGATCATGCGAACAAGAACGTCGTGGTGCTTCAAGAGTGCAACCATTTCATGCATCTTGCCGATGTGTGCCCTCGCTGAATCCTTGAACCAAGAGATCCCGTTTTGCCTCCTGCGGTAGTACGGAGGCTTAGCAGAAGTGAATCTCTTCGGTTTTTCCAGGTTGATATTGAACCAGTCGCGAATTTCTTGGAGCAGTGTCTCCTCGGCCTCCGAGAGTGAGCCGCTATCGCGGAGCTTACCTGCAGCATGAAAGACGCCAAGCTCTTTATGGGAGTCGTTGTCCAGTTCGGCGGTCACAAAACGAAGAAACATAAGCCAACTCTCAGAGCATGTTATACTAGAGTATAACCAAGGAGGAACCGTCATGCACACCACCAATCTGCGCAAGGTCGGCGGCTCAGTCATGCTGGCCGTCCCGCCCGCGCTGCTCGAATGTCCTGCAACTGCAGCCCGGCGCAAGGGTCGGCATCGCAGTAGAAAGCGGCCGCCTGGTCGTGCAGCCACGGCAGCGCCGTCGCTATTCCTTGGACGAACTGCTGGCCCAATGCAACCCCAAAGCGCGTCGTTCGAAAGAAGGCTCGAAACGGGCCTCAAAACAGGAACGAGAATGGCTCAATAGCAAGCCCGTCGGCCGGCGAACTCATCTGATGGAACGCAGGATGGAACAAGCGGGGAACGAGTAATGAAGCGCGGCGAGATCTGGCTCGTCAGCCTCGATCCCACCTCGGGCCACGAGCAAAGGGGCCGCCGCCCGGTGCTGATCGTTTCCCCGGACGCTTTCAACCGAGTCACCAAAGTCCCTGTAGTTCTGCCCATTACGAGCGGCGGTAATTTCGCGCGCATGGCTGGTTTTGCCGTGCCCCTGACGGGAGCCGGAATCAAAACGACTGGGATTATCCGCTGCGACCAGCCCCGTGCTCTCGATCTCGCCGCGCGCGGCGGTCGGAAGCTGGAAAGCATTCCAGACGCAATCATGGAAGAAGTACTAGCGAGGACATCGCCGATTTTCGACTGAGCCTTCCTTACACTCCAAGCGCCTTCTGAATCTCCCCCGCAATCTCCCGCCGTAATCGCCAACATCCTCTCCTCCGACTCCGCCTCCACCATCACGCGAGCCAAAGCCTCAGTGCCGGAATACCGCACGACGACCCGCCCATTCCCATCCAGCTCGCGCTCAGCAGCATCAATAGCCCGCTGCACCTCCGGCACCTGCGCAAACGGAATCTTCTCCCGCACCCGCACGTTCTGAATCTTCTGCGGAAACACTTTCAGATCCCCCACCAACTCCGCCAGCGACTTCCCCGACCGCACAATCACATCCATCACCCGCAAAGCAGTCAGCAGGCCATCCCCAGTAGTAGCATCCCCATCGCGGAAAATAATGTGCCCCGACTGCTCCCCGCCCAAAGTAGCGCCCAGTCTTCAGCATCTCTTCCAGAACATATTTATCGCCCACATTCGCCCGCAACATGCGAATGCCCGCCTTCTTCAGCGCGATCTCGACTCCCATATTCGACATCGTAGTAGCCACCACAGTCGACCCGTTCAATTTCCCGCGAGCCTGCAAATCCCGCGCCGTCAATAGCAACACGCCATCTCCATTCACCACGCGTCCGGCATCATCGCAAAACAAAGCCCGGTCAGCATCGCCGTCAAACGTGACGCCCAGATCAAACTGCCCGCCCGACTGCAGCGACAATCTTCCCCAAAGTCTCCGGATGCAGCGCCCCGCACCCTTCATTAATATTTCTTCCGTCCGGCGTCACATGAATAAACGTTGCCTGGATTCGCAAGCCGCGAAACAATTCCGGAGCCTCCGCCGTAGCCGCTCCATTGGCGCAATCCACCAGCACGCGCATCCCGCTCAAGTCAGACGACACACTCCCGGCCAGCGACTCAATGTAAGCCTTCCGCAGCTCGGCTTCTCCCGGCAACGACGGCCCGGCAACTTTCAACGCCGTGTCATCCGCCGCACCCGGATTCCCCAGCAGCGCGAAGATCTCCTTCTCGATCGCCAGCTCCCGCGCATCCGTCAGCTTGAATCCATCCCCGGAGAAAACTTTGATCCCGTTATCAGTCCACGGATTATGCGAAGCCGAAATCACCACTCCTGCGGCAAATCCGCGCGACCGCGCCAGATACGCAACTCCTGGTGTCGTGATCACGCCCGCGCTGTGTACCTCCACGCCCACCGACGCCAGCCCCGCCGCCACCCGGTCCGCAATCCACCCGCTCGATTCCCGCGTATCCTGCCCCATCACTGCTTTTGCGCCCGGAGTCGTGCGCAGCAAATCATGTCCCAGCGCGCGCCCGATCAAATAAGTGCTCTCCGCCGTCAGCGGAAATTCGCCCGCCACGCCGCGGATCCCGTCCGTGCCAAACAATTGTCTGATCTGAGCACTCATAGATTGTGCAGGTTCACGAAAAAGGGCGGATGCCGAGTCTGAAAACGCCCTGCAGAGGATGATAGATGATAAATGAGAACCGCGAAGCGGGTGGAGCAGGTCTTCTAGGCCTGCGCTCAATGCCCGTTCGCCGCGGGCGTACTCTTTTCCATGATCACCGTAACTCGCACCGGCGCCGGCTGCACCACCTGCACCAGCGGATCGGCAACATACACATTGGTTGTGAATGTCGCCTGTGTCCTCGTCCCCGAAGCATCCACCAGATCGGTCGTCGCGGCGTCCACCATCTCCACATGATGTTGCGGCCCCGTAATCGTGATCCGGTCCGGATCCACCAGCACCTTGGCGATCTGTTCCCCCGGGCCTACGCGTTACCCGCGGATGAATCTCCACATCACTCCGCGTCAGCCGCATGTCAAAACTAAGATGCACCTGGCCCGGCACCACTTGCACCACATGCAATTCCCGCTGATGACGAATTTGCTGTGCAGTCAGATCAAACGTCCGCTCGCCCGGCTTGGCGTCTCCCAGCTCAAGCTCGGCATGCAAGTCCGTCGACCGCAAGTCCCGGATCACACGCTCCGGTCCGCGCACCCGAATCTGCGCCTCAGGAATAGTGACCGAGCTGACCTCCAGATGCTGAGGGACGTGCTGGAACTACAATCGGCACCCGTACTTCCACTTCTGCCGACTCCTCGTCCGGAGAAATCGCCAGCCACAGTCCCGTCGCCAGCACCAGCGACAAAACCTTCAGCCAGAAGTTATGCAGTACCCAGCGCCGCAACAAGCCCATCATAGCGGGCGCTCCGTTTCCGCATCATCATCCCCATCCGCACCCATCGGCGCCCGCGCCGCAAAGCCGATTCCTCCCCCGCATCCGAATCTTCGCCCTGCGGCCCCACTGTTGGCAGCGCTACCGGCGCCATATACCGCCGCAGCTCCATGCTCAACAACTCGCGCAGATGTTCCACCGACAGGTCCCGTTCGATCTTTCCTCCCACCGCCATGCTGATCGCGCCAGTCTCTTCCGAAACAATCACCGCGATCGCATCCGTCTCTTCCGTGATTCCGATGCCCGCACGGTGCCGAGTCCCCATCTGTGTCGAGAGCACCGGATTCATCGACAGCGGCAAAAAGCATGCCGCCGCCGCCAGTCGATCCTTCTGGATGATTACCGCTCCATCATGCAGCGGAGCGCTCGGCCGGAAAATCGTAGCCAGCAGATCGTAGGAGAGCCGCGCGTCCATCGCCACGCCGCTCTCGATATAAGTCCGCAACCCAATCTCGCGCTCGATCACGATCAACGCGCCGGTCTGGTGCTGTGAAAACAGATTCGCCGCCAGCACAATGTCGTCGTACGAATCTCCCTCCACCGCCGAACCGCGCAGAAAGCTGACCCGCCGCCCCACGTCCGACAGCACATGCCGAATCTCCGACTGAAACACCACAATCAACGCAAACACCACGTAAGGCAGCAAGTGGCTCACCAGCCAGTTCAACGTAACCAGCTCGCCGATCCGCGCCAGGTAGAATGCCGCCGCCACTGCCGCCAGCCCCGCCAGCATCGGCGCCGCCCGCGTCCCCCGGATCATCACCAGCACTTCGTAAATGATCACCGCCACCAGCAGAATGTCGAGCACCGTAAACGACACTCGCGACCATGGCGCCATCAATTGCATCACGCGAATCTCCGCATCGGACTCTACATTCTAATGCCAGGACCAGATAGAAACGCCCTGTCATCCTGAGCGAAGTCGAAGGACCCTTCGCACTCCGCTGCCGCCACAGGCTAGGTGAGGAGTTTCCATTACCCGCCCGACGGGGTTCCATGTGGGGACGGCCGCCCTCGGCCGTCCGTCGAGCGCAGCTCGACTTCTCTCGCTCAACGTCGATCCGCACCCGCCTTCTTGACCACAGCCCGAATCTCCCCCCGAGCCACCCGCGCCGAAATCTCATCCCCTGCCTTCACCAGCCCAGCATCCTTCACCAGCTGCCCCGCTCCATCAAACACCAAAGCATACCCCCGTTCCAAAATCGCCAAAGGAGAAAGCGTCTCCAGCGCCCGCGCCATGCGCTCAATGCGGACCTTATTCTGCAACAACTGATTCCGCATCGCCGCCGCCAAAGCCGCAGTCCCCGCCGCAAGCTCCCCGCGAATTCCCGCCAGCACTCGCCGCAAATCGTAATGCCGCACCGCCGCCGCCAGCGTTTCCCAACGACGCCGCATCAACTCCAGCGCCGCCCGCTCCCCGCGCTCCAGCCGAAAAGTCAGGTCATCCAGCTTCTGCTGCCGCTGCCGGATCAAGTCCATCATCCGCACAAACGCCCCATGCTGCGCCCGCTCCATCAGCGCATGCCGCGCCTCCAGCAACTGCCGCTCCATCGCCCGCACCAGCCGCTCCCGCACCGCCTCCGCCTGATTCTCAATTTCCACCCGCGACCGGATCACCAACTCCGCCGCCGCCGAAGGCGTTGCCGCCCGCAGGTCCGCCACAAAATCCACAATCGTGAAATCCGTCTCATGACCCACCGCCGAAATCACCGGAATCTCCGACGCCGCCACCGCCCGCGCCAACCCCTCATCATTGAACGCCGCCAAATCCTCCGCCGACCCTCCGCCCCGCCCCACAATAATCACTTCCACGCTGCGGCTCGCGTCGTTACGGATTTCATTGAAATACCGCACCCCAGCCGCGACCTCCGAAGCCGCGAAATCCCCCTGCACCTGCGCCGGATAAATCACCGCATTCACCGTGTGATGCCGCCTCTGCAGAATATTCAGAATGTCGCGCAGCGCCGCCGCCTGCGGCGAAGTCACAATCCCAATTCGCCCCGGCAAAGTAGGAATCGCTTTCTTCCGCTCCGCCGCAAACAATCCTTCCGCCTCCAGCTTCGCCTTCAGTTGCTCGAACGCAACCTGCAACCCTCCCGCGCCCTTCGGCTCGAGATACTCCGCCGCAATCTGCAACTCCCCGCGATCCTCATAAATCGTGACTCGCCCCCGCACCACCACCTGCATCCCATCCGCCGGACGAAACCGCAGCAGCCGCGCCTTCGAACTGAACATCACCACCCGAATCTGCGCATTCCCATCCTTCAGCGTGAAATAAAGATGCCCCGAATCCGGCGCCCGAAAATTCGAAATCTCCCCCTCCACCCACGCATCGGAATACTCCCGCTCCACATGAGTCCGCACCGCCGCCACGAGAGCGCGCACAGTCCAAACTCGCCGCTCCGGCGGCGCAAACCGAAACCCGAGCTGATCGGTCAGCGACATATATCGAGTGCAGTGTAGCCTTCCCCGCATCTGTTTCCAAACGCGCGACTGGCTCGGCAATTCCTTGCTAATGTCATCCTGAGCGGAGCGAAGGACCCCTTGCCCGTCTGCGCTAGTATTGGCCTGGCAAGGCGTTTCTACCACTGTCCGGGCTTTTTCTACCCGACGCGCAGAGATCGGGAAGGGCACGACTTCAGTCGTGCCGTAAAAGACCAAAAGGACCGCGGCTTCAGCCGCTGAGGTAAGCTTTCGTTTCAATCACGTCCAAAAGGCTGGCGAGTGCAGCCCGTATGCGAAGTCTGAACACCCCCGTCGAAGGCGCCTATTTCCCCCGATACACCACCCTCCCCGCCACCATCGTCCACACGACCTTCGTATCCCGCATCTCCTCCGGAGAAACCGTCAACACATCGCGATCCAGCAAAACCAGATCAGCCCGCTTCCCCGGAGCGATGCTTCCAATCGATTCCATATTCATAGCCCGAGCCGAATTCCGCGTATACGAATAAAACATAGCCTCGCGCGGCATATCCTGCGACGCATCCAGCACGCCCTCCGATCCCTTACGCGTCTCCGCCTGATAAATCGCCCGGAAAACATTCGCCGTCGAGACCGGCCAGTCGCTCGCCCCCGAAATAATCCCCCCACTATCAAGAATCGACCGTGCCGGATACTGCCACCGGTAAATCTCCGGATCCAGATAAGGCTTCAGAATCTCAATCGTATCCGGACTCGCCTCCGCCCAAAAAAGCTGCAGCGCACTCACCACGCCAAGCTCTCGAAACCGCGGAAAATCCTCCGGCCGCACGAACTGCTCATGCGTAAGCGTGTGCGGCAATCCGGAATTCCCGTTCGCCTTGCGCGCCGCCGCAATCCCATCCAGCGCCTCTTTCACCGCGCCGTCGCCAATCGCGTGCACGTGAATAATCAGCCCTTGCTTGTCCGCCGCTATACACAGCTCGGCAAATTTCTTCGGATCAAACAGCAAATCGCCGTATCGCCCCGAATTCTTGTAAGGCTTGCTGAGATGTGCCGTCTGCGACGGATACTCCGCCACGCCGTCGGCAAACACCTTGATCCCGCTCACGTGCAGATGAGTGACATCCTTGTAAGCCTCGCGCGTCTTCTGCACCCCAGCCAGTTCCGCCGCCGGATCCTTCGCAAACACCTGGGGAAACGCCACCACCTCCGAAGTCAGCTCACCTCGGTCGGCCAGCATCTTGTAAGCCCGCAAAACAGAATCACTGGCCAGCGGATCAAGCCACGCCGTAATCCCCAGGCTGTAGTTATATTGCACAGCAGCCCGCCCGGCCGCCAGCAACTCATCCGCGCTGGGTGCAGGCAGCAGCGGCTCAATTTTCTCTACTCCAGCGTCCACGAGAAAACCGTTCGGCTGCGCATCTTGATTCACGCCGTAATAACTGCGCTCTCCCGCCGAAAGCTTCTTCAGGAAATCAGCCGTGATGCCAGCCCGCTGCAACAGCGCTCGATTCGCCCACGCCGTGTGCCCATCCATCCCGCGCAGCAAGACACTCTGCTTCTCGTAAGCCCCCGTGCTGAACTCCGCATTGAGCACATCAGGATGCGACCAGAACTCCAGCGGCAGTCCAAGAATCTCAAGAATGTCGCCGCGCATCTCCTTCCCCGTCTTTTTCGCGCTGTCCACAAAAGGCGCAAGCTGATCGAGAGTTTCCACCTTCTCGCTGGCGTCAGCGGAAATCAGGCTGAGCCCGCCGTCGATCGAGTGGCTATGAGAGTCGATGAACCCGGGGAAAAGACTCCGCCCCTCCAGATCAATTCGCTCCGCCTTCGCCGACACAGACTTCTCCACCTCCGCAAAGCTGCCCACCGCAACGATCTTGTCGCCCCGAATCGCAACCGCTTCCGCATAAGGATTATCCGCATCGCCGGTGAAGACCTTGGCGTGAAATAAAATCCGCTCCCCTTGCCCCTCCTGCGCCCCAAGCGAGGAACCAGTAAGAAAAAAGAATGCAAAGAACAACATAACCGCCAGACAGCGGAGCAAGCATCGCCTCACGGAATCACCTTTCCTATGTCACGCAAGATTCAACCGAACAGGCACAACTATACCCTTCCTTCAAGTCATCGCGATGGATGCTGGCACCTGGGAGTTCTGTGAGATCTTGATTTCGGCAGGCTCTCTGCCCTGGCGAGCTTTACTTCAATCCCGTTCACCACGTACGCCTCCGACAACGTCCGCACGTAGAGATAAGCGTACGCACTCCCGTCGCTCGACAGATGAAGTCCGCCAACAGTCGCGCCCTGCCCGCCCGGTTCTTCCCCAAACGTTCTCCACGGTTCCCTTTTCCCAGTCTGTATGTTCACCCGATCGATCTTCAGGGATTTCGCGAGCCGGTTAACCGGAGTTACATACACCGACTCCCCGTCCGGCGTCCAGCCAATCACGGCGTCTTTGGATTCAAGACCCGGTATGGCACGAAAATCGCCCGCTTCAAGCGACCAGATACCCCGCTTCCCATCGCCCCCACGCACAGCGACGCTCTTCCCATCCGGTGAGAGTTGCAGTCCACCCATGCCCTCGGGAGTGATAGGTTTCGAATCTCCGCTGCTCAAATCGACTACATAATCGCGCCCGCCGTGCCCGGCTTCAATCCCGTAGGCTAGCAACCGCTTGCCGTCCGGGAAAAAGCGGGCCCCGTCGTAGCTGACCGCATCGTGCGTTAGCTGTCTCGATTCTCCCGCTCCCGTCGGCACCAGGTTCAGCGGTCCGCCCAGTGCCCGTCTTGTGATCGCCCATTTTGTGTCCGGTGAGATGGCCATCGCGAGGCCCTCGCCAATGCGCGCCGGAGGCGACCCATCCGTATCGCGCAAATACACTGTGTAATTCGGTCCCCCGCCATCGCCTTCCTCTTCAAACAAAATCTTCCGCCCGTCACGGCTGATGTCGCGCAACTCCGACCATCCAAACCACCCCAGTTCGTGCTCTTCTTTCCCGCCCGGCGCCAGGCCCCGGATTGACAAACGCAGGTGATTCGCCACCGCCAGCACCGTTCGATTGCGCAGGTCTTGCAGCCACATCCCTCCCGGCACGTTGGTGATCGTCCGCAGCTTGCCCGAAAGGGTAACGGCGCGCGGGTTCGAAGCCTGGCCCGTGTTAGTCGATGTAAACCAGATCTCATCCCCCGCCGGAGACCAGAGAATGCCTTGTAATGAGGTCCAACCAGATGAAAGTTTCTTCTCTTGTTCCTTGCCGTCCGCGCCGATTACCGCCAGCGAACCCTCGTCGTCGCCCCCTGGGTTTTCATGATCGGCAAAAGCGATCCACTTCCCATCCGGCGAAATCTTTGGATGGCTGATCCAGTTGATAGTGTCGAGCAGAACTTTGCCCGCGGGATATTCCAGCCGCCAGTGATTATTTTCCGGAATGTACCGGACGATCGCCAGACTTTCGCCGTTCGCGGACCAATCAGCGTCCTCTACATTCTCCAGCACTTCATGCGGAGTTCCCCCGCTCAGCGGAACCCGCGCCAGCGTCCCGCTCCGCGCATAGCCGCCGTGATACACCGTGTTGAGTCGAATCGCCAGTTCGCCGCCCTTCGAAATCGAAAGCAATTCCGCATCCTTGATTCCCAGTTCGCGCGAACCCGGATCGTCCGTGCGCGACATATAAAGCTGCTCGCCGCCGCCATCCCATGACGCGCTGTAAACGATGCTGCCGTCCGGCGT
The DNA here is from genome assembly GCA_963763285.1 of uncultured Acidobacteriaceae bacterium. Classification (GTDB taxonomy): domain Bacteria; phylum Acidobacteriota; class Terriglobia; order Terriglobales; family Acidobacteriaceae; genus Sulfotelmatobacter. The sequence goes on along the minus strand of CAVXOK010000013.1, from coordinate 199,644 downwards.
AAACCGCGCATTCCCGATCGAACCCGTCCGAAATGTGATCTGCTGGTATTCGGCCATCGCCGCTGTCCCGCGTCCTTACTCCCCAGCCACCAGCCCAGACCAAGCATCACCACCGCGACTCCCAGACCACCCGCGATCCCGGCCAGCAACTTTCCCCGCGGCCGCCCACCCGCCGCGGCCGCCGTTACCGCCGCTCGTCGCCGCTGTGCCCGAAACTCCCGTCAGATGTTCCAGGTCGAACGCAATATCGCTGGCCGAGTGGAAACGCTGTTCCGGATTTTTCTCCAGGCAGTGCTGCACCATCCGCTCCAGCGCCGGAGAAACGTTCCGATTCGTCTCGTTCAATTCCGGAGGCTCTTCGCGCAAAATCGCGCTCATCGTATCCGCAGCCGTCTCCCCATGAAACGCCCGCTTCCCCGAAAGCATCTCGTACAGAATCGCCCCAAAACTGAATATGTCGGACCGCGCATCCACCGCCACGCCCCGCACCTGCTCCGGCGACATATACCCCGCCGTCCCCATCACCACGCCAGCTTCAGTGGCGTGAGTCAGGGTAGGCAGCGAGGTCTGCGACCCCGACTCGGCCTGCGTCAGCTTCGCCAGCCCAAAATCGAGAATCTTCACCCGCCCATCTTTCGTGAGAAAAAGATTCTCCGGCTTCAGGTCGCGATGAATAATCCCTTTTTCATGCGCCGCCGCCAGCCCGTGCGCAATCTGCAAGGCATAGTCCAGAGTCTTGCGCACCGCGATCGCTCCGCCCCGCAGCCGCTCCCGCAGCGTCTCGCCCTCAAGCAATTCCGACACCACGTAAGGCGAGCCCTGATCTGCGCCAATCTCGGTCGTGCCAATATCAAACACCGCCAGAATGTTGGGATGATTCAGCGCAGCGGTAGCCAGCGCCTCTTGCTCAAAACGGCGCAACCGGTCGGCGTCCCGAGAAAACGCCGGAGGCAATACTTTGATCGCCACTTCCCGCTTGAGGCGAGTGTCGCGCGCGCGATAAACCTCGCCCATCCCGCCCGCGCCCAAAGGCGAGACAATTTCATAAGGACCAAGCCGAGCGCCAGAGGTCAGATTCATGAATGCGCCCGATTATAACCCACATGAGGAAGGTGGGCTTTGCCCGTAGAGAGCGTGACGGCCCCGGCAGACGAATGCCTGGAATACCGCAGACGCATGCCTGGAATACCGTGGAACGAGCGGCGCGCCTTCAGCGCCGCGTAAGATTTCGACTTTGAATTTGGGCTTCAGCCCCCGACCGCTACTCCCGCCAGTGCTACAATTCGCCGCATGAAGCGCCAAATTCTCTTCTGTCTAATCACAACCCTGCTAGCCGCCCAAGCCCTAGCCCCCGAAGTCGAACTCTCCGCCGAGCCTCACCACCACCTAACTCTCGAAAACAAATACGTCCGCGTCTACAACGTCGAAGTCCCTCCCCACGCCGACACTCTCATGCACTGGCACCGCCACGACTACATCTACGTAACTCTGGGCCCAACCGAGGTAGTCAACGAGGTCAAAGACAAACCTCCCGCCACCATCAAGCTCCAGGACGGCGAAACCCACTTCTCTCCCGCCCCCTTCGCCCACATAGCCAGCAACCGCACCGACCAACCCTTCCGCAACGTGACGATCGAAATCGTAGACGACGAAACCCTCCGCCACGCGACCGCCAAGTGGGATGAAGACCGAGCCCTCGAAACTTTCCCCGGAGGCACCCAGCAAATCCTCTTCGTAAAAGACGGCATCCGCGCCTCCGAATTCGAACTCCAACCCGGCGCCACAGTCCCCAAGTACCACCACACAGGCCCGCACCTGCTGGTAGCCGTCTCCGATCTAGACATCCGCAGCGACGTAGAAGGCATGGGCCCCATGCCCGGCCACTTCAAATCCGGCGACTCCAAATGGCTCCCCGGCAACTATTCCCACACCATAACCAACACAAGCACAAAGCCAGCCAAGTTCGTAACCCTGGAATTCCCATAAGAACTCATGCGAGAAGGAGAGAACAAGGTTCATGTGGGGACAGCCGTCTCGGCTGTCCGGTCAAGCGCAGCGAGATCTGCATCTCCTCAACTCTGTCCATTTTCCTGGGCGAACCAGTGCCGCGCGACGAATCAAATTGGTTAACCTCACAGCCTCCC
>CAVXOK010000013.1:0-195000 GCA_963763285.1 uncultured Acidobacteriaceae bacterium | reverse complement strand
CGTTCGGACCTCTCTTTCTCGAATTTTCAGATCGCAGATCTGTTTCGCAAGATGAAGCATTTCGGTCTGTAGCAGATGCAGTTCGCTGCATCTTCTCGCGTTCCATGATGGTCAGCTCCGGCTTAGCTGGAGCGCACGTTCAACCTTGTCCTCGAATTAAAATTTCTCGTGCATTGCGCGTGACGAGGCTCCGACTGCTTGTCATTCCGAGCGAAGCGAGGAACCTGCCTGTTCTGCTTCAGGCATAGGCAGAACTGCAAATTCGCTCGGACGACAGTGAGATGTTGAGATCGATGTTCAGGTTTACGTGGAACACCGGGCCTGTAGCTCAGGTGGCTAGAGCGCACCCCTGATAAGGGTGAGGTCGATAGTTCAAGTCTATCCAGGCCCACCAGAATCAAGGTTTCAAGGTGGCAAAGTTTCAAGGTTTCAAAGACATTGAAACCTTGAAACGTGAAACTTTGAAACTTGCGGTTGGGGCTGTAGCTCAGCTGGGAGAGCGCCTGGTTTGCAACCAGGAGGCCACCGGTTCGATCCCGGTCAGCTCCACCAGAAAACTTGGCGGACGGTCGAAAGTTCCACAAAGCTGTGGGACGGTACGACGGGGAAGGGCACGGCTTTAGCCGTGCCGCTAAAGGCCCAAAAAAGAAGCAGGGCTTTAGCCCCTGACGGAGGCGGCGAATGAGATTGGTCGATGCAGTCACAAGCTTAGGCGGCCTGCTGGTCCCGATCGTAGCGATTATCGTGGGTGGCGCAATCGTCATCACCACCATGATCCTCCGCCACCAGGAGCGCCTTGCTAAGATCGAGCGCGGCATCGACCCCGACGCTGGATCGCCAAGAAGCTGAGGTGGGTATGAAGGCGGAAGATGGCGTTAGTCGGCATCCGGGAATCACGATACACAAGATGCCGGTTGCAGGCACAGTCGGCGGGTTTATCTTTGCCGTCGGCATAATCGTGCTCGCAGTGGTTGGCCTTCCGTTCGCAAAGTGGTTTCTTCTTGGTGCGGTGATTTTAGGCCTTGCAGTCGTTGGCGGTCTGCGATTGTTCCGAAAGTCGCATCCGCAGACTGAAGTAGAAGAAGTCCAGCTTAATGTTGGGCGTCAAAGGCGACAACCGTGATTCGGTTCACGGTCCAATGAAAGTCGTTTTGACGCCGAACATTGGGTTGGAGGAATTCTGGAGTTTGCACACTCTGGAATTAGTAAGACCCATACCCGCACACGCGGGGTTTGTCAGTTTCGCTGTGAACCAGCAAGCTGATGAGGACGATATTTGACAACTGAATAGATTGGGCAAATACAAGGCGACGTAAATTTTTATGAGTGCCTGAGAGAAGCTGCTGGTGCGCATGGCGTTTAATAGGCGCGTGTGCGCGATGAGCAGCAATAAAGGCCCATAGAGTTTAAGCGGCGTGTTGAGGTTGGTGTAGCTAGGTAGCTCAGAAGCTCAGGAGCTAGAAGCTTCAGTGTGTCGAGTAAATTTTGTGGTCAAGCTACTAAGGGCGCATGGTGGATGCCTTGGCAGAAGCAGGCGATGAAGGACGTGGCAAGCTGCGATAAGCTTCGGGGAGCCGCAAGCAGGCATTGATCCGGAGATTTCCGAATGGGGAAACCCACGGAGGTGAACCCTCCGTACGGCGTGATGAATCCATAGTCACGCTCGAGCGAACCCTGGGAAGTGAACCATCTCAGTACCAGGAGGAAAAGAAAGAAACCTCGATTGCGATAGTAGTGGCGAGCGAAATCGCAACAGCCTAAACCGGTTAGACCTTCGGGTTCAACCGGGGTTGTAGGGTCGACAACAGTAGAGTTACCAATTTGGCCGTTAACTGAAGCCCTCTGGAAAGAGGGGCCATAGAGTGTGATAGCCACGTAAGTGAAAACGGACCAAACTCGAAGTCGATACCTGAGTACCGCGGAGCACGAGAAACTTTGCGGGAAGCTACGGGGACCATCCCGTAAGGCTAAATACTAGCTTCTGACCGATAGTGAACCAGTACCGTGAGGGAAAGGCGAAAAGAACCCCTGCGAGGGGAGTGAAATAGTACCTGAAACCGTGTGCCTACAAACGGTGGGAGGACTATGCGGCGCAAGCCGAAAGTCTGACCGCGTGCCTATTGCATAATGAGCCGGCTAGTTATTCTTGTCAGCAAGGTTAAGCGAAAGCGAGCCGTAGCGAAAGCGAGTCCTAATAGGGCGAATCAGTTGGCAGGAATAGACGCGAAGCGGGATGATCTACCCTTGGCCAGGCTGAAAGTGGGGTAACACCCACTGGAGGGCCGAACGGGTGTTTGTTGAAAAAAGCTCCGATGAGCTGAGGGTAGGGGTGAAAGGCTAATCAAATTCCGTGATTGCTCGTTCTCTCCGAAATAGCTTTAGGGCTAGCCTCGTATGATTTGTCGTGGTGGTAGAGAACTGAATGGACTAGGGGGCTTTCCAGCTTACTGAATCCAATCAAACTTCGAATGCCATTGAACAACCAATACGGGAGTCAGACTGCGGGGGCTAAGCTTCGTAGTCGAGAGGAAAACAGTCCAGATCGCCTGCTAAGGTCCCAAAATACAAGCTAAGTGGGAAAGGAAGTCGGAACGCCCAGACAGCCAGGAGGTTGGCTTAGAAGCAGCCATCCTTTAAAGAAAGCGTAATAGCTCACTGGTCAAGCGGTCCGGTGCCGACAATTTAACGGGGCTTAAGCTTGTTACCGAAGCAGCGAATGCATCACTTAACTGTGGTGCGTGGTAGGAGAGCATTCTCAACAGTTTGAAGCTAGAGCGAAAGCACTGGTGGACGGTTGAGAAGAGACCCTGCCGGCATAAGTAGCGATAACGGAGGTGGGAACCCTCCGCGCCGAAAGTCTAAGGTTTCCTGAGAAAGGTTAATCCGCTCAGGGTCAGGCGGTCCCTAAGGCGAGGCCGAAAGGCGTAGCCGATGGACATCCGGTTAATATTCCGGACCTCCCTTGTTTTCGTTATACGATGGGGTGACGCAGGAGGATAAGCAGGCCGTTCTATGGCTATAACGGTCGATGCGCGTAAGGTGTCTTCGATAGGTAAATCCGTTGAAGAGTTATCACTGAGGCGCAAAGCAGTACTCCGTATGGAGGAAAGCTGCCGATTCCACGCTGCCAAGAAAAACCTCTAAGGAGAAAGTAAGGGAACCGTACCTCAAACCGACACAGGTAGACGAGGAGAATATCCAAAGGCGCTCGTGAGAACAGTTGGTAAGGAACTCGGCAATATAACCCCGTAACTTCGGGAGAAGGGGTGCCCCGGTAGAGTTCATAGCTCGAGGGGGCCGCAGCGAAATGCGCACTGCGACTGTTTAACAAAAACACAGGTCTCTGCAAAGTCGAAAACGACGTATAGGGGCTGACGCCTGCCCGGTGCCGGAAGGTTAAAGGGAGAGGTCAGCGCAAGCGAAGCTTCGAACTGAAGCCCCGGTGAACGGCGGCCGTAACTATAACGGTCCTAAGGTAGCGAAATTCCTTGTCGGGTAAGTTCCGACCTGCACGAATGGCGTAACGAAAGTGCGACTGTCTTGCCGACTGACACGGCGAACTTGTAGTGCCGGTGAAGATGCCGGTTGCCCGCAACTAGACGGAAAGACCCCGTGCACCTTTACTATACCTTTAGTATGAACTATGGCCCTTGCTGCGCAGGATAGGTGGGAGGCTTTGATTCCAGGCTCTCGGGCTTGGAGGAGCCAACGGTGAGATACCACCCTGCGAGATCTGTGGTTCTAACTTACTCCCGTTACCCGGGAGAAGGACATACTAAGGCGGGTAGTTTGACTGGGGCGGTCGCCTCCTAAACGGTAACGGAGGCGCGCGAAGCTACGCTCAGGCTGTTTGGAAATCAGCCGTTGAATGCAAAAGTATAAGCGTGGTTGACTGCGAGACCTACAAGTCGAGCAGGTACGAAAGTAGGCTTTAGTGATCCGGTGGTTCTGCATGGAAGGGCCATCGCTCAACGGATAAAAGGTACGCCGGGGATAACAGGCTGATCGGAGCCAAGAGTTCATATCGACGCTCCGGTTTGGCACCTCGATGTCGGCTCATCGCATCCTGGAGCTGTAGAAGGTTCCAAGGGTTAGGCTGTTCGCCTATTAAAGCGGTACGTGAGCTGGGTTCAGAACGTCGCGAGACAGTTCGGTCCCTATCTGTTGTGGGCGCAGGAGATTTGAGAGGACCTGTCCTTAGTACGAGAGGACCGGGATGGACGAACCTCTTGTGTTCGAGCTGTCATGCCAATGGCACCGCTCGGTAGCGAAGTTCGGTAGTGATAACCGCTGAATGCATATAAGCGGGAAGCACTCCTCAAGATGAGATCTCCCAACCCGTAAGGGATAAGAAGGGCCCAGGAAGACTACCTGGTTGATAGGCTGGAGGTGGAAGAGTGGTAACACTCGTAGCTTACCAGTACTAATCGCCCGTTCGGCTTGACCATAAAATTTACTCGGTGCAGATACAGTTGCCAGCTATCAGCTTTCAGCCTCCGGCTAGAATCTGAGCTGGAGCGAAAGCAACGTTTCTTCTCGACCCGCCTGAACTTGGGCGGAAAAGATGAAACACGCTGACAACTGTGCGCCGACGCTTTTGAAATTCCAAGACGAAGCTGATTCAGCAATGATTCAGCTTCGAGGACGAAGAAGAAAGCAAAGCCGATGTACGGTGGCTGAAATTGGAAGTAAACAACAAGAAAGTAAGCCACACCCAATCTATTCAGTTGTGAGGCATCGTCCTCACGATCTTTGAAAAATCAGCTTCTAGCTCCTGGCTTCTAGCTCGTTCCAACGAGCTTAGGCTGTGGGCAGAAGCCGACAGTTCAAGTTTGCAGCGAGGAATCGTTCCGTGATCGCGATGAAGTATGCGCCGGAAGATTCAAGCTAGTAGCCAGAAGCTATTAGCCAGAAGCTGCGTCAAGTTGTCGGTGATCTTACCGCGGGGGATCCACCCGTTCCCATCCCGAACACGGAAGTTAAGCCCCGCAGGGCCGATGGTACTGCACGCGCCAAGTGTGTGGGAGCGTAGGTCGTTGCCGGCATTAATAAAGGCTACCAACAGAGATGTTGGTAGCCTTTTCCTTTTGCTATGAAATGTGGGGCGGGCGGCGCCCGCCCGCCAACTGCGTGCAGCACGGTGAAACTCAGCTTTTATCTGTGACGAGTAAATATCGCCGGGTTGTGGATTCCGTGACGATGAAGAGACACAGTATTTCCGACGGACGCATTCGCGGGCGAGGGCGCCCGCGCCACAGTCATCCCTTGAAGTCCGGATTGACCCAGAGCCACGGATAATCCTCCGGTCGGCGAACCAGCCCCGCCTTCACCGCATTTTGCCGGATATATTCACACTTCTCTTCCAGACTCTCGTCCGATCGCAGCACGTGATCGAACGACTCCTCTTCCCAGACTGGCCCCGCGTGATGCAGAACTTTGTTAATCCGGTGCGCAGTCGCGCTCTTCAGGCACTGCAGAATGTCCACCAAGGGGAACGGCCAGCCTTCGCCATCCCGCAACGGTGAAAGCAGCAGGTGCACGTGATCGGGCATGATGACCGCGGCCAGTAAGTTGACCCTTGGCTGCCGGCAGTTCGCGGGCGTGGGCGCCCGCGCCACACTTGACGCGTGTTCCCGCAGGCAGTGTTGTAGGACTAGATCGCGCGCAGCGGAGGATAAGACGAGTGGGCCGGCGGTGCAGAAGGTCACAAAAAGACGTGCGTCGGCCTTCTGCAGATGTGGGAGGCGACGGCGGTATCGGTATTTGGTAAGCGGTGAAGCGCTGCCGGACATCGTGTAGGGCGGGCGCCCTCGCCCGCCAACTGCATGCAGCATATTGAAACACGGCAGTTTCTATCTGTGACGTATAACCATCGCCGGGCTGTGGATTAAGTGGAAGAAAGAAGGGACGCAGTATTGCCGATGGACGGGTTCGCGGGCGAGGGCGCCCGCGCCACACGTGTGGGAGCGTAGGTCGTTGCCGGCATAAATAAAGGCCAGTCTGAGAAATCAGATTGGCCTTTTCCTTTTGGGATTGAGTCCTGCAATGAAGTTCTATAAAGTGTGTTGCGAAAACTTAAGAGGGAACTTCTGATGGCAGAGAAGTCGTTTCTTGATCGCGCCGCAGCTTACACGTATGAGGAGCTTGATCGGTTGGGTGGCGACCTGTCTAAGCTGGACGTCCCTCAGCAAACTGTGGCAATTCTGTACTCAGAACAAGCCATTATTGACAATGGGGGCTTTCAGTACCTGTTCGAGAATGACCTTCCTTGCAACCTTCCCTATTCCAGGGTAGTAGAGGCATATCACCGCATTGGGGCTCATGGAGCGGCCGAGCGACTGGAAAAGGCCGTCGCGATGTTTCCCTTTGAGAGTCCCCACCTGCATCAGGAGAAGAGACTTGAGTTCATGGAAGCCCTCGGTGAACAGAGCGAATTTGTTGAACTGGGAGATGAAGTCTGCGGTGACAAGAAAGTGTGGGCCGCTTTAGAGGAGTACGCGAAAACAAATGCCGCCTCGTTCCCGGTCAGTGTGAATTGACAGAGATCCTTCGCAAAGAACGCTCAGGATTTCGGCAGAAGGCTCCCGCGCGCAAAAGGCGCGCGCTCACGCCTTCTAAGCGCCTCAAGTTAAGCCCCGCAGGGCCGATGGTACTGCACGCGCCAAGTGTGTGGGAGCCCTTCGGCAAGCTCAGGGTAAACTGCGGTCGTTGCTGGCATTAATAAAGGCCAGTCTGAGAAATCACATTGGCCTTTTCCTTTTGCCTATTTCTGTTTGAGGGTTCAGGGTTGGGCGGGTGGCCCAGGCTTTTGATCTCGCTGCCATCACCAACCAATGGGGTGCCTCGTCCTTCGGGTTTTTTGCGAAGGGTGGGAGTCGGAAATGCCGGCACCAAGTGGGTTTCGATCACGTGTCCGCAACAGAATCAAATAGCACAGGCAGCATCGCCTCCCACCCCTTCGGCAATGCTCAGGGCAGGCTCTTGCAAAGAACGCAAGGATGGGGCACCCTCAGTGGGAATGGTGCACGCAAAGATCGTAGAGGTGGGCCACCCGCCTGACTAGAAATATCCACGACGGAGCACCGCCAAGGCTTCAGAGCCTCATGAGTGCTGGTAAGGGGTGAGGACAATCAGATGAGAAATGTAATCTTCGCAATTAACATTACCCTGGACGGTTGCTGCGACCACACCAAACAAGTTGCTGATGATGAAACCCATGAATACTTTACCCACCTCATGCAAGAGGTCGACCTGCTCGTCTTTGGGCGCAAGACCTATCAACTGATGGTTCCTTTCTGGCCTGAAGTCGCCAAAAATCAGTCCATGACAAAAGCAGAGAACGAATTTGCTCGAGCATTTGATTCCATCGGCAAACTCGTTTTTTCACGATCACTCGAGGGCGCTGAGGATAAAAACACGAGAATCGTTGGTACGAACCCTGGCGACGAAATACTTAAATTGAAGAAAGAACGAGGCAAAAATATTCTGGTCGGTGGTGTCGATGTTCCTTCGCAACTTATTGAGCTTGGCTTGATTGATGAATATTGGTTTGTCGTTGGGCCAGTCATCGCGGGGGCAGGAAGGCGGTTGTTGGAAGGTGTCAGCTTGCGGGAGAGCTTGCGATTAAAGCTTATTGAGTCAAAGTTTTTTAAATCAGGAAGTGTCGCGCTTCGTTACTTGAAACAGTGACAGAGAACTCTACGTACAGGCGGGAGTAGCTACTTTTGAGGGGTCTACTTTCGTGGGTATTCGGGCTTTGCGGATTGGGACAATTTTGTTGACTGCTGCAGGCTGGAGTGAAATCATTGTTGTATAGCCGACTTGGCTGATTTAGCCCCTTCCGACCGGATGGTTGGAAGGGGTTTTTGTGTTTTGGGGTGGGGCGCTGTCGGCAGACGGCGATTTGGAGCGAGCCAGGCGCGCGAGTTATTGCGTCGCAAAGAACGCGACGCATCGCGCGGTGGAGGTCCTTCAGCGACGATAAGGCTGTCGCTTCAGGATGACAAATCTAAGGAGTGAATGGACATGAATGGCGATGGGGTCGAAGTGGAGGTTGGGGTTGCGGATGGGATTACTTTTTGGGCTGGGGCGGAGGATTCGGGGTCAAAAGCAAAATCAAAGTCAAAGGCATCGGACAGGAGTCCCGATCCACAGAGCTGATTCCACACGAGCTGATTCCACACGAGCTGATTCCACTTCCGCATCGGGGAAGCTTACTTCGAAGCAGTTGGGGGAGATCGCGGAGGCGGAGTTTATTGCTAAGGCTGTGGGGTTGGGGTTTGTGGTGGCTCAGCCTTGGGGGGATAGCGAGCCTTATGATTTTATTGTGAATCCGAAGAAGAGTTTTGTTTTTTGGCGGGTGCAGGTTAAGTCGGCGCATACGATTGGGGCGGATGGCGGGTGCAGCTTTCGGGCGCACGATCATAATCAGAGGTCGTATACGTCGGAGGATATTGATGCTTTGGTGGCTTATGCGCGTCCGATGAATGCGTGGTATGTGATGCCGGTGCGGGTGGTGGAGGAGTTGAAGTCGTTGATGCTTTATCCGGAGAGCCGGAAGTTGCGGTCGCGGTTTGAGCGGTGGAGAGAGGCTTGGGAGGTTTTGCGGCGGGTGGTGCGGCGGAGATAACGGGGCGGTTTCCTGTTCGCTTTAGTGGCGCTCCGAGATCAAAGTCCAAAGGGATTGGCGGTGTGGTATCCCACTTCTCGCAAAGGACGCGAGAAATGGGGCACCCCGGCGGTCGCCCCTTCTAATCGCCGCAAGTAAAGGCCAGGTCTGATCGAGCTTTTGGCGGTGCAGTGCCCTGGATTTGCCCATTGGCGGCGCTAGGTTGCTGCGCTATAATTCGGCCCCAGTTTGTGCCTCGCCCCTTGTCTGGCCGGCGTTTCGGACGGTCCGCCATAGAGCAGCGAGACATCCCCCCAAGGCGAGCCCGATTTCGATTCACCCTACACGTGTGCATTCAGGAGGAAATATGAATTTCAAAGCTACGCAGCGGACCAACGTCGAGGAGTTTCGGCAGGGACTAAATTTAGTTTGTCTTTTTGCTGCCTGCATAATGATTGCCTGTTTTTTCACGATCTCATCCAGCGCTGGGCAATCGATTTCGACTCCGGCGCCGCGGTCTGTTATCTCGCTGGCCTCGAGCCCGAAGCCTCCGGCGGAAATCGTCGCACGCCGTGCCGGTGATGCCAGGTTTGAAAAGGCTACCGCGAATTACCACGTCTTCCCCGCTGCCGCTGCGGGAGAAAGTACCAGTGTGGAGGAGTTGACGCTGAACTTTGCCGGGGAGACGACACTCACGCGCATCAAGTCGACGAATAAAGACTTTGTGATTGAGCGCGGAGGCACCTGTCAGGAAGGCGATACCTACCCGTTACGGCGAAAGCTGTTCGCTTCTGGTGCGCTTCACGCCGCAGGGCCCGGGCCACCGGCTGGGCTTTGTGAGTGTCACGCACACGGCCGCGGCTACTCCCGGCGCTCTTCGGTCTGCTGGGGAACGGCTACGTCACCGGTATCAGCTTTTCGCCTGCACAAATCACGACCGTGCCGGGCACATTCCCCTCCGGGGCCGGTTTGCTCAGGCGGTGCTCTGAGCCTGGCCGTTGACGGCGGCGATACGCTCTACATCGCCGACACCGGGAACAACGCTGTTCGCTATGTGGATTCGAGCGGCGTGATCTGCTCTTTCGAGCGTGTTTGGCATCGCCACGCCTGTTGGAATAACGATGGATACCGCAGGGCAATGTGTATTTCACCCAGCGCTCCTCCACCAACTCTCTTCAAGTGCTCGGGTTTGGAGGTGTTGCGACGATATATGATGCCGGATCCAATTCTTGCGCATACGGAGCGACCTGCGCCCTCGGCGGCCAACCCTTCGCTTCTCCCGGAGGGATGGCAACGGACCCGAGTGGAAATGTATTCCTGAACGACGAGAATGGTGCTATCAGGATCGTGCCTGTGTCCGATGACATCTTCGAGGACGGGATACCGCTCTATCTGCAGTATGACTTCCCGTTCGCAGGGAGTCTGCCGCTAGCGGTCGACGCTGAGCGACAATCTTTACTCCTACTACGCCAGCGGAGGTGCCTGCGTAATATTCGGGCAGTCCTATTACAACGCCGTGACCATCGGCACAATAAGCACGAAAGTGGCTGGCGGGCGGACGTGCGGTTTCAGTGGAGACGGCGGCCAGGCGGGTAATGCCGAGATCGGAGCATCGGTCGGCCAGTTCGCTTTCGATATCGCCGGCAATTTTTATTTCACCGACACAAACAATAACCGGGTTCGGCGCATCGACGTGGCTACCGGCATCATCCACACGATCGCCGGGATCGGTACGGCAGGATATAGCGGGGATGGGGGCAAGGCCACAACTGCGAAGCTGAATGGTCCGACTGGCTTGGCGGTGAACTCGAGGGGAACCGTCTATATCATCAGCTCCGCGTCATCAGGGCAAGTGATTCGGCAAGTCGGACCGCAGGGTTATATGACTTTTGGAAACCAGGACAAGGGAGTCGCGAGCGCCGCCCAGTTGGTCAGGGTCTCGAATACCGGCAACAGTGCTATGACGCTGACGAACGCTGAGATAGTGGGCGCGAACAAGGGAGATTTCAAGATCGATGACACGACGACCACGTGCATTCTCACCCAGGGGACCGAGTTGTCTAGCGGCCAGTCGTGCAGGATCGGAGTGATCTTCACACCAGGGGCGGTCGGCGCTCGCGCGGCCACGTTGACGCTGCTGGACAACACGGCGAATGGAGCGGACAGCGTGATCTCTCACCGGGAGCGGAATATTGTCGACTGCGACTTTCAAAATCACCGCGCCGGCAAACGGAGCATCCTTGAAGTCGGGAACGGCAGTGACCTTCAGCGTAAGCGTTACGTCGTCATCGGGAGTGCAACCGACGGGCACGGTGCAATTCAAAGTAGATGGGACGAACCATGGAACTGCGGTCACCCTTTCCGGCACCGGAACGGCGTCGACCAGTGTGACCGGTCTGACGACGGCGAGCCACACGTTATCCGCTACTTACAGCGGGGACGGAAACTACGCAGCAGCGGGCCCGATCAGCGTCTCGATCACGGTAAAGGCGGCGGCGACGGTGAAGTTCACTGAGCCGCTTGACGACACTGGCAGCTCAGTTCGACAAGCACCGTCGATTTCGCGGTCGACGTCACTCAAAGTTGACGCCAGCACCAACGGGAAAGGTGACGTTCTCGGTGGATGGCAAATATGTGGCAACAGCGGCCATCGTTTCGGGAAAGGCATCGGCAACGGCTGGAAAGCTTGCTGCCGGCACCCACACCGTGACGGCCCTATACAGCGGGGACGCGCATCATTCCGCGGCGAAGGCGAGCGAGGAAATCACTGTAGCGCCGTAAGTCTGCGGGATAAATATAGCGGGGCGGCCCACCTTTGGCGTGCTTTGCCGAAGGTGGGCGTCACCTACCTTGCCGCCGTGCTCTTTCGTTATGAAGGGTTATAGGTCGCAGGCAATCATCACAAGCAATCCGAACAAGACAACGGTTCCCAACAAACCGACAACCAGCATAGCCCCTCCTATGCTAAAGAGATCGTTGTGCGCGAGTACCTGGCCTTCACGAGTCTCGCCTCATCGGGCAAAATAACGAAATTGTTGTCAGTTGGGTATCGGGACAATGCTGTAAGCCAAGCCGGGATGTAGTTGTACGCGCGAAAGGCTGGAAGAGAATGCGGCAAAAAACGAGGTTAGGTGGTCTCTGGTTTCTTAATCGTGGCGCTAGAGTCGGCTTCAACAATAACATCTACCTCTGCTCCCGGTCTGAGTCCAGCCTTCCTGCCTTCCTCGTCGGTCACGACATTTTCAATGCGAATCTCTTTGTAAAGAGGATCGCCACCCTTGACGTCGATCTGGGCCTTCTCGACTTCGTCTGGAAATACGGGTTTTATGACCTTCTGGACGGTGCCTCGGAGCTTTTGACGTTTTCTGCCCATGGGGGAAATGGCCGCTGAAACCCAAGCGAGGGTTTGCGCCGCCTGCATCATTTCACGGTGGATAGTCTAGCACGCCTTTCCCCTGGGGCCGATTGATCCTTTGCTATTACGCGCCGGTCAAGATGGGGAATTAACCTCGCTTCAATTACGGCAACAATTACCGCAACCCAGGCCGCGCAATCGGAAACTAATCCCTGTGCTTGGGAGAATGATTCGTGGCGCGACGGGGGAAACTGAATTCACAGCAAATCGACGAGCTGACGGATGAGCTGGCAGCCCTGATGAGGCAACAGTCCGACGACCGGCTGATCGAGGATTTCATTCGGATGAACCGAAAAGAGATCGACGCCTTTGACCTCAGAACCCGGCGCATCTACCAGATTCACGTCCTGCTTAACGAGCACAGCGGCAGGCGATAATCTGGTCGGATACAGAAGCCTCATTCATCGCAGACAGTGAAGACAATCGTTCCAAAAAATATGTGCGAATCTCACTGGTGCATTGGTGCAGCTTGCGGCGAGGTCACCTGGGCTGTGCGACTGGCTGGTTCAACCTTACGGTCATCCTCTTCAAGAACATCATTTAGTTCGCTAACAAGGAGAAGTAATTTATCGGAGTTTTTTTCTTCTGCAATCAATCCGCATAGAGCCCACGCTCGCTCTTTCGCGTGAAGAGTTGTCATAACCAACATACCTCGGGAAACGTCTGAGATTTGAGCGGAAAGGGCAACGACGTTAGGATTATTTGACACTAGTGAGCGGTTTTTCTCAAGGGTTTTCTGTAGGGGTTCCGCTGTACTTACGTAATACGGTCTTTCCTGTATGCCTTATGGCCTTCGGCCCGACCGTCTGGCGAGCGGAGCCGAGAACGGAATTGACGTACCGGAATTACTGCAATGCTGCTCGAATTATTGAGGCTGCGCCTCGATCATCAGGTGTTGGTCGAAGTGGGCCTGGATCGTGGCTTTTGGGCCGTGGATTTTGCCGTAGTCTTTGTTGGTTTCGTAATCTACTACGTGGTAGTCGCGGTCCTCTAAGCCTCGCAATTCTACTGATCCTGTCCAGTGGGGGGCGTAGAAGGCGTAGTACATTTCTTTTCCTTTTTGGATGGCGTGGGCTTCGGGTAAGTCGAAGCCTATGTCGTAGAGGTCGCCCCGGTATTCTCCTCGCGAGAGCATTTTTTCTTTGTAGATGGTTACCCATTTCGCCATGACTTTTTCGCGCTCGGGAGTCAGGTCGGACTTGCTGCGTTTTTTTACTTCGTCGGGAAGGACGAAGATAGTGCCTACCACTCCGCCTACGCCTACGGTGGAGGCGAAATCGTTGCCGCCGTCGCTTAATTCTACGTGGTCGCCGAAGTAGGGGATGTTGTCCCCCATGAGAGCTTTCAGGGTCTTGCCTTTGGAGCGAACCTGGAAGGAACTTTCGGGGTCGGAGGCTACCGACATGTTGAAGTGCGGCATGGTGAAGAAAGAATACGCGGTGCCGCAAGGGCAGAATTCTACCAGCGCGTCGGGCTTTACGCTGCGCGCGGTTTCGTAGAGTTCGCGGAAGAAATCTGGGAGGGCTTGTACGGAGTCTTCCGGGCTTTTGTGATGATGCGCGGGATTGAAGCATTCGGGGACGGCGTTCATGTGCTGGCCGTCCAGCTTGAGGCCGTCGAATCCCCAGTCGCCTAGAATTTTTCTTACTAACGCTTTGTGATACTCGACTACTTCTTTGTCGGCCGGGCAGAGATAGTCGGAGTTCCACCAGGAAATCTTGCGGCGGGAGCCGTCGCGATTCAGCAAGGCATAATCGGGATGATCTTTTAATAGCTTCGAGTCTGGGACGGCGCTGAGCGGCGACCACCAGAGTTGGGCGTGAAATCCTTCTTGATGGATGCGATCGACGAGAGCTTTCATGTCGGCGTCGCCGTTGGGGAATTTCTTGGGGTCCAGTTGCCAGTCGCCGTAGTTGTTTTGCCAGCCGTCGTCCAGCGTTACCCAGGAGAAGCCTAATTTCTTGGCGGTTGGCAGCGTGTCGTAGACCTGCTTCAGCTGCACGTTTCGGCCGTAGCCCCAGGCGCACCAGATCGGGCCGAAAGCGCTATCGGGCGCGGTGGCCATTTGGAATCCCTGGCGCATCATGAGACGGCGGTATTCGGTTAGCGTACGGAAGTAGTCGCCTTGATGGACTGAGACGAAGGTGTGGAGCGTGTGGAAAGCTTTCGCCTGGATCAAGCGTTTGCTCGTGCTTCGAACTTATCGCTACTGTGGCGTGGGTTGCGTCCGGCATGGCGACCGGGAGCTCGATCAGGCGTGGGACTGGCTCGATGTGGCCTACTGCGAGGCCTGCGTCTTTTCTCCAGACATCGATTATGGGAGTGCCTCCGCCGTAGTCGCTGGCGTTCATGCCTAGATAGTTCTTTTGATAGAAGCCGGACTTGAGGGGGACAATCCAGTTGGGACGCTTTTCGTAGGAGCCGCTTTGATAGGACCAGAATGCTGGAGTGGATCCGAGAGAACGGAGGTTGTAGTGATTGTTGGACCAGCCGCGGATCTTGAGCGGCGTGGCGCCTTGATTCGTGTATTCGACTTCGAAGACGGCGAGTGAGGGGAAGTCATTGTAGATGGTGACCTCGACCTTTTTGCGTAGAGTGCCGTTGCTGCCGATTACGGTCAGGCGCTGGCCGGGGCCGAAGGCGTCGGAAATCTGGTCGGTTTGGCTGGAGGTCAGGGGAAAGTCAGTGAAGGTGCGGGTTGCGCCTTCCAGAGTTTCTGACGCGGAGAACTGGGTCAGCGGTTTGCTGGCGAAGAGCGGGACTACGCGGGTGTGGAGGCTGTGGTCGAATTCGATGCGCAGGAGCTTGCTTTGGATTTGGGGGTTCGGGGGAGGGCTTGGGGGAGGAACTTGTCTGCGCGAAATTCGAGCTAAACGAGAGGATCAGTAAAGCCAGAGTGGTTCGCGTTAGGGCCTGGGGACGGAGGATACCAAGGCGGGGTTGGGATCGGATTTTCATCGGGAGAATTGTTGTTGCGAACTATTACTTTTACTTTTGTTTGATTTAGATTGTCAAGGGAATTTGCGATACTTTGGGGTTTCAGATTCAGCGTGGAGTTGGAGTGATTGGTTGTCTGCGTCGGTAATGAAGAGTTTGCACGAGAAGTTCACTCGTCCCATTCGGGTTTGCTCAGGGTACGCTCTACGAGGCCTGGCTGCATTCCTTAATCCATGCTCACGGCGCTTTTGCGCTTGACAGCGGACGAGGGACGAAAGTAAAAGTTATGGGACGCAATGATACGAAACAATACGCAACTTGCTAAAACTGCTTCGCGGTCCGGGATCAGGTCTGCGATGTCGTGGTCCGCTCTAGTTGTCCTATTACTCTTGTCGGGCGCGCTGATGGCGAGTCCTGATTGGAAGAACCAGAATTGGACTAACTATGTGCGCATTGGGGCTTATGGGCTGGGGAGCGACAATGCGGAGCGGATTGTGCAGAGTGCGCAGGAAGATGGTGTGTTTGGGATTGAGGTCGACAACGATATTGAGGGGCGGTATGAGAGTTTTGTTAATCCTGAGGAGAAGCTGAAGGCTATTCACGCTGTGGCTGAGAAGGCGCATGCGGCGGGGAATTACGCTTACGTTTACATCGCGGGGACGGAGTGCATTACGGCGAATGCGGCGGAGACTCCGCACACTTTGTACAAGGAACATCCGGACTGGGTGCAGAGGAAGATTACCGGGGAGCCCGCGATTTTTGGGGGCGGGACCGCTTTCTGGATTCGGAAGGGGGACGAGGATGTTTGGGTCAGCCCTTATGCGCCGGAGTGGCGGAAGATTTATATGGAACGGGTGCGGCAGATTGCGGGGACGGGGATTGATGGGATCTATGTTGATATCCCTTATTGGATGACGCACTTCGAGGGGTGGGAAGACACTTGGGCCAGCTTCGACGACTATACCGTCGGCGCTTTCAAGAAAGAGACTGGGCTTGACGCCAAGAAGGATTTGAAGCTGGGAGATTTTTCGGACGGAAATTTTCGGAAGTGGGTTGACTTCAGGATTCGGACTTTCACGGACTTCATGGCGGAGATTGACCGGAATGCTAAGTCGGTGAATCCGGCGATCAAGACGATTCCGGAGATTTATCCGGGGATTGAGAAGGAAGCGGTGCGAGTGGGAGCGGATGTTTACAGCATGTACGGAGTTGTGGATGCGATCGCCCATGAATATGAATTTGGCGAAGGCGGACATATGGCGTCGGAGAGGACGCCGCTGGGTTGGCTTAACTATCAGGTGGGGATGCACTCGTTTCGGGCTTTCGCGGAGGGTAAGGCTACCTGGATTTTGAATTACTCGTGGGATGGCGACAAGAAAGTCGACAAGCGCGAGGCTATGTTGAATCTAGCGGCGTCGGAAATCATGACGGGATCGAATTTCTGGGACGCGCCGGGACATTCGATGGCGGGTTCGAACGATCGCGAGACGCGGAAGCGGATTTTCGCGTGGATCAAGGCGCATGAAGACACGTTCTACAAGCCGCGGACGGCGATTGCTCCGGTTGGGGTTTATTTTTCTCCGGAGACGCGGAACTATTTTGCCGACGAATTCATTTCTTCGTATCGCGGGATTCTGATTCTTCTGATGCAGAAGCATCTGGAGTTTCAAGTGGTCACGCCGCGGACTTTGGCGGAGTTTCGCGGGGCGCACTTTGATTCTTCCGGACGTACGGGTAATGAGCGAAGTTGAAAAAGCTTTGGTTCGGAAGTATGTGGAGCGGCGGTAAGAGGCTGGTAATTACGGGAGACGATGCTACGCAGGTGGGCGGCGCGGCGGGCGTGGTGCGGTTCGGGAAGTGTCCGGGGAAAGATTACTACGCGGCGTTGGAGAAGAGCGCAGCAGAGGCGAGCCCGGATCAGGAGCGCGAATTTCTCGAGAGCCTGAAGGCGGAGCCGGTGGTTCGAGTGGCGGCTTCGCAGATGGTTGCGACCTCGATCGCTCAGGTTCAAGGGAAGACGCATGTATTTTTTGCGAACTTTGCCGGGCTCGAGGGGGGAGTGAATCCGGTGCAGACGCCGCAGACTGGAGTTCAGGTTACGGTGAATGGCGCGGTGAAGGGGAAGGGATTCTTTCTTCCATTTCTGGGCGAGGTGCAGCCGGTTGCCGGAACTGCGGGAGATGGGGGCATGGTTTACAAATTGCCGGCGATAGAGAAGGGTGCGGTGTTCTGGTACGAACCGTAGGGCGATAACAAGTCGAGCTGCGCTCGACTGGACAGCCGAGGGCGGCTGTCCCCACATAGGCGGATTACGAGTGGAATTGGGGAGGGAGTTGAGAGTGAGTGCGTTGTCTGAATTATTGAGTTTGCCGGGGAGCGAGAAAGCTGCTCGGGGGCTGGAGCATACTCCGTCGGAGATCGCGCAGCAACCTGAGACCTGGCTGTCGACGTTTGAAGTGTTCCAGAAAAAGCGCGAGCAGATTGCGGAATTCCTGGCGCTGTCGGGAATTGGCGCGAGTCCGCGTCCGCGGCCTACCGTCTTTCTTATTGGCGCTGGGACTTCGGACTATATCGGGCAGTCTCTTACTTACCTTCTTCGGCGGTGCTGGAACTGCGAAGTGATCGCGGTGCCGAGCACGGATCTGCTGACGCACATGGATGAGTGGATGATTCCGGAGAAGAAATATCTCTGGATTTCGTTTTCGCGTTCGGGGGACAGTCCGGAGGGAGTTGCGGTGCTGGAAAATGCTCGCCGGAACCATCCTGACATTCATCACCTGGTGGTTTCGTGCAATTTGAAGGGGCGAATGATTCGGGAGATCGCCGACGAGCCACGGGGGTTAGGAGTTTGTCTGGACGATGCGGTGAATGACCGCGGGCTGGCGATGACCAGTTCGTTTTCGAACATGGTGATTTTCGGGCAATGCCTGGCGCATGTGAATGATGTTGGGACATATGAGGGAGTTCTGTCGCGTCTGGTGGAGGCGGGGAGGGAGTTTCTGCCGCGCGCGGCAGATAGCGCGGCTGCGCTGGCGAAAAAGGCATATACGAAGGCTTGCTTTGTCGGTTCGGGAGCGCTGCGCGCGGTAGCGAAAGAATCCGCGCTCAAGCTCGTGGAGTTGACGGCGGGAAAGACTTTGACGATGTCGGAGTCCGTGCTGGGCTTGCGGCATGGTCCTATGGCGGCTTTGGATCAGGGCACGCTATTCATTTGTTTTCTTTCGGGGGACCGGCGGGTGCAGCCCTACGAGCGGGATTTACTGAGTGAGATCGGAAAGAAGCAGTTGGTTGGGTGCAGGGTCGTAGTGGGCGGGGGTGAAGTCGACAGAGACTCCGTTGCTGAACATTATGTGGCGTCCAGTGCGGGGAGCGGTATTGGCGATGATTACCGGCCGGCGGTGGATGTGATTTTCGGGCAGTTGCTTGGTCTGTTCGGTTCGCTGCAGTTTGATCTACGGCCGGATTGTCCGAGTCCGAATGGCGCTATCAGTCGAGTGGTACAGAACGTGAACATTCATTCGTGAGGAAAGTTCCGGGGTAAGGAAGCGAGCCAGACGCGTGATTATTGCGTCGCAAAGAACGCGACGCTTCGCCCGTCGCGCGGCTCGCCCGGATCCTTCGCGAGACAAGAAACGTCTCGCTCAGGATGACAGTCAACTTTTTTGGGGTTAGCAAGAAGTAAACGGAGGATTCTGATGAAACCGACGGGGCGACTTCTCTTTCTTTCCTGCGTTTTGGTGGCGTGGTTCTGCGTGGGGTTTGCCACGATCGCAGCCGCACAGGGCAGTTACCGGGCACAGCTTCGAGGCGTGGTCTCGGATGCTTCGGGAGCGGTGGTTCACAATGCGACTGTGACCATCACGGAAACGGGGACAAATATTTCCAGTGTGGGGCACACTGACGACAAGGGTGAATACTTTTTCACGGGGCTGAGGCCGTCGACGTATTCGGTAAAAGTGCAGATAACTGGTTTCCGGACGGCGGAGAAAACCGGGGTGGTGCTGGCGGTCGATCAGGAAGCTTCGCTGAATTTCAGTCTGACTCCGGCGGGCATAAGCGAGAAGATCGAAGTCACGACGGCTGCGCCGCTGATGGATACGGACAACGCGACGCTGGGCACGGACATCACCCACGAGTACATAAACGAAATCCCGTTGATGGGCCGTGACTATTTCGGTCTGACGTTTCTGGCGGCGGGCGTCACCGAGGTGGCGGGGTCAGGCACGTCGGATAACTATCCGTCGGGAACCAACTTCACTTCCAACGGCCAGCGCAATGCGACCGCCGAGATACGGATGGACGGGGCCTTGATCAGCGCGCCGGAACAGGGCGAGGGCGGAAACACCAACGTGTACTATGAGCCGTTGGTGGATAGCGTGCAGGAATTCAAGGTGCAGAACAACAGCTTCTCGGCGGAGTTCGGCAACAACGGCGGCACCGTAGTAAATATGGTGCTGAAAAGCGGGACCAACGCCTTCCATGGCACGGGCTGGTATTTTCTGCAGCGTCCGCAGATGGACGCTCGTGATTTTTTTAATCCCAAGTATTTGTTGGGTTCTACCACGCCCAACCCCAAACCGGACAGCAAGCGCGACCAGGGCGGCTTTTCGTTGGGTGGGCCGATCCGGAAGAACAAGACGTTCTTTTTTGTTGACTTCGAGAAAGTGAGAAACCTACAGGCGTCGAGCGGGGTCGTAACCGTACCCACTGCGGCGGAACGGAGGGGTGACTTCTCGGGACTTACGAACATCATTTACGACCCAAAGCAGCCTCTCATTCCCTGTACGCCGCCGACGAACCCCCCCACGATGTGCCGGCCGCCAGTGGCGAACGGCGGGATTATCCCGGTGGGCGAGCAGGATCCCATCGGAATGGCGGTGCTGAATTCCTATCCGCAGCCCACCAACCCGAACGAATTCGGTAACTATAACTACACAACGGTGGCGAACGGGCCGGATTACCAGTTCGACATCAAAATAGACCACCAGATCAACGATAAGAACCGCGTCAACGGACGCTACAGCCGGGGCTGGAGCAACTACACGACTCCGCTGACCTTAGGCGACGGCTTCGATAATGATGGAATCGCGAGTGGTGTGACGGTGGCGCAAAATGGCTCGTTCGAGTACGCCTGGACGGTGAATCCGCGGATCATCTGGACCAGCCACGCGGCGATCGACCGGGTGCATGAACTGTCGTTACCCGGTATCCCCACGATTACCAGTTTCAACGCCTCGCTGCCGGCCGGCGTTCAAGGATTGCCGCTGGTGTTCGAGCAGGCCAATGGGATCGATGAGATGCCTACGTTTAACATGCAAGGGAATCTGCCGTGGAATAATCTTTACGATCAATGCTGCATCTACACTAAATTTGGCCACACACTGGTGAGCTATTCGTCGCAGCTGGTGATTTCCCGGGGATCGCACCTGATCAAGATCGGCGGGGAGCAGAGAATTTTCTACAACAACTTCTGGCAGCCGAATAACCCGACCGGCAACTTGACTTTTACGGACGAAGTCACATCTCCGACTCCGAACAACGACTATGATGGATTTGGAAATACCTCGGGCAACCCGCTGGCCAGCCTTGCATTTGGTTACGGTGACAACATTAACGCCTCGAGTCAGCTGTTAGTGACTCCCTCGGTGGCCAACCGGTCGTTGGAGACTGGGTTTTACATCCAGGATGACTGGAAGGTGAATTCGAAGCTCACGGTGAATCTGGGCCTGCGCTACGAGTGGAGTTCACCCTACACTTCGCGCAACAACGAGCTCGAATTCAGCAATTTCAACTCGGATACCGGAGTGGGTATCAATTTTGCGAGCCTTCCTGCCACTGCGCCAGCGGGCACTTTGAGCGCGCAGGGGCTTATGCAGAGTATCCCCGGGCTGAATCTTCCGACGACGCAGGAGTTGTACGGCACGACCCAGTTTGCCACTTCCAGCATGAGGACGGTTCCGACGTACCGCAAGGACATTGGGCCGAGGCTGGGCTTTGCCTATGCGTTCGATCAGAAGACAGTGGTGCGGGGCGGAGTGGGTGTTTATTTTGGAATGAGCCCGGCGACAAACTTCCAGTATCCCGGCTCGGCATTCCGCAAGACGGCCAATCTGTTTTTTACCAACGATGATTTTGCCACTCAATCGGCGACTCTGGAAAACCCGTTTCCCAATGGCTTTACCGGTCCGCAGGGCAAGCAGTACGGCCAGCTGGCGAACTGGGGCTATCAAAACCCGAACGATCTGGGCAATACCGCGGCGCGGGACGCCGACATTTATCAGTGGAATCTGGGAATACAGCGAGAGCTGCCCAGCGAGATCGTCATTGGCGTGGACTACGTTGCCAACCGCAGCACGCATCTGCCCTGGTCCGGCACAAACAACCGGGATTACATCCCATCGTCTTTGCTGGCGCAGATTTCGCAGGCTGTGCGCACCAACTACGAGAGCATGCCGGGCAACGGCCCTGGAACCTGCGATCTAAACAACTGCGTGACCAACTTTCTTCAGACCCTGGTCGGCAATCCGTTTTATGGCATGTTCAATACCCCTTGCACATCAACTCCTTCCAATCCTTGTTTCAATGAAGTTAATTCCAACTACGGCCAGCCGACCCTGCCCCTGTCGACTCTGATAAATACGTACCCGCAATTCGCCGGCGACTTCGAGGGCCTGATGCTGGAGAGCGCGAATTCCTGGTACAACGCGTTGCAGATTCGCTTCCAGAAGCGCACGACGCACCACGTCAGCTTCGAGGGTAGCTATACGATATCGAAGGAAACTGACGATTCTTCGGCAGGCCGGAACAACTGGATAGGAGCGGGATTGCTCGCCGTCGGCCTGCAACAAATGGACAAACTGTCTGCGGAGCATAGCATCGGAGCCAGCGACGCACCGCAGCGGCTCGCGGGGGCGGTGGTGGTAGACCTGCCCATTGGCCGCAACCAATGGATTGGCGGAGAGATGAACCGAGCGGTGGATGCGGTGGTGGGAGGATGGTCGATCGCAACCCTAATCACTCAACAATCGGGGCAACCCATGGCGATCGGCCTGAACAATCCGCTTCTGGCCAACGGCAGCCAGCGTCCTAACATCGTCTGTTCCCAGGTCAAGAGCGGGACCAGCATGCACGACGTGGCATTGAACTGGCAAACGAACAATGCAGCTATAAGCGCCGGCAACGCCCCGGTGGCCACCTTCTTCAATGCGAATTGTTTTGCCGATCCAGGGGACAATATTCCGGGGAACGCGCCACGGTATTATCCCGGCTTACGCATCGACGGCATCCACAACGCGGATTTGAACTTTTACAAGTCGTTCGTGCCCAAAGAAGGCATGCGGCTGGAAGTGCGGGCGGAGATATTCAACTTGACCAATCATCCGCGCTTTGGGCAGCCGAATTCGGCGGTGGGAAGCGGGCCTGCGGGAAGTTCGACTGCGACTAATCCGTTTTTCGGGACGATTTCCAGCGACGGTGGTGGGGCATTGCCCCGGTTCTTCCAGTTCGGGGTGCGGTTCGAGTTCTGAGGCGGAATGGCGGGTTTTCTGGTGAGCGCGCGAGCGGGCTCCCGCTTTAAGAACGTTGCTTTCTTCGGGTAGACTGTGGTGTCCAAGGCGGGGAATTCTACTTGTTCAAACTCAAGTGGTGTGTGCGCCGTTGTGTGGTTGGGCTGTGTCTCTTATTCGTTGCGGTTTCAACGGGCGCCCAGTCGGTTCCTCTCGAACTGATGAATGGCCTTAAATGGCGGCTTATTGGGCCGTTTCGGGGCGGGCGGGTGGTTGCCGTGGCTGGAGTGCCGGGCGACTCTACTACCTTTTATTTTGGCGCGGTCAATGGCGGCATCTGGAAAACTACTGATGCCGGAGTGGTCTGGACGCCGGTCTTCGACAAGCAGGCGATTGGCGCGATCGGCGCGATCGCTGTGGCTCCTTCCGACCCGAAGACTATTTATGCGGGAACCGGCGAGTCTGATATCCGTTCTGATTTGTCCTCCGGCAACGGCGTTTATAAATCCAGTGATGGCGGCGTGACCTGGCTGCATATTGGTTTGGAGGATACGCGGCAGATCAGCCGGATCGTGGTCGATCCGCAGAATGCGAATGTGGTTTACGTTGGGGCGCTGGGGCATGCTTATGGTCCCAACGAAGAGCGCGGGGTTTACAAGTCTGTCGATGGGGGAGCGCATTGGGCGCGGGTTCTGGAGCAGGGAGCGGAAATCGGGGTTTCGGATTTGGCGATCTGTTCGGGGAATCCGCAGGTGTTGTTTGCTGGGACGTGGCATACTCATCGGCCGCCGTGGAGCACTTATGCTCCGATCGACGGACCTGGCGGCGGCCTTTATCGCTCGCTAGATGCCGGGAAGACCTGGTCGCGTCTAAGTGGCAACGGGCTGCCGGAGGGCGATTGGGGACGCGTTGGGGTTGATGTTGCTCCGGATGGCAAGCGGGTGTATGCGCTGATTCAGGCGAAGAAGGCGGGGCTGTACCGTTCGGATGATGGAGGCAATACCTGGGCTCTCGAGAATGCTGATTCGCGTCTAACTAGTCGCGCGTGGTATTTCAACGGCATCACGATCGATCCGCAGAATCCTGATGTGATCTACATGCCGAATGTCGCGCTTTACCGGTCGGAAGACGGCGGGAAGACGATTTCGATCGTGCGGGGCGCGCCGGGTGGAGATGATTACCACCAGATTTGGATTGATCCGAAAAATCCTGCCAGCATGGTGCTGGGAACGGATCAGGGGACTTCGATCAGCCTGGATCGCGGGCAGACCTGGAGTTCCTGGTACAACCAGCCTACGGCGCAGCTCTACCATGTGATCACCGACAACCAGTTTCCTTATGTGGTGTACGGAGCGCAGCAAGATAGCGGGAGCGGCTGCGGTTCCGAGCCGAACGGATCACGGGCAGATTACGCCGCGGGACTGGTTTCCGGCGGGCGGAAGCGAGAGCGGATACGTGGCGCCTGATCCGAAGGATGCGAACATTATTTATTTGAGCGGGACTTATGGAACGGTTGACCGCTTCAACCGGCGGACGGGCTTCAGTCAGGATGTGGCTCCGTGGCCGGTGTTTGCATTCGATACGGAGATTGATCAGCGTAAATATAGGGATCCCTGGACTCCGGTGCTGCTTTTTTCTCCGGCAGACGCAGCTACGCTTTATCTGGGGACGCAATATGTGATGAAAACCGTTGATGGCGGCCTGCACTGGGAGACTATCAGTCCTGACCTGACGGGAGCGACGCAGCGGCCCGGCGATAAGAAGGAAGGACCGACGACTATTGAGAACGCGAAACAGCGAGGGTACGGAGTGGTGTTCACGATTGCGCCATCGGCTCTGAATCGCGATCTGGTCTGGGTGGGAAGCGATACGGGATTGATTCACCTTACGCGTGATGGCGGGAAAA
Source organism: uncultured Acidobacteriaceae bacterium (assembly GCA_963763285.1). Taxonomy (GTDB): domain Bacteria; phylum Acidobacteriota; class Terriglobia; order Terriglobales; family Acidobacteriaceae; genus Sulfotelmatobacter. The sequence continues at coordinate 170,629 of CAVXOK010000013.1, read as the reverse complement.
ACTGGAAAAAAGTTACGCCGCCGGGGCTTAGCGACTGGAGCAAGATCTCGCTGATTGAAGCATCACATTTTGATCCGGCTGAGGCTTATGCGGCGGTGGACCGCAGCCGCCTTGAGGATCAGACTCCTTACATTTATCGAACGCGCGATTATGGGGCTACCTGGCAGCTGATCACTGAGTGGCATTGCTGCTCCGGCATTTTTGCGGGCGGTTCGCGAAGATTCGCAGAGCAAGGGACTGCTTTTCGCGGGGACGGAGCTGGGAGTTTACGTTTCTTTCGACGATGGCGATCACTGGCAATCGTTGCAATTGAATCTACCAGTCAGTTCGGTTCGCGATCTTGCGATCCATGGCGATGACCTGGTCGTGGCTACGCATGGGCGGTCGTTCTGGATTCTGGACGACATCACGCCGCTGCGGCAGGCGCTGGAGGCCGGGAAAGCGAACGGGGCGTGGCTTTATCATCCGGCGGCGGCGTTTCGCATTGACAATGATTCTTTTCCCGGGAACGCCGCTTCCGCCGGAGGAACCTACGGCTGAGAATCCTCCGAGTGGGGCGGTGATTGATTATTTTCTGAAGAGTACGGCGGGCAATGTGAAGCTGGAGATTTTCGATGCGCAGCAGAATCTGGTCAGGAAATTCTCGTCGGAAGATGAAAGCTCGGGGAAGCACCGGCCGCTTCCGGTCGCGGAGCGCTGGTTTCCTAAGCCTGAAGTCATCGAGAAGAATCCTGGGATGCACCGCTTCGTGTGGAATCTGGTGTGGGGCAGCGAGGGCGGCTCGAGCGTAGATGAGGAAGCGGAGTATCGCAATCCCAGCGGCCCCAAGGCAGTGCCCGGAGTTTACCAGGTGCGTCTTACGGTGGATGGACGGACGCAGAGCCAGCCGCTGGAAGTAATTATGGATCCGCGGTCGGAGGCGACTCGGGAGAGCCTGGGGCAGCAGTTGCAACTCGGTCAAAAGATTTTTGCTGAGGTGCAGGAAGCGCGGCGCGTACTGGCCCAGATCAGCCTGGTTCAGAAGCAACTGGCGGACATGCAGCAAAAGCTTGGCGAACAAAATCCTAGGGTGAAGGCCGCCTTGGCGGAGACGCAAGCGGAGATTGGGCGGATTGTCAGCAATAAGGAGGCCGCTCAAAACGAGCAGGCCGGCGGACTGCAGGAGGCTTTCACGGGGCTGACCTCAGCGCTGCGAGCTGTCGAAAACGGAGACCGCGGCGTGCCATCGCAAGCGATCGCGGTTTACGATGAGTCGAGCGCACGCGTTAAAGCCCGCATCGCCGAGTGGACCGCATTCAAGCAAACAAAACTGCCAGCGCTTAACCAGAAGCTGAGGAACGGAAAACTTGGTCCGATCGTGATCTCGGAAATTGAAGAGGAAGCTGAGTCTCTGATGTCGCGCTGAAGCAATTTCGTGCCGATTAGAAGCGCTTTAGTGCTATGCCGTTGGTGATCTCCTCCCAGCATTAGAACCGACTTAGAATTGGCATTCGATCAGAACTGTCCCGACCTCTCGGCAGAGGACGGGGCGAAGCTTATGGGCGATGTAAGCGGTAAGGTTCTGAAAACTAAGCCTCAGAAGGAGATCACAGTCATGGCTGCTGGTGCCGCCCCCGCCCCTGAACGAAAGATTGAGACGAAAGCCGAGACAACAGAAACTGGCACGGCGCAACCTGTGACGCTGAAGCAGCGCATCGTGAATCTGCTTCACGACATTTTCCAAGGTCGCGAAGACCATCTTGGTTGGCGGCAATAAGTACCGCGACCGCGGCTGAAGTAGCTGTCCGCGAAAAGCTTCCGTGGTCTTCGTTTACCCCTTATTGTCACCCGTTCTTTTTTCATCCCGCCTACCGTCCGACTGTCAATCAGTGAAAATGGGGATTCTACTCAACAATCGGCACACCCGTTTGGCGCAAACTAGCTAGACTTGACAGTGGATTGGCTCGATGAGAAACTGCAGCTACTGGCCCGGCGGGATTGTTTCGGAAATGCTCGTCCACCGAAACTCACTCCGCAATCCAGGGCAAACCCGAAGCACTCTCGGGTATGAGTATGAGTAGCCATTCCAGCCCCGATCGCGCATCCTTCGAGAAATTTTGGGCTAGCGCATTTGCAGTGCAGGAGAGCGGGTTGGATAGTCAGTCGCTCGCTGCTCTGATCGAACTCCAACGCTCGATCACGGCGGGCGAGACCGACCTGGATCGAGCCATGCAGGTGGTCGCCGACCGTTCGCGGAGCGTGGCCAACGCTACCGGAATCGCCGTCGCTCTGCTAAAAGCAGACCAACTGGTGTACCGGGCCGGCAGTGGAAGCGCTGCTGCTTATGTCGGCCGCCGCATCACCGCCGTGCTGAGTGTCTCAACGCACGACGACACGAGAGACGAAATTCTGCGTGTCGAGAATGCTGAAGCTGACACGCGAATTGAGGCAGCGGTTTGCCGGCTGTTCGGAGCCAATGCTCTCCTGATTGTGCCGATATACCAGGAGCGTGCGGTGGCAGGAGTGCTGGAGGTCTTTTTTAGCGAGGCGCACACTTTCCAGGATCGAGAGGTGCGCACCTATCGAGTAATGGCCCGACTGCTCGAGGAGGCGATGTTCCGGGAAGCCCGGCTCGACCAGCAGAAAGCTTCGGCAACACAACTCACGCCTGTGCCGCATGCCATTGGGCCGGCTCGCGAGACGCGTCTTCGCCTGCCCGTGAAAGCTGCGACGACGATCACTCAACTGGTGAAGCGTGTTCCGGGGCACAGCTGGTGGAGCGTGGCTGTAGCAAGCGTTGGTACCGTGCTAGTGATGGTCAGCTGGGATGCCTACAATCACCGCACGGTGGCGCCCGCGGACGCTTCGTCGCTACAGAGACCGAATGTCGCCGAGAAGCAGGTGCCCGCCAAACTGTCGCAGGCGAGCAACCGGAGCTCCAAGCCGCAGACCGCGGTGGTGGAACGGAAGGCATGACGTCTGCTGGTTCCGGGTTCAGGCTGGTCCGGGTCGGGCAGAATGAAGTCGACTACGTTGCAGAGGATGTGACCATACGGAGTTTCAAGCCCAAACCGGCACCGCGTCAAGTGCGGGTCGGGGAGAAGCGGGTCGATTTCGGGGACGATGTGACGGTGCGCTATTTCGCGTCCAAGCCGGATGCGTCGCAGGCACAGCCGGTGTCAGGCGCCGCTCGATCCGTGGAACGCTAGCTTTTGGGTCGTTCGTCGAAATAGCCGCTGCCTGGGCGACTTGAATTACATCCGCAGAGCCGGCCGTCGAGAGAAATACTTTCGGATTATCATACGAGCGGTCTCGCAAATTGCAATCCGCACAGGCTCCAGCCGTCTACAGGGGTGATTCGCACCACGCGCGCCTTGAGAATACGTGTGGTTCGCCGAAACTTCATATTTCTTTGGGAGGGCGCCAACGGCATCTCTAGCAATACGCGAGAGTGTTGCCGCAAGGATCTCCGAATTAAGAGCAGCGCTCCTCCGGCACTCTCGTTGAGCAGGGTGCAAAATTCTACGAACTCTTTGCCTGGTCCGCTAATTCCGTGTACGAACACGGGTATGGCGAGAGAAAGTCGCTGCCAGCGGCGGCGTTCTTGAGCGGGTTGTTTCGCAGCGGCTAGTCCTCGCCTTGAGCCCATACTTGATAATAACCGGATGACAGGCGGTCCGACCACGCTGGATCGACTCGCGCAACAGCACTGCTTTCACTGTAATTGACGCTATCAGGCGATAACACTCATTGAGAATCGACCGATTCCAGTTCGATGAGTGATATCGCGACGTACGCCAATTGGGGAGTACGCAGCGTCAAGGCGGACGCAAACAGTCAGGCCGTCGGTGTTGCTCCTGCAGCGCCTGCGAAAATATCGTGGATGACGCTGATCAGCAACAGTACCGTTGTCTTTGAGACGACTCTCCGACATCCGCACAGCATCGCTTCACGTTCGATCTCGGGGCTATCCGTAAACATTACGATAGGCAGATCAGGTCTGATACGCGACAACTCGCGAGCGGCATCGAGTCCATTCATTACGGGCATTGAGAGATCGAGCAGGACCAAGTCTGGGTTGAGGAGCGCGACCTTGTCAATTGCCTCGCGACCGTTGTGGGCTTCCCCACCAACAACCCAATCGGGCACACTTTTAAGTACGAACTTGACGGAGTTCAGCACAGGAGCGCTGTCATCTACAATCAGAATGCGCTTCGGCATAGTATAAGATTGCACTCTCCATTTGCGGGGTTCAATCGGGCAGATACGGTAGTGAGGAGTCCCGGGGGCCCAGAGCTCCAGGGGTTCCTAACTGTTGTAGCCACGACCTTTACACGCGTCGCCAGCCTCTGACGCCTACCGGCTCACCGAGCGAGTCTGCAGGTTCAGGGCTGCGCTAGCGATCTGCTCAAGCGGGATGACGATATCGACGGCGCCGCGGCAAATTGCGCTCTTGGGCATTCCGAACACGATAGAGGTGGCTTCGTCCTGGGCGATGGTGTCGGCGCCGGCTTCTTTCATTTCAGAGAGGCCCTGGGCGCCGTCGTCGCCCATGCCAGTCATGATAATGCCGACTGCTTTGGAGCCGACGGAAGTGGCAACGGAGCGGAAAAGCACGTCCACACTGGGACGATGGCGTGAGACCAGCGGCCCGTCGATGATGCGGACGACGAGTTCCTTGCCGCTGCGATCGACAAGCATGTGGCGGTTGCCGGGAGCGATCAATGCCTGGCCGGTTTGCAGCCGGTCGCCGTCGCGGGCTTCCGCTACTTCGATTCCACACTCCTGATTCAAGCGGTCGGCAAAAGCGCGGGTGAAGACCTCGGGCATGTGTTGCACGATCACGACTGGAGGGCAGTCGAGGGGCAGAGCTGTGAGGAAGACGCGGAGAGCTTCGGTTCCGCCGGTGGAGGCACCGACGGCGATGACCCCGGTGGTTGCGGCTGCGGAGCGAGGTTTGCTTTTGCGCGGAAGGATGGCATCGGCGGTCAGGCGCGGAGTCGGCGCAGATGCTGGCCTTGGCCGAAGCCTGAGCTGGGCGTGAGACGCGCTCCAGACGGCATCGAGAAGGGTCACGGCCGATTCGTGGAGGAAATCCCGCACGCCGACTTTGGGCTTAGTAATGACTTCGACCGCGCCTTCTTCGAGGGCGCGAAGTGCGAGCTCAGTGCCGCGGGCGGCGAGGCCGGAGCAGACGACTACTGGCGTGGGCATTTCCGACATGATTTTGCGGATGAAAGTTACGCCATCCATGCGGGGCATTTCGAGGTCGGTGATGACGACGTCGGGAGGGTCTTTCTGCATCTTGCCCCAGGCGATGAGAGGGTCGGCCGCGACACTGACCTTGACCATCCGGTTGGTGCTGAGGATGGCGTGCATCACCTGGCGAACCATCGCGGAGTCGTCGACGACCAGGACGTGCAGCTCATCTCCATGGATAGGGGGCTCGCTCTTTCTAGTTGCTGACGTGCTTGGGGCCGCAGAAGAAGGCGTGTTTGGGGGCGTCATCGCCGGTCCTCTTTCTCTGTTTTTTCTGTGTTTTCTATATTTGTGTAGATGGTGGGCTCGAGGCTGCGGAGTTGGGAGAACATGCTGGTCAAGTTCTCGGCGTGGCCTACGAATAGAAAACCGTTGGCCAGGAGATGACGGAAAAGATTTTCGACCACGCGGCGCTTTGAAGCCGCGTCGAAATAAATAAGGACGTTGCGGCAGAAGATGGCGTCGAAAGGACCATCGTGTGGAGCGGACTCCTGATTCAGGTTCAAGCGGCGGAAGTCGACCATCTGCTGGATTTCGATTTTCACTTTCATTTCGGATTGGCGGTCGGCGGTTCCGCGCAGCATGAAACTGTGGAGCAAGTCGGGGGGCAGCTCCGTCGATTTGGTGATGGGATAAATCCCCTGGCGAGCTTTTTCGAGCACGCGATTTGAAATGTCGGTGGCAAGAATGCGAACGTCCCAGCCTTCGTCGGCGGGAAGGTGTTTGGCGAGGAGCATGGCGAGGGAGTAGGGCTCTTCGCCGGAAGAACATCCGGCGCTCCAGATGCGGACTCGCTTGGAACGCAATCGTTGTTCAGCCTCGGCGCGCCAACGGGGAAGCACATGCTGCACCATGAAATCGAACTGGCGGGGCTCGCGGAAGAAGCGGGTTTCATTGGTGGTGATGGCGTCGATCATACGGGCGCGTTCTTCCTGCTGGTCGGGTTGCGAGACGCGCTCGTAATAGATTTCCAGGGAAGCGATTTCGAGTTCGCGAAGGCGGCGAAAGAGGCGTCCGCAGAGCAAGGCGGTTTTTGAAGTGCTCAGCCAGATGCCGGTTTCGGCGTAGATTAATTTCTGGAATTTCTGGAACAGGGCGGGAGAGACCGAGAGCTGGGAGGGCTCTCCCAGGCCTGCGCTAACCTCGCGGGACGCGCCTGCTCCGGCTCCTGCGGACACAACTAGGCTCCAGTCTCGATCCGGTTTGCGGGTTTGCGCGGCGCATTCATGACCGCGGCGTTGGAAGTTTCTTCGCTGGTGGAGGACTCTGTGACCGCGAGGAGTTCGTCGGCGGAGAGCACTTTGTCGATGTCAAGAATCAGGCAGAACTTTTTGCCCAGCGCTCCCATGCCGAGCAGGTATTCGGTCTTGACCCGAGTGCCGAAGGGCGGAGTGGCTTCGATTTCGTCGGCAGAAAGCTCGATGACCTGGCTCACGGAATCGGCAAGGACTCCCATAATGAGGTTCTCGCCCTGGAACATGACTTCGGTGATGATGATGCAAGAGAATTTGGAGATGCCGGCGGCGGGCATGCCGAATTTCACAGCGAGGTCGACTACGGGGACAACTTTGCCGCGCAGGTTGGTGACACCGCGGATCCAGACGGGAGTGTTGGGCACGGTGGTGACAGCCTCGTACTCAATGATCTCGCGGACCTTCACGATCGCGATGGCATATTCCTCGCCCGCAGTTAAGAAGGTAAGGTACTGCACTGTGCTCAGAGGGAGTTGCTTTTTCCCCTGGTCCGACGCTCGCATAGATTCACTCCTCAAATTTCTTTTCTGCCGTTTGCATGGTCGCAATGCGGAACGACGTTTCCTGCCTTTAGAACGGAGAGAAGTTGGCTTCTTCCGTTGACTTGCCGCCGCCTGACCGAACCGAACTGGGCTGCGCGGGTTGGATTCTGAATGCCGGGCTCAGGGGCATGACTACGTGCTGTTGTTTGCCGTCGCCGCCGCGAGAGCCGAACTGTTCTCCGGCGAACTTTTCTCCAGCAACGCGGAAGAAAGTCATTAACTGCTGCAGTTGCTCGGACTGCGCGGCCAATTCCTCGGCGGTGCTGGAGAGCTCTTCCGCAGAAGACGCGTTGCGCTGAGTGACGGTATCGACCTGGGCCATGGCCTGATTGATTTGGGTCACGCCGCTGGACTGTTCGGTGGATGCGGCAGTTACGTCCTGGACTAGTTCGGCTGTTTTCTTAATGGACGGCACGAGGTCGGAGAGCAGGCGGCCAGAGCGCTCGGCTACGCTGACGCTCTTTCCGGCGAGTCCGCCGATTTCCTGGGCAGCTAGCTGGCTGCGCTCGGCCAATTTTCGAACTTCGACTGCGACCACAGCAAAGCCACGGCCCTGGTCGCCGGCGCGCGCCGCTTCGATGGCGGCGTTGAGCGCAAGAAGGTTGGTCTGGTAGGCGATTTCTTCGATGACCGAAGTCTTGGCGGCAATCTGCTTCATGGCTTCGACGGTCTCTTTGACGGCATTGCCGCTTTCTTCCGCGGAAAGTGCTCCTTTGGCAGCAGCCTGCTCGACTTGGCGGCTATGGTCGGCGTTTTGAGTGATGGAGGCGTTCATCTCTTCCAGGCTGGAGCTCATCTCCTCGACAGAGGCGGCTTGCTCGCTGGTTCCCTGCGAAAGATTCTGCGAAGAAGCGGAGACCTGCTGGGCGGCGGAAGCGACGGCTGCGGAGCCTTCGCGAACGTCGCGGATGATGCCGGAGAGTCGCGCGCTCATTTCCTACATGGCCTGCTGCAGTTGTCCGGTCTCGGAATGGTTGGTGACGGCTATCTCCCGGGTGAGATCGCCGGCGGCTATACGCTTAGCCTGCGTGACGGCCTGCTGGATCGGGGTGGTGATGCTCTGCGTAACACTGAATGCCGCGAGTGTGGCTAGAACGAGAGTGACGATCAGCAGCAGCAGTGCAACGCTGCGGCCGGTGGCGTAGGCTTGCTGACTGTCCTTCATGGTTTGTTCCATGGCGGCGGTTTGAAGGTTAATGAAAATTTGCCATGAGGCGCGATACTTTTCGAGCGCCGGGATCACTTCTCCGCTCAGCGCTGCCAGTGCCTGATCACGTTTCTTATCCAGCAGCAATTTCTTGGCTTTTGTCCGTGCCGCCTTGTAGGCTTCGCGGTTCTGGCTCACGACCGCAAACAGTTCCCGCTCCTGAGGCGAGACGAGACTCTTTTCGATTTGTGCAACCTGATCGCTGATTTGCTGGCTGATGGCATCGTTTTCCTGGTTCAGCTTCTTTTCTTCTTCGGGGTCGGTGGCCTCGAACAATTGCAGGGTGATGCGGGCGTTCGTGATCGAGTGTTCGATGGTCTGGTGGGTCAGCTCGACCGTGCTATAACGCTTTTGCATCGAGGACGACATATTGGAGTTCAGACGGCCGAGCCAACTCAGCCCGAATCCGCCGACCGCAATCACGCACAACAGGATGGCGCCGAAGACGACGCCCAGTCGCGTGCCTATTTTCTGATCTTGCCAAGTGCTCATGGTCCCTCACCTCTTCAATCTCAAATGACTGCGTTTGTAACTAAGCTTGTGCCTGCACAGTCGACTGCATTACTTCGCGCAGAAGACTGGGAACGTCGAGGATCAAACCGACGCGTCCGTCGCCCAGAACTGTAGAACCGGCGATTCCGGGTACGGCTCGAAACGCCCTGCCCAGCGGCTTTACGACCGTCTGCATGCCGCCGAGCAGTTCGTCGACTGCGATGCCGGCATGGAATTCGTTAATTTTGACCACCACGATATTTTCTCGTTTAGGTGTTTCACCAGCGACGCTGAACATGCGCCTTAAGCGGACGAAGGGGACGGCGGTTCCGCGGAGACTGAGGATTCCGCTGGCCTCTGGGCTGCGCTGTTCGGCCGGCAACTCCGTACATTCGGTGACATGTTCCAGAGGGACGATAAAAGTTTCGGCGCCGACCCGGACCGAGAACCCTTCGATGATGGCGAGGGTCAAGGGCAGGCGAATGGTGATGGTGCTGCCCTTGCCGGCTGTACTTGATATCTCGGCGGTGCCGCGCAGGATGTCGAGGTTGCGGCGGACGACATCGAGGCCGACGCCGCGGCCGGAGAGATCGGTGACTGACTCGGCGGTGGAGAATCCTGCCTGGAACACGATGTCGTAAAGGTCCTGGTCGCTCAGCTCGTCTTTGAGTGTTTGTGCCCGAAAGCAGTCCAAGGCGCTTCGCTTTTTCGAGGATTCGTGCGCGGTCAAAGCCTGCGCCGTCGTCCTGCAGCTTGACGACGATGTTTCCGCCGCTGTGTGCGGCCGACAGGCGGATTACTCCGCAAGCATTCTTTCCCTGGCGTTCGCGGTCGGATGGCTTCTCGAGACCGTGATCGACTGCATTCCGCAACAGGTGCAGCAGAGGATCTTTCAGTTGTTCGAGCACGGTGGTATCGACCTCGACGTCTCCGCCGATCACTTCGAGGCGAGCCATTTTCCCGTGGCTGCGGGCTAGATCTCTTACGGAGCGGACGAACTGGCGAAACAGAGGGCCGATAGGGACCATGCGGATGCTCATCACTTCACTCTGCAGGTCCATGTATAGGCGCTCGGCTTCACGATGCATTTCCAGGAGGGCGCGGCCCTGCTCGGTGCCGAGTTTTTCGATCATCTGGCGAAGGCGGCCTTGCGCGATGACAATTTCGCCGGTCAGATTCAACATGTTGTCGAGTTTCTCGACATCGGCGCGCAGGGTGCGGGGACTGGCGCCTGGGAGCGTGTCAATCTTCGCGGCTGAGGCTGGATTCTCCTGGCGCTCCTCCGGCGGTCAGGACTCTTTTCGACCGCTTTTCGACTTCGTGGGCTATTTCTTTCCTGATCTTTTGTTGCTTCGCAGTCAGCTCGTGGGGCCCAGCCTTTGCCTTGGAGACCATGGCACGAAGTTCGTCCACAGCCTTCAGCAGGAGTGAAATCAAGTCTGCGCTGGGCACGGCCTGCTGTTCACGAAAGACATCCAGCAAGTCCTCTACTACGTGGGCAAAGCCGGCCAGTTCATCTAATCCCAATGAGGTTGCGTTTCCTTTGAGACTATGGGCGACGCGAAAAATATTGGGCAGGAGCTCGGGATCGGAGGGAGTTGATTCCATCTGAACCAGTGCCTGCTCCATTGATGTCCAGGCCCTCTTCGGACTCGACGAGGAACGAGGCGAGGACTGCTTCACGGTCAAAGTCCGCTAAATCCATTGTTCCTCCTCTCGTGTCCTAATCGGGCTAAAGCCCGCATCCTTAATTGGCTCTTTACGGCCCGACTGAAGTCGTGCCCTTCCCGAGCAACTTCGCGACCGAAGCTTCGTTACACCTGGTCGAAGTTCTTGATTGTGGTCACGCCGTCGGAAATCTGGAAGGCCAACCTGCGGCCCCGCTTTCCTGAAACTTCTTTTTCGACCACGCGAATGCCGGCAGCACGAAGAAATTTTTCGGCTAATTCCACGTTCCTCGATCCCACTGACTGCGATGGGTTGGCGCCGAAAGCGCTGGAGCCGCCGAAGATTTTCGCCTGCATGTTTCGGATTTCGCATCCCAGAGCGAGGACCTGATTCAGGAGTTCCTGATTGGCGACATTGCCGTAGCGCAGGCGGTTCGGTCCTTCATCGACGCCCTCGGGCAGGAGATAGTGATTCATTCCTCCTGCGCGCTTGTGCCGGTCCCAGAGACAGACGGCGGCGCAGGATCCGAGGATGGTTGAAATGATGATGGGATCGCTGGTTACGAACACCTGTCCGGGATAAAGGAAGTACCGGGGTTCCTTGGCCTTGGGACGTTCAAACTTTTCCATGAACTCCGCGGGCAGGACCGCTGGGTTGAATTTGGGGGAATTTTCGCTCATGCACTCATTCCTGGTCCCTCGACCGCTGGATTCGGATAGGGGCTTGAGCCAAACAATGGCTGAGCCGCCTCATCGGAAAGAAGTTTGAACAGCTCCATGTCGGAGCGGTCAAATGCCAGCTTCTGAGGAAGCAAACGCAAGATCGCAAGTATCGCAATGGTCTGGCTCGCCGAACGAATCGGAATAAATGCCTGAGCCTTGGCCATAGCGCCGAAGCTGTCGCGAGTTCCTAGATCAACGTGGCATTCGCCGCGCATCACGCGCTGAAGACCAGCGTCGCCCAAAGCCCGCAGCAGGTCATAGCGTTCGAGATCAATTCCGAAGGACCAAAAAACCTGGAAGGTTGAAGTAGTGCGATCGACTCGGAACAGGCCGATTTCTTCGGAGCCGAGAAAGTTGGCTACGATTTCGCGCAGGCCATCGATGGCATCCTCTTGACCTCTACTTTCGGCCAGCCTCTCACGGGCTGCTCCCAAGCGCAGATCGATGGTCGGGTCGGCGCCAGGGGATTGCGTTCTCGATGCGTCGCTCTTGTCACTCTTCATGAAGGTCCTTGATGCGGTGATCCAATCAATAGAACAAACCGGCCAGCACTTCGCCGCGTTACTCGCCCAAATAGCTCTGCAACAGGGCCACGAGTTCGGCGCCATTCACCGGCTTGGTGATGTAGTCGTTGCATCCACTTTGGAAGCCGGCCTCCATGTAAGACTCTTCACCGCGAGTGGTGACCAGAACAATGGGAATCTCGCGGGTGCTGGGTTGCTGACGCATCATTTTGCAGGCTTCGAAGCCATTCATGCGGGGCATGACAACATCCATCAAAATCAAGTCGGGGCGCTCTTGTTGGGCCTTCTCGACCGCTTCCTGTCCGTCGCTCGCGGTCACACACTGGTAGGTCGTGCGCTTTTCCAGAATCTCGCGCTCCACCATAAGAGCGGTTTTGGAGTCATCGACCACAAGAATCTTTTTTGACATTTTTCTCCTCGAACTGTATTGCAAAGGCCGTGGGCACCGCAGCCTGAGGGCGGAATCTTGCGGGTACGAATCGCCCATCCGGCGCGGTAGCGGAAGGGCTCGCAGAATGTCAGCGGTGCCGTTCCAGCAACCGTAAGAAATATCTAATCACAGCCGGATGTGACCCCTCTAATTACGTCGGTAATTGACCCAGTGCGCCAAAGCTTGTGTTTAGAGGTGTCTGTGGGGCAAAAATCAGCGTGCGCCGTGTGCCAAATGAACAAGGCCACGCCGTGGGGCGTGGCCTTATTGTTCTGCGCTAGAGGCGCTCAGGCTGCTGGTTGTTGTTGATAGGCCGGGACGAATGACTCGGCGACGAAGTTTTCGAACGACGTCGGGGTCGTATTACGGGACGTGCGGGGTTCGAGTGGCCGCATGTGACCTGAGTTCAGTGAGGCAGCCATTTCGAGAATTAGTCCGACGAACTTGTCGGACATTCCCATCTGAACCATCGCGGATCGAACCTGATCGTCGGGCGGATGAACGTATCCGAGATTGGGTTTGCCGATGGCCTTACCGACTATGGTGGCAATTTCCGTGTAGTCGAGGTCGCGCTGTCCCAACAGTTCGTGGGTCTGCTTGCCGCGGAAGCCTAGGCTCAAGAGGGCATCGGCGGCTGCAGCTCCGATGTCGCGAGTGGCGATCATAGGAAGTTTGAGGTCGGGGCGAAGGGGCCCGACCATAGAGCCGGCCATGCGAATGGCGCCCACCTGCGGCAGCGTATTTTCCATAAAATAGCCGGGCCGCAGATGGAGTATGTTTGCGCTATCGATCTGGTTGAGTTTTTGTTCGAGGTTGTGCAGGCCGATGACGGGTCCGGTTCGGTCAGTCTTGTCGGCTCCAAAACTGCTCAGCGAAACCACGTTCTTTATTCCGGCGCTTTTGACGGCGGCGACAATGGCATCGCTTACACGTTCTGCATAAGCGAGGGGATCGTTGCTGGTGGGGTTGGGTGGAATCATCACGAAGGCCGAATCTGCTTTTTGAAAGGCCTTGGTTACAGCAGACGGATCGGTGACATCGCCGACGAATATCTCCGCACCCTGAGCCGCGAGAGGTTGTAAATGAGCTGAGTTCCTGCCGACGACGCGAACCTTTTGCTGGCGGGCAAGAAGATTCCGCGCCACAACATGTCCTGTGTTGCCGCTTGCTCCAAGAACAACGTACATATTGACCTCCATCTTGGGTTGGATGCGTGGGGGTGGGCTGGGATTCTGCCGATGAGGACGATCTCAGGGGCTAAAGCCGTCCCGTGTCTTTGATGGATACTGGCGCAGGCCTGAAGATCTGCTCCACCCGCTTATTCCCCGCTGGCGTGCTGCTCCACCTGAAATCTGCTTTCACTTCTTGCGAGGTTTCAGGGACTCCCAGTCTTTGTCGGTCAGGGCTCGGCCTAGTGTGCTGAATTCGCCGGCACCCTGGAGAAATTCACCGCCGTCCATGCGGATTACTTCTCCATTGATATAGGCGGAGCCATTGCTTATCAGGAACGCGGCGAGGTTCGCCAACTCTTCGGTAGTGCCGAAGCGATGCATCGGGTTGCGGTCAAGAGCCAGTGTTTCGAGATCAGGACGAGGCAGGACTCGGGAGAACGCGCCTTGCGTGGGAATGGGACCCGGGGCGATGGCGTTCATGCGAATGCCTCGATTGCCCCACTCGACAGCGAGGCTGCGGGTAAGGGCTTCGACTCCGGCTTTGGAAACAGCGGAGGGTACTACGTAGGCTGAGCCTACTGGAGCGTAAGTGGCGGAGATGCTCAGCACGGTGGCTGGATGGGCGGCTTTGAGCCAGCGGCGTCCGCAGGCCATGGTGGCGTGGAGAGTGCCGAGAAGGACGATGCCGATAACGGATTCGAAAGCGCGCGGGGAAAGCTCCTCGGTGCGAGCTATGAAATTGCCGGCAGCGTTGTTGACCAGGACGTCGAGCGGAGCGGTTTTCCAGATGGTATCGATCATGGCCTCTACGGCGTCGAGATTGCGGACGTCGCAGGGAAGGGCGTGGATTGGGCCTTTGGTGGCGGTGGAGAGTTCAGCGGCGGTTTGCTCGAGAACTTCTTCGCGACGGCCGCAGATGTAGACCGTGGCTCCTAGCTGGAGGAAGCGGTGGGCCATGGCTTTGCCGAGTCCGGTGCCGCCGCCGGTGATGAGGATGCGCTTGTTGCGGAGGAGGTCGTCGCTAAACATTCGTGGTGAGCCTCGATTCTGAGGTGATGCCGGCTGACAAGTTCCTCATCACTTTCCGCCCGGTTCGGAATGACAAGATTATATGAAGTGGCCGGAATGATGAAGTGCGGGACTAATGGGCAGGCTTTCGCTATAGCCGGCGGGACGCGGGCGCGACGTAGGTGTCACAGGCTACGCGGAAGCCGTAGTCGGCGTAGTGGAAGTCGGGAGGGATGCTGGAGCGGGCGGAGCAGCGGGAGACCTTCATGTGATGACGCCATGATCCGCCGCGGGAGGCTTTGCGCTCGCCGATTCCTGACCTGAGTTCGGGGCCGCGCGGATTGCGATCGGGAGACGTAGCGTAGTAGTTGGGATCGTACCAGTCGCTGCACCACTCGTGGACGTTGTCGCACATGTTGTAGAGGCCGAGGGTGTTGGGGGCGTAGCGGGCTACGGGTTCGGGCCCGGTCTGCCAGCGCGTGGCGTAGTTGGGGAGCGATTGCGGCGGGTCGTTGCCCCAGGGGAAGTCGGTCTGTTCGAGATCGCCGCGGGCAGCGCGCTCCCACTCGGCCTCGGTGGGAAGGCGGTAGGCGCGGCCGGTTTGCGCGGCTAACCATTGCGCATAGCGGTCTGCGTCGAACCACGAAGCTCCGGTGACGGGCTGCTGGGGATGATTGAAATTCTGATCGTGCCAGAAAGGCGGAGGGTCAGAGGCGGTTGAGGCCACGAAGCGTTCGTACTCGGCGTTGGTGACTTGAGTGGCGGCGAGGAGGAAGGCGTCGATCCAGACGCGGTGGACGGGACGTTCGCAATCCTGACCCGAGGCGGCAACCCATGAGAAACCAGGCTTCGGGGATGGAGACTAGCTCAGGTTCGATGGGAAACGCGGGTTGGGGGTGGGAATGGGCTGCTGACATGGTGCTGGCTGTCTTGTAAGGAAGCGAGCCAAACGCGCTCTTTGGCCGCTTGCGCTCTTTGAGGGCAGGCTCCTGAATTCGCGCGGCTCGCCCAGATCCTTCGGCGGGCAAAAGCGCCTGCCTCAGTATGACAATCAAATAGTGCCGGGTTAAAGTTTAGCAGCATGCGGGTTCGGGAGGACTGAGATGGCGAAACAAGAGTTGCGGTTCCGGGCGAAGATCGAAGGGAAGGAAGCAGGGGTAGTAGCTGCGATCGCTCCACCGGTGGATGTGCCGAAGTTTTTTGGGACGCGGGCGCGGGTGCCGATACGAGGGACGATCAACGGATATCCGTTTCGTTCATCGCTGATGCCGTGTGGGAGCGCCGCATGATGCCGGTGAATAAGAAACTGTGCGAGGGCGCGGGAGTACAGCCTGGCGATATTGTGGATGTGGTGATGGAGCGGGACGAAGAGGAACGCACGGTGGAGGTGCCGCGGGTCTTGAAAAAGGAACTGGCGAAAAACAAGACCGCGCAAGCGAGTTGGGAGAAGCTCTCGTTTACTCATAAGAAAGAAATGGCGCTGGCCATCACTGGAGCGAAGCAAGAGGAAACGCGCGCGCGGCGACTGGCGAAGATCATGCAGACATTGAAAACTGGGGCTAAGTGGACGGGGTAAGGTGCGACGGCGCCGGAAGCGCCTCGCGCCGCCTCTCTGCGCTCGGCCGGACAACCGAGGCGGCTGTCCCCACATGAGCAGATAGGATCACTGACGCTAGCTACGGTTTTGCGGGGGACGGACTAGCCACTTCAGCAGCATGTTTACCAGGCTTAGAACAATTGCACCTAAGAACGCGGCGGTGAAGGTGCGCACTTGAAAACCGGGCGCGAGCAGGGCCGAGGCTAGTTCGAGCATCAGCGCGTTGATCACGAGCCAGAAGATTCCTAACGTCAGCAGAGTTAGCGGGAAGGTGAGAATCTTCAGCAGGGCCCCCAACGTCGCATTGATAAAACCGATCACCAGTGCGGCGATCAGAGCGGCGACGGGGCCGCTGACAGAAATTCCCAGCCCGAGGTGGGCTACGATCCAGACGGCTAACGCACTGAGAACCCAGTTCAATAGCAGCCGCATTTTCGCTCCTTGCGCCAGTTGACGGTGTGACGCAGATTACCCTCCTGGGCACTATACCAATAAGGCATCTCGTAAGTCTTGAAGCTGCGAGGGCGAAATGGCCCTTCGGGAGCCTCAGGGCAGGCTGGGCGGGACCCTTCGACTTCGCTCGGGGCAGGTTGCCGGCGCTACTGCTTGTTCAAAGCGACCGTGCAGTAAAATTATGGACAACAAAATTTCTCAACGGTGACGCACGTGGATCTTCTTAGTGATGTGGAAGTTCGAGTCTTAGGGGCGTTGGTGGAGAAAGATATTACGACTCCCGATTACTATCCTTTGTCGCTGAACGCGCTGGTGAACGCTTGCAACCAGAAGAACAATCGCGATCCGGTGATGAGGCTCGATGAAGATGCGGTGCGTGGGGCGCTGGACTCGCTGCAAGGGAAACGGCTGGCGGGACCGGCCAGCGGCGCTGACAGCCGGGTTACGAAGTATGAGCACCGGTTGCAGGAAGTGTTCAACTTCGATCGGCGAGAGATGGCGATCTTGTGCGTGCTGCTGCTGCGGGGGGCGCAGACTCCGGGTGAGCTCCGCGGACGAGCGGAGCGCATGTATCGATTCGAAACGTTGGAAGATGTGCATGGGGCGCTGGACCGGCTTAGCCAGCGCGAGCCTCCGCTGGTTGCGGTGCTGCCGCGACAGCCGGGTACGAAGGAGTCGCGTTATATGCATTTGTTCTGCGGCAATACGGCGGCTGCGGAACCCGTGCGGGCTGCGGAGAATCCTTCGAGTCAAGATCGCCTCACCATCCTCGAAAGTGAAGTGGCGGAGCTTAGGGAGGAAGTCGCGGGAATGCAGGAGCAGCTTGCGGCGTTTCGGAAGCAGTTCGAATGAGTGAAAGACCAAAGGCTTTTACACAAAGAGGCAGTGGGACACCGAGAAGACAAACACTTGGAGATCGTCTCTGTTTTTCCTTTCGAAAGAATGGAGAGATGCCGGCAACCCCGTTTCGCGGCCGGCGTATCATATGGTAATCGCGCCTCGCAGGAGATCTTATGCATCGACGCGAATTTCTGGTTCGTTCCGCTACTGGTTTCGGAGCCGCCTGGCTTACCCGGAAACATCTGCTGACTGCACTTGCAGAGCAGAGCTCCATTGTCGAAGTTTTCGGCTTCTGACACCGTCACGCTGGGCAGCACAGGCATTAAGACCAGCCGGCTTGCGATGGGGACGGGCACGGTTGGTTCGGGGCATCATTCGAATCAGACTGCGCTTGGCGTTAAAGGACTGTCCGATCTCTTGCTTAATGGCTACGATCACGGGTTGCGCTTTTTTGATGCGGCCGATTCTTACGGAAGCCATCCTCATGTCGCTGAGGCACTCAAGCGTGTGCCTCGGGACAAGGTTACTGTGCTGAGCAAGACTTGGGCGCGTGATCCGGCGAGTGCGCGGGCTGATCTTGACCGCTTTCGGCGTGAGCTTGGAGTGGACTATCTAGATATTTGTCTGATGCATTGCGTGACAGAGGCGGATTGGACTGAGCGTTACAAGGGCGTGATGGATGTGCTTTCTGAAGCCAAGCAGAAAGGGATTATCCGGGCTCACGGATGTTCCTGCCACAGCATCGAGGCGCTGCGAGCGGCTGCGAAGTCGCCGTGGGTGGAAATCGATTTGGCACGCATCAATCCGATCGGGTCGCATATGGATGCCGACCCTGAAGTTGTGGTTAGCGTTTTGCGCGAAATGAAGGCTGCGGGAAAAGCTGTAGTCGGGATGAAGATTCTGGGGCAGGGCGATCTGCGCGGGCGGCAGTCGGAGGCTTTGCGGTATGCGTTGTCGCTGGGCGTGTTGGATGCGTTCACCATTGGTGCTGAAAGTAGAGAGGAGCAGGAAGATTTGATCCGGCGGGTGGCCGCGGCGTAGGGCTGCTGACGAACTTCGTCGCGGGTTATTCCGGCCTACGAAACTCTGAAATCAGCTCAATGCCGTCCACGATATTCGCATTCAAATTTGCGAGTTCCGCTGCCGGGATCCAATATTCACGGTGAATGGAGTCTCCAACCACGTGGATCTCATATCGATTAAGAAAATCGTTCCGGACACGGAACCGCAGCACATATCCAGCAAAGCCTGAGTTCTCGTCTCTCGTATTCCAGTCGCGTGCAATTTGCGTCGCGTAATCCTCATTGAGGACGGGATAGAAGAAGGGCTGTTCGGGCAGTCGCGGCGGAAACTCGCGATAATTGCTTGCGCGCACGAGATCGAATTCCTTCTGGCCGACCGGCCGATAAAGCATCGTTGAATCGTTTGTCACGTCTCAAGAATAGCGCTAGAGCAGCCTGGCGCAATCTTCTTTCGCCGCTTCGCGGCTTTGGTGCGCTCCTCCAGTCCGTGTCCGGCGGCCCACATCGTGTCCCCGTCGCCACGATTGCCGGCGTCCTTGACTGCTTTAAGCCTCGTAAAATCAACGTCTCACTGCTTGGCCTTCTCCGTGCAATCTCACTTGCGCTGCTTAGCAGCAGGAGGTGACCAAACATGAACCGTATCAATCTTATTTCGCACCACCCCAGCAAAACTCGATTCCCTTGTATGGGGTAAGACCAATTTCGACAAAACCAACTTCGATAAACAGCAGCACGCTGGTGTTCGCCGGGCTGTTGATTGTTTGTTCCGTGGCCGTCGGATGCTCCAGTGATAAGCCTAAACCCGCAAACTCAACCAATCAGGTGGCGATGGCTCAGCCGATGCCGCCGATTACAACGACGCCGGATGTGCCGGCGCTGGCCGCTAAGCCGGTGCATAAGAAAGTTGTCCGCAAGGCGCCCGTGACCGTGACTTATGCGGACAAAACTTCAGGCGTTTCGTTCCAGTATCCGCGCAAGTATTCGCTCGAGACTGGGGACGCTGCGAATCAGCTGGTTTCGTCCGATCCAGTTCCGATGAACTTTGTGCAGCCGGGCGGAGTTGCGATCGCAGCGGTTACGTTGCCCACGTCTGTGTACCCCAACGGCGATCTGGCGGCCGCATTTTTCGACGTCAGCGTGAACAAGGCGCTGACGGCGGAGCAGTGTGGCGAATTTTCGGAGGCTAAGCCTACGGCACCCGCCGATGGCACGGCTCCGGCTACAGCGCAGGCTTCAAAACGGATAATCGGCGACATGGAACTGCAGTCCTCGGAAACCCTTGCTAGCTCAAGGGACTCGCGAGGAAGCTTCGAAGTACTATCACGTGTTCGAGAATGGGACTTGCTATGAGTTCGCGCTGAAGGTTGCGACTACTGGAAGCGAGAGCGAAGGCGGCAAGCACGTGGACAGCAAGGAAGTCTTTCAGAGGCTGGAGAAGATTCTGGCTACGGTGAAGATCACTCCTACTGCTACAGAAGTGACGGCCAGCGCACCGGCTGCGCCGAGTGCTCCGGCGGCTCCGGCCAGTCCGGCACAGTAGATTGCATCGAGAAAGGGCCACGCTGGTGTGGCGTGGCCTTTTTCTCTTATGGTGGCGCCAGAAATTGTCAGACCCGGAATCGAGAGCTCGCCTCAGCGGCTAAAGCCTCAGGCGAATTCTGCTTTTACGGCACGACTGAAGTCGCGCCCTTCCCGATCTCTAGTCGTGCCCTTCATCTCATTGTTCCAATGGCCACGGTTAGCGGCGCAAAAGGCGCACGATTGTGGCTATTTCGTTTTCCTGGAATAGGCGGATGGCGGCTATGCCAGCTGCGCCGGCTTGCAGGCAAGACTGGGCGTTCTGGAGAGTTACTCCTCCCAGTGCCAGTACAGGGATTCTTGCTTGGCACGCTTGGCGGAGGGCTTCGAGGCCGGTGGGTTGGGTGTCTTTTTTTTCGAAGACCGGGGCGAAGACGGCGAAGGTGGCTTGGTTTGCCGCGGCTTTGGCTACTTCTTCCGGAGAGTGACAGGAGACTGCTATCAGCGGATCTTGTGGATGGAGTTTCGCGGGCGAGGGCGCCCGCGCCACACGATCCTTGCCATACTGCTCTGACTTCTTGTGGGGAGATATCGTTGGATTGGAGATGGACGCCTTTGGCGCCGGTGGCGATCGCTACGTCCGTGCGGGAGTTGATCAGGAGAGCAGTGGCTCAGTTCTCGGTTCTCAGTTCTCAGCTCTGATGATGCGCATTGCTTCGCGGGCCAGCGACTCCAGGTCGCGGGTGGAGAGATCTTTTTCGCGCAGTTGGATGTAGTCGACGCCCTGGCTTGCGGCTTCGGCGATTTTGTCGAGGAGGCGGAGGCGGCGGGTGCGCTCGTCGCCGGGGAAGGCGGTGCGGTCGGTGATGTAGTAGAGGAGAGGGCTTTCGAGCATCTGCTTTCTATCAGTTTAAGGCAAAGCCGCGCTGAAGATTGCGCTTACGAAATCATAGCGCGGTGCTAAAGCGCGGGGTTGCATGCGGCCGGGCTTCGCCCTGGCCTGGACGGGCGAGGCGCCTGCCCCGCACATGGTCTGGTGCTGGTTACGGTCTGGTTTTGGCTATTTCGGGGAGGACTTCCTGTTCTTTTTCTTTCTTGGGCTGGCCGCCGAGATGGTATTCGGTGAGGCCGTCGCGGAGGAAGTTGAAGGCGTCTTCGGGGGTGTCGACGAATTTGAACAGGTTGAGGTCTTCGGGGGAGACGGTGCCGGCGTCGACGAAGGCCTGGAAGTTCATGATGCGGTGCCAGTATTCGCTGCCGTAGATGACGACGAGAATTTTCTTGGCCAGTTTGTCGGTCTGGGCCAGGGTTAGGATTTCGAAAAGCTCGTCGATGGTGCCGAAGCCCCCGGGAAAAATCACCAGCGCTTTGGCCAGGTAGGCGAACCAGAACTTGCGCATGAAGAAATAATGGAACTCGAAGTTGAGCGCGGGCGTGATGTAGGAATTGGGATTCTGCTCGAACGGCAGATTGATGTTGAGGCCGATGGTTTTGCCTCCGGCTTCGTGAGCGCCGAGGTTGGCGGCTTCCATGATGCCGGGACCACCGCCGGTGGTGACGACGAAGCGGCGGCGGCGGGCGGGAATCTGAATGGACCACTCGGTGAGCAGGTGGGCCAGGCGGCGGGCGTCCTCGTAGTAGCGGGCCATGTCGACGGCGGCGAGGGCGCGCTTCAGATCCTTTTCCTGCTGGGCGGCAGGAGTCTTTGGCGCCGATTGTTTTCGACTGCGGCCAGGTTCTTTCTTGGCGGCGGCGGCTCCCTGGAAGCGGGCCGAGCCGAAAAAGACGACCGTGTCCTGGATCTGCTCGCGGCGAAAGCGGGACAGCGGTTCCTGATACTCGGCGAGGATGCGGAGAATGCGTCCGTCGGGACTGTTGAGGAAAGGTTCGTTCTGGTAAGCCAGAGGCGCGGGTTTGAGCTTGTCGGTCATCGGAGGACTCACGTTCTTGAATCAGGGCTGGCCTTTGGCACCGGCCTCCCGAAGTGCATTGCGGCGCTATTGGTGTTCGTGGTAGTGGAGGGCTTCCCAGAAGCCGATCCAGATGTCGAGCAATCCCAGGCCGCTGCACAGGCCGCGAAAGAAGCCGGTGGAGACGAAGGTACGAAGCCAGGGAAACGAGAGCAGAAGATAATTGTCGGTCCACTCGGGGGTCCAGGGCAGGATCACGAGCAGGACGCCGGCGATGGCGCTAATCAATACGAAAAGGAAGACGGAGGTGCGGTGCAGCCAGAGTTGCAGGCCGCTGTGCGGCTGAGGCGCGGAGGACTGAGGCGGCGGGTCGAGGAGCGTGGTGCCGGCCTGGCTCGGCGCGGGCTGAGTGGGAGGCGCGGCCGTGCGGTTCTCGACAGGCAACTTGGGATCGGTGGTCACGGCGCGCTCCGCTGGAGGAGACGAGTAGGCGTCGGGGAAAGCTGTTTTGTGGGTAAAACCCATCGGGCTATTCTACGACTTCAGGGGCTTGATGCGCTCGGCGACGTCGCGATAATCGATGTTGCGGCCGTAAACTTCCATGAAATGCTTGAGGGCAGAGGGTTTGTCGCCGGCGGTCTCGTAGGCGGCGGCGAGTTCGTAGTGCAGGGCGGTGCGCGTTTCTTCGTCGATGCCGGGAGCGCTAAGGGCCTTCTGGTACCAGCGAATGGCGGCCTCGGGCACTCCCTTGTCGAGGAAGCATTGCGCCAGCCAGGTGTAAGTCTGCATGACCTGCGGGAAGGCATGTCCGCGCTCGACGGCCTGGCAGGTCTTTTGCAACTCGCCGATGGCTTCATCGAGCAAGCCCATTTCGCGGAAGGCGATGCCGAGGTTGTAGTGGGTTTCGGGATCCTCTTCGGTGGTGGAAGCGCCGACTTCGAGATCGTGTTTGAGCTCGCCGAACATTTCGGCGAGATCCACGCCGGCGTCCTCGCCGAAGGGAGAAGACTTGGGAGCGGGTGGTGTGCTGGGAATGCCGGGAGAAATTTGTGGCGTCTGCGGCGCAGACTTCGGCGGATCGGCATCTGCGGCGACGGGGCAGCCGTGCCGGAAGATGCCGCGCCAGCGGCGGCGCTGGCGGCGATGGGAGCACTGACCTGCGGAGCGGAGGCGGGCACGGGCCGAGGCTGCGCTGGAGCGGAGGCAACAGGCGAACTCGGTGCGGTGAGGCGCGGGCTGGCGGTTCCGGAACTGGAGCGCCCTTGAGGAAGTCGTCACCCAGAGAAGCTTCGAGATCGGCTACAAACTCGCCCATGGGCTCGGCTTGGGGTACGCCGAAAGTTGTGGGCGCGGCATTTCCGATAGGCTCAAGTTCGGGTTTGGTCGTTTTCAGGCTGGGCCGAGGCATGCTCGACCGCAGGCTCGGATTCATGCGAGATGGTCCGGGAAGAAAGTCTTCGCCCAGGGAAGACTCCAGATCAGAGACGAACTCCTGAAGGACGGCCGGAGCCGGTTCGACTGGAGGACGCTCGGGCGCGACGGGTTTGGCGCGCCGGACGGGCGGAGCGGCAGGTTTCGCCACTGGGGCAGGCGGTGCGGGAGGCGGTTTCGACGACAGCCGGAGATTCTTCGGCGACTGCCGGAGCTTCGTCGATGGTGATTTCGGCAGAAGGCTCGTCGATGGTGAATTCAGAAGCGGCTTCGACTTCGACCGCGGATACTTCTTCTTCTGCAGGCGCGGATGCAGGCGCGGACTGCGCGGCGGCCTGGATTTCTGCTTCCATGGCCGACAAGATGGATTCGTCGCTGGTGACGGTTTGAAGCTTTTCAAACGCGGCCGCGGCTTGCTCGGGCATGCCATGCTCGAGGTAGAAGCGGATTTCTTCGACGGTTTCGGCGGCTTTTCCTTCGATCGCGCCTCGCCGGAGGGTACGTCATGCGCGCCAACGGCAGCGGTGATCTCGGCTTCGGCGGCGGGGGTGTCGGCTTCGACGGTGAGGGAGTCGTCCCACTCGGAGGACAGATCGATTTCTGCGGGAGCGGATTGAGATTCGGCGACGGGTGAGGCTTCGCTTCTGCCGGCGCTTCTTCCTGGCTGCCGTCTTGAGACTGGTCGGGATCGCCGACTACGGCGAATTCGAGATCCTCGGCGGGCTGGGCCGGAGCCGCAGGCCAGGGCGCGGAAGCTGTAGCCGCGACGGAATTTCTTCGGGAGCTGTTTCGACGGCGACGTCTTCGACGGCGGAGCTACTGCGGACGGGAACTCCAGAGCGCTCCTGATAGCGATCGGCAAGTTCGCCGTAACGCGTCGCTTCTTCCGGATATCCGGCTTCGGAGTAGATCTCCTGCAAGGTTCGGCAGCAGACACCAGCTTCGGCGAAACGCTCGGCGCGGGTGTGGAGAGAGGCCAGACGCTGGTTCAGGCGCAGATCGGTGGGCGCCTGAGGCAGGGCTGCTAGCAGCGGCCCCAGAGCCTTGGCGGGCATGTTGTAGGAGATAAAAAGTTCGGCGTCGGTGAGCGCGGAGCGAACGGCGAGGGCGACGGCATCGGAATAGTGCTGGTGGATGGATGGAGCCGTGGCTTCCAGTTCGTCGACGATGACGGCCGCTTCTTCCGCAGAAATGAGGGTGGCGCCGGAATCCCCGCCGATCTGGCCGGCCACCTGCTGGTAATTGTTCATGTGCAGGGGATTGCCAGGCTCCATGGTGGCGAGCTTCTGATAGAGATCGCGAGCGCGGGGCAGATCGCCGGACTGAACCGAGGCGTGAGCCAGCAACTCGATGACTTCCGTGACATGCGTGGTCTCTCCGGCTTTGTGGAAGAGATCGAGAAGTTTTTCGAGCGAAGCGGGATTGTCCCGCACATGCCCGATGACGGAATGCAGGTTTTTCAGAACCTTATCGGAATCTTCGGCGAGCAGGCGCTCGGCATGCTGGTCATAAACCTGGAGCGCGTTCTCGTACTGGCCGGCCTGCATGAGGGCGTCGGCGAAAGAGGAGATGGAGGCGAGGTCGTTGTGGACGGTCAGGAGCTTGCTGGCTAGAGTGCCGGCATCGGAGAGGCGGCCAGTCTTCAGGTAAGCCTTGAGCAGATCGCGGAGGCCATCGGGGTTGGAGTCGAGATCGGAGACTTTCTGCAAAGATTCGATGGCGGCTTCGGCGTCGCCGGCCTCGAGCAGATTGCGGCCCTGCATGAGCAGTGCGTATCCGTTGCCGGGATCGAGGGTGAGCATGCGCTGCAGAACTTCTTCGGCGGCGGGCAGCGAACCCTTGGCGCGCAGGGTTTCGGCGGCGGCGGAGAAAATCTGCCAAGCTTCATTCTTCTTGCCCAGGCGAACGTAAACTTCCGCCAGGCGAATGCGCATGGCGGTGTTTTCCGGATCCATTTCCAGAATCTTCTGGAAGATGCGGACGGCGTTTTCCAGTTCGCCGGATTTCAGGAATTCTTCGGCAACCTGCAGGTACTGGGCGCGGGCATCATTGAAGAGTCCCTGCTGGGTGTAGAGCTCGGCCAGTTTCAGCACGCTCTCGAGCGAGGGCTGGAGCTTGCTGATCTTCTTGTACATGGCGATGGCCTTGACCGTGAAACCCTGGTTGGCATAGGCATCGCCTACAGCTTTGAAACAATTGGTGGCTTTGTCGGCTTCGCCGAGGCGGGAGTAAAGGTCGCCGACGGTATTGGTGACCGTGAGATCCTTGGGATCAGCCTTGAGGACCTTTTCGTACTCAGCGATGGCGTTCTGCATCTTGCCCTGCTGGACATACTTCTCCGCAGTGCTGAGAACTTTCTGTTTGTTGAACCCGAAACCGAACGCCATATGTGTACGAGCCCCAGAACCTGGTCTTAACCGAGAACGTCTTACCGAGAACGTCTTCAGAACTTGTACCGAGAACGTCTACACTAAAACTGCAATGACGGCTCCTGGGGATGCGTCGCCCCGGAAGAAGTCACGCGGCCAAACTCCTATTTGGAGATGGCCGGTCGGACAAGGGCAATTGTACGGCTGGGAGGGGCGAACCGCATGGTTACCAAGGGTTACCGAAAGGGAGTGTACGAAAGGGTTACCAAGGGAATCAATAGTAGGCACCGGCGGGTGGGCCGGGCTCGCCTCTTTAAGTAAGGATAGCGGGCGTCTAGTACAAAGGTTCTATGGGGAGGGACTGCGGAGCCAGTGTAGCCTTCCGGTGCAGATTGCGGAACTCTTGGACGAAGGTAATTAGCGACTATGACTTGGATTCGAACCATACCGATGTCGGAGGCGGATGAGAAGCTGCGGCAGGCGGTGGAGGGGCAGAAGGGGATGTATCCCAAGGAGTATTTCGAGCCGGTGCATCCGGATGAGTCGGGAGGGTCGACGATTGTGGGGTCGCACACGCTGATTCCGGAGGCGCTTTATCACTCGTTTGCCACGTTTGGGGCGCTGATGTCGCCGGAGTTGCCGCTGAGCCGGCGGCAGCATGAAATCATTACCACGATGGTCTCGGTGACCAACCAGTGCAAGTATTGAATCGAGTCGCACGCAGAGTTTCTGCGTAGGGTGACGCTGGATAAAGAGCTGGTGGAGGCGCTGGAGAAGGACTACACTACCGCGCCCATTACGCCGCAGGAGCGGGTGATGGTGGATTATGTGGTTAAGTTGACCAAGGACGCTACTCGGTGTTCGAAGAGCGATATTGAGAGGCTACGGACTGTCGGGTTTGATGATCGGGGGATATTGCAGATTACGTTGATTGCTTCCTGGTTCAATTATATTAATCGGGTGGCGGATGCGCTGGGGGTGGGGTAGGGAGTAGGCTCCGTTATTTCATAAATGCAATGGCCGGCGATTATAGAGTCAGATGGGCGCCCTTGCCAAGAGGTCGATGCTTTCGTCCGGCTGAGTGAGTTCCAAGGTTAGCTCGATTAATCGCCAGCGTCCGCCATCTTTGATGGCCCGCGCTCGCAGGTTTCCTCTCCGCATTCGGCCCTGCACAGGAATCAGCATTTCGGCTGTTTGTGGATTTCCCCACTGCTCTTTACCTTCGGAGAACCAAGCCTCTGTAACCGGCGTCCCCAGTGCCGCCGTGAAGTGTGGTGTCTGATGTGCCGTTTCTACGGCCAGTTTGTACGCGCCGCTAGTCGTCGCCATGAAATGCGGCACAGTGAGCATGGGTAGGATGACAAGCGCAGCAGCCAGCAACCGATTGCGCAACTTCGCTGATGACCAGCCAGAAGTAAACATGCGGCTTTGTTCCTATCAGCAGGACTCTACGCCTAACCGAGCTGAGTTTCCACCAGATGGCGCAGCTGGGCGATTACGCCGCCTGTCTTAGGAGCAACCTACTGGGTCCGTTGTGAGGTGGCGTGTAGGAACTGTCCAGCGGATGTGCGATTGTTCGCTTCTGCTACTAAACTTGCCTAGAGGCAAGGCTGCGGTTTGTTTTTCGGCAGTTCTACTTTTCACTCCATGGCTGAATCTTTAGCAGAGTTTTTCCTGGCGAACTTTCGGGCGCATCGCGATGAGCGCGCTTACGGGCAGCGGTGTGGATATCGGATGGAGTGGTTCACTTACGGGCAAGTTCTGGAGATGGCGCTGCGGTTCGCCGATGATTTGGAGGCGCGGGGGATCGGCAAGGGCGAGCGGGTGATGCTTTGGGGGGAGAACTGCGCGGAGTGGGTTGCGGCGTTTTTTGGATGTGCTTTGCGGGGCGTGGTTGTGGTTCCGATGGATGATGGGGCGTCGTGCGGAGTTTGCCGGGCGGGTTGCGGGGCAGGTTGGGGCGAAGCTTTGGGTTTGTTCGGGGAGGCATGCGGAGCGCGCGGATGAAGTCGGCGCAGTGCCTAGCGTGGTTCTGGAAGATCTCTCACAGAAGGCCGGCGAGACGCCAGCGCTACCGTCGGATTCGCATGCGGCGATTGGGCGCGATGACATTCTGCAGATTGTTTTTACTTCTGGGACTACTGCTGAGCCGAAGGGCGTGGTGATCACGCATGGGAATGTGCTGGCTAACATTGCTCCGCTGGAGCGGGAGATGCAGGCTTATTTGAAGTATGAGCGGTGGGTGCATCCGGTGCGGTTTTTGAATTTGCTGCCGCTTAGTCATGTGTTTGGGCAATTTCTGGGGATGTTTCTTCCTCCGCTGCTGGGTGGGACTGTGATTTTTCAGGAAGAGTTGAAGCCTTCGGAGATTGTGAATACGATCCGGCGGGAGCGGGTTTCGGTGTTGGTGACGGTGCCGCGAGTTTTGCAGTCTTTGAAACAGAAGATTGAGCGCGATCTGGAAGATCGGGGGAAGATCGAGGAGTTTCGGCGGCGGTTCCGGACTTCGGAGGGAAAACACTTTCTGCGGCGGTGGTGGATTTTTCGCGGGATTCGCCGGCAATTTGGGTGGAAGTTCTGGGCATTTATTTGCGGAGGCGCGGCGCTGGATGCGGAGACTGAACAATTTTGGGATCGACTTGGCTACGCGGCGATCCAGGGATATGGGCTGACGGAGACTACCTCGCTGATCAGCGTGAATCATCCGTTCAAGTTGGGGAAAGGGTCGATTGGGAAAGTGCTGCCGGGGCGGGATGTGAAGCTGGCTGATGATGGCGAGATTTTAATCCGTGGCGGCGGAGTCGCTGCCGGTTATTGGGATGGAGGCGCGACCGGTTGCCGGTGGGGTGACTGACCAAGACGGGTGGTACCGCACCGGAGACGTGGGCGCGCTGGATGATGCCGGGAACCTTTATTTTAAGGGGCGGAAGAAAGAAGTGATCGTCACGCCGGGGGGATTGAATATTTATCCAGAGGATCTGGAGGCGGCGTTGCGGCGGCAGCCGGAAGTGAAAGATTGTGTGGTCGTGGGGATTGAGCGTGGAGGAAATGCGGAGCCGTGTGCGGTGGTGATTTTGCGCGACGATGCCCGGGGCGAGGCTTCGATGGCGGGGGTCGTGGAGCGCGCGAACCAGTCTGCTCGCGGAATTCCAGCGCATGCGGATGTGGGTCGAGTGGCCGGAGAAAGACTTTCCGCGCACGAATACGCAGAAGCCGCGGCGGAACTTGATTGCTGAATTCGCGGCGAAGGAAATTCTGCGACCTGGCGGGGAGGTTGCTAGCGCGGGTGAAAGTCCGCTGGAGGAATTGATTGGGCGCATCACTGGGCGCAGTGTTCGTGGGTTCAATGCTGACGCGGCGCTGGACTCCGACCTTGGGCTCAGTTCGCTGGACCGCGTGGAGCTGATCAGCGCGCTGGAGGATCGATATCAAGTGGATCTGAGCGAGACGCGTTTTAGCGCGGCGCGGACGGTCGGCGATGTGGAGAGGATGTTGAGCGGTGAGACGCGGGAGCGCGCGGAGTATCACTATCCGCGATGGGTATTGCGGTGGCCGGTTACGTGGGTGCGATGGCTGGCGCATTATTTGCTGATGAGGCCGGCGATGATTTTGCTGGGCTGGCCGCGGATCGAAGGGCGGGAGAATCTGCGGGGATGGAGCGGTCCGATGCTGGTCGTTTGCAATCATATTTCCGACGTGGATTTGGGGTTCGTGCAGACAGCTTTACCGGCGCGGCTGGGAAACCGGATCGCGACCGCGACTGGTGGAGAAGACTTGGAGGCGTTGCACACGCCGGCGGCGGGCAGAAGTTTTTTCGGCAAAATTTACGATCGCACGCAGATGGGCTGCTGGGAGTTTCGCTGCTGAACTTGTTTCCGCTGCCGCGCGAGGCTGGCTTCCGGCAGAGTTTCGCTTACGCGGGTGAGGCGGTGGATCGCGGATACAGCGTGCTGGTGTTTCCGGAAGGACGGCACACGGTGGATGGCAAGATGAATCCGTTTCGCGCGGGGATTGGGCTGCTGGCAAATAATCTGGGCATTCCGGTGCTGCCGATGAGGATTCGCGGGTTGTTTGAGGTGAAGCAGGCGGGGAAAAAGTTTGCGCTGCCGTGGACGATTAGCGTGCGGATTGGCCAGCCTGTGAAATTTCCGGCGGGAACCGCTCCCGAGCGGATTGCTCAGGAGCTGCAGAGAGCGGTGGAGGCTTTGTAGGTCGGCTATGCAAGCGCGATACACGATCGTGCCTTACTCTTCATCTGTAGCTGCTTCTTCCTTGTGCGGGTCCGATTCGATTTGCACCTCCGGCAGTTTCGCATCGCGGAGGACTCGATTGAGAGCGGAAAGATCTGTCGTCTTGAGCACATCCCAGCGCTTCATCACATCCGATACGTCGTGCTCGGTTGAGGTGACGGCTTCAGACTGGGCCGCGGTTGGTTCGGCATCGGCCTGCCACACCTGACCGTATAACACCGTGACCTGACCGTTGGCTCGCGCTAGAGTCGCTTCGGCGGAAGGCGGCGCGAAGAAGCCGGAGGGGGCTCCAAGCACTGCTGTGAGCTTGGTCTGGAAAGCCTGTACGGAATCTTTGGCGGAGCCGGTGGCTTGCTCGCTCAGTTTTTGCAGGGGCTCGCGAATCGATCCGGCTTGCATTACGGCCTTGGACGTCTGGCTCAGGAGCGATGCCAGGCGCATTTCCAGGTGGAATTTCCCATCGAGACCGGCGGCTGTGATCTTCACGCGTGGGTCCATCTTCACGGTGAAGGGCGCGGTATAACTCTTTCCGTTTGCGGTGAGGCGGGCCGTATAAGAGCCGGGCAAAGCCGTTGGGCCGAGCGGGTATCGAGGAGTGTCTCCGGGGATTGCGGAGATGGGATAGTCGTGGCGCGTGGAAACGGGCGCGGGGTAGTGGAGGTCCCAAACCCAGCGGTGCATGCCGGCTTCTGTCGACAGAGAGCGGAAAGGACGCAGCCAGTAGAGAGGGATGAGTTGTTTTTTCAGTTCTGCTTCGGTGGCTTCGGGTTTGTCCGCGCTGGAGAACTTGCGAACTAGCTGGCCGTGAGCGTCGAGGATTTCGAGAGTGACTGGAGCCGAGGAGGCATGCGCCAGGTAATAGTCGATGATTGCGCCATCGGGCGGATTGGCGGCAGTGGGCTCGTCGGGTGGAAGCGGCGTGTCGGTGTAGGTGTCGCGCTGGACGCGGTAGGCGTGCGCCGGAGTGAAGAGATGGGCGTCTGCGGCGGCGAGCGAAGCGCTGGCTTCGCGCAGCGGGGAGATGTCATCGAGAATCCAGAAGGAGCGGCCGTGCGTGGCTACGATGAGGTCGCTTTCGTGAATCCAAAGATCGCGCATGGAGGTGTGCGGCAGATTCAGCTGCAAGGATTGCCAGTGATCGCCATCGTCGAACGAAACCCAGACGGAATTCTCGGTGCCGGCGAACAAGAGCCCTTTGCGCACGGGATCTTCGCGGACGGTGTCGACCGGACCAATTTCCGGAAGGCCGGTTGTGATCAGCTTCCAACTCTTGCCGCCATCGTGCGTGCGGTAAATGTAGGGCTGCTCGTCGTTGATGCGGAAGCGGCTTACCGAGGCGTAGGCGGAGTCGTCATCGAAATGCGAGGCGATGATCTGGGTGACTTTGCTCCAGGGAGTGAGTTCTTTCGGAGTAATGTCGTTCCACTTCTTGCCTCCGTCGCGAGTCTGCCAGATGAGTCCGTCGTCGGTGCCGGCCCAGAGTGTAGTGATGTTCTTGAAGGAAGGAGCGAGAGCGTAGATTACTCCGCGCTGCTTGTCGGCACCTTTGGGAATTAGAGTGCCTACGCTGGCGGGGACTCCGGGATTCTCGCGCGTGAGATCTGGACTGATGGTTTGCCAGGAGTTTCCGCCGTCGGAGGTTTTGAAAAGCACGTTGCTCGCGAAATAAAGGACGTGCGGGTCGATCGGCGAGAACATTGTGGGCTCGGTGCGGTCGGTGCGGTATTTGGAACTGCGAACCGGGATGGGAGTGACGTTCTGGACCTGGCCGGTGGACCAGTGAAACTTCGAGACCTCGCTTCGGCCGCCGCCGTAGATGACGTCAGGGTCGAGTGGATCGGGCGCGGCGTATCCATATTCGATCACGCCCACGGGATGCCACTCGCGATAGGTGATGGCGCCGTCGTTGCCGCGGCTGGAGACGCAGACGGAACCGCTTTCCTGCTGGCCTCCGCAAACGCGATAGGGGAAAGTATTGGTTACGGCGACGTGATAAATCTGCGCGGTGGGCTGGTTGTACCAGGAACTCCAGCTGGCTCCGCCGTTCACGGTTATGATCGCGCCCTGGTCGCTGACGATAAGAATAATGTTGGGATCGTTGGGATTGATCCAGAGATTCTGGTAATCGTCGCCGCCGGGGGCGCCGCGAAATCCGGACCAGGTCTTGCCGCCATCGGTCGATCGCATGGTTACAGTGCTGGCGCAATAGACTACGTCTGGATTCTTGGAATCAACTCGCGGGATAGCTAGATCGCCGCCACCGATGCGGCCAGAAGGACGGGGATCATCCGTTGCTTTGGACCAACTCTCTCCGGCATCGTCGGAACGGTAGACGGCGAGCGGACCCGAGGCGATGGCGATTGTGGCGTAAAGGCGGCGGGAGTCCCTAGGAGCGATGGCGACGTAGATTTGCGAGAGATCTTTCGGAAGGCCGTTGGAAAGAGGATGCCAGGTGGCGCCGCCGTCGGTTGATTTGAACAATCCGCCACCGGTTCCGTTGAATTCGTTGTTGTCCTCCCATGGGCCCTCGCGCGCTTCCCACATGGAGGCATAAACCACGTCGGGATTCGAGGGATCAATCTCTACGTCGGAGGCTCCGGTGTTCTCGTCTTTGCTGATGACTTTTTGCCAGGTCTGGCCGCCGTCGGTGGAACGGAAAAGGCCGCGCTCTTCATTCGGGCCGTAGGGATGGCCGAGCACGGCAGCGAAGACTCGATTGGGATCGCGAGGATCGATGGCGAGGGCGGGGATCTGGAAGCCGTCGCGCAGGCCGAGATGGGTCCAGGTTTTTCCGGCGTCGGTCGATTTGTAGATTCCGTTGCCCACCGAGAGGTCGGGGCGATGCAGGCCTTCGCCGCTGGCGACATAAATGATGTTCGGATTCGAAGGAGCTACGGCGATGGCGCCGATCGACTGAGTAGACTCGTGGTCGAAGATCGGAGTCCAAGTGCGGCCGTAGTCGTCCGACTTCCATACTCCTCCATTGACCTGCCCGATGTAAAAGACACCTGGTTGGCTGGGAACGCCGGTGGCGGCGCGGGTGCGGCCACCGCGAAAGGGGCCGATCATGCGCCAATGCAGATCCTGGTAGGTATTTTCCGGAACTTGCTGCGCGGTGATCGATCCGAGGGAACAGAAAAACGAAATGCAGATAAAAAAACGAACGAATGCGATGGATTTGATCACGGAGCCCCCTAAACGGCGAACGCCAAACCTGACAGCATAAACTAAAACTCGCAGTGATGGGCGCCGCTGCAGAGCGAACGGCGAATTCTAGCTAATCTCAGCCAGAGTCTTTGCCAAGCTCCCCGCTTTCAGGGCCGGAGTAGCCCCCGACTGGCTGGCGACCCAGGCGCCGACGCGGTTGGCGGTTTCATTGATTTGCGCGAGCGGCGTACCGCGGAGATATCCATGCACCAGGGCGGCGGTGAACGCGTCGCCGGCGCCGACAGTGTCGGCGACCTTCACCTTGAAGCCGGGGTGCTCGCTGCATTCATCGGCGGACACCAGGAGGCTGCCTCCGTTGCCGCGCGTGACGCAAACCAGCTTCAACTCATGCGAAGACAGCAATTGTCGAGCCGAGTCTTCCTCGCCGCGAGTCTCCAATTCGAAGGAGCGCATGATCTTAGGAAGTTCTTCATGGTTCAGTTTGACGATGGTTGCGAGCTTCATCGATTCGGCGAGAACTTGCGTGGTATAGAAGTTCTGCCGGAGGTTGACGTCGAAAACTCGCACAGCATTTTTTCGCGAAGCTGCTAGAAATCTGCCGATGGTTGTGCGACTCCGGTCCGATCGTTGCGCGAGCGATCCAAAGCATACGGCGTCGGCCTGTTGTGCCAGGTTCTGCCATTGCGGCGTCCACTCGAGAAAATCCCAGGCGACCGACTCGGAGATTTCAAAGCGCGGCTGACCGGTGCGGTCCACTTCGACCTTCACGGTTCCCGTGGGATGGTCCGCATCCTTCTGAATGAACTCGGTGGAGAGGCCGAGTTCTCCGAGGCGATGGATCGCGTTCCGCACCTAGAGAATCCTGGCCCAGGCGGCTGGCTGGAATTCCTTCATCGCCGAGCAAAGAGGTGATGTAGGCGAAGTTGGCCGGTGCTCCGCCTAGTTGCTCGCCGGCAGGAAATAAATCCCAAAGCAGTTCGCCCAGACCGACGACGATGTGGCGTTTGCTCAGCATGGAGCTTTCCGCGGATGTCGCGGCCGGTTGCGGAAACGGGCAAACTGGCAGAGAATCGGGGGGCATGTATCGAGGTCGAGGCATAGGACAGGTCTCGCGGCGGAGTCAGCTCACCTCAGAGGTAACAGTTGCCATGATGCATTCCTTCATTCTAAAAGCTGGGTAAGGCTGGTCACGCTACTTCTGGCGCTGGCTTCACAGGATAGCGCAAATTTGCCGTTTGGGGCTTGGCATCGTGTTTCGGAAACTCCAGTGATCTCGCCGCAAGGGGATGGATGGGAATCGGCGGGCACCTTTAATCCTTCTGTGGTTCTGCGCGACGGCAAAGATCGTCATGCTCTACCGCGCTCAGGACAAAGGCGGCACTTCGCGCCTTGGTTATGCCGAGAGTACGGATGGGATCCACTTCACGCGGCGGAGCGAGCCGGTACTTTCTCCTGAAAAAGATTACGAAAAAGATGGAGGAGTGGAAGACCCGCGGCTGGTTCGGTTCGGCGACACCTATTATCTGACTTACACCGGCTACAACAAGAAGGATGCGCAACTGTGTCTGGCGACTTCGAAGGATCTGATCCACTGGGAACGGAGAGGCGTGATTCTTCCGGCTTACAAGGGAAGCTGGAACGTGCGCTGGACGAAGTCGGGAGCGATTGTGCCGGAGAAAATTGCGCGGCAAGTACTGGATGTATTATCTCGGAACGACTCCGGACAACAACGACCAGATGGGGCTGGCCTCTTCGACTGATCTGCTGCACTGGACGGACGCGACCGATGTGCCGGTGTTGCCGGTGCGCGCGGGAAAGTTTGATTCTCGCGTGGCCGAACCCGGGCCTGCGCCGATCATGACGCCGAAAGGAATTGTTCTGATCTTCAACGGTGCAGACGACAAACTCGTGTACCGCACCGGCGTAGCGGTGTTCGACCGAAACGATCCGCGCGTCGTTGATCTCGCGCACGGAGGATGCGGGTTTTCGCCCGGAGAAGCCATGGGAGAAAGTGGGCCAGGTTCCGAATGTCGTGTTCGTAGAAGGGATGGTGCGGCAGGGAGAACGGTATCTGTTCTACTACGGGGGTGCGGACACTAACGTTGGCGTGGCGGAAGCGCCGGTGATTCCTTGAAAGAAGTCGGCTGCGCTAATTTAGATGGAGGTTTCCGGCATGAAGAAGGTTGTGTCACGCTTAGCTGCGGTTTTGGTTGGTGGATTCTTTTGTTGGCACGAGCGCTGGCGCGCAGACGGCCTCCCATACTGTGGATGCGGAGGGTCACGCATGGTGGCAGCATGCGGTGTTTTATGAAATTTATCCCCGCAGCTTTGCCGACAGCAATAATGACGGCATTGGCGATCTGAAGGGGATTACCTCGAAGCTCGACTACTTGAAAGATCTGGGCGTGGATGCGATCTGGATTTCGCCGTGCTTTCCCTTCGCCCCAAGTGGACTTTGGTTACGACGTTTCCGACTACGAGAATATTGATCCGATGTACGGGACGCTGGCGGACTTCGATGTGCTGGCGAGCGAGGCCAAGAAGCGGGACATCCGCATCATTCTCGATTTTGTGGTGAATCACACCTCCGATCAGCACAAGTGGTTTCTGGATTCGAAATCGTCGCGCACGTCGGCGCATCGGGATTGGTATATCTGGCGCGATGGAAAAGGGCCGGGAGAGCCTCCGAACAACTGGGTTTCGACCTTCGGAGGGTCGGCGTGGAAATTCGATCCGGCCACGAATCAGTACTACTACCACTATTTCTATGCCGAGCAGCCCGACCTGAACTGGCGCAACCCGGCGGTGCAGGGATGCGATGTTCGATGTGACGCGTTGGTGGTACAAGCGCGGCGTAGCGGGATTCCGGCTGGATGCGGTGGATACGCTGTTTGAAGATCCCGAACTGCGCGATAACCCGATTCTGCGTCCCGGCACGAACCATTTCGGAGATCCGATCGAACAAAATAAATACAACACGAAGCTGCCCGAGGTGCACGATGTTTTGCGCGGGTTGCGCAAAGTGGCGGATGAGAGCAATGCGGTGCTGATCGGCGAGACCTGGACGGCTGACGTTGCTGAACTCAACCGCTATTACGGCGAGGGCAACAACGAACTGCAGTTGCCCATGGATTTTCTTTTCACGACGGTGAACAAGCTGTCGCCGGCGGAATTCCGCAAGCAGATTGCGGCGGTGGATGGGGCTTCCGGCTGGCCAACGTTTGTGATCAGCAACCACGACATTGTGCGATCGTACGATCGCTACGGCGATGGCGAGCACAACGACCAGATCGCGAAGCTGATGGCGGCGCTTTATCTCACGCTGCGCGGAACTCCGATCATGTATTACGGGGAAGAGATCGGAATGAAAACGACGCCGCCGACGCGCAAGGAGGATGTGAAGGATCCGATCGGGCGCACGGGATGGCCGGAGGAAAAAGGACGGGACGGCGAGCGCACACCCATGCAATGGGACGGCAGCGAAAATGCGGGGTTTTCGAAAGGGACGCCGTGGCTTCCGGTGCCCGAGACTTACAAGACGCACAACGTGGCGGATGAATCGAAAGATCCGAATTCGGTGCTGGAGTTCTACAAGAAGGTGCTCAAGCTGCGGCACACGAACCCGGCGTTGCTGGAGGGAAACTATACGGCGGTGAATGAGAGTGATGCGAACGTGCTGTCTTACGTGCGCGTGTATAAGGAGCACGGCGTGGTGGTGGCGCTGAATATGTCGAACGCGCCGCAGAAAGTTAAGCTCGATTTGAAGAGCAACGGGTTTCGCTTCAGCAAAGAGTCTGCTGGCGACTGGAGAATCGAGCGCCAAGGGAGACGAGGTTTCGCTCGAGCCCTATGGAGTTTTTATCGGCGAGCTTGCGAAATAGAGTTGAAAGCTGGAGTCGATTCATTTCTGCTCCCATGACTTCGAGCGGGAGATCGGCTTCGTTCCAGCGCTGTCGCAGGGCATCCACTTTAGAGCGCGGCAGGCGGGGTTCGAACCGGCGTTCCTCCCGCGGCAATTCAGAAATGTCTGCACTTCCTTCCAAAAACCGACGCCCAGACCAGCCAGAAATGCGGCGCCAAGCGCGGTGGTCTCCGTCATCGCCGGGCGCACGACGGGCACGCCGAGAATGTCCGCCTGAAATTGCATGAGAGCGTCGTTGGCGGAAGCGCCGCCATCTACGCGCAACTCTTTGAGCGGAGTGCTGGTGTCAGTTTGGACTGCGTCCATCAGATCGGCGACCTGGTAGGCGATGCTTTCCAGGGCAGCGCGGGCGATGTGACCTGCGTTGCTGCCTCGGGTGAGGCCGAAGATTGCGCCGCGCGCGTAGGAATCCCAATGCGGAGCGCCGAGGCCCACGAAGGCGGGGACGAAATACACTCCGCCGTTGTCGGGGACGGAATTCGCCAGGGCTTCTACTTCCGATGATGTGCGAATAATTCCCAGGCCGTCGCGCAGCCACTGGACGACGGCTCCGCCTACAAATACGCTGCCCTCGAGTGCGTAATCGGTTTTGTCGCCGATTCTCCACGCCACGGTTGTAACCAGGCGATTGCGTGGATGCGACGGCGCGATTGCCTGTGCTCTGCAGCATGAAGCATCCTGTGCCGTAAGTGTTCTTGGTGAGGCCGGGGCTGGTGCATCTTTGCCCGAAGAGCGCGGCTTGCTGATCTCCGGCGATGCCTGCGATGGCGATGCCATTCAAGTCCTGGGACGGAACTTACTTCTCCGTAGACTTCGCTGGAGGGCCGAACTGCGGGCAACATCGATGCGGGGATTCGGAAGAGATCGAGAAGGTCGTTATCCCAGCGGCCGGAGTGAAGATTGAAAAGCATGGTGCGGGAGGCGTTGCTGGCGTCGGTGATGTGGACGCGGCCGCCGGTCAGTTTCCAAACGAGCCAGGTGTCGACGGTGCCAAATGCGAGGCGGCCTGCTTCGGCGAGTTGGCGGGCATTGGGAACGTGTTCGAGGATCCAGGAAATCTTGCTGGCGGAGAAGTACGCGTCGATCAACAAGCCGGTGCGCTGCTGTATCAGATTTTCGTGGCCTTGCGCCTTGAGTTGCTGGCAAAAAGCGGCGGTGCGGCGGTCCTGCCAGACGATGGCGTTGTAGATGGGCTTGCCGGTGGCGCGATCCCAGACGATCGTGGTTTCGCGCTGGTTGGTGATGCCGATGGCGGCAACGTCGCTGGGCTGTGCATTGGCTTTCGCCAAGGCTTCCAGGGCAACGGCGATCTGTGAGGCGGCGATCTCTTCGGGATCGTGCTCGACCCATCCGGGCTCAGGAAAGATCTGTTTGAATTCGCGCTGGGCCACGGAGCGGACCGCGCCGTCATGGTCAAACAAGAGAGCTCGGGAACTTGTTGTGCCTTGATCGAGAGAGAGAATGTAAGGCAAGAGGCCTCCTGTTTCTGCGGATGTCCTTGGCGCCGGCTGGGACGGTGGCTGAGACGCACGCAGGAATCGTCGAATGCCGAAATCGTAGACCGCGGCGCCGACCAGTCCGCCCAGCAGCGGCGCGAACACTGGTACCCACCACACTCGCGGGCCGTCGGTTAGGCCATTGTTTCTGAATCCAGCGACGGCGGTGAAAAGGCGCGGGCCAAAATCGCGCGCGGGATTGATCGCATATCCGTGCATGCCGCCGAAGCTCATGCCAATCGCTACTACCACCAAACCGATCATCGCCGGCGCGAGGTTGGCTCCGGGAGGGACGTTGAGTTCGTCGGTGATGGCCAAGACTAAGAGCAGCAGCAAAGCAGTGCCGATGACCTGATCGAGAAATCCTGCTTGAGGCCATGCTGGAAAAGCCGGGAAGGTTGTAAAGATGCCTGCGGTTTTTTCCAGTTGAGGGTCGACCTGGTGGAAGGCGGGCAGATAATTGCGGTAGACCAGAGCGGCGGCCAGGAATGCTCCTGCAGTCTGCGCGATGGAATAGGGCAGAACCTTGCGCCAGGGAAAACCGCGGAACACCGCCAGAGTGAGGGTGACCGCCGGGTTGAGATGGCCGCCAGAGACTTTTCCGGCAATGTAAATTCCCATGGTCACCGCCAGTCCCCAGCCTAGCGTGATGTTGGTGTAGCCGCCGTGCACGGTGGCGCCCGGCGCGTTCGAGGGAAACAGAACGACCATGGCAACGACGCCTGTGCCGAAGAGCATCAGGACGAAGGTTCCGAGAAACTCGGCAATCAACTCGGCAGCCAGGGTGGGCTTGTGACTCATGCGTTGCTCCTGCGTCGACTCGCGGCCTCTTCGATCGCGAGTAGTCTAGCAAGGATTTGAGCACAAGCTGCGGCCGGTTTTTCGCGAAGTGGATTTTCCGCGGCTGCGCTGGGGGACTCGCGGGACGGGTTACCAAGAATGGAAGCGGGGACGTTTTCCCTTGACAGGGAGGACGTGGCCTGTAAGATAGAGAATATTTATTCATATATATGAATAAATATTCATAATG
Organism: uncultured Acidobacteriaceae bacterium; assembly: GCA_963763285.1. Taxonomy (GTDB): domain Bacteria; phylum Acidobacteriota; class Terriglobia; order Terriglobales; family Acidobacteriaceae; genus Sulfotelmatobacter. The sequence continues at coordinate 131,367 of CAVXOK010000013.1, read as the reverse complement.
AATAAAGCCCTGCGACAGAGAGCCGTTCTGGAAACGCTGAAGCAGGGGCCGGTAGCCAATCAGGAGGATTTGCAGCGGGCGTTGCGCAAGCGGGGATTCAAGGTGGGGCAGGCGACGCTGTCGCGGGACATTCACGATCTGAACCTGAGCAAGACGGCGGCCGGCTATGCGTTGCCGCAGGGCGAAGGCGCTGCGGGTTTGGCTTTGCCGCCGGTGCACCGGCTGGTTCGCGAGTTCGTGCTGGATGTGCGGCCGGCGCAGAACCTGCTGGTGGTGAAAACCATTATCGGCAGCGCGCAGCCGGTGGCGGCGGCGCTCGATGAACAGGAATGGGAGGAAGTTGTGGGAACGATTGCCGGGGACGACGCGATCCTGATTGTTTGTCCTGATAAGGATGCTGCGAAGAAGGTTGCGGTGCGGATCGAGGAGATGCTGGGCTGATGTCGGCGAAGCTCAAAAGCGCGGTGCTGGGAGCGAGCGGCTATTCGGGACTGGAGTTGACGCGCATTCTGGAGCGCCATCCGCGGTTGGAGAAGCCTGTGCTGCTGCGACGTGAGGGCGGCAGCGATGGTGCGACAGATTTGGCCGAGGTTTTTCCCGAGTTGTCCGGCAACGGAGGTTATCCGCTGCGGACGCTTTCGTGGCCGGAACTGAAACGGCAGGGTGTGCAGTTGCTTTTTCTGGCTACGCCGCATGAAGCGTCGCGGTCTCTGGTGCCGGAAGCGGTCGCGCAAGGATTGCGCGTGATCGATCTGAGCGGGGCGTGGCGGCTGAAACAGGCGCAGCATCGTGCCATCTACTCGTTTCAGGATGCGGACGCGGTTACCGCCGCGGAATTGACGGCGAAGGCGGTTTATGGCCTGCCGGAGTTGAACGGAGACTGCGTTGCGGCGGCTCAACTGGTGGCGAATCCGGGGTGCTATGCGACTTCGGTGATTCTGGCTTTGGCGCCGCTGCTCAAGGCGGGGCTCGTTGATCGGGAGCACGGAATTATTTCTGACTCGAAGTCGGGAGTGTCGGGCGCGGGCAAGGCGCCTACGTCGCGTACTCATTTCGTTTCGGTGGCGGACAATCTTTCCGCTTACTCGGTATTCAATCACCGGCATATGGGAGAGATGGTGGAGCAGTTGGGGCTGGATGATGCTGAGCTGACTTTCACGCCGCATCTGCTGCCGATTCCGCGCGGGATTCTGTCGACCATCTATGTGCGCCTGAAGCGGGCGATGAAACCGGCGGAGGTGGAATCCTGTTTGCGTGATTTTTATTCGGGCAGACATTGGGTGCGGGTGTTTGCGACGCCGAAGCTGCCGCAGTTGCAGTTTTCGCTGCACACGAACTATTGCGATCTTGGATTTTGCCTGGCGGAAGATGGCCGGCGGCTGGTGCTGGTTTCCTGCGTGGACAATCTGCTGAAAGGCGCGGCAGGACAGGCTGTGCAGAACATGAATCTGATGTATGAGTGGGAAGAGCGGGAGGGTTTGCAGTGACGATTGTGGTGAAAATTGGCGGAGCGGCGATTGAAGATGCTGCGACGCTGCGCAAGTGCGCGCAGTCCATTGCGGAATTGGCGCAGGATGGCCATCGCGTTGCCGTGGTTCATGGCGGCGGCAGCGCGCTGACCCGCATGCTGAACCGACTGGGAAAAAGAGCGAGTTTGTAGACGGGTTGCGGGTCACCGATGCGGAGACTCGGGACGCGGCGCTGATGGTGTTGGCTGGGATCATCAACAAGAAACTGGTGGCGGCGATTCAGTCGGCGGGCATGCCGGCCATTGGATTCTGCGGCGGCGATGGGATGACGTTCCGCGCGCGCAAAGAAGTTTGTTCACGGCCGCGATTTGGGATTTGTGGGCGAGATTTGTTTTGCGGAGCCGTGCTGGATCGAAGCGCTGTGGCAGCAAGGAGGAATCCCGGTGCTGGCTTCGCTGGCATTGGGCGCCGACGGCGAATACTACAACGTGAATGCCGATGAAATGGCGGCATCGTGTGCCGCGGCCTGCCATGCCAATGCGCTGATCTTTCTCACCGACGTGCCCGGAGTAAGAGATGCCGCGGGAAGCGTGATGCCGTGGCTGAGCACGAAGCAGGCGGCTGAACTGGCGGCCGGTTCGATCATCAGCGGCGGCATGTTGCCCAAGCTGCAGGCCTGCGGGCAGGCGCTGAAACAAGGCGTGGGGCGAGTGAGAATTCTGCCGGCGACCGAGGCGGAACTTTTGCCGCAGTTCTATCTGACCAAGCTGTCGTGTGGTACGGAGGTCACCTATTCATGAGTCAGTCAGTCGCGGCCGACGACAAATCGCAACCGGCGGTACGCAGGTTCAGAAGAAGGAGTCAAAGTTGAATACGCATGTGCAAAGTAGAGTGACGGCGGCTCCCGAGAGAGTGCCGCAAGTGTTTTGGTGTCCGGATCTGGTCTCGACTCGCGATCTCGGTCCCGCCGGCGTGGATGCGGTTTTGCATCTGGCCGGAGTGATGAAGGCGCGTCCGGCTGATTTCCGCAGGGCGCTTACGGGCAGGCAGATGGTGATGTTTTTCGAGAAGCCCTCCTTGCGAACCCGGCTGACGTTCGAAGCGGGAATGGTGAGCCTGGGCGGTACGGCGATGTTCGTCGATCAGACTCACGAACGGCTCGATGCTCGCGAGAAGTTGAGCGACGTGGCGCACAATCTGGAGCGCTGGGTGGACTTGATTGTGCTGCGCACGTTCTCGCAGCAGACCATCGAGGGCATGGCGCAACACGCCTCGGTTCCGGTGATTAACGCGCTCAGCGATCTGGAGCATCCTTGCCAGGCGCTGGCTGATTATCTGACGCTGCTGGAGCGGTTCGGAGATGTGAAGAACCGTTGCCTGGCTTATGTGGGCGATGGCAACAATGTGGCGCACTCGCTGTTGCTTACTTGCGCGTGCCTGGGATCGTCGATCCGCGTGGCGACTCCGGCGGGCTATGCGCCCGATCCGCAGATTGTCGCCGATGCGCGGGAAATTGCAGAAGAGACCGGCGCCGAGATTCAATTGCTGACCGACCCGCACGAGGCGGTTGCCGGAGCCGATGCGATTTACACCGATGCCTGGACCAGCATGGGGCAGGAGCGGGAAGAGGATGAACGGGCGCAAATCTTTCCGCCTTATCAGGTCAATGCGGAACTCATGGCGGAAGCCGCGCCCCACGCGGTGTTCATGCACTGCCTGCCGGCGCACCGCGGTTTGGAAGTAACCGATGCGGTGATCGATTCGCCGCAGTCGGTGGTTTTTGAGCAGGCGGAGAACCGCCTGCACGTGCAAAAAGCGATTCTTTATTTGCTGCTGGGCGGCGGCGATCGTCTGCCCGCAAGGAGTGCTCATGCCTGAAAAAGTTGTACTTGCTTACTCGGGAGGGCTCGATACCTCCATCATTATTCCGTGGCTCAAAGAGAATTACGCTTACAACGTGATCGCGATGGTCGGCGATGTGGGCCAGGGTGACGACATCGAAGCGGTCGTCGAGAAGGCTTATGCCACGGGCGCGAGCAAGGTTATCGTGGAGGATCTCCGCGAGGAGTTTCTGACGGGATATGTTTTTCCGGCGCTGCGGGCGGGTGCGGTGTACGAGCATAAGTATTTGCTGGGCACATCGCTGGCGCGGCCGGTGATCGCGAAACATCAGGTCGAAGTGGCTCTGCGCGAGGGAGCGACGGCGGTGGCGCATGGCTGCACGGGAAAAGGAAACGATCAGGTTCGTTTTGAGTTGACTTATCAGGCGCTCGCGCCGGAGTTGAAAGTGATTGCGCCGTGGCGGGAGTGGTCGCTGAAATCGCGCGAAGACTGCCTGGATTACGCCGAGCAGCACGGCATTCCGGTGGCGGCGAGCCGCGAGAAAATCCACAGCCGCGACCGCAATCTGTGGCACCTCAGCCACGAAGGCGGAGAACTGGAAGATGCCGCGAATGCGCCGCTGCCGACAACGTGGCAGATGACGCGCTCGCCGCAGGAAGCTCCGGACAAGGACGAGCAGGTGACGATCGGCTTCGAGAAGGGGATTCCGGTCACGGTCGACGGCATGAAGCTTGATCCGGTGTCGCTGGTCGAGTTGCTGAACGAAATTGGCGCGCGCAACGCCATCGGCCGCGTGGATCTGGTGGAGAACCGCTTTGTGGGAATCAAGTCGCGCGGGTGTTATGAAACTCCCGGCGGGACGTTGCTGATTGCGGCGCATCGCGAACTGGAAGCGCTCTGCCTGGAGCGCGAAGTTGCGCACTTCAAACAGCACGTGGGGCTGAAGTACGCGGAGCTGGTCTACTTCGGATTGTGGTTTACGCCGCTGCGCGAGGCGCTGGACGCTTTTGTCGCCAGCACGCAGACAGAGATGACCGGCAGCGTGACGCTGTCTCTGTATAAGGGAAATGTTTCGGTGGTGAGCCGGCAGTCGGAGCACTCGCTTTACCGCACCGATCTCTCGTCGTTCACCATGGGCGATAGTTACGATCAGAAAGATGCGGCGGGATTCATTCGAATCCTCGGACTGCCTTCGCGGACGCGGGCGCGGGCTCGCGTGGAGGTTGCGCGATGAAGATGTGGTCGGGCCGGTTCCGGCAACCGCTGGATCCGCAATTCGAACGCTGGCAGCGGTCGTTTGATTTCGATCGCCGGCTGCTGAGTTACGAACTGGCGGCGAGCGGGGCGCATGCTCGCGCTCTGAAAAATGCCGGGGTTCTGTCGGCGGACGAACTCATCAGCATTCTGGAAGGGCTTGCAGCAGATTGGCGAGATGGCCGCGGCTTCCAAAGGCTTTGTCGAAGACGATGAAGCCGAGGATGTGCATCATTTTGTCGAGAAGCAGCTGGTGGCGCGGATCGGCGAGGTGGGATACAAGTTGCACAGCGGGCGCAGCCGCAACGAGCAGATCGCCACTGACCTGCGCCTCTATGTGCGGGCGGCGATCGATGAGTTGCGGAAGGAACTGGCGGAGGTTTGTGGGGCTTTCACCGACCGCGCCGAACAAGCCGGCAACGCCGCGATGCCGGCCTATACGCATTTGCAGCATGCGGAGCCGGTGCTGGTGGCGCATTGGCTGCTGGCTTATGTCGAAATGTTTTTGCGGGATGCGGACCGGCTTGCCGATTGCCGCAAGCGCCTGAATGTGTGTCCGCTGGGATCGGGAGCGGTGGCCGGCGCGACTCTGCCGCTTGATCGGGCTTTCATGGCGGAGGAACTCGACTTCGCTGGTCCGACGGCGAACAGCATCGACGCCACCAGCGACCGCGATTTCGTTCTTGAGTTCGTCAATGCGCTTTCGCTGCTGGGGCTGCACTTGAGCCGGTGGGCGGAGGAGATGATTATTTTCTCCTCGCAGGAATTCGGCTTTGTGCAGTTGCCTGAGGCTTATTCCACGGGCAGCAGCGCCATGCCGCAGAAGAAGAATCCAGATCTTCTGGAGCTGGTGCGGGGCAAGACCGGGCGCGTCATCGGAAGCGCGACGGCGCTGCATGGTGGCTCTGAAAGGCTTGCCTCTGGCTTACAACAAAGATTTGCAGGAAACGCAGGAGCCGCTGTTCGATGCCGCCGATACGGCACTTGGGATGTTGCCGCTGGTCGCCGGATGGATGAAAGCGGTGGAGTTTGACCACGAGCGCATGAACGAGGCAGCGCAGTCGGGATTCATGAATGCGTGGGCGGCGGCGACTTATCTGGTCAAGCGCGGCGTTCCTTCGCGGCTGGCGCACGAGCAGATCGGCAAGGCGGTGAAGCTTTGCGTGGAAAAACAATGCGAGCTTCAGGATTTAACGCTGGAGGAGTTGCGTACTTTGAATCCGGCATTTGATGAGAGTTTTTATGACTGCCTGAAACTGGCTTCGGTGCTGGCGATCCATGATGTTGTCGGCGGTACTGCGCCAGCCCGGGTGCGGCAGGGGATTGGGGCGGCGAGGAAGAAAATCGAATCCCTGCGCGAGGAGGTCAACTTCCATGCGCACGCGTAAAGCCATTTTGCCGGATGCGAAGCACATCCACGATCTGATTTCCAGCTATTCCGGCGACGGCACTCTGCTGCCCCGCACGCTGGCGGAGATTTGCGAGAACGTAAGAGACTTTGTGGTTCTAGAACATGAAGGCCGCATCATTGGATGCGGCGCGCTGCATCTTTACGGCACGCATCTGGCCGAGATTCGTTCGATCACGGTGGGACCCGGGCGCAGGGGCAAGGTGGGGGCAGCCGGCTGATGAAGGCTTTGATGGCTGAAGCGAAACGGCATCGAGTGGATTGCATCTGCCTGTTCACGCGGGCTCCGGAATTTTTTGCGCGCCAGGGATTCGAGATGGCGCGGCGAGAAGATCTTCCCGACAAGATTTACAAGGACTGCCACGTCTGTCCCAGGTTTCACAACTGCGACGAAGTCGCCATGGTGCGGGGCAAGCTTCCCGCGTTCGCCATCCTCCCGGAGCCGGCGAACTGGCTGGTGAAGATCCAGGCCTCAGCAATAACGCGGAAACGTGAGCTCGACAGTCATTCTTTGGCGAAAAGCCACTGTCCTTCGAGCGCGTTTACCGGAGGGCAGCTCCGCGATGCTATGATCGGTTGGCGACAAGGCTGAAATCCCTGATCACAGGTGGACAATCAAGCCATGGCAATCGTTACTCCCGAGCAGTTCCACGACTTCGTCGGCTTCCCAAGCTTCAACGTCTTATACAGTGCCGCTGGCGGTGGTGACCACGCTGTTCTTCATGTGGGGCTTTCTCACTTGTCTGAATGACATTCTTGTCCCTCACCTGAAACCGATTTTCGACTTGAATTACACGCAGGATCATGCTGATTCAGTTCGCCTTCTTTGGAGCATATTTTCTCTTCTCCATTCCTTCGGCGAAGATCATTGACTGGATTGGATATCAGCGATCGATGGTGGTGGGCCTGCTGACCATGGGGGTGGGCGCCTTTCTGTTTGTGCCGGCCGCCAGCGTTCCGTCGTATCCGCTGTTCCTGTCGCGCTGATTGTCCTGGCCGCCGGCATCACCTGTCTGCAGGTGGCGGCTAATCCGTACGTGACAGTGCTGGGCAAGCCCGAGACCGCTTCGAGCCGGCTGAATCTCACGCAGGCATTCAATTCGCTGGGAACCTTTCTGGCTCCTTTCTTCGGCGGGTTTCTGATTCTGATGCCGCGCTCCGAAACCATGGAAGAGATCCGCGCGCTGGCACCCGACGCCCTGCAGGCTTATCGCCTGCATGAGGCGGCGACGGTCAAGACGCCCTATGTGGGCTTGGGTATCGCTCTGGTGCTGCTGGCGATCGCAATCGGCAGTTTCAAGCTGCCGAAAATCCCGCACGCGCAGCACCAGATCGGCGAAAAGGTGAACGACTCCATCTGGAGGCATCCGAATTTGATCTTTGGCGCGATCGCCATTTTCGTGTACGTGGGCGCGGAGGTCTCCATCGGGAGTTTTCTGGTGAATTATTTCAGCCAGCCAGAGATCGGCGGCCTCACCGAAAAGGTTGCGGCGAGTTTTGTTGCCTTTTACTGGGGCGGAGCCATGGTCGGGCGTTTCATCGGGTCCGGGCTATTGCAAAAGATGAAGACCGGGCATTTGCTTGGCATTTGCGCAGTGTGCGCTGCCGCCCTCGTGACGATTTCCATGATCAGCTCGGGACACTTCGCCATGTGGAGCATCATCCTGGTCGGGTTCTTCAATTCCATCATGTTCCCCAGCATCTTCACGCTGGGCGTGGCGGAGCTTGGCCCGCTTACCGGGGATGGTTCCGGGATCATGATCATGGCGATTGTTGGCGGAGCGATTATCCCACTGGCGCAAGGCGCGATGGCCGACAGGATCGGAATTCACCACGCCTTCTTTCTTGCCAGTGATCTGCTATCTCTACATTCTGTTCTTTGCGCTGAGCGGTTCGAAGCCCAACAGCGAACGGCAGGCGCGGACGTAGGAACCAGCACACAGCCTGCTTCGGTGCTGGCTTAGGCTGTCGCGAGGCCGGGCTTTTTCCCTGTGCCCTCGAAGTGGGCTTCGATCTCTTCGAGCGTCTTCCCTTTTGTTTCCGGCAGGAACACGGCGGCGGTGATGAAGTAGATTACGGTGCACGCCGCGAATCCCCAGAACATCGTGGAGTAGCCGTACTTGCCGACCGTGGGCAGGAATATGGCCGCGATGGTCGTGGAAACCGCCTGGTTGAGCAGCAGGGCGATGCTCATGCCGTTGGAGCGAATGCGGGTCGGCATCAGTTCGGAAAGCGCCAGCCACACGCACACCCCGGGGCCGACCGCGTAGAACGCCATGAACACGAAAAGAGTGATGGCGACCCTCCATCCGCTGCGCTGGCTGGGCAAGGGAGTGATCAGCGCATTGTCGATTCTCAGCGGAGCCTGGCGCGCGGCATCGAGATCGCCGAAGGGATTGGAAAAGAACGCCACCACTTTGTTGGCGGGCACACAGCTTTCGCGGGTGATTTCGATCGGGGACGCGGCGGTGTCGTCGGAACGCGCGGCCTTGGTGGCGGCGTGAAAGTCTCCATAGGAATAGATGACGACCAAAGAGGTAGGGCGGGTGCCGATTTGCTGGGCGGCGTCTCCGGCTGAGCTCAGCAGCGTCTTGGCCAGCGTCTGGTCATAGGTGAGTGTGATCTTCTGGTCCGACTTGACCATGGACTGAACTGCGCTTCTGGAATCCACGCGCAATCGTTCCGTCTGGCGGAAGAGCAAGCCGGTGCAGACCAGCGAAACGATAATCCCGGCCGTTCCCACCGATAGCAGGAACTTGCGTCCCTTGCGATCTACCAGCATGACGCCGCCGATGGTCACCAGAAAGTTCACGATGGTGAAAAGAACGTAGCCCCAATGAGCCTGGACATCGGAGAGGCCGCTCTGCAAAAGAATGTTGGTGTTGTAGCCGATGATGGAGTTGATGCCGGTGGCCTGGTTGCACGCGAGAATCACGCAGGCCAGCACAAACGGGATCACGTACTTTCGGCGCAAGAGCGATTCCTTCGCCCCGGCTCCAGTTGAGGTGCTGGCTTTTTCCGCGGCGGACGCTTGCTCCATTTCCGTAAGTTCGAGGTCGGCCTGCTCAGTGGTGCGGGAACGAAGGAGCGCGGCGTAAGCGGCGTCGCGCTTGCCGCGGCGGAAACAGCCAGCGCGGGGATTCCGCTACCATGAGGCTGCCGATCACGAACAAGATGCCGGGCGGCAGCGAGACCCAGAAAATGCTGCGCCAGGCTGTGTCTTTAAACGCGATGAGCCTGGCGGCATCGCCGAGCTTTGCCACTTCGTCGACGCGAAAACTGAAATACATCCCAACAAAGGCGGCGGCCGTGATGCCGAGCGTCAGCAGCCATTGGAAGATGCCCGTACCCTTGCCGCGACTCGACGCCGACAGACACTCCGCCAGATACAGCGGGACCACCACTCCGATCAAGCCCGCACTGATGCCTTGAAGAAGCCGGCCAAGAATCAAGGGCTCATAACCATGCGAGAGCGCAATCATTGGAATGCTGACGACAAACAGCACGCCGCTCAGCGTCATCAAGAGCTTGCGCCCCATCCAGTCTGCCAGCACGCCGGCAAACAGAGTTGAGATGACGCTGCCGAGCAGCACGGCCGCGACCACGGTCGAAAGCTGGCCCGCGTTCAAACCAGAAGTGGCCTCCAGGTAGGGCAACGCGCCGGCGATGATGCCGACATCCACTCCGTAGAGCAAGCCGCCAAGCCCTGCCACCAGAAGGAGAAAGCGGTTGTAACTGACTTTTTCGTTTTGCGCCACGGTGGCGGTCCTTTCGCCGATCGGGGAATCCAGAAATTCCCCGCGAGAATACTAACAGGCTGCGGGAAAACTATTGCGCTGATCGAGTACTGGCGCTAAGTCACCGAAAGCCGGTGTTGATTTTGCGTGGCTTCGCGAGGCGGGTTCTGAAATCCAGGTTTTGAAGCGCAGCGCCTAAAGGCGCGACTGATCAGGCTTCCGTTACGGTATGCCTGAAGGCGTACCCTGACACGAATCCTGAGTTTTCAGCGAATATCGGGGAGATCCTACAGGAATAGTACGGCGATGGCGTTGCTCTCAGCCCAGCGGACTGAGGGAGCGCGGCACGGATCTTCAGGAGGGTAGTCCGTGTGCGCTGCGGCCTACTGCCGGGAACTACTAGGCGCTAACCTGGACGGAGATTAACTCTGGGTTGCAGCGCGAATTCTGGATGGACTTGACCGCGTCTTCCGCTGTGAATCTGCCCATAATCAGTGCCAGCTTACGGTCGGTTGTGGTCTGGATGGGAGTGCGGTCGATGCGCTGCACGTATTCAGGAGCGCGAGTACCGCTGCGGTTCACTTTCACAAGAAACTTGGTGTTTTTCATGTTTTCTCCCTCCAGGCTCGGGCAATCAACACAGACACAACAAGGTGGAACCGACACAAGAATCCCAGTCATGACGTGTCTTTGAAGCGATTTACTCTTCCAGCGGGCTAGATGGAAAACTTCAGATGGGATCGACTTGCTTCCGAACCTGAAAGAGTAAGAAGAACTATTTCATCCAGCTATAATACTAGGCTGGTTCCACGCGGTTGTCAACCTGTATCGAGCGCAAAACGCCTCTCGAAATGAGGGTTCACGGGGGAAGCCGCGCAGCTTCGATCTTCTAAAGATGCCCTCAGGGCTGGAGAGCCTGAATAGCCTTGGGATGAACTTGATCGCGGTCCAATTGGCTGGCGTCCCAGCCACCGCCGAGAGCTTTCACGAGATAAACGGAGCTGACCATCTGCTGGCCGAGCAACTGCGTCTGCAGCCGTTCGCTGGTCAGCAGTGTGGTCTGCGCATTGATCACATCGAGATAGCTGGTGACTCCGCCGATATAGCGATTGTTGGCGATCGCCAGCGCGCGGCGCGCATCGTCGACTGCAGCGCCCTGCGTGGCCAGGGCTTGGGAAAGCGTGCTCAGATTGCTGATGCCGTCCTCGACTTCCTGGAACGCCGTGAGCACAGACTGGCGGTAGTTAGCCACGGACTGGTCATACGCCGCTCGCGCAGCGGCCAGGTTGGCGCGGTTTCGACCGCCTTCGAAGATGGGCTGCAAGGCATCCGCGCCGAGCGACCAGAAAAGACTGGGCGCATTGAGGAGCGGCGCGAGGTCGCGGCTCTGCCATCCTCCCGAACCGCTTAGAGTGATGTGCGGATAGAAGGCGGAGCGCGCGATTCCGACTTGCGCATTCTGGTAAGCCATCAGGCGCTCGGCCGTGGAAATATCAGGCCGGCGCTCGAGCACGTCGGAGGGCACTCCGAGTGGTACCGGCGGCGGCGTGGCGCGCAACGGTGCGGCCTGCAAGCTCAGGCTGGAGGGAGACTGGCCCACAAGCACGGCAATGGCGTGCTCGTATTGCGCGCGCGACTGCTGCACCAGCGCAAGTTGCGACACTGTGGAGTCGAGCAAGGCGGCCTGCTGCGCAACTTCGAGTCCGCTGGCAATGCCGCCGTCGTGGCGGCTTTTCACCAGATCCAGACCTTTTTGCTGGTAGCCCACGGATTCCTGCACCACTTGGAACTCGGCGTCCAGCTCACGCAGCGTGAAGTAGTCGGCAGCGAGCTCAGCGGTCAGCACCAACTGCACATTTTGCAGATCGGCGGCGGTAGATTGCAGAGACGCGTTGGCACCTTCCACGTTGTGCCGCACGCGTCCGAAAAGATCGACCTCATAGCTTAGTGAAAACGGAACCGTGTAGACGTTTTGCGTGTACGGAAGGACGGGCGGTGCTTGGCCGTCCAGAGGGCGATTGGTGCCGGCGTGCTCCCGCAACGCACTGGGATCGGCCGAAAGTTGCGGGAACATGTCGGCAGTGGCGACACGCGCCAACGAGCGCGCCTGGTCTAAACGGTCGCGTGCGGCCACCAGAGACTGGTTCGCCTGGAGCAATTGTTGTTCGTAGGCATCGAGCGCGGGATCGTTAAAGACTTGCCACCAAGCGCCTTTTGGGATCGAGTCCTTGGGCGTGGCTTCCTGCCAGGGCGGTTGCGTCTTCCAAGCGTCCGGGGGCGGCGCTGCAGGCGCGGGCCGGCTGTAGCGCGGACCGACCGCGCATCCGGCGGCAAGACCGAACAGCGCGAGAACGGTCGAGATCCCAGCTCGCTTCACGATCCGCTGCCTTTCTGCCGTTGTGGCTGTGCCACGTTCACCTGCTGCCCGTCCTCGAGTGAATCCGCGGGGTTGATGACCACCTGATCGGTGGGAGAGATGCCGCCGAGTATTTCCAATGTCGCGCCGTAGTCGCGCCCAATGTTAATGGGCCTTAGTTGCACCTTGCCGCCGGAACCGACGACGGCTACGCGCGGGCCCTCGGCGCGAAAAAGCATAGCGTTCACTGGAATGGTGACCTTATTCACGCCAGAGCCGACAGCGAAGTGCACTTCCCCGAATGAACCAGGCAACAGGCGCCCGTCTTTGTTGGGCACATCGACCTCGGTCAACAATGTCCGCGTGGCCGGATCGATCGCCTCCGCGGTACGCACCACTCTGCCGAAAAACGTCTCGCCGGGAAATTCCTGCAAAGTGACAGCGGTCTTAGCGCCTACCTTGATAAACGGCGCGTAGGCCTGGGGCACGCTGGTGTAAACCCGCAGGGGATCGACGCGTGCCAGGTCAAACAATTCGCGGCCGGCAGCGCCGGTGCCGACACCGGCTCCCGCATTGATGAGGGCGCCGGGATCGACGTTGCGGCGGGTAAGCACGCCAGAGAATGGGGCGTAGACATCCTTGAAGCCTTCAAGTTGCTCGAGGCGCCGAACGTTGGCGTCAGCGGAAGCCAGGTTGGCCTGGCTTTGTTTGTATCCGCTCTCGTATTGATCAGCTTCCTGCGCAGAGACGGAATCCGTCTTGCGCAGGTTTTCCCAGCGGTCGGCACTGATCTTGGCCAGATCCATCTGGGCCAGGATTTGCAGACGCGCGGCACGCGTCTGGTTCAGCTCTTGATCAACCTCGGGAGTATCGATCTTTGCCAGCAACTCACCTTTCTCCACTCGGCTGCCAATGTCTTTGTACCAGCGCACCAGGTAGCCGCTGGTGCGGGCGTAAATGGGAGACTCCACGTACGCCTGCAGAGAGCCGGGCAGAACCAGATCCTCGTCGGGTTTTTCCGACTGAGGGGAAACCACTGCGACAGTTGGGACGGTCTCGCGCTCAGTTTCTTTGGCCAAGGCGCGCTCGTGGGTGACGTGGTCCCAGAGAGTGATTGCGCCTGCGATGAGCAATATCAGGAACAAGATGCCCACAATCTTCAGGGCCTTGCCCGGAGGCGCGGGCGGAACATCGGGCGGCTTCTGGATCCCTGGAGGCTGGTGCCTCGAGTGCTGCTGCATCGCAGCGATCTCTTCGTCACGCTGGGCTTGCGCACTCAGGGCGTGATGCTCCTCGTTTCCGACCGGCTGCGGCTGTTTAGACTCGTTCTCTGCAGTCATTCTGACTCCGATTTCTGCGAACTACTTAAATCTTTGTAACAACTATGCCAACTGCTGGCGCACACGCCTGGCTTCCCGGCGGCTGTGAAAAATGGCGAACACGCTGGGCACAAAGAACAATGTGGCGACCGTGGCAAATAGCAGTCCGCCGATGACGGCCCTGCCCAGCGGCGCGTTCTGTTCGCCGCCTTCGCCAAAGCCCAGCGCCATCGGGACCATTCCAATGATCATGGCCAGCGCGGTCATCAGCACGGGACGCATGCGCGTGTATCCAGCAGCCACGGCGGCCTGCATGGCGGGAATGCCTTCGTCCAACTGCTCGCGGGCGAAGCTGACCATCAGAATGGAATTGGCCGTGGCCACGCCCATGCACATGACCGCCCCAGTGAGCGATGGCACGCTCAACGTGGTCCGGGTCAGCAGCAGGAACCAGCAGATTCCGGCCAGAGCACCCGGTAGCGCGGCGATGATGATGAAGGGATCGAGCCATGACTGAAAGTTAATCACGATCAGCAAGTAGACAAGCAGAATCGCGCCGACCAAGCCGATGCCGAGTCCGAAGAAGGATGAGCGCATAGTCGCCACTTGTCCGCGTACCACGATGTGAGTACCGCGAGGTAATTGGCCGTCAAACGTCTTGAGCACTTTCTCGGTTTCGGCGGCGACCGCGCCCAAATCGCGATCCTGTGTGCTGGCGTAAACGTCAATAACCGGCTGTACGTTGTAATGGTTCACAGTTGCGGGCCGCGCCACCGGATACAACTGAACAAGATTGCTCAGCAACTGCGGGCCCTGCGGCGAAGTAACCGGTATGGTCATCAGGTCTTGCATGCTGGTCATGCGGTATTGCGGCGACTGCACCGCGACCTGATAAGTAATTTCGTTGCGCGGATTGAGCCAGAAATTCGGCGAAGTCTGAAAGCTGCCGCTGAGAGAAACGAGAACGCTCTGCGCGACGTCGCGGGCCGCGAGCCCAACCTGCGTTACACGGGTGCGGTCAATATCCATGTGCAGTGTGGGCAGGGAGAGCAACTGCTGCACGTGGACATCGGCGGCGCCGGGAATGTGCCGCATTTTGTTGGCAATCTGCTGCGCCAGAAGATAACTGGTGCCCATGTCGGTGCCGACGATCTGTACGTCGATGGGAGCGGGCAGTCCGAAGTTCAAAATCTGAGTCACGATGTCGGCGGGCTGAAAGAAGAACTCCACCCCGGGGAAGCGCCGCGGCAATACCTCACGCAGACTCCGTATGTAGCCCGCGGTGGGGTGATGATGCTCGGGGTCGAGACCGATCAGGATCTCAACATCGCTGGTCCCAATGGTTCCGTTGGAGCTGTAAGACTGGTTGATGCCGGAGTTGGGCAGACCGATGTTGTCGAGAACGGTCTGCAGTTCGTTCTTGGGGATCTCCTCTCGCAGAACGGCTTCGATCTGGTCGGCGAGCCGCGCGGTTTCCTCAACGCGCAGGCCGGGACGAGCGCGCACGTGCAACCGCAGAAGGCCGGCATCCACTTGCGGGAAGAAGTCTTGCCCCAGAAACACGAACAGTCCAAGCGAGAGCAGGCAAAAAGCCAGGAAGCATGCCACGAATGCGCCACGATGTTCGAGAGTGGTTTCCAGCAATTGCTCGTAGCTGCGGCGGAAGTCTTCGAACTTGCGCTCGAAGCCGCGCTGGAAGCGGCCGAGAAAAGACTTGGGTGTCTCGGCGCGATGCTCGTGCCCGCGCATGATGTACATGACAAGGGTGGGAATGAGAGTTCGCGAAAGCAGGTAACTGGCCAGCATGGCGAAGCTGACTGCCTCGGCCAGCGGGACGAAAAGGAATTTGGCCACGCCCGCCAGAAAGAACATGGGCACGAACACGATGCAGATGCTGAGCGTGGAAACGAAAGCGGGCACGGCGATCTGCTGTGCGCCGTCAAGAATGGCCTGCCTCATCTCTTTGCCCATGGCGAGGTTTCGCTCGATGTTTTCGATCTCTACCGTGGCATCATCGACCAGGATGCCGACAGCGAGCGCCAACCCTCCCAGAGTCATGATGTTAATGGTCTCGCCGATCGCGCCCAACAGGATGATTGAGCAAAAAATCGAGAGCGGGATGGAAATACTTATGACGATCGTCGGACGCCAATCTCCGAGGAAGATGAGGATCATGACCGCAGTGAGAGCCGCGGCAATCCCCGCCTCACGGACCACGCCATCGATCGAGGCTCGAACAAACAAAGACTGGTCAAACAGCGAAGTGACTTTCAATTCTGGAGGAAGTGCCTGTGCGGCCTGCTCAACAATTTTCTTGATGCCCTTAACAATCTCCAGGGTGGATGCGTTGCCGTTCTTGTACATCGACATCAAAGCGCCGCGGTTTCCATCCTGGCGCACGATATTGGTTTGCGGAGCGAAGCCGTCACGGATGTGCGCAACATCGCGCATATAGAGCGTGGAACCGTTGGCGGAAGTTTTGACGGGCAGATCGTTCAATTCCGCAATCGTTTGCGGCGTTCCGTTCATCTCCACGTTGTATTCGGTTGGGCCGAGTTTGATGGTGCCCGTAGGAAGGATTATGTTCTGCGCGTTCACGGCATTCACAATGTCATTGGGCGCGAGTCCATAAGCCTGGAGACGAGGTAAGTCCAGGTCCACTTGAATTTGCCGGATCTTGCCACCGTAGGGATAGGGGGTGGCAGCCCCGGGTACGGTTGCCAGATAGTTGCGCAGGAAGTTCTGGCCGAGATCGAAGAGTTGCTGTTCAGGCAGAGTCTTGCTGCTCAGGCCGAGCTGAATGATCGGCGTGGTCGAGGCGCTATAGGAGATGATCAGCGGTGGTGTGGTGCCGGGCGGCAGCCCGCGCACCGTGGTTTGAGCGATCGCCGTGATTTGGGCGATCGCTCCCTGCACGTTCGTGCCCGGCCGGAAAAACACCTTGATGACGCCCAAGCCGTTAACCGACTGCGACTCCATGTGCTCGATGTCGTTGACCGTGGTAGTGATGCCGCGCTCGGAATTGGCCACGATGCGGTCGGCCATATCTTGCGGCGACATGCCCGTATAGAACCAGACCACCGAAACTACTGGGATGTTGATATTCGGGAAGATATCAACCGGAGTGCGGAGCAACTGTAACGAAAAAAAGAACGATGATGACGATCGCCATCACGACGAAGGTGTAGGGACGTCTGAGAGCTAATGCAACAATCCACATTGTTCAGGCACCACTCCAGAATTCGAACGACAAGAAAGAGGCAACGCTGCCCAGACGCGACGAGGAATCCGCAGACGTTTGTTTTAGATTCGATACTAAGCGTATTGGATTCTAAAGTCCGATTACGATTATATGGTAGGGTAAGATTATGCGCCAGACGGCTCCGGCTCACGCCAAACGCGGGGAAGGCCGCCGCAAGCGTGCCCCGGGGCGTCCACGCAGCGAGCAGGCTCACTCGGCCATTTTGCGCAGCACGCTGAAACTTCTGGGACAGAACGGTTTTTCCGAACTGACCATTGAATCCGTGGCAGCCCATGCCGGGGTGGGCAAGGCAACAGTCTATCGCTGGTGGCCCAACAAAGCCGCCCTCATCGCGGACGCGTTCGCGAGCAGCACGACCCGCAAACTGCACTTTCCAGATACTGGTTCCGTCCGCACCGACATGAGTCAGCAGATGCGCCAGGTAATCAAGATTTTTAGCAGCCGGCGTGGCCGAATTGTCTCCGCGATTCTGGGCGGAGGCCAGAGTGATCGGGACCTTATCGTAGCTTTCCGTGAGCGCTTTCTGTGGCCCCGACGCCGCGAAGCGTACGCCACCCTCCAGCGCGGGATTCTACGCGGTGAACTGCGCAAAGATGTGGATATGGACCTGCTTCTTGATTCGCTTTATGGGCCGATTTACATGCGATTCCTCATCCGCCACGACAAATTGACTCCGGATTTTGTCGATAGCCTCTGCGAACTTGTGCTGGGCAGGGCCGATCCGCAAGAGGAACGCGTTTCGAAGAATATCTGAATTTGCATATCTAGCCCGGGCTTCTCGATTCGCCGATCCAACCGCTTACGGTACCCCCAAGCATTAGTCCTTCTGGCCCCTCCCACCATGGCCCTTCGGGACCTTATCCTGTTCACCTGCAAAAGGCACACTAGCAATGCACTCGGGAGCCGAAAGCACAGCCTATTCAATCACCTATGAGCCACTTCCCCACTCGTTGGAACGCGCTTGTAGTCGTGCTGGCCCTGGCCACCATGGTGGGCTGTCAGGGAGTGAGCACGAGCAAATCCAACGCACAAACTACGCAGAATCCCCTTCCGGGCGATCTGAGTGCGACACCCGCCAGCGTAAGTTTCGGGAACGTGCAGGTCGGGACGAGCCAAAGCCAGTCCAGCACGTTGAGCAATACGGGGGGAGGAACTCTCACCATCACACAGGCAACCGTCAGCGGGACGGGTTTTAGTTTCAGTGGTTTGAGTTTCCCCGCGAGTCTGGGTCCGGGACAAGGCAAGACCATCAGCATTGTCTTTGCCCCTCAGGCCGCAGGCAGCGCCAGCGGGACTTTGGTGTTGACCAACAGCGACTCGAGCACGCTCAGTATCCCGCTTTCCGGGACGGCGGTGGTGGCGGGGAGCCTTACGGGAAATCCGACTAGCTTCAGCTTCGGCAACGTTCAGATCGGTACCCAGCAATCACAGACCGAAACCCTGAAGAACACCGGCGGCGAGGACCTCACAATTTCTCAGGCGAACGTTAGCGGTGCGGGATTCAGTTCCACCGGCCTGACGCTGCCGCTCACCCTTGTGCCAAACCAAAGCACGACATTTGGGGTGGTTTTCGCACCGACCACTGCGGGCGCCAGCAACGGGAAACTCTCGATCACCATAAGCGGATCGAGCACTTCGCTGGATATTGCTCTCTCCGGAACTGGAGTGACTCCAGCCACCCTGACGGCAACCCCTGCCGGTCTGACCTTCACCAATATTACGGTGGGCCAGAATCAGTCGCAAACCGAAACGGTGAAGAACACAGGCGGCATGAGCGCAACAATCTCTCAGGCGACGGTTGCCGGTGCGGGCTTCAGTATCTCGGGAATAACCACTCCGGTGACTTTAACTCCGGGGCAAAGTGCATCTTTCAGTGTGATTTTTACACCGCAGTCTGCCGGCAATTTCAGCGGAAGTGTCGCGATCGCGTCAAATGCTTCGAATCCTGCACTCGACGTAATGCTGACTGGATCGGCGACTACGCAAAGCACGGGCGCACTGGGCGTTAGTCCAGTCAACGCTGGAAGCGTGGTGGTCGGGACGAGTGGAACTCAAACCGGGACATTGACTGCTACCGGTGCTAGCGTCTCGGTAACCTCGGTGAGTTTGATCGGCACTAACCCTTCGGAGTTTTCGATCAGTGGACTGTCGTTTCCGGTCACGGTTACCACGAGCCAGCCAGTTACATTTACGGTGACCTTCACGCCGGGTGCGACTGGAGCCGCATCGGCGTCGGCGTCCTTTGCCAGCACCGCTTCTAACTCGCCGAGCGCGGCCGCCCTGAGCGGTACTGGGACTGCTGCGCCAGTTCATACTGTCAGCCTGTCGTGGACAGCGAGTATCACCACCGGAGTGACGAGCTACAACGTCTACCGTGCTGTCTTCGGGAGTTCTTGTGGCTCCTATTCGAATATAGGGTCCACTCCGAGTTCCACCACGGCATACACCGACAGCGTGGTAGCCGACGGTACGACTTACTGCTACGCGACCACGGCGGTGGATCCGAGCGGCGAGAGCGCGTACTCGAATATCAGCAAGGCTGCGATTCCCGCTCCGTAGTAGCACTCGCGCCGGGAATTTGTCGTGTTGGAGTGCCAGTATCGCAAGCGCGACCGTTGTTTTATGCGACATCCCCTGGAATTCGACAAGCCACACGAGAGAGAACGTCGGCATCGCCGGTTCGATCTTCAATTCCCGGTGTCCTTGAATTTCTCGTCTGGCGGTACGGTTCACGAAATAGCTGGCCTTAGCAGCAACGTCAGCATCGGTGGCCTGCTGTTGAAAGTTGACGATCCCCTCCCGGTTCGTACGCGGGTGAACTTGAAGATGTCTGTGCACGATTCCCGCTTGCGCCGCCCCGTTCAACTACTGGGCAAGGGGGCGGTGGTACGCGTAGAACAGTTGAAATCCGGAGCCGGATTCGCCATCGCCATCGAGTGCAAGCGCCCCATTACCGAAATCGACGATCATCTCCCGGCCGCCGGCTGAAATCCGCGAGTCTTGACACCGCAGCGCCTCTCCCATTCGCCCCGCGAACGCTCAAGCTGTGTTCGAAAGCTAGACAACTGACCCCGCCAGCGGCGTTGACTCTATTTTTTCTCTCCCCCAAACTGAGGGTCGCGCTTGACAGCGAGTTCTGCTCGGCGCACAATCCCCCCGTCATTGTTCACGGACGTCTCAGGACCCGAACCCGGGTTACGGTCTGCCCCCGCGGGCAGGAAAGGAGGTTCCGTGCTCAATCTACTAAACTGCCTGTGGTCTGAAGAAGGCCAAGACATCGCGGAGTATGCGGTCATGCTTGCTGTGATCCTGGTTCTGGTAGTTGGCGCCATTCGGCTGATCGGCTCTAATGCCAACAATGTCTTTTCCAATACCGCTAGCGCGATTCAATAGATCCCGACATAATGCTTGGCGGCTGAGGCGGTCCTTAATAATTGGCCTGTCGCATGATGGGCCTGCTACAGTGGCAAAAGGGGGAGGAGCCCGCAACAATGGACGCTAAAGTGATGATCATGTTTGCATCAGTGCTATGCACGATGACCGCATTGAGCTTTATGGAACTGCGACGCATCCGCAAGAGGCTCGAATCCAAGAGCGAATCCAAGCCTGAATCCAAGTAACGAAACGCTGGCCACCTCGAATGGCCGCGACCCGGCACGCTGGCGGCGCGCGGGTCGGACCCTGCCAGCTGGAAGCCGAAGGCTGCCCATTTGTGCACAAGCATGTCTCATGGGCTAGAGTTAGATGGGTCACTGGATGCTCTCCTATTGAAATAACTGGGGGATCGATGTGTGCAACGGATTGCAACAGGTCGCAAGAATTATCAGTCTTGACAAACCCGGGCTTCGAGCTAAAGTGGAGGGTGTGTAGTGATACGCGGCAATGCCCAGAAGCCTAATTCTGGCCCTCCCTGCACCGCTATCCTGAGGAGACGTAATCGTGAAGCCTCTGTGCCGGGTTTTGATGTCTTTCACCGCATTCCTTTGTTTCCTCCCTTTCGCTTTGAGTCAGAGCGCCACCTTTGAGGCAAGCTCAGGCAATACAGTTCTGAAGTCTGAGCCGTCGAACTTGTTAGCCTTCGCGCTCACCTCAGGCAACGACTTTTTCAAAGACAACAACAAGAACAACAGCAAGACTAATAAGTGCGATAGTCGGGACTACGGATGGGACAACAACTGCGCGAAGGCTGTTCCTGAGGGTGGAACTGCTTTAATGTACCTGTTGCTGGCCGGTCTTGCGTGCGTCGGAGGCGTGGTTTTGCGTTCGCGGCGGGAAGTGTCTGTGCGCCAGTAGCGCGAGTGCTTCACTTTGTGGGGGCTCCAGCAGCCCAGGCCGACTCAAGTTTCCAGCGGCGTGCCGAGCCAGGCACGCCGTCTTCGTTTGCAACCCGATCTCTTGCTTCTGATCTTCCGGCTACCCTAGCTTGCCCTGCTGTTTTATTTCTCGCGATAACCAGTAATTTCTCTTTGAGCCTTAGCCGCTGCGCGTGGGGAGGATGAGTTACGCGGCGCGCCTTCCGATGTCGCCGGCGAGATCCCCTTCAGCCGAAAGAGCCAGGCGTTTGCTTTCTCCTGAGCTTCGTAGATCTGCTCCGCGGTTAACAACTCGATGATGTGTTTCCCGCTTTGAGATGCCCGCTCCAGCGCAACGAGGTACCACATATAGGCATGAACAACGTCCTTCGGATCCTCGCGTCGAACTAGGTATAGCTGCGACAGGGCCAGTTGCGCTGTCGGCAACCCTGCCTCGGCTGCCTTCTGAAGAATGACGAATTCATCATGGAGACCACCGTGATCGGAGTCCTTGGGCCCATCTGGCGCGGGCGATTGGCTCGAGCCAGACTGGCTTAGAGTCATAAACAAAAGCTCTACGCGGCTGGAAACGCCTAGCTTGTCGAAAACGCGGAACAGATAATTCTTAACTGTGTGTTGACTGAGTTTCAGGCGGTCCGCGATCTCGCGGTTGGTCAACCCCTCAGCCAGGCAGCGCACTACCTGAAGTTCCCGCTTCGACAGCAGGTTCATACCGTCGGAATTCAATGCTCGGAGAGCAGGGGCGCTAGCCAACGCTTCCACGGCTACAGCCAATTCCCTGCTGTTGGCCCAGATCTGGCCTTGGTACACGGACCGAACACATTTGCAAAGGACATCGGCAGGTTGGCTCTTCCCGAATATCCCTCTCGCTCCCGCGCGAAACGCGTTTAAGACGGCTTCGTCCTTTATTGAATCCAGTAACACCACTGATCGGATGCCAGGGCACGCATTGCGCAATTCTCGCAGGACTTCGAACCCGCGAGAAGGCTGCTCCTCTAAATTTGCGCTAATCACCACCACATCAACCTGCAGGTTCACGCCGGCGGCCACCAAGCTCTGGGAATCTGCGTCAAACGGGATCGCCTCCAGCAGAGGATCGCGCTTCAAGGCGTCTGCCAAGAGATGCGTGTGTATATGAGAACTGTCGGCAACGAGCACTCGGATTGTATCTCGCCGGTGCTCTAAATCGCTGAGCATTGGCACCCCTCGCCTTGAGAACTTGGAACGACTCCTAAGGCGCTGTCTGAATTCTGGGGGGTGAGAACTCGAAAGGATGAAACCCCCGCAATTTTACCGTCTTACAGTTGCCAATTGCAACCTCTTGTTCTCCAAAAGTTGCAAATATTTGTTACCAGTGGCAAGATTCTGCACATCCTCCTCTTGGCTCCCATTTCGGACGCCCGAACGGGGCCGAAGGGTCTAGCAACCAACACTCCCAATAAGCTTCAGCTATACTATTTATAATAAACTAGTTACGTTTGTTCTCCCGACGGCGGCTCGCGATTTGGAGTGGAAGGCCGAAACCCGCAAGCTGGTGAGTCTAGGCTCTCGTATAGAGTAATGCATCTCTAGTATTTTATTCTCTAGAGTAGGAGAATGTAACCCCTATTGCGTTGGAGAAGAATAGGGTTGGGTACTTGTACCACTTGCAACGATCTGCAGTTCGAATGTAATCTCATTCAACGTTAAGGGCAAAACCAGCTATTAAGTTCTTCCCCCCCGCTGAGTTCGCCAAAATCATCGAAGCTCAGGGCAAAAGTGACGCGCTAATGTGCCATTGACAATTCAAGATAAAATGCTACAATCACTACAAAAATAGTAGACATTACGCAGCGCTCGACCCCCCCTGAAAACAGTATTTGAGCGAGAATGATTCTTTAAAATTTAAAGAGAGTAGTTGAGTTCGCAGGAAACAGCATTCCCCCGGTTTCCTGCCCAGGCTGTATCCCCCTAGGATCTCATCGTTTGAGATCCGACAAAATAGCAATCTTTAGAGTTTCTTTTGGGGCCGCTCGGACAGAGTGACTTAGAGGGCGAAGCTATGGCCATCAGCAGCATGTCTTGGGAGATTATTCAGCCGGCTCCACAGGTTGAACCGGGAGTTGAAACCTGGTACGGGCTGCAGACGCGCCCCCGCCACGAAAAAATTGTGGCGCATCGCCTCGAACAGCGAGGCGTGACCACGTTCCTGCCTCTCGTCACCGAGGTGCACCGCTGGAGCGACCGCAAGAAGTCGGTGGAGGTACCGCTATTCCGTTGCTATGTGTTTGCCAGGTTTGTTCCCAACCGAGCCGATCGCTTGCGCGTTCTGCGGGTGGATGGAGTATTTGGACTCGTCGGTGCGCGGGGCGAGGGCACACCCATTCCCGATGACCAAATCGGAGCAGTTCGGAACCTGGTGGAGGGGCCGGTTCCCTACTGCTCGCATCCCTTCCTCAAGATCGGGCAGCGAGTACGAATCCGCAGCGGCGCACTTGATGGCATGGAGGGCATTCTGGTCTCCCGCAACGGAGACCGCACCTTGGTGATTTCCGTGGAAGCGATTCAACGTTCCCTCGCTGTTCGTGTGGAAGGATATGAAGTCGAGCCGGTCTGATGCGGTCCTGTAGCACCTTGTCCTAGAGCTCTGTCCGTCGATAAGGACCCCCTACCCTTGAACGAAAGCAAAATAGAAACACTTCGCTTGCTGGCCGTAAGCAGGGAACCGGCAGTTCTTCGCCTGCTGTCGTCCATTGCCGAATCCGACTCCTGGCAGCTGGAAACAGCGGCCCATGGTTGGGAAGCCATGGAGCGGGTGCAATCGGGAGTAGCGCCGAACCTGCTGTTGCTGGACCCGGCTCGCGGCGATGCCGATAGCCTGCAGCTCTTACCGTGGCTGCGCCGTCTTTGCCCCGATCTTCCGGTGATCGTACTTTGCCACCCGGAGGATGCGAGCGCGAGGACAGAAGCCAGCCGCCTGGGTGCCCAGGAAGTCCTGGTTCGACCTTTCAGCGAAGGACAGCTCGAGTTTCTTATCAATAGATATTTCGATTCATCGAACGATAGTGCGGAGGCGGACATGGTGAGCGAAGATATCGAGCCACTGGGCGAGGACGAGTTCTTCCTCAGCGTCAGTCCCATCATGCAGAAGGTCCGCGCGCAGGCGGAGTTGCTGGCGCAGGCGGACGTCCCCGTTCTCATCCTGGGAGAGCCTGGCAGTGGAAAGGGCACAGTTGCCCGTCTGATCCACAAACTTTCGGTCTACTCCGGTTTCAGATTCTTGCGAGTCAATTGCGCGGAGATGCCGGGGGATCTGTTGGAGATCGAATTGTTTGGCAGAGAGCATGCTTGCGGGGAATGGGTCTCCAACAGGCGTTGGGCGAACGAGTCTGGGTAAGCTTGAAGGTGGTGAAAAGGGCACGCTTCTACTCGATGAGATTACGGAGATGCCGCTGGGATTGCAATCGAGGCTCCTTCAGGTGCTGCAAGATAAGCGATTTGTCCGGTCCGGCAGTGACAAACCGGTTGAGGTTGACGTACGTATCCTCGCAACCAGCAGCGACAATGTGGAGCTCGCGATCGCGGAAAAACGGCTCCGAGCGGATCTCTATTACCGTCTCAGCGCGTTCACCGTCCACGTACCTCCTTTGCGGCAGCGTCGCGACGAAGTCAAGATTCTTCTGCGTTATTCCATGCATAAGCAGGCCAAATATTACGGCCTTCCTCCGCGAGAATTCACTTCGTCGGCGCTGGCTGCCTGTCAGAATCATTCCTGGCCTGGGAATCTGAAAGAACTGGAGACATTCGTTAAACGTTACCTCGTAGCAGGTGACAAGGAACTCAGGTTGAGCGGGTTCGAGCCAAGTGCCCCGAGCAATGGCAACGGATCTCACAGGCAGATGCCGAACTTCGCTGGGGTACCGCGCGAACTCGAAGAGGTTGAAGCTATTGCCGGTACGTCCATTCCCAAATCGCTGAAGTCGCTGATCCAGAGCGTTAAATGGGAAACCGAGAGGAACGCAATCGCCGCGGCTCTCGGAAAGACTGGTTGGAACCGCAAGGCTGCCGCTCGGCTGTTGGGCGTAAGCTATCGTACGATGCTCTACAAGATTGACCAGTACCATATGAGCGCTTCAGAGCCCTACCCTGCGCCCTTCCCGGAGACGAGGTTCGTCGGCGCAAGTCAAACCAAGGGAAATGGAAAAGCAAGTTGATCGAAGAAATGAGCATGGGCGAGAAACGTCGGGGAGCCACCATGAATAGGACAACCGGCAGTGCTTGGAGGACCGGACTGGTTGCAGCCTCAACCTGTCTTCTGTTATCGAGCGGGCTCTGGGCTCAGACGAGGTCGGGAGGCGCGGCGACTGCTCCAAGCGCCAATTCGGCGCAATCCACGCAAAATGTCGACGCTTCCACGGCATCGAAGCCGCACGATGACAGCTTTGTAATTGGGAATGACGACGTGCTGGCTATCAACGTTTGGAAAGAACCGGATATCTCACGCTCCATTCCGGTGCGGTCAGATGGAAAGATATCGCTCCCTCTGGTTGGAGAGGTGCAGGCGGCGGGCCGCACTCCTCTGAAACTGGAAGTAGAGATTGCCAACCGGCTGAAGAATTACATTTCGGAGCCGGAAGTTACAGTCATCGTTCAGCAAATTAACAGTCAAAAGTTCAACATTCTGGGACAAGTGAATCGGCCGGGAACGTTCGTGATCGCCAATTCTCTAACGGTGCTCGACGCGCTTGCTCTGGCCGGCGGTTTCCGCGATTTTGCCAAGCAGAAATCCATTTATGTCTTGCGGCAGAATGCCGACGGCACGCAGAGTCGAATTCCCTTCAACTACAAAGAAGTCATCAAAGGTCAGAATCCGGCGCAAAACATTAAGATTCAACCGCGGGACACCATCGTTGTTCCGTAATGACCATGAAGCTGTTTGAAACAATTAGCGTAGGGTTGGTCTTGCTGGCCGCGGCGCCCCTTTGGTCGCAAGAAGAGCAGCGTCCCGTTCCAGTTCCGGCGGCGACCGGCCCGATAGGCAGTGACGTCTCGACCAATGAGGATGCGGACCGGATGCAAACTCCTCCTCCCGTAAGCAGTCAGTCGTATCCGACCTCGTTTACGTCCGGAGAGCGCTCGAACTACCTTCGCGGCGGATTGGCGTTCACCAGTGCGTACACTGATAATGCGGTTGGGCCGGTGAACGGGCATCCCGTGAGCGACGTGAGTTATTCCGTTGCGCCCTTGCTGTCGCTGGACGAGACCACGACCCGGCTGCACTTCGGTTTGACCTATGCGCCTGGGTTCACCTTCTATCAGCGAGAGAGTTACTTGAATGAAGCGGACCAGAACGCGTCGATCAACCTTCAATACCGCCTCAGCCCGCACATAACTTTCAGCGGGCGAGACGGCTTCCAGAAAAGTTCCAGCGTGTTTAACCAACCGGATTTGGCATCAGCTGTGGCCGTATCCGGCAGTACACAGGAGGGTAATTTCTCGGTGATTGCACCAATCGCCGACCATCTAACCAATTCTGCTAACGTTGGCATCACCTATCAAGTTGCCGCGAACAGCATGATCGGCGCCGGCGGAACGTTTACGAATTTGCACTATCCGAACCAAAGCGAAGGCCCCTGCCCTTTGACAACTCCTGCAACAATCTGTCAGCAGAGCTTGTTCGATTCGGAGTCGCAGGGTGGATTGGCCTTCTATTCGGTTCGCGTTTCTAAGATTAACTATTTCGGCGCGACCTACCAGTACCAACGGCTGGTGTCGTTTCCTGCTACAGGAACCAACGAGACGCAAACCCACGCCCTGCTTCTCTTCTACACGGTATATCCGACGAAGAGATTCTCGATTTCTGTCTTTGGAGGGCCGCAATACGCAGATAACAGCCCGCAGTTTTCCGTCACCGGAACGACGGCATCGCCAGCTTCCCAAAGCTGGAATCCGGCTGCGGGTGGCAGCTTGAGTTGGCAGGGACGGCTGAGCAGCCTGGCCATCAGCTACTCGCACCTGATCTCGAGCGGCGGAGGACTAATCGGTGCAGTACGACTGGACAGCGTCGCCGCATCGATGCGGCAACAACTTTTGCGGAATCTAAGCGCGACAGTGGCAGGTGGGTATGCAGAAAACGACCTCTTGACCGCCGCACCCCAGACCAGCGGCAACGGACACACGGTTTCGGGAACAGCGTCGTTACAGCAGCAGCTTGGACAGCACTTGAATCTGCAGTTGGGATACACGCGGCTTCACCAGGATTACAGCACGGTCGCCGTCCTGGCCTCGACTCCCAATACCAACCGCGAATTCGTGTCAATTTCCTATCAGTTTTCCAGAGGGCTAGGCAGATAAGTTATGGTTGACGATCTCGAAGAGACAAGTTCGGAAGGCCTTGACCTTCAACATTGGCTGGGCGTGGTGCGCCGCCGCCACATGCAGTTCTTAATACCGCTTCTGCTGGGCTGGGCGGTGGTTTGGGGAGCGAGCTGGGTTCTGCCACGCCGCTACCAATCGAGCACGCTGATTCTGGTGGAGCAACCCACCATGCCGAAGGACTATGTCACGCCAAACGTCAACGACGATCTGCAGGACCGTTTGCGCAGCATTACCCAGCAGATTCTCAGCCGCACGCGTTTGCTGCACATTATCGATCAACTGAACCTATACGGGGACACCAGCGCCCACCTCACTCCCGACGAGAAGGTTGACCTCATGCGCAAGAAGATCGACATCGAGCTTGTGCGTGACAACGAAAATAGGGTCAGCTCGTTTAACGTTAACTACTCGGCGCATGATCCGTACGTGGCCCAGCAGGTAACCAGTGAACTCACAAACCTGTTTATCAGCGAAAACCTTGAAGTGCGTCAGCAGCAGTCGGAAGACACCACAAAGTTTCTAGAGAGCCAACTGGAGACCGCCCGGAAAACCCTCGCGGACCAGGAGGAGAGGATTCGCGAGTTCAAGGGTCAGCACGTTGGGGAGATGCCAGCGCAAGTTGCCAGCAACCTCCAGATCCTGGCTGGCCTGCAGAACCAGTTGCAGACCGAACAAGATTCGCTGAATTCTGCCAAACAGCAGCGCGTCTACCTCGAAACGCTGGTCAATCAGTACCACTCCCTGCAAGGTTCGACGAAGGGTGACAGCGGGGCGAAGATGGGATTACCGGCTTTGGACCAGGAGTTGGAAAGGCTCAAAGCGCAACTGGCAGATCTCAGGTCGCGTTACACCGACCGCCATCCCGACGTCCGAAAGCTTCAGGAGCAGATTGCCGAAACAGAAAGCATGAAAAGCCAGATTGTCGCCGACCTTAAGGCCAAAGCCTCGGCCGTTCAGATTGACTCCGCCGCCGGCCCGGACGCGGGTGACGTGAAGGATCCGTCGTCCCCTCTGGTGCAGCTGCAGGGGCAGGTCCAGGCGAACAAAGTCGAGATCGCTAACCGCGAGCATGCCATCGCGGAGTTGCAGGCCAAGGTTGGGGAGTATCAGGCACGACTGAATCAGGAACCGGTGCGAGAGCAGCAGCTCTCCGATCTGACCCGGGGATACGAGCAGTCGAAGGCGAATTATGATGAACTTCTGAAGAAAAAGAATGAGTCAGCGATGGCCACCAGCATGGAACTGCTCCAGCAAGGTGAGCGCTTCCGAATCATTGACCCTCCGAGCCTGCCGTTGAAGCCCGCCTTCCCCAATCGGCTGAAGTTCTGCCTCATTGGGCTGGGCATCGGATTGGCTCTGGGAGTGGCAGTGGCGGGGGCCTTTGAAATGATGGACGACCGGGTTTACGAGGAGAAGGAGCTGCAGAAACTGCTGCCGGTTGCGGTGATTTCGGAAATCCCGACCATTGTCGAGGCGGCCGACACGCGAAACGAGCGGAGGCGCATGTGGCTGGGGTGGGCGACAGCAATTTTCGTATCTGTTACGATTTTGTTGGGGTCGGCCCTCAGTTACCTGCGCGGCTAGCGATATTCCCCATGTACAAAGCCTTTTACAACCTGAAGCGCAACCCGTTTGAGATTACGCCCGATCCCTCGTTCCTGTTCCCGACCGGGAGGCACAACGAAGCTCTGGCTGCTCTTTACTACGGCGTGAGACGACGCAAGGGGTTCATTGTCCTGACCGGAGAGGTGGGAACGGGGAAAACCCTGCTGCTCCGCTGCCTGCTGCAATCCCTAAAGCAAAGTAAAGATGTCGCGTACGCCTATGTCTTCAACGGACGTTTGTCCCCCGTTGAATTCTTGCAGTACATCGTCAGCGATCTCGGACTTCCCGGAACCAGCAAGAATAAGGGTGAGCTTCTGCTCCAGATTGCGCATTACGTCATTGCTCGTAACGAGAAGAAACTGACGACGGTTCTGGTGGTCGACGAAGCGCACCATCTTTCCACGGAGATTCTGGAGGAAATCCGGCTCTTGAGTAATCTCGAAACTGCGGATGAGAAGCTGTTACAGATTCTCCTCGTCGGACAACCCGAACTGGATGACAAACTCGACTCTTCCGGTCTACGGCAGCTGAAGCAAAGGATTGCCCTCCGCTCTCACTTGGTGCCTCTTGATTCGGACGAGACGAAGGGATATATTCTGCGCCGGCTCCTGTTGGCGGGGAGTCCCTATCCGTCGGCCCTGTTCCCGCCCGAGACAATCGCCGCTGTGTATCAACACTCCCAAGGCTTGCCCAGACTGATCAACACCATTTGCGAGAACGCATTGATTGCAGGTTACGCAAGGCAAATGCGAAGCGTGAGCCCTGACATCATCGAC
Organism: uncultured Acidobacteriaceae bacterium; assembly: GCA_963763285.1. Taxonomy (GTDB): domain Bacteria; phylum Acidobacteriota; class Terriglobia; order Terriglobales; family Acidobacteriaceae; genus Sulfotelmatobacter. The sequence continues at coordinate 101,669 of CAVXOK010000013.1, read as the reverse complement.
GATATCGCGACTGACTTCCGCCTCGGGATTCAAGCGCCACCGGTGGAAGAAGCAAGAATGTCAGAGGAACTCGATACGCGGAAAGCAGCCAAAACCTTGCTCGAACTCTACTCCCGCCTGCAGGCCGAGCAAAAGCGAGAAGAGGAGCTAACCTCACGGATGCGAATGCGGGTCCCTGAATCATGAGCCATATATTTGACGCATTACAACGGGCTGAGTCGGAGAGCACCGGAGCCGAGAGTCCCAGGTTTTCGCTTGCGACAGAACTTCTGCAGGCCGCTGAGCAGAAGATACGCGAGGCTGCCGCAGGTGATCAGCCCGCCCAGGTAGAGTCCTCCGGTGCGGTCTCTGCTACAGAGCTGTTGCAAGCCGCCGAACTGAGGATGCATGAGGCCGCCGCAGACACCCAACAGCGGACCCAGGCAGCGTCATCCATTCCAACCCCGGCGGCTGCTCCCTTCGGCGATCTGGAGCGGTGTCCGGTGCTGCAAGTCTCCATCCCCCAGGACACTCGCTTAGTCGCGGTGGGGAAAGAGGAAAGCCTGGGCGCTGAGAAGTTCCGGTTTCTCGCGGTTCGTTTGCGGCATCTTCGACAAAGCCGTCCTCTGAGAAAGATTCTCATTACCAGCACCATTCCGCAGGAGGGAAAGAGCACGGTCGCAGCCAACCTTGCTTGTACCCTGGCTCGAAGAAGACAGCAGAAGACGTTGCTTCTGGAAGGTGACCTGCGGCGACCGACTCTGGCGGCACGATTCGGCTTGGGTAGGATTCCGGGCCTGTGCGAGTGGCTTTCGGGGCAGACAGCAGGTATCAACCTCTACCGGCTGGAAAGTTTGGGCCTATGGGTTTTGCCGGCAGGCGCTGCGCCACAGAATCCGCTGGAACTGATGCAATCCGGAAAGCTGTTGCCCTTGATGAATCAACTGGAAGCATGGTTCGATTGGATTGTTATTGATTCTCCCCCGGTGTTGCCGCTGGCGGACGCTAGCATGTGGTCCCGGCTGGCGGACGGGATCTTGCTCGTCACGCGAAAAGGCACGACTGAGAAAAAGCAACTGGTGCGCGGCATTGAGACGCTCGAAAAGTCAAAGCTACTCGGAGCATTAGTCAACAGCAGCGCAAATGCAGCGCACACTGACTATTATCAACGGTACAGCTCCCCCGCTGACCCAGCCTGAGGATTAAGCGGCCCGCAGCAGGCGGCCGAATGTTGCAGTTCTACCCTTCCCCGTCAATCGCTAGCGAATATCAAGCCACTTGACTCTATCCAGAGGCAAGTCGATCAAGCGAGGAAATTATGAGTACACGACGCTCTGGTCCGAATGGTTTATCTTTGACCCCGCTTCCCGAAGCCTCGTCGCTCGTGGATCGCGGCATTCTGAACGCCGATGCATTTCGTCGGATGATCACGCTCGAAAGAAAGAGGAGCGAGCGATCGCGGAAGCCCTTTATGCTGCTGCTGCTCGATATGGGCGATCGTCTTCCGTCCGAGAAAAACGGGAAGACTCTCGGAAAGATCCTGGCGGCGCTCTCCGGCTCTACACGCGATACCGATGTCACCGGATGGTACGCCAACAACTGCGTAGTCGGAGTCATGTTCACGGAAATCGCCACCGGCGACAGCAGTTCGGTTCCAACCACGATTATCGCCAGGGTTACGGAGACGCTGCGCAAGAATTTAACCCTGGAGCAATTTAATCGAGTCAGTCTCTCGTTTCACGTTTTCCCGGAGGACTGGGATAAGAATTCTCAGGGGCCGAGCAACCCTACCTTGTATCCGGATCTGTCCCAGCGGGAGGACGCTCGAAAGACTTTTCGCTTAGTGAAGAGAATGATGGATGTTCTGGGTAGTTTGCTGGCGATCGTCTTCTTCTCGCCGATTTTTGTGTTCGCTGCTGTCGCTATCAAAGCCACCTCGAAAGGGCCGGTGTTCTTTCGTCAACGTCGCATCGGACAGCACGGCAACTCATTCGTGTTTCTGAAGTTTCGGTCGATGTATGTGAACAACGATGCTTCCGTCCACAAAGAGTACGTTCAACGGCTGATCGCTGGAAAAGCCGACAAGCATCCGTCGGACGGAAACGGCCAAGGCGTTTACAAGCTGACGAAGGATTCGCGGATCACCCGCGTCGGGGCCTTCTTGCGAAAAACCAGCCTGGATGAACTTCCCCAATTCATTAACGTGTTGAAAGGGGAAATGTCCTTAGTCGGGCCCCGTCCTCCGGTTCCCTACGAGGTGGAGGCATACGATATTTGGCATCGCCGCCGGTTGCTCGAAGCCAAGCCCGGGATCACCGGGCCTTGGCAGGTCAGCGGACGCAGCCGCGTGACTTTTGATGACATGGTTCGTCTCGACTTGCATTATGCCCGCACCTGGTCCCCGTGGATGGATATCAAGATCCTGTGGCGCACGCCCGGGGCAGTTGTGCTTGGCGACGGCGCACACTAAACGAGTTTCTCCTCCCAGTCCTCCCTACTTAAACAATCCCCAATTCACGATCCGTGCCAACTATGGTCACAAGTCTCGCAAAACCGCGGAATGCAAACGCAACGCTGGGGAATGGGAGTGAAGTTATGGTGAAGTTTGGAGTTATAGGGTACGGGTACTGGGGGCCGAACGTGGTTCGGAACCTGGACCGCCTGGACCAAGCCGAAGTTGTCGCGGTATGCGACAGAAGCGCGGCAGCGCGAAAGAAAGTGGCGAAGGCCTATCCTGACGTCCTGGTGACGGACGATTCGGCGGAGCTGATGTCCTCCCCAGAAATCGACGCCATCGCCGTGGTGACGCCAGTCTGGACGCACTATGAACTGGCTAAAGCAGCCCTCGAGAATGGTAAGCACATTTTCGTAGAGAAGCCGTTCACCAGCAACGCCGCCCAGGCGCAAGAACTGATTGAGTTGGCCGCGCGGAAGAATCTGAAAATCATGGTGGACCACACCTTCTTGTTCACCGGTGCGGTCACTAAGATCAAGCAGCTCCTGCAAGACGGAGCCCTCGGGAAGCTGTATTACTATGACTCGACGCGGGTGAATCTTGGTCTATTTCAGCACGACGTAAATGTGGTCTGGGACCTTGCCCCGCACGATCTGTCGATCATCGACCATTTGATCCAGAAGACTCCGGAAGCCATTTCCGCCACGGGCCAGACGCATCTTAACGGACACGAAGACGTAGCTTTCTTGACCCTTTATTTCCCTGACAAGGTCATCGCCCACATCAACGTGAACTGGCTATCGCCGGTGAAGGTCCGCACCACCCTGATCGGCGGTGAAAAGAAAATGCTGGTCTGGAACGATCTTGAGGCCGACGAGAAGATCAAGATTTATGACAAGGGCGTAAAGGTTACCAGTAGGGAAGGGCTCTATGACTTGCTGGTGCACTACCGCTCGGGCGACATGTGGGCACCGCAGGTCGAACAGGTCGAAGCACTGACCCGGGAATTAGCCTACTTCGTCGACTGTATTGCCAAAGATGAAACCCCAATCAATGACGGCGAGGCCGGCCTTCGAGTGGTCAAAATGCTGGAAGCAGCCAACCAGTCGATCAGCAAGCGCGGAGAGCTGGTTTACCTCTAATTTCCTCGATTCATCTCCTCCGAGATTCTCAGCTTCCGTCTAGCCCGAAAAAATCATGAATCCCACAGTCTTAATAGCGACGACTTCATGCTGGTACCCAACGGCTCGCCTGGCGATAGCTCTTGCCAACGCTGGATGCAGGGTCGAGATGGTGTGTCCGAAGTCTCATCCCGCGCGGAAAACAAAAGCCGTTCGTCGAACACACGTTTACCGCGGGTTGGCGCCGCTGACTTCGTTCGCGCATGCTATCTCGATTACCCAGCCCGATTTCGTTGTCTCGGCGGATGATCTCGCCACGCAGCACTTGCACCGCCTGCATGCCCGGGAGAAGCGCAACGGGAATGTCGGATCTCCGATTTCTGCATTGATCGAGCGTTCGCTCGGCAGTCCCGAAAGTTTTCCGATTGTGAATGCAAGAGCTGCTTTTATGGATTTGGCCCATCGGGAGGGCCTGCATGTTCCTTCAACCCGAGTGATCCGGAACATCGAAGACCTAAGAACATGGGTCGCCTGCACTGGTCTACCGACTGTCCTCAAAGCGGACGGCACCTCAGGGGGCGATGGCGTAAGGATCGCGCACACGCTGAGCGAGGCCGAGCGGTTTTTCAGGGAGCTGCAAGCTCCACCCCTGCTTGCCAGGGCCGCAAAGCGGGCACTGGTCGACCAGGATAAGACTCTGGTTTGGCCGTCGATACTGCGGCGGCGCCCCGTAGTCAACGCTCAGGCGTTCGTCGCCGGCCGCGAAGCAACCAGCGCCGTCGCCTGCTGGAAGGGTACGGTCCTCGCGAGTCTTCATTTTGAAGTCGTCAATAAGGCAAGTTCGAGAGGGCACGCGACCGTGGTGCGTGTGATCGAGAACGCGGAAATGTCCGCTGCTGCTGAAGCAATGGCTCGCCGCCTCAATCTCTCTGGACTATACGGCTTCGATTTCATGCTGGAGGCGGAGACCGGAAATGCGTACCTCGTCGAAATCAATCCCCGCTCCACTCAAGTTGGGCATTTAACCCTGGGGCCGGGACGCGACCTTCCCGCAGCCTTGTCCGCCGCATTGTCTGGCAAAGCCGTGGAAGAAGCGCCGAAAGTTACCGAAAAGGACACTATCGCACTATTTCCGCAAGAATGGATCAGGGATGCCGAAAGCCCATTTCTGCGGTCGGCGTATCACGATGTCCCTTTGCAAGAACCTGAGCTGATTCGTGATTGCGTCAGCAATTATCAGAAACAGAGCGCGTGGTACTCCAAGTCTTTTCGGAAACCGGTTTCTTCGAGGTCCCGACCCTCCCAGCCCATGACCGCTCCCGCGAAGCGACACGCCGCGGGGCTCGATTAGGGATGGAAGTAAATCTCCATATGAATAGTCAACTTCCTAAGATCATGAAGAGGCCGCTTCGCATCATGAAGTTTGGCGGAACATCGGTCGGCGATGCGTCCTCCATCAAGAAAGTGGTCAACATTATTAGCGACGCGTCGCGCGAGAGTGATCTGGTGGTGGTCGTCTCCGCCATGAGCGGCGTGACCAACCAACTGATCGACGCAGCCGTGCAGTCTGCGCTCGGACATCGCCTTTCCGTAGCAACTATCTTCCAGGAGTTGCGCGAGCGGCACGCGGCGGTTGTCAACGCACTGATCCAGTCCGCTCCGCACCGAAGTCGCATTGGGCGCGAGATGGATCGACTATTTCGTGAAGGCGAACAGCTTTGCCAAAGCACAGTGCGCACGCACGAATTGACGCCGTCGGCGCGCGATTCGATTTCCAGTCTTGGCGAGCGTCTGTCTGCTCCAATCGTCGCAGCAGTGTTGGAAGAGCACGGGGTGGCCAGCGAGGCCATTGAGGCCACGGCGCTCATCCGGACCGACTCCTGCCACGGCGCGGCCGACCCGCACATGGGTGTGACCCGGGAACTCTGTCAGGAGCGCCTGCGCCCACTCGTGCAGAAAGGAGTCGTTCCCGTAGTGACTGGCTTTATCGGCGCTACTGTCGAGGGTGTCCTCACGACTCTTGGTCGAGGCGGCTCGGATTGTTCCGCGACGATTTTGGGCGCGGCTCTCGACGCAGATGAAGTGATCATCTGGACTGACGTGAACGGCCTGATGACCGCCGATCCACGCCTGGTACCGGATGCGTCCACAATCGCTGAGATCTCATATGGGGAAGCAGAGGAGATGGCACACCTTGGCGCCAAAGTCCTCCATCCGAAAACTCTTCGGGCAGTGACTCAAAGCGGGATTCCACTCTGGATCCGCAACACATTTGCGCCGGAACTAGCGGGAACGAAAATCACGCCTGCCGGGCCCTCCAAAAGCGCTGCCGGGTAACCACCAGCACGAACTCTGCAGCGTGGTACAACGAGACGCAACGACCTTGTGTCGACGCAGATTAAGCAAAATCATCTATGAATCCTTACCAATGCATCGCTCCGGATGTGAAGTTGGGGCAAAACGTGAAGCTCTCCAAGTTCATCAACCTCTACGGTTGCGAAATTGGCGACGAATCGAAGATCGGCGCCTTCGTCGAGATTCAAAAGAACGCGAGCGTCGGCAAGCGCTGCAAGATCTCAAGCCACACCTTCATTTGTGAAGGCGTCACCATCGAAGACAACGTTTTCATCGGCCACGGCGTGATGTTCATAAACGACAGCTATCCGCGCGCCACCGCCGCCGACGGAAATCTGCAAACCGAAGCCGACTGGAAAGTCGAGCGAACCGTAGTCAAGAAGGGAGCGTCGATTGGCTCAGGAGCCACGATTCTCTCTAACGTCAGCATCGGTGAAAACGCCATTGTGGGAGCAGGCAGCGTGGTCACCAAAGATGTACCGGCCAGCAGCATCGTGGTTGGCAATCCAGCAAAAGTTTGCGCTACATCGACCAAATTATGGAGGTTTCAAAGTGAGTGGTTCTCATAGTGGTTCTCAAAACGCCCAACAGCATTCCTTTTCTTGATCTGGTTACTCCGCACGTGGAACTCGAGCAGGAGCTGACTGAGGTTTTCCGCAAAGCCTTACGGACTGCCGGATTCATTGGCGGTCCCATGGTCGAAGAGTTTGAGAAGGCCTTCGCGGCTTTCTGCGAAACCAGCTATTCGGTCGCGATCAGCAGTGGTACCGACGCTCTGCGCTTTGCTCTTGATGGCAAGCGGAGTGAAGCCCGGCGACGTGGTAGTCACCGTGCCGCACACCTTCATCGCCACCACGGAAGCCATTTCGCAAGCCGGCGCGTTGCCCGAGTTCGTAGACATCGATGAGCAGACGTACAACATGGACCCCGCAAAACTCAGGGACTATCTGAAGAAGGAGTGCACGGTCGACGATGCCGGCAGGCTGATAAGCCGCCGCAGCGGCCGCCCGGTCACGGCGGTCGTTCCGGTCCATCTCTACGGGCAGATGGCCGACATGGATCCTATCCTCGAGCTCGCTGAGCGCTTACCACTTGGTAGTGATCGAAGATGCCTGCCAGGCCCACGGCGCCGAATATTTTTCACGAAAACACAATCGCTGGATGAAAGCCGGATCCATGGGACGAGCCGCCGCATTCAGCTTCTATCCTGGAAAGAATCTGGGTGCATGCGGCGAAGCGGGCGCTGCCACGACGAACGATGCCGGCATCGCGAAGACCATGAAGATGCTCCGGGATCACGGTCAGGCCACAAAGTACTATCACGACGTCGAAGGCTACAACGGCCGACTCGACTCGATCCAGGCCGGACTTCTCCATGTGAAGTTGGCCCACCTGGCAAAGTGGAACGCGCAGCGCCGCGAACGCGCAGCGGAGTACAAGCGGCTGCTCAAAGCGGTAGATCGCAGTCTGGTTCCACCTTGCGAGCCGTCGTGGTCGCGCGCAGTGTATCACCTGTATGTGGTTCGCACAGCCGAATCGCGAAGGCTTGATGGAGCATCTCAAAAAGGCCGGCATCGGCACCGGAATTCACTATCCTATTCCGTCTGCACCTGCAGAAAGCCTACCTATCCCTGAATTACCATCGCGGAGACTTCCCAGTGGCCGAACAGGCCGCGGCAGAAATCGTTTCCCTGCCGATGTATCCGCACTTGGGGCACGCCGAACAGCAATGCGTTGTCGAGACCGTGTTGCAATATCTCACTTTAGACCGCAAGACGGAAGGTTCTGCATCATCCCACGCCGGAGTCGTTTAGTATTGTTGGCTCGGCGTCATTCTGATAACAGGTTATGTCACTAGGAATCAATACCAAGCGCCGCTCGGAAGCGACAGCAGGGGCGAAGTCACAGCCGAGCTTTGACCAATCGACCGGCCCATCTTCATTAACGGCCTGGGGCGAAGCGGCACAACGATTGTTCATACGCTGCTTTCTACTCATCCAAATGTGAACTGGATGTCTTTGCTGTGCGGCAAGTTTCCCAGCCGGCCTTACTTGAATCGGTGGCTCATGCGGGCGCTGGATATACCATTGATCAATATTTATCTCAAGTGGCGCTTCATTCCGCTGGAGAATTATTCCTTTTGGGACCTCCATTACAGAGGATTCTTCAATCCCTGTCGCGACCTCTTCTCCTCGGATGTCGACCCCTGCACAACGCGGTCGCTACGAAAAGCTTTCAGCCAATTGTTGACGTCGAAGAGAAATCGATTGCTGATCAAGATTACGGGAGTTCCGCGGATCAGCTACCTACACGCCCTATTTCCCGATGCGAAGTTTGTGCACGTGACCCGCGACGGCCGCGCGGTGGCGAACTCCCGCATGAGAACGCCATTCTGGACGGGCTGGGATGGGCTGAATCTGTGGGCCGGTGAAATGCCGGATCATTACCGGCAGGAGTGGAAGCGCCACGGATACTCTTTTGCGGCGCTAGCTGGAATCGAGTGGAAGACTCACCTGGACCAGATGGCGGAGTTCAGGCGAAATTATCCCCACATTAACGTCCTCGAAGTCAAATACGAGGAGTTTTGCGCCGACCCGATTCTACAAATCAAGGAGATTGCCAGGTTTTGCGAATTGCCCTGGAGTGCAAACTTTGAGTCCCGGATCCGGAGCCACTATGTGGAAGGCGAAAACAACAAATGGCGCTCCGACTTGACGGAAGAGCAACAGGCAATCTTGCAGGACGTATTGGCTGTCCAACTGGCGGAGCAGGGCTACGAGTTACACGAAGCGACGCCCGGAACTGCATCGGTTCGCGGTGCCGAGGCAGGTTTGCAAACTGGCAGGCCTTGACGGATTCGTCCGAGGTCAAGAGACAAGATGTTCAGAAATCGATTGGGTTCCGCATCTGGAACACCGTGATTGGAGGAGCAGTAGCGACTGTGACGCCCAGCACCTGGATTCATTCCTAGATCAAGCCCTTTTAAGTCAGTAGTTTGCAACAGCGTTTTTTCACCCCACTTTCGGGCTCCAGCGCTGGATTTTGCGGGTCATGGCCTTATCTCTTAGCGCGAGGCTAGGCGGGTCATGTCCTACAGGAATCTGGACGGTTCTGGAGGCTCCCCTCCTAGAGTTAGCTCTGGTACTGCTCCCCCCCTTCTCACAGACAGGCCGAGCAGATTTAAGAGTGAAAAGGTGAAAAAATGGCTAAGTATCCCAACCTGGCGAGAATGCTCTCGGTCCTCATTTTTTCAATAGTTTGCGTCAAGGCAAGTATCGGTCAGACCTCCTACTACGTGGACCCAGCTTTCGCGGGAACAAGCCGCAACGGCAGTGCATCGGCGCCCTGGCAGTCCCTCTCTGACAGCTGGAGCCTGGTCGGCGATCAACACGGCGCTGGCAAGTGGAAATGTGACGGTATTTTTCTCCGCTACTGGCTCCTCCACAATTCCGGTGGGACTAGGCGGTCGAACCAACACCTCTACCAATGTGCTGACGCTTGACGGGATTAGCCAGAAAGATACCAACAGCGCATCTCCGTCCTGGACGACAAATGTAGCTCCTTCGCCCTGCAAGTACGACGCGCCGGGCTGTGCATGGGCCTCAGCATCGAAGTTCATGATCACTGCCAATACGCCGTTTGCAGGCACGGACTCGGCTAACAATTGCGTCGGCTACTTCACGCTTCAGGGCTTTACGATTCACAACACAGAGGGCCAGACCGCAGACCTGACGTATATCCACGATCTGACTTTTCAATACAATGATGCTTCCCGCACTGCAACTGGAAGCTACGGCCCCGGCATCTATATCGGTCCGGGTCAGCATGGGCCTTGCCACACCGGCGGCGTGTTTAGCGGTCCTGACAACGTGACGGTTCAGTACAACTACATTCACGCTACTTGGGGCGAGTGCATCTACGACGGCGCGACGACGTCAGACCCGCCCGGTTACCCGTTGGCCGAGTACACTGCGAATGGAATGACTTGCGGGACGAACTGCCCGACCGGCGCTAACCATTTGATTCAGGGGAATACGATTGAATCGTGCGCGTCGTGGGGTGGACAGGGAGACGGCACGGACATCAAAGATGGCCACGAAAACCTTCGCATCATCGGCAACACCTATCGGACCACGAAGGCCTGTACGAATTGCGGCAACAATGGTCCCGGCAACGACGGACAGGGAATGCCCATCGAATCCGGCGCATTGATCGCCGACAATTACATCGAGGCTCCCGGCCACCAGTGCATTGCGATTTACTCTTCGTGGAATAACACCGCGGGCCGCGGCGTGATGAATGTCGAGAACAATATCTGCGTCAACGCCAACAGTGGAATCGGATCGAACACGGCTTACCATTGGTGGGCGCCGCTTATCGTCGGTGGCGTGACTCCGGCGGCATGGACCGAAGTGAATTTCTACAACAATACGGCTTACAACGTTGGAGAAGCAAGCGGTGATGCCTGCATCTCGGTTGATTCCGGCGGCTCCGGCAACGGCACCAATCCCGCAAACAGCTCGCATGTAGAAAACAACGTTCTTAGCAGCTGCGGCGGCCCCGGCTTGTCGGCTGCGCCGGGTATCGTGAGTGTCCACGATTACAACGACTACTACAACACAGCATCCTGCGTTTCCGAACCGCACGGAATTTGCACCAATCCCCAGTTTGTTTCGACAGCCACACCCTACGCAGATGTAAATTTCGAATTGCAAGCGGCCTCTCCCGCTGTCGGTGCAGGCGCCGATCTTTCGTCGCTTTTCACCACAGACTATTTCGGAAACACTCGGACGATGCCTTGGGCTATGAGTGCCATCGCGGAAGGCACTTCGGCGGGACCGGGACCGAATCCGCCAACCGGGCTACTTGCCACGGTCAATTGACCGTCCCCGTTGCCTCGCCTCCTCGTCCAGCTTGACCCGGCGGGGGGCGAGGCGGCGGGACACTAAAGACCTGCCGCTTGTTTAATCGAGAACTCTCAATTACTGACAAAATCACGCCCTGCGTCGCCACTGATTACTCTTTCCTTTCCGGTTCCATCCGCTCCCATGTCGACGGCTGCGCAATCATTAGCCACGGACTGGCGTTCACCGGTGTGAAGTTAAAATGATTGCTGTGTCATGACACATCCCAATATTTCTGAGTCATTGCCGGCGGCCTCGATCTACGAAAGTAGATCCTCGGAATCGGCGGTTTTGCCCAAGGCACAGCGCGCCACGTCAAAGGCGCCAAACGCAATGCCGCTGCCGGCCGCACTCATGGCGCTGTTCCTGTTCTCGCAACTGTTCGACTATCATGCGCTTCATTTGTCTACCGTCACACCGGATAAAGTGCTTTTTCTGGTTCTGGCCGCGCTCTTCGGCTATGCCGCAGTCACGCACCGGCTTCGGCCGATCCCCTGGTCGGGAACCGAGGTGTGCATGTTGCTATTCGCGATTTTGTGCACCGTCTCATATGTGATCACAAACCCGGACGCGGGCGGTGAGCATTACAAGTGGCTGACCACGTTGTTCAATCTGATTTGGTATCCGTTCGGCATTTATCTTTTTTCGAAGAAAACTCGCTACACTACCGCCAAAACCATCTGGTTGCTTCGCGCGATTGTCGGCATCGGAGTCTACCTTGCCTTCACTGCGAGCTTCGAACACTTCGGCATAAGAGCGCTCGTATTCCCCAGGTACATTCTCGATCCGCATGTTGGCATCCAGTTTGGGCGCTCCCGAGGACCGATGGTCGGTTCAAACCCCATGGGTGAATGGCTGGTCGTGGTCTATCTGGCCACTTGTCTGGTCATGCCATTTGCGCGGATGTTTTGGAAGATCTTGCTGCAGGGCCTGATACTGCTGACGGTGATGGGAATATATTTTACGAATACCCGCGGAGCGTGGCTTAGCCTGGCCGCTGTGGTGGTCCTCGCCGCCACTCTAGGAGGAAAGTTTGGAAATCAATCGCGGCTTGTTGTGCTGGTAGTCGCGGTGGCGTTCTTTGCCGGAATCGGCAGCAAATTCTCTTTTCAAAAAGAAACCCTCTTCTCACGAAGACAAAACACCATCGACTACCGACTATCCAACAACGAGACGACGTTCAATATGGGAATGGCAAACTTCCTAACTGGCGTGGGATACGGCGGCTTTAGCTCGAATTGGGAAAAGTATTTTGGCAGCAAGGAGAAAGAACTGACGCGGGACCTTACCGATGGCAACCACAACACCTATCTTGGCTTGTTCGCCGACTTAGGATTCCCTGGCGTGGCGTTGTACGTGACGTTGTTTGGCTTTCTTCTAAAAGAGTGCATCAGCATTCGGAAATCCCTAATTCCGGGCTCTCAATTCGAGAGAAACGTGGTGCTCAGTAGTATCGGATTGGTGGTGATCCTTCTGTGGGAGGCGATGTCCGGAGACTTGCGATTCAATCCGACTCTGAATGCGGTGACATTTCTCTTCCTCGGAATTACTGCCAGCATGAAGCATACTTCCCTAATCAGGAAGCGAGTCAGCACGAAAATGAAAGGCCAGACGCAAATTCTCGACCAGATAAAGCCCGGCTTGGCGTGCGCGAGTATAGCTGGGCCCCAGGGGAGTGCCAACGATGTCTTCTTTGGCTGACCTGTTCGTCACTGCGGGCGAGCTGAGCGAGACCTCCCAGGAGCTAGAGAAGTCTTTCTTCGATTGCCTGCGCGTGAAGAACGGCGTCTACAAGACAACATACTCTCACCGGCTGGACGATCTGAATGCGCAGGTTGCAAATTATCTTCCGTCCGCGCGGCCTCTGCAGTTGCTGGATGTCGCCATTTCTTCCGGCGTGAGTACGCTCGAGTGGGTGGAGTCTCTAGAGGAAGCTGGACTCGATTACCACATGACTGGAATTGATCTGACGATTGGCGCCCTTCTGGTTTCGTTTGGCGATCGGCTGCATGCCGTCCTGGACCACGCAAAATGGCCCCTCCTATTTGAAATCGATGGTCAGTGGGTGTCGAACCCTCCTCGAAAGAAGCATCTCTTCCGTCACCTCTTCTCACTGGCTATGATTAAGTCTGCGTTATTTCTGTGGGCGCAAAAATATCGGAAATCGGACGGCGCGCGATTTCATCGCGTCCTGGGAATGCCAACCAGCACCCGAGCCATAAATTTAGTGACGCCCCGGCTGATGAACCACCCGCGGGTGACGATTGGCGAAGGGAATATCCTGGCGGAGTCGTGGCAACAGGGCACATTTCACGTTATTCGCGCGGCCAACATTCTAAACCGGAGCTACTTCGATAACGACGCACTGAGTAAGATCGTGCATAACCTTCGGCGCCACCTCGCCCAGGACGGCATTTTAATAGTTTGCAACACGGATACGGATGAGGAAGCTGTAAACCATGCAACCGTTTTTGCGCTACGTGAGGACAAGCGGTTTGAGGTGCGGTGGAAGATGAACGGCGGTTCAGAAGTCGAGGATCTTATACTCCACCTCCCGAGCAAGGATATTTAGCCAACCAGAATGAGCACCAAGTACCTAATCAGAAACGCCAGCATCAGTACTTTCTGGCGGAGCTTTGGCATTGTGAGCGGCGCGGTGCTGGATGCGGTTATTCTGGCGCGTTTTGGCTTGGGACGCGAAACCGACGCTCTTTTTGCCAGTCTTGCCATCCCGATGCTGATCACGTCAGCGCTCGAGATTCAGGTGCCGAAAATTCTCATTCCCGTGATCACGCGCTGCACAGAAGATGAAGGCGAAGAGGGGGCCTGTGAGCTCCTTAGGATTCTGATTACGACGTTTGCGGTTATTCTCGGTGCGACAGTCCTGGTGTTGTCGCTATTCGCCCACCTCCTGATGCGGCTGCAGGCGCCGGGATTTCAACCCGGTGCGTTGCAACTTGGCACTCGATTGTTCCTGATACTGCTGTGGTTGGCGTTCTTTCAGGGCCTGGCCCCGATCCTGCAGTCGTTCCTGTTTTCGCGACACCGATATCTGGTTCCTTCGCTGGGCCGATTGGTCACCACGCTTCCTGCGATTGTCTTCGTGAGTCTCTATCACGCGCGACTCGGAATCTATGCGGCGGCGATAGGCTTGATCCTTGGGGGCATGGTGCAGCTCACGTTGCTCTCGATTACAGCGAGATCCCACGGCCTGCGTTTCGGTTTGAGCTGGCGGCCGAGAGATCCCAGAGTGTACGAAATTCTGAAGAATTTCCGGCATCCCCTGCTGGGCCATGGAATGAGCGAAAGCAAAGTATTCGTCGAGAACTTCTTGGCCTCCCTGTTGGGCGGCGGAAATCTGTCGATACTCCGGTATGCCACCCGGATCATCGAAGCCATCTCTGGTGTGCTGCTGGGCGGTATTGTAACCAGCACTCTTCCCTTGATCTCGGTTTACGCTTCCGAGAAAAAGTTCGGCGAAATGAAAAAGAGCGTGCTGGATGCGATCCGCCTTATCGTATTTCTAGCTCTTCCTATCTCGTGCTGGCTGATCTTTACGGGCAAGCCCATGATTGTGTTGTTGTACGAGAGAGGCCGATTCTCTGGGGCCGACGCCGCGCACACCGCGCTCCTTATGGCCCTTCTCACGCCGTACGTGATTTTCGGTCGACTCATCGGCATCACGCAGACCCCTTTTTACGCGAGGTTCGATACCAAGACGCCCTTGCTCAGCGTCATCATGTTCTTCGGCATCTACGCGACAGCCATTGCATTGCTCAGTCGAACCATGGGTATCTATGGGTTCGCGATCGCTTCCTCGTTCGCCTCCGTCATGACGGCGGTAACCATGTCAGCTCTGCTGCATCGTGCGTTTGGGCCGCTGGGGTGGAAGGACCTCAAGAAGTTCGGATGGCGCATGACACTTGTCATGGGTCTCACGATCTTCGCCTTCGCGATAGGTCACACCATTGGAGGCAGATTCTTGTCGGAATCGCTGGCAGCGAAATTGATTCGGTTCCTCGTTCCGACGGCTCTCGGCTTTACCGCGTTCCTGGTCGCGTCTTTCGGCTTCCGACTTCTTGGGCGTCACCACCTTACGGCGCTGGTCACTCGATAAAGTTGTGGGTATCAAGGCAAAATCCAGGAACGTAAAGAGAATGGCCTTCCTTCTTCTGAGGATGTCGGCCCTGCCTTACTTCGTCCGTGAACTCGCGCAGCGACAGCGTGTTACGATTCTCGTCTACCATAAGCCCTCCCCCGAAACGGCCGATTGTCATTTCGAGGCTTTGCGGCGGCGTTACAACATCGTAAGCCTGGCCGACTACCTGGCCTACAGAACGAACGCACACAAGCTTCTCCCGCCGAAGGCATTGATCGTGACGTTCGACGACGGCCACCAGGGCAATTATGCCCTGAAGCAAATTCTAGAAAAGCACGGAATGCAAGCCACCTGTTTTCTCTGCAGCGGATTGGTAGGCACGAATCGGCACTTCTGGTTCGAGACTGAAATGAGTGACAGCGTGCGGCAGGGACTGAAACGCGTTGCCGATGAAGAGCGGCTGAAAGTGCTTTCCAGGCTGGGCTTCGACGAGAGAGCCGAGCAACGAACTCGTCAGGCATTGTCGGCAAGCGAGATCGAGGACATGAAGTCAGTCGTGGATTTCCAGTCCCATACGGTCTATCACCCTCTCCTGCCGCAATGTTCGGACCCGCGCGCATTTGATGAAATCGCTCGTTCGAAGATGCAGCTCGAAGATGAGTTCGGACTTTCGATCTACGCCCTTGCCTATCCCAACGGAGACTATTCCGCACGTGAGATTGCAGCGGCTGAGAAAAGTGGCTACGAATGTGCGCTCACATTGGACTGGGGCTTCAATTCTAGGGAGACGCCTGCATTTCAGCTGAGGCGTATCTGCATCAATGACGATGCGGGGCTCAACGAACTCATCGTGAAGGCAAGCGGTGTTTGGGGGTTCTTGAAGAATCTGATGCGAGGCGTTTCAGCACGTGGATGGCTTTCAACACCCAGTGCCGAACCAGATTGGCGCAGCCCCCAGTGTCGGGGTCTTTCTTGATAAAGATCGCGCAAAAACGAGTTCTGCGGTCAATCTTCTCGCTCAAAGGAAACTTTGCACCGGGGATTACACAGCAGAAGAAGATTTTTGACGGAATCGAGATCGCGCCGTTTTGGAATGCTTGTAGCGCCGCCGTGTCGATTTCAGCAGACTTCGAGCTCAATTGGGCTTTTCGCAGCTTGCCGGCAGAGCAAAGAGATCGTCTGGGCACCGCAGAACGTCTCAACGTCCCTTACATCCTCGACTTGTTGACCGAATTCGGGATACCCATTACTTGGGCAACGGTTGGTCATCTGTTTTTGGCAAGGTGCACAAGTGAGGGTAAGTACGCTCACCCGAACATGCCTCGGCCTCCGCTCAGTAATCGATGGCAAGGCGACTGGTATAAACACGATCCATGCACCGAATTGGGCCACGATCCGCTCTGGTATGCACCGGATTTGATAGAGAAAGTCATTCGAGCGAAGGTTCCCCACGAAGTAGGGTCGCACTCGTTCAGCCACATCGACTTCTCGCCGCAAACCTCCAACCCCGAACTGGTCGAGAGGGAGATAGAAGAGTGCCTTGCGGCGATGGCGCCCCTAGGGCTCAAATTGAGGTCTCTAGTTTATCCCTTCAACCACATGGGCCACTCCTACCACGACCTGTTGCATAAGTTCGGTATCATTGCAGTCCGGCACCGGGACGAGAGGATCAGGCTTTCATACCCCGAGCGTAGTGCTTCCGGCGTCTATAAAATCTATGAAAGCATGAACTTGCGATCGGCAAGTCGTTATCACTACCCGGACAAGGCGGAACTTTTCATCGACCGCGCCATGGAGCAGGGAGCGTCTTACCATTTGTGGTTCCATCCATCCGATCCGCGCTCGGTCTTCCAGAAGGAGTTCTACGAAATCCTCCAGATAATACAGCGCGAACGGGAAGCAGGAAACGTCTGGGTCGCGACGATGGGCGATTTAGCCTCGTACTGCGAGGCCAGAGAGTGCATTAGCCTTCGGTCAAAGACGGAGAAAGACCAGACGACGCTCCAGATCCGAAGTTCACTGGATGCGGAGAAATACGGTGTCCCAGATGTCACCCTGGTTGTGCCATCGAAAACGTTGCCGAAGCGCATCCAGCGCCAAATCGACAGCACCAACGTGGAAACCAAGCCTGATGCGGCGCGCATCAAGAGGAATGACGCGCTGATCCTGAACGTGCCGGCCGTCACCCAAACGGTTATCCTCTCGTTCTGAGCCCGTCCTGATGAGAGTTCTTTACTACACAGACAGTCTTCGCCTAGGCGGGAAGGAGCGTCAACTCGTCGAGTTGCTGAAAGGTCTGAAGCAGCGGGACATAGAGGTGCTGCTAGTGTGCATGGACCGCGGCGAATTCTACGAGCCAGATGTGAGAGCGCTGTCGATTCCATTGAAATACTTGTTCCGTAAGATGAGGTGGGACCCGCTCGTTCTTTGCGGGTTTTACCGTATGGCCAGAGAGTTCCAGCCGGATGTCATTCACACCAATAGCATGATGAGCTCGGCCTATGCGCTACCCATCGCGAAGTTACTTGGAGTGCCTCTGGTCAACGGCTCGATTCGCAACTGCTTTCAAAGCCCCACGCTCCGCTGGAAGGTTGAAAGAATTCTGCTGTCGTGGTCGGACTTTCGAGTCGCGAACTCGACGGCGGGTCTACAGAGCAGGGGTTTTTCGTTGGGCTCTCCGAAGGACTTCGTCATTCATAATGGATTCGATCTGTCCCGTGTCCAGGGCCTGCAGCCCCAACGCCATGCTTCATCCAACGGAAACGGAAGCGGCCACCACCAGGTTGGAATGATCGCAGAATTCAGGCCGGACAAGGACTTTAGAACGTTTCTCCTGGCGGCGCTCCGCTTATTGAAAAACCGGCAGAACGTGACATTCGTGACAGTGGGAGATGGCGAAACGCTGGAACCCATGAAGGAACTCGTGTCCGACGCGGGAGACCGGGTTCAGTTTCTGGGACGGCAAAAGGATGTCGAGCGGATCGCGAGTTCTTTTTCAGTCGGCGTTCTCGCCAGCTTCACTGAAGGCATTTCAAATTCCATCATGGAATATATGATGCTGGCAAAACCCGTCGTTACCACTGACTGCACTGGATCGCGGGAACTTGTTCGGGAGGGAGAGACAGGTTTTCTCGTGCCACCTGAGGATCCCGTAGCGCTTGCAGACAGAATTGCGTACTTACTAGATAATCCCGACGAGGCTCGAAGAATGGGTCAGGCCGGGCGGAAACATATTGAGGAACACTTCTCTCTGAAGACTATGGTCGACAAGACGGTGGATATCT
Organism: uncultured Acidobacteriaceae bacterium; assembly: GCA_963763285.1. GTDB lineage: Bacteria > Acidobacteriota > Terriglobia > Terriglobales > Acidobacteriaceae > Sulfotelmatobacter. The sequence goes on along the minus strand of CAVXOK010000013.1, from coordinate 83,472 downwards.
ACGAACGGGCAATTCAGTCTTCACACCGTGGTATCGAGGAAAGAGGCTCGCAGGCCGCATTGAAGGATGCATAGCGCATAGATGTTTGTACCATTCAAATCGAGCAGCGCAAGTGGGAGCGTAACGGTGGGACCTCGAACTTTTAGGGCATTGACAGGATCCGCGAGCAACGTTGCAGCTCCGGGCCTGCTGAAGGTGCTCTTTGTCACCAACATGTATCCGGACGATAACGATCCGGGTTCGGGCGCATTTGTGCGCCAACAAGCGGAACATCTGCGCAAGGCGGGTCATCAAGTCGACGTGTTTCACGTTCAGAACAACAGATCGCGACTCAACTACCTCACGTCACCGTTCGATTTGTTTTGGCGAACGCGAATGATGTCCTATGACGTGGTTCATGCACATTACGGGCTGTCGGGCTTTCCGGCGCTCTTTCGCTACAAAACACCCTTTGTCATAACGCTCCACGGCAGCGACGCTCTTATGGGCCACATCCAGCCGTTGATTAGCAAGGCGGTATGCTCTTTTGCGGACGCGGTCATCGTTGTGTCGAAGGGTATCTCCACTCGAATCGCCGGAGAAATTATTCCTTGCGGGATCGATCTGGAGGTCTTCAAACCGCTTGATCGCACGGCAGCCCGCATGCGCCTCGGCCTTCCGTTGCGAGGGAATCTGGTGCTCTTCCCATTTGACCCGCTGCGAAAGATCAAACGGTACGAACTCGCTCGCGCTGCGGTTGACACGCTCTCCGATCCGGACACTCAGATCATTACGGTTTGCGGAAAAAGAAACGAAGATATGCCTTGGTATTACAGCGCAGCCGACGCGATGATTTTGTGTTCTCAGTCTGAAGGTTCGCCTACTTCGGTCAAGGAAGCTCTTGCGTGCAACGTGCCAGTGGTTTCGACGGATGTGGGCGATGTCCGCGAGATCATGGAGGGTATTGACGGGTGCGAAATTTGCGATGACGACCACGTATCTCTCGCACAAGGTCTCAAGCGTGTGCTCGGAAGGCCGAGCGAGAAGCCGTTCGAAGGCCGCTCGTTCATGCAGCGATATGATCAAAGTCGTGTTGTCGCCGCTATCCTGAAAGTGTACGAGCGAGTCATTCACGATCGTTTAGCGGGCTGTCGCCAGCAAACACAGCCGCAATTCCCCTAGAAACACCGGCCCGGCAAATCGACTTCCTCGATATCTTCGCGGCTTGCTTCGTCAACAGGTTAAGACTCCGAAGAGCCGTGCCCAGGGAAAGGACTTCGTCTTGAAAATAAGCGTCTTCGGTTTAGGTTACGTCGGCACCGTCTCAGCCGGGTGCCTAGCCAGTGAGGGACACGAAGTCATTGGCGTCGATCCCGTGCGCGCCAAGGCCGAGCTCATCAATAGTGGGCGGTCGCCCATTGTCGAAGCCGATATTGCTGAGATTGTTGCATCGGCAGCTGGTGCAGGGCGGTTGCGCGCCATTGACGACTCTGCCCAGGCAATACTCGAGACCGAGTTATCGTTCGTTTGCGTCGGCACACCAAGTCAGGCCAACGGCAATCTCGACCTGCGATACATCCGGCGGATTTGTGAGCAGATCGGCGAAGTGCTGAAAACCAAAACCGCGCGGCACACAGTCGTCATCCGCAGCACCATCTTGCCGGGCACGATGCACAAAATCGTGATTCCCACATTGGAGGAGTTCTCGGGGAAAAAAGCCGGGGTTGACTTCGGGGTCTGCACTAACCCGGAGTTTCTTCGGGAGGGCTCGGCGGTGAAAGACTTTCGATCGCCCCCGAAAACCGTGATCGGCGAGTTGGATCGAGCCAGTGGCGACCTATTGGCCCGGCTCTACGAAAAACTTGAGGCGCCACTGATCAGGACGGATCTGGCAACGGCGGAGATGATCAAGTACGTTGATAACAGTTGGCACGCGCTGAAGATCGGTTTTGCGAATGAGATCGGTAATCTCTGCAAGGCTACGGCGCTCGACGCGCACGAAGTAATGAAGATTTTCTGTCAGGATCGAAAGCTGAACATTTCTCCTGCTTATCTTATGCCCGGGTTTGCATTCGGAGGCTCGTGCTTACCAAAAGATCTTCGGGCCCTGTCTTATCAGGCCAAACTGCATGATTTGCAGTTGCCTATTCTCAACTCGATTCTCCCCAGCAATGAAATACAGATCGGCCGGGGCTTGCAGCTGATTACTGGAAAGGGCCATACCAGAGTGGGGGTACTGGGCTTCAGTTTCAAAGCCGGGACAGATGATCTGCGAGAAAGTCCCATGATAGAAGTCATCGAACGCCTTCTCGGCAAGGGGTATGATTTGCGAATCTACGACAGGAACGTAAATCTTGCCAAGCTGGTGGGTGCAAATCGGGACTTCATCCTGAACCACATTCCCCACATATCCAAACTTATGGTGGGCAGCGTTGACGCTGTGCTGAATCACGCGCAGACAGTTGTCATCGGGAACAAGGATCCGGATTTTGAGGGAGTGCCGGGACGGCTCCTTGAGGGCCAGTTCTTGATAGATTTCGTGCGAATTATAGAGGGAAAGAACACGAATGGCAGGTACGACGGCATCTGTTGGTGAGACCTGGGGGAATTCCACCGTTGAACAAAAAAATACTCATTATCGTAGAGAATCAACCTGTCCCTTTCGACACGCGCGTATTTAAGGAGGCGCGTTCACTTCGTGAGGCCGGCTATCAGGTGACTGTGTTGTGTCCCAGAGCCAAGGGGTGTGAGCGCGGATACGAGGTGATCGAAGAAATCCACATCTACCGCCATCCCATAGGCGCGGAGGGCAATGGTCTTTTCGGGTACCTCTGGGAATATAGCTCGGCGCTGTTTTGGCAGTTCTGGTATGCGTGGTGGATTTTTCTGCGCCGTGGATTTCATGTCATTCAGGGTTGTAATCCTCCCGACGACATTTTCTTAGTTGCGCTGCCATTTAAGCTGTTCGGGGTCCAGTACATTTTTGACCACCACGATGCGAATCCGGAACTTTACGTTTCAAAATATGGAAGCCAGGGATTCTTCTACAAAGTGCAGGTGCTGCTGGAGAGGTTGACATATCGCTTTAGTAATGTAGTCATGGCTACCAACGCGAGTTATGCAAGTCTGGCCGTCACGAGAGGAGGCATTTCTCCTGAGGATGTGTTCATTGTTCGCAACGGACCGGATTTGAAAACCTTTCAGGCCGTGCCACCCAATTTAGCACTGAAGCAAGGCAAGCCTTACCTGGTTGGGTACGTCGGAACTATGAGCACCCAAGAGGGCTTGGACATTCTTCTCGATGTCGCGCTGCACATCAAAGCCTTGGGACGGAGTGACATCCACTTTACGTGTATCGGCGGAGGCCCTGGATTGCCTGGGCTTCGAAAGATGGTACAGGACAAAGGTCTCGAGGACACAGTCGAATTTACCGGAAGAGTGTCCGACGAACAATTGTTAACAATTCTCTCCACCGCAGACATCTGCGTCAATCCAGACAAGCCATGCGAGATGAACGATATTTCTACCATGATCAAGATCATGGAGTACATGGTCTTGGGCAAGCCAATCGTTCAGTTCGATCTGCGCGAAGGGAGATTCAGCGCCCAGGATGCTGCCGTCTATGCCGATCCGCGGGATCAGGTAGGAGATTTTGCCGCTAAGATCATGTGGTTGCTCGACAATCCAGACGCAAGAAGAAGAATGGGGGAGTTCGGGCGCAGACGGGTTGAGAAGGAACTGGCTTGGGAGTATTCCGTCCAGAACCTGCTCGCAGCGTACGAGAGGGCTTTCAGCAAGAGGCAAGCTTTCGGAGGCAGCAAGAGAGCTTTGAGCGAGAGAGATTCGCCGGATTTGCAGAATGCAATCCAGGACACTAATTGTCTAGTTCAATACTACCGGTGCCCTGAGAGCTATTTGCAGCTGAACCAGAACGGACCGTTGTCAGAGCGGAGCGGCTATTTCGAGTTCGGAGCAGGTGCGACGTGTTATGGAAGGTGCGCCGGCGAGGCTCCGCCTGATTCTCCAGAAGAAGCGCTTCCTGACCTGCTGCCGGACGCCATGGTCGAAGGAAAAGCGGTGTCCCTGCCATTCGATTTGAACGAGGTTGTTGATAATCTCCGTTGCGAAGGGTACCGCAAGCAAGATACCCGCTCAGCAGGAGCCCGGATGATTACCCGAGCCTACTATTTCGTCCGTCCCCTCCTTTCGGTGGCCATTCGGAGGCGCATTCAAAGATGGCGTCTCAGAGATTGGAAGAGCTTGCCATTTCCTCACTGGCCTGTTGATAGCACTGTCGACCGTGTGTTCGAGCAGACAATGCTTTTATCGCTGAAAGCACAACATGTGGATGAAATTCCATTTATTTGGTTTTGGCCGGAAGGAGCTACCAGTTGCGCAATTATGACTCACGACGTGGAAACCGCGTCGGGCGTACGCAGATGTGATTATCTTATGGACGTGGAAGAAGCGTTCGACATGAAAGCATCATTTCAGATAATTCCCGAACACCGCTATGAGGTTACGGACAATTTCTTGAATTCCATTCGGCGGCGGGGCTTTGAAATTGTGTTGCACGATCTGAATCACGATGGACAACTGTTTACCGACAAGGACCAGTTTCTCAAACGAGCAGCCAAAATTAATTCGCATAAGGTACGGTTTGGCGCCTCCGGGTTTCGATCTGCTGTTTTATATCGAGAACAACAGTGGTTTGACGCCTTGGATTTCTCTTACGATATGTCGGTTCCCAACGTGGCGCATTTGGACCCACAACGAGGAGGGTGCTGCACGGTCATGCCCTACTTTGTGGGGAAAATTCTGGAGTTGCCAGTGACAACCACGCAGGACTACACAATGTTCAACATTCTAGAGGACTATTCCCTCGATCTGTGGAAGAAACAGATCGAGTTGATCATGGAGAAGTACGGTTTGATCAGCCTCATCGTGCATCCAGATTACATCGTCGGCTCTCGGGAGCGGATTGTTTACGAAGCTCTGGTTGCGCACCTGGCAGATTTGAGGAGAGAGAGAGGGATTTGGATTACGACGCCCGGTGAGGTCGATCGTTGGTGGAGACAAAGGACGGAAATGAAACTCGTCAAGGACGACGGTGGTTGGCGTATTGAGGGGCCGGGCAGTGAGCGAGCCCGAGTTGCATATGCCAGTCAAAAGGCCGGGCGGATCTCCTACGCATACAGCTCCGTAGCCACTGAACTCAGCCAAAAAGCCTCCTCTAATTAGACGATAAGATGAGCACGCGCACGAACGACGGCGCAGGAACTGTAAGAGGAACCATAAGAGAATGACTTCTAGCGTCGGAGCGGCGGCTAAAACCTGCTACGCATCAAATACCTCACTCTTAGTGAACCCGGAGTATCCCGCGACAAACGTCTATGAAATCGACCCATTCGGTGATGCGAGGTGGGAAGCCCTCACCCATATCGATCCTCGAGCCTCGGTGTTCCACACTATAAACTGGCTCAGAGCGTTACAGACAACATACGGGTACGAGCCGTTGGTCGTGACGACTTGCCCCCCTGGTGCTGCTCTCACGAATGGTCTTGTCTTTTGCCGGGTTGAGAGCTGGTTGACGGGTCGGAGATTCGTATCTTTACCGTTCGCCGATCATTGCGAACCGCTCGCCCGCGATTCGGCCGAACTGCAAAATCTGCTGCTACACATGAGGCGGCGGGTGGACGCTGACAAATGGAAGTACATCGAGATCAGGGCTGTGGACAGTCAGCCCGGGAGTCAAACCGGACTCAGCCCAAGTGCTACGTATAATTTCCATCGCCTGGACCTGCGCAAGAACACGGATGAGCTATTTCACAGCTTTCATAAGAATTGCATCCAAAGAAAGATTCGGCGGGCAGAACGGGAGAAATTGCGTTACGAGGAAGGGACCTCGGAGGCTCTGCTTCAGAAATTCTATGAGCTCCTGATTATCACCCGGCAGCGCCAGCGGTTGCCGGCACAACCTCTTTCCTGGTTTCGCGGACTGATTGCCGCTTTCGGTGAGGACCTCAGGATACGAGTCGCGACCAAGGATGATGTACCGGTTGCGAGCATCATTACGCTGACCCACAAGAAGTCTATGGTTTACAAGTATGGTTGTAGCGACGCACAATTTCACCGGCTGGGCGGAGTAGCGTTTCTATTTTGGAACGCCATCCAGGATGGCAAAGACAAAGGATGCGAAGAATTTGAAATGGGGCGTTCTGATAATAGTGATGCCGGACTCATAACATTCAAGGAACGGTGGGGGGCGGCTCGAAGCAAACTGAGTTACTGGACTTATCCGCAACGGCCTCCGTTGAATTTAAACGGACGGCAAATGGCTATTCTTCGCCGACTAATCCTACACACACCAACTAGCGCCCTGAAAATCGCGGGAAAACTTTTCTACCGACACGTTGGCTAGTTTGGGTTCTGGTTAAAGAGGCAACCTAAGTCAAGGAGTGGTCAAGAAACAGAAACAGCTGTATCAGCCAGCGGTCATCGACAATACGATGTTTCAGGTTTCTTCAGCGACGCGGAGAAACTGGCTACTCGCACCAAGAATCCACCCACTAAAGACAGAGGGCAGGTCGGCGATTTAGATGGACGTAGAGCCGTGTCACAACACATCAGTGCAGTAACTGTAATAAGTCAATGAGGCCAAAAGTCGTGAAAGGCAAAGTGCCAGATTGTTTTGTAACCGTAATTGGGGCTGGTCCCTATGGACTTTCCGCAGCGGCATATCTGCGAGCCGCGGGGATTGAAACGCGAGTGTTCGGAGAGCCGATGGCATTCTGGGAGAACCAGATGCCGGCCGGCATGTGTCTCCGGTCAAATTGGGGAGCGTCGCATATCGCGGATCCGAAGCAGGCGCTGACTCTTGACGAATACGTCCGTCAAAAGGGGAATCATATATCGAAACCTATTCCACTCGATCGCTTCGTTGATTATGGCCGGTGGTACCAAGGCCACGCTGTACCGGACCTGGATAAGCGCCAGGTTCGAAGTATCGAGGCCGATGCTGGCGGGTTTAAGGTGACGATGGCGGATGGCGAGGACTTTACCTCGCGGCGCGTTGTGGTCGCAGGGGGAATCAGCCCGTTTGTAAGCAAGCCCGCAGAGTTTGCTGCCATTCCGTCCGCTCTAGCTTCCCATACGAGCGAGCACAAAGATCTTGGGAAGTTCAAGGGGCAGCGGATGGTTGTGATCGGCGCCGGTCAGAGCGCTTTGGAATCTGCCGCATTGTTTAGGGAGGCTGGCATTCCGGTCGAGGTGATTGCGCGCACGAGGTCTCTCAACTGGGTAGGGTTACATCCGAAACTGCATCATCTCGGTGTGATTTCCAAGATGATGTATTCGAAACGCGACGTCGGACCGGCGGGGATCAGCCGTCTGGTTGCTGCGCCGTATCTGTTCCGTTGTTTCCCCCGATGTTTCCAGGACCGAACTGCATACCGTGCGATCCGGCCAGCCGGAGCCGGCTGGCTGCAACCACGAATCGCGGAAGTGCCCATCACACTGGAGCGCAAGGTGGTCTCCGCCACGGTGACGGGCAGCCAGCTTCGCATTCGACTGGATGACGGGTCTGAGCGCATGGTCGATCATGCGCTACTCGCGACGGGATTTCGCGTCGATGTGTCGCGTTATCCGTTCCTATCTCCGTCGTTGTCGAAACAACTGAAAACGGTGAACGGCTACCCTGTCCTTAAGCGCGGGCTGGAGTCGTCGATTCCCGGATTGCACTTCGTCGGCAAACCAGCGGCATGGAGTTTCGGGCCGCTCCTCGGCTTTGTTTCAGGAGCCGAGTTCGCCTCGAAAGAATTGGTTCGCTCGATGACCCGGATCAACGGAAGCAACTCGACGCTATGAGCGCCCTGAGCCAACCAGTCCCAAAGGCCGTCACGGTTGCAGTTGTGGACCGCACTGTCGGGGCCGTCGTCATTGGCGGCGACTATCAGGGGCTTGGGATCGTTCGAAGCCTGGGCCGACAGGGCATACCTGCCTGTGTCGTGGATGACGAACTCTCCATCGGCCGCTATTCCCGTTACTCCACGAAGTTTGTGAAGCTCGCGGACCTGCGCGATGAGCGAGTGGTGATAGACAGTCTGCTCGAGTTGGGGAAGCGGTTAGGTTTGGAGGGCTGGGTTCTCTACCCAACCCGCGAGGAACTTGTGGCCGCCATATCGCGCCACCGTTCGGAACTCAGCAAGTTATTCCGAGTTCCTACGCCCGATTGGGAAAGCGTGAAGTGGGCCTGGGACAAGAGAAATACCTATCGACTGGCACAGGAACTCGATATTCCAATCCCTCTAACGCACTATCCAGAGAATTTTGACCAACTAGTTCAAGTTGACGGGCTCACACCTCCGTTCGCGCTCAAGCCGGCGATCAAGGAGCACTTTTTCTACGCGACCAAGGCGAAGGCATGGCGGGCGAACAGTCACTCTGAGTTGAGGAGTCTATTTCAAAAGGCATCCGCGCTGGCTGGTCAGGGCGAGATGATGGTGCAAGAGTTGATTCCCGGCGGTGGTAGCCAGCAGTTTTCTTACTGCGCCTTTTTCCGCGACGGGGAAGCAGTGGGTAAAATGGTGGTACGACGCAGACGTCAACACCCGCTTCAGTTCGGACGAGCTAGCACCTATGTGGAGACGGTGGAGGTACCGATTCTTGAGGAGCTTTCCGAGCGGTTCTTGCGTGCGATCGACTACTACGGACTGATCGAACTGGAGTATAAGCTTGATCCGCGAGATGGCAAATACAAGCTGCTCGATGTAAACGCCAGAACATGGGGTTACCACAGCCTTGGGGCTGAGGCGGGTGTGGACTTCAGCTACATGCTCTACGCCGACCAGATTGGTTTGCCCATCTCAGTCTGCAAAGGCCGCCCGGGAGTGGGCTGGGTGCGGACGACTACGGACCTGCTTGCTGCCTTGATGGGAATTCTCGCCGGAGACAGTACTTTGAAGGGCTATCTGCGCTCCTTGCGAAGCTGCAATGCGGATGCGGTCTTTAGTGTTAGCGATCCCCTTCCCGGTATAGCCGAATTGGCTCTCATCCCTTATTTGGCCATCAAGAGAGGTTTCTAAAGCGATCCCAGCGAAGGTGTAACGAGCAATTAGGTGGATGCGTTCGGTGAGCACCGCGATTCGGCAAAGATCATTTATTCGGTAACGGGTTTAGCGATGTTGCCGATCACAAGGAGTTTCCCTATGACTGCTCTGCCCCTGCGACGTCAGGAATCCACAGCGGTTCCCAAGTTGGCCAGCATCGACTCAGAAAGCGCGATCTATCGAAACGGCGGCTACCTTAAGAGCAATCCTTCGTGGCATATCGAGGAATCCCCTTTCAAGGTAAGGCAGATCCAGCGAATGATTAAGCAGCAGGGGCTCGTGCCAAAGACAGTTTGCGACGTCGGCTGCGGCGCCGGCTTGGTTCTAGCCGAACTGCAGCCGCATCTTCCTTCGGATTGTGTTTGCTGGGGCTACGATGTTTCTCCCGATGCGCTGGCCATGAGCGCGAGCCGGGGCAACGAGAAACTTCGTTTTCACCTGCGTGACATTCGAAAAGACGCGGGCGACATTTACTTCGATTTGTTGCTCATGCTTGATGTGTTCGAACATGTAGAGGACTATATGGGGTTGGTGAGGGCCGTCCGTTCGAAAGCCAAGCGAAAGCTGTTTCACATTCCCCTGGATCTTTCAGTGCAAGCAGTTCTACGCAAGAACGGTCTTCTGCTTCGCCGTGATCACCATGCGCATCTGCACTATTTCACGAAGGAAACTGCATTGCGGACCCTGACAGACGTAGGCTACACAATCGTGGATTATTTTTATACTCCACGCTGCATCGAGCTGGGCGAGCTGCTCGGGCAGAAGATTGCAAGGATCCCGAGACAGCTTTCCTTCACCATTTCCCCGGATTTGACGGTGCGGGTGCTGGGCGGATACAGCCTCATGGTGCTGGCCGAATAGTCTTCCCGGCATCACGAGCGCCGGGAAGAGAGGTAGTTCCCAGAAGCGCCAAAGTCCAAACCGTGCCCTTGCGAACAATCTGTGCCCTCGTATTATTGTGCATACTCATAGCGGGTCTGTGGCCATTTCATGCTCCCAGAAACGATGTGAGTTGGTTGGGTCACGGAGGAGGCCTTTTCTTTGGCAAGTACGGCAGCATCCTAAGCGCCGGCGCATTCAAGCCTGGCGGGCAGCAATCCGACAGCTCTTGTAGTATCGAACTCTGGCTGGAACCGAAACGGCTCGACAACTCAGGTACGGTTTTAGCGTTTTATCGGCCGGAAACCCGGGTCGTTCCGTTTGCGCTGCGTCAATTTCGTGACGTTCTTTTGGTTCAGCTTTCAGGTCAAAACGGACTGCGCGATGCGAAGAGTGCCCGGTTCTACGTGACACATTTCTTCAGCGGCGAAAAACCCGTGTTTGTCGCGATTAGTTCAGGCCCATCCGGTACCGCCGTGTATGCGGACGGAGTTTTGGTCAGGACCTTTCCCGGTTTCAAGTTTTCAAGTCGGGACCTAACCGGGCAATTGATAGTTGGCAACTCCCCAGCGAGCACCCATAACTGGTCCGGGTGGCTCTGGGGGCTTGCGATCTACCGCAGGGAACTTTCGGCCGGCGAAATTTCGGAGCACTACGGAACTACAACAGGGGATGGTCACCCGGCTTTGGCGGAGACCAATGACGCGGCTGCGTTCTACATGTTCAATGAGGGGAACGGGAGCGTCGTCCATAACCAGGCAGATGCAGCGACCGACCTCATTATTCCTCACCGCTTCTTCGTCTTGAATGAACAATTGCTCGAACGCCCTTGGAGCGAGTTTCACACTGGTTGGAGGTACTGGGAAAACGTCGGAATCAATATAGCTGGATTTATTCCTTTCGGATTCTTCTTCTGTGCGTATTTTTCTTCGGCGCGAGAGAGCAAGTGGGCAGCGGTGGCTCGTACGATTGCTCTGGGATTCGCCGTGAGTCTTACCATCGAAGCCCTGCAGGCATTTCTTCCAACCCGAGATTCCGGCATGACTGACATCATTACCAATACCCTGGGGACTGCTCTGGGAGCGATTTTGTGCGCTTGGATTGCCAGGCATCAATGGCTCGCCCGCGCAGGTATCTGATCCCTTTTCTAGTAGAAGAAATTGAAGAGAAGTTCGTTGGTTCGTTGATTAGCTTACTGAACCGCTACAGGAATGCCGTACACAGTACGATTGGCGAAACTCAGTCGGTGGTTTGGTCACGACTCCAGCACCGTCTGCCCTCGGTGTTGAGACGCTCACGTCGCAGGTTGGGCAGATTTGCTGGAGGAGGCAGAAACGGCGGGTAGGCTTGTACGCCAAGGGTGGGAGAGGATCGTGAGAGGGTCGATGAATTCGCCGTAGAGACGTTGCTTGCAACGTCTTTGCCGCCCGGCATAGACCTGGCAAGCCACGTCTAAGCGGTAGAGTATTTTGCAACAGGTGGAACCTCTGGACTGCGGTACCAGTCAACGGTCTTCCGCAGGCCTTCTTCAAAGCTCACCTTGGGTTTATACCCAAGATGCGCTTCCGCGGAGGAAATGTCGGCGAGTGAATGTTTGATGTCGCCGCCGCGTTCCGCAGCGTAGATGGGAGAACCGGAGTACGACGTCAGTCCCTGAAGAAGCTTGAAGGTCTCGTTGAGCGTGACCCGCCGCGCTGTCGCCACGTTAAATACTTTTCCGGCTACTTGCGATGCGGGAGCTTTGCAGGCCAGAAGGTTGGCCTCGACGACATTGTCGATGTAGGTGAAATCCCGGCTCTGCTCGCCATCGCCAAAGATCGTGGGCTGCTGCCCGCTGAGCATCTGCGTGATGAACTTCGCCAGAACGCCCGAGTAGGGCGACGACGGATCCTGCCGTGGACCAAAAACGTTGAAATAACGCAGCGCCACGGTTTCCAATCCGTAACAGCGGTAAAACGAAACCATGTAGTGCTCGCTGGCCAGCTTGGCCACCGCATATGGCGAGATCGGGTCCGGCGTCATGCGCTCGTGCTTGGGAAGCGTCGGCGTGTCGCCGTAGGCGGACGATGACGCCGCATAGATCACTCGTTTTACCTTGGCGTCGCGCGCCGCCACCAGCACGTTGACCGTTCCATCCACATTCGCGCGGTTGCTTCCGATCGGGTCCAGTACCGACTTCGGCACCGATGGGATGGCGGCCTGATGCAAAACGTAATCCGCGCCAGCGCAGGCGGACTTCATAGCATCGAGATCGAGCATGTCCGCTTCACAAAAGTCGATCTGCTTGAGGATTTGGGCGAGATTCTCCCGCTTACCGGTTGAGAAATTGTCGACTCCGCGAACCTGCTCTCCCCGTTGCAACAATTCCCGCGCCAGAGAGGATCCAATGAAACCGCCGATGCCAGTGATGAGATAAACGGACATGGGCATTCATCATAACAAGACCTCGGACTTCGGACCTCAGAACTGAGAATTGAGAACTGAAACCTGCTACTGGTTCTTGCGCAGAATCCTGAGAAATTCTTCCCGGCCCATCATGTGGCGGTCCTCGAAGAAGTTCGACATGGCCTGCAGAGTGGCCGCCGGGTTTGCCACGCCGGGCAACGTCTCGGCTGGCGCCGCCGCTGGGGCACGCATGGCAGCCCGCCCGCCCAGAATCACGGAAGGCCTCGAGATCGAGCGCACCAGCTCGCCCAAGCGCTCCCACTCCAAAAAGCGTCAAGAACACCGCTAAGGCTAATATTATCGGGGAGAGCACATCGACCTCCCGCACGCGATACTAATTGATGGCGCAACCAAAGGTCCGTGACGGTGATCACCCGACGTTGTTTGTGCCGCCTGACTTACGCGCGGGCGTCGTCCGTGGTCAGAGTTAACCTCGTCTATTCCATTGATGTTAAACGAGTTACGGGGCGCAATATTGGCCATTTTCGTCCTATTGCCCTCTGGGTGGGACGTGATACGATAAGCCAATACCCCCTTGATTTGACTTAAATCAGTCCACGTACTCTCCCCCAAGGAAGGTCTTCTCTTGGAATTATGCTGAACACTGCGATTATTGGAGCAGGTCCCTATGGACTCTCAATCGCCGCGCATTTCCGGCGCAGCGGAGTCCCATTCCGCATTTTCGGTCGTCCGATGGACAGCTGGCTGGAGCACATGCCGAAGGGCATGATGCTCAAGTCGGATGGCTTTGCTTCGGACATTTACGATCCGGAGAAAGCGTTCACCCTACGGCAGTTTTGCGCGGAGCGGGGCATCGAGTATGCCGATGCCGGAGTGCCGGTGCGCCTTGATACCTTTAGCGCCTACGGGCTTGCCTTCAGGGACCGCATGGTGCCGGAGCTTGAAGACAAGCTCGTGGCCAGCGTGGAGCGCGTGACAGGCGGATTCCATTTGCGGCTCGAGGATGGCGAGACATTTCAGGCCCGCAGAGTGGTTCTCGCCGTCGGGATTACTCACTTCGAATATGTCCCCGAGAACCTGGCGCACTTGCCGGCGGAATTTCTTTCGCACAGCGCTCGCCATCGCGAGGTTGAGCCATTTCGGGGACGCAGCGTCGTCGTGATCGGCGGCGGAGCTTCCGCACTGGATTTGGCGGGATTGCTGCACGAGGCGGGCGCCGACGTGCAACTGGTTAGTCGCCGCGAAGAATTGAAATTCCACAGCCAGCCCACCGGCAAGCCACGTTCATTGTGGCAGCAGCTCAGGCATCCGCAATCGGGGCTTGGCCCGGGGATGCGCTCGCGCTTCTTCGCCGAATGCTCCCGGCGCATTTCACTATTTGCCCGAACGGCTTCGCTTGGAAGCTGTGCGAAGAAGCCTTGGGCCCTCGGGAGGATGGTTCATTCGCGACAAAGTGATCGGGAAGGTTCCGTTGCATCTCGGATGCACGCCGCAAGGCGCCGAGGTCAAGAACGGCAAAGTTCATTTGAGCGTCCAGGCGGCGGACGGCAGTAAGCGCGAGATTGTGACCGAGCACATCATCGCGGCGACGGGTTACAGAGTGGATCTCGAGCGTTTGAAGTTCCTCAACGCGGAGATTCGCTCGAAGCTCAGACTGTCGAGCGGATCGCCGGTGCTCTCGTCGAGCTTCGAGTCGTCGATGCCCGGCCTCTATTTCGCGGGGGTTGCGGCCGCCAACAGCTTTGGACCGGTCATGCGGTTCGCGTTCGGCGCAGGCTTCGCCGCTCGCACTCTGACGCGAGCGCTGGCGAAGTCACTCGCAAACGAGGCCGGCAGCGGTCCCGGTTCGCAGCGTAGCGACGACTGCGAAGTAAATATCGTCGATTGATGGGAAAGGCTGATGGACGCATGAAGCGAGAGACCATCGCAATCCACGCAGGCTACGACGGCGATCCCACGACCAAAGCCGTGGCCGTGCCGATCTATCAGACGGTTGCATTCGAGTTTGATAGCGCGGAACATGGCGCGGCGCTGTTCAATCTGGAAGTTCAAGGGAACATCTACACCCGGATCGGAAATCCCACCAACACGGTTCTGGAAAAACGCGTGGCCGCGCTTGAAGGCGGAGTCGATGGGCTCAGCGTCAGCTCGGGGATGGCGGCGATCGAGTATTCGCTTGATCAACATTGCCGAGGCGGGGAACAACATTGTTTCTACCCCGCAGCTGTATGGCGCCACCTACACGCTCCTGGCGCACATCTTCCCGAAGCGGGGAATCGGTTCACGATTTGCGGCAAGCGACCGCCCCGAAGATGTGGAGAAGTTAATCGACGAGAATACGCGGGCGGTCTACTGCGAGAGTGTTGGCAATCCGGCGGGGAATGTCGCGGACATCGAAGGACTGGCCCAGGTCGCGCACAAGCACGGCGTGCCGCTGGTGGTCGATAACACGGTGGCGACGCCGATTCTGTTGCGGCCCATCGAGTATGGCGCCGACGTTGTCGTGCACTCCATGACGAAATTCATCGGAGGAGGCGGCACCAGCATCGGCGGAATGATTGTGGATAGCGGCAAGTTTCCCTGGCGAAAATATCCGGAAAAGTTCTACATGTTCAACCGTGCCGGAGATTGCCTATCACGGCGTCGTTTATGTCGATCATTTCGGCGACGCCGCGTTTGTCGCGCGCTGCCGGACCGTGTGTCAACGCAACACCGGCGCCACGCTGTCTCCGTTTAACGGCTTTTTGTTCCTGCAGGGGATTCAGACGCTGGCCCTTCGCGTGGAGCGCCACGTGGAGAACGCGCGCAAAGTAGCGGAATTCCTGCGCGATCATCCCATGGTCGATTGGGTGAACTACGTCGGATTTCCGGACAATCCGCTCTATCCGATGGCGCATCGGTATCTGGGCTCGAACTTCTGCTCGCTGCTGACCTTTGGAGTGAAAGGCGGCTACGAGGGCGGCAGGAAGTGCTTCAACGCGTTCCAGCTGTTCAAGCGCATGGTGAACATGGGCGATGCCAAATCGCTTGTCGTGCCATCCCGCGTCGACCACGCACCGGCAACTGACGCCGGAAGAACAGGCGAAGGTTGGAGTTACGCCGGAGATGATTCGTCTCAGCGTGGGGATCGAGCACATCGACGACATTCTTGAGGATCTGGGGCAGGCATTGGACAAGGCGAGGCGTGAGACGGAGAAATCATCGTGAGCATTGGTTTAGGGGAAATCGTCATGCCATTGATCATTGAAGGCGGCCGGGTTCCGCCTCGCTGGGCCGAGAGCGAGAAAAAGCACTGCCGTCGGGTGGCTTCGGTCGAAAGCCATGGTCGCGAGCGCGGAGTGCGTCAGAATTGCATTCATCAACAACATGCCGGACGCGGCTCTGGAAGACACAGAAATGCAGTTCTTCGAACTGCTCGATGCTGCGTCCGGCGACGATTCCGGTGCGCCTCAAGCTCCACTCGCTGTCCGGAGTTCCTCGCGGCGAACGCGGACGAGCAGCATCTCAACAGCTTCTACTTCAAGTACGAACGATCTGTTGAACAGCCGGTTTGACGGTGTGATCATGACCGGCACCGAGCCGCGGCAGCCCGACCTGCGCAACGAACCCTACTGGCCTGCCTTGACGAGCGTTCTGGACTGGGCGGAAAGCAATACCGTTCGACGATTTTGTCATGCCTGGCGGCGCATGCGGGAGTTCTGCACAGCGATGGCATCAATCGCCATCCGCTGGGTGACAAGCAGTTCGGTGTCTTTGATTTCGCCCAGGCTAGCAACCACCCGCTAACCGCAGGTACTGGAGAGCGGGTCCGTTTTCCGCATTCTCGATGGAACGAAGTGCGGGCGGACGAATTGACCGCATGTGGTTATCACGTTCTGACGCAATCAGCCGAGGGCGGAGTGGACTCGTTCGTGAAGAAGAAAAAGAAGAGCCTGTTCGTGCACTTCCAGGGTCATCGGAGTACGGAGCGCAGACTCTGCTGAAGGAATACCGCAGAGACATAAAGAGATTTCTCAGAGGGAACAGAGAAACATATCCTTCCATGCCGAAGGGATATTTCGATGCGACGGCCGCGAAGCTTCTGACCGATTTCCAAGATGATAGTTCTTACCGATCGGCGGGAAGAACTCGATGGAAGGCTTTCCGGAAGCTGCGATGGTCGGCGGGTTGCAGAACACGTGGCACTCCTCCGCCATCAGCATCTACCGGAACTGGCTGCAATATGTGGTGTCGAAAAAAGCCGAAGCTCGGCATTTCCGGCGATGGCAGTTTTGCATGATTCACAGCGCACGAAAACGGTCCGCCCTGTGATGAGGCTTGCGCGTCCTGAAGGTCTTCGGCTTCGTACGTCGCGACCAATCAGACGATTCGCACTTACGATCCGGTTTATGCCGGAAATGATCAAGGCAGCGCCTCGAACTCTGGACGAACCTTCCCGCCCGCATCAGCGACGTGTTCAAGCCGTGGGCCGAGCATTCGCCCGACCGAATCCGCTCTGGTGGAAGCCTCTGGAACCTGGACCTATCGCCAACTTGCCTCCGTAGTCTCCGAAACGCAGACGTGGCTTCTCGACTCGGGTGTGCGACCGGGTGATCGGGTGATGATTGTCTGCGAGAACTGCCGGGCATTCGTGGCGATTCTGTTGGCCTTGGCCGGTCTCGATGCCTGGCCGGTACTGGTGAATGCGCGTCTCTCGGCGCGCGAAGTCGATGAGATTCGCGATCACTGCGGAGCCCGGCGGGTGATCTACACCACGAGCGTTTCGCCGCAGGCCCGAGAACACGCCAAGCGGCACGGAGCCGTCATCCAAGAGGCTGCCGGTCTGGGTCCGATCGCAATCGGTCCGCTGAACGAGAGAGTCGAACCGGAACCAATCGACGCTGAGGTTGCGCAACGGGTCGGCGCCCTGATTTATACGTCCGGCACAACCGGGCTTCCCAAGGGCGTCATGCTGACGCACCGGAACCTGCTGTTCGTGGCGGCGGTGTCGGCCGAAATCCGGTCACTGAGTCCCGATGACCGCCTTTATGGCGTTCTGCCGATGTCGCATGCGGTCGGTCTTTCCGTTGTCCTTTTGGGTTCGTTGCTGAGCGGTGCGACGTTGTATTTGGCTTCGCGTTTCGACCCGGTAGCGGCTCTGGCTACGCTTGAGAAGGAGCGGTTGACGGTCGTGCTGGGCGCTCCCGGAATGTTCTCCCTTCTGGCGGACTATGCGAAGTTGAAGGGGTTGCAGTCGCTCAACTTCCCCGCTCTTCGCATCATTTCATCTTCCGGCGCGCCACTTCAGCCCACGGTCAAATCGCAGGTGGAGAGCCTGTTCGGCATGGTGCTGCACAACGGATATGGCGTCACGGAATGCTCCCCCAACATTGCCCAGGCTGTCGTGGGAGAGCGTCGAACCGACACCTCCGTAGGCAGGGTTTCCCGGGAGTGGAAGTTCAGCTGGTCGGATCCGATCAAAAGCCGGTGGCCGAGGGAGAAGTCGGCGAACTGTGGGTGCGCGGTCCCAACGTCATGAAGGGCTATTATCGCGCGCCGGAGGAGACGGCGGCGGCCATCAATCCCGAAGGATGGTTCAACACCCGCGACCTGGCCCGCCTGGAGAACGGATATCTTTTCATCGTTGGCCGCACCAAGGAACTGATCGTCCGCTTTGGGGAGAATGTCTACCCGGCGGAAGTCGAGGCGGTGCTGAATGCACATCCTGCGGTCGTGCGATCCGCTGTTATTGGGCGGACGGTCGAGGGAACGGAAGGCGGTGAGGAAGTTGTTGCCTTCGTGCAACTCTTGCCTGTCTTCGCCGACTTCAGAGGCCGAGCTGGCACAACACGCCGCACAACATCTTGCCCCCTACAAGCGGCCTCGCAAATTCTTCTTGTCTCCTCGATGCCGCTGACTCCGACTGGAAAAGTCGTCAAGGCCGAACTCGTCAAGATGGCTCAATCTCGCCCAGACCACGCTAACGACGCCGAGCCGCCAGGCTCTACAAAGGCACTTCGATCAGCGTCGGTCCTTCGCCTTCCAACCCCGCCCGCAGCGCCTTCCCGAATGCTTCCAGCGAAGTGACGCGGGTGCCGGGCACTCCCATTCCCTTCGCCAACTGCACCCAGTCGAGATCGGGACGCCCGATCTCGAACATGTCCAAGGCCCGGGCTCCCGGATTGCCTACTCCCAGATAAGAAAACTCACGCTTGAGGACCGCATAGTCACGGTTGGCGAAAACCACCGTCGTGACGTTGAGGCCTTCGCGCGCCATCGTCCACAACGCTTGAAGTGTGTACATGCCGCTGCCATCGGCGGTCAGGCACAGGACTCTGCGAGCTGGGCAGGCCACTGCCGCGCCCACCGCCAGCGGCAAGCGCAATCCCGATCGAGCCTCCCGTGTTGCCCAGCCAGTCGTGCGGCGGAGCTCCCTTGGTTGCGGCCATCAGTCCTCGGCCTGAGGTCATGGATTCGTCGACCACGATGGCGTTCTCGGGCAGGAGCGCTCCGACCGCGGCGGCGAGTCCCGGCAATGTGATTTCGCCGCTCGGCAGTTCGGGGACGCTCTGCTTTCTCGCACAGTCGAGCTGCTCCCGCGCACCGACAATGCTCGCGGCCAGCGCTTCGAGCGCGCCGACATAATCTTCGCCAGGGCTCGCCAGCGTGTGGATCTCACATTCCGGCGAAGTGAACTCGCTGCTTTTCCCGGGTAAGCGAAATATGCGACTGGAGCCTGAGCGCCCACCAGAATCAGCTGACGAAATTCCTTGAACTGCTCGATCCCTTGTTCGAGAACGTACTGCACTCGCTCGACTCGCTGGAATGCCCGCGCCGCGTTGCAGGCGCGTGAGCGGATACGGAGCCAGCAGCTTGGCGCCGGTGGCCGCGGCGATGCGTCCGGCGGCGATCAGTCCTTTGCCGTAGAGCGCATTTCCGGCCAGTCAGAATTGCGGTTCGCACGCCTGATCGGAGCATGGCGGCCGCGTGCTCGATCGCGTTGCCGTTGCAGGCAGCGGAGGCTTGGGCAAAGCGCGGCAGAGCGAGCGACTGATTCCGCCTTCGCTCCAGGCGACATCGGCGGGAACGATCAGCGTCGCAATCTGGCCCGGTGCGGTGCGCGCAGCAACGATCGCTTCGGCCGCGTCGCGGCCGACTTCGGATGAAGAGCGCAGACGTCCGCAACCATTTGGAATAAGGCCGCGCGATGGCTTCGATGTCGGAAGCCAGCGGCGTATCGTGGCGCAGATGATAGGTGGCATGCTGGCCGACGAGGTTGACGATCGGCACCTGGGCCCGGCTGGCATTGTGCAGATTCGCGAGACCATTGCCGAAGCCGGGGCCGAGATGAAGAGCGTGCACGCCGGTTTTTCCGCCATGCGCGCATAACCGTCCGCGGCTCCGGTGACGACGCCTTCGAAAAGACCGAGCACGCAGCGCATTTCCGGGACGTGGTCGAGCGCGGCGACGATGTGAATTTCCGAAGTGCCGGGGTTCGCGAAGCAAGTGTCAACGCCTCCAGCGACCAGCGTGCGAACTCAGACTCTCTGCCCCGTTCATCTTGGTTACTCTAAGCAGCCGTGGGTAAGCTGGCAAGACCTTCCGCGAAATACTGGTTGCTGCGAGCTGCTTCGTCGACATAGAAGAGATCGCGGAGGCCAGTTTCTCGCTGTGCCTTGACGACCGTTTACTCTGATGAACTGGCTTTTAAGCGCTGAATGGCCGCGTCCATGGACCGCCGCAATGCGCCGGCCAGGTGCTCGACAAACGGCTCGACCAGCATCGTGCCGGGGTACACTGGGAGAACGATGACGTCTTGCTCTTGCGCCAGCCGTTCCCATTTCAAATCAGGCTTGCTGAATATCCGATATTGTCTGGTGGGGCGGATGTCCGTGACCCTGCCGGCGTAGGGCTTCGGAAGATAGGCCCAGGAGGCGCGGTCATTCGCCTGCCAGATTCGCCCCAATATGAGCGAGTCTGAAACTGCGCTCCGCATACGCCTGGCAAAGCGGGAGAGCAACATTCCACGCCACGCGGGAATCCGGCTCTTCAAGACCGCAAACTTTTCTCTGAGAAACGTGGCCTTGGCTGTTGAATCGAGACTGAGAAAACTCGCGGCGTGGAAGAATATCCGCTGGCTTGCGTGGGAGCTCTTGCTCCAGAACGTGAGGGGAATTTTGTGCCAGTTCATGGTGTCGAACAGCGCCAGCATGGCGATCGGTTCGCCTAGCTCACGGAGTTGCTGAGCCACCTCAAACGCAACCGTTCCGCCCATGCAATACCCAGCGATGAAATAAGGCCCATGGGGCTGGACTCTCCGGATCTCCTTTACATAAACCGCAGCCATCTCCTCGATCGTAGTCAGCGGAGAGCAACTCCCGTCCAAGCCCTGCGACTGCAGGCCATAAAACGGCTGGTCGTCGCCCAAACGGCGCGCCAGGTCGCGGTACATGAGAACAGTTCCGCCGGCCCCATGCATGCAGAAGAGAGCTGGTCTCGAGCCAGCCGCCCTTATGGGTGTGAGTGAGGACCAAGACGGTAGGCGTGGCGCTTGTGGGACACCTTCTTTCTCAAGAAGGCTGGCCAGCAAGGCAAGCTTCTGCTCGGAGAACCCACGGTCCTCGGACGCCTCGTTACTCATGACGCTGTGACACCAATTCTCACTTCGAACGCAAACTGCGGGCTACTTCTTCTTCGGTCATGCCTTCGATCCGCTTCAACAAGGTGGCGGTCTTTTCGGTCAGGCCGGGCCGTGCCTCGTGTTCAATCATGTAACGGGCAAGCTTCGCGATTGTGGGAGTCTCGAACAAGAGGATCGCGGGCAAATCGATCTGGAACATCTGGCGCAACCGAGAAACTATCTGAGTGGCCACGACCGATGCGCCGCCCAGTTCAAAGAAATCGTCGTCGACGCCAACCTTCTCGATCCCAAGACTGCTTTCCCAGACCTTCGATAGTACTTCCTGCAAGTCGGTTTGGGGCACGTCTTGAACATTCGGTAATGCATGCGCTTGTCGCAGGGCTGGTGCTTTTGATAAACCAGCGCTGAGTTCTGTCTCAGCGCTCTGGGTCTTGTAATCCTCACTCATCCGATCGGTCCTCCAACTTCAAATGGTAGTCTGATCCTGGATCGCGCCTGGCAGGCGATCATTTTAGTTTTAAGGCCGCAATCCATAGGCCACTAAGATTCTGCATAAATATATGGAAATAAGCTAGTTACTATTGTTTGTCGCCCTTGTACCCGCGCATTTCCGTCACCAGTGGGAAACACTTTTCCGCTATTCTGCGGAGAGCTCTGTTTAGATGCGGAACTCATCGGCTAGCTCGGAGGATTAGGCCCCGCCAGGAATCCGCCATCGAGAACCAAGGACTGGCCGGTCATGAAAGATGCGCGATCCGAACACATCCATACTACGGCTTCGGCGACTTCCTCCGGTCTTCCAAATCGGCCGATGGGATGGAAACCAAGCACGTACTTGTGGACCTCCGGAGCGCCAAAGAGCCGCTCGGCCATTGATGTCTCGATGGCTCCTGGACACACCGCATTGATCCGAATTCCACTGCGAGCCGTTTCGAGTGCGGCAGTCTTCGTCAACCCTAACACTCCATGCTTACTCGCACTGTATACTGCTGCTCCGGCAGAACCGACGAAGCCGGCGATCGACCCCATATTTACGATCGCTCCTCCGCCTCCCTGCTTGAGCATCTGCCGAATTTCGTACTTCAGACAGAGCCAGACGCCCTTGAGATTTATGTCGATGGTCCTATCAAAGTCTTCTTCAGATTGATTGACGATCGGTACCCAAACACCCTCGATCCCGGCATTATTGAAGGCGACATCCAGGCGGCCAAATTTCTCCACGACCTTCTGAATGAGCGCATCGACTTCAGCTGATTTCGACACATCGGTTTTCACGAACAAACCATCGCCGCCGGCAGCACGGACCAGATTGATGGTCTCCTGGCCTTCCAGTTCACGCCGGCCTGCAACCACCACTTTGACTCCGGCCTTCGCGAAAAGTATGGCGGTATCACGGCCAATACCCGACGTCCCACCGGTCACGAGCCCAACTTTACCATCTAATTCTCTTGTCATCTTTTTCCTTCCGGAATCAAACCTCTGCCTGCGGTGAGCAGGGTTGGTGAGACTCAAGTGTATCTCTCTCGTTCTTTCCTGCGCCAATCAAGAATTTGAGTCAGAAGTTCGGTATTATTTGTCTCGGAAAGAAAATCAGGACAAGGACATTGTAGCGATGGCTGAGGTGACAGGCTCGTCAGAAAAAGTCTTCGGGAACGCGAACGACAAACTTGTGGGCACCTGGAAATTGGTGTCCGCCTCTACCACAACATTGGCTGGAGAGAGAAAGGAGACGCCGTATGGTGTCAATCCTGCGGGTTTTCTCACTTATACCGATGAGGGCAGAATAGCCGCCATGATTAGTCACGACGGGCGAGAGGCACTCTCTTCCGGCGGAGGATCTCTCGAAGAACAGTCGGAAGCCTTCAAGACATTTTTTGCCTATGCTGGACGGTACACGGTCAGCGGCGACAAGGTAACTCATCACGTCGAAATCTCCTCAATTGAGAATTACGTAGGCAGAGACCTGGTCCGCCACGTCAAATTCCAAGGCGACCGAATCACGTTAGTTACCCCACCGACGCCAGTGAACGGAAAAACACAGATCTTCGAATTGATTTGGGAGCGACTGCGATCCGGCTCCTGATGAGCGATTCGCGCGTCAATGCGTGTGATCTCGATGTTAAACTCAACATCAGTAGTTGCTGCCGGTTTTTCGTTAATGAAACTCTGATCTTGCGAACAGGTGCAGGTTGTCCAAGGTTATCGTTCCTCCCAAGAAGGTTCTTTTCACCGACGAAATTCTGCAGGACCCTTATCCTGCGTATGCCCGCCTGCACGAAGAAGGCCCTTTGCATTATTTGGACGTGGACGGCAAATGGGCATTGTGGTCGATAGTGAGCCACGCCGAGTGCTCCTCGGCTGCTAAAGACCCCCGGCTTTCCGCAAAGCGCTCGCAGCAGATGATCTTGTCTCTCCCGCTCAGCAGCCAGTCCGAGTTCAGCGAACTGGCCCGCATGCTGGGCTTGTGGCTCATTTTCATGGACCCGCCAGAGCACACCCGGCTGCGCAAACTTCTGAATAAGGGATTTTCGCCCGCCGCGATCGAAGGCCTCCGTCCGCAAGTCGAGGCCATCGTTGACCAAATGCTAATGCCGTTAAAGCATGGCTCCGAAGTTGAACTCATGCGTGAGTTCGCAAATCCGATGCCAGTGCGCATCATTTTGGAAATGCTCGGAATACCTCAGGAACTGCGTGACACATTCGTTAATTGGTCGCGGGCGATCGCCGTGTTTCGAGGCAGTCCTGATCGCACCGTGGAACAGGCCCGCGATGCCCAAGATGCCCTAATTGCCTTAACCGATTTTTTCCGAAAAGCTGTGGCGGAGCGGAGACGCAATAAAGGGAACGACCTGATTAGTCTTCTAATCGACATCGAGGAAGAAGGAGAAGTGCTCACCGAAGAAGAGCTGTACGCGCAGTGCATCGCATTGCTTTTCGCAGGGCATGAGACCACCCGAAATTTGATCGGCAACGGAATGTATACGCTCCTGCGCCACACGCAAGAGACGGCGGAGTTGCGAGAGAACCCAGAGATGATCCGCACGGCAGTGGAGGAGATTCTGCGTTTTGAGAGCCCTGTGCAATTCACGGCTCGCGTGCTCAAGGAAGATGTCGAGATTTGCGGCCAGCACATTCCGAAGAAGTGGTCAGTCCTGTGCATGCTCGGTGCGGCAAACAGGGATCCCAAGCGCTTTAAGGAACCGAATCAGTTAAACCTGAAGAGGCTGAACAACCAACATCTGGCGTTCAGTGCCGGTCCGCATGCTTGCATTGGGGGGCAACTCGCGCGACTAGAGGGACAGATCGCTCTTCTGAATCTGGTGCAGCGCTTTCCGGATATGAAGCTCAGCGGCCCACGGCCCGAGTGGGCTCCTACATTTGGATTTAGGGGACTGAAAAGTCTTCCCGTAATTCTGTGAGAACGTCAGTATTCTGTGAGAACGTCAGTCGGTGCGCTGAGTCGCATCCTGTGGCGAGCACGGACACAACTGGTATGATGACGTCCGACAAAAGCAGATAGTTCTATATCTGCATCGAGTCTGGGGCCAACTAAGGTAGTCATCTTGAATTTCGGCCATTGGAGGACGCATTGAGTGATTCGAGCCATAGCGTTTTCAATCGTCGCGAGTTCATTCACGGCGCGCTTGCTGGAGCCGCCTTCGCCGCGTTACCAGTGCCTGCTTTCTCTTCGGATGATCCCGGCACCCAATCGGTGCTGAGCCAGATCCCGAAGATGCATGAGGAGAATGTAAAGCGACTGCAGGACTGGATCGCTTTGCCCTCAATCGCGGCCGAGAACCGCAACTATCCGCAGGGTCCCGACTACATGGCACAACTGGCTCGCGAAGCGGGATTCGCGAACGTTGAAATTGTGCCAACATCGGGCAAGCCTGGGGTCTTCGGCGTTCTGGATGCAGGTGCGGCAACTACCGTCGGCATTTATTTCATGTACGACGTGAAACAGTTTGATCCTTCGGAGTGGTCCTCGCCGCCACTTGAAGGACGGATCGTGGACAAGGAAGGGCTGGGCAGGATCTGCGTCGGTCGCGGCGCTGTGAACCAGAAGGGTCCCGAAACGGCCTTCCTCGGCGCGCTTCATGCCTTCAAGGCAGCGGGGAAAAAGCTACCTGTAAATCTCGTGCTCGTCTGTGAAGGGGAAGAAGAGATTGGTTCGACCCACTTTCCGCAGGTTGTCAACCAACGCAGGATCACCGATGCGCTGAAGAAATGCATGGGTGTGTTTATGCCAGAAGCTGGCCAGGACGCGGATGGGGGCATACAGATATCGCTAGGCGCCAAAGGTGTAGTTGAGCTGGAACTGGTTTCCAGTGGAGAGCGATGGGGACGAGGGCCTAAACACGATGTTCACTCGAGCCTTGAGGCACAGGTGGACAGCCCCGCGTGGCACCTGGTGCAAGCGCTCAACACGCTTATCGAATCCGATGGGCACACGCCCGCTGTCGCGGGCTTTTTTGAAAAGGTGAAGCCGCTTACTCCAGCACAAATGAAGATGATTCAGGAGGCGACCGCCCGCCGGAGCGAAGCCACGGTTAAGAAGCAGCTAGGCGTTGAGCATTGGGTGCACGACACGAACTGGCTTGACTCGCTCGTGCTGCTGGAATCCAAACCCACGATCAACATCGAGGGCTTGGTTGGCGGATACACGGGTCCCGGCGGCAAGACTATCCTGCCGCATCGCGCCGTCGCGAAGATTGACATGCGGCTGGTGCCTGACATGACCGCGTCCGGCACTCTGGCGCTTCTCAAGGATCATCTTGCTAAACACGGCTTCGGCGATATCGAGGTCAATATGAGTGGTGGCTACGATCCGACGCAGACTTCTCAGGATTCGAGGCTCATCCAGGCGCAAATTGCGACATACCGCAAGCTGGGCCTGGATCCCGTGCTGTGGCCTCGATCGGCAGGTTCCTGGCCGGGATACATCTTCACTTCCGAGCCTCTGAATCTTCCCGCCGGACATTTTGGATTGGGGCACGGGACCGGAGCGCACGCTCCGAATGAGTACTATCTGATCGACTCCACGAATGCAAAGGTCTCGGGGATTGATGGGGCTGTGCGCTCCTTTGTCGAGTATCTGTACGCACTGGCCTAAAGCAAACTGGGACGATAATTACCGATCGTCAACCAAGGCAAGGTGAACACGTCGAATCAAGGCTGGACGCCTGCATAAAGCGGAATCGCGCCACGCGCAGCGTTCTTGTACACCACACCGCCCTTCATAACAAACACAACGCGCCGAACGGCGGTGATGTCTTTCAATGGGTCTCCATCGAGCGCAATGATGTCCGCTTGAAAGCCCGGGGCGATCGAGCCAATCTGATCGTCCAAGCCTAGCGCCTCGGCCCCCAGCGAGTTGGCAGAGACCATCGCTGCCATCGGGTCCACGCCGCAGTCACGCACGCGATCGATGAACTCCTCGGCATTGCGCCCATGCGCACCGGCCACGGCATCCGTGCCAAAGACCATCTTCAGTCGCGGAGTTTTGGCTGCGTGTTCAACGATCTCGTGATCCATCGGCAGGATCTTCTCCATCGCAGCAAATCCCTCAGCAGTGTAGCCTTGTGTGCCGAGATACCTTTCCCTGTTCTGCGCGTAGTTCTCGATGACTAGCCCGCATTGCGGATCGAAATAGGTGCCCTTGTCTGCCATCAATTTCAGGTCGTCGTCCGGGGCCAGCGTACCGTGCTCAACCTCGGTGCAGCCCGCCAGAGTCGCGGCGCGGACTGCCTCTTTGTAAGCGTGCACAAGCGTGCGCAGTCCCTGCTTCTTTGCTTCATCACAAGCCGCGTTCAATTGCTCCTGCGATAGAGTCATGCCTCCTCCCTGGCGAATGGACTTCGACGCAAAGATTTTAATCAGGTCCGCACCGGCTTGCTTTTGCTTCCTCACATAAGCGCGGATTTCATCGGGCGTGCCAGTCGCGTCGCCTCGCCCTTCGAGCGGCTCATTGGCCGTCAGGATACGCGGGCCAGGGAGTATTCCCTTCGCAATGGCATTTCTCAGAAGAATATCGTTTGGCGCGCCCACGCTTTGCACTGTCGTGAAGCCTGCCATCAGCGTCACCCAGGCATTCGACGCGGCTTGATAGGCGTCCTCTTGGGTTGTCCCTTCCGTGCCTGCGTTTTTCCCGTCCTTGCCGAAGATCCATGTAATGTGCACGTGCGCGTCAATCCAGCCGGGCAATACCATCAGGCCGCGCAGGTCATAGTCCACTGGACCCCCGACCGTAGGCCCGATCGCAACGATCTTTGCGCCCTCGATCGCGATCCGAACGTCGTGCAGTATTTTGCCCTTGCCATCCATCACCGCGCTCGCGGCAATTACCACAAGTTGGCGCGATGGAAGCGTCTGGGCGGGAATTCGAGGCGCCACTACGCAAACGCCAACAACACTGAGAATGCATGAAATGATCTTTGCTAGTCGCACGACCGCTTCTCCTTCGCCTCAATCTGAAATGCGAATCAATTCTGTAACTCTGGACACAGAATTCCGATTCAGGTCTGCAAACGGAAAATATCCCAAATCCCGACGTCGAAACTACGACAATCGGAGACCTGCACAAAATAACTTGCAACTGCTGCGTTGACCACAACTTCTCCACGGGGTAAGATTCCGGCCTAATGGCGCCGGAAACTCCTATTGTCGGGCAGATTCTTGGCCATTACTGCGTACTCGAGCAAATCGGCGCCGGTGGAATGGGGCTGGTGTTCCGGGCTTCCGACCAGCAGCTCGAGCGTGACGTAGCCATCAAGGTACTCCCACCTGGCATGCTTGCCGATGAAGCGGCCCGAAAGCGCTTCCGTCGTGAAGCACTGACTCTCGCCAAGTTGAATCATCCCAACATCGGAACAGTTTACGAATTCGGTAGCCAGGAGGGCTTGGACTTTCTGGTAATGGAATATGTTAGCGGAGTTGGCGTCGATGCCCGGCTTGGTGCGGGTCCGCTGCCGCAAAAAGAGGTCCTGCGTTTGGGAATTCAATTGGCGGACGGTTTGGCCAGCGCGCATGAGCATGGAGTCGTTCACCGCGATCTGAAGCCGGCGAATATGCGTCTAACCGAGGACAATCGACTCAAGATTCTCGATTTCGGCCTGGCACAGTTTGTGCGGCACGAAACCGACCTCGGCATCACCGCGAGCATTTCAGAAGACAAAAAAGTTACCGGCACTCTTCCTTATATGTCGCCCGAGCAATTGCGCGGGGAGTTGACCGATCAACGCTCCGATATCTGGTCGGCAGGTGCGGTTCTCTATGAATTGGTGACAGGGCAGCGTCCATTTCCGTTCGTGCAAGTTCCGCGTGTGATCGACGCCATCATGAACAAGCCACCGGAGATGCCGAGCGCCCTGAATCCAAGAATCTCACCCGGGCTGGAAATGGCGATTCTCAAATGCCTCGACAAAGATCCGGAGCGGCGCTATCAATCTGCGAGGGAGTTGCGCATCGACCTCGACCGCCTCACTATGCCGATTTCGCAGGTACCCCTCGGCCCGATTCCTGCCGCAATCCCGATTTCCTCCCCACCTAAGGCAAAGACAAATATACGAATCGCGACGGGGCTTGTTGCTCTGATGGTATTGCTTCTGGTTGGAGCGCTTTCATACTTGCGTTTTCGGGGGAAGCCGCCGGCAGAAACCGTCGCTACACCACTCACCCGGCGGCGCACCGTCGCCGTTCTGAACTTCAAGAATTCAACGTCCCGCCCCGAAGCGGCATGGCTCTCCACGGCCCTCCCGGAGATGTTGACCACCGAACTCGCGGCTGGCGAGAGATTGCATACCATTACGGGTGAGCAAGTGGCGCAGATGAAGATGAATTTCTCGCTGCCCGACTCAGACACCCTGACCGCCCAGACTTTGTCTCAGGTGGGTAAGACACTCGGCGCGGACCTCGTTGTGCTCGGCTCCTACGTGGCGCTGTCAGGCGGCAAGTTGCGCGTCGATCTTCATCTGCAAGACGTGGCCGCCGGAGAAACCTTGATTTCGGTGAAGGAGACCGGGGACGAAAGCAATTTATTTGATTTGGTCAGCCGTGCCGGAGCTCAGTTACGAGAGAAGTGTGACGCCGGACAGGTGAACTCGCAAGACCAGGCCGGCGTCCGCGCTGCCCTGCCGTCGACTCCGGAAGCCTCAAAACTCTATGCCGAAGGGTTGGCAAAGCTGCGTGTCGGCGACGCTATCGCAGCTCGTGACCTGCTGCAAAGAACTGTGGCTGTGGACCCGAATCGTGCTTTAGCCCACTCCGCCCTCGCCGCCGCCTGGACCCTTCTCGGATATGACGAGAAGGCTCGTCTGTCGGCGAAGAGTGCTTACGAACTCTCCGCATCGCTCTCCCGCGAGGACAGATTGCTGACCGAAGCCCGATACCGCGAAACGTCGAAGGAGTGGGACAATGCGGCCGAGAGCTATCGGACCCTTTTTGGATTTTTCCCCGATAACCTCGAATACGGCCTGCTTCTGGCGCGGGCACAAACACGCGGAGGAAAAGGCAAAGAAGCTTTGGCAACCGTGGAGTCGCTGCGTCGACTGGCGCCGGCGGGCGATGATGCGCGGATCGATTTGGCTGCCTCCGAAACCTGGGCCGCGCTCGGAGACTTCAAGCAGAGTGAGGCTGCTGCCGTTCGGGCAGCGCAGAGCGCAAGGACGCAAAACGCAAGGCTGCTTCTGGCCCGCGCGCTATATCGCCAGGGATTCACCCTGGAGAACCTCGGGGACCCTACCGGCGCCATGACTGCTGTCGAGGAGGCTGGCCGCATTTACCACGCGGTCGGCGACCGCTACGGTTTCGCCAGCACGCTCGAAGTGACCGGCCAAGTGCTGGTCGATCGGGGTGACTATCCTGGTGCGCTTGGCAAATTCAACGATGAGCTTGCCATTGCGCGCGAGGTAGGCAATCGCAAAGCTGAGGCCTCCGCTCTTAACAACATGGCATACGTTCTCGGTCAGCAAGGTGATCCGGAACAAGCCCGCAAAATGTACGGAAAGGCTGCCTCTACCTTCCGCGAGGTCAGCGACAAAAGCAACTACGCGACAACGCTGATTAACATAGCGGGCATTATGCAAAACGAGGGGGACCTGGCCGAGGCCAAGAAAACTTGCGATCAGGCGCTTACAGTTTTCCGTGAAGTCAATGATCAAAGCGGAATTGCATTGTCACTCACTGGTATTGGTACGGTGCTCGATGCACAAGGCGATTCGTCTGCGGCCAGGAAGACACTGGAGCAGGCAGTAGCCCTCGATCTTGCGGGCGGACAAGCGAATCCTTCCAGCGATAAGCTGATCGACCTTGGCGATGTGCTGCAACACCTGGGTGATTTGCCGGGGGCGCGCAATAACTACGAAAAAGCTCTTACGCAGGCCCGCGCTGCCGGAGATAAGAGCATGGCGGCTTACGCTCTCGCGGGTCTGGGAAGCCTCGACCTAAAAGCGGCCGATTTTAAGCAGGCGCACAAGGATTACGAGGAGGCGCTCGCCCTCCGCAGCGAATTGGGGGAGAAAGACACGATCGCCGCTACTCGCGTCGCAGTTGCCGAACTGGCCGTCGAGGAAGGCCATGCCGACGCGGCGGGAGGACCAGCCCTTGAAGCTCGCGACGCGTTTCAGAAAGCACACAGAAGCGACGATCAGATTACCGCCACCGTCGCACTCGTGGGAGCTCTGCTGGCACGCGGCAAGAAAGACGAGGCGCTCAGCGAGGCGCAGAAGATTGCTCCGATCGCTGCCAGGAGCCAGAATCTGAGTGTGCAGTTGGCATTTGCCGCTGCCCGGGCGCGCGCTGAAGGTGATTCCCAACATACCGCCGAGGCCAAAACCCTCCTCAAAGAGGCCTTGGTCAAGGCGACCAGGTCAGGCTATGTCGGCGACCAGCTGGGTTCCCGCTTGGTTCTCGAAGAAATTGAACTGAAATCTGGAAAATCTGCGGCCTCCCGCGCGCGACTGGAGCAACTGCAGAAAGAGGCCAAAGAGAGGGGATTCGACCTCATTGCGCGAAAGGCGGCTACGCTTTAAGGAGTACCCCGTTCGGGATATTGACGCCTGAGCCACCGAGACGCATACTCCTGGCCCAAATCTGTGCAAGCTGCCCAGGCATATGCGGCGTGTTTCCGTCTTCAGTTTGAGGGCTTTTCAAAATAGTGGGGTCTCACAATAAAGGGCGTCGACCGGAGGTAACATGCTCGCCAGCCTTACAAAACGCGTCGCGTTTGTTAGCCTTGTCGTCGTACTTGCCGCAGGCATTTTGGCATCGCAAACAACGCCGACCCAGACCTTCATCACCGTCGATTATCCAGGTGGCACATTTAGCTCGGCGCGCCAGATCAATAACCACGGAGTGATCGGGGGCCGATATATCGACGCCGAAGGTATTTACCACGGTTTCGTGCTCCAGAACGGGATGTTTACGAAAATTGATTTTCCGGGCGCCCAGGGAACCGCAGTTTGGGGAATCAACGACAACGGCGATCTCGTGGGGCGCTACCTCGACGCGCAGGGGATCACTGACCACGGATTTCTGTTCAGCAACGGCGTGTTCACAACCATCGATCCGCCTGGTTCCACCCTGACGTTTGCCCAGGGAATCAACAGTGTAGGCCAGATTGTGGGCTTTTTCACCGATGCCAAGGAGCACATACACGGCTTCCTATTGAGTGCCGGCGTTTACAGCACCATAGACTTTCCCGGATCCATCCTCACTGACATTCTGAAGGTCGATAATGTGGGAGCAATCGTCGGTTATTACGACGACTCCAGTGGAAATGAACACGGCTTTCTTCTGCAGAACGGAACTTTCACTTCGTTCGACTATCCGGGCGCCTTTCTCACCGACGGCTATGGGATTAACAACGGCGGCCAGATTGTTGGCGGTTACGAAGCCACGGCTACCTCTAACATCTTGGGATTCGAAGACAGCGATGGCACTTTCACGACAATCAACTTTCCCGCGGCCGTCGACGGCCTAGTTGTTTATGACCTCAACGATATCGGTCAGATGGCGGGTGAGTACGAGGACGAAGCCTTGATTGGCCACGGGTTTGTTACGGCCACAGGTCCGTTCGCCTATGTGGCCAACATAAACAGCAATACCGTCTCCATGATTGACATTCCCACTACGTTGCCGATAACCGCTATCCCCGTGGGTTCTGGACCCTGGGGAGTTGCTGTTTCACCCGACCAGACGCAAGTTTATGTCACCAACAATCACGGCAACACTGTGTCGGTGATCGACACCGCGAGCAGCACGGTCGTGGCCACAATTCCGGTTCAATCATCTCCCTTCGGCGTGGCGTTCACTCCGGACGGAACTTCGGCCTATGTGGTGAACGGATCTTCCAACAGTGTTTCGGTAATCGGCACGGATTCTCGCACCGTGGTGGCCACGGTCCCTGTACAGAGCAGTCCGGTGGGAGTGGCGATGGCACGCACATCGGATGGGACGTTCGCCTACGTGACAAATTCCACATCTAACACAGTTTCCGTGATCGCGGTGGGAAGCACCCCTACGGTTGTGCACACCATCACTGTAGGCTCCGGACCGCGTTGGGTGGCGGTTAGTCCTAACAGCCGCCTGGCCTATGTAGAGAACGCGGGAAGCAACAACGTCTCAGTGATTTCTGTGGCCAGCAACACCGTGACGGCGACCATTCCGGTTGGAACGAGTCCATTCGGCGCCGCTTTTACCCCAGACAGTAGCATGGCTTATGTGGTGAACAGCGCTTCCAATACGGTTTCCGTGATCGACGCCGCCTCCAGCAGCGTGGTGGCTACAGTGACGGGTTTCAACAATCCGGTTCACGTCGCGCTAACGGGGGATGGCGCCTCCGCCTACGTCACGAACCTCAACGCCAATGATGTTTCCGTGATTGCTACAGCAAGCAACACGATCTCAAGCACCGCAGCGGTAGGTTCGGCTCCGATTGGTGTTGCGATTGCCTCACTCCCTCCCAGTAAGCTGCAAATCACGCAGCCGTTAAGCCCGACCCAGCCGAATGTGTTTAACTTCGGAACGAACAATTTTACGGTGCAGTATCCGCCGGGCACGAGTTTTTCCAATGTGGACATGACGGTTACGGAGGTCGAGATTACACCGGCCCAATTCCTGCAGCGCGTAGCCGGAACTCAGTTTACCGGTGCCACGTGCATCGTCTATGCGGGCGCGGGAGGCAACTGCGTGGACGATCAGGTGACGTGCTCGGAAAATGGCAACCCGATAACCTGCCCGAGTGAGGCCATGCCCACCATCGCCGTGCAGACCAACTTCAACACGCCCCAAGCCATTATCAATCCCGGCTACCTCACCACTCCCATCGGGGAAAATGAGTGGCAAAACATCTTCACGGGATTCAGTGATCCTTCAGTGAGGGGAAAAACCAACGGGTTTTCAGAATTTGTAGCGGTGAATCTGGGCGCGACGAACCTGCAAGGAGCGGGCGTTATGACCTTCCTGGCACCGCTCCGGACTACCGACCCTCGGGTTTTCCGCCCGGGTGTTGGAATTCCCGTAACGTTCCAGCTTATGTCGATAGCAAATCCCACAAAACCTGTTACCGATGCCGTTGCCAACCTCACGATTGAGATGGTGAGCAACGCGGCTGGGACCCCGGAGTCCATAGTGGTACTGGCCCGGAACAATGCCTTCACATATCGGAGCGGAATCGGCTATACGTACGACGTGAACACAGATGGATACAACCCCGGGCAGTACGTTTTGACGGTGTACGGGAACGCGTTTGCGGCACAACACGTCCAGTTCACCATCAAGGGGAAGGTTGCTACAACTTGTATCATCAATTCCTCCTCGAATGTGTTCTCTGCAGGCCAGCGCATCACCTTCACGGCGCAGGTAGCAGTTCCGTCGGCAACTGGCACACCGACAGGGACCATTACCTTCGTCGACAGCGCCAACTCGAACTTTGTTTTGGGAACAGAACGCTTGGTTGGAGGTACGGCGTCGATCAAGTCGGTGCTGCAGGCGCCCCCGCCACGCCAGTGGATAGCAGCCGAGTATTCCGGAGACAGTGATTTTCAGGGCTGCAAGTCGCCCTACATCCCCGAGAACTACTCGAGCAACCAATAAAATTGTGTCATGGACGATTGTCGGCTTCTTTGTCTGGAAGAAGCCCCGAAACCCCGTCTAGCAGCGGCTCAAGGACAACCACGAACGGAAAATAGAGCTGAGGCGAAATGCCATTGGTCGGCTCAAAGCCTCGAAGTGTTCGCGAGGAGCGGGAAGCGATCAGTCCAGAGGACTGGTGGGCTCCGACATTTGGATTAAGGTATCCAAGAGATCTTCCAGTGACGATGTGAAAACATTGCTCGAGCTGCTGAGAAAACAGCTAAGAGGAGGCATCGCTAAACGCTTCCGCCAGATAGCGGGAGACTACGGAAGCGAGTTTTTCGAAGTGAGTCGCAATTATTCCCAGATGATCGCCGGGAATGGTCTCGACCTCTACGATTTGAGCTAAGGGTTCCCAGACCGCCGCTGCGTCATCAGGGAATGCCGAGCTGATCTCGGCCCGCACGAATTTTATTTTACCGGAGTAAAATCGCGGCCGGTAACGGGTCAGCGCCAGATATGCGCTATCCCTCACGCGCTGCATCGCAGGTGTCAGCAATACCCCCGCTGGCGGTTGATACGGTGCGCTTCCGGTGAGATTCCCAAGCGAGTGCAATCCTCGCCTTCCCTGACGCGCGATCAGGCGTAGACGCTGCCCCAGCGACAGATAACGGAATTGCGGGTATGCGTCCAGCATGGCCAGCAGAGCGACCTTTTCCCCGTTTGCCGAGAGGCGTTGCGCCATCTCCAGCACAACCAGGCCGCCGAGTGAGTAACCAACCAGGACATACGGACCCCGTGGTTGCAACTTCTTGATCGCAACGAGATAAAATTCGGCCATATCTTCGATGCTTGCCAACGGTTCGTCCAGACCATCAATGCCTCTTGCTTGCAACCCGTATATAGGATGGTCGGTTTCGATGTGCCTTACGGGTTGGAAGAAATCCATGACGCTGCCACCCAGACCATGGGCTATAAAAACCGGTGGATTCTCAGAGCCCGGCTTTAATAGCACGAGTGTGGGAAAACGCGGCGTGGTAGGTTGCTCCAGCAGGGAGGCCAGAGCGGCGATCGTAGGCGCCTGGTAGATCGTGACCGGGGGCAATTCTCGATCACAAGTCTGTGCAATTTCGTTGAATAGTTGAAGGGCCAGCGAAGAATCGCCCCCAAGATCAAAAAAATTATCGTTGACGCCGATCGAGGGCAGTTGCAGCACTCGCAGCCAAATTGAGGTAAGTACTTCGACCATCGAAGATGTGGCTTCAGGCTTCACACTGATCATGAGTGCGCGAACGCCCAATAAAGTTCTCGCGCCTTGGTGTAGATCGGGCCGAAAGAAAGAGCACGGTCGCCGACGCGAGTTACCGGAACCACCTTGGAATAGTTTCCAGTCGCGAAAATCTCATCTGCTTTCTCGAAATCCTGATAAGCGAGAGTCTTCTCGACGACATTCACGCCATTCTTCCGCAACAACCCGATTACTCGCTGACGGGTAATGCCAGCCAGGAAGGTTCCGTTGGGAATCGGCGTGAACACGACACCATCCTTCACCATGAAGATATTGGAAGTGGCGAGTTCGGCGACGTTGCCGAGCATATCGCACACAATCGCATTGTCGAAACCACGCGCATGCGCTTCAAAAAGCGAGCGCGAATTGTTTGGGTAAAGGCAGCCCGCTTTGGCATCGACCGGCATCGACTCAAGCGTCGGCCGGCGATAGGGAGACAACGTGATCGAGAAACCCTTGGGTACCCGCATGGGCGCTTCGTAAATCGAAAGACACCACTGCGTAGATTCGGGATCGTGCGCCTGAACCCATGGTCCTTCATTTTCCGCCCAGTACATCGGGCGAATGTAGAGCGCGGCATCCTTATCGAATCGTTGGATTCCCTCCCGCGCCAACCGGACCCATTCTTCCGTCGAGACCGTCGGCTTCAGGAAGAGCTTTTTGGCAGAAGCGTTGACGCGCGCGCAGTGGAGCTCGAGATCTGGCGTAACTCCTTCAAATGCTCGAGCGCCGTCGAACACTACGGAACAAAGCCAGGCGGCATGGGTGCGCGGGCCCATGATCCCGATGTTGCCCTCGCTGCCAATTCCCGTCGAAATAAGTCCAGGTCTTGGACCAACCGGTTCCGATCATTTTGAACGACTTTCGTAACCAAAAATTGCTTTCAACTCGAGGAATTCCTCGAGTCCGGCTTCTCCCCATTCTCGACCGTTGCCCGACTGCTTATAGCCTCCAAAGCAACCGCCGAAATCGACCCGGGCGCCGTTAATGTGAACGTTGCCCGATCGAATACGCTTCGCGACTCGGACCGCCCGCTCTCTATCTCCGGATGTTACAAAACCCGACAACCCATAGGGAGTATCGTTCGCTATTCGGATCGCGTCGTCTTCGCTCTCGTAAGGGATGATGCAAAGAACGGGCCCGAATATCTCTTCGCGAGCGATGGTCATGTCGTTACTGACATCGACGAAGACAGTGGGCTTTACGAAGTAGCCTTTGTTAATGCCTTCAGGTCGGCCGGGACCTCCTGCAATCAACTTGGCTCCCTCTTCAATACCCCGATTGATCAGGCGCTGCACTTTTTCGAATTGGGCGTTGCTTGCGAGCGGACCAAGGCTGGTGTCGTCCGCAAATGGATCGCCGACTTTGGTGGCCTCGGCGGCCTGCCGCGCGGCCACCCCTGCAGCGGCCATTTTGGCGCGGAACCAGCATCCGGGTTGGCGCATTGCAGGATTGCCCAGTGTTGCGGAAGCACTCCTGGGCGCCTTGCTTCACTGCCTTGTCAAAGTCGGCGTCCTCGAGAATGATGTTGGCCGACTTGCCACCGAGTTCCTGCGTGACTCGCTTCACAGAGGGAGCGGCCGCCACAGCTACAGCCACACCGGCTC
Organism: uncultured Acidobacteriaceae bacterium; assembly: GCA_963763285.1. Taxonomy (GTDB): domain Bacteria; phylum Acidobacteriota; class Terriglobia; order Terriglobales; family Acidobacteriaceae; genus Sulfotelmatobacter. The sequence goes on along the minus strand of CAVXOK010000013.1, from coordinate 46,515 downwards.
GCGTGGACCCGGTGAAGGAGACCATGGCCACGTCGGGATGTGCGGCAATCGCGGCGCCGACGGTGGGCCCATCGCCATTTACCAAGTTGAAAACGCCCGGTGGAACGGCAGCTTCATGCAGAATCTGCGCAAATAAATATGCGGAGAGCGGCGCAATTTCGCTAGGCTTGAGAACCATGGTGCAGCCCGCCGCGAGAGCAGGCGCTACTTTGCAGACGATCTGGTTCATGGGCCAGTTCCACGGGGTGATGAGTCCGCACACCCCGATGGCCTCTCTTCGCATTAGCGTCGAACCTTTAACTTCCTCGAAGTTGAAGTGCTCGAGCACCTTCACGATTTCCAACAAATGTGCGAGTCCGGCAGGAGCCTGTGCTTTTCGCGATAGCGCAATGGGGGCCCCCATTTCCCGCGAGATGCTGTCAGCCATCTCCTCCATCCTTGATTGATAAACCTCGATGATCCGGCGCAAAAGCGCCAGTCGCTCGTCGGGACTGGTTTGCGAATACGTTTCGAAGGCGCGCTTGGCGGCGGCTACCGCCAGGTCAACATCTTCGGCAGTGCCCAGCGAGATAGTTGCGATCTGTTCTTCGGTGGCGGGGTTGATGACCGAAAAGTCGCGGGCTTTACCGGGCTCGACCCACTTTCCATCAATGTAGAATTTTCGACAGTCTTTCATGGGTTCCTTTTGGGTCGGAAAGGGCGCATTCCTCAATGATTGGATGCTGACGCCATCTGGCTCGCCGTCCGCTGGTTTTCGGTCAGGGCGAGCACGGCAAAAGCGGTGGCCGCATCGCTCATAAAGCGCCCGGTGTCAGACGACACATGTCGCCGCTTGTTCACCGACGATGCTGGCCAGAAACCCTCCGCTGCATTCTGGTTGCTCATCAGCCATGAGATTCCATGTTTAAGCTGCGCATTATCGCGGGGTACCCCCGCTTCTTGCAGGGCAAGGGACATAAGGCTGGTGGCGACACCGTCACTTTTGCCTTCCATGGGTGTTCCATCTTCGCGAAGCCACATGTTCGCTAACGACTTAAGGCTCCAACCGCTCCATCTCCAGGTGATTGAAGCCAGCCTCCAGCCGCCATCTGCCTGTTGCCTTTTGAGGATTTCCTTGACGATCGCGTCCCGTTGTTCCGGCGAAAGGAGCCCTGGCAATTTCGTGGATGCCCAGAGAAGGAAAACACGATTGAGGGTCGATTGCGTCGCGCTTTCCCGGGTCAGATAGTCGCGCAAGTGCGCGAGGTTGTCCTGGATTCCCGTTGTCGCCGCGTAATTTCCAGGTGCACTTCCCACCGCCATCGCGGCCAGGGCAGCGCCGTAGTAGGCGGAGTCATTCGCTTCCCAAGGCTCCTGGTCGAACTGGAGCCAAAGCCATGAGCCCCGGTTTTCTCCCGTGGTCTGTTGCAAGGCCCACATGTTGTTGAATGCGGCACGGGTGTCATCGCTCAGTTGTCCGCTCTGGGCGTCGTGGCTGGCAAGGATCAGTGCATTGAGAACCGACTCGGTCCCGCGGGACTCGGCGGTCTTGTGGGCATATCCCTGGTCGCTGTAGTAGGGCCCTATCTGTTGCCAGAGACGCACGCGCTTAGTGACATTCTCGATCAGTTTGCGTTCGTTGATTGACGGCCCCTGTTCCGCGAGGGAAGCGCGCAGGGCGGGTCGAGAAAGAGCGTAGGGCAAGGCGGTGTGACATGATATGCAGAAGGTTCCGTGATCGCGAGCGGAGCCGTTCCAGTCCATCCACCAGCCCGCTCGGTAGTCAAGGTAAGCTGCGGCGGCCTTCGGATCCCAGGTGTCCGAGACTTTCGCAACGGGATGCGAGCACCCCACGAGCGCTACAGCCGCCAGGCACGCCAATAGGGCGCCTATTCCTCGCACGCTCGCTTTCATTGGGATTGCTCCGCCATACCCTTCCAACGACGATTTACCAGACTGAAGAAAAATGGAGGAGGATGAGAGAAGGCCGTTAACCTACCGACCTTCGAAAACTGGCTTCATTATACAAGAAACTAAGCGATCCTCGAATTACGCTTGCCCATCCGCACTTTGGATTTAAAGTCACAAACGGGCCCTATGGGGCGGTGGTAGATCCGACTCGCAGGCATTGGCGAATAAAGGAGATCGCCCGCTGAAGCGCCTGCCTCATAACCAGCACAAACCAGGCTGATCTTCCGATCGACGGCTGCCCTGCAGTCTTCCACATCGACGCCAGCATTTGCAGACGTTCGCGGTGAGTAACCCGAATTTTCACGCCTTTTGAGGCGATGATGTCGTAGGTTCTTCCTTCGAGATATGCGGACCGAATATCCTTTCGGAGGCAGCCCATCAAAGATAGTGGAATGGCATGTTCGACGATTGCACCGGGAACAAACCAGGGAAGTTTTCCCCGCTGCATCAGGTTGGCCAACAAGAGAGTGTCCTCAGCCCTCAGCGCGGCAGGATCAAACACTCCGGCCTCGATGTCCACCAGCGTACGTCGAATGGCGAATCCCGCCGTGTTCAAGTATCGAATGCGACCGTCTGGCTGCAGCATGTGGTTTTGAAACGTCATAAGCCTGAGTTCTTCCGCTCTTCCCGCCAGGTTGGAGCAATTCCCAACGAGACGGAGTTGAAAGCAATCATGCTGGGGCGAGTTGACGAGGGTGGAACTCAAGACGGCCAGACAGTTCGTCTGGAGTCTGCTGTCAGCGTCGACAAATAGCAACACCATGCCCTTTGAAGTCCGAATTCCGTGATTTCTAGCCGATGAAATCCCCTGGTGAGGCTGCCGAATTACTCTCAACGGGTAACAACGGGAGGTACGAACAAATTCCGGGGCAGTTTCCGTGCTGCCGTCGTCCACAATGATGACTTCGAAGCCGGGCGCGTCCGTTTGCCGCGCCAAGGATTGCAGACATCCATCCAGCATGGCCCAGTCGTTATAAACGGCGACAATAATACTGAACATTGGCGTCTCAGTGGCAGGCGCCTGTTCCGAAGACTGGTCTGGCTGGACCATGCGAACTCTTTTATTCTCCACGGAAACTCTACGGAATGTAGAATTGCACACTCAGCGATGAAATCAAAACCCGCACGTAACGCGATTATGTAGCTCGATTGCAGGTGAGTTTGCCCGACCGAGAATCTATGCGATGAGCAGCCGGCGTGGCGTCAGGTCAAACACTCGGGTTTTTGCCTATGTTGCGGCACTCGTCCTCGTCGGCGCACTGCACGTCGGCTGCACGAGCTGCTTGGTTACCCCCAAACCGACGCCGGTCGAGCGACTGGACGAAGCGCTCCGGAAGGCCGGGACACTCACGAGCCAGCCCCCGGCGCCACCTCTGGTCTGTCCCAGCTTTGCCTCTTCCGGGACGTCAACGATGCCGCTGCAGAAGGACGGACATAGAGTGATTCTCTCGTGGAGAGCCAGCGCTCCTGCTGACTCCAAGCACGCCGCCGCCATCGGCTACTGCATCTATCGGGGGTTAACGAAGAAGGACCCATCGCCGGTACTGCTCAATAATGCTCCATTTCCGGGCACCAGCTGCATGGACGATTCGGTTGTCAACGACACGAAGTACTATTACGTAGTGCGGGCCATCAGTACCAAAGGGGTTACCAGCATCGTCTCGAACGAAGCCCCCGCCACAATTCCTAAGCAGAGCAATCCCTCTCCCCCTGCCAGGGTCGTGCCATTATGCCGGGAGCCGGGCAGGTTGCAGTAATCATCGGCATTCTGATGCGGAAGGCAAACAGAGCGTATCAGGTACGTGCAGCCTGGGATGGAGCACACGGGGGGTGAGACCGCACCTGGCGGCAGTTTCGGCTCCCAGAATTGACATTCGGGTGTACAATTCGGCTGCTGTCAGATGCACCTATTTTGGGGCATGCTTGACTGTCAAAAATCACGGCAAGAAGCCAGGAGGGTAGCGCCATGGACCGATCTGCCAGGCTCCACTTAGTGGGCAGGATTACTTATTACGTAGGGTGGGTTTCGTTGTTATGCGGAGGGCTGGTGCAACTGAATATCGCCAAAGCCCTATTTATGTCGGTAAGCCTCACGAAGCGGAATCTGTTCGAAGTAAGTGTCGCCTGCTTCGTCATTTGCATGGCATCGGAGGTTCGCGCGCTCACCCCGAGCGAGAAAGAGCTTCCCAGCGCGGTTAAGAGGCAAGCCGCCGCGTAGGGGGTTCAGTCGGCGGACCGTGCGTTGTCGGCGGAGGGTAGCTGCTTTCAGGAGGATCGTTCCAACGGTCCGCGATCGCCTCCTTCACGGCCGGAGTCGCCCGCGCAACTTATTGCAACACCTTCCTTTCGCTAACCTCGCATTCCCCGATCCACCAGGATTGCTCAGAACCGCCGCCAGTGGCCCAAGGGCAGCTGTGTCACCGGATCTGCCAGCCCCGGATGTCCTTCTGGCATCTAGCTCCGCCTGCCCAAGAATTGCCAAACTGTCTGGGCGTATGCATCTTCATAGGTCAAATGCTCGGCGCCTGTTTGCGACAGCGGTTCCTGTGATGGCGCTGGCGATCCTGCTGACGCCGCCACAGTTGCAAGCAGCTGCGCCGGAACTGAGTTGCTCGCCAAACCACGTGCAGTTCGCCGATGTCGTTGTCGGCCAGACCGAAACTCTCGTCGTTACTGCAACCAACCTTGGGAAGTCGAGCGTTACGATTCTGAGTGTAGGTGCGAACGACAGCCATTTCAAAATTTCGAACCTGACGCTGCCGCGGGTTCTGGCCGCCGGAGCGAGTCTTGCAGTGGGCGTGATTTTTGCCCCCACTGCGACGGGCGGGGTAGGTGGGGTCATTACTTTGGTCAGCAACGCCAACAACCGCAGGGTAGCGGTGGCATTGTCAGGTACTGGCGTAACCCGCGAGGCGGTGACCGTGAGTCCGAGGAGCCTCTCATTCGGTAATGTGGCGGTGGGCGCAAGTTCAAGGTTGCCGGTCGTGTTGGCGAACACGAGCCGCTCGAGGGTGACCCTTGGCGGCCTGCAGCTAAGAGGCGTCGGGTTTTCTGTGAGCGGCGCGGCGTTTCCCTTTACCCTGGCAGCGGGACAAAAATTGACGCTGGACATTACCTTCAAGCCGCAAGGGGTCGGTCCGGCCGGTGGGAGTTATTTTGTCGAAGGTCCGGCGATCGACATACCGTTTACCGGCAATGGTGTTAGCACGGGCAAGCCGCAACTGGCTGTTACCCCTGCCACAGTCAGCTTTGGGGATGTGGCTGTGGGAACCACAGAGACGCGGACGGTGGAGTTAAGCGTCAGTAGCGGAAGCGTAACTATTTCCTCGGTCTCCAGCAGCAATTCGCAGTTTGCCGTGCTCGACGCGCCACTGCCGTTGACGGTCTCCTCGGGAAAGGACGTATCTCTGAATGTCGCTTTCACGCCGCAAAAAAGCGGAACCCCGTCCGCAACACTCTCCTTCACTAGCACTGCCGCAGATTCGCCAACCCGCTCGGCTTTGACGGGCACGGGCACGCTCCCTTTTGTGAGCCTCTCCTGGATCGCGAGCACATCAGCGGAAGTGGCGGGATACAACATTTACCGGAAAGCATCTTCGACTGGTTCTTACGCCAGAATCAATTCGAAACTGGATCCCGACACCAGCTACACGGATGCCACCGTAGTCCATGGAACGACCTATTACTACGCCACTACCGCGGTGAATTCGAAGGGGAAAGAGAGTGATTACTCGAACCGCGTGGAAGTAGCAGTGCCGTAGCACTCAGGGAAAGCCAAGTTTCTTGCAGAGTCCGCCGAAGTTGCACAGGATAGCGGGTTAGAATTGGGTCGTGCCGACTGCCCCGACCCGAGAATCGGCTTTGAAATTGTTGCCGCTCCCGGCCTTCCTCATTCTGGGCGCAGCCTCCCTGGTTATCTGGTGGGTCCCACTTACGGCCTCCTTCGCTTTGGCCATGCGCGACGACCAATACACGCATATTCTGCTCATCCTCCCCATGAGCGCGGCCTTGATTCTTCTCGATTGGAAATCGCCAGATCCGTCTTCAAGACTGGCTATGAGCCGGCATTCAGTGCGCCTCGGTGCAGTCCTGCTGTTCGTAACCGCTTCGGCAACTTTCTATATGAGATGGAGCTTAGCGAAGCTTCCCTTCGATGAGCGGCTCTCGTTGAACATGTTGGCGCTAGTGGTGTGGTGGATCGCAGCTTTCATTGTATGTTTTGGCACCGGTGCGTTCCGGCGTGCGCTGTTTCCTCTTTGTTTCTTGTTCGGGATGGTTCCACTTCCCGGCATTCTACTGAATCCGATCGTAAGCCTGCTGCAGCAAGGCTCTGCAGCGGTTGCGCATTTTCTTTTCCTGGTGGCGGGCGTTCCGGTGGAGCAGCAGGGTCTTCTGGTGCACATCCCCGGACTGACGGTTGAGGTTGCCCGGGAATGCAGCAGCATTCGCTCGAGCTCGATATTGCTAGTCACAACCATGGTGCTGGCACAACTTCTCCTGCGGTCAACGTGGCGAAAAGCCTTAATCATCGCCTTGGCGATCCCTCTGTCGTTAGTTAAGAATGGGCTTCGCATATTTGTTATCGCGATGCTGACCACTCGCGTCGATCCGAGTTTCATCACCGGAAGACTTCACCGTGAGGGTGGAATCATCTTTTTCCTCATTGCCTTGGGAGCCATATGCTTGCTTCTTTGGGTGGGCCGGCGTGGCGAGGCGGAAAAACCGGAATCGGGTCGACAGGAATCAAGCCGGGCAGTCCTGTGAAACGACTTTCTATCGATGAGCCAAGTCATACGTCACGGCTCCGGCCGAGGCGCCGATATTCAGCATGGAGACTGCTCGCTCTAGTTTGTGATGGCCGGTTTTGTGGAAAACGTAGCTGAGCCCAACCACGCCAACTGTTTCTCCCACGAAGTTGATCGCAAGTCCTGTGGTACTGCCGCAGAATACCCTCGTGACGGGGTTCAACTCCTGCCCGCCGCCGCGCAGGTTGTCGCGGGTGACGACGAAATCCGCGGCGCTGAAAGCGGTGCTTGTGGCAAACAGCAGGCTGTTTTGACGGTCCCAAAATCGATGATGGCCGGGCGCTTCGGGCAGGGTTGCAGGCTGGAAAGTGCTCACCATGGGAGCCGGTGACATGGACGCTGGTTCTAAGGCGTTGGGGCGCAGCAGCGCCACGGAGACCTCTTGTGATAGAGCCCAGGGGCTGAAACCAAGGAATGCCAGCAAAATGACTGGCCCGTATTTGCGAATCGCTCCAACCCAGTTTGTACGCATGACGTTAGTGAGGGTCCAGCACTGGCCACCCGTACTTGTACTATCGCAATTGCCGGCCCGGAAGAGAATGGCCCCAATGTGCCACTAAGGCCTTTAAAATGATTACTTTGTGGCCAAGCGGAGGTTACTGAGGTTACTGCCCCGTGCGCAAGGGTTTGCACAGCAGGTCCGTCTTAACGGGCAACTAGAGGAGGATTGCCGACTGGTCGGGAGGCGCAGGATTCTCAGCTGGATCGCTCCAAGAACGCTCCTGGAGTTGGAGGTTAGTTGCTTCCCGTCAGACACAAATAAGGGCTTATTCAATTTCGGTCAAGGTCTGGGGATTTGTTTCTTAGGTGCCGGGGGGCATTTTGCCCCCGGCCTGAAAACCCTGGCTGAAGAGCGGCGGCTACGGCACCGTGGCAGAGACTGGTGGCGTCGAGCGAGCGCTCTCCTGTCCGCTGGAATTCACCGCCGTGGCAGCGTAGTAGTACGTCTGACCGGAGACAACCGTGCCGTCGGTGTACGCCGTATTCGGATCCACGTTGGAATTGATCCTGGAGTATGTGCCATTGGCAGCGGTGCTGCGATAGACGTTGTAGCCCGCCACCCCGGAGCTGGAATTCCAGAAAAGGTTGACGCTGTACTGTGCCGCGATACCGGTACCCGTGAGAGGTATTACCAAGCCGGGACCGGAAACGAAAAAGCTCCCTCCCTCGGTCGTCGCCGCAGGTGGGGTGAACGTCACGTTCACAGTAACGCTCTGTCCGGCCTCCAGAGTTAGCGGAAGCGTGGGCCCACTTATCGAGAATCCGCCGCCCATTGTCTGGAACGTGGAAAGTGTAGTCTTCCGCGAACGAGCGTTAGAAAGCACGATAGGGACGGTGGAACTGGTTCCCAGTCCTACCTGGCCAAACGACACAATCGAAGGGTTGGCGGTCAAGGACTCGCTGCTTACACCCGTGCCCTCAACCCCAAGTAGAAGGGTCGCGTTGGATGCGTTGCTGGAGAAGTTGATCTTTCCTCCAGTCCATCCCATGGCCGCAGGAGTGAAAGTTACACTCAGATCGAAGCTCTGTCCCGGAGCCACGACCAGCGGCAGGGTCAAGATGGAGGGAGTGAAGTTGGAGTTGCTGATCCCGAATCCGGAAACGGCTACGCTCGTCTCTCCATTGTTCGTCACGGTAACCAGCAAGGTTTGAGTCTGCCCGACAACGACATCGCCAAAACGAAGAATCGCGGGTGAGCAGGCAAGTTGAGGGGTAGCGTAAGCCGCCACGGGCAGCATCCCGAGCGTGATCGCCACACCGATTGTTAGAAAGTGGACTCTTTGGGCGGAAAGATAGCGGAGGATGGACTGGGGGAGTCTCATACCGTCTAGTTTGAGATCCTGGCCGCGAGAACACCAGATTCCGGCAGTACAGCAACCTCTTGTCCGTTAGGCCAATAGTTCCAAATTAAGATTTCCTCAGGAGAATTGGCGGTAGTCGGTAAGAGGTCGCATTACCCACCCCGCCCCCTTGTTCTGCGTTTGACACCTCGTCTTTTGAGCGGGAGAAGCGCGTCATTGGAGCATCTGATGGACGCTATAAGAAATATGAATTGGACTCGGCTGCAGCCCACCTTTATCGTCTGCGGATTAGGGAGAGGACTGTCGATTGAACGCACTAGCGCTCGTCGGGGTCGGCTCACCTTTCCGGGTCCGCCCTTGCTGCAAGGTACTTACGGGTGCGGTCGTATCGGCATTCGCTGGCGCCGCTCCAACGCAGGTACGACCGCCAGAGAATTGCCCACCCTTTAGAAGGAGCTATCGGACATGAGAAGAGGATCCGGCAGGCACTCTCTGCGCCTGTCGTTGTTGAAGGCGACACTAGGAGCGACATTATCAACCCTGTTATCGGCGACAGTGTCGGGCAGTGCCGCCCTTCTTTTAGCCGCCGGATTGATCGCCGGACTTGCCGCCCCCTGCTTTGCCGACGATGCGTCCAAGCCAGATCCGTCGGGCATAGCTACCGGGGACAAGAATGCCGCCGTGGACGCCGCCGGCAATCCATTCGTGGTTGCTGAACCTACGGACAAGACGGCTCCGGACTATGCTGCGAACAAGAAAGCATTCGACGACTATCAGGCTCAGTCGGCGAAGGAGCCGCTCGCCGTCAAGCTGGCGGATAGTGTCGGGCACGTCCGAGTCGCCACCAACTTTGCCTGGACCCTGAATACCGGTTACCTCGTGCTGTTCATGCAGGCGGGGTTTGCTCTGCTTACCTGCGGGCTGGTTCGAAAGAAAAACGCCGCCCACCTGATGATGCTGAATTTCGCGGCTTACGTCTTTGCCTTCCTCGCTTACTACGCGGTCGGATATGCATTCCAGTTTGGAGCTGTCGCGATCAATGCCGCACCCACGAATCTGGGCGGCATTCCCACGCTCAATCACTTTCTTGTGGGAAGCGGCCAGTGGGGTTTTGTCGGCGGCAAAGGGTTTTTTCTTGTGGGTCCGGCTTATGACAGTGCCAGCAACTGTCTGACCCTGTTCGAAGTCGTGTTCATGGAAACTGCCGGCTACATCATTGTCGGCGCTGTGTGCGAGCGAATTACCTTCTGGGCTTTCCTGATTTGTGAACTCTTCATCGGCGCGATTCTTTACCCGATTTCCGGCTGTTGGACGTGGGGTGGGGGCTGGTTGTCGCAAGTCGGTTCCACTCTAAATCTGGGCCACGGCTATGTCGACTTTGCCGGCTCGACCGTAGTGCATGCCGTTGGCGGTTTCTGCGCCATGGCTCTCGCGATAATCTTGGGTCCGCGCCTGGGGAAATATGGCCCGGGCGGAAAGATTCGCGTCTTCCCCGCTCACAACATCGTGTACGTCGTCACCGGGACGTTCCTTTTGCTTTTCGGATGGATGGGATTCAACCCCGGTTCGACTCTTGGAGCAACCGACCTTCGCATCTCGGTTGTCGCGGTGAACACCAATCTCGCTGCGGTTGCAGGTTCGGCGGCCGCGATGTTGTTGTGGTACCTCTGGTTCGGGAAGCCTGACATAACGATGGCCTGTAACGGAATGCTGGCAGGCTTAGTCGCGATCACCGCGCCGTGCGCATTTGTGTCTCCAACTTCATCCGTTGTGATTGGTGTACTCGCGGGATGCCTGGTTTGTGGCGGTGTGATCTTCAACGACCGCGTTCTGAAGATCGACGATCCCTGCGGCGCGATTTCCGTGCACGGCTACTGCGGCTGGCTCGGGGCCGTCAGCGTCGGCATTTTTGCCGACGGCGCCTACGGGGCGGGATGGAACGGGGTCGGCGCAACCTCATACCTGGGAAGAGCGGGCTTGGGCGTGACCGGCTTGCTCCACGGCGATACACGCCAGTTTCTCTGCCAGTTCATGGGAGCAACTCTGTATGCCGCATGGGCGTTCGGCGCAACCTACGCTGTCTTCTGGTGCGTCAACAAAGCGAAAAGCATGCGGGTCGCACCAGAGGTGGAAGAGCAAGGTCTCGACGTTCCCGAGTTCGGCATGCCGGGCTATCCCGAAGACGCGGTGGTTACTCCGTACTGAAAGCGGGGAGTTCAAACTTAAGAATGGCGGAGAGGAAGGGATTCGAACCCCTGATACCCTTTCGGGTATGCCGGTTTTCAAGACCGGAGCCATCAACCACTCGGCCACCTCTCCGGTAATACAGTTTTACTACAGTTCCGCGGTCTCGGGGACACCCCGTCGCAACTCGTCGATGCGCAGAACCCAACGCTTACAAAATCAAGCTGGCCTCATCGAAAGACAATCGTGGGTTGCGTGGGTAAAGCTTAGTTGCGTCTCCATAGCCTAAATTGCAGAGAAAATTGGCTTTCCACTTTCCATCGGGGAAAAACTCGGCGTTGACTTTGGCGGCGTCGAATCCGGACATCGGGCCGCAATCGAGGCCAAGAGCGCGGGCAGCCAGTATGAAGTAAGCGCCCTCAAGTGAGCTATTTCGGAATGCCGTGGCTTCAATGAGTGCGGGGTTACCATGGAACATTGAACGCATATCTCGTTGCGGAAAGAGCTTTGGAAGTTTCTCGTGGAACTCCGTATCCCAGGCAATGATCACAGTGACGGGTGCAGCCATGGTTTTTTCAACGTTGCCGGGCGCAAGAGCGGGACGGAGACGCTCCTTGGCTTTACCGTAGTCAGGAAGACAAAGCGCGCGGGCGTAGTATTGGCGCTCGTTGGACCGAGGGCGGCAAGTTCATAAACTTGACGCAGCAACTCGGAGGAAACTGGTTGAGGAAGCCATACATTGTGGGTCCGTGCCTCGCGGAAAATCTGGTTGATGCAATCGTTGGAGACGGCGGTTCTTGCTGGCATGTCGAGGTCTCTCCTGATTAAGCGAGTCGTTAATTGGTGAATTGGATTGTGCGGTAAAGCGGTTGGATGCAAAACGCCGGACAAATCTATCGAAGACCGAATGCCCGGGAATGGAACTCCATGACCTCGGTGAAGTGATCCAGGAAATAGGACAGGCTGTGGTCGCCGGGGTACGGATGATATTCGTGCTCCACCCTTTCCTTCTGCAGTTGTTCGTGCAAGGCGGCGGCGCCTTTTTCAAAGCCGTAGTTGTCATCCTGACCGCAATTGAAATAGATGGCCATCCGCCGCAGAGCGGCCTGATTCCTGTTCGCTAGAACGAACGGACTATTCTCCTTCCAGTGTGCGACTTCAATCGGGTCTCCGAAAACCGTCGCCAGCAACTTTCCCAGAGGAGCGCCGGACCGAGCCGCAGTATCGAGTTCTTGCGGAGATTCGGTGATCAACGCGGCACTTTGCGCGCTGACGGCGGAAAACAGTTCGGGATGCGAGAAAGCAAAACGCAAGGCACCATAGCCACCCATGGAAATGCCGCTGATCGCTCGATTACTTCGGCCCTTGCTGATGCGGTACTTGGTTTCGATCAGCGGGATGAATTCCTGCAAGAAAAAATCGCTGTAGCGCACCGAGCCGTCGGCAGAATTGATGTAGAAGGTTCGCCCGCCTTCCGGAGCGACGATGAGAAATTCTCCCATCTTGTGCTGCCGGCGGAGATCGTCGAGCAGCGTCCATCCTCCACTGTTGAAGAGAGTTCGCTCGTTGTCGCCAAGACCGTGCAGAAAATACAGCACGGGATAGCTTTGGGCAGGATGCCTGGCTGCGCCCGCGTCGTAGCTGGCGGGAAGGTAAACGCAGTAGTGGACCTCATGTTTCAGGATCCGGCTGTTCAGAGCGTTGCAGTCGATCCGGCTCTGCGCATGAAGCGGCAAGCGAGACAGTCAGCGCCGCGAACAGGAAGATGATTCGGAGACAGCGATCCATCGCTTCAGTTTACTCGTAGCGCAGAGCCTGCACGGGATCGAGTCGGGCCGCGCGTCCCGCGGGGTAAAGGCCCGCTGCGAGACTCACAAGGAAGGAAAACACCACGGCGAACGCCACCAGCCACCACGGAACCGACCAGAAATGCTCTGGCGGAAAAGACTGGCTCTTGAGGTAAATGTTCGTTCCCAGGTTGATGACCTGGCCGATGGCCCAGCCCAGAGCGACTCCGACGATGCCGCCGAGAATGCCCATGGCGCCGGCCTCCGCAAAGAAGAGCCTCTTCACGTCCCCGTCGCTGGCGCCAATCGCTTTCATGATTCCAATCTCGCGCCGTCGCTCGAGAATGGCCATCACCAGCGTGTTTACGATTCCGATGAAAGCGACCGCCAGAGCGAGGCTGCCGAAGATTCCGAGAAACACGTCTAACACCTTGAAGAATTGCTGGATGCTGCGGCTGGCGTCAAGGATCGAGAAAGTATTGAAGCCCATCTTCTTGACCGTGTCTTCCACCGTCTGTATCTGGCTGGGGCTTTTTACTCGAACACTCACGGAGGAATAAACCGGCTCATCGGTCGAAGCGCGTGAAATTTCCCGCAAGTCGGTGGGCTGCATTACGTGCAGACTTTCGGCCAGCTTGAGCGGAAGGAAAACCCGTGCCCGGGTGGGCCCCCGCATGCTCTCTGGATCGAGATCGGCGACCCCGACAATCTTCAGCTTTTGCTCGCGCGAGACGACGGAGTAGGCAGCGCCGGCGAGGTTCTGATCCGCAGGAGCTGTGGAATTGTTCGACTTCGTCAGACTTCGAAGGTGCGGTTGGCGCCGCCTCGCGCTGGGCATAGCGCATGGTCAATTCCTTGCCGAGAAGCGGAGCGGCGAGTTCCGCTACGTTAGTTTCGTCAACACCCGCCTTAGGCGTTTTCCCCAGGAGTTCTTCGGCGAAGGTTTTCTGAAGAATCGCTTCGGGCGCCATGTCAGACGAGAAAAAATGTCCCTGCACCGCGTCGAACGCGTCGTTTGTCTGAGCGGAAGGAGGCAGCGCGGCGACCATCGTCAAGTGCGGCTTATCTTCGTAGCGCAGCTCGGTGATAAAGCGGATGTCAGGATACGCTTCCAGCACGTTCGGCAAATGCTCGATCTCCCGGCGCGTAGGCTCGTCGAGGATGCGGCTTTCACCCGGGGCCGGTCCGTTGCGTTCTTCTTCGCGGTTGAAGTTGCGCAGATCGCGGCGGGAGGTGACCACGACGGTATCGAACAAACCGGACTTCATCAGCCGGCGCGACGCGAGCTGTTGCAGCCCGATTCCCAGAGAAAGCATTGCGACCAGTGACGCCACACCCACCGAGATGCCGATGGTGGTCAGCGAATTTCGCAAAACAGATTCGCGCAAGTTGCGCAAGGCGAGTTCGGTGAGATCAGGAAGCTTCATGGCTGTCTCCTTCCGCTCTGCACGTCACCGGCTCAGACTTGTCGCTCTACCGCCGAATTCGATTCATCGCCGACCAGCTTGCCGTCCGCCAGGAAGATAAGGCGCTGGGCATAGCGCTCGGCCAAAGCGCGTTCGTGCGTCACCATGACCACCGTCATTCCCAGCTGCTGGTTGAACTCGCGGACCATATTCATGATTTCAGTTCCGGTATGGCTGTCGAGATTGCCGGTGGGCTCGTCAGCGAGCAACAACTGAGGCCGGTTGATGAGCGCCCGAGCCAGCGCCGCCCGCTGCTGTTCTCCGCCAGAGAGTTCGCTCGGCCGATGGTTCATGCGCGCCTGCAAGCCAACTCTCTCAAGAGCCTCGCGCGCCAGATTGTCACGTTTCTCGCGATCGACTTCGGCAAAGCGCATGGGCAACTCGACGTTTTCCGCGAGCGTCATGCTGGCGATCAGATTGAACGATTGAAAAACCATGCCCGACGGTGTGCAGCCGATATTTGGCGAGTTCTTCCCGTGAGAGTTTCGCGAGGTCTCGTTCCTGGACGATCACGCTGCCCGAGGTAGGACGGTCCAGCCCAGCGATCAGATTCAATACCGAAGATTTTCCGGAGCCGGAACTGCCGAGCAGAGCAACGAATTCGCCGGCGCGCACGGTGAGAGTTACGCCATCCACGGCCCGGATGAGAGTTTCGCCCATGCGGTAATGGCGGCAAAGCTGTTCCGCACGAATTGCCGAAGCGGAGTTTGTCTGAAGCGCTGCTCTGTGGTGGTCTGGCCGTGCTGCTCATGAGGCTAGCGAACCTCTCCTCTGAGCACGCGCAACGCGTCAGTGGCCTTGACATCGCCGCCGGCCTGGCCCGAGCTGCCGTTCCCATCCCCCTCAAGCACGTCTCCCTCGCCGGGTGCGAGAAACAGGTTGTGCTCCAAGCCCTGCTGCCGGGTGTAGAGATCGTAGTAGCGGCCTTGCGCGTCGTAGAGTTGCTCGTGCGTGCCTCGCTCCACGATTTGTCCCTGCTCCATCACCAGAATCTGGTCAGCGCGGCGGATGGTCGAAAGCCGGTGCGCGATCACAAATGTCGTCCGCCCTTGCATGAGATAAGAAAGTCCGTGCTGGATCATCTGCTCGGATTCCGAGTCAAGGCTGGAAGTTGCTTCGTCGAGAATCAGGATGCGCGGCTCGGCCAGAATGGCGCGGGCAATCGAAATCCGCTGCCGCTGGCCGCCGGAGAGCTTCACGCCGCGCTCGCCGACCACTGTGTCATACTTGTCGGCGAAAGATTCGGCGAATTCATCCACGCGGGCAATGCGGCAGGCACGCAGGAATTCTTCTTCACTCGCGCCCGGGCGTGAAAACAGCACGTTCTCGCGGATCGTTCCATCAAACAAGAACGATTCCTGCAGCACGACTCCGAGACGAGTGCGGTAGGAATCGAGGCGAACCGTGCTCAGGTCCGTGCCATCGACCAGGATTTTGCCTTTGGTGGGCACGTAAAAGGCGGAGATCAGGCCGATGGTTGTGGATTTTCCCGAGCCGGACGAACCCACCAGTGCCGTCACCGTGCCGGGCTCGGAGCGGAAGGAAATGTCATGCAGAACTTCGTGAATTCCATCGTAGCTGAAACTCACGTCGTCAAATTCCACGGTGCCGTGAATATCCCCGAGTGCGACGCTGCGCCGGGGGTCCCGATCTTCCGGACGCTCGCGCATAATTTCCTGCGTCCGCTCAAGTCCGGCTAAGGCCTCAGTGAGTTGAGTTCCGATGGAAACGATCTGCATGATAGGCGCGACCAGAAAGCCCAACAGCAAGGTGTAAGAAAAGAAGCCGCCGACGGTCAGGGTGCCCGCCAGCAATCTGATGCGTCGCCCACATACATCGTGACCGCGCCCACCCCACCGAGCAGGACGCTGGCAGAAAGGCTCATGACGGAGTTGCGGTCAGGGTGCGCATCACGTTATCCAACAGGCGTCGCACGCCCGCGGCGAAGACTCTTCTCCTCGCGCTCTTCGGCGTGATATCCCTTGATCACGCGCACGCCGCCCAGCGATTCCGTGAGCCGGCCCGTGACCTCGGCATTAATTTTGCCGCGCTCGCGAAAAATCGGCCGGATGGTCGCGAAGGCATTGTTCAGCGCTACCGCAAAACACACCAGCGAGCCAACGGCGATCAGCGTCATCTGCGGGCTGGTGCGGAACAGACAAAACCAGCGCAATCCCGGATGTGACCAATCCTCCGACGAAATCCACCAGGCCCGTGCCCAGCAGGTTGCGCACGCCCTCCACATCGCTCATGATGCGTGATACCAGATTGCCGGTCTTATTGCCGTCGTAAAACGCAACCGGCAGGCGTGAGATGTGAACCTGCACCTGTTCGCGCAACTCGGCGATCAATCGCTGCGCCGCCTTCGATAACAACTGCGTGAGCGAAAAAGAAGTGAGGCCCTGCACAATGGTGGCCGCCAACACGAACAAAACCAGTGGCCGCAGTTTCTCGATGTGATGCTTGTTGATGACGGTATCGATCAGAAACTTGGTGGAATAGGGCAGCACGAGCGCCGCAACGCGGTTGATCACCATCAACGCCAAGCCGAGCGCAAGCAACCAGCGCCGCGGGCGCATCAGCTTCCAGACTTCCGGCAGAACGGCCTTGAGTCTTTGGACTTTCGGGGGCTTGGACGGCTGTTTTGGGTCGGAACTCAATCTGTAATTGGACTCCGCAAGACCTGAATTCGCTTCATTATTACTGCATTGTGACACGCCTGGGCGAGCCGTTGTATCCTCGGGACGTGGCACGTCCGCCTTCGCCGGAGCGCTCTCCAACCCTGGGCCTGTTGCTCGGCCTGATCATCACACTCGCAGCGGTGGTGGCCTACTCTGCTTATATCACCTGGCAAGTCGCCGGTTTGCGCAAGCTTCAGGCCGAATTGATTGACCGCAATCGCAAGGATTCTCTGCAGTTGCTGCGCATTCAGAACGACCTGAACCTGCTCGCGGTCGCCATGCGCGACATGATCGACAATGACGAACCGTATCCGCTCACGGCGTGGTCGGCGCAATTCCAGCGCATCCGCACCGACCTGGATGATGCCATGCGCCTCGAGGCCAGGCTGGCCCCGACCAGCCGGACGATTGAGCAGAGCGCTTCGCTGAGCAGTTCGCTGGCGCAGTTCTGGGATGCCGTTGACCGCGTGTTTGTGCTGGCCGGGTCGGGTAAGGAAAAAGATGCGAGAGACGCAGATACAGCTTTCGCTGCAGGCGCGGCAGGCCGCTCTGAGCACGGCGGTAGCCCGGTTGTTGGTGCAGAACAGCGAGAACGAAGAACAGGCAGCGCAACGCATTGTCCAGATCTATGACCGGGTGCAGCGGCAAGTCTATGTGTTTCTGGCCGCGACTCTTGGCGCGCGATTCTGCTGACTGGATTTTCCATGATCCGGTGGAACCGGCGGCTGTTTGCGCGCATGGCCGAGCTTTCGGAGCGGCGCAGCGAACTGGCGCAGAAACTGATTGCCACGCAGGAGTCGACGCTGCGCTATATTTCGCGCGAACTGCACGACGAGTTTGGCCAGATTCTGACGGCGATGGGGTCGATGCTCGGCCGCGCCGGAGCGCACGCTCCGGAAGGCTCGTCTTTGCGCAGCGATTTGCAGGAAGTCCGCCAGATCGCGCAGGACACGCTGGACCGGGTCCGCAGCTTGTCGCAGGCACTTGCATCCCGTGATGCTGGACGAGGCTGGGCTGGAAACCACACTCGACTGGTATATCCCGACCGTGGAAAGACAGACCGGAATTGCCATATCCTATGAGAAGCAGGGCGAGCCGTTCGATGTGAACGGCAGTGCGGCGGTGCAGATCTATCGCGTGCTGCAGGAAGCGTTGAACAATGTTGCGCGGCACTCCGGCGCGAAGCAGGCTTGGGTGCGATTGCGTTTTCTGCCTGCGACGCTTGAGTTGGAAGTGGAAGATCATGGAGTAGGCTTCAATCAGCGGCCTGTGAGGCAAGGCATTGGATTGGTTGCGATGCGCGAACGCGCGGAATTGATGGGCGGGCGGATTGTCTTTTCGACTCCCGCCGCGGGCGGCACGTTATTGCACCTTACCGTCCCCCGCGAGAAAGTTGAGTTCCGGGAGAAAGACCAGACCTAGATAGAAGAGAATAAATTATGACAAAGAAAATCACGGTATTACTGGTCGATGACCACAGCCTGGTCCGGCGGGGCTTTCGGCGCATGTTGGAGGATGAGCCAGATATGGCAGTCGTGGGCGAGGCCGGCGACGGGGAAGAAGCGGTTAAACTGGCGCGCGAATTGAAGCCGCAAGTGGTGGTGATGGACTGCGCTTTGCCCAAGATGAACGGCTTGGATGCAACGCGTCAGATTCTCGAAGACTTGCCCGAGACCGCGGTGCTCATGCTCAGCATGCATTCGGAGAGCACCTGGGTGCGGCAGGCGACCGAGGCCGGCGCCAAGGGATACATTCTGAAGAACGCGATGAATCTGGAGCTGGGGCCAGCCGTGAGGCGCGTGGCCGGCGGAGAAACGATGTTTGATCCCCAGGTGGAGCAGCAGTCAGCGCTCAAAGGCGAGCGCAGCAGTGGACTGACCCCGCGCGAACTTGAGGTCCTGCAGATGATCGTCGATGGCAAGTCGAACAAAGAAATTGCCACGGTGCTTGACCTCAGCGCCAACACGGTTGCGGTTCATCGCGCCAATATCATGAATGCTCTCGGCATTCACAAGACTGCCGAGCTTGTGGTTTACGCCATCCGTGCCGGTCTGGTGAATGTTCCGTGAGTCGCTCCGTGAATCGCAGATCCTTTCTGCAGTGCATGGCGGGACTCGCTTCGGTGTCACAGTTGCCGCTGCTGCGGGCTCTGGGCGCGGTTGCTGAGACCACGCGCTTCGCCCGGTTTTCGATTCGTCGATGTCACCTCCTCTGCCGGCATTCAGTTTCAGCACAATAGCGGCGCCTTCGGCGGGAAATTTCTGCCGGAAACTCTAGGTTCCGGCTGCGCCTTCCTCGATTACGACCGCGACGGCTGGCAGGACATTCTTCTGATCAACGGAATGGATTGGCCCGGCCACAAGCAGCGCCGCTCTACGCTGCGTCTATATCACAACAACGGAAACGGCACTTTCACTGACGTCACTTCCCGCGCCGGACTGGATGTTGAACTGTACGGCATGGGTGTAGCCGTCGGCGACTACGACAACGACGGATTCCCGGACATTCTCGTAACCTGCGTAGGGCAGAACCGGCTTTTCCACAACACCGGCAAAGGAACGTTCACAGATGTGACTAATGCCAGCGGCTTGGGGAAGCGCCTTGCGTTCAGCACGTCCGCTCTCTGGTTCGATTACGACCGCGACGGCCTGCTCGATCTTTTTGTCTGCAACTACGTTAAGTGGTCCCCCGAGCATGATGTGTTCTGCAGTCTCGATGGCAAGCATAAGTCCTATTGCACGCCGGAAGCCTATCGCGGCGAGACCTGCTGGCTATTTCACAATCGCGGCAACGGAACCTTCGAAGACGTTACTGCCTCCAGCGGCATTTTCGATAGCAGTTCGAAATCTCTGGGCGTCGCGATGCTGGACGATGACCACGATGGCTGGCCCGATCTGCTGGTGGCGAACGACACTCAACCCAACAAGCTTTACCGGAACCAGCGCAACAATACTTTCAAGGACGCCGCGGTCGAGGCTGGACTGGCCTTCAGCAGCGAGGGCAAGGCGCGCGCCGGCATGGGTGTGGATGTCGGAGATTTCAAGAACTCAGGCCGCTCCGGGGTGGCCATTACCAACTTCGATAACGAAATGACGGGCCTGTACGAGTTCAGCGGGAAAACGTACGAAGACATTGCCGCACAGGCAGGCGTGGGATTAGCTTCCAAGAACAGTCTGGGTTTCGGATGCGCTTTTCTCGACGCCAATCTCGACGGCTGGCTCGATCTTGCCGTCGCCAACGGACACATCGACGAAACGGTGCGCAACATTCGCGGCAACGTGGGCTACGCCCAGCCGCCCCTGCTGTTTCTCAACAATGGCAAGGGAAGTTTTCGCGACATCGCCGGGGAAGTGGGCGGCGGATTCGAGCAGCCGAAGGTTGGACGCGGACTGGCCTATGCTGACTTCGATCGCGATGGCGACCTCGACCTGCTGCTGACCACCAACAACGGTCCTGCCTACCTGTACCGAAACGACCAGCTTGCGGGAAACCGCAGCATTCGTTTTCGGCTGATCGGCACCAAGTCGAACCGCGACGCCATCGGCGCAACCGTCCGCATTTTCTCCAACGGCTTGAGTCAATCGCGCCTGGTGAAAAGCGGTTCCAGTTATCTGTCGCAATCCGAACTCCCGGTTACGTTTGGCTTGGAGAAACGCGATCACGTCGAGCGAGCCGTCATTAGCTGGCCCAGCGGCCGAACCGAAGAGTTCAAGAACCTGGCGGCGGGACGATGCTACGAATGCACCGAAGGCAAAGGAATCTCCCCGCAGGATGGTTATTGATTCGTTGCTCAGTCCGAGTCCGGAGAAGTTATCTCAAGGCCGAGTGACAGTTCCCGCGGCGGTCAAGTCAATGTCGACCGATTCGCTCACTCGCAAGAACAGCGTGCTCGGATTCTTCATGCCCCAGTTTACATAGGGCACCGCGAAGTGAAGTAGAGCGGTCCAGTGATCCGAGGATATCTCCACTTCGGCTGGGACCGTTAGTTCATGGTCCGAGCCGTGGATATTGAATATTCCGTGAATCCGTACTGAAGACTTCCCTTGCAGCGACACGGTTCCATCGACACGATCGGGATGAAATGCGATTTCCGGATAGTGGTCGCTCTCCAGCACCTCTCGATGCATTTTGCGATCACGCATTCCGCTGCCGCTCTCGCCGCTCTTTGCGTCCACCACGATTTCGCCCGCGAGCTTGCTCGAAGCAGGATCAAGGCGCAGAGAACCCTGTTTCAAATGGAAGGTTCCATGCACCGTGTGCAGCGCATCGCTTAGCGTGAAACTGAGCGTAGTGTGCTGCGGATCCAACTGGAATGCCACGCCCTGCGCGGCGGAAGACTTAACGGCTATTGCCAGAAATGCGACCACGGCCAGCAATGGCAATCTCGGCCGCACCTGGTCCCGGCAAAATCCGTGGGTGGGCTCTTTCATCGGGCTATGCAGTCAAGAGTCCCCATCCCAGGGTGAGTCCGTCGAGGGCGAGGTCAAAAGGCGACAGACTCCCCACGTGCAAAGCCAGTAGCCTGCGAAAGACTTCAGGATGCCTGCGAAAGACCCTGAGCGTCCGCTGTTGGAACCTGGGACGCCCGTCGAGCGTGAGCATCAGCCGCGCCATCCATAGCGGACGCGATGCCAGGCGGCGGTGTGCGGCTTGGTAGGCGTTGAGATTCCCAGACCTGAAACAACTCGCTAATACAACGGCTTGGCTGAAGGAGAGGCCAAGGCCTTCGCCTGTAATCGCATCCACAGTTCCCGAAGCATCGCCGATCAAAGCAATATTCCCTCGCCATACGCGCTTCAATTTGCGATTAGCTGTCACCGATCCCCGTTCGGCAGAAAGTGCCTCAGCACCGCGAAGACGAGCGTTGAGGGCGGGAAACGCCAGCAAAGATTCTTCCAGGCGAAGCGTGGGATCATGCGAAGCTACAGCCACACAGACTTGTTCGCTACTCACGGCGGTGGCATAGCCCTGAACATGCCTTCCCCAATAAATTTCCATGCGGTCAGTCCAGGGCGCCACGCGATAATGCCGGCGAAATGCATAACGGAGGGAAGGTTGCGAGTTAGCATCGAGATTTGCCCAGCGGCGCACCCGCGAGTTCGCTCCATCGGCCCCCACAATCCACCGGGCCCGAATCGCGCGCTCTCCGAGATGGACGTGCTGTCCGGACATACCCGTGACTGTGCTCTGCCAAAGCAGATCGGCCCCCAGTGCCGCGGCACGTTCGGTCATGATGCGATGCAATGTGGTGCGGCGAAGGGAGAGCCCGGAACTGCCGGAAGGGAAGATGGCTTCTGCTGACAATTCAGAACTGAGAAAGCGTACGCCGCACAGACGACGCGCATCGGCCGCAGGCACGGCAACTCCCAGCCGTTCCAGCGCCGTAACCGCATCCGGCATCAGCACTTCACCGCAGGCCTTCTCGATCGGGGGCTTGGCCCCATCGGCAACCACCACGCGTAGTCCTTGCTGTCGGGCGGCAATTGCCGCTGCCAGGCCGGCTGGACCGCCGCCGATTACAAAGACATCTGTCGAATTCAGCAACTACAGGACCTCACCATTGCAGAAGCAGAAGCTCGGAACAAAACCCTGGACCCATCGCGGCAAGCAGACCGAGCGTGCCAGGCTCGGGCCGACGGTTCTTCATCACGTCCTCAAGCACGCACAGCACGGAAGCCGAAGAAAGATTTCCCACCTTCCGGAGGCAATCCCACGAAGCATCAAGCTGACCATTGTGCAATCCCAGCGCGTCCGCCGAAGCATCGAGCACTTTCGGTCCTCCGGTGTGGAGGACGAAACTCTTCAGGTCGCTTCGCTTGTGTCCGTTGTCCGCGAGAAACGCGTCTACATCCCGGCCGAGATTTTGCCGGATCAGGGTCGGAACCTCAGTCGACAGTATGATGCGGAAGCCTTTCTCCGAGATGTTCCAGCCCATCATGTCCTCGGTGCTCGGATAAAACACTGAGCGCGTGGCCAGAATCTTAGGCCCGGAAATCTCAACCTCCCCGGATTCAAATTCCGGACCGGTCACGATGACTGCGGCGGCTCCATCGGCGAACAGCCCCGAAGAGATCAGGTTCGCGACTGACAAATCCTCGCGTTGCAGGGTAAGCGAACAGAGTTCGACCGAAACCAGGGCCGCGGCCTGCTTGGGGTATGCGCGAACATAATCCGAGGCGCGTGCGATTCCTGCGGCGCCCGCCACACAACCCAGCCCGAAGATTGGGGTGCGTCGAATATTGGTCGGCAGCTTCATCCGGTTGATCAAGAGCGCGTCGATGGAAGGGCTCGCAACCCCAGTGACGGTGGTGAACAGCAGGCATCCCAAGTCAGAGGGATTCAATCCGGCGCTTTGGAGCGCGCGGCAGAGAGCTTGCTCGCCCAACTCCTGCGCGACCCTGATCCAGATGTCATTGGCCTCGCCCCAGGTCTTGATGTCCACATACTTCTCGGCAGGAATCGCGAGGTAGCGGCCATCCACGGTCACGTTGCGGTGCAGCCGTGCCAGGAGCAGAGGATTCTTGAGTTCGGCTCCCCAATAATCCTGGAGTCGTTCAAGGAGAACTTTCTGAGTGTAGTAATGCTTGGGAAACGCGCTAGCCGCGCTTGCAATCCTCATCGATTCTGAGTCCTGAAGTTGGTCTCGGCACGGTATCAGCCCCAACACGACCGAATGCGGGAAGCTTTCTCCCGACTCGATATTTGGTCGCGTGTCATTACACGCGGGCTCGCGCCGGATTAGCTATTGTCGCAGAGTTGGGAGTTTTTGTGTGTCATGGGCTTGTTAACAGAAAACTCCATCGTTCGAGAACAGCCCTGCTCCCAGGCACAGCTCGTGGCGGACGTTCATCCGCCATTTGCAGCCGCCCCTCAGCAAGCTAACCTATTCCGGTTGGTTCGTCCAGTGCGGCGGACTGCGCGAGGGCTCCGCCCACCTAGTTCAGGCAACTAAAAGCACCCCTTGTTTCATTCACTGCGTTACCGCGATCGAACTAGGTGTGTTCCCTACGTTATATGTGAAGAGCGGGTTCAAATTGCCACTGTTGACGCCGAAGGCCTGAATTCCTGCGCCGCCGCCCTGGTTTCCCACAAACAAATAATTTCCGTTCGGGTCCTCGGCCAGAACGCTCGGACTAGTTTCGGTGGTAAAGGCAAACGCGCTGGTGGATGTGGTAAGCGCCACAGGTAATCCGCTGGAATTAAGCGAATACACCGCAACGTTGTTGCTTCCCTGATTCGCCACGTAGAGGAACTGCCCTTTGGCATCAATTAGCAGGGAAAACGGATCACTATAGATGTCGGCGAGCGGTGAGTTTTGGACCTCTGCCAGCGAGCCAGCCGGCATGTTGGGCGGACTAATAGTGAAGATAGAGATGGAGGTCGATTGCGTGTTCGCCACGTACAGATAAGATCCGCTCGGGTCGATTTCGAGGCCATTGGGATTAACCCCATCAGCGCTGGTGAGGAACGGACTGAGCTGCTGCAGTATTCCTGCGTTCACACTGAAGCCTGCGATCGATCCGTTTGTAGTTCCGACCTGTCCGCCTGCGACGCTTACATAGAGAAAGCTGCCCGATGGCGTCAGTCGCATGTTAAGCGGCGTCAATCCTCCGACCGAAAATGGAGACCCAACAACCTGCGCGAGCACGCCACTGCTGCTATCGATGGAGAAGACCGAAATATTGTCCGACGTGGAGTTCATCACGTAAAGGTAATTGCCGGATGGATCCATAAGCAGAAGCGTGGGCGCTGAGGCATTACTTCCAATCGGGGTCCTGGGGGGAAGTTCGGTCACATAGCCGTTGCTGGCGATTTTGAAAAGGGAAATGTCGTTTTCTCCCTGGCCGGGATTGGCCACGTAAAGAAATTTTCCAGAGGGATGGATCACCACCGAATGAGCTCCGTCGCCTATCGTGTAAGGGGTCCCCGCAAGCTCGGTGAGTGTGCCAGAGTAGGGGTCCTCTCGGTAGACCGCGAGCTCGCTGGCGGCCGGAAGCGTCGCGTAGACAAAGTGGCTCGACGTACTGCAGCCCATGCAACCGGCAATACCGGCGAGGGCAAAAACCAGGACAATTGCTTTCTGAAGCATCCGTGACTCCTGCGAGAATTTGAATGCGAATTACGATAATACCGGGCGCGGGATAATCCGGCGTTGAAACGAAAGACCTATCATACGGTTTCCGGCAAGAAAAAGGGGCGTTGCCCCCTGCGTATTATTCCACCCCCGGCGCCGCGCTTTTACAAAACCCAGAGAAGCCTGCTTCTCTTGGCGCCTTTGCACTTACTGCTGCGATGCGATGTTTCGGAAAACAGGTTGCTCGCAGCGTGTCGTGTCCGTCCAAATCAACTTCCCTTTAAGGATATTTGGATTTTACCGTTTCCCCAAGCGAGGGGTTCAGTGGGCCGGACTCGGCGTGGGAGCGCCGGGAGGATCTTGAACCAGGGGTTTGGCTTCTCCGCCCCGCACCCAGAGTCGGAAGCGGTCAAGATACACATAGACCACCGGCGTGGTGAATAAGGTCAGCGCCTGGCTGACAATCAGCCCGCCAACAATCGTGATGCCCAGAGGACGGTGCAGCTCGGAACCTGTGCCCGTTCCAAGTGCCAGCGGCAGACCGCCCAGAAGAGCGGCCATCGTAGTCATCATAATCGGGCGGAAGCGCAGCAGACAGGCGTCGTAGATGGCCTCGACCGGCTTCTTTCCCTGCGTACGCTCCACGTCTAGCGCCACGTCGATCATCATAATGGCATTCTTTTTTACCAGCCCGATCAACAGGATGATGCCGATCGTCCCAATAACATTAAGTTCATTGTGAGTGAGCAGCAAGGCCAGCAGGGCGCCCACACCCGCAGAAGGAATCGTCGAGAGAATCGTGATGGGGTGAATATAGCTCTCGTAAAGCATGCCCAGCACGATGTACACAGTGATGAGGGCGGTAATAATCAGCACCAGTTCGCTAGAGAGTGATTCCTGGAAGGCTTGCGCCGTGCCCTGAAAACTCGCCTGAATCGTCGGAGGGAAGCCGATGCTCCCTTCGACTCTCTCGATGGCTTGCGTCGCCTGCCCAAGAGAGGCTCCGGGAGCCAGGTTGAATGAAATCGTGACCGAGGGGAACTGGCTTTGGTGATTGACCGCCAGCGGTATGTTCGACGGCACGAAGTGAGTGAACGCGGCCAAAGGTATGGGTGTGCCGCTGGTCGAGCGCAGGTAGATATTCTGCAGAGCCTCGGTTGTCTGCTGGAACTGTGGCGCCACTTCCATGACCACGTGGTATTGGTTGAGCGGACGGTACATGGTGGAGACCTGCCGCTGCCCGAAGGCGTCATAAAGCGCATTATCAATATCCTGGGCGGCTACTCCCAAACGGCTGGCCGTGTCGCGGTCGATCACCAACTGCGCCTGCAGTCCTTTATCCTGCTGGTCTGTATTTACGTCGCGTAGCTCCTGCAGGCCACGCATTTTCTGCAACAACAGCGGACCCCAGGTGTTGAGTTCATTTAAGTCCTCGCCTTGTATCGTGTACTGGTACTGCGCCGCCCCGAAGCGCCCGCCTATGGTCAGATCCTGCTGCGTTTGCAGGAACAGCGTGGCTCCCGGGACCACCGCGAGTTTACCCCGCAATCGATTGATCACGTCGTCGGCGCTAAGGTAGCAAGGATTCCAGAAATGGGGGGTCTTGCATTGGCCGCGCTGCTCGAGCGGCTTTAGCATGACGAAGAACCGGCCCTGATTGGTCGCCGAGCCGCCGCCCGCGAACCCAACCGCCGTATCGACTGCCGGATCCTTCAGAATGATTTTTACGAATTGCTCCATCTTGCCGCTCATCGCCTGGAATGAGATGTCTTGTGCCGCCTGAACCGAGCCATTTAACCGTCCCGTATCCTGTTGCGGAAAAAATCCTTTGGGCACCTTGATGTAGAGGTACACGCTCAGGCAGGCGATAAGGATGGTCACGGTCAAGGTCAAGGGTTGGCGTGCCAGCACCCATTTGAGCGCTTGCCGATATGCACTCAGGAGGCTGTCGAAGAACCATTCACTGGCGCGATAAATAACGTTATGCCGCTCGTTCGGTTGGGATGGCCGCAGGAATTTGGCGCACATCGTCGGTGTGGTCGTCAGCGATACCAGAAGCGAAACTCCAATCGCCATACTTAGCGTGACCGCGAACTCGCGAAACAGCCGCCCCACAATCCCGCCCATCATCAACAGCGGGATGAACACTGCCACGAGTGACAGGCTCATGGAGAGCACGGTGAAGCCAATTTCCGCCGCTCCCTTGAACGCTGCCTGCACCGCGTCCATCCCGTGCTCCACGTAACGCGTGATGTTCTCCAGCACCACGATGGCATCATCCACGACGAATCCAGTGGAGATCGCGAGTGCCATGAGCGACAGATTGTCCAGGCTGTAGCCGAGCAAATACATCCCGCCGAAAGTGCCCACCAGCGATAGCGGCACCGCAATGCTGGGAATCAGGGTCGCCCGCACCGTGCGCAGGAACACGAATACCACCAGAATCACCAGCACGATTGAAATCAGCAGCGTGGTTTCAATGTCTTTAACCGAGGCACGGACCGTAATCGTCCGGTCCGAGACGACTGCCAGTTTTATTGCCGGGGAAATCGAGGACTGGAGATAAGGCATCAATGCGCGCACCCGATCCACGGTCTCGATGACGTTGGCACCGGGCTGCCGGAAAATAACGACAAGAACCCCGGGCTTGCCATTGGCCAGGCCGAGGTTGTGCACGTCCGCCACGGAGTCCTGCACCTCTGCCACGTCTCCCAGTCGTACCGGGGCGCCGTTATGATAGGCGACTATCAGCGGCCGGTACTCATCCGCCGTAAAAAGTTGATCATTGTCGGCGAACTCTTGAGAGATCGTTCTGTTCGAGACTTGTCCCTTGGCTTGATTGGCGTTTGCCAGATTCAGCGCATTGCGGACCGTGTCCAGCCCTACTCCCAGCTTGTTGAGCAGCATGGGATTGACTTCAACTCTCACAGCTGGCGGCGCCGAACCGTACGTGAAAACCTGGCCCACTCCATTCACCTGTGAAAGCTTCTGCGCCAGAATTGAGTCGGAGGTGTCGTACAAACGCGCCACCGGAACCGTGTCCGAGGTGAGCGCCAGAATCAGGATGGGGGCGTCTGCCGGGTTGATCTTTCGATAGGTTGGATTGCTTGGCAGATTGGAAGGAAGCTGGCTGCGCGCGGCATTGATGGCCGCTTGCACATCGCGTGCCGCAGCATCGATGTTCCGGTTCAAATCAAATTGCAGCGCGATGCCGGTCGAACCTAGTTGGCTCGACGAGGTCATCTGGTTCACGCCAGAGATGCGTCCGAACTGCCGCTCCAATGGCGTAGCTACAGCCGAAGCCATGGTCTGCGGGTCGGCGCCCGGCAGTTGTGCGCCGACACTGATCACGGGAAAATCCACTCGCGGCAGCGAAGACACCGGCAGATAATTAAAAGCGAGAATCCCCGAGAGCAGCAGCGCCGCCGCCAGCAGCGACGTGCCAATCGGGCGCCGGATAAATGGAGCCGAGATACTCATGGTCTAATTAACAAGCCCTAGTCCCCGGGCATTTCCTGCGGAATCGGATTGCCGATCTTATACTTCTCAAATCGTTGGCCCAGCCGGTCAAACCACAGATAAACCACTGGCGTGGTGTAGAGCGTCAGCAACTGGCTGAGAATCAGGCCACCCACGATCGTGATGCCGAGCGGCCGCCGCAACTCCGCGCCCGTCCCCGATCCCAGTGCCAGCGGCAAACCGCCGAGCAGTGCCGCCATGGTTGTCATCATGATGGGACGGAAGCGCAGCAAACACGCCTGAAAGATTGCTTCTTCCGGTGGCTTGTGTTCTTCGCGCTCGGCCTCCAGAGCGAAGTCAATCATCATGATGGCATTCTTTTTTACGATGCCGATGAGCAAGATAATGCCAATCAGCGCCACTACGGTCAGATCGTTGTGCGTGATTTGCAAGGCCAAGATCGCGCCCACTCCGGCCGAGGGCAGCGTGGAAAGAATTGTGATGGGATGAATGTAGCTCTCATACAGCACGCCCAGCACGATGTACACGGTAATGATGGCGGCGAGAATCAGAAACGGCTCGCTGGCAAGCGAGTTCTGAAACGCGGCCGCAGTTCCTTGAAAGGAGGCGTGAATGCTGGCCGGCAACTGAATATCTTTTTCGACCTGCTGGATAGCCCGCGTGGCGTCGCCCAGCGAGGCTCCTGGTGCGAGGTTGAATGACAGTGTGACCACCGGGAACTGCCCCTGGTGGTTGACGGCCAGCGGTGCGTTCGTCGTTTGCATCCGGACGAAAGTCGAAAGCGGAACCGGTGTTCCACTTGTGGTTGCCGCCGCTGCATTGGCTGTGGGTGCACCTGAGGCCGGGGTTGTGCTGCTGGGGCGGATGTACACGTCATTCATTGCATCGGGTGTCTTGGCGAAGTTGGGCGAAACCTCAAGCACCACGTGGTACTGGTTCAACTGCGTGAAGATGATTGAAACCTGCCGCTGCCCGAATGCGTCGTACAGCGTGTTGTCGATCGCTTGGGGAAGAATTCCCAGCCGCGACGCTGTATCCCGGTCGATCGTGAGCGTGCTCCTGAGTCCGCCGTTGAGCTGGTCGGTAGCCACATCGCGCAGTTCCGGCGCCGCGCGCAGCTTCTCCACGAGCTTCGGCGTCCATTGCGCCAATTCCTGCGCGTCCGCATCTTCAATCGAATATTGAAACTGAGTGCGGCTCACGCGATCTTCCACCGTCAGATCCTGCACGGGTTGCATGTAGAGCGTGATACCGTCTACCTTTGCCAACTCCGGCTGCAGCCGCCGGATGATGCCAGAGGCGTCCGTGTCGCGCTCATCGCGTGGCTTCAAGTTGATCTGAATGCGGCCGCTATTGGGGGTGGTATTCGTGCCGTCCACTCCAATGAAAGACGACAAGCTCTCCACATCCTTGTCTTTGAGAATTACCTTCGCCAGTGACTGCTGGCGCAGCGACATCGCATCGAACGAAATGTTATCCGGCGCTTCCGAAATACCCAGGATCACCCCCGTGTCCTGCACGGGGAAGAAACCCTTCGGCACGACCACGTAGAGAATCAGCGTCAGAACCAGGGTTCCGAAGGTTACAAACAGAGTCGCCGTTTGATGCTTCAGCACCCATTTCACGGTGCGGCCGTAAAACGCAATCACCCGGTTGTAATAATCTTCCGTGACCTCGTAAAAACGGCCTTTCTCGCCTTCTTTGCGATGTTTGAGCAGCTTGGCGCACATCATCGGGGTCAAACTCAGGGAAACCCCTGCCGACACCAGGATCGTCACCGCCAGCGTGACTGCGAACTCGCGGAACAGCCGGCCCACAATGTCGCCCATAAACAGCAGCGGAATGAGTACGGCAATCAGCGACACAGTGAGCGAAACGATCGTGAACCCGATCTGTCCCGATCCTTTCAACGCCGCCTCCAGCGGCGAATCTCCGGCTTCGAGATAGCGGTCGATATTTTCAATCATGACGATGGCGTCATCCACCACGAAGCCAGTGGAGATGGTCAACGCCATCAGCGTCAGATTGTTCAGGCTGTACCCGAGTAGGTACATCACGCCAAACGTTCCCACAATCGAGAGTGGGACGGCCACGCTGGGAATGAATGTGGCTCGCAGGTTTCGCAGAAAGAAGAAAATAACGATGACCACAAGTACGATGGTCAGCGCCAACTCAAACTCAACATCTTTTACAGACGCGCGGATCGTCGTGGTACGGTCGGTGAGAATCTGCACCTTCACTGCCGACGGTAGCGACGCCTGCAACTGTGGCAGCAGCTTCTTGATCCGGTCGACTACGCTGATGATGTTCGCCCCGGGCTGACGCTGGATGTTGACGATCACCGCTGGAATCTCATTCATCCAGGCCGCGAGCCGTATGTTTTCTGTGCCATCGATTACGTTGGCCACATCGCTGAGCCGTACCGGCGCACCGTTGTGGTACGTAACGACGATGGGCTTGTATTGCTCGCTGGTGAAGAGTTGGTCGTTGGCGCCGATGGTGTAGGACTGGCGGGAGCCATCGATGACGCCTTTCGCCTGGTCCACATTGGCTTGAGCCAACGCTGTTCGAACGTCCTCAAGGCTCAGCCCGTAAGAAGCGAGTGCCGTCGGGTTCACTTGAACGCGCACAGCTGGTTTCTGTCCGCCGCTGATGGACACCAGCCCTACGCCCGGCAACTGCGAGATTTTCTGCGCCAGAGCCGTATCGGCAAGATCTTCTACCTTTGACAACGCCAGCGAATCCGAACTCATCGCCAGCGTCAGAATCGGCGAATCGGCCGGATTCACCTTGTTGTAAATCGGAGGATTCGGTAAGTCCGCCGGGAGGAACGTCGACGCCGCGTTAACCGCCGCCTGAACTTGCTGTTCTTCGACGTCAATGTTCTGATCAAGCGCGAATTGCAGCGTGATGACTGAACTGCCAAACGAACTGGTAGAGGTCATCTGGCTCAGTCCGGGAACTTGACCGAATTGCCGCTCCAGCGGCGAAGTCACCGACGATGCCATTACATCGGGATCCGCCCCGGGATAAAAAGTTACAACTTGAATGGTCGGGTAATCGACCTCCGGCAAAGCAGAGACAGGAAGTTGTAAAAACGCAACCCACCCCACCAGCAGCACGCCAAACATCAGGAGCGTAGTTGCCACCGGCCGGAGAATGAATAATCGTGAAGGACTCATGAAGCTGAAGTTCCTAAGGCCGGGTTGCGTGATGGTGGATTGCTGCCGCCGTTTTGCCCGCTCGGGTTGCTCGGGCCGCCAGTTCGCGGTTCGATCGTGCTGCCGGTCTGCAGCTTGTCCTGGCCGTCCGTCACCACTGTGTCTCCGGGGTTAAGCCCTGACGCGACGGTCGTGATGGTGCCTTGGGTAAGCGTGACTGTCACCGTGCGCGCTTCCACCGTCTTGTCGGGCTTTACTAGATAGACGAATGCTCCCTGCGGACCACGCAGGATCGCCGCCGTCGGCAGCACCGTGCTCTTCTTACGCGTTTCAAGCAGCAGGTTTGCATTCACGAACTGGTTGGGCCAGAGCCGGTTGTCCTTATTGTCGAAGACCGCTTTCAGCTTGGCAGTTCCGGTGGTCGGATCGATCTCGTTGTCAATCGTCTGCAGCTTGCCCGTTGCCAGCTTGGTTTGATCGTCCCGGCTGTAGGCTTCCACCATCAGTGTCGAATTCTTCATGTGCTCCGACACAGTTGGCAACTGATCTTCGGGTAGCGTGAAGACCACCGCGATCGGCTGCAATTGCGTGAGGATCAGCATCGGATTGGTATCGGTTGCATGCACAATGTTGCCCGGATCCACCTGCCGCAGGCCCACACGTCCGGTGAACGGCGCCGTGATGTGGCAGTAGGTAATCTGCAACTTGGCGTTATCGATCTGCGCCTGGTCCGTGCGCACCTGGCCGTCAAGCTGGTCTACAGTGGATTTCTGGGTGTCGACTTGCTGCTGCGCGATGCTGCCGGAGGGAATCAGGGTGGTATAGCGGTCCAAATTTAGCCTGGCATCGCGTAATGACGCCTGATCCTTGAATAACTGCGCCTGCATCTGTTCCAGTTGCACCTGGTAGGGGCGCGGATCAATTGTGATTAGCAGTGCGCCTTCATTTACGGTCTGTCCTTCTTTGAAGTTCACGCTCATGATCTGCCCGTCGACGCGGCTCTTGATATTCGCCGTGTAAAAGGCGGTTACCGATCCCAGGCCAACCAGGTAAACCGGAACATCCTGCTGTTGGACCTTGGCCACAGCCACCGAAACCGCATGCGGGGAGGCAGCTTGTGCTTTCTGCTGCTTGGAGTCGGCGCTCGTACAGCCCGAAAAGCACGCGCAAACCACTATCGCCGCGACGGTCACTATCAACCAAAGCCGGGAGCGGTCGCCCGGCCATGTTGTTTCTTGAGCAGAACTGGAAGCGATTATTTTCAAAGTTGTCGTCCCTTACACTCTCCACAGGATCGGCACAAACATGCCATTCGTTAGACGTATTCATTGATGACTCGTTGCGGCACCTCTGCCCGGAAGGCAGCAGATCGTCTTACGTCGAGATCCTCCCGCTGGAGAGGTTCAGGTAGGAACCGGAACGCAAATGTAATATTAGAACTCTACGAAACCAGCATCAACTCTGGCCGCGCGGCAGGTCAAGCCCAGGGCGAAGGTTTTACAAATCTTTACGCCCTTTGGCCTATGTTTACGGTCTTGCCGATGCGGGTTGCGGTGGAACGGGGTGCAGCGCTTCATAAGCGGCAATCTCCGCCTCATGCTGAAGGGTGAGCCCGATATCGTCCAGCCCATTGAGTAGACAATGCCGCACAAATTCATTGATTGGGAACTTCGCTCGAAAACCGTGATCGTCCCGCACCTCGCATTGCTCCAGGTCAATCGTGAGCTGGTAATCGCTGCGCTCGCGGGCCCGCCGCATCAGTTCCGCAGCCTCATCTTCTTTCAGGAGTACGGTTAGGAACCCGTTCTTTGTGCTGTTATTGGCGAAAATGTCGGCGAACGAAGACGAAATTACCGCGCGGAATCCGAAATCCGCGAGCGCCCACACCGCGTGCTCGCGTGAAGAGCCGCAGCCAAAATTCCTTCCCGCAACCAGAATGCTCGCTCCCTGATAACGCGGCTCGTCCAGAACAAAACCTTCGTTCTTCTTCCTGTCGGCGGCGAAAGCGCCAATCGTAGAACAAAAACTGGCCAAAGCCCGTGCGCTCGATCCGCTTCAGAAACTGTTTAGGAATGATCTGGTCGGTGTCGACGTTGACCCGGTCAAGAGGAGCCACGCGGCCGCGATGTGTGCGAAATGGTTTCATGTTCGTCATCCTGAGCGGAGCCGTCCTTCAGGCGTAGAGAAGGATCTCTATCTCCACTGACCTCGCAGGAACTAACGCCTTTACTGAAACTTCCAATCCCGAATGTCCGTGAAGTGCCCGGCAATCGCCGCCGCCGCCGCCATCATCGGACTCACCAGATGCGTCCGCCCACCGCGCCCCTGCCGGCCTTCGAAATTGCGGTTGCTGGTCGAAGCGCAGCGCTCCCCGGCTGCAAAATGTCAGGATTCATTCCCAGGCACATCGAGCATCCCGACTCGCGCCACTCGAATCCCGCATCGAGAAAAATCCGATGCAAGCCTTCCTGCTCCGCTGCCCGCTTCACGGTCTGCGATCCCGGCACCACCATGGCGCGCACTTTCGAGCTGACGTGATGACCCTTGGCCACGCGCGCCGCCGCCCGCAGATCTTCAAGGCGCGAGTTCGTGCACGATCCGATAAACACGCGATCGATGCCGATGTCTTCAATGCGCTTCCCCGGCTCCAGCCCCATGTACTGCAAAGCAAGTTCGGTCGAGCGCCGGTCGGATTCTTTCAAGCTTCCAACCTCCGGCACCCGCCCCGTCACCGGCGCTACCATCCCCGGATTTGTGCCCCAGGTCACGAACGGACAAAGCTGCGCCGCGTCAATCTCCACCACTTTGTCGAACGCCGCGCCCTCATCCGTCGGCAAACTGCGCCAGTATTCGACCGCCTTCTCCCATTCGCCATCGCGCGGAGCAAATCGCTTGCCCTTCACATACGCGAACGTGGTTTCATCCGGCGCAACCATCCCGGCCCGCGCCCCAGCCTCAATGCTCATATTGCACAGCGTCATGCGGCCTTCCATCGAGAGCCCGCGCACCGCATCGCCGGCATATTCGATGACGTGTCCGGTCGCGCCGTCGGTGCCGATCTGTCCGATGATTCCCAACGCCAGGTCCTTCGCCGTCACGCCCTCCGCCAAGCGCCCGCGCACGTCGATCTTCATCGTCTTCGGCGTCTGCTGGGCCAGACACTGCGTCGCCAGAACGTGCTCCACTTCCGACGTTCCAATGCCAAAAGCCAGTGCTCCAAAAGCGCCGTGAGTGCTGGTGTGGCTGTCGCCGCAAACGATCGTCATGCCCGGCTGCGTCAGCCCAAGTTCCGGACCAATCACATGCACGATCCCCTGCTCCGGCGAATCCATGTCAAACAGCAGGACGCCGAATTCCTTGCAGTTCGCCTGCAGCGCCGCAATCTGCTTAGCGGCAATCAGATCGGTGATCGGAGTTCCCCGCGGCTCGGTCGGAATGTTGTGATCGACGGTGGCGACGGTGCGCGCGGGCTGCCGAACTTTTCTTCCCGCAGCACGCAAGCCGTCGAAGGCCTGCGGCGAGGTAACTTCATGCACCAGATGCAGATCGATGTAAATGATCGGCGAACGGCCGCTCGGTTGCGCCACCAGATGCGCATCCCAGATCTTCTCGAAGAGTGTTCGCTTTGCCGGCATACTCTGAGATAGAGCGCCAATCAACGCTAAGGCGCGAGTCTTCACTACTGAAGCTCTAGTTTTTCACAGGCGCGCGGAGGGGAGCAAGCCGCCGCGACTGCCGCGGAGCTGCAACTCCGCAAAATCGTGACCGCCAGACGCGGCTCTCAGGTATCATGGAACGTCCCCCATGATCAACGGCAAACGCATCGCGGTCGTAATGCCCGCCTACAACGCGGAGAAAACCCTCGAGGTCACGGTGGGCGAACTGCCGGATCTGGTCGATATCCGCATCCTGGTCGACGACCACAGCTCCGACCGCACCGTCGACCTGGCCCGTCGCCTCGGCCTGCACGTTTTCCAGCACGACCGCAACTACGGCTACGGCCGCAATCAGCAGACCTGCTACCGCGAGGCCCTGGCCGCGGGCGCCGACGTGGTCATCATGCTTCACCCCGATTATCAGTACACGCCGCTGCTGGTCACGGCCATGGCCAGCATGGTGGCTTATGGCGTTTATGACGTGGTGCTGGGCTCGCGCATTATCGGCGGGACGGCACTGCGCGGCGGCATGCCGCTGTACAAATACATCTCCAACCGGCTGCTGACAGCGTTTGAAAATCTTTTTCTGCGCGTCAAGCTCTCGGAATACCACACCGGCTACCGCGCCTTCAGCCGCAAGGTGCTCACCGAACTGCCGCTGCTCGAAAATTCCGACGACTTCGTCTTCGACAATCAGATGCTCGCCCAGTGCGTCCACTTCGGCTTTCGCATCGGAGAAGTGTCGTGCCCCACGAAGTACTTCGAAGAGGCCTCGTCCATCAACTTCCGCCGCAGCGTGAAGTATGGTTTCGGCGTGCTGGCGACCGCTCTGCAATTCGCGTTGCAGAGGGCGGGCCTGATCCACTTGCCGCGCTTCAGCGACAAGGGCCGCAAACTCGAGCCCGGCTATCCCACCTACTACGCCCGCAGAACTGCGCGCCCCGCGTAGAGCGGAAGATGTCGGGAATTGTTCGAGAATGGCCTGTCAGGATTCCGGCTTACTTCTTCTTCGACAAAAATCCCAGCACCTTGCTGGCAAACTCGTCGGAGAATCCGAACCGCGCCTTGGCCCGCGAGTAAAGATCGACGGCCTTCTTATCCAGCCAGATCATCGCCGATTTCCCCCAGCCATCCTGCGGCCGCGCAAAATAATCGGTGGAATGCCCGGTGACTTTCTTGCCCTGCTCGACCGTGTAGTAATACAAAGCCAGGCTCTTGCGCGATTGTCCCTCGGGGCAAGTCAGCGGATCAGGAAACCCGTGCAACGACCGCTCATCAGTCGTGAAAATGAGCGCATGGTTCAGCAGCGGCGGATACTTCGCCGCGCAGCGCGCCATCTTCCCTTTCCGCTCCCACAATTCGATCGCCCCGCCCCACTCCTCTTGCCACCCCGGATTCAGATAAAGAATCAGATTCACGCGCCGGTGCCAGTGCGTGTGGAAGTGGTGCATGGAGAAATCCGTGTGCACGTTCAGGTAACCGCCCGGCCCGGACTGATGCAGGCCTCCGCCCTTCAAGCATGGGGTCCGCCATCAGATTCGGGATTCCAGTCAACTCCGAAACCCATGCCACAAACTCCGGCGAGTTCAGTTCGTCGGTGACCGCTCGGATCGTCGCCGGAAACAGTTCGCGCTTGGGCATGCCCAGCTTGTTTTCGTTGGCATGCTTGTACTGCGTCCAGGCGTCGCTCGTAGCCTGGGGAAACTGCGTTCGCCATTTCCAGCGCGACCTCGGGATCAAGAAAATCCTTCAGCAGAATATGCGGACAAGGATGGTTCTCCCGGTATTGCCGGGCCAGCGCAGGCAGCGGAGATCCCCACCTTTCGTAGGGAAACAGCCGGACGGGGGCTTGAACAGCCGGAGCAGTAGACATTGTGCTTCATTGTAATTGATCGACCGTCCCGGAAAGCTGGATTTTGCTGTCAGGAGCTCACCGCTGTTACCACTGCGAAGGAATCCGGCAAACCCGCACCGCGCTGTTCTGGTAAGCGCAATCGAGCCCGGCACCTCCAGGCTGCTGCACCACCACCCAGCTCACGCCGTATTTGTTTTTCAAATCGCAGAAATCTTCCGACGCGGAAACTCCTCCACGGAGTCTGCGCCTGCACCTGCGCCCACCATTCCTCGGCCAACGGAGGAAACATACTCACCGCGCCGCTGTCCTTCGACGAGTCCGCCAGCCGGCTCCGTCTGCGCCAGGCAGCGGAAGCCGATCGTATCTTCTCCGCGCATCTGCATGAATTCCGGATCGAGCGCAAACACCGCATCCACGGGCGTGTTCTCGCCGAACCCAGACAAATGCCTGCGCCCACGGATTCTTCGGAGCGGCGCCCGGGCCACTCGATGTGCGCGCTCGCTGGAAAAAGCGTCTCGCTGCGCCATGAACATCCCAACGCCAAGAGGAACGAACAGCGCCAGCCAGCGCCACACGCGATTCTTCAGCACAAACTCGCCGAGAAATCCGCCCATGATCAGGAACATCAGCATGTAGAGCAGATGCAGGCTGCGCAGCGGCTGCAGGCGGGCCAGAGCTTTCAAACCGCGCCGGCAAATCGACCACGAGCGCGGCGACAGAAGTAAACAAAGTCGTAAACGATGAGCGCACGGCACACCAGTTCGAGCCGGCGCCATTGCCGCGCCCGCGCGATACGCGCAAACCACCAGAACAAAACCACCGGAGCAAGAATGCCCAACTGCTCATACCAATGCCACAGCTGGATGTAGTGAAACTCATGCCGCATCGCGGCCGCGTGATAGGCGGGCGAAGTCGGAGGGTCCAGCGAAATTCCAAACGGCAGCACGATGGCTAGCCCAGTTGCTGTCTTCTACTGCGGCCGCTGGAACTTTTTTGTCAAATCTCTCCAGGATCACCAAAAGAACAGCAGAACGAAAACGCAAACGCCGCCATCAGCGGATGCACGCATCCCGCAAACGCCAGCCACAGCACGGCGCGCACATATTTCTTCTCCAGAGTCCGGGCCACGGCGAAGATAACGGCGAACGCCGCCAGATTCCGCGGGTTCAAGTACTGGTCCATGATGTAGAGCGCCGTCCCCGCCACCGGAATCGTCAACAGCGCAGCCACCAGGCAGACCCCACCCCACCGCGCCCTCGCGTTCGGGAAAAACAAACCGCTCAACTCCCAACACGCGAGCAGCAGCAGAAAAATGGACGCCACATGCCACAGGAACAGCCCGACCTCCATCGGCAAGTGAGTTACGCGCAGAGAAAACGCAATCAGATTAGGAAAGATCGTCAGGCTGGCATGCGAAGCGAAGAATTCCTGCCCCACCGGAAACAACCCCGGATGCAGAATCTTCTCCACTCCCGGCAGATAGATTTCCGCATCCTCGGCGTAGGGATGGTATCCGTGCACCAGCAGCGCGCCCGCCGTCAGCAGCAGCAGAACAGCCAGCGTTTTATGTTTGTCAGAGAGAATTTGGTTCACTCGACGGTCGCGACCTTGAGCGGAATGTTCGCTCGCCTCCGCTTCCGCTCCCCAACCCATGAAGCAACCGCATAGGCCGCCAGCACCACATACTGCGGATCAATCGGCCGCCGGTAATAGTCCTCCGGATGCGTCAGGTAATAAATTATGGGGAAGAAAAAAAACACGATGACATAAGGCATGGCGATGTTCGAGTCGATGCGCCACGCCCGGCGAAGTCCGATCAAGGTCAACACCGTGAGCCCGGTGCAGAACACCATATTCAACGGATCGGCCGGCTCCTCCTGCAGATAGCGGTGGCTGAAGCTCCAGAATCCCGTCCACAGATAAACCACCCGCCGCAGCGTCTGCTCCACATACAGAAGCCGGTGCGAATCGATGAACGCCAGCCCTTCGTGAAACTTCTTCGACGTGTAAGCGATCTCGCCAAGCTGCTGATACTCGCGCCACTCGTTTTCGTTATCCGACGGATGATAGCCGGGAGGGCCCCAGTGCCAGGAATCCGCATTGTTGCCGAAGTAAACTTCCAGGCCCAGGCAACTGCGGAAGGGAATCACTTTGTGAAAGGTCTCGTAGTTTCGAATGAACCACGGCGAAACCACCAGCGTCACCGCCAGCACGGCTCCCAATCCGGGAGCCAGCCAGCTTGCTTCCGCTCTTGTAAAGTCGATACCACGCCCACGCGCCCAGAAAAGGTGCCACCGACATCACGACCGGATCCGTTAATCCTCCGAACCCGCTGAGCGCGCCGAAACCTACCCACAGCCAAATCGATGACGAGGTCTCCAGGTAAAGCGCCACCAGAAAAACCAAGGCTCATCAAAAGAGTGGTCAGAGTCGTTGCCCAGATGAAATCCGCCGAGAAATAAATCCCGTAGGGAAAGAACGCCCAGGCCCATCCCGCCCAAGCGGCCGTCGTTGTTCCAAAGTGCTTCTTCGCGATGAAGTAAACCGGAATGCACGTCAGCGCCGAGAATAAACAGTCCAGAGCCAGCGCCGCAATCGCCGAGGCATTGCTGTAAATGCCAAATATCTTGAAAATCCCCGCCAGCAGATAAGGAAACACCGGCGCCAGCCACGCCGTTGGACCGGTCTTGCCAAACAGAGGATTGCTGAAACCCTCGCCCTGCGCAATCGACCGCGCAATGCGACCGCTCTCCCCTCCCAACCGCCAGTGATCGCGATACGGGTCAGTCCGCTCCGGATACAGAAAGGACATCACGACCAGCCGCAACAGAAGCGCCACCACAACCATCCAAAACAACGAACGGCGCGCATTCCCCGCCGTTCTGGGTTCACCCGCGGTCGCCTCCGGCGTGGTTTCAGAAAAGGTCATTCGCTCCAATCAAACCTGAATACAGAGATCAGCTTCTACTCTGCCATAACCGCACAGCTGCGGATTTGTTTTTTCTCGTGTCATCCCGAGTAAGCGTTCTTTGCGCCGCAAGGGATCTGAGCGAGCCGCGCGAGGGGTCGCGTTCTCTGCGACCCAAGAATCGCGCAGTTTTGGCTCGGTCGCTTCCTTATGCAATTTTCGAGGCGCCCGCTCTTGCGCCTTTCTGTCCCGGGTGTAGCATCTAACCAGACATGACCGCTGCCCTCATGCCAAAACGCCTTCGGCCGCAGATGGCCTTTGGTGAGATTATCAGCTTCGCCTACGACACTTTCTGCAGTAATAAAGTCCGCTTTATCCTGACTGCGCTGGGCATGGTCATCGGCACCGCATCTCTCATCCTTGTGGTCACGATTGGCATGACCGGCAGGCAATATGCCCTGGGCCAGATTCAGGCCATCGGCACCAACGAGATCTGGGCGGAATACGAAGGCGGGCAACACATCAGCAACTCGAGCCTCGATCCGCTGACCGTCGAAGACGTGCAGGCGGTGCAGGAACAGGTCCCGGGCGTAATTGCAGCTTCGCCTGTCGTCACTCTCGGGGAGCGCATCCCGATCGGCCACGGCGACGAGAAAGACGTGCAAATTCTCGGGGTTTATCCCGAGTATCAGCACGTGCGCAACCTCACGGTCTTGTCCGGACGGTTCTTCGATCGCGAAGACTCGCAGGCTCACAACAAGGTCGCGGTCATTACGGAAAAAATGGCTCGGACCGTCTATGGCTCGCCCCAGGCTGCGGTCGGCAAGATCATCAAGCTCACCGGCCTGCCCTTCACCATCATCGGCACCTTCAAAGAGA
This sequence comes from uncultured Acidobacteriaceae bacterium, assembly GCA_963763285.1. Lineage (GTDB taxonomy): Bacteria > Acidobacteriota > Terriglobia > Terriglobales > Acidobacteriaceae > Sulfotelmatobacter. Next base: position 5,827 of record CAVXOK010000013.1, on the reverse strand, counting down.
GCGGAGAAACCTTCGGCGAGACGGAAGTCAGCGATTACTCCATGGCTATCCCGTACAGCGTCAGCCGATACTTCCTCGAAACCCCCACCATCAAGATGGTCTATTTCTCCATGGAAGACGCGGCTATGGTTGTGCCGGCGACGTCACAGATAAAACGGGTATTGCAGTCGCGCCACCGCGCCGAGTCGGTTTACAACGTGCAGAATCTCACCGCAGTGCTGGCGATGATGGACCGCATCGCCACCGGCCTGACTTGGGTGCTGCTGCTGATTTCCATGGTGACTTTGGTGGTCAGCGGCATCGGCATCATGAACATTATGCTGGCCACCGTGACATCCCGCATCCGCGAAATCGGCATCCGCAAGGCCGTAGGCGCTACCAACCGTGAAATCCGCTTCCAGTTTCTCGCCGAAGCTATCCTCATCTCGGTCATTGGAGGCCTGGCCGGCATCGTCATCGGTCTCGCCATCCCTTACTCGGTGCGCTTCCTTACCGAGTACCACGTACCAATCAATGGTTGGTCCGCCGTCATTGCTATTATCGTGTCTTCCGTGGTCGGAGTGATTTTCGGCACCGTCCCTGCCGCGCGCGCCGCCCAGCTCGACCCTGTCGAGAGCCTACGCTACGAGTGAAGGCAGCCCTTCTGTTTCAAGAATGTGACAGAATTACTCTGGATCGAACCGCAGGAGACATCCCATGCGATCCTCGGAGATCATTTTCAGCATGGTCGGAATTCTTGGCCTAGTACGCGCAACAAGTTTCTTCGCCGACCCCCGCACCGCCTAAGCGCATAGTCATCGCCGCGAGCACAGTGCTCGATGGCACGGGCCACGTGCTACGCGACACCCGCATCGTGGTCGAGGGCTCGAAAATTGTCGCAATCGAGCCAAACACTGTTCACCCAAGCAACGACGCCAAAGCCGGCCCGGTGGATTACGATCTGCGCGGCCTGACCGTCCTTCCGGGATGGATTGACGCCCACGTGCACATCACGTGGAGCTTTGGCCCAGACGGAAAAAATGCCGGTCAGGGAGGCACAACCCAAGAAGCCGCCTACGCCGCGGCATCGAATGCATGGCTGACATTGCTCGCGGGATTCACCACCGTCCAAAGCGTCGGCTCGCCCGCCGACATTCCCCTGCGCGATGCCATCGCGAAAGGCCTGCTCCCCGGCCCGCGTATCCTCACGTCCGTCGAGCCAATCATGGGCCGAGGCGAGCCGACCGGGACGCCCGACGAAATCCGTGCCTTCGTGCGAAAACAAAAAGCCGCCGGCGCGGACCTCATCAAAATCTACGCCTCCGGAGGCATGACGCGGGGCACGATGACGATGTCGCAGGAACAATTAAGCGCAGCCTGCGATGAAGCCAAGAAGCAGGGCCTGCGTACACTGGTGCACGCTTTTCGAGATGCCGTCCGCGCCGCAACTCTCGCCGGATGCACCGAAGTCGAGCATGGCCTCGGTGCGTCCGACGACGATCTCAGATTAATGGCTGAGCGCGGCACCTACCTCGATCCGCAGGCCGGGCTGCTGCTTGCAACCTATCTCCAATACAAGGACAGCTATCTCGCCCCGCCCTACTACACGGAAGAAGGCTTCGCGGCAATGAAAGGGCTCATCCCAGCGCACCAGGAATTCATTCAACGGGCAGTGCGCATTCCCGGATTGAAGATTGTCTACGGCACCGACGCCGTGGCGGGGGCGCATGGTCGCAACGCCGAAGACTTTATCAACCGCGTGCGCGAAGGCGGAGTCGACCCCATGGCAGCGATGATCTCCGCCAACTCCCTGGGCGCCGAAGCGCTGGGCATGGCCGATCAGATCGGTTCGATCGCGCCCGGCCTTCAGGCCGACATCATCGCGCTCGATGGCGATCCGCTGAAAGACATTACCGCCGTCCGGCGCGTCGTCTTTGTGATGAAGGGCGGCATTGTCTACGAGAACGCCACGCGCGGCACGACCCCTGTTTATGCGGGGAACCGTCACTAATCTGACCGTAAGTCACAAGGAGTTCTCGCGGAGGCGTGCAATCTATCCCCGCCCTGCAGAATCCACAGCGATGCCCCCTGCCACGAAAAAGTTGCATTTTCCATTCACTCCGAAGTAATATGCATTACGGAGCTTGACAGTAAAGCATTCCCGGTTCTTAGACCCTGTACCGCTCGTTCCTAAACTCCAAACTCGCAGTTCAGCTTGTGTGAAAAAAACAAGAAGATAAGATAAGAGGTGGCTCGTCCGCCTCCGTCCCGGTTCGGAGAGTTACTATGGCGTGGTACGCGTACTGCCTTACCGAGCACCAGACCCTTCCCAACGGCACCCGTTCCCGACGCCCTTTCGTAATTGAGAATGTTCAAGGCGTGAACGGAGCCCCAGTCCTCAGCTATCCCAGCGGCGAGTTTGCTGTGATTGTGAGCGAATTCGACCAAAACACACAACTCGATCAGAAATCAGCCATCGAGCACGCCCGCGTTGTGAGCGGCTGCTTCCGGAATTCCACCGTTTTACCCTTCCGCTTCGGAACCATTTTCGAAAGCGACGACGCCCTCCGCCAGGCTGTCCGGGTCAACCGGCGTGCTTTCGGCCTGAGCGTTGCCCGGCTCCGCGGCAAGTCCGAGATGCACATCAAGCTCACCGTCACCGACGGCTCCTTGCGTGAGGCTATGATCGACGTCATCCTGCCCGACACCGTCGGCGGCGACTATCTTTCGAAGCTCAAGGTCAAGGCATCCCGCGAACGCGAACGCCAAACCAAGGCCCGCGCCCTTTCGGTGCAGGTCCACAAGTTGTTTAATCCGCTCGAAGAGGAAGTGAGCTGCAAGAAAGTCGCTCCCCAGGGCATGCTCATCGACATCGCCCACCTCATCGATACCAAGTCGGTCGAAAAATACCAGAACCGCTACAGCAGTGCCGCCAAGCAGTTGAAGAACTGCGAAGTGGCCATCAGCGGACCCTGGCCTCCCTACCACTTCCTACCCGGGAAGCTGCGTACCGTGGCCGGAAACAGCTAGTCCAGCGCTCGGATCTCTCTCGGGCCGCCGCTCTCGAATGCTGGCGGCTCGAGTCGCTTCTGGCGCGGTGCACCCCATCTTCGTGCAATGAATGTGCAGCCTTGTGCACTTCCCGCACTCCCCATCCCATTGCGTCGCATCCACCGAGCGGTCCTCGCCTCCCCCTAAGCCAAGCTCTATCAATCACTTATAAATTACGGACGCCCGAACGCCCTTCTGCGGCCTTTGGCTCGGGAAATGCTTCGTCTACAGGTATTAAAGAGGCCGCAAACCCAGCAATGACCTTCACTCAATTCCCTATTCAACATTTCCCGAAGTACGGTTCCGCTTGGCGGGACGGTAACTTCCATCGCCTTTCCTGACAACCCACCAAACCTGACCTCTTTGAAACGTGGCCCCAGCAATGGGGCCGCTTTTTTGCCTCGGAATCTCGCGTGCGGACCGCCGCGGTCGAATGTGGGGGACAGCGCCCTATAAGCGCTAACTTTAGGAAGCTATGGTTTCCTGTTTTTCCTTCCGGGTGCAATCGATCACTTCCTACAAGCCGACATTCCGGTACTAATCTGTCGTCGACGAGTGATTTGGCGATTTTGCACTCGTCGAGATTGAACAATTGCTTGACTCGCTTGACTCAAGAAAAGCGCGTTAGTCGTTATCCATCCGCTGACGAGAACGGATAAGGCCGGACTGCTGGGTTCGCAACAGCAGTCCGGCAGGTATCTAACGGCGCTACTGCGCGTCAGCCACGTTTTCCATCCAAGCGAAGGCCTTATTCCGTCGACGAGACCGGCGGAGTTCCACTATCGATGAAGGTGTAGAACACAGCAACACGGCCGTCGCGTTCCTCCAGAACGTCCGTACCGGTATAGCGGAACGGTTGGTCAGGAAGTCCGCTCCCCCAACGGCACATCCCGACATTGTGCATCGTGTGAATATCGCCAACCACCTTGTAGCGGTACTCCGGGATGCGCTTACGAATTTCCGACGCTGCCTCATTGATCGCCGCAATGCCGACCAGGCGGCCACCCGGGTGTATCCATACGCAATCTTCCGTATAAGCATTGCGCATCATGGCTTCGCGCTTCACTGGATCAAGCTCGATGAAGATCTCATCGAAGTTGTGGTGCATCAGTTCTGCAACTGTCATCTTCTCCCCCTTGTTTTCTCTTTGCCAGTGTAACGATCTTTCCTTTGAGCTTCCCGGCCATTCTTCCTCCTGGCATTTCTCTCAAAATACTTAGAAGGAACAGAGAATGGCTTGTACGAAACGGCTACCATAGTATGAAAACGCTATGGGCGAGAGCCGCAAAAGGAGGACGACAGATGCAGGTTTCTGAGGGATCGGACACATTTGAGTTTCGTTCTCCGCACGGTATGAAGGCGGCGCACAGCAGACTTCGAACCTTCGCGGGCATAGCGGTTCGTCACCTGCAGCACTTCAACCACCCAGGCCGTGCCTGGCACGATTTGTCGGGTCCGCAAGACACTCTCACAGTTGTGCTCGCGGAGATAGGCGGCAGATGTGAGGCCCGCACAAATCTGCATCGTCCCGCTGCCCTGGAACGTCAACGGCCTAATCACATCAGTTTTGTCCCGGCAGAGATGAGGGTCTGGGGCTATACGGACAACATGGAGTCTGTACGCGAACTTCGCCTGAGCTTCGACAGGAAATCTCTGGGAGATTGGTTCGGCCCCGATCTGGACCCGGGCAAAGCAGGAAATCCTGAGCTGATGTTTCATGACAAGAGAGCGGTCGAGTGCGCGCGACTCCTTGCTGCCGAATGTGACGCATCTGACCCGAGTACAGGATTGTACGGAGAAGGACTCACGATCGCCCTCCTGAGCGCCTGCTTCCAGGGGCGACCCCAAAAAGAGAACTCAGGACTATCGGTCTCACAACTCCGTCTCGTTCTCGACTTCATCCACGAGCATCTCGATTTATCCGTTTCTGTTTTCCAGCTTGCCCGTCTGGTCGACCTGTCATCCTCGCAATTTGCGAGGATGTTCAAGGCGTCTACAGGAGTATCCCCGCATCGCTATCAACTGAACACCCGGATCGGCAAAGCGCAGGAGCTACTGCTGATGAAAGGAGAGAGCCTTTCCATGGTGGCTGTGGCAACAGGTTTTGCAGATCAGAGCCACTTCACGCGGACGTTCAAGAGGGTCACTGGAGCTACACCACACGAGTGGCATCAGAATCGCACCCCCTAGAGGATGCGATATGAAACTTATGACAAGGGCGCGTTTCTCGATACCGCGCCGTGCTGATTACTCTGACAAGTCATCTTGTGGTTAATGACTTCCGACAAGGAAGAATCTCAACTGCCGAGAACAGGGCCGACGCGTTCATCGACCTAAGGGTTCAGCGGCATTCCGAGGATTGGTCCGAAAACGGACTTTTCTGCTTGACCAACTTTCCCGCAGCCGTCTCTTCAGATACACTGCCTGCACCTATGATCAAGGCTTTCCGCTCCCGTGCGTCCTTACTCATTTCTGTCTCCCCACTCTCGATCGCCCTCCTGCTTCCTCGGCCCCCACCTACAGGCGCTCAAAACCCGCCTCAGACACCCGCCGCCACCGCAATGATGTCCGCGCCCCAAACCACTCAGGCCGACAAACAGAATTTCCCTCCGCTCCTTCTACAGCAGCTTTCTTCCATCAAAGCCGCCGCACTGAGTGACGAACTACGCCTACCGCCAACTCACTCACCTCACGGAGAACATCGGAGCGCGCCCCAGCGGATCAGTCCAGGCCCGCGCCGCCGCCGAATACGTAGCCGAAGAACTCCGCCACCTCGGCCTCGAAGTCCGCCTCCAGC